>CAXXHY010000024.1:0-208550 GCA_963667575.2 Desulfovibrionaceae bacterium | reverse complement strand
ACGCCTGTGATCAGAGCTCTACTAATACTATTGTGCTTTACTATTCCGGCACAGTTGAAGGGATTTGTAGAAGTATTTTAGGAAAATACTCAATGTACTACTATCAATTCCTAGATGACTACAAGCAAAACGCTTTTTTAAGAATTGTTGATTACGTTAAGAATGGAAAGAAAGATTGGGATACGTTTGACTACAAACTAGTAGATGGGCGAGTAATTAATAATTGTATCAAACGAGGATCGATCTCGTTTTATTCAAAATACTTGAAAGACAAGAGGTTCGCAGCTGACTCTCTAAACCCAAAAGCAGATGCTTTACCAAAGAAGTATACTGAGTTGAAGGCAGACCATGCAAAAATATCTAACTCCATAGAAGTAATTGGCTTCAATGGTGTTTGTGATATTGTAGCAAGGGCTAAATTTGATGACATTCAAAGGGAATACTTTTTTATTAGATATTTCAAGATGGGAAGTAGGAAAAAAAGTATCGAGTATTTGCGAGTCAGCCCAGGCAATTTGACAAAGTTATGATCGAAACAACTGAAAAATTCATGGCTGCACTAAAGTCCTATCACGAAGAGAACAAAAAAGAAGATGAATTTAAGCGAAGGTCAGGAAGCACGCCAACATTGCTAGAGTTGCAGGAGTTTGTTCGCAAAGTAAAAGAGCCCAAAAAGAATAACTCTGAAGACTAACTCCGCATGTAGGAGGCCTCTATGAACTGTGATAAGTATTTGTCTGATTTGCAAAATCTCGCTGAGGAGCAAGTTGACTTGGTAGACGACTTAGAAGGCATCGAAGCTCATCTGTCACAATGTGATTCATGCTTTGAAAAGTTTTCTGCTACTAGAGCAGCATACACATTTGCTAAAGAGCATCGTGCTGAGTTTTTGGAATACTATGCAAAAAAGACTATTGGCATGATTGGTGCGATTTTTATTAATGGAAACAAGGTTGCATTTTCCATTCAAGACAATGTGATCCAGTTCCCATCTGGCAGACTGGGTTCAGAAATTGACCTGAAGATTGTCCTGAAGGACGGTTCAGAAATTCAAGAAAGAATTCTTGGTGCTGCCGCCGATACGCCGGAGCATGATATTTACCGACGGAAAGAAGACGGGACAATCATTGGACAAGTCTCGATCAGCTGCCAAGTCTATCGGATCGCTATTGCCGAAAAGATGCTGAAGCTGATTCCTGAGTAGCAAGATACGAGAATGAAATTCACCGCTATCGCCACCGATAAAACTGGAGAGGAGACACTGTGCGTCATTGACGTGTCGAGTGCCATTGAGTCCCAGAATGGGCTTGAGAAAGATTCGCTTTCCTTCAAGACATCCTCAGGCTTGGGACTGGGGGATTTGGACGTATCCAGCAGGCAGTCTCTTGTTGCCGTCAGGAATCTCTTGTCGAGCAAGAACAAGGTGTTGTCTCCCCTGAAGGTGGGCTTGGATTTCAAGCTCATTGCCCCCCGGCAGAGAGGGGTCAATTTTGTTGTCGATGGACTTTCTGGCGGAGCCGCCATCGCAGTTACGCTCCTCGCCGAACTACTAGGAGTCGAACTCAGAGACGATCTTGTGCTAACAGGCCATATTCTCGGACATGGGGAGGCAAGCATGGTTGGGAACCTGGGCGGCAAGCTGGAGGTGTTGGCCTTCCCAGACTATAATCTTGTGGCTGTGCCCTATGATGAATCCCTGGTTCATAATGATGACGTTCCATTTGAGGATATTGTGTTCGATGTGCTTGATCGACAGCCAGATGAAAAAGGCGTCGTCATGTGCAGAGACCTGATTGAGTACTTCATATATTCTTTGAGAAAGGATCAGTGGGATTTGTTTTTTTCCAGGTGCTATCGCGACAACAAGGAACTACTGGCTAAAATGGCGGAATCGTATCTGCGAGACAAGAACACACAGTTCAAGGGAATTTATGGTAGATGTGAGAATTCTATTGTACTCTTTTCGATAAAACATGACATGTATGAGATGAAAAGCCAACTTGAATATGCAAAACAGTTTGATTCAGATTTTTCTTAGTTTAAACTAAACGCAATATACTGAAATTACAATAGTTTTTTGTTGACGCTACGCCGTGTAATAGCTATTCTTCTGCTAAAGGAGGTGGCTCAATGTCGCTACAAAATCCAATCTGCATTCGGCAGAGGCATGAAAAGCCGTCAGTTCATCTGGCGGCTTTTTTAATTCTGGCTTTGTGTTTAATCGCAACATTGACTTCAGGATGCGCTTCCAAGCAAGTGCAGGAGGTACAATCGATCTATGAGTCACATAAGCCCATAACAGTCAGGACGTCGCTGACGCACAACAGGCCGGAGTGGGTGGTACAGCAATTCTTTGAAGACGAAGGTAAGCTGTACTTCGTCGGGTCCTTCATCGGGGGAGCGGATTACCCGCTTACAATTCGCTGCGCCAACGCCGAGGCGATGAAGGCCCTCGCGCAAAGCCTGTCCCAATTCGTCCGGGCGGAGTTTACGAGCCATGTCAGAGGCTCGAACAACCCGCTTTCCTCGGGCGGTGGAGTGGATCGTTTTGTTTCGGACGGCTACGCATCGATCGTGGACAGCATCCATGTCCAGGGAGTGCGCCAGGCCGACCTTTACTATGAAGAGGAATTTTCACCTGTAGCGATGACGGAGCGATACAACGTGTTCGTCAAGCTTGAAATCGCACAGGGGGACTATCTCAGGGCCAAGGCGGACGTGCTGCGTCAACTCCGAGATCGGTTCGCCGACGCGGGTGAGGTTGAGGCTCAACGACATGCCGAGGACCTGCTTGAGAGGCTGCGCGAGGGAATCTCATGATTCGCCTGATCACTCTGCTCGTTGCCGTGGCCTTATTTCCTGTCCCGGCAATTGGCCTGGATGTCCCTGGATTTGCCCGGTCGATCCCGGTCGGGCATTTCCTGGGCATCTCCCCTCCGTGTGCTTTATTGGATGAAGCAAGGTCCGCTGCCCTTCTGGATGTAAAAAGGCAGATTCTCGGAGCCATGAACGGGCAATTTTCCGCGACAGAGACATTCAACGTCTCGGGCAGTCCGCAAAGCCCTCGTTACCAGGTCCACGGCCACGTACAGGGAAACTCCACCGGCACTGTCTTCGGCGTGGAGAACCGAATCGCCAACCAGGCACACACGCAAGACGGACAGGGGCGATTCATCTATTTCATCCTGGTCCGTTTCCCTGATTCAAGAATCGCGGAGATGACCCGGCTCTCTAAAGGTGCCAAGCTGGTGGCGCGACTGGTTTCCGTTGAGGAAGGAATCGCCACCGTGCGCCTTGGAGAACTCAACGGCGTCCGCACTACCATCGACAGGATCAAGATCAGCGTGACAAAGAATTACCGCTTCGCGGACACCATTTCCTACTACGTGATGCACGTGCCGTCAGAAACCAGGGCCGAAAACGAGATCATGATAGATCAGGTGGTCGTGCAAGGCAGCTCCATTGAATTTGGTTTTCCGATTCCCGTGTTTGAAGAAACCTTCATCGATTATGCCCTCGGCATCGAGATGGAGGGACGGCTGGTGTTCACGGGGACAGATGAGCTTGGTCGTTTTGTAGCGGCTGAATTGACGATTTCCCATTAGATTTCCTTATAGAAATGTGAGATAACGCCCGCACCATGGGTGCTATCGTCACAATTGGGACGAGCTGTTCTTCAGGGTTTGACGGCTGGACGGCAATACGCAATAAATGAAAACTGTTATCGTGAGAAGCACCCATGGCAAACTATGCTCTATGTAACAAGCAAGAATCCTTATGCTGATCGACAACAAAGCAAATGGGCGAGTAGGCGACGAACTTGCTAAATCTATTGATAAAAAAGCAACCCTTTCGGTTCTTTCCGGGTTGTTTTCTATTTATTGTTTCTCTGAATTGAAAGATGCTTTGAACAAAGTTGACTCGCTTCGACTCCTTCTTCCAAACGTACCGCCGAAAAATATCGGGATAATCGGCGGGCCTAATGACAAACGCTTTAGAAATCAACTCAACATGGCCAGTGTGGCACGGGAGTGCGCCAGTTGGGCCAAAAGGAAGGCTGGAGTAAGGTCCTTAAAGGCTCCGATTGGCCATAATTTTTTTCATGTCCAAAATGAAGATGGCAACTCTATAGCCATTCACGGCAGTTCCCCATTTACTACGGATGGCTTGGGATTCAATCCGTGTTCCGGCTATGCCATCAATACCCTTGTTACTTCAAAAGATGAAACGCAGAGCCTGCTGGAATGGTTCAATTCGATATGGAACGATCCTGATGCTATCGCCGATGTCAAAGAGCAGTTTTTGGCGGATTTGGAATCCCTGTATGCTGAAAACTCACCGGGACTCATCTACTTCTTTATCCTTTACAATATTTTCAATGAGTTCCTTGAGGAGCTTGATGAAGAGAACATCATCAAGACCAGAACAGGTATCAAGGATACCTCTGTCTGGAATATGCTTTACAAATTCCAGCGCGATGGAGTGTTGGGCGCGATCGACAAGATCGAGAAGCACAACGGCTGCATCATTGCCGACAGCGTTGGCCTGGGAAAAACCTTCGAAGCCCTGGCAATCATAAAGTATTATGAGTTGCGGAATGACCGCGTACTGGTGCTGTGTCCCAAAAAGCTTCGAGAGAACTGGACGCTCTATACGGTCAACGACAAGCGGAACATCCTGGCCGCCGACCGCTTCAACTATGACGTGCTGAACCACACGGATTTATCCCGCATTCAGGGGTATTCAGGCGAAATCAACCTCGCCACCCTGAACTGGGGCAACTATGACCTCGTTGTCATCGACGAGTCGCACAATTTCCGCAATAACCCGCCCAAGAAAGGGAGCGTCACTCGCTATTCCCGCCTCATGAGCGAAATCATCAGGTCCGGGGTGAAGACCAAGGTGCTGATGCTCTCCGCCACGCCGGTCAACAACCGCATGACCGATCTCAAGAACCAGGTCGCCTTCATCACGGAAGGCAACGACACGGCCTTGAGTGAGCATGGCATCGCCAACATCGAGGAATCGCTGCGACAGGCTCAAAGCCGTTTTAATCAGTGGCTGCGGCTGGACGAATCGGAGCGCACAACTGAAGCTCTCCTGGAAGCTTTGAATTTTGACTACTTCAGACTCTTGGACCTGCTGACCATTGCCAGGTCACGCAAGCACATTGAGAAATACTATGACGTGTCGGAAATCGGCCAGTTTCCTGAACGCGCCAAACCGATCAATATCTACGCCGATATTGACACTGCTGGCCGGTTTCCTCAGCTCCGGGAGGTCAATCGGAGCATCCGCAGGCTCAACCTCAGCGCGTACTCCCCGTTGAAGTATGTCCTGCCTGAGAAGCGGGAGGAATACAGCCGCAAGTACGACATGCAGCTCTCCGGCGGATCGGTGTTCAAGCAGATCGACCGTGAAGCCAGCCTCATTCACTTGATGCGCGTGAACCTGTTCAAACGCATGGAGAGTTCCATCAACTCCTTTGGGCTGACCCTGGCGAAGTTGCTGCATCATGTGCAGGAGATCATTCGCCGAATCGACAGCCATGACCCCGCTGGAATTGAGGAGATTTCCATCGAAGACATTGAAGTCGATTCCCTGGAGTTCGACGAACACCTCATTGGCAACAAAGTCAAAGTGCTCATTCAGGACGTTGACCGAATCCGCTGGAAACAGGAGCTGGAAGAAGACGAAGAGCTTCTGAAGCAGCTCCTTCAGGACACCGTGCAAGTGGAGCCGGATTCTGACGCCAAGCTCCTGGAGCTACAAAAGGCCATTTCGGAGAAAATCACCGCGCCCATCAATCCAGGCAACCTGAAGATCATCATCTTCACGGCCTTTGCCGACACCGCCAGCTATCTCTATGCCAACCTGGCGGACTGGGCCATGAACAGACACGGCGTTCATTCGGCCCTGGTGACCGGGGGAACCGGCGGCAACAAGACAACGCTTTCCGGTATTCGCAAAGATTTGCCGTCCATCCTCACATCATTTTCTCCTGTTTCAAAAGAGCGCAACAAGGTGGACGAGTCACTCTCGGATGAAATCGACATCCTCATTGCCACGGACTGTATTTCCGAGGGCCAGAACCTTCAGGACTGCGACTACCTGGTGAACTACGATATTCACTGGAATCCGGTTCGCATTATCCAACGGTTTGGGCGTGTGGACCGCCTCGGATCAAAGAACGCCGTCATCCAGCTTGTCAATTTCTGGCCGAATTTGGAGCTGGACGAGTACATCAATCTGGAGGCGCGGGTATCGGGCCGCATGATCCTTTTGGATATTTCCGCCACGGGTGAGGAAAACCTTATCGAGCAGAACGCGGGCGATGAAATGAACGACCTGGAGTACCGCCGTAAGCAGCTTGAGCGACTCCAGAATGAAGTCGTGGACATCGAGGACCTGGGCGAGAATATTTCTATCACCGACCTGACGCTCAACGACTTCCGTATGGACCTGGCGGGCTATCTCAAGGAGTACGCCGAAGTGCTCGAACGCAAATCCATCGGAGCCTTTGCTGTGGCCTGGTCGGATGAAGATTTGCAGCCGGGCGTCATCTTTTGTTTACGAAGCGAGAACCCCAAGGTGGTGACGGACAAGACCTATGCCCTGGCCCCCCACTACATGGTCCATGTCACGGATTCCGGCGAGGTGGCGTTGAACTACACCCAGGCCAAGAAGGTCCTGGACCTGTTGCGAAAAGCCGCTGGCAAGACCAAAGACGTTGACGCTGAGGCAATGGAAACCTTCAACCGATTGACACGCCAAGGCAAGGATATGTCCGTATACCAGGCCCTTCTCGGCAAGGCCGTGGCAAACATAACCGGCAAGGCGGAAGAGCACGGGACGGCAAGCCTGTTCTCTCGCGGGGGAACGGCCATATCCAGGGATACCTTCCAGGGCATCGACGATTTTGAAGTGGTCGGCTACCTGATTATCCTCGACAGCGGGCAGGCGGCATGACGCTCCAGCTCTTTGCCTGGATGGGGTTTCCCGAGGCCAGCCTGCTCGGAAAGCGGGTCTTCAAAAAACTCTTTGTCGAGAACGCCCCGCTCACCGCAGTCGACAAGAAATCGCTCCAAAAGGACGTGGAGGATGTGACCTGGCAATACACGCTCAAGCCCTCGACGATCCCCATCAAGGTGTATGAGGACACGGAGCGGGAATATCTTGAAGTGGCGGTGCTGGAAGTGGCCATGCGCTCCCGCCGGTCGAGCTCCCGGCTGGCGGAAGTCATCCATCGCGCCATCCCCTATCCGCTGTTCATTGCTTTTTCCTTCGAGGATGAATGCTGCCTGAGCGTGGCTCCCAAGCGGTTCAGCCAGGCCGAGAAAGGGGCCATTGTCGCCGAGGAATGCTTCAACACGCCATGGATCAGCCTGGATTCCCCGTCTGAAATCGACCGGGCCTTTCTGGACAGCCTGGCGCTCGGCGGGTTACCTCATACGAACTTTTTGGCGTTCTATTCGGCATGGGTAGATCGTTTTATCGCGTATGACTGCGCCTTGCTTTCCGGCGCGTTTCAGGTGGCGTCCAAAGCCGTTGATCCTGCGGAGCGCAGAGAGCGATTGGCGGCCTGCCACCAATTGGAAACGCAGATTGCCGACTTGAGGGCCGCCCTCAATAAGGAACCCCAGTTCAACCGCCAGGTGGAGCTGAACACCAAGATCAAAAATACGGAGAGGCGGTTGCGACAGCTCGCCGCCACCCTCTGATGCACAGGATGAGTAGACATGCAAAAGCTTGATCCGAATACCGACGGCAAGACCATGGACATAGTGGCCGACAACATTGCCAAATTGAAAACGCTGTTCCCGGAAATCACCACCGAGGGCTCGGTTGATTTTGCGGCCCTGAAAGAAGTCCTGGGCGAGTACGTCGAGGAGCGCGAGGAACGCTACACTTTCACTTGGCGAGGTAAAGTTGCAGCACGGCAGGCAGCCCAAAACACTTCTACTGGGACGTTGAGGCCTTGTCCAAACTTGTCAGAACACTGGGCGCATACAGACAACATCTTCATTGAAGGCGACTGTCTAGAAGTATTAAAGCTACTTCAAAAGTCATATCACCGTAAGATTAAGATGGTGTACATCGCCCCCCCATTCAACAAGGGTGGTGATATGGTCTATCCCGGACCATACCCTGACAATCTAGACACATACCTCGCATATTCTGGGCTTAGCGGGGATGAACCGATTTCAATTCCATCGAATAGTGAGTCTGCTGCTAATTTTCATTCTCGGTGGCTATCAATGATGTACCCTCGATTACTGTTAGCAAGAAATGTTATTAAAGATGATGGGTTTTGTGTATTTTGTATTGATGACAGTGAGGTGCACAACTCGAGAAGAATGCTTGATGAGATTTTTGGAGAAGAAAACCATCTCGCAACGCTTGTTGTAGATAAGAATAGAAAGAATGATGCAAAGTTTTTTTCTGTTGGACACGAATATATTGTTATATATGCACGAGACAAATCTGAGCTTTTTGAAAAAGGAGTAAAGCTTCGTACACAAAAAGAAGGCGTTGATGAGATAAAAGAAATTTTTCAGAGCATGAGTAAAAAACATAACAAAGACTGGGGAAAAGTGAGGGAGGAAATCCTAAACCATTATAAAACCTTTTCTCCTGAAGATCCAAGAAAACCCCTAATGCGTTTTACAAAAGTTGATGAGAATGGGCCCTATAGGACGGATGGTGATATCAGTTGGCCAGGAGGAGGCGGACCACAATACGACGTTCTACACCCCAGAACTAAAAAGCCTTGCAAAGTCCCAAGCCGAGGGTGGGTTTTTCCCACATATGAACGCATGAAACAGGAAATAGACGCCGGTTATATTATGTTTGGCCCTGACGAAACCACTGTGCCATCAAGGCGGAGAAATCTGTTTGAAGCAGAAGATCAAGTTATGCGGACTGTTTCATTTTGTTATGCACAAAAGACAGTGCAAAACTTTGCGAAGTTATTTGACGGCAAAAAGGTGTATGACAACCCCCAAGACCCTGAGTACCTTTCTAGAATAATTAATTATTTAACTTCTTCAGATGACATTGTATTGGATATGTTCGCTGGAAGCGCAACCACAGCTCACGCAATCTTTCTGAGCAACGTTCAAGAGAACTCGAACCGGAAATTTATTTGCATTCAACTTCCTGAACGATTCGACAAATCTACAGTTTCAGGAAGTAATGCCTACAAATTATGCAAACAAATGGGGGCAACACCAACAGCCACTAGTCTTGCCTGCGAACGAATACGGCGATCTGCTAAACATTTAGCCGTTCTAAATGAAGATGAGGTAGATTTTGGATTTCGCTACTTCAGGCTAGACAGCAGCAATATAAAAAAATGGGAGACGTCTTCTCTAAACTTAATAGATTCTCTAACCGACATTGAAGACCCCGTCAAAACTGGTCGAAGCAACTATGACATTCTTTTTGAAATACTACTTAAGTATGGTCTGTTGCTAAACATGACTATTGATGAGCATATAATAGAAAAGAAGAAAGTGTTCTCTGTCGGGATGGGTGCTCTGATTGTCTGCCTTGAATCCCCCGTAACGCCGGGACTAGTTCAAGGCATTGTCGATCTTCGAGATAAACTACACCCAGCTATTATGCGTGTCATTTTTAGGGACGCTGCATTCATTGATGACGTCATCAAGACAAATGTGATGCAAACACTTGCTGTAAATGGAATATACGATGTCAGGAGTGTGTAGTGCAGTTTCAATTGCCATTGCTAGAAAAAAAACAATTTACTCCTGTTGATGATCAGCCAAGGCCTCCTTTGACTATTTGTGGGCTTTTTGCTGGGATAGGCGGCGTGGAAGAAGGTTTGCATCAAGCGGGCCATATCACCACTATGCTTTGCGAGATTGAACCTATTGCACAGGCTGTCCTAAGGCATCACTTCCAGGTGTGAAAATCGCAGGAGACATCGCATCCGTTGACAGCATACCTCAAGTAGAATTAGTTGCTGCTGGATTTCCATGCCAAGATCTTAGTATTGCAGGACGGAGGCAAGGTATCCAGGGCCCCAGATCGAGCCTTGTTAGACACGTATTTCGACTAATCGACGGATCAAAAAACCTAAAATATATTCTTCTTGAGAATGTTCCTTTTATGCTGAAGCTTGATGATGGTGAAGGGATGCGATTCCTAGTTGAAGAGCTAGAAAGTCGTGGACTGAAATGGGCCTACCGGGTTGTCGATACACGTGCTTTTGGTTTGCCCCATCGACGTAACCGAGTGATCCTTTTAGCTTCATATACTGAAAACCCTTGGGACGTGTTATTGGTTGATGATGCTCACGAATTAAATATAGCACAAATGCCAGATGAACCTTCTTTTGGCTTCTATTGGACTGAAGGAAATCGAGGTATCGGTTGGTCACCTGAGTGCGTACCGCCAATTAAAATTGGGTCAGGACTCGGCATTCCGTCCTCGCCAGCCGTTTGGAGTTCAATCAGTGGGGAGATATTCAAGCTTGACATTAGAGATATGGAACGCCTTCAAGGATTTCAAATCAATTGGACTCAACCCGCAGAAACAGTTGGCAAAGCGACAGAACGATGGAAGCTAGTTGGCAACTCAGTCAGCGTGCCACTCGGGAAGTGGGTTGGAGAAAGACTTAGGACTCCTTTGGCGTATGACACAAGATATGATCGTGCTTTGCGACCTGGTTCAAAATGGCCTAATGCTGCTTACGGGCTTGACGGTAACAGGTACCAAGCCGAGGCATCACCTTGGCCCAAAGCAGAAAAGATGCCCTCACTGATGAATTTTTTACATTATAGAGGCGTAAAATTAAGTTCAAGAGCTGCTGCAGGACTACTAAAAAGGATAGACAATGGCACCACGACAATACCAAATGAGTTCAGAGAATCTCTTTGTTTTTTAGCAAAGAAAGAAAAGAGTCGAATGAACAAATTGCTAATAGGTAAAATTGAAAATGACATTAATCGATATACAAATATTGCTCGCAAACTGTCAAATTTTGCAGAACAAGTAAAAATAAATGAAAAAATTTCGATCTTGAAAAAACGTCTTGCCGAGATTCGTGAACAACAGTGAGGGATTGTTTTGAAGATCGTATTTGAACAAAACATTTCACATCAAGCTGATGCGATAAGGTCAACGGTAGACCTTTTTAAAGGTCAAGAAATCTGCAGAGTAACTTTTAGTGTTTCTAAAATTAAGAGTGACCAGCACATGCTCTTTAGCGAGCCCGACCTTGGTATTGGGAATCGCTTAAAGTTGCTAGATGACGAAATACTCACAAACCTTAACTCTATCCAGCACCGCAACTATCTGGCTCCTTCTCAAGACCTAAAGGATATGAATTTCACGGTGGAGATGGAAACAGGAACTGGTAAAACCTACGTTTATCTCCGTAGCATTTTTGAATTGAACCTGCTTTACGGGTTGACCAAGTTCATCATCGTCGTCCCGTCCGTGGCCATCAAGGAAGGCGTGTACAAGTCGCTCCAGATGATGGAGGACCACTTCCGGGCGCTCTACGACAACGTCCCGTTTGACTACTTTGTCTACGATTCGCAGAAGCTTGGCCAAGTCCGCAATTTTGCTACCACCGACGTCATTCAGATTATGGTCATCAACATCGATGCCTTCCGGAAAAGCTTCACCGACCCGACCAAGGAAGACAAGGCGAACATTATTCACCGACCGCATGACCGGATGACCGGTTCAAGGCCTATCGAATTCATTCAGGCAACCCATCCCATCGTCATCATTGACGAGCCGCAGAGCGTGGACACTACCCCCAAGAGCAAACAGGCCATAGCCTCGCTCAATCCACTTTGCACGCTCCGCTACTCCGCGACCCACTTGGACAAGCACCACATGCTCTACAAGCTGGATTCCGTGGACGCCTACGAGCAAAAGCTGGTCAAGCAGATCGAGGTCGCCGGGATTAAGGTCCAGGACGGGCACAACCGGGCCTACATCAAACTGTTGAGCGTCGATAACAAGAAGAGCCCCATCACTGCCAGGATCGAACTCGATGTTCGCCAGCGTAAAGGTGATGTCAAGCACATGAGCAAGACCGTCCGGAGCGGCGACGATCTCCTCGACCTTTCAGGCGGGCGCGACGTGTACGACGGATATATCATCAGCGACATCTACTGCGAGCAAGGCAACGAATATATCGATTTCACCAGCCAGGATGAAATTGTCCGCCTTGGCCAGGCCATAGGCGAGGTAGATCAGGATCAATACAAGCGTCTGCAAATCCAGAAGACCATCGAGGAGCATCTGAACAAGGAGCTGCGCCTTCGCCCCATGGGCATCAAGGTGCTGAGCCTGTTCTTCATCGACCGCGTGGCCAACTACCGGGATTATGACGAAGACGGGAATCCGGTAAAAGGCAAGTATGCCGTCATGTTCGAGGAGGAATACAGGAAGGCCATCCGCAAGCCCAAGTACAACACCCTGTTCGAAGGCGTGGACCTGGAAACAGCGGCAGAAGGCGTTCACAACGGTTATTTCGCCATCGACAAGAAAAAGGATTCCACCGGGGCGGATCGCTTCAAGGAATCGAGCGGCGAAGGCAAGACCATCGCGGATGAAAGCGCCTATCAGCTCATCATGCGGGACAAGGAAAAGCTTCTCAGCTTCGAATCCAAGCTCAAGTTCATCTTCTCACACTCCGCGCTCAAGGAGGGTTGGGACAATCCCAATGTTTTTCAAATCTGCACTCTGAACGAAACCTCATCGACGATGAAGAAGCGTCAGGAGATAGGCCGAGGGCTTCGTATTGCAGTCAATCAGGACGGGGAGCGCGTCCACGGTTTTGAGGTGAACAGACTGACGGTCATGGCCAACGAGTCCTATGAAGACTTCGCCTCCCAGCTCCAGAAGGAAATCGAGAAGGACGAGGGGATCAAGTTCGGTGTTGTTGAGAAGCACCTCTTCGCCAATGTCCAGGTCCTTGGGGACGATGGGACCACGAGCCATTTGGGGACAGAGGCATCCGCCGAACTTTTCAATCACCTCATGGGGCTCGGCTATGTCGACGGCAAGGGCAAGGTGCAGGATTCCTTGCGCATAGCGCTCAAGAACAAGACAGTCGACCTTCCGGAGACCTACTCCCAACAGAAGCCGCAGATCGTCAATGTGTTGAAAAAGGTAGCAGGCAAGCTGAATGTCAACGACGCCGATAAACGCGCAAAGATATCAGTGAAGCGAGCTGTCCTCGAAAGCGAGGAGTTCAAGACCTTATGGGATAGAGTCAAATACAAGACGACGTTCCGTGTAGATTTCGATCCTGAAAAGCTCATTGAAAAATGCGCAGAGGAAATCGGCAGCGGTCTCATTGTAGGCAAAGCGCGGTTTGTCTATCGCAAAAGCCAGGCTGATATCACACGAGGCGGCGTTGCGATGTCCGACCCCACGCAGAGTACCCACGTATACGAAGCCCAGGACTTCGAACTGCCAGACCTGCTGACATATCTCCAGAACGAGACAAATCTCACCCGCAAGACCCTCGTGGCGATACTGAAGCGGAGCGGCTCCCTGCCCAAGTTCAAGAACAACCCTCAAAAATTCATTGAGCAGGTGGCAGCGATCATCAAGCAACAGATGCAGCTCTTCATCGTCGATGGGATCAAGTACCAGAAGCTCGGCGATTCTCACTTCTACGCTCAGGAGCTTTTTGAACAAGAGGAACTCTACGGATACTTGCACAAGAACATGCTGGAAAGCTCGAAGTCTGTCTACGATCACGTGGTCTACGACTCGACGGTTGAAGCAGAGTTCGCCAAGCAATTCGAGAGCAGCGACGATATCAAGGTCTACGCCAAGCTTCCCGGCTGGTTCAAAATCGACACTCCTCTTGGCACTTACAACCCTGACTGGGCTGTTCTTGTCGAAGTTGAAGGCCAGAATCGCCTTTACTTTGTGGTCGAAACCAAGGGAACGCCCTTGGCCGGAGCACTACGTACTGCGGAACAGGCCAAGATCAAATGCGGCAAGGCCCACTTTGAAGCTATGGGTAATAGCGTGGAATTTACCTTGGCAAATAGCTTTGAACGGTTTTCGGAGATAGCCTTCCAAAAATAGTATCGTGGTGTGTGATGAATAAAAGTAACTATGTTCAAGGGTCACTGTTTGAAGAGGGTTACCTGATTCGAACGTTGGGCTCACTTGCCACATCCCCGGACGTGGCTCTGACCGAGCTGGTAGCCAACGCATGGGATGCCGGTGCAGCCGTTGTTGACATTACGATTCCAGACGAGCGGGGCGAGGAGTTGATCATCTCCGACGACGGGACCGGGCTTACGCCAAACCAATTTCATAACCGGTGGATGAAACTGGGGTATAGCCGCCTCAGAAATCAGGGGCCCAAAGTTGATTTCCCTCCTGGGCGAGAGGGTAAAAGGCTGGCTTATGGACGAAACGGAGTCGGAAGGCATGGCCTTCTCTGTTTCAACGACGAGTACACTGTATATACACGCTGTGAAGGGGAAGCATCGACATTCTTGGTGTCAACGCAAAGTGAAGACCAGCCGTTTGTCCTCAAGGACGAAAAAGTCACAAAGGGAAAAGGGAACGGAACAACATTGACTGTTGTAGTGGCCAGACACCTCCCTGATCCGGACAGGATTCTTGAGGTTATTTCAGCGCGCTTCCTTCATGACCCTTCATTTCAAATCAAAATCAATGGCAGAACAGTTCCCTTAGAAGATCACCAAGGACTTATTGACTCCTCCGAGGTTGAATTCGATGGCATAAAGCTAAAATTTCTATTCGTTGACTCTCAAAAGGCCGCTCGATCAACTCTATACCAAGGGATAGCTTTTTGGCAGGGAAGGAAACTTGTTGGTGAGCCATCATGGATACTTGGGAAAGATGCAGTCATCGACGGAAGAATAGCCTTTGCAAGACGATATACTGTTGTCGTGAAGACGAATGACCTTGCCGATTATGTCCTGGAGGACTGGACAGGCTTTAAACGCGATAGTGTTATCGACAAAGTGTACGCCCAGGTTTCGAAGTATGTTCTGGACATGCAAAGGAAAATTGCTACAGAGAATATCGAAGACACACGACAAAAATTGAAACAAGATTTCAGCAAAGATGTTCAAGGGCTGTCAGTCAAAGGAAGATATGAAGTAAACGAAGCCATCGAAGTGATTACGTACGAGCACCCCACGGCGAAGCCTGAATCCATATCTCTTGCAATTGAAACGGTTATCAAGCTTGAAAAAACAAGAAGCGGAAAGGAATTGATTCAGAAATTATCACAGTTAAATGATGATGACATAGATGGGCTCAATTGCCTGTTGAGTCAATGGACCGTAAAAGATGCCCTCTCTGTTCTTGACGAGATCGAGAGAAGAATCTCAATTATTGAAGCAATTAAAAAGTTGTCGTCTGATTCGCAAGTAGATGAATTGAAAGTGCTACACCCTCTTGTGACAGAATCACGATGGTTATTTGGACCTGAATTTGATTCACCTGAATATACATCAAACAAACAATTGCAAACGGCTGTGAAGAAAATATTTAAGATTTCACCGGATGCTAAAGTATTTGAGAATCATAAAAAGCGTCCAGATATTGTTGTTCTTCCGAATTCAACAGTTTCAGCAACGTCAATTGACAAGTTTGACTCTGAGACACAACTTTTGGCCCTTGAGAGGATACTCCTCATTGAACTCAAGCGAGGCGGTTCAAAAATTTCACGGGACGAAAGAAATCAAGCTATTGGGTACATAGAAGATTTCGTTGGCTGTGGAAGTATCGTTGGCAACCCCTATGTCCATGCCTTTGTCGTTGGAGACGAATTCAGTGGAAAGGTGCAGCCAACTCAGCGTGTTGAAAACGAAAATAAAGTCACTGTTGGCACTGCTCAGATTACTACCTTCGGGCAGCTTGTCGATACTGCTGAACGTCGTCTTTTCAATCTTCGCAAAAAGCTTAACAAACGCTACGATGACCTTCCTGGGATGGAGCTTTACCAGAGGACTATACAACTTGATTTACAAACTGAGCCTGATAAGTAAATTTAAAGCTGTGAGTGGACATGTCGCGTGGAAAGCATTAATTATTGGTTTGTATTGTATTATATATTTTCAATATAGAAATATAATAATAGGAATGTATAAATTAAATTAAATTTCCACAGGACATTTACTCTTTCAGAAAACGAAAAATATAAATACTAGTTCCTTCAGTTCGTTTCATATGGAAGAAAAATTTCATCTGAAACGTGATCTTTATGGCTTTGACAGCACTATTGACCTGATTGAAAATATTCACTCGCAGCGGAAGAAGAACTCCATCATCGTCAATCCTCAGTATTTGGATGACGAGAAGCTGACCAATGCGGAGCGGCTTCAGGTTCTTTCGGAGATTTTCAATCTCAAGATTCGGAAGAAGCAGCTTTCCCGGATCATCTCCCATCTCTCGCCGGTCCTGGACAACAGGTTTCCTCCGTCTGCGTTGATCTACGGGCCGACCGGGTCCGGCAAGACCGTGACGCTTTTTCACGTGCTTTCCAGGTTCGCCAGGGTTTGCAAGGGCAAGGGGATTCGGTTCGATTTTGAGTACATCGACCTTTCGTCCCCCAAGACATTCTTCGCGGCTCTCAATGCCCTGGCCATGGCGTTCGATGACACCGTGCGCCGCTACAGAAAAGGCGTCCCCATTGAGTACATGCAGGAGCGGATAGTGAAGGCTCTGGAGCGCAAGAAGGGGTATTTGTGTCTCCTGATCGATGAGATCGACAATCTTCGGCCAACCGTGGATGAATTCCTGACATTTCTTGCCAAGACGCTCCCACCAAAGGTGGGCTGCCGGATCATCCTGGTCATGCTCACCAACCGGCTGGATTGGGAGAAGGCGCTCGACCCACGGATCATCTCTTTTCTCAAGAAGGAGGACATCATTTTCGAGCCCTACGACGCGACCGACCTTTTCGCCCTGTTGCAGCTTCGGGTGACAAAGGCGCTCGATACGGCAAAGGTGGAAGAAGTGGCACTGCGGAAGATCGCCGCGTTGGCTTCCAGGGAGACCGGAGACGCCCGCAAGGCGGTGGAGCTGCTCGCCATGTCCGTAGCCATCGCGGAAAACGACACGGGCAGGCTGACTATCGATTGTGTTGACCAAGCGGAAAAGCGCCTTGAAGTGGACAAGACCAATCAGCTCATCCAGGCGCTCGCCCCACAGCAGAGAATGGCCTTGAAGGCATGCTGCCAAGCCTTGTTGCGCGGGCGGGCTAAGATCACCACCGGCCAGGCATTCGCCCACTACGCCCGTATCTGTCAGGAAGAGTGCGCGACGCAGCTCTCCCAGCGACGATTCTCGGACCTCATCAGCTTCCTGGACCTGTACGGGCTCATCAACGCGCAGATCATTTCCAAGGGGCGATACGGCAACACCCGTGACATCAGCATGGCCTTGCCGAGGGACATGGCCGCCAGGATCATCCAGAGCTGATTTCCGAAAGATTTATATACTTGGCCGCCCATGAACAGGGCATGGCGCTCTCAATACGAAACATGGTTCCATATGGTCCAGATGAAATCGTCAGCGGTCCGGTTGGCGAGTGGATAATGATCACCCTGCTTTGTGTTCTGTTCATCGCCATCGCTGGCGTGGCTCTCCCGGCCAGGCTCACGCAATCCCGGTACGGCAGGATACTGATCGGAGCCTTGGGGCTTTCGTTGGGCTTCGCCTTGTATAGGGCGCGGGACTACCTCCACTTCAATTTCGAGGCGTTCGGCTTCATCGGGTACGCACTGATGATCCTGGTGTTCGGGCTCGTCTTCTACGGACTCACAAAGTTCGGCGTGGCCAAGGACATCTCGTTCCCGCTGACCTACTGTGTGATGTTCTTCTCCCTGAACGTGCTGTCTCCTTCGATTTTCGATGTCTTCGCCAAATCGCTGCCGATCCTGAACCTGATCGCATTCGGTTGTTTCTTCTACCTTCTGGCCAGGATTATCATGAAGATGTTTTCCCGCAAGCCGTCGCTGGCCAAGGAGATGCGGCATCTGGAAGCTGGCTCGGTCCACCAAGTGGACGAGCGGGAAATCGAGCGGGAAATCAAAGGCGAAGAAAAGGAAGAGACTGAGCTGGCGCGGTATCTGACGCCCTTGACGATCCAGAACCTTCATTCCGTGGACAACCTGGAGATAGCCCTGAAGAACGTGCTCTCGTTCCTAGCGCGGAACCGAGCTCTGACGGAGGAGTCCAAGCTGGGGCTGGTGGCGTACCTGAGAAAGCTCGCTGCGGCCAAGGAAGCATTCGCCAAACGACTCAAGGTGCTTCGTGATGGGCTGGACAGGAACCAGCGGTATGACAAGAAGCAGCTACACGAACTCAGGACAAGAATGAAGAAGACTGCGGATAAGCGGAAGAAAGTTGAGATTCAGAAGGAATGGCTGACGGAAAAGAAGAAGCTGGAACTGTTCGATTTCATTTTTTCGAACGAGAAGCGGATCAATGGAAAAATGGGGGAATTCGAATCCTGTCTTGGCCAGGCAGTCCATGGCCTGACGGAAAACAACATCCCGCAGGCGGGGATATGGATCAAGAAGGCCCAGGCCGTGCTCAACGTGATCGGCTCGGCTCTCAGGCGAATCGGACACTTCGAGTCCTACCTGCGAAAGGCCGCACACCAGGTGGAGGAAAGACTAAAGAATGAGCGAGATGGAAGATAGATTTCTGATTGGGCCGAGGATTACCATGACCGACATATGGCGAGCCAAAAGTGGCTTGCCCATTTTAGAAACACCTCGGAGCATATCAAGTTGCGAAGAAGGCCTCCTTTACGTCGGTATTTCGATCGTTCCCCTACATTCTTGTCAATATCACTGAGGGGATATATAGTGTTGGAGCGCTCCCACCCTGGATAACAAAAATATCGACTCGCCTGGAGGCATAAGAATGGTAGACCACCATGTTCTGATCAAAGTAGCTAAAAAGGCTCCTCACGGTCTTCAACGATCCATGCCAACTGGCGCTCACTATGACTCGGAAAAGGGGTACTGGAAAATGGCAGATAAAAGCCTTGTATCATATCAATCTCCGTTCGGGACATTGGTGACTAAAAAGTGCGACATTGAGACTGGAGAAGATCAGAAGGGCGAATAGCTTTTTATGACGCCGAAACATCCAACATCCTGAGGTGATTATGGATAAGTCTCATGTTCTGATCAAAATCGCCAAGAAAAAGCCTTTCAATCAAGAGCAGCACCCTGGTAATGCATTCTACGACAGCCAAAAAGGATACTGGGTGACTCCGGGCGGGTGTTTGGTTTCCTACAGTTCTGAGTTTGGAGCGGTAGGGACAAAGAAAGAAGATATTGAAACGGGCGAGGATATAAAAAATCAATGACAGACTATATTTTGATCCTATCCAGCCTGTACGATTTCTCTACAGACTTAGTTGCCCAACGACTGGAAGAAGCAGGTGCGAATTATATTAGATTGAACAAGGAACAGCTAAAAGATTGCGACTTGCATTTCAATCCTGTTGAGCGGACGTTAAAGATCAATAGTGATTTTTTTGAGGGATGCATAGATCGCGTTAAATCAGTCTGGTTTCGCCAACCTGTATTTTTGCGGAACACGCCAGGAAAGGCCATATCGATTGAAGAACAGCTTTCACTGTCCCAGTGGAATGCCTTTTTAAGGGGGCTCATGGCTTACGATGATTCGTATTGGATGAATTTTCCTCAATCGACATACGCAGCAGAGTCAAAGCCTTATCAGCTCATGGTCGCAAAGAGGATTGGATTTCACGTTCCAGAGACTGTCATGAGCAACGGTTTCGGGTTTGAGCACTTGAGGTGTGATGAATTTGTCATAAAATCAATTGATACGGTCTTTTTGAGAGAAGATGATCATTGCTATTTCGCTTACACAACTATGCTGGACCGGGAATCCTTTTCACATGATATTACCAGGAATGCCCCCATCTCATTTCAGGAGTATATAGCTGATAAAACAGATTTAAGGGTGACGGTTGTCAGAGATAAGGTTTTTCCGGTGACAGTGACTGACAGAGGGAAAGCAATTCCAGGAGATTGGCGGCTCACAGAAAAGGAGGCCCTTGAATATGACGATGTTGAATTTCCGCCTGGCTTAGCTGGGCTCTGCATACAATATCTTAAAGAGCTTGGGCTTGAGTATGGGGCATTTGATTTTGCATTTGCTCATGGCAAATACTATTTTATCGAAATGAACCCCACCGGAGAGTGGGGGTGGTTATCAACCCCAGGAAGACGAATTGATGTTGCAATCGCTGAAGCGCTTTTGGAAGGGCATGAAAAGTAAGCTCCTTCGCATATTGGAAGAAGTGATGCCGTTTGTTTACTTCTTGGCCATCTCTCGTAAATATACGCTGAAAGGACTCGAGAACTGTGCGTCCGAGGAGCAACTCAACAGATATTCTGCACTGACAGATGACATTCTTCAAGAAAGGCTAACAGCAGAGCACGATCGAGCTTCTAAAATAGATGAAAAAACTTCTAAATTCACTCTTGGTTTGAGCATATCCCTATCTGTCATTAGCGCATTATCCAGTAATATTGTAAAAATCATACCAGTTGGAAGCTTTGGAGATTACATTTCTCCTCTGTTTATTATTTCGTCTATCTACATGCTTTCAGGTGGGGTGGTGTCTCTTGGAGCCCTAAAGACGCTCCCTAAGTATGGATATGGAACTGAATACGAAATGGATGGCTCAGAAAATAAATTATCAAAGGCATTGATATGCCAAGAAAGAGTAAACCTATTGCGACATGCAAGAAATGAAGCTTCTTTCATGTCTTTGCGAAACGGATTTCTGCTGATATTTATTGCTCTGGTCTTATGTGCGACAATAGTTGTAATGAAACTGTTTGTTGACTTTTGTCCATCTGGTGCCATCTATACCTGTAGTATAATTTAGTAATATTATTCAAAAGGGGGAGGACTCCCTCCCCCCCTTTGCTATCAATCCTCATCCGGCAGCATGATCGTAATCACCGGCTCCATGTCATCGCCAGGGCCGATATGGCCCTTCAGCTTGGCGGTCTCCATGGTGACGCCTTCATAGCCTCCGGGCATGGCGAAGATCACCTCGAAGAAGAGCAGGTCTCCTTGACACCTGACAGCGGCGCAACGGAACATCCAGAGCACGTCCCAGAGGCGTCCATCAGTTGACTGGCCGTGACCTTCGAGCTTTGGGCTCGGCTTGATGTACTTCTCCCAAAGTCCGGTCGTGACGGCAACAGGGAACTTGATCCCGGCTTCCTTGGCCATGTCGCTTACATCGGCGAGGACTCCGTCTTCGATCGCCTGGGCGCGGGTGTAGGAATAGATCACTTCGCCGAAAATGGATTCATTGTTCTTGGTCATGTTTTCATCTCCTTGTGGTTTTGCTCAAAAGAAAAGGGAAGGAGCCATGTGGCGACTCCTTCCCCGACTCTTGGCGGTTATTGATTTAAGAATTTATGCGGCAGCCTGAATCCGCTCTTCCCCGGCCTGGGGCACAGGGAGTGGTTGAGCGGTCAGGAACGTCTGGTACTCTTCCGCGATCCGTTCGCCTTCCTCGATTGCCAAAGCTAAGTCTTCACGAAATTTCGAAGCTCCGTCCTCGGACTCCATGAGCGACTTGCCCCATGCGGCCAAGTAGTCGAAGCTGTGATCGCTGGTATCGAGCCCCATCTTCCGTGAAGCGATGAAGGCGGCGGTCTCGGCCTGGACCTCCTTGCTTTCCCTGGAGAGTGACCCGTTACCGGGATGACCAAGCCGACAGTGTGCGAACTCATGAATCATGGTCTTAACGACTTGCGCCGGGGCCATGCCTTCACGGAGGGTGATTGTTACTCCATTGGTGCAGCCTCTCGCCCCGCTGACGATTTCCTTGAACTCGACCGGGTAGGTTTGTTCTATCCATTGCTGAAGCGAGGCGGCCTGAGCTGCATCACCGCCTTGAAGCTCAAGGCAGAAGTTCTGTGCTTCCTTGACTCGCTTGAAAAAGGCTTCGACCTTGCTGTGTTCTTCCTCGTGGCCCAGCCCGTCCATCTTCTGAACCTGGGAAACGTCAAAAACCCTGGCGACACCAAAACCAATGAGCTTCTTGCCGTCACCAGCGTCTTCGCCTTCGAGATCGTCAGGATCACGCTTCACAATGAGCGGCTTGTAAATGGGAATGGACTTGGACCCCTTCTTGACGAAGTAGCCAAGCTTCTTCCAGGTCTGAAAACCCGCGACCGCAGAGCAGCCAAACAAGGCCAAGGCCAGATAGTTGCCGAAGCTGTATGGCTTCTCTTCGAGCACCTGAGCACGAAATGCGGTGAGCGTGTCCGGGGTCATGAGAAAGGCCTTGAACCTCTCCGAAGACAGGATGCCTGCGACCTTTTCCATGATGATGCGATTGAATTCTTCCTTGTTGATCTTGTTGGAAACCATAGCCATCTTGATACCCTCCAATAGTTTGATTTTATGCTCAAAAAGAAAAGGGAAGGAGCCATGATTGAACTCCTTCCCTTGTTTCAGGGTGTGGTTGGATGCGAACGTTCAGTCGGCCATTTCGAACCGGCTGCCGCACTTGTTGCAGGTGGCGTTGAAATCGGCCACGGCCACGCGCACATTGGTGCAGCCGCAGGTCCACTTCTTCAGCTTGCTCTTACCCTTCTTTCTGCCCTTGTCCGGGTCGATCTTCACCGAACCGTCCGTCATGATTTCTGCGTGGTCAGGAAGGCGGTCGAAGCGCACTCCATGACGCCTGAGCTGGTAGACGAATTCACCGCCCATGCCGATGTGCTGGCCCTTTTCGTTGGAGAGGATGCCGAACTCGGCGAGCTTCGCTTGAAACGTCCTGGTGTGGTACCAGTTCTTGGTGCGCCGCTTCTCGTCCAGGTGGGTGTATTCCCAGGAATGGACCATCTCATGGAGCAAGGTCGAGAGCTGGCTCCAGAGCGGCAGATGCAGATAACGGCGGTTGAGGTTGATCTGTTCCCGAGCGCCGAAATCGTTGCGCCCGATCCGGTAGTGGCCCAGGGTGTTTACCCTGGCGTTCTCGAAGGTCAGGACGGGGATGGGGACCGGCTGATCCTTGAAGAACCAAACGTTGAAGAAATCCACCCACCAGTACAGTTCCCAGGCCAGGTCGCTGAGTTCCCAGTCCGTGGCCCTCAGTTCATTGGCCTTGATTTCCAGGTTGATGCTTTCCGTCAGTTCCGTGCGGTTGACGTGTCCATTGCTCTTCATGGCAAACTCCTTTGGTTGCGATGAGAAAAAGAAAAGCCCCTCCGGAGATGATCCGGCGAGGCTTCGTTCCACCCGTCATGGTTTGAGGTTGTTGGGTTACGCGGCGGGGCGCAGCTTGGCTGGCGGCGTGGCGGGTTGGGCCTTGCGCCGTGCTTGCTTGAACTGCTCCTCGGCCTCGTTCAATGCCGACCTGATGAGGTTTCGTCTCTTCACGAAGTCCGCGATCAACTCCTTGCGGCTGAAGTAATCAGCCTGTGCGAGGATTTCCTTCGCGAGCAGGTGAAGCCCGATGATGGCGAAGATGACCTGACGTCTGAACGCCAGATCACAGACAACCACATCCTGGTACACAGCGTTGAACTTTCCTTGCAGTCGATTGATCTCCCGATCGAAAAAGCCGTGTTGCATGACCGTCCTCCTTGTGGGCGGGGTTCCCGATGCGGCCTCGCGGCTACATCGAACAACAAAAAAGCCCGCTCCCCGAGGGGAACAGGCTTCCTACAGGTGCGGACACCTTTCTCTGCGACAGTTGTCGTCCGCTTGTTTTATGTGATCGTGACCCGATTACGAGCCACGTTTCATGGTGGTGAGTACGATTTGATGAATTCCTTGAAGTGCATGACCTTGAGGCCTGGAATGGATGACGTGACCCGCTCCAGAGACAGGGCGACCTCCTTTCGCGTGGCGATAAGGTACTTCTCGTCGCACCCGGATTGCAGCAGCTTCTTCATGCTTCGGTAGGGCTGCGCCTTGCCAGTCTCGACCTCGATGGCGATGACGGGCTTGGCCGTGATGTCGATGTCGTCCACCTCGGTGCGGGTATCCACGAGCCCGGACGCGATGAGGTGATCTCGGAGGGCCCGGACCACGTAGGCATGCTCCAAGCCGCCTCGCCCCTTTCCCATGCCGGGTTTGGTCCGTTTTCGAGGGACGAATAGGCCTGCTTCTTCAAGCCGCATTTTGCCGTGTTCAGTTATCTCGAAGAGCTTGAGCCCATCGACCAGAACGGGACGAAGGATACCGGCCTGGATGAGCGAATCGGAGAGGTCCTTGAGCTGGGATGGATGCAGACCGAGACGTTTCAGCCTCTCCCTGATCCCGTCGAACTGGTGGTTCTGGATATCTGCGAGCAGGCATTTCTCAAGCCCTGAAAAGGTCCGATCAGATACTCCATTTGCTGTGGAGGGGGGAGAGATACACTCATTTTGTACAGGCTGAACACCGGAGCTTGGAGGCTCTTCGCCGCAAATCATGTGCGAATCGTCCGAACAACCTGAAATCGCCTCTTTCAGCTCCAAATCGGACCAATTTGCCGTTCTTTTGGTGTTCGGCACACGCAAGAGGAAGGAATCCGCGCCGATCTGTTTGACGTTGACGATGGCTTGGCCGGTTTCGAGCCTGCCCAGGTAATCCCGTTGATCCGGGAGCAGGTTCATGGCCTTGGCCATGGAGGAAATGTCCTGCGCCGTGGCCAGGGTGAAGGAGACTTTGACGTTCATGTTCGCGTAGACCGCGTTGGGAATTTCGCTCGGCGTCTGGTCTATCGCGATGAAGCCGAGTCCGTATTTCCGTCCTTCCCTGAACAGGTTGGAGATCAGGTTGTCCTCCTGACTCTTGAGCGTGATGTTGTGGAACTCCTCGAACACGAGGACTTGTTTGAGCGCTTCATGCTCGATTCCGCGATGGGCGCAGGTGAGATGAAGCCAGTTGAGTATGAGGTGGATGAGGAACTTTCGTTCGTGGGGATTTTTGATGGCACCGAACTCCAGGACGATCTTTCGACCGAAGAGCTGGTCCAGGGGATAGTGCTTGTTGGTGTCGATCACTGAGGCGGTGTTGCCGATGGACAGGCTCTGGATAATCCTGGCCACGGTTTGCTTCCACAGCATCTGACGCCCGCGCATGTCTCGTTTCAGGTCCGCTAGAACGATCTCCTTGAGATGTCGGTAGCTGGGAGTGGCTTGCTGGCGATAGGCCTGGGCGAAGTATTGCAGCAGCATGGAATCCGACCCCTGGCCGGAGAGGAAATCAACGGCCATGAGGGTGATGACGCTTTTGGCGTACTCGTCCTTGGCGATCCCCGGAGGGACCATGAGCGGGTTCAAATGGAGCGGAGAAAGGTCGTCCCTGCCGATGGTGAAAACCTCGACATCC
Source organism: Desulfovibrionaceae bacterium (assembly GCA_963667575.2). Lineage (GTDB taxonomy): Bacteria > Desulfobacterota > Desulfovibrionia > Desulfovibrionales > Desulfovibrionaceae. The sequence continues at coordinate 183,161 of CAXXHY010000024.1, read as the reverse complement.
GGGAATTCGGCCTTCAGCCCCCGGTAGCTGGTCTCCCAGTCGAAAACGATGAACGGAAGCCCCAGTGCATGGAGCTGCCGGATCATGTTGGAGGCCAGCGTGGTCTTGCCCGATCCGGTGGAACCGAAGATGCCCACATGCCGGTTGAGATCCGAAAGCTTGAGTTTGAACGTAAACCGCGGCTGATTGAGGTACTCGACTGTGCCGATTTCCAGATCACCGACGCGATCGATTCCAGGCGGCGGAGGCAGGGCAAGTGGCTCTTCGAGGTCGGGCGACAGGTGCTTGGCGAGAAGCGAATCGATGTACGCCTCTATCTCCCTTCGTTCCCGTGAATCGTCCTCATGGACCCAGGCCTGGCGCAATGCGATGGCCTTCGCTCGCCCAATTTCCGGCGCGAGCTTCCTGAGTTTGGACTCAATAATATGGAGCATTGTCCCCGAGGAACGAGCCTGGGTCGTCCCCCATGAGCCGAGTTTTTGTCGTCTGCTTCTTGTAATCCAGCAACGCCTCGATCAATTCCTTGGTCATGAAGGAGTTCGCCTTCGCGGTTTCCGAGAGCTGCTTTCGGATCGAATCGTAGAGCCGGAGCTTGTCGCCATTGAGCTTGAAAAAGATCGAATCGTCCTGGTACTGCGGCAGAATCGGACGCTCCACGATCATCTTGTCTACAGTCAAAAGGTCACGGTACAGGCTGGTCAGGTTTCGGTATTTGACCATTTCCTGGTCCGCGATGCTTTCGAGAATGAGGTTGATTCGGTCCCTGGACCGGACGGTTTTCTCACTGGAAAAGTCGATTTCGCGTCTCTCGCTCGCGTCCCCCAAAACCCGTTCGAGGAATGAATCCGCCATGGCATGAGGCGTTCTTTCGGCCTCACTTTCAGGCGTTGCGGGCACATTTTGGACGGGCAGCTCGATGATCTTCGTTTCGGTTTGTTGCGATCCATACGGTGGGAACCAGTAATTCCCCAGGCAGTTTCGATAATACTCCATGTCTATCACCTTTTTGCAACTTGGTAGTGATAACATGTATTTAAGTATTTCTATGGTGCGGAATACACGTTCCCTTTCACGAGGTTTTCTCTCCCTGTATATTTGTTGAACTGGTTTATTTCGTTGTTTTCGTCATTACAGATTCAAGATAACTACCTGTAATCAAAGAAAGCAAATGATAGAGCCACTATATATTTCGTCCCCCGAAGGGGGCTGCGGAAGCGGCACCCTGAAGGGGTGTCCCATCAACCAGGGACCGAGTTGTCGGCCCCTGGTTCCAAGTTCACCGGAGGTGGAAAGGAACTTCCCCCAAAGAGGTCTCTTCCTCGCTCTTCCAAAACGTCTGTACTCGAATGATTCACGAGTTTCTGACGGTCTCGCACTCCATCCATGTATGGTCATTACCTCCCCCGAAGGGGGGCGGCGGTGGCGGCCCCCTTAAGGGGGCATCGATACAATCAGGACCGGGAAACGGGGCCTGATTCAAGCTCACCAAAGATGATATCGAAGGCGACGACAGCACCCAATCTCGATGAATTCTTTTGTTTCAGGGCTTCCCCGAGTCATGGCAGCTGTCACAAACAGGAAAGCCTTGAACATAGTTCGGGCACCAGCACAGGGCTCCACAGCCCCAGCATTTTGCCCAGTCCCTGAGGTCCGTGAATTTCCTTGCTTCCGCCAAGGTAATCACCCCTCGAAGGCGTTGGCTTCCCAGATCGACTTGCACTTTCTGATCCGCTCGTTGAGTTCTTCGAGCTTGATGAGAAGTCGTGATCTGTTCACGTTCGGAGCGCGTGAGTTGAGTGTCATCGCCAGGTTTTTCGCCTGTCGCCTGAATGCGAATTCGACCTCCACCATGAACCGACCGAGAACCCTCCTCTTGCCGTCAGCCTGACTGATCGAGCAATGCGTCTGCGCCAGGTCCAGGACCTTTTCATAGACCTTCTTGACGGCGTATTCTTCCCGGTTGAACTGCTCGGGGTAGAGCCTTTGGAAGTCCATGGTGTTGAAAGCAGAAATGTCGTTGCCGTGCTCGTCCAGTTGCACGGGGAGGAAGCCGCTGCCGGTCTTCTTTGCTGGCAGGCTCATGATAAGGGCATGTTCCCGACTCATGGCCCAGTCCATGAAATCGAAGTACGCCTCCCGCTCTTCCTCGTCTTGCGGGTACAAGTCGTCGAACCTGCCGATGACCTTCAAGCCCGATCTCGGAGGAAAGTCCTCCTCTCTGATCCAGGTGTTCACCTGTGAGCTGATTCGTGTTCTGTCTATCGCATCCATTTTCGTTACCTCGTGGAGTGGTTCAAATGACCGCTCTCTGACCAGCAAGAGCGGGCATGGCCATGGTTGGAGGAATCGATAGCGCTGGCGAAAAGGAAAACCCCAAGAGTTAAAATGAGGGGGCTGTGCACATGGGAATGGACCCCTTTTTATCCCTTGGGGTGGCAGGCCGCTTGGCCCTCAAGCCTACTAGAGATCATCAAGGGTCGCGATTCCCTTGGAGGATGCCGAGTCCTCCGCAGGGGCGGGCGCATCGGATGATTTCCCGGTATAGACCTTGAACATGTTCACCGTCTGACCCCGCTTGTTGTTCACCTTGCCTTGGAAAACGATCTTCACGAGTTGCCCGATCTTGACGTATTTCATGCGATCATCGAGCACCGCCGTCCCCCAAATGAAGAATCTTCCTTGCGTGTTCTCCAGGTAGTACCGCGCCCCGATATTCGCCGCATCGTCAGCGGGTTCGACATTGACGAGAACGCCCACGATCTCATCCCCGGCATTTTCAGGCTTCCATACGCCTGGTTCCACAAGCTCCCAATCCTGATTTTGTTTTTCCATTTTTCATACATACCTCGTTTCATTTTTGCGTTTAATCCGAAGGCTGTCCGCCTTCTTTCAAAGGGGCGAAAAATGCCCCAAAAAGAATATGACTGATCCTCACAACTCGCCTTCGATGGCGTCCATGAGAAACTCGAACTCGCGGTCCTTTCTCGCGATGTACGCTTCCCATTCCCGCTCTTCATAGTCCGTTTCAAAATCCATGCGCATCCCTCCTGTTTCTTGTAAGGGGAGTTCCCTTCATGATCGAGGGGAACCCCATTATCCAGGGAATGCCGGAACAATCGGGGACTGTTACTTCCGATAGTATCTGTAATAGGTGCACTCACGCCTGATGACGAAGCGCTCCTTAGTGGAAAGATCGGTTATCGTCACCTGGGATGTGGCCTCGCAGCAGACATGATGACTCCCGATCACTATACAACGCGCGGTTCCGTCTTGGACTTTCACCTCCCGCTCCTGAGGCGCATCGATTTTCAGCATCAGGGAGCAGGCAAGCGCCAGACTGAGACACGCCGCAAAGACCAGCAGCCAGCATACCCAAACCGGAATCGAATTCCTCCGCTTCCTTTTTGATCCGTTTGGATTTCTATTCATTTTTCTTGTCTACCGGAGTGGCTGCAATATATTTAATTGTTTCGATTTTTCTACTTAGCTCGCATTTTCTGCGTACATTTTTTCTCATTCGCTCCCGAAAAACACCTTTTACGCTCGTATACCCAGCATCAACAGACAACAAAGGAGGTGCAACATGGCGCGTAAGACAAAGAATCTGGAATTCAAGCAACTGGGCAGTGCGCTCAGGAGTCTCAAGAAAGCTGTGCGCAGCGAGGAACAGGCCGAGAACCCCAGTGAGCTGTTCCTGAATGACCTTGAGGCCCTGCGCCAAAACTACCTGACGAAACTGGAAGCGAGCGCCATCAAGCAGGCGTAACCCAGGAGGTGGATGCGATGACCCCCTTTGAAGCCTTTCCCTTATTCCCCATGATAGCGACTTTCCTGATCGGCTGGCTCGTGTTCACCATGGTCTTTGATGACGACCGCATCGGAGCCATGTGCGGAACGGGCTTGGCGCTTTTTGTCGTTTTCGCGGGTGATATTTTCGGCCCGCTTGCGGGCGGTCTCCTGGCTTTCCTCAAGTGGGGCGCTCTCGGGCTCGTCACGATTATTGTCGTTCTCGCCGTGGTGTTCGTCATCACAAGGATCGGAGGGTTTGTTGGTAACCTGAAATTCAAGGGATGGCAGGGGCAGGATGCCCAGGGCCATAACCCGTCGCAGGGTAGCGTGTGGGACGGCGCGATACTGGCTGGCCCCGATGATCCCGGTGGGGAGGACCAGCTCCCCCCGCCTCCTCCCTACGTTCCGCCCAAGGGGAAGAAGCAATCCTCCGCACCTCAGTCGAGCGGTACATCCTTGCCCCGGTTGACGTGTTTCAATGACCACGAGGTACCCACGGTCGGATATCATGGCACGAGCTATAAAGCGGCAAAGCAAATCGCCAAGAGGAAAATCAAGAACGAAGTGAGCACGCCTTCGGGATTGTGGCTCGGTGAATTCGATACGGCACAGTCTTACGCGAGGCATAATCGTGATTCGGCCATCGTCAGGGTGCATCTCAACTTCAGCGGAAAAGACATGGTGGATTATGACGAAGCCATTCGCAAGAACAGCCATTTCAAGCAGTGGAATGCCAAGCAGGCGGGGAATGGAGGAGAATCCGAATACATGATCAACGTGCTTGGTAAAAAGCTCTGCAAGAAGGGAAAATATTACATCATCCTGACGCCCGAAGCCAAGACCGCCCTCAACAAGGCCTTTTGGTCGCCGCACATCAAGGGCGTTCAGATACTGGACATTAACGGCAACGCAAGGGGGTAACCATGGGCGAGTTCACTCAGATGTACCACGGCTTTTCGAACTATTATGTCCAGTGGAATCAGCTGGGCATTCCGTACCGCCTGATTGGGCATTTCAACCCGTTCAAGGTCAGATTCAAGCATTGCGTCAGTTCGGGGATGCCGCTGACGGACCAGTACATGTACCATACCGGGGCCGCAACCAAGTGCCTCGACGAATCCGAATATCAGCGGATTTTTGTCCAGGACACCAGGCCGATCTGCAAGGTCTGCGGCAGCCCTCTGCCCGGTGACAAGGCGCGGAGGATCATGATGAATCCCCGCGAAGTCATGAGCCATATCCATGATGGCGAGTGCATGGCGTACTGGACCATGCTGCATAGCGCCGTGGTCGATCCCCAAGCGACGGTGCATGGGCTTCAGGCGACCCAGGCGATGCTTCAGGGGACGTTCCGGACTCAGCATTCCTACATGCAGCCGAACCAGGGAGGGACGTATCCGCCTTTCCAGCCTCGCTTTGATCACGGCGTACAGGAGCGCTATGTGCAGGGACCGGACGGAAAGACCTACCTGGTCACGGCCCAGGAGGTTCAAAACGTTCAGGCACGACCCCAGGCGCTTCCGCATACCCAAGCCGCTCTGCCGCAGAGCTTCCAAGCTGGCGTGCCGATCAATGAGTTCCTTAACCAGGCCCGGAGGCAGCGGCAGACAGTCATGTCCCCCACCAAGTGGCTCGATGAGGATGGAGATGAAGTGCTGCTGGTTGATTAGGGGGGCACTTTAGCAAGTCCCCCATCAGTTCGTCGAAACAAGGCCGGGAGCGCTCATCCCGGCCTTTCACATTCGTCCTGCCGCTTACTGAGAGTATTCGCAGTCTATCCGGGATGAGTGACCCTTATAAAAAATAATGACGCTCGCATTTTCTCTTTATCAGCCTTATGCTTCCGTGCGAAACTATAAACCCTAGCATGTTGGCTTGACTGAGGTTGCTCAGCCCATTAAATAGGGATATAAATATCTTGGAGCGCACCAGTCCTCGCAAAGAAAAAACTGAAAATCGGGTAGCTGTGTCCAAAAAAACAACAACTCTTTCAGTGACGGATACCATCCTTGGAAAGCACCCAAGTGGTAGTTCTTTTGGAGCATATTCTGTTTCCGAGGATGGCTATACGGATACAAACGTTCCACATAGAGCTTTAAGATTAACAGAAGATGACAATGGTCGAACCGTAGAACAATTGCGAAACGCATTAATTGCGCACCATGCAGATAAAGGTAAAGTAGCTCGGATTAAAGTACAATTGGAGCGCTTAGGCTTTGACCACTCGAAGCTTCTGACATGCCCGATTCCAAGAACTGATAAAACACGCAAGGGGAATTTGGCTGAAGTTTATTTAGCAGAATATATATCCGCATCGGCAAACGCTGACCTACCCGTTTACCGCTTACGTTACAATCCAAATGTCGAGCAATCTATGAAGGGTGACGATGTACTCGCGTTTGATTTTAACCAAAATCCAGTAAGGATTTTTGTGGGGGAGGCAAAGTATCGAGGAGCTTCATCAAAAGAGGCTGTTAAAGATATGGTAAAAGCGCTCTTTTCATCTCATAGAATAGGAGTTCCGGCCTCACTACAATTTGTGGCTGATCGCTTATTTGAAGCTAGACAACCAGAACTCGGCCAACGCGTAGAAGATTGCGCAGTAAGCATTGCCAACGGAGATCATGACCTAAGATATGTGGGACTACTCATGAGTACTGGCAGATGTAAAAAACATGTGGACGAGCACACCGAGGCGTCAACTCCTAATCTTGTTGTTTTGTCCTTTACCGCAGATAATCTCACAGGATTCTATCAGTCTTGTTACGAACACATTGAGGAGGAAGCCTTTGGCACTCCCAACTGATGTAGCCAAGAGCATCCTTGGAGCTCATGATACAGACAGGCTTCGTCATCTATTCGCTCAAGCAAATGCCAGCTCTGTTTTATATGAGGTAAAAGAAAAACAAGAGAATTTTCCTCACTTCGACCCGTATTTAGTCGAAAAAGTCACTTCTTCCGCCTACGCTATTCTTGCTGCTGGGGCCAGCCTGCACGAAACAGAGCCAAGCCTAGAATCCTCAGCCGCTTTAGAGAAGGCGGCGACACTATTGCTAAATAGCCACTTCACACATGCTCAAGATGATATTGCCAGCTCAAATCATGTGCTGGTTGCTGCGATGGCGTTTTACGCCTGTGGCCAATATTCACGATCTTTTGTTGCCATTAAGCCCGTTCATTTGACTTCTCGAATCGCGGCAATGATATCGTTATTTCTTCGTAGGCGTAGAAAGAGCTTGATTGAGGTATTAAATGATGCGCTCCTCGTGGACATGGAGCCGCCATCCTGCGTTTCGCTGATATGCGAACCGGCTGTCGAAATTGCCGTTGCCCAAGCCCTGTCTCACATTCTTGAGTTTCAGGCTTCTGGAGACAACGTCCACATTGAATCAGCACTTGTCTCAGTTGATGCGGGAATGGAGATCGCGTCTGAATGTATGTCCCCAGCCCTCTGGTGGGTCGCAAGGCTATTGAAACTCATGATCAGAGGTTTCAAGGATTCTTCGTTATGGGATTGCCTTCCACCATTTTTTCCAGATACTCCCCACTTGTTAAAAAAATATATTCAGCTTTCAGCATTCGCCTCAAAGCCCGTTATCGAACTGTGGACCTCCCAAAAGGAATCTCTTCCAATCGCTTTAGATACTGAAAGGCCAGGCGCTGTCGTCAACATGCGTACAAGCGCTGGAAAAACACGTGTAGCGGAATTGGCTATACTTCAAACTCTCACTTCCGATCCCTCAGCGAAAGTCCTATATATTGCCCCCTACCGATCTTTGGCCTTGGAGGTAGAACAGTCATTATGCCAAATATTCGACTGGCTTGGCTTTCAAGCGTCTCACCTATATGGCGGCTTTAGGTTTAGCGCGGTTGATAGGCGCCTCGCCGACGAGGCGACCATTACCATTGCGACTCCTGAGAAGACGAGAGCCATAGTTCGCTCGTCTCCAGAAATGCTATCAGAGTACAAGCTTATTATTATCGACGAAGGGCACTTGATAGGAGCTGATGAGCGCCTGATTAGAAACGAGTTGTTTCTTGACCATTTACGCGTAGTGTGTGCCGCTTCGGGTGGCAGGTTAATCTTGTTGTCTGCCGTATTACCGAACCCAGATGAGTTGGCTCATTGGATAGGCGGAGCACCGGAGAATGTCGCGAAGTCAAATTGGAAGCCATCGGTCGAGCGATTTGGTCTCCTCCGCTGGAATGGGAGCCGTGTTCGGATAGACTGGAAAGGCGAATTCGAATCATTCAACCCTAAATTTATTGAATCAGGACCACTTGGTTGGGGGAGAAGAAGAAATCCTTTCCCCAATAACAAAAATGAAGCAATCGCCGCGACTGCCGTTCGCCTCACATCTATCGGTCCTGTAATGATTTTTTGTGGCCAGGCTAGAAGCGTACCAGGAATGGCTCAGTGTGTGCTCATCGCGTTAGGCCAAAATCCAAATGAACATCAATGGCCCGAACACTTATGGAACACATTCGCAGCGTCGTGCCGAGAAGAACTTGGCGGAGATGACATCATTTTCAACGCCGCCAAGGCGGGGGTTATATGTCACAGTAATAAATTACCCCCCCAAGTCCGTATGGCGACTGAAAGACTTATGCGGTCAAAAGCTCCGAAAGTTATTATCGCGACATCCACACTTGCCCAAGGGGTCAACATTGGTATTTCTAGTGTTATCATCGCGTCTCCATACATAGGAGAAAAGACACCCATTACTCACCGAGATTTTTGGAATATTTGCGGGCGGGCGGGACGTGCTTTTGTGGATGGGGAAGGAAAAATTCTTTATGCAATTGATGAAACAAAACAATCGTGGCAAGTCCGCAAGGCAAAAGAGTTGGCGGAGGGATACTTCAACATAAAAAACACTGACCCCGTCCGCTCTGGTTTACTACACTGTGTCACGATCATGAAGAATTACGCCGTGTCGGTGGGCGTCGATTTTGAGACACTTGTGGGGCTTGTGGCAGAAAATGATTTTTCCGCGATGGGAGAGCAAGCGGGAGCTTATAGCTATATATTCTCGATGATGGATGACGCTTTGCTCGCATTGATTGAAGACCCGTGCATCCAATTCGATACTGAGAATCCCCTTACAATAATAGACCATGTCTTCCGATCGTCGCTCGCTTCGATTCAGGCACGGAACGCTGTGGACGGTATATCAAATGATGACCTGATCAGTTTTCTTCAAAGCAGAGTCACCTATCTTCTTTCCGATTGCCCTGATCCTAACAAAAGGCAAGCGTATGTGTCCTCTGGATTACCCTATCTATGCGTTAAAAATCTTCATCGCGATCTTGAGGATTGGAAAAACGCGATAGGCGAATCATCAACAGAAGAATTTTTAATTGAGCGGTTCCCGTGGCTCTTGGAGTGGATCGAAGAGTGGGCACGAGGTAATGGGGTTGGAGTTGTAAAAGATTGGCCGGAGAAAGAAGTACTTGATAATATCAGGGCAGGATGGTTGGGCGGCGTGCCTACATCAGAACTGGCCCAAACGGTTGATGACGCTTTGTACATTTGCAAAGACATCTATGGATTTCAATTGCCTTGGCTTATCCATGCGGGCTCCCAACTCTTCAGCAAGAATGGTGAAGAATGGTATTCGGAGATTCTTGGCATTATGGCAACCCTCGTTGAACTTGGACTGCCCAGCATGACCGCAGTTAATATATTTCTAGCAGGAGTCCGATCCAGAGTGGCAGCATGCGAGCTTGCTACTTTAGATGAAGAATGGCAAGACACCCCAGGAAAAATACGAAAGCAACTTTGCTTGCCTGATTTTTTGTCACGTATTGAGCCACAGGTCAGTGAAGACACAAACTGTTGGTTAAAGCTAATTGATGCCGACACAGGAAGAAAAGACTTCTCTGTTCCTGAATTTGAGAAATTCACTATGAATAAGTATTGGAAACAACTTCCTGAGAAGATCATCGTGAGAAAGCATAACGAGTCTCTATTCTTATGCTCTCCAGATGGACGCCAACGAGTGAGCGTGAAGTGTGAATCTAAATGGCCTTTTATGTATCTTGCCAACGATCTCAGGTTTTCGTTTACTTATGACGGGAGTTCTTACCAACTAGACATTCGTGATCCCCGCATGCAACCAGATGCTTTCTAAGCATTCGATACGGTAAGAATAGCGTTTTGCCATTACTTTGCAGTATGGGCAAAATCACAACTCCATTAAGTTTGATCCGGAAAGTCCAACCTTACTTTTCTTCATTTGAGGGTGAGGGCTTGGAGGATGATATGCTTTGGCGTCTATGTCCTCCATTTCTGGCTTCTGCCAAAGCAATATCAAGAAAAAAATTGTCTTTTCTCCAGATATCTCGCTCCATGGCTTCACAGGCCATGAGACATGTCATGATCTCACATAGCTTATGAAGAGATTTCGAGAATCGGCTTGAAAGCCGCCAGTAGAGTCGATCCCGCCGTTCAATCAGCCCGAGACGGTTCATAACCGCTCGCGCCTTCCAAAGAGTCTTTTGGCTAACCTCTGGCGCAACCTCTTTTCGCTCCCGTTCCAATTCGTCTGTCGTGAGACGTTTGTCCCGCGCATGCTTGATCGAAATGAAGATCAGGATGAACGCCGCTCTGAGAGAAGTGGCGTTTTTCGCTGGGAAGACAAGCCGAGCCAGGTCATGGATATCGGCCGTTCTCGCGATTCGGCCAAGATTGGCTTCTATTCGTGTTGAGACCGGGGTTTTCATGTCAAAATTACCATTCTATTACTCCAAGATTTTTTGCTGGGATGTCCAAATGTTACCGGGGGCATTTTGAGTTTAATCGCATTTTCCAAAAAGCGGGGAAAAGCGGGATTTCGTGCTCATGAGGGGAGGGTCGTGAGTCAAAATCCTTCGCCAAACAGCCTGTCGAGGGGTGATCCTTGCGGTGGAACCTTACATAAGCAGTTTCTGTAATCCGAGGTGATGTCCTCCAGGGAGGCACACCGGCTGAAAGCACAGAAAATGGAGGTCTCAGAGCCTCTCGCTACCTCAGGTCAATTGTTTGCGATTTATGGCATTGTTTGCATGTGAAGTGCAGGCACATGAAACCGGCCTGCATGGTGGCCTCACGTCCGCATGTCGCGCAGACATGCTTGATTTCCGGCTCTTCGATCAGTTTATCCAAATCAGTCATTCTTCACCTCTCATTTCCAGCTCATACGTCGCCTGGGGGCGAACCTGCGCGAGGCCGCTCTCCGAAGGGCAGGCTTCTTCTCTGGGATGGATGGCTTGGCCAGGAATGATCTCGTATTCCTGAGGCAGGATCATCCGCTGCATCAGCTCGATCGGGTCCGCCACGGTTTGTCCTTCCCTGGCGAAGAGCGCGTTGATCCTCGCTACCGCGTACAGGTGCTTTTTGAGGCCGAACATGAGGTTGTCCAGCTCGGCGTTGAAGAGCCGAGCCCCCCTGTCCCGTGCACAGTGAACCGGTATTTCCAGTGTTTCGGCAAGATCATCGAGCCGTTGATTCCGGTCCATATCCTCAAGCCCTGCGGCCTGGATGACTTCCCATTTGATCCGGCACGCCGCCTTGTAAGGTTTGAACTCAAGGGTCGGGAGACGGCCAAAGCGCTTTGTCTGCTTCACCTCCCAAGCAAAATCTTCATGAGTGATGATTTTCGGGTGAGGATCGCTCATTTCCCTGAGGCGGTCTTGAAGCGCTGAGAGGAATCGATTCTGTCGCTCGGTGAAGGGCGTGGCTGGGCGCATTCGCCTCACGCCCTGCATATGATCCGGCAGGCAAGGGCGTCCCGGATCAAATCCTGTCTGGCGATGTCACTGAGCTTTGTCCAGAGCATGGGCACGATCTTTCCATCCAGCCTCTGCACGAGAAACTCCGAAAGCGTCTCCCGATTGCTCGGAAGCGCTTGGCTGGGGAGAATAGTGATACTTCCCTTGTGGGATTCCTGTTGCAACCCCACCGCCCCTTCGCTGGCGAGCTGCAAGAGCGTTTGGAATTTGTTGATCCGATCATCCCGCCTGTTGGGCGCGTAATCCGGGAGTTCTCTGAACATGACGGGGCGGCTCCCAACATCCGTTGCGAGAAAGGCGCGATACGGCAGCAGGCTTGAGGCTCTTTTCTGCCTCGCGTGGTGGAATGCACGCTCACAGGTCGCCTTCTCGTGCCCCGCCATGCTGAAAGGAAAAACCAGGGCGGCCAGCGGAAGGATATCCGTTGTGTTCATGGGAGACATCTGGCCAGTCCCTGGCGAAGGATGCGATCGTGATTTTGATTCGTTGAGAATGGCTGAAATCCTTTTTCGGCGATCCCGTTCCACCTGAATTCTTTCGCGATACAGCGAAAGTCTTTCAGCGGCCAGGATGCGCTGTCTTTTCGAGAGACGGCGCTGGTCTCTTTTCAGCTTCGCCCAATTCACCTTCCCGCCCATTCCGGCGGAATGTCGTTGCATGAAATCAGGATCATCCACCCAGCGGCTCAACGGCTTCAAAAGCTGCTCGTCGATTTTTCGATTAAGGTCGCTGGCCATTGCCAGGAGGGTCGTCCCGTGCATCCTCAACGAGCCCGAATTTTCACTGCAATAGATCGTATCCATTTTAATTACCGTATGACTATGAGACGAACCATGACCATCGAGCCATGTCTGATCCAGCCCCTGAGCTGGCGGGGAATTTCAATATGCTTTCGGTCTCCAGCGAAACGGGAGACTCTTCCGACAAACGCCAAGCGTCCCGACGTCTTATATGAATCAGTCATGTCTACATGAGTAGACACTGATCCTATTTATATCTTTCGTTTTTTGTGGAAAAAGTGGGAAATGTGCCTTTTTTTCACCATAGGTGCCCAAAATCTCCCTGCTGCCTCCGTATACATACCAAACGCAACGAAAAGGAGGCGCACCATGACCAAGAAATTCACTGCGACTTTTGATGTCGGCACCAACAAAATGGTTTTGTTCGAAACTCCGGAAGAGATCAGGAAGCTCGGCAGGGAGAAATGCCATCACATTCTGGATGGGGTGGTAGAGGCCGCTTTCATCGCGGCACAGATCGAAATGGCCCGCAAGAAGGTTGAGAGGCTCATCGAGGAGTCTGTCGTCCGCGCCAACAGGCTGGGCGTTGGCAGTGAAGCCGTCCTGGATGTGGCAAGGCAGAGTTTCCCGAAGGCGGCTGAGATTGTCTTCAGCGACTACATCCGCATGTTCATGGACGAGCTCGCCACGGCCAGGGAGCAGTAGCGCAACAACGGCAAGGGGCGAGTTCATCGCCCCTTGCTTTCGCAAGGAGGATAACAATGCACCCCTACGACCAATACCCCCCTCATGGTCCCGGTGGAGGATATCGCCAGCACGGGCAGAACGATGGCAATGTCGGGCCGAGTCCTCAGCAGCATGTCCACGCCCAGGGGCGGATTGCGCCCCCGCCGGTACCCCAGCCCGTGGCCATTTCGGCCTTTGACAAATGGAAGAGGCCCCTCAAGGTGATGGCATGGGTTGTCGGCATCCTCTTGGGTTGTGTTGCGTTCTTCAGCATCATCGCTTTTGGGTTACACTTTCTGGCAACCATCTTGGGCGTGCTGGGAACTGCAACGAGTGCAATCTTCTCCAACATCGTCATGTTGCCCTTCAGCGGCGGCCCCACTGGCCTGGCGGCACTCGCAATGATCATCATCGGGGTGGTCGCCGCCATCAAGGTCAGCAGGCGCAGGCGTTAAAGTGGATACGTCTTGCCATTGAGTCGAATACAGCCTATATTCATCTCAATTTATGACATGAATATGTTCCGTTTCGAGTCAAAGCAGGTGAAGCATGACGAACACATATATCTGGCAAGGCAAGGATTGGCCACAGTTCCGCTGGGATAGTGGCCAATTGCTTGCGCCATTGGCCGAATGCCGAAAGCGGCAGGGCAAGCTGCTTGCGAAGGCCGAAGGACTTGGCCTGGAGGCGGGGAAAAAGGCACAGGCCGAAGTCATGACTAGGGAAGCGGTCATGACAGCGGAGATCGAGGGCGTTGCGCTTGATCAGGACAGCGTGCGTTCTTCAGTCGCCCGGCGGCTTGGGCTACCGGATGCAGGAGTATCCAAAACGGATCGGGCCATCGAGGGGCTTGTGGATGTGCTTTTCGACGCTTCGGGAAAATATGACGAACCATTGGATGCCGCCAGGTTGTTCGCTTGGCACGCCGCACTCTTCCCCACAGGGTATTCCGGCCTGAAGAAGATCAATGTCGCGCAATGGAGAGGGGCGGATGTCCCGATGCGCGTCTTGTCCGGGCCCATGGGCAAGGAGAAGGTGCATTTTGTGGCACCGGATGGGCCGGCCGTTCCCGATGAAATGGCGGCGTTTTTTACCTGGTGGGAGTCGTCAACGGATATGGACGGCTTACTCCGGGCCGGTGTCGCTCACCTGTATTTCGTCACGATCCACCCCTTCGAGGATGGCAATGGCCGTCTGGCACGCGCCTTGACCGATATGGCAATGGCCCAGGATGAGCAGTCTTCCTTGCGATGCTACAGCCTTTCGGCGCAGATGCGAAAAGATCGGCAAGCTTACTATGACGCTCTCGAAACGGCGCAGAAGAGAACATGCGACATCACGGACTGGCTGTTGTGGTTCCTGGAGTGCTTTTCCAAGGCCATGACCATGTCTGAGCGTGCCTTCGAGAAAGCCGGGCTTGTCGCCAATTTCTGGCATCGACTCGCAGACCACGCCATAAATGATAGGCAACGGAAAGTGCTTCGAAAGCTGCTTGAGGCGGAACCGGAAGGTTTCGAAGGCGGGCTGAACAACCGGAAATATCGCGGTATGACCAAGGCAAGCCAGGCAACGGCTGCCCGCGACCTGAGCGAACTGGTCGAAATCGGAGCCTTACGCAAGGAAGGCGGAGGGCGGAGCGTGAGATATGAGCTGGTGCTCTGACAGGCCATCTCACGCCGTGCTATATGGGACTGGTGCAAAGCACAGAGGAAGAACTAATGAGTACTCAAGAGCGATTTATAGCTGACGAAACGTATTGTCCTTTCAGGGAGGCTGATTCTGAAAATGGTCGGTTTCTTACCTGTTGGTATGATTGCTGTTCGCATGAGGAACGTATTAAGCGAGTTAAGGCCTTGGGAAAAAGTTGGGCTGATATGGGCGATTATGAGCTTGAAGCGCAAATGATATCAGCCCTTGATGAAGGGTGGGCTTGTGCCGATGGTTGTTTTGACGGATATAGGGATTCTCTTTTAGATTACACTTTCAATTCAGAAATTGAACAAGTGTTGAGAGAGTGTCTGATGCTTGATCATGAAGAGTTATATTACATCATTTTAGAAAAGCTTGGACTTTTCAATGAAGATAAGTGGATCAACTCACTAAACCCTCCAAACAAAGAGGAAGCTTTATCGTAAGGAACTCAATGCAAAGCAGCCGTATGTTGGTTGGATTGAATCTTTGCCGGATGCTGCTTGGCTCCAAGTGTTGTAAATCTTGCGGACTAAAATTTGGTACCATATTGGTACCAACTCCAGATTTTCCAAAATGCAACCATCTGATTTTATTTGATCCAATGCACGCTATGCACGATAAATAAATAGACTCGATAGCTCAGAGATACGCCTGTATTTCAGTAAGTTATGGGTGTACAAGTTGCCTTTGCCGGGTTCAATGGCATTCAAGAGGTCGTGGGTTCGATTCCCTCCAGCTCCACCAGAAATTTCAAGGGTTTATGACGACAAGTCATAAACCCTTTTTTCGTTTCTGGGGTTTGCGGTACCAGTTTGGTACCACTTATTGAGATTTTTCTGTGAAATGGGGTGGATTCGTTTCAGGATGTTTCAGAAGGGAGGGGTGGACAGGAAGTTTCAGCGGCCTTAATGGGTCTACACCAAGAAGAGGGGCACCCCCTCCGGAAGCGCATCAATTCCAACCGATTTTATCGTTCGATTATCCGCATAACACTTTGACCCGCAGCCGGTAGTTTTCGAAATTTCTGAAGCCGTACGCCCGTCGTTGGATCAGTTTCATTTTACGGTGGAAGCCCTCAGTAATGCCGTTGTTTTTTACGTATCGAAACATCCGGGCCACTTCTTCCTGCCAGGAGTGCAAGGTCTTTCCGAGCGTTTGCAAGGGCGAAAAGGGAATTTCCTTGAGCTGGCGTATCCTTTCGAGCAACTCCAACACATACTTTTTACAGGCTGACTTGTTCTTTGCCTTCGTGCGCAGTAACTCATTGAGATCCTGGCAAAACACGTACAACGATTCAATCACCGGCTGCGTTTTAAGGTACGCCTCCAGCTTGATTTTTTGTTTCTCGGTCAGCCGATCCGGCCTGTGCAGCATCATCCGTATCAGCCCACCTCGCCCGTAGGCAAGATGTTCGTCATCAATTATCTTGCAGGTCTTGGAAAAGTGGTGATTAACCAGCCGGATGACATGAAAACGGTCCGTCACGATCCGGGCCTTTGGGAACCATTCGCGGACCATGCTGCGATAGGCTGAGTTCATGTCGATGCAGACGACTTCGACCTTATCGCGGCCCTTTAGTCCTTTGAGGAAATCCTTTAATTCTGCTGCGCTACGTCCCTCTGCCAGGTCGAAAACACTTCGTTTTTCCAAATCACAAAAGGTGGTCAAAAACCGCCTCTTCCTGGTGAAACGATGCTCGTCGATCCCTAAAACCCGCGGACATTGTTTGTCTTTGCGCTGTTTGACTTTATGACTGATCATCTGTTGGTAAAAGCGTTCAACACTGGCAACGCCTATGTTGTTTTCCTCGGCAATATCCTTGCTGCTGTAGCCCGTATTGTAGGATCGGAAAACTGTTGCCTTGAGTAACTCCGTTGAGCGGCACCATTTTTTGACGCCTGGAAGCCGCGTATTGAAATACTTCCCACAATTCCTGCAACAATACTTGTGGCAACGAACCTTCAATAATGAAGACTTTCCCTGGTGGGGAATATTACGAATAAAACGCCAAAAGGAATCCTTCATCCGTAATGAAGAACTCTTGCAGTAGGGACAAACTAATTTTCCGGTCCATGAGGCCTCGAAAACAAGCGGTTCCGTGGACACCATCTTTTCGATTGAAAATTCGGGCAAACCGATTAGAATTCTCTCCACAAGCCATCTCCTTTCTTTGGTCGGAAATTTGATGCGCTTGTAGGGCATATCAATTCATTTTGGTATGCCTTTTTTTACGTCCGGTCAGAGGGGGTGCCCCTGTCTTTGATGGAGAGCCGCCTTAATGATGAAGACTTCATTTTTTTAATTGGGTGTGGGAGTGAATAAACGAATTACAACTCTGTTTAACCCAAGAAATTTTTTATTTTACAAATTAATGCTTCCCGATTTTTTATTTTAAGTTCACATTCCCAAATTATAAGAATGTCCCATCCCAACGAAGTCAGCTCTGAAAATATCCGACGGTCTCTTTCCTTATTTTTGGTTAGCTTTGGGATCCAATATTCTTGGTTGGATTTGGGTAAAGAGCTACGGCTACAATTTTCATGCTGATGCCAAAAGCAGCCATGAATGAATATGACTTTTTTTTTGCCAGGGAAAACAATGTCAGGTTTTCCGGGTAGTTTTTTGTAATGTATCCTATAACGATAACCAATTGAAAAGATTAACTTTCGAAGTTTTATTTCGATGGAAGTGTTTTTGCTTTTTATATTGCGCATAATTTTGCTGCGCTTTTTTGATTCAAACATATCAACCATAATTAATTCCCTTTAAAAAAAGTTCGCTATCAATAGTTGAAATTGAGGTCAATAACGTAAAAAATTCAAAAATCCTATTTTTCTTCAAATCTTTTTCAGTTTATGTCATCTTACCTCTCAATTCCACACACGTGAGAGGTTACTCATGTTTTTTAACTTGTTCAGATCTAGAGATGAAACTTACGCTTTGAAGCCAAAAAGCTATGATGATCGTAATTTTATTTTAAGAATGATAGACTATTATAAGAAACATGTTGCAGATGAAGAGAAATTTGCAAGAATAGAGCAGAGACGAGTATATTTTATCCAAAATGCTGTGCGTGCTCTTATACAAGAATTTAAGGATATTAATCGATACGGAGCACAAGGACTGAGCAATGAATTGGAACATTCTCTTGTATCGCTCCATTGCAAATCGATACGCTTGCTACTTCTTGAAAAAGACTTTTTTCATACGCTGTTATATCATAATTCATTGTCATATCTAGAGGTCATAGGTAAAGAGTACTGTGGACCTCGATTGGAATCGCAAAAAATAAATGACAACTTAGTGTATTTTTTTAAGCGATCTGCCATACTTCCGGAATATATCTTTTGTCAGAGCTATTTACGAATTTACAGTAATGATCGAACATTTGACTATTGTAAGCGTTTTATAATTACTATACGGATAGCGCTTGAAATTTTTATAACATCCTCATTTCTTATTCAAGGATATAGAATATCAAAGAGAATAGACAAAGAATTTTTTAAGCGTATTAGTACTAATGAAGAGGAATTACAATTGCTTTTGGATAGATCATTATCTATTCAAGATTTTGTCGATTATGAGTTAAAGCGTGAGAAAAGATTGCTAGAAACTTTTCCTCAAGATGATATTCGGATTATGATTCCATATGAACTGAAAATAGAAGAGGATCCTATTCCCGGACTTGATTCCAAATTGACGCTGTCATCTGAAAACAATTCTAATATGTCAAATTCTAGTGCTGTTACTGACATTTTTGAGGATTCATATTTAGAAATACCACCTGATATTGAAGTAGAGCAGGAAAAAACAGGTGGGCCTGCTCAACTATCAGATCTCGTTGTTGATAAGGATGACTCTCTAGAAGACACTAATGGATTGTCCCTGGTAATTCCTCCACGCCTGGAGCTGGACCCTGGGCCATGTCTACCACCAGCGCCTATTCCTGCTTTTGATTTTGAACATTCAATGGAAAACGATGTGCCACAACTGAGCAAAGATGCGGAAGTTATTCGACTTGTCGAGCATTTGAGACAAGAATCCCACGATTTCAATTTGATAAATATTTATCTTTCAATCGCGCTATACAAAATTTTTGAGTCTCAAGAATTTTTATATGACCGAAACCTTGATCTTTGGAAATTATTGGAGACAAACTATCCCCACGAAAACGCGTTTACCAGTACGACGCCTCAGGGGAAATATGTTGAGGTATTTATCCAGAATGGGATCCTCGAGCATAGCGGGGTGTCGAAAGTGACCGACAACGTTCAGGAGATACAAAAACTTTCCTTCGACAAGAATAATTCCAAAGTTATTCGGCGCATCCTGCCAAGAATACAAGATTTTTTCTCATAGCGAATAATTGGAATATTCATATTATTCCTGAATAAAACAAGTACCTTCAGAATAACTCACAATTCTGGAGGTATGACGATGTCATTCAAAAAGTTAAAAAAGCTCACCACACCCCCTGATTCAGGCGATTCATTTTTCGAATCGCTGCGTAAAGCCCTTCCCGCTGTTTTCCCGCGAAAAGATCTTCCCAGATATATTGGGAGCCTGATCAGCGTCGGCTATATGGCCAATCTCGATTCGTCCGGCCAAGGTCCTGAATCCCGGCGCATCGGCGGCAATATCGTGTACGAGCGCGACTCATTCATCCTCTGGCTTATCTCGCGCATGGAGGAAATGTAGTGCTCAATTATCCACAGATCAACATCATGTCGGTTGCCGCCGCTGCGTTGGAATATGCGCAGTCAGGCATTCCCGTGTTTCCCTGCAAAGACAAGAGGCCACTTACTGCCCATGGCTTCAAGGATGCTTCGTTTGATTCCGAAAAAGTGCAGGCCTGGTGGCAACAATATCCTGAGGCCAACATCGGTAGTCCGACAGGGGCGCATAGTTTCGTGCTGGACATTGATTTGCCGGATGGTCCCGCGTCCCTGGAAGCTCTCACTGCGGCTAATGGTCCTCTCCCGGAAACGTTGGAGCAGACGACCGGCAGTGGTGGCAAGCATTTGTTTTTCAAAATTCCTGCGGGCATTGAGCTGCACAATTCCGCAAGCAAAATTGGCAACGGGATAGATATCCGCGCCCAGGGCGGTTATGTGATTCTGCCGCCGTCTCTGCATGAGTCCGGAAACAGGTATCAGTGGGGCCAATACGTACAGACTCAGGAAGCGCCTGCCTGGCTGATCGAGACAATTACGGGCCACTCCCTTTCATCCAATAAGCCGCTTACGGTTGATCTGACCAATGCGCCGGCAACTGCCATAGAACACCTGGCCGCCATCACCGCAGCAAAGGAAGGACAACGCAATGATGCGCTCAACAGAGCATGCTTCGCCATCGGTCAATTGATTGCGCGAGGCGATTTTACAAAGAAGAATGTCATCGGCCATTTGTACGCGGCGGCGAAGGCCGTGGAGCTTCCCGCAGGTGAATCTTTCCGGACTATACAGAATGGCATCGAAGCCGGGAAAAAGAATCCTTTAAAGGATACGCCCGACCTTGCCGCAAGCAAAGAACTGAATATTTTCCCCTGGCCGGTTGCGGATCCCGCCATGTTTTCCGGGTTTGCGGGAGAATTCGTCGAATTCGCCACAGAGAATTCTGAAGCCGACCCCATCGCGGTTTTGGTCACATTTCTTTCGCGTTTTGGCATTGAAACCGGACGCGGCCCCTGTATCGTGGCCGGGAATCGACAACATGCGCGTATCAACGCTGTCCTGGTCGGGCAAAGCTCCAAGGCAAGAAAAGGCACCTCATGTGTTCCCATTGAGGCACTTTTCAATATTTCGGAGGATGAATGGAAGCTTGCCCAATTTAGCCCAGGCCCATTGTCCAGTGGCGAAGGAATAATATACGCGATCCGGGACGAACGGCGCGAATACGTGGTCGATAAACAAAAGAACTCTGGAAAATTTATCGTCACTGACCCAGGTATCGAAGACAAACGGCTTCATGTCATCGATGAGGAGTTTGCCGGGGCATTGTCCTGCTCAAAACGTGATGGCAATACGCTTTCATCCATTATCAGAGGCAGTTATGACGGTCATAAAGTTGAGCCTCTCATAAAGACAAGCAAAATTGGTGCATCCTCTCCGCACGTTGCCATTGTCACCCATATTACCAAGCGTGAGTTGCTCAACAAAATGGACATGGTGGAGGCATTCAATGGGTTTGCCAATCGTTTTTTATGGGTTTGCGTACGCCGTCAAAAGCTCGTTCCGTTTCCCCAGCCGTTGGATGAAGACAGGCTGCAAAATTTCAGGCAACGCCTCGTACAGATCCTCAGAACCAACACGGATCGAGGGGATATTCCCTTAAATTCGGAAGCAAAAAAACTGTGGGGTGAAGTTTATCCTCTGCTTACACAAGAGAAGCCAGGTCTTGCAGGAGCCATTTCGAGTAGAGCCGAGACAAATACGATACGTTTAGCCCTGATATACGCGCTGCTCGACACCGCTACAGAGGTTGAAAAAACACATTTACAGTCCGCTCTTGCCCTCTGGGATTATTGCGAACAATCCGTCCAGTTCATTTTTGGAGAAGTTGATGCCGGATCAACGGAGAGACGTATCCTGGAAGCCATGCGCGAGAAAGGCCAACTGGATACGCGCGGATTGTACGACATTTTTTCCAGAAATATATCAAAGCGACATCTTGAAGATGCGCTGGCATCTCTCATTGCCAGTGCGCGTATCGTCGTTGAAACGCAAAAATCCGGCAATCGCGGACGCCCCAAGAAAATATTCTCTCTCTGTGAAAAAAACGAATTAAACGAAAAAAAAGCGGACCCGGCCAATGGATAAAAATCGTTTTGTTCGTTTAATTCGCCAACAATCCGGACAAGAAAAAGCAAGGCGAAATGAGCACGATGCAAGTGCAAAAGTATTGTTTTGGTCCGCCGCAATCGTTCGGAGGCCAGCCTACCCTTCGTGGGTACACCCACTCAGGGGCTGGCCGGGGGTGCCCCCCTTGGATCCCCGCAACGTCAACGGCAAAGAGGTGAGGCCATGAGGCGCGATCAGTGGATCAAAATCCGTGTCTCCATAGAGGAGAAAAAGAGTTTCGAGCAGAAAGCGAGCGAATCAGGAATGACCATGGCCGATCTCATCCGGCAGCGCCTTTTGACATTTCGAATTCGAAAGACAGCGCATGAACAGGAACGTATCAGAATGCTCGCCCGCGTTGGAAACAATATCAATCAACTCGCCCGCTGGGCCAATAGCCATAAGAACGGACTGGAAGCGATTCAGGTCATCATGCGCCTCGATGCCATTCTGCAAGAGCTGCGCAAGGAGTCCTGATGTACATGAAGGTCTTTCCCCATGGCAAAGGGGCGGGAAGCGGCCCGGTCAATTATCTCATCCGTACGGATTATCCTGGCCGGGATGAAAATCCGCCTGAAGTGCTTCGCGGTGATTCGGAAACAACCCGCGAGTTGATCGATTCGCAGGACCGGACTTGGAAGTTCACCGCCGGGGTGCTTTCAAGTGCACCGGGAGATGAAGTGACGCCGGACAAGGAAAAGGAACTCATGGATTCGTTCGAGTCCGTGGCATTCGCAGGGCTGCAGTCGGATCAATACGACATCCTTTGGGTACGGCATACGCACGCCGACCACCACGAGCTGCATTTTGTGATCCCGCGTATGGAGCTGCATTCGGGCAAGGCCTATAACCCGTGCCCTCCGGGCTGGCAAAAGGATTTCGATGTCTTCCGTGATCTTTTCAACTGGCGCGAAGACTGGGCCAGACCGGACGATCCGGAGCGTGCGCGCGCTTACAAGCCCTCTCAAACGGATTTGCACCAGGCGCGGCTGAAACGCTGGGGCAAGGCGGACAAGGAGGACGCCAAAGAAGATCCGCGTAAGCTCATTCACGCCTACATCACCCAACGTATTGAAGCCGGGCTGGTGACCAACAGGACCGAACTCGTCAGCGCCCTGCATGAAGCCGGACTGGAAACGCCGCGTCTTGGCAAGAACTACCTGACCGTACTTGATCCGGATTCGGGAACCCGTATCCGTATGAAAGGAGAAATTTATAATGAGCATTGGAGATTTGAGCAACAAACTGAAAGAGAAGATAGATCAGGATCGCCAGACCCTGGAGAAGATCGCCAGCGAAGAGTTCGAGAGCTTTCAAAAGAGCTTGAACGCGTCATTGCAAAACGCGCTGGATACAACCACGAACGCTATAGATACGCAGCTCCAGCCCTGGAATCAGAAAATTACTGGCCAGCTCCAGGAATTGGAAAACAGGAATACGCTGTTTCACAAGACCATAGCCCGGAGCTGCTTTCATACAGCCATGCTCGGCTTTTTCCTGGTGCTGGGCATAACCATCGGCGCATGGGGCCTGACCAAGGTAATGAGCAATCGGGTCAGCGACATGGAAAAGCAACAGGAACGCCTGCAAGCCAGCATAAAAATTCTCCAGGAACAAACCTGGGGCCTCGAATTGTTGGAACAGGACACCGGCCGGTTCATCCTGCTGCCCAAGGGCATGACCGTCAAAACCGATTGGACCTTCCAGAAACGGAAAGCCCTCAAACTGGAGGAGTAAGCCATGAGCAAAACCGAACTCGAACGCCACGTATTGCACGGCCTGGAAAAATTGGATCAGGAAATACGCACCAGACAAACCCAGCAGGACCAGGCAATCCAGAACTTAGCCAGCACAGTGAACGACCACACCACCGAGATACAGCAGCTCAGCGAATTCTACAAAAGCTTGGAGCCGCTATTGCAGCGTTTGAACGCTATTTTGGAGAAGGTGAGATAGGTTTTCGGCGGATACGGGTGCAAATGAGCAGGGGGAGGGATGATGGATTTGATTTGTAACTTGCATAAAATTGATGTGATAACGCTTTGAAATATCGATATAAATTTGAATAAGAAATGTTGCATCGGAGCAATCCGGACGTAATCAAGTAATGGGAGGACGTTGATAATAATTCTTAGTTATTATCAACGTCATATTAAAATAAAAGATAATTCATATAATATGGCTATGATATACTAAATTTAAGTCGGAAGGTGTCGGTGGAATATTCCTACAAGAATCAAGTTGTTATTGTTGTAGTTAGGCTTAAAGTGTATTCTATCCCTATCAGGTTCTAATTTGCAATGCCACCAAAAATGAAAAGGAGTACCATTAAAATCTTTTTTTCTGGCTTCCTTGGCCTTTTTATTATTTTTTGTCTTTCCATTTTCATCAGAGACAGAAATGCCTTTTGATGCAAATTCAGCTGGTGCATTCTGCCAAGGTCCATTAAAAATTATAGGTCCATAGTCGGATAGCACACCTAAATTATGAACTATTTTTACAATTAGAGCGTTATATGGTTTGCTCATATGGCTTATCCCATTAACAGCATTTGGAATAAAGCAAAGAAAGGGAAAGGCAGAGCGCAGATAATTTTCCATTTGCAGTGGATTTTTAGTTGTTTCTATTATAATCCATCTGAAAAAAGCTAGATACATTTCATTTTTGTCTATAAACCATAGTGGGACTTCTAAACCATCCACAGATACATTTAGTTTCGCAGGTTGACGTCCACCAGGTAGAATCAAACAACCGACAGAATTTTCAAGGTTATTTCCCATTTGCTTGTGAGCCCAAGCGATAGATCTGGCATACTCACTAGGTAAACCGTCAACTTCGATTTCAAAGGTAGCAGGTATTTTTTGTGAGCTCTCTTCCCATTTAGGCAATCCCCCAAAAAGGGCCGTTATTCTTTCTTGAACTTCGTATGGGATTGATACTGGCATTGGCTTATCTGGAAAACAAAGTTCCCAAAAATTCAAATTAGGCCAGACATTAAAGTAAAAAAGTTCTTCAGAATAAAAAACAGTATGCCCTTCCTCCAAGGCATTGTTGAGGATATCTAGCAGGCATTCTAAAGCTTCAACGCATTTTGTTGAACCAATCTTGTAAAAATCCCAGCTGGTTTCATCGACAACAAAAAACACAACTTACCTCTATCGTTGGCGTCTTACTTTAGTTAAAGCAGTTATATCGAGTCGATATTGATCAAAAAAACCAGGAGGCCAAGCATTCATGCTCCCTGTTTCAGTAAATTCTACACTCAACGGCATTGGTTCATTTGCATCATAAAAATGCACAATAGCTTGGTCCGGATTCAGTATTTTCTGTTCTCCAATTGCTCGGCGAATACCGTTAAGAAAATGGTCGGAGTGAGTTTCTACGAAGACTTGAACACCTGCTGCTGCAATTTTCGCCAAAAAAAATCCCATCTGTGATTGACCTTTGGGATGTAAGTGTGCTTCAGGACTATCGATAATGAGAATTTGTCCTGGTTTTGCGAGCAACCCGGCCACTATGATTGGAAAAACATAAGTCAGCCCGTAGCCAATATTCGCTGGGCGTCTCCAATCTCCTGTATCGCCAATACGCATCTCCAGTCGTACCAAATTTGTCCTTGCTATAGCTTGAGTATTTGCTTGGACATTGGGGAAGAGTTCACTAACCCAGGCATTTAACTGTCTCCTTAATGTTTTTGCGGGATCAGCAGGATTACAGCGAATATCATCGATATCTTCATCAAGCTGTTGATGAAACCACCATGGGGCAAATTCGCCATTAACTCCTACATCCGCATTAACAGGTGAGGAATTTTCAGGAGCGGGAAACACGTCGGGTGTTCCTATTCGAGAAGGACCAAGAAAAATAATCTCACGTAGTTGATTTACCAACTGTCTTGCATGGGCACTTGCTTCTAACGGCAATAAATTGTTTAACGTTATATCTGAAATTAGGTAATGTTCATATTGATCAGTATTTTTTATGTTTATTTCGGACAGCTGCATTGTTGAAATTTTTATTCTATCTTTTGCATGAAGGACCCATTCAATTTCCACCAAAGTGTTTTTTAATGAAAAAGAGATAGTGCCACTGTCCAGATCTTAAGATTTCTCCAGGAGTTCCTAAGCGGACAAGTGTCCCGTTTAATGGGAGTGAACTAGATTTATTCGCATATCTTAGCGCTTGAGAAAGTAATAAAAAACTTTGAAGAGTGGTCGATTTTCCAGCTGTCACCATTAAGCCCTGTAAATAGTGTTAATGGAAATAATCTTAGTGATACATCTTTAAAACATTTGAAATTTTGAATTCTTAATTCCGTTAACATTAGTGTACAACCTCTGAAATTGCTTTATGCATAAGCCTGAATCGGGTTCTTACTTGTGTTATGCCATTTGTCCCATAACTGATTGGCTTGGAAAAAGTCGTTCTCGGCTAAAAGGTCACTCATAATTTGCCTTAATTCTTCCGAATATTTTTCCAAAATATTTACATCGAAATAGGCAAACAGAACCGAACAAACATCAAACAGGGCTATATTTATTACAGTTCGGTCAACCCATCGAGAATCTCGCGAGGTCTCCTAGTGATTTACGGAAAGCATGCTTGCCGAACAGTCGATAATTAACATCCATTGAATTTAGAAACACGTTAAAAAGGTCGTCGAGCTCATGACTGCTGAATTCATTCATTTTCGTCAACGCGTCGGCCCAGAAAATCGTCCATATCTGATCTATATTCATCTACTCCTAGAATCTGAAATGCACAAAACCGATTGATTACCTCGCGGTCTCTCATTGATTTAGTGTCAATGCTACGGCCTGTAGCCTGCAAAAAAGCTTCACTTTCAGCTGCTTTTTTTAGCCATGCAGTTGCTGCACCATTAAAAAGGCAGTTTCGCATCTGTTGTCTCGTCAATGGTTCACCACTGTTGACTCTTTCAAATATGTCGAGTTTAGCCCTGTCAGGAGCCTTGGCATCAAGAATATATAATGTCAGCTGAGTATCTTCTAGACGCTCCTGCAACGTAAGAGATAACTCATCAAAACGTTTCCCAAGATAAGAATTTTTATCATTCTCAGCCGATTGAGGTTCATTGGTAATTTTAATGGCAAAATCGTTGCCTAAATACCTATAAAATGTAGTCAATCGTTGCAAACCGTCTACAACGATAATACGTCCATCTTTTGATTCTGCTACATAAAAAACAGGAAGAGGGATACGCATCAAACATGATTCAATGAGACGTGATTGTTTTTTGACAGACCAGATAAAATCTCTTTGAAAGTCAGGATTAAGAATAATTCGTTTGTTTTCTATTCGTTTGATAATGTCGCTGACCGATCGTTGTTCCTTTCGCACCAAAAACAGAATCAAGAGGGTAGTCCCTCCAACCTAATGAGAAAACGGGGGTAGGTGTTTCTCCGTCTAGGTTTGTTGTTGATGGCGGTGAATAATCAAATAAAATTGCCAATTCTGGATAATGCTTTTCAACGAGTTCTTTAAAAATCGGGTGGATAACATTAATTGCATAGAAAAAGTGCATAAATATTTTGAGTAGTTTCTTTATCTTTTATTACTTGTATAGTCTGATTACTGTACGAGCTTATGCCAACTATCGGAACCTGTGAAAACCAATAGTAGCTATCGGATGCTTTAGCTAAAAGTTCTTGCTTATTAATTGACTCAGGCAATATAATTTTTACTTCTACTTCAATTTCCTTTTTATCAGCATACTTTGGTCCACCTGTTTTTCCAATGATTTTTCCAAGCGCCCTAATTCCTTGTGTCCATTTAGTCGGGACGCCCTTGCTGTTGTCGGAACCGAGATATAATAGACAATAATCTCCATCAGTAATTTCATTGGGAACTTGTGTACAAGAAATAGTTAAGTTGAAAAAGTCTTTTGGAGAGCTATGAAAATTATCTAGTTTCTCTATTTCTGGAACACTATCTTTCCCTAAACGTATTATTGCATACTTTCGCATTTAAAAGCCTCTTATGCCAAATTTATTCCAATTTTTCTGCAATAGACAGCCGTTGAGCTTTCAATGTCGTCATAATGTGTGGATAAACGTCTTAAAGCATCTTCTAATGGACCAAAAAGCGTTCTTCCTTGGCTGCTGACACGTCTTAATATGCCTTTTGAGGCATTTGGACTTAAATAATATTTTCCCTCAACTTCTCTTTTTTCAATAACATCAATCAATTTTTTTTCGATAGGGATGTTAGGGGCAGGTGAAACACTTTCTGTAAAAAACCAATCGTCAAATGCAGCCCCACCACTAGCCCAGCGGATTCTTGCATTTTTTATGAATAGTATTTTTGTGAGATACAATTGATTTATTGAAATCAATAAAGGTTTCGAAGAGTTCCTTTGGAAGTAACGGGATATTCCAATCCTATTTGTTGCATATCACCTAGCTCTCGGGAAAGCCCCTTGGAAATTCTTTCCGCAAACCATTCTATTACAGGGAACACATACAGCATTACCTATAGCATGATACCTAAGGGTGTCAATTTCATCATCGTAGAGTGAATAATTTTTTTCAGGCAAGGACCAATTAATAGGGAATCCTTGTAGTCCTTCGCACTCAGCAGGGGTCAATCGTCTAACCTTATCAAAATATGATACATAAGTTCTACTCCAATCAGTCCCTGTGTGCCTTCCTGATGTTGCCGCTAGACAGTAGCCAACAAGAGGGACTGATGCTCCGGTAATTTT
This sequence comes from Desulfovibrionaceae bacterium, assembly GCA_963667575.2. Lineage (GTDB taxonomy): Bacteria > Desulfobacterota > Desulfovibrionia > Desulfovibrionales > Desulfovibrionaceae. Next base: position 154,881 of record CAXXHY010000024.1, on the reverse strand, counting down.
ACACATGGTGGGGGTAATAAAACCCTTCCTTGCATTCTTTACAATTCCTCCGCCTTTTTTTTTCATATAAGGCTATCAAGAGCTAAGTCTGCACGTCCTTTCCATGCACATACGAAGATTCCTTGCAGCGCCGAGACTGGGGTGCGCCGAAATATCGAGCATTTACTATCCTCCAAGCTACACCATATCCAAGGTTTGTGAAAGAAGAAATTATTGTAGCAAAGTCTTGCCCAGTGTGTGAGGCTCAAAAGGCCTGTGACATTTTCAAGTAATACCACTTGCGGCAGCTTTTGTTTTATTAATTCTAGAAAAAGGATAAAATAGTCCTGAATTTTTCCCTTTCAAACCAGTCACGGCCTAGCCAGCCTCTTGCAACAGAAACATCCTGACAAGGGAAATCCTTCCACACCATACTTTTGTATCAGGTAGAAGTGCTTATTGTCTATTTTTTTTTATATCTGTACCTAATATATGTAAAATTGGGCCAATGTCTGTTTAGAACACTTTTACAAAAATCGTTAATTCTCGCACTGAAAAGCTGGCGAAAAACCAGCACGCTCGAAACCACAGGTCAAAACCACCAATTCCTGCAAAAAAAGAGTTGAATCTAAATGGTTCAAGGCTGATTGTTGATAGACTCAACATTTTGATTGTAGTTTCCATTGAGTGTCCATACTATAAAATTAACCTTTCATCATTTGAAGAATCAATAATGCCAAAAAGACGTATTGAGGCAGTAATCTCCTTTGCTAAGTCAATATTTTTCCTCGTGACATTATAAAGATTGAAAAAAACACAAAATACAAATAGCTTTCCTTGATGTTATTGGTAAAATGCTAAAAGTTTTTACGAAAACAAAAAAGGGTAATTGGTAGCGTTCCTGAACAATGTCGCAGTAAAGATTCAAAGGTGAATATCATTTTTCCCCCTTCTATCATTGCCGCAGCCTTACGCAACCCCTCCGGCGACAAGTGGCTATATCTTTTGCGTCATTTTGAATGTCGCATGCCCCATAAGTTCTTTTTACACTGTAGAGATCAACGCTACGTTGGACCAGCCAGCTTGCAAAGGAGTGGCGCAGGGTGTGGAAGCAGACTTTTTGCCTGGGGTCGGTGATTCCCTGGTTGAACATTTCGTTGACCGTACGGGGGAAGGTTTTGGAAACATCGGTTTGGATGGTGCCTTTCTTACTCCGGGAAAATGAGATTGCTATCTAGCAAATATTTTGCTCTTCGCACTTGAAGCATTTTTAAACGTCCTTTTTGTCAGGAAAGCTGTCCTGGTTCAAAGCTTTTATTTTTGGGGTCCATGATGTACAGAGTTTCTGCTATAAAGATCACATGATCCCAAGTCAATTGGGGCGATTTCACCGAACCGCAGGCCGCAATGGAGAGCGAGCAAGGACATGTCATGCACTTGCAGGGACTTTTTCCTTGAGTACGGCAAGAAGCTGTTCGCTTTCCTCGGGCGTCAGGAAGCGCATCCGGCGATTGTCGACTTTTGGGAGGCTGACATTTTTGCTCGGGCAGTCTGTCGTAACGATGCCTTCCCGCTTGGCCATATTCCAGACCTGCGAGAACACAGCCAGGGCGTATTTGATAGTTGAAGGTGCTTTGTCGGCTTCAAGCATCTTGTTCTTGATGGGCGTCAACTGTCCAGGGGTGATTGAGGCCAAGGGCAATTTCCCGATAATTGGGTAAAGCCAATTATTGTAGAATCCGTTCTCTGCCGTAAGCGAGCCCGCTGCTTTGTGTTTCTGCGCTGGCCAGTACTCTTTTTCCCAGAATTCAGCAAAAGTAATAGCAGCGACTTTTTCAGCTTCGCGTTTTTGTTCTTCCTGGCGCTTCTTCTCTTTGGCTTTCTCCCGTTTCTCTGCAAGCGAGTAATCGCCTTCACCAGTTTTGTAGGCATCCTTCAGTTTGGCCAGCTCCAGAGCGGCTTTCTGTTCTGTCCATCCCTGACTTGCCCAGCCCAGCGAAGGTTGAAAGCGTTTCCCGTCTGCCAGGTATCGCAGGCAGAAACATTTGTCGTACTGTACGCCGTTCTTCCGGGTAGGGTGCTGGTACCAGCGTACGCCTGGAAATTTCTTAGAGGTGGTCCATTTGCGCGTATCTTTTGCCATGCTGTCCTCGTGATCTACTGGTACCACTTTGGTACCACTTTTTAGCCAAAATGAGCTGAAATTTTGTGATGTGTTCTGAACTTCTTTAGCAAGAAAATTCAGAAAAATAAATGGTTATGTGAAATATTCTTAGATAAGATGTGTACTAAAAAATTGAATGGCATTCAAGAGGTCGTGGGTTCGATTCCCTCCAGCTCCACCAGAAATTTCCCGTAGAAAAAAGGCTGTTTACCTGAACAAGGTGAACAGCCTTTTTTCGTTTCTATGGTCTACTGTACCAGTTTGGTGCTACTTATTGAGATTTTTTTGTGAAGTTGGGGGGATTGGTTTCAGGATGTTTCAGAATGGGGCTATGAGATTTTTATAGTAGGCACGTTGCTAACTGAAATTTCTAACGATTATAGTTCATTATATTCTATTTTATTATTTTGGGGGGGAAAATGCAGACTCGATTCTTTCAAGAATTGGTAGATATGTTAACGAACTTTCTTCCTTTCATTTCTTCACAGCTAAAGGAGTATACAGTTTTAAATGTAGTAATAACTGTAATTATTATATCAATTTTTTTTTATTTTATTGTAAAAATTGTTAAGTATCTTGTAAAATCTATATTTGAATATTTCATTAAAAAAGAAAAAGAAAAGAGGTATAGTACTGTTGATCTGTCTTCTCATCTCTGGGGCAACGTCGCTCTTCGTATACCTCTTATGTTTATTGGTACGGACTTTTCATGTTTTGCTTATCTTGGTAATTTATCTAAATTAATACGGTATATTAAGTCATTTTCTGTTTTAATTCCTTTTGCGTGGTCTACTACCTGTATTATAATTCTATCAATGTCTTTTGGAGAGAAGCTATTTACGGCTTGGCCGCAAGCTTTATTAATAGTTTCACTAATACCAATATCTATATTGATTTTTGATATAACCATTGTTGTTTTAAAAAGTAGTAAAATCTTATTGATTATATTTCGTGTATTTTCAATATGCATTCTTTCATTTGTCTTTTCTTTCATACCTGCAGATTTTATTTTTAGCTCAACGGTCAGAAATCACATTTATGAAAAATCTACTGAAGATTCATTAGAGAAGAGGATTGCTGATCATAAGAGATATAATGAACTAATAAATGAAAAAAAACAAAGGCAAGCTACGCTAACTACCCACGAAGAAGAATATAAAACTATTTCAAAGGATTTTGATGAAATTAGTAAAGATGCAATGCAGGAAGGAACGGGTAGAAAAAAAGGAAGCAAGGTAAACTCTTCTGATCCTACAAAAAATGTAATATATAACACAATTAACAAACGCAAGGATGAGTTGAAAGAAAAAATGACAAGTACATATAACGATGTAACTGCTGATAAAGAAAGGATTAAGACAATTGAGGATGAAACTAAAGAAATTAGAAATTTTATAAGAGAAGAAATAAAGAATAAAAAGCAAAATCAAGATAGTGACATTTTAGCTAGGCATTTTATTTTGATAAAAAGTGCTTTTTCTTCAGGGATAAAAGGAGTGTATTTTATTTGTATTTTACTAGTCATTTCACTAATAGATTTTTTACCAATACTAGTCTCTTTTCTGCCAGAAAAGGAATATAATGACCTTTTGAATGCTAAAATGTTTACAAAAAATTATGATAAATTTCAATATATGTCAGAACATTGCCATAGGATAGAAGTTGTAGATCTATGGGGTAAATCGCATAACGGTAATAAAAGTGATAAGAAAATAATAGAGAAAAGTGATAATTTTAATTTATCGCAATAAGATTGTTAAAATATACAAAAGATGAATAAGAATTATTTTTTGTAATAATAGGTAAAGTAAATAAGATTAACATAATATTATCATGTTCAAAATTTTATAAGTACGTTATTCAATATGAACTACTAATAAATAATAGTGGAAAATATGCATTTCAATCCGTTTAAATCAAAAGATATAACCGACTCCCTGTGACCTAAGAATTATAACGACCGCAATCTTTTTTTTAGAATTATAGATGACTTCAAAGAACGCACTGCAGATGCGAAGAATGAACAAAAGCGGGAGCGAATACACTTATATACTTTGCACAATTCTTTGAATGCTCTTGCTAGAGACGTAAAACTTCTTAATAGATATGGAACTCAAGGCTTATTGAGAAATCTTGTGAGTGCCCTAGCCACACTTCATGTGAAGAGCAGGGACTTGTTATTGCTTGAAAAAGGTCTTTCCTACGATATTACAGCTGAAAATTCTCTTTCAATTTTGGAAAATGTGAACAAAGAGCATAATCTTTCGATGTCCGTTTAGCCTGGCAACAATTTACTCAGAACATCCTTCCACCTCACACTTGCCGGCGGACTAAATTAAGACTATATTTAGTCTGACTGACAAACTGCGAGGTGTTCATGAAGCTTTCCAGCCAGATCAAGCCCATTAGTTATCTCAAGGCGCATGCCGCGGAGATCATCCGGACTTTGCCCGAGCAGGGGGAGCCATTGGTTATTACCCAGAATGGCGAGGCCAAAGCGGTGATTCAGGACATCGCCAGTTATGAGCAGACTCAGGATACACTGGCATTGCTGAAAATTCTGGCGCTAGGCAATCGGCAGATCGAGGAGGGCAAGGTTGTGCCTGCCGCAGACGCCATTCAGCGTTTGCGGGAGCGCAAGGAAGTGCGTTGATGGCTTTTGATGTGCTCCTGACTGCGGATGCGGTCCGTGATCTTGAGGATATTTACGGCTATATTGCCGCCCATGATTCCGAAGAGAGTGCAGCGTACGTGTTGGACCAGATCGAAAAGTCTTTCCAGGGGCCAGCACAATTATCCGCTGGCGGTGCGTATCCTGTAGAACTCAAAGCCGTGGGCATCAGGCAGTTTCGCGAGCTACTTTTCAAGCCATACCGCATCATCTACCAGGTTACGGGCAAGAGCGCGTACGTGATGCTGATTGCCGATGGACGCCGGGACCTGCAGACTTTGCTGCAGCGGCGGCTCTTGAGTGCGTGAAGAGCACGTTGCCATAATGAATCGCCTTGGTGTTTTAGTCGCCAAGCCCCGTTTATAGCCTCCAAATCCCCAAAAAAATCCGTTTCTGGTTAAGATGCCCCAAAGATAACATACCCGCCGCGTCAGTTCCGCCCGCTTCAAGCCTCTGCTGCGCCATCGCCTGAACTCCGCCGACATTGCATTTTTTCCCCTGATCTACCATATTGCGGATCATCTGCTGATAACAACGCTTATCATCGGCAATGCCGATGGTATTCTCTCGGCCTCATTCGTATGCTGTACCCCGTATTATAGAGTTGATAACCATAGTCTTGGGCAAAGTGTCTGCAATGTGCCTGACAATGTCCTCCGGACAATGGTGGCGTGCCCGGTGAGTTCCTGTTTTGGAGCGTACGAGGGAAAAATGCTTTCTTCCTGGCGCTGCTAGAGCGATGTGTTGCAACCTGCCGGGGTGTGTTCTGTAGCAAATCGGAGGTGACCTTTCCGTCAATTACAATGGGTTTGAATGGATCAATAAAAAGGGAAAAGAATGAAACGATTCTTGTGTTTTCTTGCGGCAACGGGGTGTCTTGTTTTTGCTCCGCTTTTCGCCAAGGCGGCGGAAAAAGTGACGGTGGACAATTTTGTCCGGGCCGAAACAGATACGACTTTTCAGCGTTACGTCAAAAACGGAGCTTTTGGGAAGTTGCTCCATGTTCGCAGGCCCACCCGGATCGACAGGCAGAATGTGATTCGCATGAACCGCGACACGATCTATTCCGTGGGCGTATTCGACCTTACGGAGCCCGTGACCATTGTGAAGCCCGACGGCAAGGGGCGGTATCAGTCCATGCAGGTCCTTAACCAGGATCAGTACACGCTGGCGGTGGAAAACGGACAGGGGGAATTCACCTTTACCAGAGACACGGTGGGTACGCCTTATCTTTGTTTGCTGTTTCGCACGTTTATTGACGCGAATGACCCGGCTGACGTGAAGGCGGCCAACCAACTGCAGGATCAGATAATTGTGCGGCAAAAGAACCCGGGTACTTTCGCTGTGCCGGAGTGGGATACGGCATCGCTTGTCCGGCTGCGTGACGCCGTCAATGTTCTGGCCGCGACCAAATCCAATACCAACGGCATGTTTGGTAATGCAAAACAGGTCGATTCCCTGGACCATCTACTGGGTACGGCCTATGGCTGGGGAGGGCTTCCCGAGTACGCCGCGTATTATGTCAATGTGACACCTGAAAAGAACGACGGAAAAACACCCTACACCCTGACCGTGGCGCAAAATGTTCCAGTGCAGGGGTTTTACTCCGTTACTGTCTACAACTCCAAAGGGTTTATGGAGAAAAACGACTGGAACGCCTACTCCGTGAATAACCTGAGCGCCAAGAGGAATTCCGACGGCTCTGTGACGATCCATTTTGGCGGCGATCCCTCTCAAAGCAATTTTTTGCCCATAACACCGGGGTGGAACTACCTCGTACGGATGTATCAGCCCCAGGAGGAGATTCTGAACGGCTCATGGACATTTCCGGAAGCTGAACGCGTTAACTGAACGGATCCTTGCAAGCAAGTCCAGTTCTCTGATTCTGAAACCGAAAAGAGAAATCCTTTCAAGTTCAGGGAAAATCTGACATAGAGGTGTCTCTGTGTAGCGCATCACTTTAATCAATTCAAAGGGATTTACTATGACACTATTAGGAACAGCCAAAACTGCATCAGCAAAGAAGATGATGCTTCTTGGTGGTGGCGAACTTGGCAAGGAAGTTGTGATTGAAGCGCAGCGTCTTGGCATAGAGGTTATCGTGGTTGATCGCTATGAAGATGCTCCTGCCATGCAGGTGGCGCACCGCTCGTATACCATGTCCATGCTGGATGGTGATGCGCTTCGCCGGGTTATTACAGAAGAGAAGCCGGATTATATTGTGCCGGAGATCGAGGCTATTGCTACGGCCACCTTGGTCGAGCTCGAAAAAGAGGGATTCAATGTTGTCCCCACTGCCAATGCGACCAGGCTGACAATGGATCGTGAAGGCATTCGGCGTCTTGCCGCCGAGGAGGTCGGTCTGCCCACATCGCCTTACCGCTTTGCCGATACGGAAGAAGAATACCAGGCGGCAGTGGCTGAACTCGGTATCCCCTGTGTGGTCAAGCCTGTCATGAGCTCCTCAGGAAAAGGGCAATCCACTGTGAAAAGTGAGGCTGATATCCAAAAAGCCTGGGAGTATTCCCAGTCTGGCGGACGCACGGGAAAAGGGCGGATCATTATCGAAAAATTTGTCCCTTTTGATTACGAGATAACCCTGTTAACAGTCCGCCACGTTGATGGAACAACGTTTTGCGAGCCGATCGGGCACAGACAGGAAAACGGGGATTACCGTGAATCCTGGCAGCCGCAACCCATGAGTGAGGCTACCCTTGCGAAAGCACAGGAATACGCGCGCAGGATCACGGACGCTTTAGGTGGGCGCGGCCTTTTTGGGGTCGAGCTTTTTATCAAAGATGGCGATGTCATCTTCAGCGAAGTTTCTCCGCGCCCGCACGATACGGGGTTAGTGACGGTCATCTCTCAGGATCTGAGTGAATTTGCCCTGCATGTGAGAGCTGTCCTGGGCTTGCCGATTCCGGGTATTCGTCAATATGGAGCCGCCGCTTCGAGTGTGATTTTGTCCAACGGCACATCAGACAAGCCCGCCTTTGAGGGCGTTGATGTTGCGCTTCGTGAGGCGGATACGAAGATTTTGATTTTCGGAAAAGGCCAATGCGCAGGAGTCCGTCGTCTTGGTGTCGCTTTGGCACTTGCCGACGACGTTACAAGTGCTGTGGACAAGGCCAAAAGAGTTTCTTCTGCTGTAACTCTCTCATATTAAAGATACATTGAACCAACTTTGAGACTGATGATCGCCCCTGGCCACAGCTCCGGCGGACCTGTTTTGTGTTGGCAGACAATAAGAACGTTCAATACATTTGGAGTGCAGGACACCGATTCTCCGGCAGGGCATTAAAGATGTCCGAAGTTTAATTTTTTTCAGCTCCAATTGAAATTACAAGGGGTTATGACAACAAGTCATACCCCCTTTTTTCATTTCCAGGGGGCGCAGTACCCGTTATAGACCGCTTCTCTTGTCTCAACTTACTTTCCTTTCTCATTTTTTTGTAAGGAAACATATTTAAGTAGCAGAAAACTTTGATGAAAAGAAATGCTCATTGCCTTTTATCTCATTATTTCATATGGGAAAAAGGCTTTTTGTGAAGATAACACAAAGGCTAAGGCCATGGAGGTGCATTATGGCACAACACGAACAATCTATATCCACCAGCAAGACAGCCGATTTCCCCTTTGGCGGACTCGGTATGTCGTTTGAAGCTTGTGAAGCGTATGCCGAAACGCTCCACGTCCGGGTTCATACCTGGGCTGTGGTCCCTTTCAATGAAGACATACCGCTTTATGAGTCTTCCGTTTCGCTTTCCGGGTACAGACTGCTCACCGTGCTCAGTCGTGAGATTCGAGGACGATAACTACATTTCTTAGGAGCATTGAATGAAACTGAACCGCCGAGACTTCGTGAAGCTGTCTTCAGCTACGGCGCTTAGCGTGGCCTTTTCCGGCCTCGGTATGGCGCCTGCGGAAGCGGCCATCAAGAAAATCGCGAAGATGAAGATGAACCGCAGCAAGGAAACCACCTCTGTTTGCGCTTACTGCTCTGTAGGTTGTGGGCTGATAGTCACCACATCCCTGGATACCAAGCGCGCCATCAATGTGGAAGGCGACCCCGACCACCCCATCAATGAAGGATCTCTCTGCGCAAAGGGCGCAAGCTCCATCCAGATGACCGAGAACGACCTGCGCGACGGCAAATGTCTGTACCGCGCTCCCTATTCCGGTGAGTGGGAAGAAAAAAGCTGGGAGTGGTGCAAGAAGCGTATCGCCAAGCTGGCCAAGGATTCCCGCGACAAGTCCTTTCAGGAAAAGAACGACAAGGGACAGGTCGTCAACCGCAACATGGGAGTGGCCTCCCTTGGTTCCGCCGCACTGGACAATGAAGAGTGTTTCGCCATGCACGCCTTCATGCGCGCCCAGGGAATCGTCTATCTCGAACATCAGGCCCGTATCTGACACAGCGCAACTGTTGCGGCTCTGGTAGAGTCGTTCGGACGCGGTGCGATGACCAATCACTGGAATGATCTTCAGAACAGTGATTGCATTTTGATTATGGGCAGCAACGCTGCCGAAAACCATCCCATTTCTTTCAAGTGGGCTTTGAAAGCGCAGGCCAGGGGCGGAAAGATCATCCATGTCGATCCGCGCTATACGCGAACTTCCGCTCGGGCGGACAAGTTTTTTGCGCTTCGTTCCGGTTCTGATATCGCCGTTCTCGGCGGTATGATCAAGTACATTATCGATAACGAGCGCTATTTCCTCGAATACATGCGCGAGTACACCAACGCGTCTTTCATCGTTGGCGAGAAATACTCCTTTGAGGATGGCCTTTTTTCCGGATTTGATCCCAAGACCTCCTCGTATGACAAGTCCCAATGGGCCTTCGAATATGATGCCGACGGGATTCCCAAGAAGGATAAAACCCTGCAGCATCCGCGCTGCGTATTCCAGATCCTGAAAAAGCATTACGAGCGTTATACACTGGAAAACGTCTCGAACATGTCGGGTATCTCCCCTGAGGATCTGACCGAACTCTATGACCTGTACTCTGCGACCGGCACTCCGGATAAAGCGGGCACGATCATGTACGCAATGGGCTGGACCCAGCACTCCGTTGGTGTGCAGAACATCCGCGCCATGGCCATGATCCAGCTTATGCTCGGCAACATCGGTATTGCCGGTGGCGGTGTGAATGCACTGCGCGGCGAATGCAACGTGCAGGGATCCACCGACTACGCGCTTCTTTACCACATCCTCCCCGGGTACATAGCAACGCCGCTTGCAGGACTGGACACTCTGGACCAGTACAACAAGAAGTTCGCACCCGTGAGCAATGACTCAATGAGCGCGAACTGGTGGCAGAACTATCCCAAGTATTCCGCAAGCCTGCTCAAGGCCATGTACTCCGATGATGATCCCAAGGATTCCTACAAGTATTTGCCCAAGCTGGAAAACCAGAAGGCAAGCGAATACTCCTGGATTCCGCTCATCGACCGGATGTACAAAGGCGGATTCACCGGCGCATGGGTCTGGGGCATGAACCCGGCCTGTTCCGGCCCCGACTCGGTCAAAACGCGCAAGGCCCTTGGCGAACTGGACTGGATGGTCAACGTCAACGTTTTTGACTGCGAAACCTCCAGTTTCTGGAAAGGCCCGGAAATGGACCCGTCCAAAGTGAAGACGGAAACCTTCTTCATTCCTTGCGCCACCGCAATCGAAAAGGAAGGCTCGGTTTCCAACTCCGGTCGCTGGATGCAGTGGCGCTACGCCGGTCCGGAACCCAAAGACGGCGTGCTCACCGACGGCCACATGTTCCACGAACTGTGGGAAGAGCTGGTTCATCTGTATGAAGACGAAGGCGGCGCCTATCCTGAACCGATCACCCATCTGAGCTTTGAGAACATGTGCGAGGACGATGGCCATGGCCATATGGAATTCAGCGCACAGCAGACCGCAAGGCTCTGCAACGGCTGGTTCACCAAGGACACGGAGGTCAAAGGCAAGAAATTCAAAAAGGGACAACAGGTTCCCAGCTTTGCCTACCTTCAGGACGACGGCTCCACCACCTCCGGCAACTGGCTCTACTGCAACTCGGTCAGCGATACGGAAAACAAGGCCGAACGCCATAATCCCAGCCAGACGCCTCAACAGGAAAAGATCGGACTGTTCCCGAACTGGACCTGGTGCTGGCCCGTCAACCGACGCATCCTCTACAACAGGGCGTCCGTGGATCTGAAGGGCAATCCCTGGAATCCGGAACGGGCCGTTATCAAGTGGGACGGCAAGAAATGGGAAGGAGACGTTCCTGACGGCGGTTGGGCTCCGGGCACCAAGAATCCGTTCATCATGCGCAAGCACGGCTTTGGCCAGCTTTTTGGCCCCGGCCGTACCGATGGTCCTTTGCCGGAATACTACGAGCCGCTGGAATGCCCGATCGAAAAGCATCCCTTCTCCAAGACCCTTCACAACCCGACTGCGGTTCAGGTGGCAGGGGAAGTAAAGGCCGTGTGTGATCCGCGTTACCCGTTCGTCGGCACCACATACCGCTTGACCGAACACTGGCAGACGGGCTCCATGACCCGCTGGTGCTCCTGGCTGGTGGAGGCCGAACCGCAGATGTTCGTTGAGATCAGCCCGCAGCTGGCCAAACTTCGCGGCATCAAGAATGGAGAGAAGGTCACTCTCGAGAGTGTCCGTGGCTCCATGTGGGCCATCGCCATGGTGACCGAGCGGATTCAGCCCTACATCATTGACGGCACTGAAATCCACATGGTCGGCATGCCCTGGCACTACGGCTGGGTCCGTCCCCTGGACGGCGGCGACTCTGCGAACACTTTAACTCCAAACGTTGGTGATCCTAACACCGGTATACCCGAGTACAAGGCGTTCATGGTCAACCTGCGCAAGTGGAAAGAAGGAGATAAATAATGACGGGAAAAAGCTTTTTCGTTGATTTGTCCCTTTGTACCGCGTGTCGCGGTTGTCAGGTCGCCTGCAAGCAGTGGAAAAACCTTCCTGCGGAAAAGACCCGCAACGTGGGTTCGCACCAGAACCCGCAGGATCTTTCCTCCAAGACCATCCGGCTTGTGCGCTTCAACGAAGCACGCGACGCCAACGGCAAGTTGCAGTGGTACTTCTTCCCGGAGCAGTGCCGTCACTGCCTTGAGCCTCCCTGCAAGTACATCGGAAACATGTACAGCAACGGCATCGAGCAGGATAAAGCGACCGGCGCCGTTGTCATGAACCGCGATACCACGCGCATCGGCAACAAGGTCACCTCAGAGGAACTGTGCCCGTACAACGTGCCCCGCATGGATGCGGAGACCGGACAATGGTTCAAGTGCGACATGTGCCTGGACCGTGTGCGGGATGGCCGTCTGCCCGCTTGCGTGCAGAGCTGTCCCACCGGCACCATGAACTTCGGCGACCGTGAGGAAATGCTTGCTCTTGCGAAAAAACGCCTGGCCGAAGTGCAGGAAAAATACCCGGACGCATACCTCGCGGATCCCGAATCCGTGCGGGTCATCTACCTGTGCACGGCTCCGCCGGAAAGCTACAACGGCAACCTCTTGGCTTCTTTTGATGGCAGCAAGCTGGTGAAAAAAGCTATGGCCAAAAATGCTTTCAGCCGCCGCGACATATTCACTGGCCGTTTCGCCTCCAAAGTGAAAGCGTAAGCGCGTACTCAAAGGAATTATTATGAAAAAAATATTCATCATGTCCTTGCTCTGTGTGTGCTTCGCAGCAGTTGTTGCCTTTGCGCAGGAAAAGCAGGAAGCGGCTATTGATGCTCCGGCTGATGGTCTTGAAATCAATGTCATCAAAGGACACAGCAAGCGTAACCTCGGCGTTGTTTTCAATCACTCCAGCCATTCGCACCTGGATTGCTTTGACTGTCACCACAAAAACAAGGTGAAGGACACCCCCGAGGCCTGCTCTGATTGTCACAAAAATACAGACCCGGACGCGGGTGGATATGTTTCGTTTTTCCGTGCCATGCACGTCAAGAACCCGAAACATACCTCCTGCCTTTCGTGTCACCTGGAAGAATTCCCCGGCGATAAAGACATGACTGGTTGTGTAAGCTCCGCATGTCATCCGGACGGATTAAGCTAGACTCAAGCATACAAAGGGTAGTCCCGGCCACAATGGTTCATCTTGTGGTCGGGACTACCCCCTATGATGGTTCTTCACGGATTTTCGGTTCCGGTGAGCCCAAACACACCAACACTCCCCCAGCCCCGACTTCCGGTTGCCTCTCTTGTCTCCAATACCTATAAATATTATATTCTAATAAAGACACGCGGAGGCCACCCATGCAAAAAAATACCAGCGTCACCCTTGGCGCACATTTCGACAAATTTATCGCCGACCAGGTGAAGGAAGGCCGGTTCAACTCCGCCAGTGAAGCCATCCGGGCCGGATTGCGGCTTCTTGAAGAACGGGAAGCCAAGCTCAAGGCCCTGCAACTGGCCCTTGCCGAAGGGGAACAAAGCGGTATCGCTGATTACTCGCTGGAAAAACTGTCCGCCGAATTAGACAGTTGAAATGCTGTTTCAGCTTACCAACAAAGCCTACGCCGACCTCAAGAACATAGCCAAGTATACGCAAACGACGTGGGGAGTTGCGCAGCGCAAGGAATACTTATTGCGGCTGGACCGGTCCTTTCACTTGATTGCGGAAAACACCGGAATCAGCAGAAATTGCGACTATATCAGAGCGGGATAGTACAGCCTCCCCGTGGGTAAGCATCTCGTATTCTATCGGCTGGAAGGTGATGCCGTGGTTATTGTAAGGATTCTTCATCAAAGCATGGATGTGGATCGGCAATTATAAGCGTTTTCCAGCTCAAGAAAATCATTGAAAAACACCCCCCCCTCATCAACACACCCTGATTTTTCTGATTTCTGGTTGATAACCGTACAATAAACTCCATTATTTCAGCGATTGCAGCTGACCTTCCCCGGCATGACATCTCAAGATGTCCGAAGTTCAATCTGGTCCTCGGCGCCACTGAAAATTTCCAGGAACACAGCCATGCCGGGCAAGATCTTGCTTCCATAAAAGTGGCATGTTAATAGGATATTGCATACTTAATCGCACAAAAATATGTGCTGATGAGATAACCACGAAACAGGAGGGGGTATTCATGAAACGCAAGGTGTTTGTCGTCTTATTCTTTTCAATGGTTCTCATCTTTCAGGGGCTGTCGGTGGCGCATGGGGATGCGCTCCGTTCCCCGTCGGCAGGCAGGCAGTGTTACAAGATCAGTGCGGACGCGGCTGTCTCCTTGATGCCCGTTGTGCAGGAACTCAAGGATTTGATTGAAAACGATCCCCACCTCTATATGCTGTTTACGGAGATGTTCGAACAGATCCCCAATGAAGCGCCTTATCTGGAGGATCCCGCCGGAAACGTGCAGGTCCGGAGCTACAGGCAGATGCTCAATGTTCTGAACTGCCTCCTGACCAGTGCGCCGGAGTTCAACGACACCATCATGGCTGGAACGCCGATCAACGCCATGATGGCCTGGCCCATGGGCACCGCTGCGGGGAGCGAAGCCTTTTTGGACAAACGGGTGAACCGACAGTTGAAAAAGATCCTGAATCAGTGGGAGGTCTATCTCGGATCCCCGGACTCCCGGTATGTTCTTACCGACAAACCCGGCGGGTGGTTCAGTCCGGAAGCCATGAAGGTCATGCCCGGATTTGCCGAAAATTTCGTCTGCGATCCCGACAAGCCGTACTACGGCTTCAGTTCGTGGGATGACTTCTTTACCCGCCTCCTGCGCGACGGCCGTCGTCCTGTGGCCTCCCCGGACAATGACGCGGTAATCGCCAACGCCTGCGAGTCCGCTCCTTACCAGCTGGCGGAAAAGGTCAAACTCCGGGACAAGTTCTGGATCAAGGGCGAACCCTATTCCCTCTACCACATGCTTGACGGGGACCCTTTGACGGAACAATTCGTGGGCGGGACCGTTTATCAGGCCTTTTTGAGCGCTTTCAACTACCACCGCTGGCACAGTCCGGTGAGCGGCACCATCGTCAGGACCAAACTTGTGGACGGCAGCTATTACGCGGCCCCGTTGTCGGGCGGATTCGATCCGGAAACCCAGGACAATTGCCAGGCCTATATCACCCAGGTGGCGGCCAGGGGAGTGGTGTTCATCCAGGCCGACAACCCGGATATTGGTCTCATGGCCATTATTTTCGTGGGAATGGGCGATGTCTCGTCCAATGAAATCACGGTTTACGAGGGGCAGCACGTCAAAAAGGGCGATCAGCTGGGGATGTTCCACTTCGGAGGCTCCACCCATGTGCTGATTTTCCGGCCCGGCGTGAAACTGGAATTCGACCTGCGCGGACAAAAGCCCGGCGTGGATGCCAAAAATATCCCCCTGCTGTCAAAACTGGCCGTGGTCAAGGGAAAGAAGTAGAATCAGCCGGAATACGTGGGACTATAACCGCCTTCATCTTGGAGGCGGTTTTTTTATGTGCGAATGAAGAAGGCCATCTCATGCCTTGGCAAATTCCAGTTCGAGCCCACCAATTCTGCCATTACAAAGCAGCCTCAACCCAGCCATTCTGGCTGGGCAACAAGCCAACTTACCGTCTTTTCTTACCTTCCATGACATGATACCAAGGAACACGGCTTACGGACATCGGCCCCTGATCGAACACGGAACAACCCCAAACCAGCGAGAGCAGGAAATGGACAGCGAACAGGAAAAGCTCAAAATCATTTACATAGGCTACCATCCCCGTGCGTATGACGGCAGCCCTCCACTATCGCGCAGCCGCAGTGATTCCATGGAAGTGATGAACGCCTTCAACCAAAGTCAGGGTGAGGGGAGGCTTCGGGCCGATGTTGTCGAAATCGCCTACACTGATTCTTGCGCAGTTGCCGTGATGGATACAACAATCAACAAGGTCTGGCAGTACATCTGATTCCTGCACAGATTTTTCAACACGTTTCTGCCGCCGGATCTCGCCTGCGAGACGCCATCCAGCCACGGGAATCTGAACACAGGGGACTTTACCCCCCTCGCATTTATATAGTCCGGCCCGGATTCCGTTTATGGAAACCGGGCCTTATTTTTCGGGGCGTGGTGCCTGTCCCAGAAAAGACAAACCGCAGGCATTCGGCAGTTTCACGAGATTTTTTTACCCTACCGCATAATCCTCCAGGGTATCGATACGACTGCGTATGCGATACGGATTGCCGCTGTTGCAGCGGCGATTCCGCCTGGTGGACGACCACGATTCAAAGTCCTCCTGGGGCGTTTGACTATCTTTGTCAATTTTGTTAGATAGCATAACTATCTAATTTGGCTACATATTTTTTGCTGCTCAAAAACAGCGCCTGTTGTCACTTATACAGGCTGCTTGCACAAATGCCGGGTTGCCGGTTTTCCCTGCGGACTATCGCGCCCATCAATACGTATCTTCATCAGGTTTTAAGACATCTTGTTGAAGCAAATACGAGCCTGAGCAAGGACCTTGTTTCGTCCTTTATCTTTTGTCAGTCATCATTAGTTCGGAAGATGCGATAAGTCTTTTTGCACTTACGAACTGTTGCCAGCTCGTACGAATCCCTGATGAAGCTGTCTTAAAGACGGCCTGCATTGTGGCGTGGCCTTTCTGCCAGAGGATTGGGATTCTTGTATCTCACGTATCACGCATTTTCCTTGTTCTCATCATCACTTCAAATTGCAATTTTTGCTGGCAGGCTCACCAATTCGTATTTCAGGTGACTATCCATAGTAGGTTAATGTTTTTCAAAGGAGATTGATGTATGCCAGGACCAAACAGTCGAAATCGCTGTTTTGCCATGGTTGCCGTTTTTATGGGGCTGCTTTTCGGAGTAATCTGCCCCGCCACCCTGCTGGCGAGCACAGCCGTACCGCTCCCAAAAATCGAGGGGCCAATACCGAACTCCGCCACGTCGCATGTCTGGAACGGCGCTGCCTGGCAGTGGAAACCCATAAACCTCAAATCCTACGGCTATGTGGAAGAAGAGTATTATGTCAGCGGGACGGCCAACGTATACGAGGCAATCCCTCACAGTGATTTCAAGACCAAAGTCTTGCGCTCCGGCCCTTACACGACCCGGATCGTTGTTCGGCGCCCCATTGACATGAAGGACTGGTCCGGAGTGGCTGCGGTGGAAATCATCAATATGACGGCAGGGTATGACTGGACTGCCAACTGGGGGGCTCTCTGGGAAAGCATCATCAATCGCAGGGATGTCTATGTGGGCATAACAAGCAAGCCCAACATTTTTCCCGGACTGGTGAAGTTCGACGCCAAACGGTACGGACGGCTTTCCATGGCAAACCCCTTGCCACCCGAAAAGCAGATCTGCGGTTCGCTTCCCGGCGACAAAGACTATGATCCGAATCTTTCGAAACTGTATGAGAACGGTCTGGCGTTCGATATTTTTTCTCAGGTCGGGGCATTGTTGAAAAGTTCGAACCCTGCAAATCCCCTGGGCAGTCCTGCGCAGCGGGCTTACCTGATGGGAGAATCGCAGAGCGGCCGCTACATCAAGGCATATTATTCGTGGATTCGCCCCCTGGCCACAATGGGCAACGGGAAAAGGGTCTACGACGGGTATTTGATCGAGGATATCCCCATGGGGCGCTCCAAATACAAACCATTGAATCAGTGCGCTCAGGGTTTTTCCGAGGATGATCCCCAGTACAAGCAGTTCAAGGCCGGCAGCGATCCCCTGGTAGTCCTTAATTCGGAGTGGTTCTGGCATCATGACAGCCCGGCAAACAGCAATACGAAGGATAACAAGCTCTGGATCTGGATGGTTGCCGGAGCCAGCCATGGCTGGACCTGGCAGTATGATTACAGCGACGCCTCCTATGATGATCTGCTGGCCACGGACATGTTTGACCCCAAGTGGCCCCATTTTATTTGCAGTGCCATGCAACCGGAGATCAATCTCTACATGTTTGAAAAAGCCATGTACGAACATCTCGACAATTGGCTTTTGACTGATACGCCCCCGCCAGCAGCGCCGGAACCTGAATTGAAAAACAAGAATAAACCGGTCAAGAATGCCTGGGGAACGTACATCGGTCATGGAGAATTCAAACGCGATGCCAACGGCAATATCCGCGGCGGACTGCGTATGCCCGAAATGGATGTGCCCATCGCTTCATACACCGGGTTCGGCGCCCTGGATCCTGACTGTAGTAATGCGGTAAAGCCCTTTGACTCCAAGAAGCTGGCGAAAATGTATGAAAGCAACCTGGATTACTATCAAAAATACCGCGCTGCGACCATGGATCTGGTGAAGAAAGGTTTCCTTCTGAAGGAAGATGCCGACAAACTGCTCAGCGCAGCCGCTTCCCGTCCGATTGTAGCTCCGAAACAGTAAGACTTTCTGCTGCTGCAAAGCGAGATGACCTGAGCAGTTGAACCAAAGAAACTGACCTTCCAGGGCGCTTCATAGTACACCGGGCTGTATTGCCCCGCAGGCGTAATGTTCTGGAAGAACCCGAAGTACGAAATAAAGGCCGGCGACAGTATCGCCGGCCTTTTTCATATTTGCAGGGCAGGGCTTTTAAAGGGGAAGAACTCGCATTGTTATTTAGAGCTCCGGAATTTTGCCAACTATCCTGGAGAGGTACAAGTAATTGTTCGGCCTGGCAAAGCGGCATGTAAAAGAGCTGGTACGAAGTACGAGGCTTCGAACAAGCGTATGGTACCGTCAGGCAAGAGCTTGCCTATCGTCCAGCGGGTGATGGGTATCAACCGTTAATCCGGAGTGCCTGTCACTGTACGCCCTCGGCCTATTCCTCCCCATTCGCCAGCATGGTTTCCAGATTTCTTATGCATGCGGGCTCATTCTCGAAGATGAGAAATTCGCTTTTCTCGCTCACGGGACACTTGAAGACCGGATCATCCAGACCGAAGGCTCCATCCGCTTCATAACTGCAATTGCCGAAGGTATCCCGCAAGGATTGGGGAATCTGTTCGCACTGTGCGTTCTTGGGGTTGAGCCAATCAAAGCCGTATGCGTCCGGCCCCATGGCCGGTGAACCGGCATAGCAAACCGTACTGCACAGAGAGAAAAGCATAGAGAGCAACAACGTACGTTTCATACTGTATTCCTCATCAAATCTGCCTGTTTCGCCTGTTTTGAGAGAACAGGTATTCCCCCGTGAGGCGGTTGAATTAATGGAGTCGTCAGCCTACGTCACCCACGCATTGCTTTTTCCAAAAGCATAAAGTCTGCCAATCCCGGTCAAGTCGTACGTAATCGAGTCTTGAGCGTACGGGGCGGCAGGTCTGGTGGCATTCCCGGTCATTATTTTTTGGGCCATCACAGACGCGCTGCCCATATTTCAGACGCAGCCGAAATAGCGCTGCCCAGATTATTGGCAGCGCATGCGGAAATCTGGGTGCACTTCATCTGATGACGGGATGTTCTTCAGAAAAAAAGGCTGTCAGCCCGCACAGGGGAGACAGCCTTTCATCGTTATTCGCTTGGCCAAAGTCGCCAGGTCGGATTCAACTGCGGCTGTAGGCCTCGGTGATTTCCCTGGCGGTTTGTTTGACGTACCGGAGCATATCCTGGGGGTTTTCATTGAAGAGATTCAGGCCGGAAAAGGAGATGGCAGCGATGCATTTTTCCCGGAACAGAATGGGGGCCGCCACGCATTGCAGCAGGTAGTGGTATTCGCGGTTGTCCAGGGCATAGCCGTTTTCCCGCACCTGGTCGAGTTCTTCCAGGAGTCCGTCCACGGAGTCGATGGTCCGGTCCGTGAATTTTTGCAGGGGCAGCGTACGCACCAGCGCGTTTTTCCTGTCCTCGTCGAGAAAGGCCATGAGCACCTTGCCCGTGGCCGAGGCGTGGAGGATATTGTACGGGCTGGATTGTCTGGCGACCATGACCGCGTCCTTGGGGTGGTACTGGAACAGGTATTCGAGGTCGTTGTGATGCAGCCGGACCAGCGATGTGGAGGAGTGGTATTTTTCCGATGCAACGCTGAGCAAAGAGTCCGCAATGTGGCTGAGGTCCTGAAATTCACCGTAGCGATCGCCCGCTTCCTTGGTCTTGATGCCGATGAAAAAGCGTTTGTTTTCCTCGCGCAGGTAGTTCATGCCCACCAGGGTGGAAACAATGTCGAAGAGGCTGGACTTGGGAACCTCAAGTGCTTCCACCAGTTCGCTCAGGCGCAGGCCTTTGGGAGCTGTGGCCACAAGGTCCAGAACAATCAGGGCCCGTTGCACGGTACGGTTGATTTTCATTTTGCGGCTCGGACTGGTTAAAAGTACGTACGTTGCAATTTTCTGGAGCAGGATGAGGAAGCGGCATCACCGCCGCCCATGGGTAGCAGTGATGCCGGAAAGACTCAATCAGGAAGTTGCGGGGAGTGACAATCAGGCGGCTCCCGTCACTGCTTCCAAATCCTCTTGTACGACCTTGTGCCCTTTTTTGATGACGGCCACGGCCATTATCGCGCCCACAACGGCGACGATGGCCAGGAAAACGAAGATCATGGCATAGCCTTTTTCGTTCCCGTAGGAGTCCAGCCAGGAACCGAACATGGCCGAGAAAAAGAAGTCCGGCGTATATCCGATGATGGAGGCCAGGCCGATGGCGGTTCCTGCGACCTTGATGGGGATTCCCGCTTCCCTGACAACGGAAAAGACCAGGCCGTAGAGCATCAGACCGAGGGCTCCGGGCAGCAGGGTATACAGGCTGATGGCCGTGACGGACATGGTGTCGGGCAGAACGAGCACTCCGGCGATGATGGCGGCCAGCAGTGTGAACAGAACGAGGAAGAGCCTGGCTGTGGAATGCAGGATCCTGTCGGCCAGGTATCCGGCAAAGGGCGCGAGCAGATAGAACAGGTAGCTGCGGATGATGGAATAGACTCCGGATTCCTCAACGGACAGGCCGACCACATTGGTGAGATAGGGGGTAAAGTAGCTGGTGCTGCTGTAGATGGCGTACCCGCAGAAAACAATGATCGAAAAACACCAGAGCATGGGGTTTTTCGAGAGATCCTTGACTGCGGAAAAGTCGAACTTGTCTTCATCCCGTGATTCCACCTTGCCGTCCTTGAGGAAAAAAAGCACCAGCAGGCCGGAAACAAAGATGCTGGCCGACATGACGGCCACCGCATAGAACAGGCTCTCCCGGGGGCTTGAGCCCATGGAGAAGGCCTTGAGCGAAATGCTGTTGATGACGGCCGCGGCAATGCCGTTGCCTGCGTAATAAATACCGTAGAGCCGTGCCTGTTCCTGGCTGTCGCCGGCCATGCCGATGGCCTTCATCAGGGCAGTCCAGAATACGAAGGCCGTGGTCAGGGCGAAGAGGAACCAGATGACCAGGGAGATGGTGTAGGAGAAGGTCAGTGCGTACAAAAGCCCCAGGCCGGCTGTTCCGAACAAAGAAGCCGCAATGGCTTTGCGTGGAGAAATTTTATCGGTGATCAATCCGCCGGGGATGTAGGAAATGATGCAGCCCAGGGCATACATGCTGAGCAGGAATCCGGACTGCGTATTGGTGATGCCCATCACTTCAATCTGCGTGTCGTAAAACACGTATTTGATGTAGGGGAGCGTGTAAATGGAACCGCCGGCCAGGGACAGGGCGAAAATCGACAAATACTTGCGAAGCGTAGGGCTCATGGTAATCCTCCTCAAAGTGTGCGTGCCCGTCTGTTAAGGATTGCTCACTGCGGACCCCGGCCGGAGGCCCAAGTCGCCGGGGACTGCAGTAAAAAAAGGCTGCCGCTTCCAGGAAGCGGCAGCCGGATAGCTAAAAGCTCGGCATGTCGGGGGTGTCGGACTTGTCCGGAGCGAACAGTTCGTGCGCCACCTGACGCTGCGTCTTGCCGGATTTCTTGGCTTCTTCGAACACGCGCCGGGTCTGTCTGCGGACGATGTTCATGGTGTCTTCGGCAATGGCCTTGGGATCTTTTTCCACAAGCCCGAACAGCACCACTTCGTAAATCCGGATACCGCCCATGTTGGTGACGAAATCCACGCAGACGTCGATGCCCTTTTTCTCGAGCACCTTGTCCGCTTCCGGCGTAACGGGAATGTTGGCCGCCTCCACGATGAGGGATGCCTTGATCTTGTCCACGTTGTTCTTGTTGATGACGTCTTCCAGGGCAGCTGGGATCAGGATGTCGCAATCGACCTCGAGCCATTCGCTGTTGGGGCGTACGGTGTAGTCGGCGGCAAAAGCGGCGGAGTCGAGTTCACCTTTGGGTTTGCGCGTGGCCAGCAGCTTGGGAATATCCAGGCCGCCTTCGCAGGTCACCAGGCAGTTGGCGTCCGCGATGCCCACTATCTTGTAGCCCCAGTCGTTGAGGCATTTGGCCAGGCTGGCGCCCGCGCAGCCGAACCCCTGCAGCACCACACTGGCGCCGGGTTTGCCGCCTTTGAGCTTCCAGGCCTCATCCAGGGCGGAAGCGCAGCCGTAGCCGGTGATCATGTCGTACATCAGAAAACCATCGTAGGTCATTTTGCAGACGTCGTCGTGGTCCTTGATGTACTGCTGCTGCTGGGCGCTGTTGCGCATGGCCTCGGTCTGGGGCAGGCCGACGCCGATCTCGTCCAGAATGGCGAGCACGTCGCCGTAGTCGACGCCCAGGTCGCCGCCGATGGAAACGCCGCATTTCAGATAAGGCGAAACTGCAATGAGAAAACGTTTCAGAACGTCTTTTGCATCCGGTGCCTTGTAATCATACGCAATTCCTGCTTTGCAACCACCAGTGGTCTTGGATTCGCATGCCTTGTACTTGTATCCCATGGCAGTGGCGAGGCGTACCACTTCTTCCGCTGTAACAGTAGGATGCATACGAGTTCCGCCGCCGCAATAATTATTCACAAAATTATAAACACACAGCCATCCTTTGGCGTCGGTCTCGGTGTCGTTCCATTCCACAAGAATATACGGTTTGTTCTCAGCCATGTAGACATCTCCTTGAGCGTATTGTCCGTAGGCAATACGCGTTTACTAGATTCCTCAGATCAATACGGCCCAACGTTCATGCTTTGTGGGTATGAAGCACTCCCCGGCGTGGGCCAGTCCCGGCAGCACGAGCTGTCTGGTCACGGGGCAAACCGGTGTGCGTCCTGATCGTACCGAACGATTGTTTCACCCAAGCCTCCGGAATCAGCTGTCCAAAAACCTTCTGCTCCGGCGGGTGATTTGGGTTTTAGGCAAAAAAAATGGCGAGATAAAATTATTTTCACAACCATGTAAAAATCCGTATATGCGAACAACCGGATTTTTTTTCGAGTTCCGTTGACCACATACTCCTCACTGGAGATAACCGAAAGCGAACAGAGGATATGAACAGAGGAATAAACAACTGCATTGTTGATATCTATTTCTCTTTCAAATCTCTTTTATGGAGGTTCCAATGGATAAAAAGAAGAAAAGATTGGTAATTCAGCATACGGATAGATGCAAGGGATGTCTTTATTGCAGTATCACATGCCCGGAAGAAGCACTCTCCGTATCCAGTGAAGTCAATGAAAAAGGGTACAACGTCATGGTAATCGATCACGATAAATGTACTACGTGCGGGACGTGTTATACCGTATGTCCGGATTATGTGTATGAGATTGTCGAGGTGGACCGCGATGCAGCCTAAGCTCATGAAGGGAAATCACGCCCTGGCAGAGGCCGCCATACGCGCCGGGATGACCTTTTTCAGCGGGTATCCCATCACGCCGCAGAGCGAAATACCCGAGTATCTCTCCGATCATCTTCCCGCTGCCGGGGGGAGCTTTATTCAGGCCGAATCCGAACTGGCAGGAGTCAACATGCTCTACGGAGCCGCGGCTGCCGGGCATAGGGTCATGACCAGTTCGTCCGGTCCGGGCTTCAGCCTGCTGCAGGAGGGCATGTCCTATATCGCGTCGGCCGAATTGCCCGCCGTGTTCGTGGACGTGCAGCGCTACGGTACGGGGTTGGGGGATATTTTTCAGGCCCAGTCGGACTATTTCATGGCCACCCGCTGCGGCGGGCATGGGGATTACCGCACCCCGGCCTATGCTCCGGCTTCGGTTCAGGAATCCGCGGATCTGGTTGCCGTGGCCTTTGATACGGCCGAGAAATACCGGACGCCGTGTCTGATTCTGTCCGACGCCTCCATCGCATCCATGATGGAGCCGGTCGAACTGCCGGAAAGAAAAGTCTGCGATCCGGACCACGACTGGGCCGTACGCGGCAAGCGGGGCGGCGCCTTCAAGCGCGTTACCTCCACCATGTACTACATCGAGGACTACGACAGCTACATCAAGAACAAGTTCGACACCATCCAGGAGCAGGAACAACGCTGGGAATCCGTGGGCGTGGCCGATGCCGATGTGGTGCTGGTTGCCTACGGCATCAGTTCGCGCATCTGCAAGGAAGCCGTGCAGATGGGGCGCGAGCAGGGGCACAAGCTCGGTCTGTTGCGTCCCATCACCATCTGGCCTTTTCCGGAAAAGGGTTTCAGCGAGGTCAATCCGGATGTCCGCGCGTACCTGTCGGTGGAGCTTTGCGCCATGCCCAAACTGCAGGAAGACGTCAAACTCGCCACCGGCATGAAGGTCCCGGTTCGTCATTTTCTGGGCGGCGCGCATATTCCGTCGTCGCAAACCATTGTAGACGCGGCTGTAAAGCTTTTAACAGGGCAGGGGGCGTAGAAATGGCTGAAAAAAGAATACCCGGCCTGCTGGTCGAGGACAACAAATTCTGCCCAGGATGCGGGCATGGTATCATCAACAGAGTGCTGGCCGAGGTTCTGGAAGAGATGGAATTGGCCGACATGGCCATCGGCAGCCTGGCTGTCGGCTGCGCTTGCCTGATGATAGACACCTTCGGCGTGGACTGGGTCCAGGCTCCTCACGGTCGCGCGGCCGCCCTGGCCACGGGCATCAAACGCGTACGCCCGGAAAATTTCGTCTTCACCTATCAGGGAGACGGAGATTCGCTGGCCATTGGTTTTTCCGAAACCATGTACGCGGCTTTCCGCAATGAAAACATCACCGCCATCATTGTCAACAACGGCATTTTCGGCATGACCGGCGGACAGATGGCGCCCACCTCGCTCCCGGAGCAGCGGACAACCACCTCGCCCAGGGGAAGAAACGCCGAACTCACGGGCCAGCCTCTGAATATCGTCAATCAAATGAAAGACCTGCCCATAGGGTACCTGGCGCGCGGATGCGTGGGGTCCCCCAGGGAAATCATCCGACTCAAGAAATATATCAAGGAAGCCGTCAATACGCAGTTGCGCCATGGCGGGTATTCCCTGGTGGAAGTTCTTTCGCCTTGTCCCACAAACTGGAAAATGAACATGAAAAAGGCGCTCGATCATATCCAGGAGGATGTAAAGCCGTTTTATCCCACAGGAGAATTCATCAAAGCAGGAGTGAAAGTCGATGCTTAGAGTCATTTTCGGGGGGTTCGGCGGACAAGGTGTGCTGACGGCAGGCCAGGTTCTGGCCAGTGTCTGCATGAACAGAGGCAAAAAAGTCACCTGGGTTCCGGCATACGGATCGGAAATGCGCGGGGGCACGGCCAGCTGCCGGTTGCGGATTTTCGATAAAGAGATTCTCAATCCGTTTTTCGACACGGCCGACGTGCTGATCGCCATGAATCAGGACACCGTGGACAGCATGCAGAACATGGTGGCGGAAAACGGTTTCATCATTGCCAACTCGACTCTGGTTTCAGCAGACTCCCTGCGCGGCGATCTGCAACTGGTGCAGGTTCCGGCCACGCAGCTTTCCAAGGATCTGAACAATCCCCGGGGGGCCAATATCGCCATGCTGGGGGCCACCATAGCGGCCACGGGAATCATCGGCGTGGAAGACTTCGCCGACGGCATAGATGACTATTTCGAGGCCAAGGGACGCAATAATCCGCTCAATCGCGCCTGCTTTCTGCAAGGTGCAGAAGCCGCCAAGGACTAGGACATGGATCTCAAGAAACTGTTGTCTCCCAGGACAATGGCCATTGTGGGCGCCAGCGAAAAGGAAGGCTTCGGCGGGGATACCTGCCGCAATGTGCTCGACTACGCCAGCGGCCAGGGCGTGTATTTCGTCAATCCCAAGCGTGATGAGGTTTTGGGCCGGAAATGCTGGCCCTCGCTGGCGGACCTGCCCGAGCCCATCGACCTGGTGGTGATCTGCACCCCCCGCAAGACCGTGGAAACGCTGCTGTTCGAGGCGCATGCCAAGGGCGCCGGAGCCGCCGTGGTCTATGCCAGCGGGTATTCCGAGGTGGGCACCGAAGAGGGGCGCAAGGCCGAGGAAGACCTCAAGGCCCTGTGCAAGACCCTGGACATGGCGCTCATGGGGCCCAATTGCGCTGGTTTCATGAATTATGCCGACGCCGTGAGCGCCTTTGCCTTTATTTCGGAAAAGCGCGACCGCAAAGGGGCCGTGGGCGTGGTGTCGCAAAGCGGCCAGCTCTGCCTGTCCCTCATGGAAAGCCCGAACATGCGCTTTTCCTACTGCATTTCTTCGGGCAACAGCAGCGTCGTGGGCATGGAGGATTACCTGGACTACCTGATCGACGATACGCGCACCAAAGTGGTCGGCTTGTATCTCGAAGGCGTCACGCGCCCGGATGATTTCATCGCCTGCCTGAAAAAGGCAGCGTTGAAACGCAAACCCATAGTGGTCCTCAAAATGGGGCGCAGTGAAAAAGGCGGCCGGGTCGCGGCATCGCATACGGGCAGCCTGTCCGGTGCGGACAGGATTTATGATGCTCTGTTCCAGCGCTTCGGCGTCATCCGGGTCGACGATCTCGAGGAATTGCAGGCCACTGCCGCGCTGTTCGCAACCCTGCCCGAACTGCCTGAAAAAACCGGATTCGCCACGGTCAATCTTTCCGGCGGAGAAACAGGCATCTGCGCGGATGTGGGCGAAGCCCACGGCATCGAGTATCCGGACTTCAGCCCGGCGACCGTTTCCAGGCTGCGTGAACTGCTGCCGGATTACGCCAATCCCGCGAATCCTCTGGATGCCACGGCCACCATTTCCTATGATGCGGATACCTATGCGGCCACATTGCAGGCCGTCATGGACGATCCCGAAGTGGGCATGGTCATTCTCGGGTATACGCTGTTGCTGCATATCGCGGATCCGGCCATCGTCTACATGGCCGAAGGCATTGAAAAGGTGGTCCGGGAAGGGCGGACCAAACCCATGGCCATGCTTCCGTTCATGGAGAATTCGCGCAATCCCGAATATCTGGAAAAACTGACCCGGCTCGGCGTGCCGGTTCTGCCGCCGCCGGCCTATGGTTTCCGCGCTCTCCGCCACCTCAAGCGGTTCGTTCAATACGATCCCGCCGCGCATACGCTGGAGGTTGCCGTTCCCAAGGCTCCCGCCAGAGGCCACCGCTGCACCTTGTCCGAATTCGAGAGCATGCGGCTGCTTGCAGCCTATGAAATCCCCCTGCCCAAAGGGGGCATCGCAACTACTCCGGACGAGGCCGTTGCCCAGGCGGAAACCTGCGGCTACCCCGTTGCGCTCAAGATCGCTTCCGCCGACATCGCCCACAAGTCCGACATGGGCGGCGTGGAGCTTGGTTTGCGGGATTCGGTGGCCGTTCGCGTGGCCTACGACCAGATCATGCACAACGCGCGTACCAAGGCCCCGGATGCGGCGCTGGACGGGGTGTTCGTGCAGCGGATGCTGGAACCCGGCCTGGAGGTGATCATTGGCGTCTCCAAGGATCCGCAGTTCGGCCCCTGCGTTCTGTGCGGCCTGGGCGGCGTATTCGTGGAAATCTTCAAGGACGTGGCCCTGCTGCCCGCGCCCGTATCCCGGGACGAGGCCCGGAGCATGCTCCAGGGGCTCAAGTCCGCAAAGCTGTTCGCCGGGTACAGGGGGGGCAAGGCCCTGGATGTGGACGCTCTGGCGGATCTGATTGCCCGTGTGTCGGAGTTTGCCGCTACCCACGCGGGATCTCTGGAGGAATTGGATCTCAACCCCGTGTTTGTCTACGAAAAGGGCAAAGGGGTTTGCGCTGCCGACGCGCTGCTGGTCCTTTCCAGAGAGTAACGAATACGGAGATTATTGTGTTTGCCGGGTGTGTCCGACGCTAAAGGGCACACCCTTCAGAAGTAGATATGAACGGACGTGCCGAACGGCTTGCCCTCAAGACGATTCTCATCACAGGAGTCCGTGATGCATTTGGCTGATTATTGCGTATTGGTGGCGTATTTTCTGGGCCTGCTGGCCATAGGTTTTTATGCGAACAGAAAGCAGAAAAGCGCGGAAGAGTATTATGTAGGTGGAAGAAAGCTTGGAAGTTTTTCTTTGATGGCGCTCTGGCTGTCCTCCTGGGTCGGCGGCGCGTCCATCATGGGGAGTGCGGAAAAATCCTTCAGCATGGGGATTTCCTTTCTCTGGTACCCGGTAAGCATGTTCCTGGGCTGCATTCTGTTTGGGCTGACGTTCGCCGGGCGGGTCAAAAGGCTGGGCGACAAACACCGGCACATCACCTATCCGGATCTTATCGAAGAGCGCTATGACAGCCGTTCGCGTATTGTCTGCACCATCACCACCGTGCTGGCCTACATCGGCTACACGGCCAGCCAGCTCGTGGGCGCCTCCCATATCATCACCTCCATCACCGGATTGAGCCTGGGCATGTCCTTTGTGGTGGCCACGGCCGTGACCATCCTCTACACCTCCATCGGCGGTTTTTTCGCCGTGGAAAAAACCGACTGGTTTCAGGCCCTGCTGCTGATGTTCGGCATGGTGGCCATTGCCGTGCCCTTTACCTACAGCTCCATGGGCGGACTCGACCGGATCGTCCATGAATTGCCCCCATCCTACTTCGACCTCGGCACCTGGGGCTGGGGAACCATAGCCGCCATGTTCATGAGCATGATCCTGACCTTTTTTACCTCCATGGACGGCTATACCCGGTGCTACGCGGCCAGGTCCGAAAGGAGCGCCCGCAACGGAACGCTTCTGGCCGCGTTTTTGATTCTGATCATCTGCGGCTCCATCTGTTTCATCGGCATGAGCTCCAAAGTGCTCTATCCCAATGCCACGGGCGGAACGGCCGCCTTTGTCACCCTGATTCTGGATCTGTTTCCCACCGGGCTCAAAGGACTGCTCCTCGTGGCCCTGCTTTCCGCCATCATGTCCACCGCGGATACCTGCATCCTCTGCGCTTCGGCCAATTTGACCAGGGATATCTACCAGCGCTACATCAACCCCGAAGCCCCGCAAAAAAAGGTCCTGCGCCTGAGCGTTCTCAGTTCGTTCGTCGTGGGCATTCTGGGAGCCTGCATCGGCTGGTATTCCAAAGACATCCTGTCGCTGCTCCTGATGACCTTCACCATCAATTCCGCCGGACTGTTCATCCCGACCCTGGGAGTTTTCCTTTGGAAACGGGCGGCGGCCAGGGCCGCTTTCTGGAGCATGACCCTGTCTCTGATCACTGTGGTGGTCTGGTATCTGGGGCAGAGCATCTGGCCGGATGCCGCCTTGCTGGCCATTGATCCTGTCTGGCCCGGTCTGCTTGTTTCGGTGGGGACTTTCTTTCCGCTTTCCTACAGAGACAGCAAGGTCGCGGCTTCGGACGCGGTGTCTCTGGTGTGAAACAAAAAGAGGACGCATTGCGTATGCATTGGATCATGCTGTATCTGGCCATAGGCTTCGAACTCATGGGCACCTTGAGTATGAAGATTTCACATGGCTTTGCCAAAACAGTGCCCAGCGTACTGATCTTTGTCTTTTATGGCCTGTCATTCGTCTGCATGACCGTGGCCATGAAGACCATCGACCTTTCCATAGCATACGCGGTGTGGTCCGGGGTGGGGATTCTCGGCATCACCGTGGTCTCCATCCTGATGTTCGACGAAACGCTCACGCTGCAGAAATTCCTGTACCTGTTCTGCATTTTCGTGGGCGTCATCGGCCTCAACCTCTCCGGAAGGCATTGAGAAAAGCACGAACCGTGCGGACATGCCTGGGGATTTCATTGGAGACTCCGGCCCCTGGACCGGTTATCCTCTCTGCATTTGCTGAGATTGCAGCGTGCGATAAAGGTTCAGGACTCGGGATCCAAAAAATTCCGCATGGAGAGATTTTTTTCTTCTGATCTAACCAGCTAAAATAACAAATACGTTTTCTGATTACGCCCAGGCTGTCCAGGAAAATGGAGCTCGCCGCGAACTTTTTTTTGAAAAGGCTGTTGACAAACTATATGACCGGTCTAATTTACTAGGCATGAAAGAAAACGCACGCGAAAAGATACTGGCCGCCGGAGAGGAGTTGGTTGGCTTCAACGGGTTCAACGCAACCGGTATAGACTCCGTATTGAAGGCTGCAGGGGTTCCGAAGGGATCTTTTTATTATCACTTTGGCACAAAGGAGAATTTCGGCTTCGAGATCATCAACCTTTTTGCCGAGAAGTATTCGCGTAAGCTCGATTCTTTTTTGAAAGACCAGGAGGTCCCTCCGTTGGAGCGTATTCGCAATTACCTGGAGCACAGCATCGAACACCTTGCCGAGCATGATTTCACCAGGGGCTGTCTCATCGGCAATCTTGGACAGGAACTGGCGGATCAAAACGAGCGCTTCAGAGCCCGGCTCGCCGCCATTTTCGCGGACTGGCAGGTGAAGTTCACAGACTGTCTGCGTGAAGCGCAACAGGCAGGAACATTGAATCCAGCGCATGCTCCAGAGGCTGTGGCCAGTTTTTTTCTTTCCGGATGGGAAGGGGCTGTTATGCGTGCAAAGGTGACACGGTCTCCCGAGCCGTTGAGGCAGTTTGCGGATATGTTGTACGCGACCGTCTTTGTGAGCTGATTTTTTTTGATCAATCAACTATAAGACCGGTCTAATTGTAATTGTGTCCGTGATCCGTCTGCGTCTGAAAAAGTTCATGGACGCAATCGGTCCGGAACCGTGAGAAACCGCTCCAAAGCCTTCAGGCTGCAGGGGCATCTGTAAAACACACGCCGCAGGAGCGGCGCAATGAACGAACGTCATAAAAGGAGTCATTCATGGAAAGCATCATCTGGCCCGAGGAGTATACTCCCGGCTTTACCGATAATTATTGTTCCAATGAAGTTATTGTCGCAGGACTTACTGTTGCCGATGTCTGGCCGTTTTTGAACAACACCGGCCACTGGCCCGCATACTACGGCAATGTGGCCGACATCCGCTTTCATGACGGCAGCGGCCCGGAACTGAGCACAGGCGCCCGCTTTCACTTTTCGACCTTCGGTTTCCCCATTGAAGCGGAAATTATCGAATATGTGCCTGCCGCCCATGGCAAACCAGCTCGCCTGGCCTGGCATGGCTGGGCAGAGGGCGATGAGGAGACCCGCCTCGATGTTGTCCACGCCTGGTTGCTGGAAGACCTGGACCAGGGACGCGTACGGGTTCTGACCCAGGAGTCGCAGATCGGCAAACCAGCTCAGGAGCTGGCCCGGACCAGGCCCAATCCGATGATCAATGGTCATCAGGACTGGCTGGACGGACTGATTGACGCCGCACGGTCGGCAAAAAGATCATAGGTAGTTATGTTTATGAAATACTATAACAATGTAAGACGTTTAGTGATTGCGTTGGCATGCATCATGCTGGTTGCGGCTTCCGCGCAAGCGTCAGATTTTTCAGGAGGTTCCAAAATGAACAAGGATTCGAAGAAAAAAGTTTTGATTATCGTGACCAGTGCGGACCGTCTTTTGAATGGAAGAGAAACAGGTGTCTGGCTTGAGGAATTCGCCGCACCTTATGCAATTTTAACACAGGCCGGACTGGATGTTACGGTTGCGAGCCCCAAGGGAGGAGCGATTCCGCTCGATCCGCACAGCCTTGATGAGGCCTCAGAGGCAAAATGGGCCAAGGCCGAGAAGATACTGAGGGATTCCGAACCGCTGGCTGCCGTGCGGCCTGAAGACTTTGTCGCGGTTTTTCTGCCGGGCGGACACGGCACCATGATGGATTTCCCCGATAATGCCGATTTGAAGCGCGTATTGCATGCGTTTGCCGAGCAAAACAAGGTGATAGCAGCTGTGTGTCACGGTCCTGCGGGGCTTGTCGGCGCAAAAGGGGCCGATGGTTCGCCTCTTGTGGCTGGAAAAAGAATCACCTCCTTCACGGATGCGGAAGAAAAAGCCGTCAACCTGGAAAAGGCCGTTCCTTTCCTGCTGGAGACCAGACTGCGTAAAGAAGGCGCTGATTTCGTGGATGGCGAAAAATGGGCTTCCCATGTGGAGGTGGACGGCAAGCTTGTCACAGGTCAGAATCCCGCCTCCAGTGAGGCGGTGGCCCAGGCCATAGTCAAATTGTTGCAATAGCCGTTATCCATAATGGCTGAAAAGGCGGTGTCGGCCGGATCGACCAGATTGACCGGCACCGTGATATTTACTGTACTGAGCCAAATTGTAAGGAAAGACTCGTGAAAAAAATTTTTGAAGACATCAGCATAGGTTCCCTTGCGTTGAAAAATCGTCTGGTCCGCAGCGCGACCTGGGAAGGCATGGCCACTGAAGACGGCCACATGACCGAGCCTCTGTTCAAGGTGTATGAAGGATTGGCAAAAGGCGGGGTAGGACTGATCATAACCGGGTACAACTATGTTCTTGCCGAAGAGCATCCCAACCCCAACATGATGGGAATCTATGACGATGCCTTTGTCGATGAATACAAACCGCTGACTTCCATGGTTCATGATCATGACTGCAAAATCGTCATGCAGATCGTTTACGGAGGAAGCTGTACGACTCTTCCGGCCGAAGGGCGGGTCATCTGGAGCCCCTCCGGCGTAACGGATCTGGCCACCGGCGTTACGCCGACCGAAATGACCCGGGAGAACATACGCACCGTGGTACAGGCCTTTGGCGCTGCTGCAGTCAGAGCCAAAGCCGCAGGCTTTGACGGCGTGCAGTTTCACGGCGCGCACGGCTACCTGCTCAGCCAGTTCATGACGCCTTATTACAACCGCCGTACCGACGAGTACGGCGGCAGTCTCGAAAACAGGGCGCGCATCATTTTGGAGGTATACGATGAAGTGCGCCGCCGTGTCGGCGAGGATTTCCCTGTGATGATCAAAATCAACGGCGAAGACTACATTGAAGGGGGAGTGACCCTTGACGACAGTACGCAACTCGCCAGGATGTTGGATGCGAAGGGCATCGATGCCATCGAGGTCAGCGGCGGAGTCGCCAGTGCCGGTGACAGAATTCCCCCCAGGCCGAAGATCAATTCTGTCGAAAAGGAAGCCTTCCACGTTGCCAATGCTTCCCGGATCGCAAAGGAAATTACAACGTCTGTCATGGTGGTCGGCGGCGGCCGGACCCCGGATGTGATCGAACGGGCGCTGAACCAGGGCGAGATCATGTGTTTTTCACTTGCAAGACCCCTTGTCGCCGAGTCCGACCTGCCCAATCGCTGGCGATCGGGAGACAGGGCCAAGGCGCGTTGCATATCCTGCAACGGATGCCTCTCGCATGTCGAGGGAGAGCCCTGGTGCGTATTGGACAGACGGCGGGAAAAACGTTCCTGAGCGAACATTCCGGGATAAGCGTGTCTTGCGCAGAGTCCGTTAAACAGTACGGAATGAAAATCCCCCTGGTCGTATAACTCACCAGGGGGATTTTCATTCCCTGAAACCGGGAATTCTGCCGGTGCTGTTGCGGACACAGTTCCGGAATCGGAACGAGTCCTATAGTTCGAACGGCGTCAGGCTTTCAAAGCCGTTTTCCGTGATGACCAGGGTCTGTTCGAACTGGGCGGAAAGGGAACCGTCCCTGGTTACGGCTGTCCAGCCGTCCTCCAGCACCCGGGCTTCCTTGCGTCCGAGGTTGATCATGGGCTCGATGGTGAAGGTCATGCCCGGCACAAGCGGCACATTGCCCCAGCGCGAACGATAATGGGGAATCTCGGGGGGTTCGTGGAAGCCGAGCCCTACGCCGTGCCCCAGGTAATCGCGTACCACTGAGCATTTCTGTCCTTCGGCATAGGTCTGGATGGCCGCGGAAATATCGTTGACGATGTTGCCTGGTTTTGCCTGTTCCATGCCCAGGCGCAGGCTCTCGCGGGCCACGTCGACAATTTTGCGGGCATCCGGGGAGGGCGTTCCCACGAAAAAGGTCTGATTGCAGTCGGCGTAGTAGCCGTCGAGAATGGAAGTGATGTCCACATTGACGATGTCGCCGTCCTTGAGCGTATTGTCGCCTGGAATGCCGTGGCAGATGACCTCGTTGGGCGAGATACAGACGCTTTTGGGATAGCCGTGGTAATTCAGGGGGGCGGGAGTGGCGCCGTTCTTGACCGTGAAGTCGTGAACCACCTGATTGATTTCATCCGTCCGTACGCCGGGTACTATCATATCCTTGATGGCCTCGAAGGTTTGGATGACCAGCCTGCCGCAGCGCCGTATGCCTTCAATCTGTTCCGGCGTCTTCAAGCGGATCTTGTACCTGTCGAGCATGATCTCGGGCGAATAGACAGTGCCCATTTCTGCCTTGCCCATACAGCATTTCTTGTATTTTTTCCCACTGCCGCACGGGCAGGGATCGTTGCGTCCGATTTTGGTTTTCATCAGAGGCCTCCTGAATATATGTAAGGCGGGGTGTATTCCGTCGAAAGGGACTATGTTTTCAAAAACAGGAGCGATTGAAAAGTCTTTATTTATGAATAAAAGGCGGATCGCTTCAATTTGTCCGAATCAAAGCATAATACGGGGAAGCCGTTGCGCAAGGGCAAAATCTTTTTCCGGCAAGGGAGAGAAGTGATTCGGGGTATTGGAAGAGTGCCCAAAAAAACAAGGGCGCGGACCAAAGTCCACACCCTTGTTTCGTCAGCAACGCATCATGGGTATTGGCGTACGAAGTGGACAAGGCGATCATCCTGTCCTGTCCGTTTACGGTTTACCCGACAGGAAGGAAAAGCTGCTGCGGTCCGCAGCCGGCAGACTGCATCCTTCCGGTTTTATAGTTATCAGGGTGGTACTTGCCGATTCGTGTTGCATCAGCATTCCACGGCAACAGTCTTTTTCTTTCTGCGGACATTCATGAGACAGTAGGGAACCATGCAGACCAGGACGAGCAGGGCCAGGAGCTGGTACATGCCGCGATAGTGCACCAGAGGAATGATGGTGCCCAGAATCAGCGGTCCGAGGCCCACGCCAAGATCCATGAAGATGAAGAAAGTAGAAGTGGCGAGCCCCATCCTGTGCTTGGGAGAAACGCGGATGGCAATGGCCTGCGAGCAGGACATGTACGTACCGAAGCCCATTCCGATGAGGGCTCCGGACAGGAAAATCATCATCGAACTGTGGGCAATGCCCAGGAAGAACAGCCCGAGGGCATTAAGGATGAACGCCGGGACCATCACCACGAAATCCCCCATACGGTCGAACAGTTTTCCGGTCATCGGCCGGGAAATCACGGCAAAGATCGCATAGAAGATGAAGAAGTACTTGCCGGATTTCAGCAGGTTGATCTGGTTGGTAAAGGTGGTCATGAATCCGAGCAGGCCGGCGAATCCGAGGCTCACGAAAAAGGTCAGCAGCGCGATGGGCATGGCCTTGGACTCGAAGAAGTTGCCCAGGGAAAAACCTTTCATGCTGTTGATCTGTTCCTCGGTCAATTCGATTTTGGGAACCGCCAGGAAAAAGGTTATGACCAGGCTCAATGCGAGAAGCACCGCCCCCAGGTACAGGTTGTTGTTGAACAGGCCGTTCTGGTAGACGAAAATCCCCAGAAAGGGGCCGATGGCCGTGGCGAAAGTCACGGATATGGCGAAATAACTCGTTCCTTCCCCCCGGCGTTGGTTGGGTACGATTTCGGCCATGATGGTTCCGGTGGCCGTTGATGCGCCCCCGAATCCGATGCCCTGAACAAATCTGATGAAGAAGATGTACAGCATGTTGGTCGAGTTGATGTTGGCCAGGGTGGAGATGAGGAATATGACCAGACTGGCGTACAGGGCCTTCTTGGTGCCGATGCGTTCGATGCTTCTGCCGATCAGCAGGCGGGAAGCCAGAACGCCGAGGATGATGATCCCGCAGGCGAGTCCGGCCTGGGCCAGGGAGGAATGCAGTTCTTTTACCGAGTAGTCGGTGATCACAACCATGGTCAGATAATAGGCCAGGTTGATGAGCGTACATATGATACAGTTGAGTATGTAATCTTTTGTCCAAAGGTTAGGTAAATTATTCACAGCAATGATGTCCTTTTCTCAGCTATTTAACTATCAATACGGGTACTTCTGAGCGCTGGACAACTGAGTGGCTGACGCTGCCCATGAATTCACTGATGCCTGTCAGTCCGCGGCTCCCCATGATGATCAGATCATAGGCGCATTCCTTTGATTGTTTCAGAATACTGCCGCTTATCTCCATCCCCTGCAGCTGGATGATCTTTGTCCGGTCGGAATGAGCAGCCAGTTTTTCCTCAAGCTCATTCAATATCTTGTCTTCCTGAAACTGGATGACTTCATCGACTTTCTCGTTCGAGTGCTT
The DNA here is from genome assembly GCA_963667575.2 of Desulfovibrionaceae bacterium. Taxonomy (GTDB): domain Bacteria; phylum Desulfobacterota; class Desulfovibrionia; order Desulfovibrionales; family Desulfovibrionaceae. The sequence continues at coordinate 118,630 of CAXXHY010000024.1, read as the reverse complement.
CAGGTCAGGGACTTCGGTGACGTAGACCACGTCTACTTTGAAGGCTGCTTTTTCCTGCAAAAGCTGCAAGGCCTTATCCAGTGATTTTTGGGCCAGATCGGATCCATCATAGGCGACTAAAACATGGGGCCATAACATAGGCTCCTCCTTTCTATACGAATTACGATGATAATTTCAAAAATTCCCGTTGGTACTGCATTTGTAAGATGGTGAATTTATGGTTGATCATCTGTGGGTACCAACGGGCTTACATGTTAAGTTGCAATGCTTACCCTTGAATTCTTATAATTAAAAATATAAATATTGGTATGAATTAATTCATTGAAAGCTATTAAGGAGAACGGCATGGATTTGCTGCAACTCAAATATTTCGAGATGGTGGCGGAAATGGGCAATGTGACCCGGGCCGCGGAATCCTTGCATATCGCCCAGCCGTCCCTCAGCAATACCATTGCCCGTCTGGAAGAAGACCTTGGCGTACAGCTGTTCGACCGGCGGGGCAGACGCATTGTTCTCAACCAGTTCGGGGAGGCCTTCCTGGAGCGGGTCAAACGGATATTCCATGAGCTGGATCAGGGAAAACGCGAGCTGATGGACATGACCGGCCTCACCTTCGGAAAGGTGACCATTGCGACCACCACTTCGCAGATTATTCCGGACATTTTCAGCGATTTTCTGGCCACGTATCCGGATGTCCGCTTCAAACTGTTCCAGGTGACCGGCAGGTTGGAAATCCCCAATCAGCTGGGTGCCGGGGCATTTGACTTCTGCATTTCCTCCCTGCCCATCATGCAGATTCCGGGAATGGAAAAGGTGGTGGAGGAATACCTGACCACGGAGGAAATTTTCGTAGCCGTTCCCCCCGGGCACGCCCTGGCGGAGAAAACAGACGTTCAGCTGTCCGAACTCACGGAAGAGAAGATCATCGGCTATACGCAGGAGGAGGGCGTGCAGATCATCATCAACGAGGTCTGCCGCAAGGCCGGTTTCGTGCCCAATATCGTGTTCGAGAGCGGCGCCACGGACATCATCTGCCGCCTTGTCCGGTCCGGAGTGGGCATCGCGTTTTTGCCGGAATTCTGGTGGAAGTCCGGCCTGACCGCGGGCCTGGTTAAACTGCGGGTCAAAAAGCCCTTGCTGACACGGACCATCCGCCTTTCCTGGCTGGAAGGGCGCTACGAGTCCCTGGCCGCCAGGCGTTTCAAGGAGTTTATCGTGAATTATTTCAAGTAGAAAACAGCACTGCTTCAAAAGTACGAGGAGCTCCTGGGCTGTTCCTCACCTGTGATTTGAAAATGTCCCCAACCGAACATCCTTGCTCCATGGCCGAACCATTTCCCGTATCCCCCGCAACAACCAGTCTTCAGGACCATCCCCTATAACCAGTTGCGCCACCTGTCCTGCCTGTGTTTGTAATATGCTGTAATTGCGAACTAAAAAAATATTCCCCAAGGTTGGCGGTTATACCCTTTGCAAACGTTTTTAGAATGTTTGTGGATGGTTTTAGTCTATGAAAGCAAGATGTTGGCATCATTGTGCGGTGCTGGCATCTCCCTTGCTTCAGGCCGGTTCATACAAAACACAAGGCTGCAATCAGGGCGCGTTGCGCGCGTACACCGGATTGCCCGGCAAGCGGCTTATGAAACAAGGGGAGACAAATGGTCAGAGTCGAGCATGATCTTCTGGGTGAAAAGGAAATTCCCGCAGACTGTTATTATGGCGTCCAGACCCTTCGCGCCAAGGAAAATTTCACTATTTCCGGCATACCGATATCCAAGACTCCGGAGCTGGTCATTTCGCTGGCCTATGTGAAAAAAGCCGCTGCCAGCGCCAACATGGAACTGGGCATTCTGCCGGTGGAACTGGGCAAGGCTATTTGCGCCGCATGCGACGAGATCATTGCCGGAAAATTGCATGAGCAGTTCATTGTGGATGTCTTTCAGGGAGGGGCGGGAACATCCACCAACATGAACAGCAATGAGGTCATCGCCAACCGGGCTCTGGAACTTCTGGGCCACAACAAGGGCGAGTACCAGTTCTGCCATCCCAACAATCATGTGAACTGTTCGCAGTCCACCAACGACGTGTATCCCACCGCCTTCCGGATAGCCTTGCATTTCCTGCTCAAAAAACTCGTCCGCCGCATGGAAAAACTGCGCAAGGCCTTTGCGGCAAAAGGACTGGAGTTCGCGGACGTGGTCAAGCTGGGGAGAACGCAGCTGCAGGACGCGGTTCCCATGACTTTGGGGCAGGAGTTCACGGCCTACGCCACCACCATAGGCGAAGACATTCAGCGTACGCGTGAACTGCTGGACCTGATCAAGGAAGTCAACCTGGGGGCCACGGCAATCGGTACGGGCCTCAACGCGCCGCCGGAATATACGCGGGTGGTGACGGAATACCTGCGGAACCAGACCGGACTTCCCCTGATGACGTCGCCCAATCTGATCGAGGCCACCTGGGACACGGGCGCCTACGTGCAGATCGCCGGGGTGCTGAAAAGAACAGCCGTAAAAATTTCAAAGATATGCAATGACTTGAGGTTGCTGTCCTCGGGGCCGCGCGCCGGATTCAACGAAATCAATCTGCCGCGCATGCAGCCCGGATCCTCCATCATGCCGGGCAAGGTCAATCCGGTCATCCCGGAGGTGGTCAACCAGATCGCCTATCAGGTGATCGGCTCGGACGTGACCGTGACCCTCGCGGCCGAGGCCGGACAGCTCGAGCTGAATGTGATGGAGCCGGTCATTGCCTATAATCTGTTCACATCCATAAATCTGCTGGGAAAAGGGTGCACGACCCTGGCCGCAAAATGCGTCACGGGCATCACCGCCAACAAAGACAGATGTCGGGAGCTTGTGGAAAGCAGCATCGGTCTGGTCACGGCGCTCAATCCCTGCATCGGATATGAAAACAGCACAATGATAGCAAAAGAGGCCCTGGAAACGAACAAGTCCGTGTACGAGCTGGTGCTCGAGCATAATCTGATCCCTAAGGAGAGGTTGGACGAGCTGCTCAAACCAGAGAACATGGCGTCGCCAAAGTACGTTTCCAGATAGCAGGTCAGATATTCAATCGTAACAACAGGAGGTTCGCAGTGTCGAATGGAAATGGTTTGATGTCATGGTATTTCAAAAGCAGTCTGCTCATGCGCATTCTGATCGGTCTCGTACTTGGTGCGGTGGTGGGTCTGGTGGTCGGTCCCGGAATAGCCTGGGTCAGCCCCTTGGGCGATATTTTCGTCCGGCTTCTCAAGATCATCGTCATGCCCGTGGTGATTTTTACCCTGGTGGTGGGCGCGGCCAGCGTGCATCCCTCCAAACTGGGCAAGATCGGAGTCAAGGCCCTCGTATTGTATATGCTCACCTCGGTATTCGCCGTGGCCATCGGCCTGGTGTTCGGTAATCTGTTCAGTCCGGGCAGCGGGCTGCATCTGGCCTCGGATGCGGCGGCCCTGGGCAAGGAACTCAAATCCCCCAGCCTGATGACCACGTTCCTCAACATCATCCCCAAAAACCCCTTTGAAGCCATTGCCAACGGCAAAATCCTGCCCACCATTTTCGCTTCCCTGGTTTTCGGCCTGGGCCTCGCCCATATCCGTCAGAGCAGCGAGGAAAGAATCCGTATCGCCGGTGAAACCGTCTTCAACTTTTTCGAAGGCAGCGCCGAAATCATGTACAAGGTGGTGCGCTGGGTACTCGAATACGCGCCCATCGGTGTGTTCGCCCTTATCGCCGTGGTGTTCGGCAAGCAGGGTGCAACCGCCTTCGGTCCGCTGGCCAGCGTAACCATCGCCGTGTACTGCGCTCTGATCGCCCACCTGGTAATAGTGTACGGCGGATTGCTGGCGTTCAACAAGCTCAGCCTCACCAGATTTCTGAGCAAGGGCAAGGACGCCATGCTGACCGCTTTCGTCACCCGTTCGAGCGGCGGCACCCTGCCTGTGACCATGGAGACCATGGAAGAAAACATGGGCGTATCCAGAGGCGTGTACTCCTTTACCCTGCCTCTCGGCGCGACCATCAACATGGACGGCACGGCCATCTATCAGGGCGTGTGCGCCATTTTCGTGGGCCTGGCCATCGGCATGCCCCTGACCCTCGGACAGCAGATCACCGTCATCACCACGGCTGTGCTGGCTTCCATCGGCACCGCGGGCGTTCCCGGCGCAGGAGCCATCATGCTGCTCATGGTGCTGGATTCCGTGGGGCTGAAGGTAGAGGCCGGCAGCGCTGTCGCGGCTGCCTACGCCATGATCCTGGGCATCGACGCTCTGCTGGATATGGGCCGTACCTCGCTGAACGTAACCGGCGACATGGCTGTGACCTGCCTCGTGGCCAAGAATGAAAAGCAAATGGACCTGTCCTACTGGGGCGGCGAGTCGGTCGAGGATGAAGAGTCCCCCCGGACTCTTGCCCACAACGAATAGAGCCAGCATGAAAAAAATCGGAATATTAGGCGGAATGGGTCCGGAGGCAACTCTGGACCTGTTCCGTAAAATCATCATCTCGACACCGGCCAAGAGCGACCAGGACCATCTGCCCATCATCATCAACAACAATCCGCAGATCCCTGACAGAACGGACTTTTTGCTCAATGGAGGAAAAGATCCGCTCCCCGCCCTGGTGCAGTCTGCCCGGCAGTTGGAAAAATGGGGGGCCGAACTGCTGTGCATGCCCAGCAATGCGGCCCATTTTTTTCTCGACAACATCCGGAGCGTCATTGCCACGCCCTTTGTGTCCATCATCGAAGCCACCTCCCGCAAAATCGGGAAAATGCAGCCCCAGCCAGCGAAGGTCGGCCTGCTGGCCACTGTTGAGACCATGAAAACCCGCATTTACCATGCAGCGTGCGAACAGGACGGGCTGGAGATCGTCGAACCGGACGAACAGCAGCAGGCGCAGCTCATGGAGATCATCTACGGGGTGAAGGCCGGTTGCGCGGATGCCTACGTGGAACCGTTCCGCTTTCTGATAGAGGATTTTGCGGAAAAAGGTCCGGATGTGGTCATTGCGGGATGCACGGAACTGCCCCTGCTGTTCGACAGGATCACCTCTCCGGTTCCCGTGGTGGATCCGACCCTGGCGCTTGCCCAGGAAATGGTCGCCCTGGGGCTCGAACTGGATCCCGTACTCTGGGAGCAGCATCAGGCCATGGACGGTTTGCAGCAATTGTTTTAAAAAGATCGCATGCTGTTTCCGGTCAGTCGATGGACCGGGAGCGTCCCGTCCCGTACCATAACCCGACGAATCATGCTGAAGACAACTGCACTGCCGCATTCTTTCAAAACCATCCTTTCGCTTTCCGGTCTTGTGCTCCTGCTGGCCTTTGTGGCGCTTTGCGCCGACCCCGGCCAGGCCGGAGCCGAAGAGACCCGGACCAGGAAAAAGATCCTTGTCGGCGGGGACTACTATTATCCGCCCTACGAATTTCTGGATGAGGACGGCGTTCCAGCGGGATTCAACGTCGAGCTGACCCAGGCCATCGGCGAACTGATGGGCATACAGATGGAGATCCGTCTGGGGCTCTGGAGCGACATGCGCAAGGCCCTGGTGGAAGGAAAGATCGATGCTCTGCAGGGGATCATCTATTCCAAGGAACGGGCCAGGGAGTTCGATTTTTCTCCTCCCCATTCGGTCATTCATCAATCCATTTTCGCCCGCAAGGATTCCCCGCCCATTCATTCGTTGGACGATCTCAAGGGCAGGGAGATCATTGTGCAGGAAAACGGCATCATGCACGATTTTCTGCGCAACGGGCAGTACAAGCTGTTCACCAAGCAGACCCATGCCCAGGCGCTGCGTCTCCTGGCCTCCGGAAAACATGATTATGCCGTGGTCGCCAACCTTCCCGGACTGTATCTGAGCCAGAAACTCGGGCTTTCCAATATCGTACGGGTGGCCGAGCCCCTGATGGCCGGTCCTTACGGGTACGCGGTGAAAAAGGGAAACCAGGAGCTGCTGGCCCTGTTTACCGAAGGGCTGGCAGTGCTGAAGAACACCGGCCGGTATCAGAAAATCAAGAACAAATGGTTGAGCCCCCTGGAATCCGATACGGTTCCCTGGATCAGAATTTTCAAATACGCTTCCATTGTCATTGTTCCCCTGTTGCTGACGCTGATCGGCATTGCGGTCTGGAACAAGGCCCTGCAAAAGAAGATCACTCTGGCCACCGCCCATTTGCAGAACGAGATTGCGGAAAGAAAAAAGGCCGCGGAAGAGTCCGCATCCAAACAGCAGCAGCTCATTCAGGCGGACAAAATGGCCACCATCGGCATCCTGGTTTCGGGCGTGGCCCATGAAATCAACAACCCCACCGGCCTGCTGCTTTTCAACCTGCCAGTATTCAAAAAAATATTTCAGATAGTCCAGGACAAGCTCGATCTGGAGTACGAGGAAACCGGTGATTTCAAGGTGGGGGGCATGCGCTATTCGATTTTGCGCAAGCAGGTTCCGAGCATGCTCAACGAGATGGAGGACAGTGCACAGCGTATCAAGCGCATTGTTTCGGATCTCAAGGGGTTTGCCCGGATGGAAACTGCGGAAATCGACGCGCAGATCAACCTCAACGATGTGGTGGAAGCGGCTGTACGCTTGCTGCGAAATACCATCAAGAAATCCACGGACCATTTTTTCCTGCACTGCGCTGCCGGACTGCCGCTTGTCAACGGCAATGCCCAGCGGCTGGAGCAGGTTGTGGTCAATCTGCTCCTCAACGCCTGCCAGGCCTTGACGGACATGAATCAGAAAATCTCCGTACGTACGCTTTTCGACCCGGAAAACAACGAGGTGCTGGTGCAGATCGAGGATGAGGGCGTGGGCATAGCGGAAAGCTGCCTGGGCCACATTGTGGACCCCTTTTTCACCACAAAGCGCGAACAGGGCGGCACAGGGCTCGGTCTTTCGGTTTCCTCGGGCATTGTGGAGGAACACGGCGGCAGGCTCGAATTTCAATCCTCCGTACCCAAGGGCACGCGCGCGACGCTGTATCTTCCCGTGTCTGACAAGGAGACGGCATCATGAACGAACAGCTTCATCCTTCCTTCAAGGTCCTCATAGTGGACGACGAGCCCGCCTGGACCCGTACCATGGAGGTCACCCTGGCCGTGTCCGGCGGCATCGACAACACCCTTTCCTGCCATGACAGCAGGCAGGTGCTCGACATCATAGAAAAGGAAAATGTCGGGCTTGTGCTGCTCGACCTCAACATGCCGCACATTCCCGGCGAAACCCTCCTCGAGCAGATCAAGGAACAGCATCCGGATGTGGCCGTGATCGTCATCAGCGGCATGAATCAGGTGGATGCCGCGGTGTCCTGCATGTACGCCGGAGCGTTTACCTATTTCGTCAAGACCGTGGATGAAAAACGGCTGATAAAGGGCGTACAGAACGCCATTGTCATGCTGGAACTGCAGCGCGAGCACCTGGAAATATCGCTGCGCTTTCTTTCGGGCCGTCTGGACCATCCGGAGCATTTTTCCGAGATAATCACCAATGACAAGGCCATGCTCTCCATCTTTCAGTATGTGGAAGCCGTGGCGCGCGGCCGGCGTCCGGTGTTGATAACCGGTGAAAGCGGAGTGGGAAAGGAACTCATTGCCCAGGCTTTTCACAAGGCCACGGGCAACACGGGCGAACTGGTGTCCGTCAACGCGGCCGGACTGGACGACGCGGTTTTTTCGGACACGCTCTTCGGCCATGTCAAAGGGGGCGTTTACCGGGGCGGACGATTCCCGCAACGGATTGATAGACCGCGCCAGCGACGGAACCCTGTTTCTGGACGAGATCGGCGACCTGAGCCGTTCCTCCCAGGTGAAACTGCTGCGCCTACTGCAGGAGGGCGAATACTACCAGGTCGGCAGCGACAGGCTGCGCCGGACCACCGCCCGGATCATCGTCGCAACCAACCAGGATCTCAAGGCAAAGCAGCTGTCCGGCGAATTTCGAAAAGACCTGTATTACCGGCTGCGCTCGCATCCCATCGCGGTTGCCGCCCCTGCGCGAACGCAAGGGCGACCTGCCGTTGCTGCTGGATTATTTTCTCAAGGAAGCGGCAAAGGAATTCGGCAAGCCGGTCCCGACCATCCCCAAGCAACTGCTGACCCTGCTGAAAACCTATTCCTTTCCCGGCAATATCCGGGAGCTCAAGTCCATGGTCTACGACGCCGTGAGCATGCACAAGGAAAAGGTGCTCTCCATGGAGGTGTTCAAGCGGGACATGGAACTGAACGAACTGCCGGCCGCGGCCTCCGGCCCCGGAGAAGCGTCCCCCGCCTCGGGGAACTGTTTTTCCTCCTTCGATTCCCTGCCTCCCCTGGTCAACGTGGAAAGCCTGCTCATCGAAGAAGCCCTGACCAGGGCCGACGGAAACCAGTCCATCGCCGCCGGACTGCTGGGAATCTCCCAGCCCGCCCTGAGCAAACGCTTGAAAAAAATGCGTACTGAGGAGTGAGCAGGGGGGATAGGGGGCAGTTATGGTTCATTTTTCTAGCCTGATTTCCTGGAAAAATAGTCAGAGCACATCAATACATTGCGATAAAAGTTGAAATCAATATATGAAAAGACAGAACAGTAATACAATTGAGCATCACAGAAATATTAAATTATAGCGATTGAAGCACCAGAATATAAAAATGAAAATAAAATATTATACAAGATATATATTAGTATTTTGTTCTGCACTATGGAGTAGTCATGCTTGTTGGCCAGTTCGTTTTTTTTCTGATAGCTTACAACTTCTTGTGAATTGCAGCCCATAAACATCAGAAGAATGATAATTTGCAGTAAGATTACATCGAACATTTTTCCCTAACATGAATCTATAAAATCTAACCGGCGTTGTTCCGTGTAAGGATATTCATAATACCTGTGCGTTGCATGCCTGCAGTCATTTCAGTTTGCCATGGCCAACAGTCTAACATCAAGTAACCTCAAGTTGATCTGCTTTTTTTATTGAAAATAAGTAGATTTCTCATTTTTTTTGTCCTAAATTTCAATGATGTCGATTTCCTCTTATCGCTTTTTGTACGGCCTAAACCTCCAGAGACATCCATTCCTCAGGCGTACGGGCTTGGCCGTCCCTGATGGTCCAGGCAACTGATTTCAGTGTGGAGATATCCGCAAGCGGATCGCCCGGCACAATGATCAGATCCGCCCGTTTTCCCACTTCGATGGTGCCGATCAGTTTGTCCAGCCCCATCATCTCAGCGGGAATTCTGGTTGCCGATTCAATGACATCCAGGGGCGACATTCCGGCTTGGACCAGCAGTTCCATCTCGCGGATGGTGCTGGTCCCGTGGAAAAAATTGAGGAATACGGGCCAGCTCGAGGCATCGGTCCCCACGACAATGGGGATGCCGGATTTATGCATGGTTGCAATGGCCTGGGAGGCATTGCGCAGGCAGGAACGAATCATTTTTTCAATGTTCAGGAGCCTGGTGATTGTTTTCAGGATGATGGGGGGCATCCACTTGGGCGAGGAATTTTTGAAAAACGTATCGTAGTAGTAATCCCAGGCCTCGAGGTTCCTGGCTGTCTGCAGCAGTTCTTCAGGAACCGTCAGGCGCAGGAAAGGGTCATTGAGCCGTTCCAGATCGAAATTGACCAGCATTTGATCGAACGAACAGGACAATGTGGTGGTGACGTATGTTCCCTGTTCGCGCATCTGCTCCAGAAAAGCGCTATCGGGCTGTTTGAACAAAAAGCCGGAATGGACGAACGTATGCACCCCCATCTCCAGGCCTACGGCTTGTTCCTTCGGCTTGTAGGCGTGGATGTAAATAGGCAGGTTCCTTTCAGAGGCTTCCTCCATGATGATCCTGCGTATCTCGGGGTGAGTGCAGCGGCCAGATGTTTGCTTTGCCGAAGCCGGTTTCGAGCAAGGTTTTCACCCCCACGATGTTTTGCAGCCCCTCGTATTCGTCAAACAAAGCCCGGATGTCTTCTTTGGATCCGGCCGCCCGCCATTGCGGTCCCCAATACGGGGTCAGCATGTCGTGATCCAGATAACCGCCGGGCGGATAAAAGGCCGGAGCAAGCGCATACAGCCGCGGACCTATGCCGCCGCCGTCAAAGTAATTTTGAAACTCCCGCAACATTGGAGCGGAAATGGCATTGTCCAGTACTGTGGTCACGCCGCAGGCAAGGTAGGCGCGCAACTGCCGATAGCGGTATGTGTGGAGAACTTCCGTGCTGTCTTTTCGAAAGGCCGAACCCGGCACGCTTTGCAGATGGACATGGGCGTCGATCAACCCCGGCAACACCGTGGCGCCCTCCGCATCGAGGGTCTGAAGCCCCTCGGCTGTCATCTCCCTTCCTATTCCGACTATTTCGCCTTCCTCGATACGTACGCACTGCAGGTCGTTGGTGTCCGTATCAGGACCGTCCAGCAGCCGGGCGTTTGTAATTAAAAGCGAACGTGGGATTGCACGCGTCGTCTGTCCGGCAGTTGTCTGTTCGGGCATGGCGAATTCTCCTGACCGTTTGAAATGGCCCCCCAGTCAACCTCCCCAGGGGAAAGCTGATGTCTGCTTGGTATCAGTAAACAGGTATTTTGTGGCTTTATGGATAAAACTTAATCGGAAAGCAACATTTCAGGCTGGGTTCCAAGCGAAAACCGGCAAGGCAAGGAGACAGCATCATGACGGCGGATGATTGCCGCCATGATGCTGTCATTTTTGATCAGGTCATCAGGCGAAACGCTTCAGCTGCGCTATTCAGCTTCCGAACACAGGCCGTAAGAGACGGGCCAGTTGAAAGCCCCCGCCGGATTATTCTTCCGGATGCGTCCCGCTCTCCTTTTCCACCCGGCACATCAGGGCGGAATGGGGCCAGCTGCCGATTTCCGGACTGCAGAATTCGGGAGCATCCGGGCACAGCACGTTGGCATTGGATTCGAACACGCCGAAGAGTTCCGGAAGATTGGGAGAACGTTCGGGGAACCACCACGAATGCTGGCAATCAACGGTTTCGGGCGTTACCTCGTCCGAGATTTTCACCCGCTGGCGGATGGAGCCGAGTGGGGTCGAGATGACGGCCCAGTCTCCTGCGGCCAGTCCCAGTTTTTCCGCTGTCTCTGGATGTATGGTGACCAGCGGATCCGGCACTTTTTTGCGGGCCTTGTCTATTTGCCGCTGCTCCGAATGATACATGGGCATGAACCGGCTGCCCGTGGTCAGCACGAGCGGATAGTTTTTCAGCAGTTCGGGGTCGTCGCTTCTGGGGCTCCAGACTGGTTCGTGGTAGACCGGAAGCGGATCCGCTCCCAGGTTTTCGAAAATGGAAGATTTGATCTCCACCTTTCCCGAAGGGGTGCCGAAGCCGAACTTTTCATACTGCCGGTATTCCCGTTTACCAAAAAAGCCGTTCTGTTCGCTCAGTTGTTTGAACGTGAGCCCCACGGGCTCCAGGCAGTGGTCATAGACCTCTTCCATGTTCTTCCAGGGCCAGAACTCCTCCTGTCCGAGCCGGATGCCCAGGCCGCGATAGAAGTCGAAGCTGTTGCGCCGTTCCTCTATGGGCTCTATGCCCTGCGGACAGGCCACGCAGAAGCCGCCGGTCAGCCACATTTCGGGCTGTTCCACTGTGGTGGACGCGGGGAAGACATAGTCGGCCATGGCAGCGGAGGGGCTCATGTAATATTCCATCACCACGTACAGTTGCAGGGCCTGCAGGGCCTTGAAGACCTTCTTCGTATTGGGAAGGGCCAGCAGGGGGTTGTTGGCCAGGGTGATGGCTGCGGTAACCGGATAGGGCTTGCCGGTGAGAATGGCATCCATCACCGCCCTGGCATGTGCGAGGTTGGAATGCCAGGCCTCGGGAGGAAAGACATAGCCTTCGGGGAGTTTCTTGTTGGCAGCGGAATTCATTTCCCAGCCTGGGAAACCAAAGAAAGGGTATTCGTCCGCGCCGAGCTGCTTGGCCCTTTGTTCCGGGGCGATCTGTTCGTTGATTTCCAGGTATTCGAGGTCGCGGATTTTTCCCACGTCGCCGGCAGCGCTGAAGATGTCGCCGCCAGGGACTTCGAGGTTCCCGGTTATGGCCCTGAGAATGGCCCGGGCCCTGGCGCACTGGGTCGCGTTCACTCCCTGCTTGTCTATGCCCAGTCCGAAAGGAATAACGGCAGGGGACGTTGTCGCGTACGTATTTGCGGCTTCCACAATAAGCTCTGCCGGAATTTCGGTGATTTTCGCCACATATTCCGGGGTGTAGGCTTTTACGGCCTCTTTCAGTTCCTCGAACCCGACGGTCCAGTCCGCCACGAATGTGCGGTCGTACAGGTCGTTGTCGATGATGTAGCGCAACCAGCCCAGGAGCAGGGCGAGGTCCGTACCCGGACGGATCTGCAGCCAGTAATCGGCTGTTTCGGCTTCCTTGGTCCTGCGCGGGTCGATCACGATCAGTTTGGCGCCGTTCTTGCGCGCCATGAGCACCTGCGGATACAGGCCGGTGGGATTGGATTTCGAGGCGTTGCAGCCCCACATGACCACGCACTTGGCCGCGGGAACTTCACTGCCCATGACCATGCCGCCGTAGGTCGCGTACTCGGTGGCGTAACTGGGGCACATGCAGATGGTGTTCACCCCGCAGGTGTTGGGCGAACCGAAAAGATTGAAAAACCTGCGGCAATCCCAGTGATAGGTTCTTTTGGTGCCGTGGGTGAATGCGAGGGTTTCTGCGCCGTAGGTATCCCTCAATCCGGCGAGCTTTGCGGCCACTTCATCCAGGGCCTGCTCCCAGGTGATGCGCTGCCACTTGCCCTCACCCTTTTCACCGATCCTTTTCAGCGGGTGGTTGAGCCGCTGCGGATGGTAGATATGATTGAGCATCAACCGGCCGCGTTCGCAAAGCACGCCGCGAGAGATCGGGTGTTCGGGATCCCCTGTAATTTTCACGACCTTGTTGTTCTCGATATGCAGCAGCATTCCGCACCGCGGATGGCACAGGCCGCAATAGCTTCGTTTGATTTCCATGCTACGCCTCCAGCTTTTCGATGGGTAAACTCTTCCTGTATGGGTCGGCTTTTCATTGACTCTGGAGTTAAATTGACTCACAGTCAATAAAAAATTGACTCACAGTCGATAATAATGCGTATGATACCATGGAAAGCCGTTCCAGGTAAGCGTATCTGGCAGTGGAATGCACCGAACAAGGAGATGTCATGAAGCGGGAATCTTCAACACAGGAAAGGCCCGACGGAAAGAGTTCCCACAAACGGGGCGCACCAAAGGGGCCGAGAAAGGCCGGTGTCCGGAAAGCCGGTCTGATTGAGGCTGCGGAAAAAATATTTGTCGAAAAGGGCTATGAGGCCGCGACAATGGATGAAATCGCGGCAGAGGCGGGGTTCGCCAAAGGCACCCTGTATCATTACTTTGCCAACAAGGCCGAACTTGTCGAAGCCTTGCGGGAAGAGTTTGACAGGAAAATTTCGGAAAAGATCACTTCCCAGGTGGAAACCTGTCCGGAAAACGACTGGTTCGGACGCGTACGGGCGTGGATCGGGGCTGCGGTCCGGGGGTATTTCGAACTCAGCGCGCTCCATGACGTGGTGGTCTACGGTCCGAGACAGCCTTTTCGCAATGCCATGGCTGATTCGGCCATAACCAGCTCCCTGGCCGGCTTGATCAGTGCCGGAGCCAGTGCCGGAGCCTGGCAGGTCGATGATGCGCGCTGGACAGCGGTCATGATGTTCTACAGTTATCGGGGCGGATGCGACGAAGCCATGATCGGCTCGCAGCCGGTGGAGAGCATACCCGAAAAATTGTATGATCTGTTCATACGGATACTTGGCGCGGACAGGATGTCCGGCCGTCTGTGACAGGGGGGACCTCTGGTGTTTCCCCATATAAAACGTTTCAAGCAGTAGAGTTGCAGGATGAAAATAGACAAGTACGACTTTCAGGAATTCAAGACCCTGGCCCGGAATTTCCACGGATATGCGGCCCCTGGGGTGCTCATCGGAGGGTACATGGTGGCCATGGCCAAGAAACATATTCCTGAAGGGACGTTGTTCGAAGTAGTGGTCGAAACAACCAAATGCCTGCCGGATGCCGTCCAGCTGCTGACCTTGTGCAGCACGGGCAACAACTGGATGAAGGTCGTCAACCTTGGGCGATACGCGCTTTCTCTGGGAGACAAATATACGGGGCAAGGCGTACGGGTGAGTCTTGATCCTGAACGGCTGGAACGGTTCCCGGAGATACGAGACTGGTTTTTCAAGCGCAAAGCCAAAAAAGACCAGGATATCGTCGCGCTGGAGCAGGAAATTGAAAAAGCCGGAGACAGCATCTGCAAACTGGAGGTCGTCACGATCAAACCGGAGATGCTCGGACACGAATCCAGGGGGCAGATTATTGTTTGTCCGGCATGCGGCGAGGCCTACCCCGGCAATGACGGACCGGTCTGCCGCGGATGCCAGGGACAGGCGCCGTACCAACTGTCTTTGAAAGCAGGGGAAGCAGGGGAAGCAGGGGAAGCTGTAGCCGGGAGCGAACAGGAACAGGACGACCTTGCTTGTGAACAGGAACCTGTCGGACAGAGTGATTAATGTAGCCGTACCGGACTCTTTAAGGAAAAAACGGGCGGGGCTGTTTTATTCTGAGATGCAAAACTCCTGCAGAGTACGCCGGGAATCGTAAAATGCGTAACAAAATGAGACAGCCGTATTTCCTGGAAGTTTCAAAGGGTTTTTCTGAAAAAAAATATTATATTAGCCTGTTGCACATGATTGCGTAATCTGGCCACGGAATCAGGGCGTATAGTTGTGAAACAGGATTACCTAGACCAACAGGGCAAAAAGCCATGGCAGCAGGACAATGCCACGGAGCATGTGTGATTGCACCGGATGGGGGCATTCGTCGTATTGCATGGGTATACTGGTTCGGGCGTACCGGCGCGTACCGGCTTTTGCATTGCTCCTGATCAGAATGTAGAAAAAACAGCCTGGCTGCTTGAAGAGGAAAATTGTCTTTTTGCAAACTGTAGTGTGCACAATATATCGAATTTGCAAGAGTGTGTTGATTCAATTCAGCAATCAATAGCGTTCATTCCTTTCTTTGTTCTTCCCAAAAGAGCAGGCCGCGTAATTTCTGTCCTGTCCATTCAAAGCACAGCATCATAACCTGAATCTCCAGAGTTGCACCGTACGGTTGCATATCTACGGCTATAGTCCAGAATTTGCGTCTTTCATGCCCGAAGTGCAGTCCGCTGCGCCAGATCTGTCCCAGGTCTGGTGGAGGCAAGTTCAAAAAAATACCTGTGGCCCGATACTTGCTGTCCTTTGCGAAAGAAGAAACAGCATGTTGCGTATGCATGAGGTACTGTTGTCCGTGGAATACGGGATGCACAGGACCCAATGGACAGCCGGAATGGTGGTGTACCCGCAAAACCGAAGTACGACGGATTTGCGGGGGGTGCCGTGATGATACTGTCACCGCTTTGGCCATTCTGGTGAGTCCTGGGTGTTTTTTCAACAACTTGCGTTTGGTTGTCTGGAAAAACGTTTTGCGGGCCTGTACGCAGAAATTTCATGCCTGACGGAACTGCACCAGCTTTCAGGGAAGGGAGTTGCCGGAAGAGTCCGGAGTCTGTCCTTACGAAGCCGTTCGCACCATGTGTGATCGGTTTTCACCCCGTACGCGCCTGAGTCGGACAAGTCGTATTTGTTCGTTTCAAGGAGCCTGCACCTGCGCGCGAACCTGTCTGCCATGGGGGAAGGAGGGCTCTGACCCATTGTGTTCCTGTCCGAGGAACGGAACTCACTCAGGACTGCGGCCATGGCCGCTTTCACAAGGAGAATCTGAATGATTGGGAAGACGTTGTATGTTAATGGAATTATCAAAAACGTCGTTGTCGATCCGGACAGCACCTTGGCAAACGTGCTCAGAGAGCAGCTTTTTCTGACAGGCACAAAGGTCGGTTGTGGCCAGGGACAGTGTGGAGCCTGCAATGTGATCATGAATGGAAAACTCGTCCGTTCGTGCATCACCAAAATGAAACGGGTTCCGGAAAATGCGGCCATTCTGACCATCGAAGGGCTGGGAGTAGCCGGCAAGCTCGATCCGATTCAGATGGCCTGGATGGCGCATGGCGCGGCTCAGTGCGGTTTTTGTACGCCCGGTTTTATTGTTTCCTGCAAGGCCCTGCTGACGGAAAATCCCAATCCCACGCGCGCCGAAGTGCGGGACTGGTTCCAGAAAAACCAGAACCTGTGCCGCTGCACGGGCTACAAGCCTCTGGTGGATGCCGCCATGGACGCTGCGGCAGTGATGCGCGGAGAAAAGAAACTCGAGGACCTCGAATACAAGATGCCCGCGGACGGCCGCATCTGGGGAACCAGGTTTCCCAGACCCACTGCGGAAGCCAAAGTCACGGGCAGTCTTGATTTCGGCGCGGACGCCGGCCTTAAATTGCCCGAGGGCGCTCTGCGGCTGGCTCTGGTGCAGGCCGAGGTTTCGCACGCCAATATCAAGGGCATCGACACCAGTGAAGCCGAAAAGATGCCCGGCGTAGTCAAGGTCGTCACCCACAAGGACGTCAAGGGGAAGAACCGTATCACCGGTCTGATCACCTTTCCCACCAACAAGGGAGACGGCTGGGACCGGCCCATTTTGTGCGAAGACAAGATCTTTCAATACGGGGACGCCATAGCCATCGTTTGCGCGGATACGGACGAACACGCCAGGGCCGCGGCCAAGAAGGTCAAGGTGGATCTGGAACTGCTGCCCGCGTACATGAGCGCGCCCGAGGCCATGGCCGAAGACGTTATGGAAATTCACCCCGGCACCCCGAATATCTATTTCAATCAGAAAGTCGCCAAGGGCGACGATACCAAAGCCATATTCGAAAACGCGCATGCGGTGGTGGAAGGCGATTATTATGTTCAGCGCCAGCCTCACCTGCCCATCGAACCCGACGTGGGCTTCGCGTACCTGGATGGCGACAACAGGCTCTTCATCCATTCGAAATCCATTGCCCTGCATATTCACGCGGCCATGATCGCGCCTGGTCTGGGCGTGGACATGGACAAGATCTTCCTGGTTCAGAATCCGGCTGGCGGCACCTTTGGCTACAAGTTCAGCCCGACCACGGAATCCCTTGTGGGTGCGGCCACCCTGGCAACAGGCCAGCCCACGGTTCTGGTTTATGATTATCAGCAACATCAGTGCTATACGGGAAAACGTTCGCCTTTCTTCGTCAACGTGCGCTACGCCGCGGACAAGGACGGCACCCTCCTGGGCATGGAAACCGACTGGACCGTGGACCACGGCCCCTATTCGGAATTCGGCGATCTGCTCACTTTGCGCGGCGCCCAGTTCATCGGCTCCGGCTACAATATCCCCAGTATTCGTGGTGAAGGCCGTACCGTGTGTACGAATCACTGCTGGGGATCCGCTTTCCGTGGATACGGCGCACCTGAGGGAGAATTCGGCTCCGAAGTGCTGATGGATGAACTGGCGGAAAAGCTGGGCATGGATCCGCTGGAACTGCGCTACAAGAACGTGTACCGCCCCGGTTCCACGACGCCTACGGGCCAGGAACCCGAAGTGTACAGCCTGCCCGAACTCATTGATTCCATCCGTCCCCTGTACCAGGCCGCCAAGAAAAAGGCCGCTGCTGAGTCCGACGACGCGGTCAAAAAGGGCGTGGGCGTTTCCGTGGGCGTGTACGGCTGCGGTCTGGACGGACCCGATACCTCGGAAGCAGATGTTGAGCTGAATGAAGACGGCACCGTGACCCTGTTTACCTGCTGGGAAGACCATGGTCAGGGATCCGATGCGGGCTGCCTTGGCACGGCGCATGAAGCATTGCTCCCATTGGGGCTGAAACCGGCGCAGATCAAACTGGTGATGAACGACATGTCCAAGGCTCCCAACAGCGGCCCCGCAGGGGGCAGCCGTTCGCAGGTGGTCACGGGCAACGCCATCAAGGTCGCCTGTGAGCTGCTGCTTGCAGCCATGAAAAAGGACGACGGCGGTTTTCGCAGTTATCAGGAAATGGTAGATGCGGACATCCCCACCAAACACAGTGGAAAGTGGTCTTCGGCCGGAGTCGTCTGCGATGAAAATGCCCAGGGCAGCCCGTTCAAGAGTTACATGTACGGGGTTTTTCTCTCGCTTGTGGCCGTTGATGTGAAAACAGGCAAGGCGACCGTGGAAAAAATGGTTCTGGCCGCGGACGTGGGCAAGGTTAACAGCCGCCTGGTTGTGGACGGCCAGCTCTACGGCGGCCTCGCCCAGGGCATAGGACTGGCCCTGACCGAGGATTACGAGGATCTGAAAAAACACAGCACCATAAAAGGCGCCGGAATCCCTTACATCAAGGATATTCCGGACGATATCGAATTGATTTATGTGGAATCCCCAAGGCCGGAAGGCGTGTTCGGGGCCAGCGGTGTGGGTGAAATGCCGCTGACAACGCCGCACGCGGCTGTGATTAACGCCATTTATGATGCGGTTGGCGTACGTATCCACAAACTCCCGGCACTGCCTGAGAAGATTCTTGCCGGAATGCAGACCACATAGCTGATCTGTTGGTAGGCATCACTGCCATAAACAGTGCAAACTGTAATTCTGTGGGCGGTTCGCAAAGGGACCGCCCACTTTTTTCCCGGCTTCCGACATTGGATAAAAAAAAATGATGATGCACTACAGTAAAAAATACGGATGGTTGGAGTATAACATGGCAAAATACGTTGCAACCGGATTCCAAACGGCAGCCTCCGTTATGTGCTATCCCGGTATAAACGATATCTGTATGTTTAGAAAAAGTATAAAAAGCATGTGCAGTTATTTCACAAAAGGATCATGGCTTTGACATAAATCGTGACATCAGATATCGTAAGAGCAGGCTGTTAAAAAAATATCAATAAAATTGGAGCAAATATACCAAATAAATAAAAAATATTGCGGTGAGGTATATCGATGGCTGCAAGGATTGACAAACAAGCTGATTCAGAGCTGGCGCATGTCTTTCTTAAAGAGGCATGGAGTAAACTTGTCTCGGGACAAGGCATTGATAACTCGCTTTTGCGTCACGATATTGCTCTTTCATGGCACCGCTGCCTCGAATTCAACATAAGCCCTGTCGATAAAATTACTGATTTTACAGTCAAAGATTTGTTGGAAAAGGAAAGACATGTTCATAATCTGCTGACTGTTGCACAACCCCACATGCGGAACATCTACGATATAGTCAAGGGTAAAGGCTATATTGTGTTTCTGACCGATGTCGAAGAGGACATTCTCAAGTGCATCGGCGACAGAAAAATATTGAATGATGCTGAAATGCTGACACTGGTTCCGGGAGCCAGTTGTTCGGAAAAACTCATTGGAACGACTTCTCCGGGAATCTCTCTGATTCAGAAAAAGCCCATTCAGGTTTCTTCCCACGAACATTTCTGCCAGCAATACCACAACTGGTGCTGTTCATCGGCTCCCATTTTCGATGTTCACGGCGGCATCCTGGGAACATTGAACCTTTCCAGCAATGATATGATCCCACATTCGCCGTTGTTGCTTGATCTTGTCAGAATAACAGCCAGAGCAATTGAAACTGAATTCAATCTTAAAACAGCGCATGAAGATTTCAAAAAATCCTATCATTATCTCAATAGTGTTGTAGACGATCTCGATGAAGCGTTTATTTTCTTTGATAATAACAATTCAATCTGTCACATGAACAAAAACGCTGCAAAACTGCTTGGAAAAAATTCAGTACAATTTCTTGGTGAAAGCATAGAAAATATCGCAGTGGATTATGTCAAAACAGGAAAAACATTATCCAGCGGACAATGCCGTGCTGTAATGCAATTCCCTCTTCCCAATGGAACAAGAGAAGTCAGCGCTTCTTTGAAAGAGTTGAAGCAGGACAGAAAGAAAATCGGACTCATTTGCCAGATCTCCCCCGAAGGCAAAGAACAGTTGAAGGGCGAGAGCACCAGGTTTGTGTTCGATGATTTCATCTGTCGCGACAGTAAAATGAAATCCGTGGTCAACAGTGCGCAAAAGATAGCAACGACGGATGTGAATGTCTTTATCCAAGGGGAAAGTGGAACCGGCAAGGAGATTCTGGCTCAGGCCATCCATAACGCCAGCTCCCGCAAACACAAGCCTTTTGTTGCCGTGAATTGCGCTGCGATTCCCAATGAATTGATGCAAAGCGAACTCTTCGGCTATGAGGAAGGATCCTTTACCGGAGCCAGAAAGGGCGGACGGCAGGGAAAATTCGAGCTCGCACAACAGGGGACCATTTTTCTGGATGAAATCGGGGACATGCCTGTGGACGCTCAAGCCAACCTCTTGCGCGTGTTGCAGGAAAGAAACCTCACCAGGATCGGGGGCGCCCAGTCCATCCCGCTGGATATCAGAATCATTGCGGCAACCAACAGGAACCTGCTGGAATCTTGCACCAACAGCAATTTCAGAGAAGATCTTTTTTACAGGCTTTCCGTGTTCAGCATCTGGATTCCTCCGCTGCGGGAAAGGCCAAAGGACGTTTGGCCGATCATGGATTATCTGATCAGGAAACATTCTTTTGAAGAATATGGTCTGGATGATTTTTCCTTTTCAAAGCAGGTCTCATCGTTGTTCACCACCTATGACTGGCCGGGTAACGTACGGGAACTCGAGAACACGGTGATCTATTTTCTGAACAAGGCTGATGGAAAGTATATATCCATCAGGGATATCCCCGAGTACATGGCGAAAAGGGAAAAACGGCACCGTGAATCCTTCGAGCTGCAGGAAGTCGAATACCGCGCGATTCATTCCGCTCTGTCGAGATACGGCAACAACATGACCAAGGCCGCAAAGGTCCTGGGCATTTCCAGAGCGACATTGTATCGCAAAATCAAACAGTTGGGCTACGAAAGGAAACAGTCGTTCAACTGATCGGAAGAATGAACGTCCGCGATTGTTTCCGGTAATGTCACGCAGCACGTACTTGTTGTATTGGCGTTACTCCCGGTTGCCGCAGGGCCCGGACGTTCGTGCCCTTTGTCATTCTCCTTCCTCAGAAGAGTTTGCCATCCACAGGATAAAAAGATCTGGTCCTGTAGTTTTAGGCAAATTTCTGCAAGAATTTAGTATTACCCATGAAAAAACTGGCAGCAGGCTAGTTGCGGCTGCCTTTGTGCATTGCATCATTTCAATTGCTTTCCTGCCAGATTCCTTTCTCTATTCTCCAACCATGGCTCTGATTGATCAAATAAAAATCAAAAAATACTAATTTTTTCGAATAATCTGGAATATTTTTTGCTGTATTTCAGTGTGAATCTGAACAGCATTGATACTTATTACAACTAATTTGGAAGAATGTAGTCTTTAGTGATCTGTTTCAGTTCATTTTTAGAACATATTCCAAGAATAGAGGTTATAAAAAGTGTCCATGAGTGTAGTATTCGCTCATTCTAATATTTAAAAAAATAAAATTTTATACAAGTGTATAAAAAACAACTAAAAATGGTTTGAATTTTGCTATAAAAACGATGTTAAAAAATTTCAGTTGGAAAAATTATTTCTACTAAAAAAAAGAGCTGCGTTATTGATATAGCAGAAAAAAGTATTTGCAATTGGTATAGGAGTCTTGTGAGTAGAATAACAAAATGATTGGAGGATGCAATGGCGATTGTGGAACAAGTTTACGGCTTTTTTATTCCCAGTGTTACTTTGATCGGTGTTGGCGCTTCTAAGGAGATTCCGGGAAAGATCAAGGCTCTCGGTGGAACAAAGCCTTTGCTCGTGACTGACAAAGGTGTGGTGGCCGTCGGTATTTGCAAACAGATTACGGATTTGCTGGACGAAGCCGGCATGTCGTACGCGCTTTTCGATGAGACCGTTCCCAATCCTACGGACATAAACGTGGAAGACGGCGTCGCATTCTACAAGAAGAACGAATGCGACAGCCTCATTACCCTTGGCGGCGGTTCATCCCATGACTGCGGCAAAGGCATCGGTCTGATCGTCTCCAATGGCGGCAAGATTCATGACTATGAAGGCATCGATCTGGCGTCCAAACCCATGATTCCTCACCTGGCGGTCAACACCACCGCAGGCACGGCTTCGGAAATGACGCGTTTCATGGTCATCACCGACACTTCCCGCCACGTCAAAATGGGCATCGCGGACTGGCGCCTGACTCCGGGCGTGGCCATTGACGATCCCATGCTCATGGTGGGGATGCCGCCGGCCCTTACCGCTGCCACGGGTATGGACGCGCTGACCCATGCCGTGGAAGCCTTCGTTTCCACCATCGCCACCCCCATAACCAATGCCTGTGCCATTGAAGCCGTGAAACTGGTAGTCAAATACCTGCGCAAAGCGGTTGCCAACGGTCAGGATATCGAAGCCCGCGAAGGCATGTGTTATGCGCAGTATCTCGCCGGCATGGCCTTCAACAACGCCAGCGTGGGCTGCGTTCATGCCATGGCCCACCAGCTCGGCGGCTACTACAACCTGCCCCATGGCGAGTGCAATGCTTTGCTGCTTCCGCATGTGGAAAAGTTCAACCTGATCGCTAAGGTGGAAAAATTCGCCGAACTGGCTGAGATCATGGGTGAAAATGTCGCGGGTATGTCAGAACGCAAAGCCGCCGAAGTGGCCATCGAAGCCATCAAGGAACTGTCCGAAGATGTGGGCATACCGACTTCCCTGGTCGAACTCGGGAAACGCTACGGCAAGGCAGTCAAGGAAGAAGACATCTCGATAATGACTTCCAATGCGCTCAAGGACATTTGCACGTTCACAAATCCGCGCGTCCCCACGCAATTGGAAATTGAAGCACTTTTCAAGGGTGCCCTGTAATCACCAAACTGCAAAACAGCCCTCGGAAGCGCCCCTTGCGGGGGCTGTTTTGCACAGGTGGCAGCATTTTCGAGAGGCAGAGCTGTCCATGGAGCAGCCCGCAATCCGTGGCGTCCGTCAGGCCGCCTGCGGGTATGCCTGTTATTTCGCTTCCGGATACAGGCCGCGTACGCGGGCGTGGAGGCGGGCCAGGCCGAGCAGGGTGTCCATGTCGGGGGTGGGGATGCCGACTTTGGTGCCGATTTCCCGTACCGCACTGACCAGGGCGTCCAGTTCCACGTTGCGTCCGGCTTCCACATCCTGGAGCATGGAGGTTTTGAATGCGCCCAGTTTGCGGGTCATGGCGTTGCGTTGTTCGGGCGTCTGGTCCACGGGGCAGCCGATTTCCTTGCCGATGGCAGCGGCCTCGGTCATGATTCGGTTGCAGAACGTACGGACCAGGTCGTCATCGAGGATACGGTCGCAGGTGGCGCCGGTGATGGCCGAGACCGGGTTCATGGTCATGTTGCCCCAGAGCTTGTACCAGATATCCTGCTGGATGGCTTTGGAAACTTCAATATCCAGTCCGGCTGTTTTGAGCAGGTCGGCCAGTTGTTTCAGGCGGGGGGTGTCGCTGCCGTCGGGTTCGCCTATGGTCAGCTTTTTTCCGAACACATGGCGTACGAACCCCGGCTCGTTGAGCGCGTAACTCCCGTACACCACACCGCCGATAATGGCGGAGTCGGGGATCTTGCCGGCGATTTCGCCGCCCGGATCAACGGCTTCGAGCCGAGTCCCCGCGTATTGTCCGCCAAAACCACTGAAAAACCACCAGGGAATGCCGTTCATGGCGGTCAGCACCACGGTATCCGGACCGATGAGCGGGCTGATGCGCCTGGCCACCGAGGCCATGGATTGGGATTTTACAGCCACGATGACCAGATCCTGGACGCCGAGCTCAGCCGGGTCTTCCGCGGCCGTGACCGGTGCCTGAAGGGTTTTTTCCTCAGAAAGTACGCGCAGTCCGTGTTGCTGCAGGGCTTTCAGGGTGGCGCCGCGCGCCACGACATTGACCTGGCGACCGCTGCGCGTCAGCAGGGTGCCGATAAAACCGCCCACGGCTCCTGCGCCGTATATGCATATCTTGTTCATATCTCAAACTCCTGTGTCGCTATCCGAATTCATTGGACCGGCTTAGTCCGCAAGAATGCGTACTGTTTAATCAGACGTCGGCAATGCAAAGAAGGTAACGTATTCGTTTGACGGATCTGATTCAAGCCCCGGATCAGGCAGAGAAACAGGACGCGGTGCGTCCCGTACGGAAGGAGGAATGAAGAGGGCGTTTTTGCGCGGCTAGCAGTTTTGTTTCAAGGCGAAAAACGGCCTGCCGTTGAGCCAGTCGTCCGTACGCTGGATCATGGTTTGTTCCATGTCGCCTTCGAGAAGCAGGCAGAGAGCCCTGATGAGCAGCAGAAATCCGGCTTCCAGACCACGGGCCTGGGCCCCTTTCAGCAGTCCCAGCTGAACGCTTTCGGCCATGAGTCGCAATACCGGATGGTTTTCAATGGGGGCCTGGGCGTCATGGGACTGGTTGCTGTAGGCGCACATCTCCGCGTTTACCGAGTTCCACCCTCTGCAAACCAGCGGGCGCGCCGCATAGGCCGCACAGGTCCCCTCCCCAAGCAGCAGGCAGGGGTACAGGTGTCGCTGCGCGCCGATTTCCTGGCGGGTCTTGCCTTCAAAGGCAGCGGCCATGGCCTGCGCCCTGGTCCGCAGCTCCCGAAGCTGCTGCGTACTGCGCGTTTCCAGCAGATGAAACCCCAGGTACAGGGCCTCTGGTTCGCTCAGGGAAACCTGGTTCGAGCAGCAGTAGATGCAGCCTCTCTTGCAGGCAATGGGCGGGGTCAGTTCGGGCTCCGCTATCAGCGTATCGCAGAGCCCAAGGGATTCCTCCATGCATTCATAAAAGGCTTTGACTCTGTTGCCGCTGTTGGTTTTGTCTCCGGATCCGTCAAGGGCAAGAGCCGCTTCGAAGGCAGCCTTGCGTTCCAGAATGATGTCGGCGGCAAGCTCCTCATCCGGCGAAGGCGGTGGCGGAGGAACGGTGGTTGCGCCCTGGGCGGCGAGTGCAGGAGATTGAAGAGAGCGTTGCACGGAACGCTTCTGGGAATGCTTCTTTTTATCCGCTTTGGAGCGGGAATTGCCTGAACGCGAACGAGAGATCATAATTCACCTCTGGTGCCACGAAGTCTGCACGGCAAAAATCACATTTCCAAGCCATTCATTCAGAATGCCAGCAGTTGTCAACAGGTATTTTGCAATTAACTCTTTGCTACTCGACCAGCCTTTGTTTCTGGGAGCAGTTTGTTTGCAATAATCCGCGCGTAAAAAGATTCGATTGTCGCTATATTGCGATAATGTGAATCTATTTTATAGTCTGGAAGACAATAACAGGACGCACTGTGTAGGGGTGAAGCTACATACTGATATGATGTTTCTGGAAAACCGGTGATGAAAATGGAAAGCAGGGCGTTTGGCAGAACATGACTGGTCTGTCTGTACAGATATTCACTGATTGGGAACAGATAGTTTCAGGCAAATAACATCTAAAAAAATGAACCCCGTAACCATGCCTCTGAGCGACCTGTTGAAAATTTCCCTGATAGACCGTTCAGGTTAGAAATACACCCCATTGCTGATTTATAAGTTTTTTACAACACATAGAACGGCTGAAAATAGTATGGAATCCCTGGCGCAAGCAGCATATGACAGATAGAGTAAACCGGCTGCTTCACCATCAATTGGTTGGAAAAACTGTACGGGTAACGTCAAAAAGTAATAAAAAACATCACCAGCAGAATCCGAGACCCCAATAGTAGCAGAATCTGTGTTCACATATTCTTTGACCTGCATTCAGTAAACAAAAATTGCATTAAAAAACGTTATGGTGTAATAGTATACTGGTAGGTAGTTGTGTTATATTATATTTCCGGCCCTGTGTTTTTTTCAAAGGTTTGCAGGGGAGCTGGATTAAAGGTGCTGAATTTTGTTTTTATATCATTATCCCGAAATATTATGCACGGGTCTTATGCCGTGAAAAAAGCCGGAATGACTGCTGATGCCGTGAAAAGCCACATGAATGCAATACGTAGTATTGTCATTTGTCTTTTAACTGTTGGCTGGATTATTTGTGCTCCGCAGGCTGTGGCAGCGTCGCATCAGACTGTTGCGGATACGCTGCCGCAGAAGAGAATTCTCCTTATATCCTCGTATCATATAGGTATGCCCTGGGCCAATCGCATCTGGAAGGGGCTCCAGGATGGATTTTCCGGCAGGAAAGATCTGGAGTTTTTCATTGAGTTCATGGATTCCAAGCGGTTGCCGCGGGATATCGCATTCAATTCCTGTTACCAGTCCATACGGAACAAGTATGCGCATCTGCCTTTCGAACTGATTATCATTTCCGACGATAACGCCCTGCAGTTTGTCAAGGATTACGGCCAGGAGCTTTTTCCCGGTGTTCCCGTTGTTTTTTGCGGTGCCAATGAAGTTTCGCTCAAAGATATTCTGGACGTTCCCAATATGCTGGGAGTGCAGGAAAACAGGGATATCCAAAGCGGACTGGCTCTGGCTTTGCGGCTCCATCCCTCTGTTGACCATGTGTTCATGGTTCTGGATGATACGGTTTCCGGCCGGAAAATGCGCAATTCATTGAAAAATATCGGTTCCCGATTTCCTGATGTGACGTTTTTCTATCCGGACGATCAGAGCTTTTCCCAGGTCCTGGAGACCGCCGGTGCATTGAAACGCAATGGTTTGATCTTTTTCCTGTTCTACACCCATGATGCACAGGGGGTGTATTTCGACAGTGAACAGGTGGTGGAACAACTGGTCCGGGCCGCGCATGTCCCCATTTATACAAGTTCGGATACGTACCTGGGCAAGGGATTGGTGGGCGGCAAGGTTTTGAGCGCGTATTACCAGGGACTGGAGGCCAGCAAGCTGGCCCTGCGCATTCTGAACGGTGAAAAACTGTCAGCACTTCCCCGCATCGTTGAAAGCCCCAACAAGTTCATGTTCGATTATCCCGCATTGCTCAAGGCGGGGATTTCACCTGAACAGCTTCCCCAGGAAAGCATTGTTCTCAATAAACCGGTATCCTACTATGAGAAGTACAAAAAATTCATCTGGGGAGGGGGAGCGGCGCTTGTTACCCTGTGGGGTGTGGTCATAATAATGGGAGTGAGCATACTGCAGAGGAAAAAAGCCCAGCGCGAGCTTGCCGCCGCACTGGAGGAGCTGCAGTTGATTTTTGACAATACGCAGGCAGGCATCGTGCTTCTGGACTCGGAAAGAAAAATCTGGCGTTCGAACCAGCGGATGGCTGATATGTTCGGTTATGCAAGCCCGGAATCCATGGTGGGGTTGAGCAGCCGGGAGTTTCACGTATCTCGTGACAATTACGAAAATTTTGCCACAAAATATTTGAGCCGTTTGAAAAATGGTGAAAAAATCAAGATGGAGTACCGCCTGAAGCGTCGCGACGGCGTGGAACTCTGGGCTTTTATCGCCGGGACGACTTTGTCCTCAGCCACGAATAAGAGCGCAGAAGGCGGGGCGCTGTTCATCCTGGACGATATCACGGACCGAAAAGAAGCGGAAATGGCTCTGGAAAATCTGAACTTCGAACTGGAAGAGAAAGTTCAGGAGCGCACCCAGGCTCTTGCCAGTCAGGCCCTGGCCCTGCAAGCCGCCAATGATCGTCTGAAAACACTGGATTTGGAAAAATCCTCCATGCTGTCCAGTGTTTCCCATGACCTGCGTACGCCGTTGACCTCCATACGCGGTTTTGTGAAGCTTATCAGCAAATCGTTCAAAAGATATTTTCAACCGCTGGTGACAGATTCCACGGCACTACGTGAGCGAGCGGAAACCATTGCCGACAATCTGGCGATCATCGACTATGAAAGCGAACGCCTGACGCGCCTGATCAATGATTTTCTGGATCTGGCCAAGATTGAAGCCGGACAGCTGGTCTGGCGCGATACCGAACTGAGGCTGGACAAATATATCAGCCTGGCGCTGGATTCCGTCAGCGGGCAATTCGCCGCGCGTACGGACGTGGCCCTGGAAGTGGATATCGAAGCGGATCTTCCCCTGGTGTATGTCGATGAGGATCGCATCATGCAGGTGCTGGTCAACCTGCTGAACAATGCGGCCAAGCATACGCAGCAGGGCCGGGTGTCCGTTGCTGCGCGCAGGCAGGAAGGAGGGCTGCTGGTCTCCATCACCGACACGGGCTGCGGCATCCCCAAGGAGCACCTGCCCAAAATATTTGAAAAATTCTACCAGGTGGAAGAGGAAGACACCCTGCCCCAGCAAGGCAAGGGCACGGGGCTCGGGCTGGCTATCTGCCGCGAGATCATCACCCATTACAAGGGCAGGATATGGGTCGAGAGCCAATATGGAGTCGGATCCACTTTTGCCTTTACGCTGCCCGGATACTTTGCGTCCTGATAACCGTCTCTGATGCCGGTAGACGCTGCGGCACAATTTTTCCCCAGCCTCTTATCTGTTCGTTCATTGCTTGGTCGTGAAAAAATCCTGAAACAAATTTTCGAGCTGGTCGAAATCAATCGGCTTGGCAATGTAGCCGTTCATGCCCGCGGCGAGGAACGTCTCCCGGTCCCCGCTCATAGCATACGCGGTCAGGGCTGCGATGGGGATGTTCATCGCCCGCTTTCCGGCTTCGCCCTTCCGTATGGCCCTGGTGGCTTCCATGCCGTCCATGATGGGCATTTGGATATCCATAAGCACGATATCAAAATCGCGCGCTTTCAATTCGTCGATGGCCTGGGCGCCGTTATTGACACATTCCACAGCATAGCCTTGTTTTTCCAAGAGTTTTGAAAGAGCGGCCCGGTTGGTCTCTTCATCCTCCGCCAGCAGGATTTTCAGCGTTTTCGCTGGTTGCCGGTATTGCTGGTGTGTCGCGGAGGCAGTCACCGCAGGGGATGCCGTCTTTGCCTCAGCCAGATTGAGACAAAAGTAAATAGTGGTTCCAGTGCCCGATTCACTTTCAATGGAGATTGTGCCGTGCATTAATTCGACGAGTTTTTTGCATATGGAAAGACCAAGCCCCGCCCCCTGAAATTCACGGCGGTACCCTTCGCAAACCTGGGAGAACGGTTGGAAAAGCTGGTCGATTTTATCATCAGGTATGCCGATGCCCGTGTCCGCTATGGAAAAGAGGATTCTGTGCATATTCGGATACAGCGGGGAGAGCCGAGTCGCCTCGACGGTTATCTGGCCGTGCTGGGAGAATTTGAGAGCGTTTCCGATGAGATTTGTCAATATCTGCTGAATACGCGCGGCATCGCCAGTCATTTCCATGGGAATTGAAGGATCGACATTGCAATGCAGATCCAGGTGAGATTGTTTGGCCGTTGGCTGGAACAATTCGCAGACATGATAAATGGTCTCGGGAAGATTGAAAGGGGCCAATTGCAGATTGAGACGCCTGGCTTCCACCCGTGACAGATCAAGGATGTCGGAAAGCAGCCGCGTCAACCTGTTGGAAGATTGAATCGCCGTGGAGACATATTCCTCTTGCTCATGATCAATCTGCGTCATCTGCAACAATTGCAACATTCCCAGCAGGCCGTTCAACGGAGTACGAATTTCATGGCTCATGTTCGCGAGAAATTCGGACTTGGCTATACTGGCCGCCTCGGCCTGCTGCTTGGATTCGATCAGATCCTGTTCGGTCTGTTTTTGCACGGTGATGTCCCTGAATTCAGCCACTCTGACCATTTTGCCCTTGTAGGGAATCGTTCGTACAGCCAGGCTGACAGGGTATTCCTCACCATTTTTACGCAGTCCACCGGCTTCGCAGGGTTTTTCGTCACCTTCCAGAAAATTTTGGCGTACCGTGTGTCGCGACGGTTCGCTGAACAGTTCCAGGCCATCCATGCCTATGAGTTCTTCGTAGGAATACCCGGTGATGTCGGACATCCCCTGGTTGCATTCGAGAATGAGCCCCGCGTCGTGGATGACGATTCCGCCAAAGGATGCGTTATGCAAGGCCCTGAAGCGCAGTTCGTTTTCTTTGAGTATTTCTTCTGTTCGTTTGCGTTCGGTAATATCTCTGATGATGCAGATCAGTAAGTACTCGTTGTTGACCATGGCGCTGCCTGCGCTCACTTCGGCATCATAGACCGAGCCGTTTTTGCGCCTGTGTCTGGTTTCAAAAACGGTTCTGATCTCATGCGTCATGTTGAATTTACGTCGTATGTCTTCCTTGGACATGGTGAGGTCTATGTCCCAGGAATGCAACGTGGACAATTCTTGTCTCGAGTATCCGAGGCTGTCGATGAATTGTTTGTTCATCTCTATGATCTGATGATGTTGATTGAAGATAACTATGCTGTCGGAAGACATTTCCATAAGCGATTTTCTGCGGACAATTTCCGCGTTGAGCGCTGCTTCTATTTGCTTGCGTATGGAAATATCCTGAAAAATCACATGGTGTATGCCCGTATCGCGGATGAATTTCATGGTTATGCTGACAGGTATGTAACTCCCGTCTTTTCTGCGATAGTGCCTTTCAATACGGACGGACTCGCCACGTCGAGACCTTGCCATGAGATCCTCGGGACGCATTCCATCAGTGATATCATCCGGATGCAGCAGGTCGACGGCGTTGGTCCCTGTCAGTTCTTTTGGCGATGCGTACTGCAATATGTGCGCTGCAGCAGGATTGCAGACAACAATAAAAGCTTTTGAATCAACGAGGATGATGCCTTCACCTGCATATTCAAAAAAATTGCGGAATCGTTCTTCGCTTTCTTTCAGGGCCTTTTCCGCTTTTCTGCGTTTGATAAGCGTACTTATGAGAACGGCAATGGTCGCGAGCAGCAGCGCCACAAAGGTTGAAACGATCCAGACAAGCGTTTTATTGCGCGCATAAAAACTGCTGGGCGTATTGATGACGGTACTGTCAGAGGGAAGTTTGCCGACATCCAGTCCGAAGCGCTTGAGCTGTTTGTAATCAAAAATATAATTGTTCGGGCTTTTCAATAAAAACGGAATGTCATCCGTGGGAGTGCCTTGCAGGATTTTTCTGGCCATTGTTGCGGCGGTTTTGCCCTGCGACAAACCGCTTATGACTTTACCCCCGA
The DNA here is from genome assembly GCA_963667575.2 of Desulfovibrionaceae bacterium. Classification (GTDB taxonomy): domain Bacteria; phylum Desulfobacterota; class Desulfovibrionia; order Desulfovibrionales; family Desulfovibrionaceae. The sequence goes on along the minus strand of CAXXHY010000024.1, from coordinate 87,673 downwards.
CAACACCATGCCCCAATAAATAATCCCAGAGTCCGTACAGCGGCACGTTCACATTTTGGCTGAGGATTTCACAGGCATGTTCGAATGTGACAAATTCACTTTGTTCGCCTTTGAGGAAGCCCAGAAGAAAGGCGATGGAATGTTGGGGAGCTTTTCGCAGGATTTCCGCAGCCTGACTGATATTGAGATTGTCGTGAAATATGAACTGCAGTTTGTTTGCATAAACAGGAACCAGATCCTTAAAACGCTCCATGTTCCCCTGGCAGGATGCCGTGTTGGCGCAGAAAACAAATACACGTTCGATGGCAGGGTCAAGTTTTTGCGCTATATCCAATGTTTCTCTGACAGCGATGGCCTCGGTGGTTCCTGTATACAAGTGCCTTTCAGGAATCATGGACGGTTCAAAGTTGTTCACTCCGCAAAAGACAACAGGCGTTTCAGGGAACAGAAGGTCACGGTATTTGAGCATGAATTGTAAGGCATTGTTGTCTACGGTAATAATCGCGTCAAAATGCAAATTGGAAAATTTGTGCTTGAGAAGATTGAACAACAATGAATTGTATGTCGCATCATTGATGCGTTTTGTATCCATATATTCTGTGCGAATATCGATATTTACATCAGCCGAAAAAACATCTGCAATTCCCTGGTCTATGTTGTCGTCCCAAAGAAATCCCCGGTGGTAGGAATGGAGTACGAGGATATTACGGGTATGACTGCATTCAGCCGTTGCACTTTGGCAAAGAAAAAGCACAACAATTATAAGGATTTTGCTCAGCAGAGTAATCCTGGTTATTTGCTTGGGCTGGTTCATATGCGTATGTTTTTGCACCATTACAATGTTAATGCGCCATTGAAGTGGTTGTCAGTTTTATTTTTTTGATATGTATATGTGGTTGTTATAATTTTTTTGACTATAGTATATACCATGTTTTTACCCTTCTGAACAGGTGAAAAAAATTTTGACAGGAGTTTTCGTCAACGCCAATTTGCAAGAAATTTAAGATGGTTCTGATTATGAGTCAGTGGTTTCAAGCTCCATGAAAGATAATTATATACTATTCAAAAGAAAAAGACATTGTGGCAACAGAATGGGCTTTGTTTTTTGATGAATAGAGGAAGAGAATTTGCCACTCATGAAAATGGATTTTCTCCCCTGCTTTGGAAACAGACGATTTGAACAACCACAGTGATTGATGCTACAGTTTTTTCAGGCTGGAGGAGGTTGTGAAAAGTACTTCCAAGTAATTGGAAAAATGGTTGTCTTTAATAGGAAGTGGTAAAAGGCAAAATACTGCTCCTGTGATCTATTAATGGCCGCCAATGATATGCATTTCTTTTGACTCGGTGCAATATCGTCAACAATTTCTGCACGGAGCAATACGCCTTGCAAAGACCATTTACCCTTTTGGGGGAGTTTGCTGATCCGGAAACGGAAGACGCCTACCAGGATCAACTATGGCGGGAGACTCGCAAGAGAATCTGGTACGTCTGCCTCATTTCGGCTTTCGTCTATCTGAGCGCAGTGGCCATAGACTATTGCGTCCTGGGAACAGGTGCGTTGTTGCTCCTCATGATAGCGAGCCGTTTTACGGTGTTTTGCCTGGGCATGCTGGCTGCGCTGTATTCGCGGTCCGCATCCTGCAACGCCCGACGTCTGGGCTGGGTGCTCAGCGTATACATGCTTTCCATTCTTTTGAGCGAAGCCTTCGAACTGCATATCAAATCAGCCTATCAGCCCTCGGAAGGCGTCCCGCCCGTGGTCATCATCATGCTGACCTTCTATTTTGTGGTGCCGCCCAAGGCGTTGCCCACCCTCATCGCCTGTGTCACGGGCAGCGTATGCTACACGCTGAGTGGCGCGTTCGCGCCTCTGGTTCACCTTGACTATGTCCTGCACGCCATACTCTTTTTCTTTCTGGCCAATGGATTCGGCCTGGTGACGCTGGTTCGCTTTGGGAAATCCCGGCGGCGTGAATACCTGGCCATGATGCGTTTGAAGGAACTTGCCGAAATCGATACGCTGACGCAGATTTTCAACCGGAGGAAAACCTTCGAACTCTGCGGCAGAATGTTCGACGAAGCCAGGCGGTACGGGTACCCGCTTTCCGTGCTGCTGCTGGATATCGATCATTTCAAGTCAGTCAACGATTCCTACGGCCATGCCGGGGGCGATGCGGTTCTGCAAGAGGTCACGAACCGTTGCACAAGACAACTGCGCAAGGTGGACGTATTCGGAAGGATTGGTGGTGAGGAGTTTCTGGTCTGTTTATCCCATTCGGATCTCAAACGCGCGCTGCTGGTTGCCGAACGTTTGCGCAGGGACGTCAACTGCGCCCCGGTTGTGGTGCAAGATACGTACGCCGACGTGACCGTCAGCATCGGAGCGGCTGAAATCACTGCCGAAATGGCCACGCTGGAATCCCTTGTGCACCAGGCGGACCTTGCCTTGTATCGCGCCAAGGAAAGCGGCCGTGATCGAATCTGCACCCATGGAACCGACCCGGTAGCCGGACTGGACTAGCCAGAATTATTGGAGGTTCCGGCTGATTGTTTATTCTGCCCAATTCGATGCATTAGCGAGTTAAATGCATGTTCGGGGCGGTTTATCCGGCAGTCGGGCATTTCTCGAAAACTAACCGTATTTCTTTTTAAAATCCCAATAAAAAAGATCTTTGCAGCTGGTGATTTCTTTTTTGACATTGCCGCAGGAGCATCCCCTGTTTCAACAATCCAAAAGTATCCCGGACGATTGGGCAAGAATATGAGAGGATCAGTCTATTGCGCAATGAAAAAAGGCGGTTATCTTATGAACTCAGTTGGCGGCATTGGTTGGAACAGGCTGCTTGCTGTTGGGGAGTTTTTTGCTGGCCGTATCCATTTCGCTGCTGTTTCTGCTCCAGGTCATCGGGCCGGTTCTGATTACTCCGCGCTGAAGGGGCGCAATTTTTTCAACGAGGCCGATCCTGCAAAGCCGATGTCGGCATGCTGTGTTTCGGGACCGGCGTCCTTTGGACGAGTCGTGGTTGCGTTCCAAAACGATTTTGATCGAGAGAGCAATGAATACTTCCGTACTTACTGAAGATAACGGGCAGGCAATGGCCAAGGTGCTGTTTCTGGGAATTCTCGGCGCCTTGATGGCTTTTACTTCCCTGTCCACGGATATTTACCTTCCCGCAATGCCGGAAATGACCAAGGAGCTGAATGGAAACGCCGAATTGACGATTACAGGTTTTCTGTTCGGCTTCACCTTTGCCCAGCTTATCTGGGGGCCCATCAGCGACAGTATCGGGCGGAAAATCCCGTTGTTCATCGGCATGCTGATTTTCGCTGTTGGAGCCGCCGGGTGTGCTTCGTCCGGGAACATTCAGCAGATTGTTTTCTGGCGCGTGATTCAGGCCGTGGGCGCCTGTACGGGCCCCATGCTCGCACGGGCAATGGTGCGGGATCTGTTTTCCCTGACCAAAGCGGCGCAGATGCTTTCCACTCTGATGATCATCATGGCCATCGCGCCTATCATCGGTCCTTTGCTCGGCGGACAGATCGTCCGTGTGAGCAGCTGGCACACCATTTTCTGGCTGCTGACAGTCATCGGCGTGCTGATGTTCGTTTCGTTGCTCTGGCTGCCGGAAACCCTGGACAAGGAAAGACGCGCTCCGGCCTCCGTGGCCAAGGCCTTCGTCAACTACTGGTATCTGTTGCGGCATAAGGTGTTCATGCGCTTCACTCTGTGCGTTACGTTCTACTATATTTCCGTGTATACCTTCGTGGCGGGCTCGCCCAAGGTCTACATCTCCTACTTTCACGTTGCACCCCAGCATTACGGCTGGCTGTTTGCTTCCAATATCGTCGGGGTCATGACCCTCAGCTTTTTCAATCGGAATTTCGTCAAATACCTGTCCCTGCGCCGCCTGCTGCAGATAGCGACGACCATCGCCATGGCTGCGATGATCGTGCTGGCGGTGTGCGTCAAGGCGGATTGGGGCGGCATATATATCATCGTGATCATGATGTTCGCGTTTTTTTCCATGAATGGCATTGTGGCGGCTTCAGCCACCGCCGCAGCTCTGGAGGAAGTTCCGCATATCGCGGGATCAGCCTCGGCATTGATCGGCGCCTTGCAGTACGGGAGCGGCATTGTCTCAACGTTGATGCTCACCTTGTTCAGCAAGGGCACACCCTGGACCATGACCTGGATCATGCTGGTGTTTGCTGTGGCGGCGTTTGCCATAGTGGCCGGAAAAACACAAAAACAGCCTGCGATCAGCTGATTGCGCGATTACTTTTTCATCTCACCTTCCTGTTGTTTTCATTGGCCCGTCTTTCGGGCCATTTTCATTTGATGTCATATCTCAGACAAGAAACAGTGCGTATACATGGTAAGCCTGCTGGCGTAGAAATCTTCTGCGACTCCAGCAGACAGTATCTGTGCCAGACTCAGTAGCATTGCATTTGATATCAAGGTGTATCTATGGGTTTAAGGTTTATATATTGTCTAATGCAATATATTGTCTCCAAGAAGACTGGCAATAGTTTCTGAAAGCGGATCATCAGACCGTTCATTATTGACAGGAACATCGTGGCTGGCGCAGGATTGCGCAGCACGTTTCGTGAAGACGACAAGGAACAACAGGCTGCGTGATATGAAAAAATTTGCAGGAATAGACATTGGTTCGCGTACCATCGAACTGGTGGTGGTGGATACGTCCGGGCAGATAGTGGAGGCGTTGCAGGCCGACACCGGATTCGACCCCATGACCGAAGCCCAGAAAATGGTCGGACAGGTGTCCTTCGACGGCATCGTGGCCACGGGCTACGGCAGGAATCTTTTTGAAGTGGCCTACGATGCGCGGACAGTGACGGAGATCAAGGCGCATGCTCTAGGGGCGCGGTATTTTTTCCCGAAAGTGACCGCCGTGCTGGATATCGGCGGACAGGACAGCAAAGCTATTTCCCTGTTTCCCAACGGCAAGGTGAAGAAATTCGAGATGAATGACCGTTGCGCCGCGGGTACGGGCAAATTTATGGAGATCATGGCCAGAACTCTGGGCTTTGAACTCGGCGAATTCGGGTCTCAGGCCCTGAAATCCCAAAAAGAACTGCAGATCTCCTCCATGTGTACGGTCTTTGCCGAGTCCGAGGTAACGTCGCTGATCGCCAAGGGGCACAGTCCGGAGGATATCGCCATGGGGCTGCACCGCAGCAACGCCACCCGGGTGGGCGGAATGCTCAGGCGCGTGGGCGCGGAAGGCAATGTCGCCTTTACCGGCGGCGTGGCCTATAATCCGTGCATGAAAGTCCTGCTGGAAAAGCAGCTGGGTGTGAAAGTGCTTGTTCCGGAGAACCCGCAGCTGGTGGGGGCCCTGGGCGCGGCTTTACTGGCCGGTGATGAAGCCTGACAACGCAGTTGATAAAAATTATAAGGTAGTACAATGAATGAAGAAATAGCAAGAAATCTGCAGCAGGTTTCAGAACAGAACCTCATGGAAATCGAACAGGCCAGGGACAACGGCCGTACGGTGATAGGCTTTTATTGCCTGTATTCGCCCACGGAAATGGCCGTGGCCGCGGACGCCATTCCGGTTCCCCTTTGCGGAACGCGCAACGATCCCATTCCGGCGGCCGAAGAACACCTGCCGCGTAATCTCTGTCCGCTCATCAAGAGCAGCTACGGATTCGCGGTCAGCGACAGCTGTCCTTTTTTCCGGGCTTCGGACGCCATCATCGGGGACACCACCTGCGACGGCAAAAAGAAGATGTTCGAGCTCATGGGACGCATCAAGCCCACGCACGTACTGCGGCTGCCCAACGGCCAGGACGACGAGATGTCCATGATGCTCTGGCTCAAGGAACTCGAACGCTTCAAGTCCATTGTGGAGGATGTCAGCGGCAAGACCATCGACGACGACAGCCTGCGCAAGGCCATCAAGCTCATGAACCGCGAACGCAACGCACGCAAGGAACTCATGGACGTCAACAAGGCCAGGCCCGCGCCTTTGAAAGGTACGGAGCTGCTGGAGATCCTGTTCCGGGTGGGCTTTCTCGTGGACAAGGAGCTGGGCATCTCGCTCATGGAGCAGATGGCGCAAAAGGCCCGTGAAGGCGTTTTCCGCAAGGATGATGCGCCGAAAAAGAATGCCAAGCGCATCTTGCTGACCGGCGTACCTGTGGGGCTGGGCAGCGAAAAGGTCGTTAAGATCGTGGAGCAGGTGGGAGCCGATGTTGTGGCCCTGGAAAACTGCTCCGGCTACAAGCAGGCCTTTACCGTGGACGAGGACAAGGATCCCCTCCAGGCCCTGGCCGAGCAATATCTTGCCACGCCTTGTTCGGTGATGAGCCCCAATCAGGGGCGTTTCGACCTGATCAAGCAAATGGTCCGGGATTTCAGTGTGGACGGGGTCATCGATCTGACCTGGCAGGCCTGCCATACGTACAATGTGGAGGCCACCCTGGTGGACGAGATGCTGCGCGAGGAATGCGGCATCACTTCCCTGCATCTGGAAACCGACTATTCGGAGAACGACACCGAACAGCTCAAGGTGCGTATCGAGGCCTACGTGGAGATGCTCTAGAGCACGTCAATTTTGAACTGGTCTAATTGAGGCCTGGCACCCACGGGGGCATTGAAGGAGGCAGAGTATGTCGGGAGACAAGGCGGATTTGCTGGCGAAAATGGCGGAAGCGGTGGTGAACATGGATGAAGACCTCACCGTGGAACTGGCCACTACCTACGTCAGCCAAGCACATGACTGTTACGATGCCATCAGCCAGGGGCTGACAAAGGGCATGGACAAGGCCGGACAACTCTTTGAAGAAGAGGAATACTTTGTCCCCGAACTGCTGCTCTGCTCCGATGCCATGTACGCGGGGCTGGAAGTGCTGCAACCGCATCTGGAACAGAAGGAACTTGTCCAGAAACACAAGATAGTGCTGGGCGTGGTGGAAGGCGACACCCACGACATCGGCAAGAATCTGGTCAAGATCATGTTGGAAACTTCGGGCTTCGAGGTCGTGGACCTGGGACGCGACATTCCCGCCGAGCGTTTTGTGGAAAAGGCCAGGGAACTGGATGCGCGTCTTATCGCCATCTCCACCTTGATGACCACCACCATGGACGGCATGGAAGAGGTCATGCGCCTCCTGAAGGAAGAAAAATTGCAGGTTCCGGTACTGATCGGCGGCGGCCCCATTTCCAGGAGCTATGCCGACAAGATCGGTGCACACTATGCGGAAGACGCCAGCAAGGCGGCCGCCCTGGCCAAGGAACTGGTCGCCCAGGCCCAGTGATCCGGACACGTATGACCCCCACAAGGTGACGATGGACACGCTCAGCCCGAAACAACGATTGCACCTGGCCCTGCAGCGCAAAAAGACCGACCGGCCGCCCTGTATTTGCCCGGGCGGCATGATGAACATGATCACCGAGGAGATCATGGATAAGGCCGGCACTGGCTGGCCCGAGGCGCACAGCGATCCGCGGGCCATGGCGGATCTGGCCGCGGCGGTCTGGAAAAACGGCGGTTTCGAGAACATCGGCGTGCCTTTTTGCATGACCGTGGAGGCCGAAGCCCTGGGCGCCGTGGTGAGCATGGGGTCGCGCGTGCATGAACCCCATGTGACGGGCTATGCCATCGGTTCGGTGACGGAATGGCGCGAACTGCGGCCGCTGGACGTCAGCGCGGGCAGGGCCGGAGTGGTGGTGGAAGCCATCAGGCTTCTGAAAAAGGACAATGCGGATGTCCCCATCATCGCCAACCTCTGCGGACCCGTCAGCCTGGCCACCTCCCTGGTGGATCCCATGGTCTTGTACCGGGAGCTGTACAAGAAGAAGGAGCAGGCCCACGAGATGCTGGGTTTTATCGCGGACAACCTGATCGCCTTCGGCAAGGCCCAGATCCGGGCCGGAGCCGATGTGCTGACCATTTCCGAACCCAGCGGAACCGGCGAAATCCTCGGCATGCGGGGTTTTACCGCCTACACGCTTCCTTACCTCAACAAAATTCTCGCAGCGCTGCAATCCGAAGCCGACGTACGGACCATTGTGCATATCTGCGGCAAATTGCGGAAAATTTATCCGGCCATATCCGATATCAACAGCCAGGCCATCAGTTTCGACTCCATAACAAGCGCCAGGCAGATGGCGGACAACGTGGGCAACAAGGCCATCATGGGCAACATCAGCACCTATGTCCTGGAGCACGGTTCGCCGGACAAGCTCGGACAGATTGCCGCCCGCTGCGTGGCCCAGGGCGTGGACATCATTGCCCCGGCCTGCGGCATCGGCGCCAGAACGCCTCTGGAGAACATCCGCTCGGTGGTCGCAGCGGCCAAAAACATGGCCGGTAACGATTCCGATAACAAAAACAACGACACTCCCGATAACGCTTCCTGAGCCTCCATGCACACCATCACCCTTCATCCGCAGCAGAGCAGTTTCTCCACACACGGCGGACAAAGCCTGCTGGACGCGCTGCTTGCCAATGGGCAGGCCGTCAGCAGTCCGTGCAACCAGCAGGGCACCTGCGGCAAATGCAAGGTTCGCATTCTTTCCGGCCTGGTTCCACCTCCCACACCCGAGGAGCTCCAGCTGCTCGGTGCTGAGGAGCTCGCCCGAAACGTCCGCTTGAGCTGCCAGCTTTATCCCGCCGGCGATCTGACCATCGCGCTCCCGCAACCAGCGGATGCGGAGCATCGCATTCTCAATGGCGGACAGTCTGCGGATGTCGAACTGCAACCAGCCATCCGCAAAGTCGTGTTTCCCATCCCCGCGCCTGCCCAACCGCAGCGTTCCTGCCTGGATGCCTTGGCCGGGATTGTGGACATTTCCGACCTGGCGGATTCTCCCGAGTTTTTGCGTGGGGCCGGGGCGTTGCTCCGGGAAGGCACGCTCACGGCCACGTACGCGCAGGACCGGCTCCTGGGGCTGGAAAGCGGCGATACCACCGGGCAGACGTACGGGCTGGCCGTGGATATCGGCACCACCACGGTGGTGGCTTCGCTCCTGAATCTCGAGACCGGGGCCGAGGTGGATCATGCCGCTGCCCTGAATCCGCAGAGCGCCCACGGGCAGGATGTGCTGACCCGCATTTCCTTTGCCCAAAAAGCGGACCAGGGCCTGGAAATCCTGCAACGGGCCATAGCGGACGGCCTCAATGCCATCATCCGTACGCTCTGCGTCCGCAATGGCGTGGACGCGGAGCATATTTATGAGCTGACCATCGCGGCCAACGCCACCATGCTGCACCTGCTGCTCGGCGTGGATCCCTCCTCCATGGGCAGGGCTCCGTACCTGCCGGTGTTCACCCGTGCGTTGCATCCCAAGGCCGCGGATCTGGGGCTGCGGGTCTCGCCCTTTGCCCGCGTCTATTGTTTGCCGGGCGTATCCGCCTATGTTGGAGCGGACATCGTGGCCGGTGCGGCCCTCTGTCGGCTGCAGTCTACCGAAGAAAATATTCTCTTCATCGACATCGGCACCAACGGCGAAATAGTGCTTTCCAGGAAAGGCACCCTGTACGCATGTTCCTGCGCGGCAGGGCCTGCGCTGGAGGGCATGAACATCAGCTGCGGCATGCTGGCCGGTACGGGGGCCATCGAGAACGTGCGTTTCGCCGCCCAGGGGGATAGCCCCGACGTCGCTTTGGATGTCACTCTGGATGTTATCGGGGGCGGCAGCCCGCTGGGACTCTGCGGCAGCGGCATCATCGACGCGGTGTCCGAACTGGTACGCACCGGGCTGGTGGGCAAGACAGGCCGCCTGAAGAAACAAGAGGATGCCCAGGCCACGGACGGGCTGGAAATGCTGGCCCGGCGCATCGAGGAAACAGACAGGAAACGGCGCTTTGTTCTTGATGGTGCGAATCGGATTGCCATCAGCCAGACCGACATCCGTCAGGTGCAGCTCGCCAAGGGGGCCATATTGTCCGGGATCCGGGCGCTGCTCAACGCGCTGGAGATGCGGGTGGAGGATCTGGACCGGATCATCGTTTCCGGCCAGTTCGGCAGCTACCTCCGGGCGGAAAGCCTGGCGGGCATCGGATTGATCCCTGCGGAACTGCAGGAAAAGGTGGAGTACGTGGGCAATACGTCCCACTCCGGGGCCATCCAATGTCTGCTGTCCGTGCCCGGTCGCAGGGAGGTGGAGGCGATTGCCGGGCAGATCCGCTATCTCGAACTGAATTCTTTGGCGGATTACGAGAAACTTTTCAGCCAATGCCTGGGCTTTTGAGGATTTGCCATGAGCAAGGATGCTAAATTCGTCTGCGCAGGCGGCCCGCCCGAGACAGTGCCCGAGAAAATCCAGGAGCGTACCGGCCATTGTTTTCCCCATGCCCACAGCGATGCCCCAGGCCTGGCCTGCCTGTCACGGGAAATGAAACAACTGCGGCAGGAGGGATTCTGCCGGCTGCCTTTTTGCCTGACGGTGGAAGCCGAAGCCATGGGCGCGGACATCAACCTGGGCGACAGGATCCATGGTCCGCGTGTGCGGGAGTACGCGCTGCGGAATGTAGAGGATCTGGCCGCCATTCCGTTGGTGGATTTTTCCAGCGGACGCATCCGCGCCGTACTGGATGCGGCCGAGCAATTGAGCCGCAGCGGTGAGGTTGTGGCCCTGGACCTGGAAGGGCCCTTTACCATTCTGTCCGCGCTGATCGAGCCCACCGTACTCTACAGGGCTTTGAGCAAAAAGGACGCGAGCTTGTTTACGTGTCTTGCGCGTATCAGGGAGAATATCGTGGCCTACGGACGCCAGGCTCTGCAGCACGGGGTGACAATTCTTTCCTACGCCGATCCCATGGGTGCGCAGGACATCCTCGGGCCCAAGCTGTTCCGGGAGCACAGCGGCAAGGCCAGCCATGCCATTCTGCACCAACTCAGAGCCGAAGCCCATCCGGAAAACCATCCGGGCGTGATTCATGTCTGCGGGAAAATATCCACGGCTTTGGAAGAAGCCGGGTACTGCGAATCCATGCTTCCTGACCAAAGTGCGTACGCGAATTTTGGGGAGTTGCTGGACCGGCTGTCAGAAACAAATGAAACGCGCATTGTGGGACACGGCTGCTTTCATCAGTTGCACCGCACCAAGGGAGCGGGGATTCGGGAAATCCGGCTGACGCCGCCCGAACGACTCTCTTTTTGATGCGGACGCGAACGTCCGCTATTTGAAATTCACAGGCGGGCGCGCGTTTTCGATAAAGGCCAGCACGTTTTCCTCGGGCGTTGCCATGATGCAGTCGCAGCCAAAGGCCGGCAGGTACAGGGGAACGTGGCTCATGGAGTCCATGAGTTCCCTGGTGGTCCGGGCCACGGTTTCCGCCGTACCCATGAGCATGGTCTCCACCGGGTCGATGTTTCCGGAGATGACCACGTTGTCCGGCACCACTCTGGCGACTTCCGGCAGGTTCATGATCTGGTCCAGGCTCAGGACCATCACGCCCGTATTCACCATATCCTCCAGATAGACATTGGTCTTGCCGCAGATGTGCAGCACGCTCCAGACATTCTGTTCGTGCACCTTTTCGAAAATGGCTGTCAGCAGAGGCATGACGAATTCCCTGAAGAATTTCGGGGAGATGATCGACGCCGTGGGTTCGGATATCTGCAGTACGGCGGCCCCGGAGTTCAGGGTTTTGAGCATGAAGTCCGTGATGAAGCGGGTGCAGAAATCCAGCAGGGCTCTGACAAAATCCGGATCCTTGAACAGAGAGCGCGCCAGATGTTCCACTCCGGCCAGTTCGCCGGCCAGGGTGAAAGGGCCCACCAGGGCGACCATCTGGGGCTTGTGGACGTTTTTGGCGATCAGTTCGATGGATTCCAGATACTTGCGCATCAGGGGCCTGTTTTGCTCATCCGGTATGGAAAGGCGGCGGACGTCCTCGATGGTTCTGATGGGATGTTCGAAGGTGGAGGGAAAATCGAAATCAGGCTTTTTGAGCGGAATATCCAGAGCCTCCACGAACACCACCCCGTAATCAAGGGGATAGCTGAAATCCATGGGGACAATATCTTCCACGATCCTGGTGACCTCGAGCTGCTTGAGGGGGTCGTTGTAGACCTCGTACATGGTGTAGTCGGTGTACTTGAGGCCAAAGGCGGCCATTTGCGGATAGAGCAGTCGGCGCGGCTGCTGCCGGATGTAGGATTGTATGTCCATGCGAACCTCGGGCAAGTCTTGCAGTTCCAGGGTCAAGGGCCTTTGTCGATCCTATATGCGGCGGGTTTTGAAGGCAATGGCGTAGACCGAGACGGAAATGACGATGACCAGCCCGTGGGTCAGTCTTGTCCAGTAGCCGGAAAGTCCGGCGCTGATGATCCCGGCTTCCAGAATGCCGATGATGATGGAGCCGATCAGGGTGCCGAAAATGGTGCCTTGTCCGCCGAACACGGATGTTCCGCCCAGGAAGACCGCCGCGAACACGATGAGCATGTAGCCCTCGCCCTGGGTGGGCCACCAGTTAGCCATTTCCAGGCAGATCATCACCGAAGAAACCGCACTGATTAAGCCCATCAGGACGAACAGCATGATGCGGATGCGGTCCGTATGCACGCCCATCATCTGCGCGGTGCTGATGTTGTCGCCTATGAAGCGTACGCCGTCGCCGAAGACATGGCGGTTGAGGAGCAGCCAGAATCCCACGGCAAAAAGCAAACACCAGACCGTCTGCATGGGAATCAGATCAAAGAGCCTGCCCACGAAAAGGTGGTGAAAAAAGGTTTCGCGAATATCCGTGAGGCTGATTGCCAGGCCGTCCGAGAGCAGGGTGGAGGCCCCGCGCCAGAAGAACTGCGTACCGATGGTGGCGATGATGGCGGGCACGCCGACTTTGACGACGATCAGTCCGTTGCAGAGGCCGGCCAGGGAACCTGTGCAGATGGCGCCCAGGAATCCGAGAAAGGGAGAGCCCGTGTGTTCGAAAATGGCGGAAAAGACCAGGCCGGAAATGACCATGAGCGAGGGAAAGGACAGATCCATTTCGCCGCTGATGATCAGCATGGTGAGCCCCAGTCCCAGCAGGGCGGGAAAGGGGATAGTGGACATGAACGCGATGTAGATGCGCTTTCCGAGAAAGGTCTGGGGACTGAAATACATGAACACGGCAAGCAGGATCACGAGCACGAGCATGATGCCTGTCTGCAGTTTGTAGGTGGCGAAAAAGGATTTCATCGATGCGCCTCGGGCAAGGGGCAGTTTTCCACGGAAAAGGCTTCGAGCTGTTGAAACAGGTCAGCGACGCTGATGTCTTCCTTGCGGCACTCCTGGGCCACTGCGCCCCGGCTGATGAACAGGATTCTGTCCGCGATTTCATGCACATGGTGCAGGTTGTGGGAGACAAAAAGCGCGGATTGCCCGCGGTCGGGGATGGAGCGGATGTAGTTGAGCACTTTGCGCACTTCTTTGACGGAAAGGGCGGTGGTGGGCTCGTCAAGAATGGTCAGGGCGGCATTGAAATGCATGGCCCGGCTGATGGCCAGTCCCTGGCGTTCGCCTCCGGAAAGGTTGGAGACAAGGGCGTCGGCGGAAACTCCCGCGCCCTGCAGCCCGATGCTGTTTGTAAGCATGGCCAGGGTTATTTCCTTTTCTTTTTTGATGTCGATGAATCCGAATCTGTTGCGGATGTGCCGGCCCACAAAGATGTTGCGCCACAGAGGCTGCTTTTCCCCAAGGGAACGCTCCTGGTAGACCGTTTCTATACCCAGGCTGCGGGCTTTGCGTACGGAGTAGTGCTGCAGGTCGATCTGCCGGCCCTGAATGGCCAGCGAACCAAAGCTTGGCTTGCAGACACCGGAAAGAATCTTGATGAGCGTGGATTTCCCGGCTCCGTTGTCGCCCACCAGGGCAACGACTTCGCCCTTGTAGAGCGAAAAGCTGACGTTTTTCAGGGCATGTACGGTTCCGAAGGATTTGCCGATGGAATCGGCTTTGAGCAAAAGATCTGACATGTGCGTACCATGTAGTACGCCCGCAATTGCGGGCGTACTACTGATGGAAAATTGATTCGAATTATTGCCAGCGGATTAACGCAGGCCTTTTTTGGCGAGCGGGGCGATCATGTCGATATTGCCCGCATGCACGAAACCGGCGCCGGTGATGATATTCAGGCCGGAGAAGCCGAGCTTTTTGGACATGACGATCTGCAAAACGGGCAGGTAACCCTGCAGGTAGGGCTGGCCGTCGCCCACCAGGTCCACATAGCCGGATTTGATGGCCGCGGTGGTGGCGGGGGAGAGGCTGAAGCCTGCGCCGATGACGTCATCCGGACCCAGGCCCGCGGATCTGAAGAAGTTGCCCAGCTGTGCGGTCAGAGCTCCGTGGTCGGCGATGACGATTTTGCAGTCGGGATTGGCAGCGAGATAGGCGGTGAGCACAGGTCCGCCCAGAGAGGCGTCCTTGTCGATTTCAGGCGTGATTTCGATGTAATCCACCTTAAGGCCGCTACCTTCCAGGGTTTCGATGAGAGCCTTGGAGCTCAGGCCGCGCGAAGGCAGGCTTTTCAGACCCCAGACCAGGGCCTTATCACCCTTTTTCAGGTCAAAACGGCGTACGGCTTCAGAGGCCAGGGCCTTGCCGCGCGCATAGTTGTTTTCTCCGGTGTAGCCGAAGCCAGCGGATTGGAATTTCTGCTGCAGGCCGGGGAGTTCGGTATCCGTGGAAGTAACCAGAATGCCTTTCTTTTCCGCTTCTTCAACAAACGGCGCGTAGGCGTCGTCGCCCGGGCTGCCGATGATGACGATGCCGTCGGGGTTGGCGGCCACGGCCTTTTTGAAGTTTTCGATCATCTTCTGCGGGCTCCAGTCGGAGTACATGAATTCAATGTCGCATCCGAGATCTGTTGCCGCCTGTGTGGCGCCGTTCTGGAGGATGGTATTGTAGGTGCCGCCCACAGGTCCGCCCGTGTCAAACCAGATTTTCATCCCTTTGCCGCTTTGGGAAAGTTTGTCCGCAGCCATGGCATTGGCTGAGAAAACGACACACGTCATGAGAACTAACAACATCAATAAGCTTTTACGCATAATGATTCCGCCCTGTGTTTGGTTTTTGGAAAGTACTTCTGGAGTGAAGTAGTAAGAAATTAGCCCAAATACAGGAAGCTAGCAAATAGCTGAATCAAATGAATGGCTAAAATATCTATTATAAAAATCTATGAGTATGTCCTTGAGAATGTAGCGAATCAACATCGCATTTATCAGCAAAAGATTGTTTTGGTATTTCGGCATAGGCATCACATCCTGCAAAGAAAACATCCGGAATGGTAGTCGCCATGATTGCTCCAAGGTCTTTTGTTGGATTTTCCGAAAGTAAGAATCGCGCCTGGCAAGGTGCTGATGCTTCAAAACTGCTCCAATAGCGAGACCGGGTGCGAATTCCCTGAAAACCTTTCAACCAGTCCATTGTCCGTTTCACAAGCCAACTGCGACGGATCCGCTCCAGGAGTGAACCAGGACTCAGGGGATCTGCGTGCTTTCGTTCTGATCAGGCAGATCCTTCTGCACGATTATCCGGCGGTGTGGAAAGGAAAAGTGAAATCCGAAAATGGGGGCTTGCCGGGTTATGGCTCGTTGCAGCAGGCGTATTCTGGTCTCAGCGGCCTTGTCAGGCAGAACGTCCACAAGGGCATTCCAGTCCGGATGGTCGATATGGATTGGATGCAGAAACGCGTCGCCGGTGTAGAGAACCGTCCGCTCGCAGGAGCTGATGGAGACCGCCATGTGTCCCGGCGTATGCCCGGGTGCGGCCAGCGTGTGGATGCCGGGGACTATTTCCCTCTCCTCTTCCAGCAGCTCCAGGCGGTCCTTCATCTCTTCCAGGGCCTGTGGAATGCGTTGCAGGAGCGCGTCGCGAAATGCCTTGGGCAGGCGCGGCAGTTCCGGTTGCGTATGCCAGAACTGCCATTCGGTGCGGTTCATGAGCAGGCGGGCGTTTGGAAAATCGGCAAACCCGATATGGTCCGGATGGGCGTGGGAAAAAAGCACGAAATCAATGTCTTCGGGCCGGAGGCCGCAGGCTTTCAGACTGGCTGTCAAGCGTCCTGCGGTTGGCAAAAAAGTGCCTGCGCCCGAATCCAGCAGCACCAGGTGGGTGCCCGTATCCACCAGCAGGCAGGTATACGAGCTGACCCAGGACGACCATTTTTCCAATACAATGGCATTCGCGGACAATTCCCGGCAAAGCTGCTCGGCGGGGGCATCCGGGAAAAGCAAAGCTGCCGGATTATCATAGGCGTGTTCTCCGTCGGCAAGGGCAAAGCATCTGAATGCTCCCAATGAAAACTGAGTCGATGGGGGATAAGCCTCGGGCATGGGGGGCTCCTTTTGTGCGCGCGGGATTGGGTTAAAGATATATCCTGCCGGTTTTGCGGTTGATTTCCGCTTCAGTGGTGTTTCCCATGGTCAATTTTTTCTCCCAGGATGCGCTGGTGTCGTTGATTTGCAGAACCTGCTCGGGGCAGGAATAAACGCAGCGCAAGCAGGCGATGCAGCGCTGCGGATCGGCCTGCCCCAGTGTCGCGTCCATGGCTCCGGTGGGACAGGTCTCTTCGCACACGCCGCATTGCGAACAGGCGGTTCCATTTCTCCCGGGCAACTGACTGAGGACCTTGAAACGATACGATTCGAAAAGATCCAGCTGCTCGTCGCTGAAGGTGCTTTTGTCCAGTTCTCCAAGCACGCCGCCATCCTCGTCGCCAAAGCGCTTGCAGACCGCGTCCGCGTATTGCCTTGCCAGCTCTGCATCGCGTATGTCCGGCCGGTCGGGCAAAGCCTTCCAGCCGCCGAGATTGAACGTATGCGCCCCGGGAAACTCCGCGGATGCAATGACGGTAAAACCGCAGTTGTTGAGAAGGACGCGGGTGGATTCATGAGCCGGGTGCACCAAAAAGCCGCCGAAGGTGAAGAAAATGGCGCATTTTTTCCCCTGTCCGTCGAGACCTTGCAGCCATTCACGGACAATGCGCGGCGCGCGGAGCGAGTGAATGGGAAAACCGAACAGGGCCGCGTCGTAGCCGGAAAAATCAATTGGTCGCTGCCGGGCGGACAGGGTCGTGATGTCGTGCATGGCGACTTCGCAACCTTTTGATTCCAGCTCCTTTTTGATGGTCCGGGCCATGGTACGCGTATTGTCTGTGGCGGAAAAATAGACCAGAGCCAGTTTTTTAGCCTTCGTCATTGTTTTCTCCCTCTGGCTTGTTTTCAGGTACAGCTATTTGTTAGGTATGCTAACAAATAAGCCAAAAAAATTATTTCAAGGAGTTATAAGTCTGCATCATTTCGCTCAATTGTGTAAAGGTTTCATGGAACGATTCGATCCTTGTTCCGGTCTCTTCGCCAAAGTAGGCGCAAAAGGAATCGTACATCTGTTTATGGTGAGATTCATGGTGGTCATAGGCGGTCTTTCCGTCGCTTGTCAGCCACAGGGTGACGGATTTGGCGTCCGCAGCATTGCTTTCTTTTCGTATCACTCCTTTGGCGATGAGCCGTTTTATCCGTTCGGAGATGGTGGGTTTGGAGACGCGCAGCAGCCGGGCAAGTTCGGTGATGCTTATTCCCCGGTGATTGCCGATGGCCTCGACCGTGTGAATCTCTGCAGGAAACAGCGGGTGCTTCACGCCGAAATCCACGCCGCCCGCATGGCTTTCATTGACCTTGTCCACAAAGTCCATCATCGCAGTCAGCATCTGTTCGAATTGTTGGCGTTCCGTATCCATAGCCTGCTTTGTAAGCATACCTAACAACCTTGTCAAATCCCATTTGCTTTTTGAGGCGAACCAGAGCCTGGATCAAGAAACCGTCCTTGGATTGTCCTGGTAAACCAACCCATTGCGGTCTTGTATTCTTGCAGACATTATATCAATAGTAAACATATTCAAGTAACGATACTGTTCATGAATAACACTTTTTGACCCATGACAGCTTTTCCCCCTTATAAAAAACCATAAATAACATATTTATAATATCATATTATTCTTGTTTGTTGTTTTTATATTCAGATATTAGCTATATATTGACTGCTGCAATTGTATTATTTAGTTTGCACAAATTACGCACGCAGCCTTTTACGGGTATTTTTATTTCAGATAACAAGGAACTATGTTGCATGAAAACACTAAAGATTCTGTTTGCCTCACTCTGCTGCCTCATGCTTCTTTCCGCTGGCGAGGCCTGGGCGGAAACATCATGGGACTCTCATCCCTCAAGTACGACTGATTCGACAGCAGCCACTGCCATAGGCAATGGCTTCACTGTATATTCCAGCGGAGAGTCCATTACCTCATTGACGGTGTATGTTGGAACCAATGCGGTGAGCAATGCCTCGTTGAAGATTTACTCCGGCCATACGGGCACGGCCGGAACTCTGGTGGGCACGGGTGCCACAGGCATCAGCGGGAGTTCCGGATCTACGCTTACCATCACCCTGACGAATCCCATCGCAGTGGAACCGGGCCAGTATACCTGGATGCTCGAACAGGCCTCCAATTTCAACCTGCTCGTTTCCACCACAGGCAACGGCGTGTTCAGCGGCGGCGATCTCACCTATGGAAGCAGTGCCCCCCTATCTGAAATGGACGCCAGATTCATCATGTACGCCGGTGATCCCAGTGTTCCTCTCATGGGCAGGACCGGTCTGGCGCTCTTTGGCCTTTGCCTGCTCGGCGCGGGCGCGTACGCAATTCGCCGCAACCGCAAGCGCTGCTGACCGCGGCTTTACCCGAAGTATTGGAGCAGGGCGGATGTCCTCAACGGGAGTGCAGCTTCCTGAGGCATTCGCTCTGTTTTTTTGCCTGTAGGACTCCTTCCAGAAGAACCTCCCGGCTCGATGTCACATCTGCTGCTGTGGAAAATTCTGCTTGATCATCCGAAAAGATGTTTGTTTTGGAGAGTCCGTTTGCTGCCTTTGAGTTCATAGGGACTTGATGGAGCTATAGCAAAAATGTAAAGCAGTGGCCTTTGCAGCACGCCATTTGCCGGATTCGTCTTCGTATACAGTCGTCTACAACACAAATCCTGGAGGATCGATGGAAAAATATAGCAAGAGCTACTGGCTGGACAAGCAGGCCAAACTGGAGATCGGAACAAACGCGTTCATCAATGGGAAAAGCGTTCCCGCGGAAAACGGGGCCACCTACGAGATGATCAACCCGGCCACCGGCAAGGTGTTCGCCAAGGTGGCGGCCTGCACAACTGCCGACATCGACAAGGCCGTGTCCGGCGCCCGGGAAGCGTTTGAAAGCGGCGTATGGTCCGAGGCCGCTCCGGCAGACCGCAAAGAGGTGCTCAAGAAGCTGGCGGCATTGATCCGGGACAACGTGGAGGAGCTCGCCCTGCTGGAAAGCATGGACATGGGCAAGCCGGTCATGGACGCGCTCAACGGCGACATCCCCGGAACAGCAGCCTGCTTCGAATGGTACGCCGAGGCTGTGGACAAGGTGTACGGCGAAATCGCTCCCACTGACGGCGCCAACGTGGCCATGATCACCCGCGAACCCATCGGCGTGGTGGCGGCCATCGTCCCCTGGAATTTTCCCCTGGATATCGCGGCCTGGAAGCTGGCCCCGGCTCTGGCCGCAGGCAATTCCGTGGTCCTCAAACCCGCAAAGCAGTCGCCGCACACGGTCATGCGTCTGGCGGAACTGGCCAAGGAAGCCGGTTTGCCAGATGGTGTGCTGAGCGTTGTAACGGGCAGCGGCAGCGTCATCGGCAAGGCCCTGGGCCTGCATAACGATGTGGATTGCCTGACGTTTACCGGATCCACCGCCGTGGGCAAGATGCTGATGGGCTATTCGGCGGAATCCAACATGAAACCCATCTGGCCGGAGACCGGCGGCAAGAGCCCCAATCTGATCTTTGCCGACTGCGACCTGGAAAACGCAGTGGAGCACGCGGCAGCAGGAATTTTCTTCAACCAGGGCGAAGTCTGCTCCGCCAACTCGCGCATTCTGGTGGAACGCAGCATCAAGGACAGCTTTCTGGAAAAACTCACCGCAGTGGCCACGGCCATGAAAATAGGCGATCCGCTCGATCCGGACACTCAGGTGGGTCCCATGGTGGACGCGGGCCAGGCCAAAACCGTTCGTACGTATATTGCTGGCGGCAAGGAAGCAGGCGCCAGGCTTGTCTGCGGCGGGGAAGGCGACACCAGCACGAATTTCATCCCTCCCACCATTTTTACCGACGTGACCCCGGACATGGCCATCGTTGAAGAGGAAATTTTTGGCCCTGTAGTGGTGGTCATACCCTTTGATACGGAGGAAGAGGCTGTGAAAATGGCCAATGATTCCATTTACGGCCTGGCTGCCACGGTCTGGACTTCCGACCTCAACCGCGCGCACCGTGTTTCCAAAAAACTGCGTGCAGGCACTGTTTCCGTCAACACCATGGACGCCCTGGACATGAGCACGCCTTTCGGCGGCTACAAGCAGTCCGGTTTCGGCCGCGACCTCTCCCTGCATGCCCTTGACAAGTTCACCCAGCTCAAGACCACCTGGATCAAGCTCTGGTAGTTGATTCAGATCGCCACAGGCATTTCGTACGGAGGCAGGCTTTGACAAGAAGCCTGCCTTTGTTTTTTTCGGTGGTCGACTGAACTCGTTGAACGCCTTTGAATCTCTTTGCGAATACGGGATGTCGGGAGGAATCAGCCGTTCTGCCCGGAACCCGGATTCGGTTGCCTGGCCTTGGCAGCTTCTCTGGAGATGTTCATCATCAGGGCAAAGGCGATGGTGCCGTAGGCCACGAAGGTACGGAAGTATTCGCCCAGGGCCGCGTTGGAAAACAGGTTCTGCCCGGCCTGCGGGGACACGATGAACAGGGTGTGAAACAGCAGCACCCCGACCAGGGCATGGCGTACGCGCGCCTTGTAGATGGTGGCGCCTCCTGCCAGCAAGGACGCGCAGGCAAAGATGTCCGAATTGAGATGCGCGGTATAGACATTGAGCATGCCGATGTTCTGCGTATAGATGATCTGTCCGAAGCAGGCCAGTACGGTGGAGATGACCATGGCCTTGATACGAACGGCGTCCACATGGATGCCCACCAGTTCGGCCCGGTTGCCGTCCTCGGAAACCGCCCGGAACGCCTGCCCCAGTCTGGTCCGCAGAATGTAATGGACCACGGCGGCGAAACCCAGCACCACCAGGATCATGAACAGGGGAATTTCCACTCCGCCTATGTTGAACAGCCAGATGGAGTCGATGATGTTCCGAAACTTCTCGAGGTCCACCATGTTGCGTACGCCTATGCCTCGGGAGAGCATCATTTCCTTGTTGGAAGGCGTGATCAAGGTACCGTAGCCCACCATGAAGACGAGCTGGTAAATGCTGGTGGCCACGAATCCGATGATGATGGTGGTGATCATCTCCTTGCCCTTGACGCGGTTCAGGCAGGCGCCGATGAGCCACCCCGCGCAGACAGCCAGAGGTACGGACACCAGGCAGATGAACAACAGGCCCGTGGCGCCGCTCAGCTGGTAGTCCACGGCGAGCACCAGCCCCACCTGCGCGCACATGGATCCGACCACAATGGCGAAATTCAGTCCCATGCCCGCAACCACGGGGATGATCAGGGCCAGCACGAGCACGCCGTCCCGAATGAAGCGGATGACCACCTCGTTGGCCACGAAGACCACCCCCATACGGGAAAAGTAGATGCCGAGGATGGACAGGAGCACGAACAGCACGGGTACGATATTACGCCGGGCCATGTTTCCTCCTTCTGCCTCCTTCGTAGATCAGGGCGTACAGGATGATGCCGTTGGAAATGAGCATACGGAAGATCTCGGCCACTTCGGGCACGAGCATTTCATTGGCAATGGGCCCGGAGACTATGTAGGTGGTCTGGAACAGATAGGTGCCGATGACGGCATGCAGCACGAACGTACGGCCGCCCATGCTGCCGCCCACCAGAATGGCCGATGCCGCGGGAAAGGCCATCATCAGGGGCGCGTCGTACAGTTCGATAAAACCGTAGCTCTGGGCATAGACGCAGATGCCCCAGGCCCCGAGAATGGTGGACAGAATCACGGCCAGCGTACGCATGCGTTTTACCCGGACGCCGGCCAGGCGCGCAAAGGCCTCGTTTTCTCCCACCGCGATCATTGCCCGGCCCGTGCTGGTGCGGAAGAACAGGGCCAGCAGCAGGCAGAGCAGGGCGAAAAAGAGCAGCAGGCCCACGGGAACGGTGATGCCGCAGCAGTCAAAGGCCCAGAGTTTGTTCAGGACCTTGGCGAAATAGCTGCGCAGTCCGATGGTCGGCCGCATGCCCTTGCCGCCGATGGGCCAGAGCATGGCCGGATTGGTAAAGGGCGCGGTGGCCCAGAACAGGTTCATCAGCGAGATAAAGGAAAAACCCACGAACGTGGCGGCGATCTCCTCTTTGCCTTTCACCCGGTTCAGCAGGCGGCTGTATATCCAGCCGAAGACCATGCCGATGCACATGGCGAAGAACAGGGCGCTGAAAAATCCGGGCAGCCCTTTGAGCCGGAAATTGACGCTGATGCACATGCCGAGCAGCCCCGCACCGATGGCCACGGGCAGCCCGAAGTTGAGTCCCACGCCCGCATTGAGCATGGGCACCAGGGACAGCACCAGCACGCCGTTCATCACCAGGCGGACCAGCGAATCGCTCAGGATGTAGTCCAGCGGGACTCCCAGCCGCCAGGCCGCGAAAAGCAGCAGGAGCAGAAATCCCACCACGAACAGCTGCGGTATCTGGCTGCGAAGGTTCATGATGCCGCCGCCCTGCGTACGCCTGAGAATGCCAGGGCGAATTCCTCGTCATCCGCATCCGGAGG
The DNA here is from genome assembly GCA_963667575.2 of Desulfovibrionaceae bacterium. Classification (GTDB taxonomy): domain Bacteria; phylum Desulfobacterota; class Desulfovibrionia; order Desulfovibrionales; family Desulfovibrionaceae. The sequence goes on along the minus strand of CAXXHY010000024.1, from coordinate 64,893 downwards.
CAGCACCGCGGAGACTTTGCCTCCGTGGATAACGGCCACCCGGTCGCAGACCCGCTGCAGTTCTTCCAGCTCGCTGGAGGCCATGACAATGGTGGCGCCTCGCTGTTCGTTGATCTGCAGCAGAATCTCCAGAATACGCTCCTTGGCCTGCAAGTCCACGCCACGGGTGGGCTCGGACACGAACAGAATGTCGGGGTCCGCCGCCAGGGACTGGGCAATGACCACTTTTTGCTGGTTCCCGCCGGAAAGCTGCCCGGTTTTCTGGTGCATGGAGGTGCATTTGATCTGCAGGGCGTCCACTTTTTCCGCCACCCAGGACTCGCACTCCCTGCGATGCAGCATACGCAGCCCCGGCACAGGGAAACGGCGCAGAAAACGGCCCGTATTCCAGGCCGCGGGCAGCACCATGTTCTCCAGCACCGAATGTTCCAGAAGCAGCCCCATGAGACGCCGGTCATCCGGCATGTAATAAACCCGGCGGCGGATCATCTGCGAGGAGTTCCGGTCCTGCAGCTCTTCCCCGTGGACCTGGAAGGTGCCCGTGCTGGGCAAAAGTCCCATGGCTCCGGGCGCCAGCGCGAGCTTGCCCTGTCCGGAAAGCCCGGCCAGCCCGAGCACTTCGCCCTTGCGTATGTCCAGGTCTACGCCGGAGAGCATTTCTCCTGGCATGGAAACGCAGAAATTGCCGAACCTGAGCGCTGTTTCGGTGTCGGGCATTGTCCGTTTTCTGCTGACTTTCTTCACATCGCCCCCGGTCATGGAGCGGGCCAGGTCGTAAATGGAGCAGCCCTGCTGGAACCGACCGGCCACCTTGCCGTCGCGCAGCACGGTCATGCGGTCGCACAAGCTCGCCACTTCTTCCAGGCGGTGCGAAACGTAGAGCACGGCCCCGCCACTGGCCGCGAATTCCCTGACAGCGTCCAGCAATCGGGCGGCATCGGCTTCGTTGAGCACGGCCGTGGGCTCGTCGAGCAAAAGCAGCTGCAGGTCGCTTTTGCCGATTTCCCGGGCCACTTCCACGAACTGCCGCATGCCCACGGACAGCCTGGAGGGCAGGACGTCCACGTCGAGCTCCAGCCCCAGGCGGCCCAGCACCTGCCGTGCTCTGACCCTGGCCCGCGTATTGTGTACGAGGGCGAGGTCCCTGCCGAACAGGTTGGACGAAAAGGAGAAGACAGGTTCGTGGGTGAGCGTGATGTTTGCGGCCACGCTCATGGTGTCGAACAGGGCGAATTCCTGATGGATCATGCCGATACCGGCGGCCGCGGCCTGGGAAGGATTCTGCGGATTGATGCAGCATCCGTCGAGCCGCACTTCGCCTGTGTAGCCGCCGTCGATGCGGATGCAGGGATTGCCGAAAAGAATGTTGAGCAGCGTACTCTTGCCAGAGCCGTTCAGACCGAGCAGACCGTGGATTTCCCCTTTGGCCACGACAAGAGAGACCTTGTCCAGGGCGCGCGAACGTGTGGTTCCGCGTCCGAAATCCTTGGTGATGTTCTTGAGCTCTAGCATAGGAAAAAAACGGCGGACCTGGTTTTCAGGCCCGCCGCAAGGTCTTTGTTAATAATAGACCGAATCCATGATGATCAGGTAGTAGTTGTCGATTTCAGGCTTCATTTTGTTGAAGTGCACGGGCACACCCGCGACCTTTTCGGCAATGGGCTGCAGGCTGGCCAGGGTCATGTCCTTGAGCTTGCCGTCCACTTTGGCCATGGCGACCTCTGTGGCGAATTCGGGGAAAAAGTAGCCCACGGCCACGGGCCAGGTGGACAAACGTCCGGTAACACCGGCTTCGGCGGCTTTTTCCTTGATCATGGCATTGATCTTGTCAAAGTTGCCCGCATCTTCCGCACTGATTTCCAGTTCCATGGCCGCAGGGAAACCCTGGGTGGGAGTGGGGCAGCACTGCTCGGCCATGATGAAACCGAGTTCCAGGGCCTGCGCAATGATCACGTCCTGCATGGGGCAGTTGGTGCCGAAGATACAGGTATCCTTGCCGTACTTGGCAATCTGCCTGGGAATGTCCTCCTGCAGAAACTGCAGCATGGGGCCGGAACCGGCGCCGGTCTTGGGGTCGGGCGTGTTGAGTTCGACGAACTTCATACCCAGTTTTTCGCAGGTTTCGCGCATCTTGTCACGGCGCTTGGCCAGCACTTCCTTGGCCATGTGCGTGGGAAAGGAATAGTGGATGAAGGTCTTGGCGCCCATTTTGTGCGCCTTGGTGGGAATGGTCACGCCGCGTTCGATCCAGTCCGTGTCCAGACAGAGATCGATGTACTTGGCCATCATGTCCGGATCATCCCAGATGGGCGCCGTGATGACGACCATGTCCGGACGCTTGGCCTTGATCTTCTGAATGGCGGGAAGAATTCCCGAATGTCCGGCGCAGATGACGATGGCCTTGACGTCGGGATCGGCTCCCAGGCTCATGATCTGCGTGATGGCGGTTTCCTGCTCCTCTGTGTAGTTCTCGGGCAGGGAAATGTGCTTGATCCTTCCCGGATACTTTTTGGCCACCAGCTGGGCACCGCGAAATTCGTCTTCACTGTTGGACAGGGTAGGGGTGACGATGCCGACCTTGTAGTCGGAAGCCAGCGCGACTCCCGGCAGCAGCATGAGCCCCAGCAACAGCAGCAGCAACAATCTCTTCATACAGCTCTCCTCGGGTTGATGAATTGTTAGAACAGTTCCAAAAAAGCGTCGACGCGCAGACGAATCTGCTCGATATCGTTTTCCGTATAGTCCGTGCGCACTTGAAGATACGGCAGTTGCAGCTGGCTGGTGACGAACTCCTGCACCAGTCCGGCCTCGACATTGTAGGTATGGCAGGCCTCCCAGGTCAGTTCCACAACGCCCTGGACATGGTAGTCCGCGGCGAGTTCGCGCAGCAGATCCAGCCGTCCGGTGTTGGGGCTCATGCACGGGCAGGGCACGGCAAGATAGCGCTCGGCCAGGGCAGTCAATGGATCCCCATCCGTACGTACGGGTTGGGTGGTTTTCAGGCCGCCGCAGTTTTCCATGGCCACCACCAGGCCCCCGGCATCTTCAATGATGTCCAGCAGCTTGCTGTTGGTGGTGGGGGCAGCCGGTCAGCAGAATCCGCGGCTTGCGGCGCATGGGGGCAAGGAACTCCGCATCCTGCAGGCGCTCCCTGGCCAGATCCGCGGCAGCGAGAATATTGGCCGCGTGTTCTTCCAGGTTGCATTCGAAGCCGCCGGCTTCCTCCAGAATGGCGTCGAGTTCGCGTCCGGTCAGCAGGGGCACGGGCCCTTTGTTCAGCCCGTAGACCGCTTCCACCGCGGCCCTGAGCGTATTGTACTGCTGGATTTCCCGGCGCAGCGCATCGTCGGTGACCCGGATGCCGGTGAGTTCCTCCACCTTGCTCTGCAGCATACGCAGTTCTTCAATCCAGTAACTGCGGCTTTGTTCCCGCGTACTGTCCTGCGGCAGGGCCAGCAGATGCATGGGCTTTATCCGCCCCAGAAACTCGAACATCTTTTTTTTACCGTCGCAGGTCATGTCGGCGAAAATGAATGAGGTTTCAGCCATATAGGGACAGGTTCCCTGCAATGCATGGCCGAATGTGGATTTGATCAACGGACACAGGAGCCTTGGCAGCTGTTCTTCTGCCGCGGCAATGGGCGCGTTGCTGCCCGAACACAAGGCCACCGGCAGCGCGCCGGCTGCCGCGAGGATTTCTTTTGGTGTAAAAGCGCAGTAAATACCGACAATTATCTTGCCCTGTTCCCGCAGGGAAACACCTTCGACAAAGATACGTTCGGCAATTTGAGATTTATACGTACTATCAAATGTAGATTTCATTATTGTTGTGGTGAATAACAGAATTGATCATACCAACCTAATTGATAAATCTTATATAAAGTTTACTGATTTATTTAAAATTCAAATTACTAAACAGATGTTTTATATTTAGATTATTTTAATCTGAAATTATTCTGGTCTGGTCTGGTCTGGTCTGGACTGGCACGGCAGCATGGATACAGCCTGGAAGAGAGCTATAGTTCCCTTTCCAGCTCTGCTTCAAAAACGATACTCTTTTACAACAAAGGAGAAGTTACGGATATGCGTGAGCTGTTATCAGATCAGACAGTGCTGGTGGTGGGCGGCAGCACAGCGCGCTGCAGCCACTGTGTACGCGATTACAAAAAACATATGCCTTTCTTCTGCATGCAGGCCGGTCATTCCTGCCAATAGAGCTATTTGCAAACTGATTTTTAACCATAGACATAAACTATAACTGATGGTATCAAAGGCCTTGTTTACGAACACTTTGTGGTATCGGCGATTTGTTTTTCAGTTTATGGCAGGCATACGAGGGCCAGGATGCTGCGGCTGTGGAAAAAACAGTGTGGAGGCGCGGCAGCGGAAAGGAATCGGGAAACAGATCCCCAAACAATCCAAACAAGTTAACGCGTAGGAGGCGACCCATGAAAATGAAACCCGCGTATGTAACGGTTTGCTGTCTGGTAATGGTCCTTGGCCTGCTGGCCCTTTCCGTTCCTGTCCGGGCTGAAGATGGAGATCCGGATGGCCTCGAGCTCAAGACCCTTCATGAAGATCCCGGCGCTCCTAAAATTTCTGAGAGTAAAGTGCCGGATCCGGCAGAGTGGAATGCCGCCTGCGTGTTCGAAACGCGCATGCCCGTAGGTCAGCAGATATGGGAATACCGCTGGGGGCACGACTCCTGCGGCAAGAAGACGGTGACGTACTCTAATCCCCTGGAGTACTGCCAGAGCTACAGCGCGTATTGCGGCCACTGGATCTGGAAGGCCGATTGCCTGAAAGAGAAGGGCTGTCCATAAGAATAATCACAGCTGGATTTCAAAGACTGTATTGAAAAAAATCCGGCAATCTGCAGCAGTGCAGGTTGCCGGATTCGTATGTATACTGAGTAGTGTAGAACAGGCTTTGAAACAGATCAGATCTCTATTTCCAGCAGGGCCATGCTCAGGGTTTTTCCGTGTTTGTCCACGCCCAGGCTGCGGGTGGCTCCGCCGCCCAGCGCGTACTTGATCACAAAATTCAGGCTGCGGATGGATTCGGCCTCGTAGCGGCGCACTTCGCCGCGGCAGATTTCGGAAAAGAAGTCCTGCACCAGCGCGGGAGTCAGGCGTTCCTTGAGCAGCCCGTAATTGCTCTCATCATAGGGTACCACGCCGATGTTGCAGGTATCGCCCTTGTCTCCGGCTCTGGCGTGCGCGATTTCTCTCAATTTCATGTTACACCTCGAACAGTTCCACGGTGGGCGAGACGTCCGACCGGGGTATCAGAATATTTTCCATGGAAATAACCGGATCGATTCTAAAGCGGATTCCGCCGCCTCCGGCAGGGCCGTTGGTATAGAGGCATTCCACCTCGCGGACCAGTTGGGCAACGGGTTCGCGCGTGGCAGAGCGTCCGGCAATGCGCATACGTACTTCCGCCGGCGGTTGCGGAGCAAGGGTGTCGGCAATGGTGTCGCCGTAGAGCGAGTTGTAGCCGATGTAATCCACACGCACTTCGTCCAGTTCCACGCCGATAAGCTCCAGACGCTTCTGCACGATTTCCGCGGCCAGCCTGGCACGGGCCAGGGCGTTGCTGCCGCCGTAACTGATCCGGCCCTCGCCTTCGAAACCGCCCCTGTAGCCGATATTCACCTTGCAGGTGTCCGGAGCCGGATAGGAACGGGCGTTGCGGGCGATTACGCGGTCGGGTCCGGCCTGTTCGAAGGTGACGTGCGAGAAGTCCGCGATGCCGTCCGGAGTGATAAAGTGGGCGGGGTTGTCGATTTCGTACAGCAATTGTTCTTTGCAGATGTCCACGCAGACCAGTCCGCCGGAGCCTTCCACCTTGGAAATCTCGAACACGCCGCTTTCGTCGATTTCCGCAATGGGAAATCCCAGCCGGTGGGGTTCGGGCACGTCATTGTAGCCGGGGTCGGCAAAATAGCCGCCGGTCAGCTGGTTGGCGCACTCCATGAGGTGTCCGAGCAGGATGGCCTGGCCCAGCTGGCGCGGGGCCTGGTCGTCCCAGCCGAATTCGTGCTTGAGCGGGCCCACGAACAGCGAGGTGTCGGCGACGCGCCCGGTGATGACGATGTCCGCTCCCTGGTCCAGGGCCTGGCGGATAGGTTCGCCGCTCAGGTAGATATTGGCCGAGACAATGTTGTCGGCGATGCTGCGCAGGGTCCGGTCGCTGTCCCAGAGGTGATTGTCCCTGTAATAGCGGGTGAAGTCGGAGAAGTCATCGCCCTGCACCATGGCCACTTTCAAGCCTTTGATGCCCAGTTCACGGGCTATGGAGGCGATTTTTGCCACAGCTGCGGGCGGATTGGCCGCGCCCATGTTGGAGATGATCTTCACGCCGTGTTTGACCGCCAGGGGCAGCACTGCGCGCATGCGCTCTTCCAGCATGGGGTTGTAGCCCTTGTCGGGATTTTGCTGCTTTTCCAGTTGCGAATCCGCAATGGTGCGTTCGGCAAGACACTCGAAGACTATATAATCAAGCTCGCCTTTTTCCAGCACCTCCAGGGCCGGTTCCAGGCGTTCGTATGCGCATCCGGCGGATGCGCAGCTTATCCGGATCTTTTTCATATCTGACTCCATCGGGCGAACGAATCGCCCGTTAATTGCTTTGCCGCAAAAAGCGGTCGGAAAATATGCCAGCAGCCGCATCCGGGATTGAAAGAGGGCGTAACACATGCTCCTTGACGGATATGTGATGCAACGCTGTCGATACAAACAAAAGGGAACGGTGATGTTGTCTGAAATTCAATCATGGGGTGCGGTCTGGACCATTTGTGCAGCCCTTGGGAAAAACGCCGGGTATGCCTGGTTGCGGGCGCACAGGAGTGCATCTCGATCAAACCTCATGGTGCTTGAAGAGAATGAACCTGTTCAGCGGTGCCGTTCGAACCTGCCATGAAAAATCCGGCAATAAGGGCGGTGCAATTTTGCCAAGTCAACTTTGGCCCGAAAAGCAGAGGATAATACTGCTGAAACGTGACCAGCTGGAAATAAATCTGGGACGTTGAAAAACATGCGGCTTCGATCATTTGATTGGCGGATGCCGGGGTCGTGAACAGACAGTTTTCAGCGCGGGATCAATCCAGAGGCGGGGAGTTGGCTAAGTGGCTCGTATTCCTTTGTTTAATTAACAGAACTTATGAATTACATTATAGCACAAAGGCTCTTCACTGTCCACGCGCAACCAGGCTTGCGGAAAATATTCGATGGTGGCGGGTTGCATCAATGGCAGGTTTGCAGAGGACAGTGTGGCAGTTTCATGGCGACATGGTGCAATGGCGCAGAAAGATGGACCTTCAGACCGGAGATATGCCCTTACAGAGGGAATTTGCGCTGCTTCGTGTGCTTTGAGCGTCAATTAAACACGAAAAGGCTGTTCACCGGAGGATGGTGAACAGCCTTTTCGTGTTAGTCCAAACGTTAGGAGACCGAAATGTCGTATGAGGATAATCGGGGGAATAGGCCGGCAGTCCGCTTTGAGGTTCGATTCAGCTGGTCGCGGGCTGAACTGAGCCAAAAAACGCAACGTCCGTGTTATGCCGTAAGCTCTTCTATGGCCTTGATGATGGCGGGTTTCTGCTGCAGGCCTTCCAGGCGCTTGGCTTCTTGGCCGTCCTTCATGAACAGCATGGTGGGAAAGCCTTTTACGCCGCAGCGTTCCTTGAGTTCGTTGTTTTCATCAAAATCAATGGTGTAAATGGGGAAATCCGGAAACATGCCGGTGATGGCCTTGAGAACAAAAGCCAGCATTTTGCAGGGGCCGCAGGTCTTGGAGTAGAACTCCAGCAGCATGGCGCCCGACTTGTCCATGGCGTCGTATTCTTCCGTATTGATTTCTTTGATCATCTGTTTGCTCCTATGGCTCTGAAAAGCTTTTTTCAGCCTCTCTGGCTTTCAACGTATTTTGACGCGCTGTTGGCGGCGATGGCTCCGTCGGAGCAGGCCGTCACAATCTGGCGCAGTTTCTTGGCGGTTATGTCTCCGGCGCCGTAAATGCCGGGAACAGTCGTTTTCATCTCGTCATCCACCTGGATGCAACCGAGCTTGTCGGTGATGCCCAGCTTGTCGAAGGCTTCGCAGTTGGCCTGCAGTCCGATGTATTCGAACACGCCGTCGCAGCAGACGTGGCGCTCCGTGGCATCTTCCTTGGTGGATTTGAAGCGGATGCCGTCCAGTTTCCCCGTTCCGGTGAATTCCAGCACATCCTGATACGGATAGACGGTCACGTTGTCCATGGCCCGCAGTCTGTCGCAGGCCTTGGGGTCGGCGGTCAGGTCGAACATGGTCACGATGGTCAGATTGTTCACCATTCCGGCAAGGTAGATGGATTCTTCCACGGCGGAGTTGCCGCCGCCGATGACCACCACGTCCTTGTCGCGATACTGTGCGCCGTCGCAGATGGCGCACCAGCTGATGCCCGAACCGGCAAAGGTGTCTTCGTTGCAGACGCCCAGGCGGCGGGGTTTCGTGCCGGTGGCCAGAATCACTGTCCGGCTTTCGTAGACGGTGTCGTCTTCGAGGCAGGTGATTTTCTTGAATTCGCCGTTGTCCTCGAGAGAAAGGACGGTCTTGTAGTCGAACTCCACTCCAAGGCTCTGCGTATGTTCGAACATGCTGATGGCCAGTTCGGCGCCCTGGATGGTTCCGGATCCGGTGTAGTTTTCGATTTCATTGGTGTTGATGATCTGGCCGCCCGGCGACAACCTGTCCAGCAAAAGCACCGAAAGGTTGGCCCGTATTCCGTATATCGCGGCCGTCATTCCTGCCGGGCCGGAGCCGACTATGATAAGGTCGTAGCGTTTCATATTGTGCCCCTCTCTCATGAGTAAAAAAAAATTGTTGTCTTCTGATGTCGTGATGAAATGTAAATAGAGCAGGAAGCCGTGGTTAGGAGAATAGCCCATGCTAACTTTGACGAAAAAAAATTTTTCTCCTGCTCATGACGTGATGCATCATTATAAAGTGAAAAAATGGCGGGAAAATTTATTTCAAAAAGTCGCAAAAGTTAGTCCACGTTAAGGTTTTAATTTTTGGGAGCTGCTATCTCCTGTGAAGGATTTCACAAACGCTTTGAGGAGATTAGAAATGACAAAAAACCTATGTCTCAGATGGGCAATCAATCTGCTGATTCCGATCGCGATCTACCTGTTGGGCCCTTCATGGGGGTTGGCTCCGAAAGCCGTACTGTTTTTTGCCATCACCACTTGGGGAATACTCAGCTGGGTCACGGAAACCTTGCCGGAAAACCTCGTGGCCATTCTCATGCCGGCCTTGTATGTGGTGACGCACCTCGGCACGGGAAAGCAGATATTCGGTCCATGGGGGAGTCCCATCCCCTGGATGGTCATCGGCGGTATGATGATGGGGATGATCATCATGCAGACCGGATTGTCCAAAAGAATCGCACTTGTTTCCATTCGTATTTCGGGATTTTCCTTCACCAAGGTCATGGCGGGGCTGCTTCTGGCCGGTTTCATCATTTCCCCGTTTGTTCCTTCGGTCATGGGAAAAGCGGCCATTCTCTCCGTTATCTGCCTTGGCATCTGCGATGCGCTGAACCTTGAAAAGGGCTCACGCGAAGGAGCCACGGTGCTCATGGTGGGCCTGCTGGCCGTTGCCGTGCCAAAACTCGCGTACCTTACCGGCGGGGGCGATGTGGTCATGGCCCTGAACATTGTCGCTAAGAACACCGGTGTGCATGTTGGCTGGAGCGACTACTTCATTCACAACTTTCCGCTGAACGTTCTGTATGCTGCTGTTTCGCTCGTGGTTGTTCTCCTGATCATGCGTCCGCGTCTGAACGACAATCTCAAGGAGTACATCAATCACGAGTACGCGGCATTGGGCCAGGTCAAGCTGGAAGAGAAAAAGGCCATGGGCATTCTGATCACCATGCTCATACTCATGGCCACGAGCAACTGGCATGGAGTGGATTCCGGATATGTCCTGCTGTTCATGGGCTCGATCTGCTTTCTGCCAGGCATGGATCTGCTCGATCAGAAAAAACTGTCCAAGATGAACTTCGGCGTGATTTTTTTCGTTGTGGGGTCCATGTGCATCGGATCCGCGGCCAAAGCAGCAGGCATCAACGATTTGATCGAACAGATGGTCACTCCGTATCTTGATGGAGGCCATTTTTCGACGTTGGCGACCATTTTTGGCGTCGGAGTCCTCTCCAACTTTTTCCTGACTCCATTGGCCGCTGTTGCAACCCTTACCGCACCGCTTGCTCAAATATGCAATGGTTTCAATATATCACCTGCTCAAGGCAGTTATACACTGATGTACGGTCTTGATCAGTACATATTTGCCTATGAGTACGCGGTTCTGCTGTATTTTTATGCTTTCGGATACATCAAGGTGAAGCAGCTTGTCTGCGTATTTGGTGTAAGAACCATAATAGCACTCATATTCTTGCTTGGAGTGGCTATTCCCTACTGGAAAATGGTTGGTGCCTAAAAAGGAAATATATTTCGTCATACAAGGAGTAAATTATGGATTATAATTGTCCCAAGATTCGTTACAAACGTATAGACCATCTCGTTACCCAGCAGAATGCCAGCGAAGCCGCCTTCATGAAGGAATTCGCGGAAGGGGCGTACACCTATGACGCGCCTCTGGTGAAGGTCAATCCGTACCTCATCAATCCGCTGGCTGCGGTGATTCTGTTCCGTACGGAAAAACCCGTATCCGTCACCGTTACGGTGCGCGGCAAGAACGCGGTGGCCAACATCAGCAAGACCTTTGCAGCCGCCACGGAACATGTGCTGCCCATCCTCGGCCTGTATAAGGAATGCGACAACCTGGTGGACATCGAACTGTCCAGCGGCGAGAAAAGCACTGTGACGGCCACCACCGGCGTGCTTCCGGATCTGACCCAGGAAGTGACCAACATCATCACCACTCCCGAATACATGGACGGCATGATGATGTTCGTGTCTGCCGCGGGCAAATCTCTGCCGGCCGGGTACGACTATAATGGGGACTGCCGCTGGGCGTTGTCGGAAAACTTCGTATTCGATATGAAACGCGCCAAAAACGGCAACATGCTCATGGGCTCCTACCGCTATTCGCGCGTGCCCTATCATGCGGCCGGCATTTGCGAAGTGGCCATGACGGGCAAGATCATCAAGGAATTCCGTATGCCCGGCAATTACCACCACGATCAGTTCGAGATGGAAGACGGCAATCTGCTGGTGCTGACGCAGGATTTCCATCGCGACACGGTGGAGGACATGCTGGTTCTGCTCGACCGCGAAACCGGCGATATCCTCAAGACCTGGGACATCCAAGGCCATTACCCCATGGATGTGGGCAAGGCCGGAAGCTGGAGCGCCCATGACTGGTTTCATTGCAACGCGGTCTGGTACGACAAACCCACAAATTCCATTTCCTTGTCCGGACGCCATCAGGACATCATCATCAACATCGACTACGAGACCGGCGAATTGAACTGGATGCTCGGCGATCCCGAGGGCTGGCCCAAAGAACTGGTGGACAAGTACTTTTTTACCCCGGTGGGCGATCTGGAGAATTTCGACTGGCAGTACGAACAGCATGCCTGTCTGATCACTCCCGAAGGGGATGTGATGTGCTTTGACAACGGCCACTGGCGTTCCAAGGTCAAGGAAAAGTACCGCAAGAACAGGGACAACTTCTCACGGGGCGTACGCTACCGCATCGACACCGAAAAGATGGAGATCGAACAGGTCTGGCAGTTCGGCAAGGAACGCGGGCAGCGCTTTTTTTCGCCCTACATCTCCAATGTGGAGTACTATGCCGACGGCCATTACATGGTTCATTCCGGTGGTATCGGTTTTGTGGACGGCATGGCGTCCGAGCTGCTGCTCCCGGCCTTCCTGGATCCCAACGATCCCACCCACGAGCAGCGCAGCATCACCGTGGAAGTGAAGGACGATGTGGTCATGTACGAAATGCAGCTGCCTTCGCAGTTCTACCGTGCGGAAAAACTGCATCTCTATCATGACGGCGACAACCTTTGCCTGGGTGCGGGCAAGATCCTCGGCAGCCTGGATGTGACTCCGGAATTCGATACGGTTCCCGAGGCCGAAGAGCTGGCAGTGCCGCCTTCCGAATGGCATGAAATAAAGATAACCGAAGAGGAAGACCGCTTCACCTTTGCCGGACGCTTTGAAAAGGGCTGCCTGCTCATGCTCTGTCTGGAGAAAGGCGAAGAATCCCACAACTACTACATCTCCACCACGGCGCGCCCCGCACTGGCCATGTGCGTGGGGTCCTTCATGGAAGCGGACGACCGCCGCATCTCCCTGAACGTCAGCAAGCACGGATTCAGCGGAGTGTATGCTTTGAAGGTGATTATCGACGAGTACAAATACGACACCGGCATTCACATGGCTTTTACCGAAAAGGCTTAGCAAGACCGAGCCGGATGTTTTTGAGCAGTACGACAGGAAGGGCCCCTCTGGGGCCCTTTTTCAATATTCCAGGGTAATTTCCTTGCGGGCCAGGCGTTTGAGCATTTCGACGTCGATGATCTTGACGCTATGCCCGATGCGTTCCAGCACGCCCATGGTCACAAGTCTCTTGACGATCTTGGCTATGGTGACGGTATGGACCGAAAGAAAGTTCCCCATCTCCATGTAGGTGAAACAGCGCGGCATAAAGTAGGCATTGCCCTTTTTTTCCATGAAGTTGACGAGCATGAGGCAGAGGCGCGTACTGGCATCTTCGCTGGCCAGCCAGTAGGAATGCTCCAGCACGTTGGAGAGATTCTGGGTCAGGGCAATGGCCAGGTCCTTGTAGAGCTGGGGATTGGCCTGCAGGACTTCAAAGAATTCCGCGGGCTGTATGGCGCGTACGCGCAAAGGTGTTTTGGCCGCCACGGAGTTCAGGTTGATGGGCAGGTAACTCTCCTGAAAGCGCTCGTCGGGCATGATGTAGCGCATGTATCCCAGGAGATTGGCAGGTTTGAAATACATGAAGACCTTCTCGCTGCCGGATGCCGTGAGCATGGTCAGCGCTGCCAGCCCTTCCACTAAATAATAGAGGTCCTGCCCGATGGGCAGGTTGGCATTTTTTTCAAAGGTCAGTTGTTTGCCGAGGGATTGGAAGATTTCACTATTGGGAAGCTGGTGCCAGAACATATGTTGGTCTCCGCGTTCTGCTACCTTGAGTGGGAGAAAGTTTTAGATATTAATGGATAATGAGAATTTACAGGACATTGGCTTGTTTTTCAAACTATATTTCTTTTTGGGGCAGGTCAGACAGACTGACGTTGCACGCGGAGAATACGGCATACCATTGCGGACAAGAGGAGTCAGCTGGAAAGATCTCCGTTGCTGAATATGACTCATTTCGTCTGAAATAGCTTGTTTGCCTTGAAAATCAGTCCTCGATCACTTCGCCGCTGCGCAGGCGGGCGCGCAGCCGCATCATGGTGTCGTCCATATGCTTGAGTTCCGCAAGCCTGGCCTTTTCCGCGGGGGTGGTGGCAATTACTTTTGCGATGCCGCCGTTGCGGATGATGATACGCTGGTCCGTACTGAGTGCCAGAAAGGGATCATGGGTGGCGATGAGCACGATCTTGTTGTTGTCCACCAGCAGCTCCAGGGCCTTGCTTTTGTCCACGCCCGCATTTTCGATCTCGTCTATGAGAATGACGGGGGCCTGGCTCAGCAGGGCGGTGTCGGCAATCATCAGGGCACGGCTCTGTCCGCCGGAAAGCTGGGTAATGGGCGTGTCTCTGGAAAAGGGCTCGCCCGCCAGTTCGTTGGCCTTTTCAAAAATGGTTTCGGTCAGTGCGCCGATGTTCTCGGACATGCGGCTTTCCGCGTGCATGATCAGAAAGTCTTGCACCGACAGGTCCATGACAAAATTCATGTTCTGGGAAAGCTGGGCAATGAGCCTTCCTTCATTGGAAAAACGCGTATCGTATGAGGGCACCCGGTTGTCGATAAGGATGGTCCGCCTGGTGGGCGTATCTGCCTGGGCCAGGCATTCGATGTCTTCCAGAAGTCTGCTTTTTCCCGAACCCGTGGGGCCTACAATGGCCGTGACTTTTCCCTGTTCCAGGATCACCTCCTGGGACTCCGGGGTTCCGCTTTTGTCGCGGCCCGGAAGGATCTTGATATACTGGATACGCCGGACGCCGCTTTCCTCCAGTGCGGCCATTTCCTGCAGGAACAGGAAAAAATCCTCCGCAAAGCGTGTCGGGGAGGAGCCGATGTCCGTAAAAAAGTCTTCCCCCAGCGTATTGCAGAGAGCTTCGAACGTACTTTCCTGCCATTGCGCCGTATCAATGGAATGGGCGGAAAAGAAATCCTCGGCCCAGGGAAATTTGGCAAGGAGCTCCCTGATGCTCAAGCCGCAGAGTCTGTTGCGCATTATCCGTTGAATTCCATGAGTTTTGAGATTCCTATCTGCTTGTCTTCGCCAATGGCCCGTTCGCCCAGGCAGTACGAACACAGGGCGCCGGGCATGGTGAAGCGCAGGGTAGCGCCCTTGATGGACGTCAGTTCGTCTGTTTCCGCAAAGGCCTTTTTGAGGTAGAAGCTGCCCTGTCCGGTGAGGCCGTTGACCTGAATGATCCGGGCGCGCGGATTGACCTGGCGGATACGGAAGGCGAAAATTTCGCGTTCGGCCTGGGAAACGATATCCCCCTTGGTCACCACCACCACATCCGCGGATTTGAGCATGGGACCGATTTTTTTGGGGGTGTTCACGCCGCTGAGGTTGTCTATGACGCAGATGGCCAGCACGTTTTTGATGTGCGGCGAGCAGCGGTTGCAGAGCCCGGCGCTTTCCGTCACCAGGTAGTCGAACTGTTCCTTTTGCGCCCAGGCCACGGCCGCTTCAATGTTGCTTACGTAGAAATGATCCGGACAGAGATTCCCGGAAAGGCCGGTCCGTACGGGAATTCCCCTGGAGTGGTAGACCAGCTGGTCCTGGGCGGAAAGACAGTCGAACTTGACCACGCCGCAGGACTGGTTTTCCCGCTGCAGTTCTTCGATGGTCTTTACGATGACGCTGGTCTTTCCGGAAGAGGGCGGACCAGAGACCGTCACAAGCCTCATACGTATCCTCCGGTTTCACGGAAGCGCTCCATGAAAACGGCTTCCATGTCTTTTTTGATCTTGCCCACGTCGTTCTGCTTGAAGAAATCCCAGCCGAGCCAGTACAGCTTTTCCAGGTGGGAGGTCACATTGCGTACGTCGGGGTTGGCGGAAGGAAAGTAGGCGTCGGCGCACAGTTGTCCGAACTCCGTACTGCAGAGAAAATCAGTGATCTCCTTGACCTTGTCCAGGCTGTTCTTTTTCACGAGCATCTGCACCGGGCTGGCAATGGCGCCTTCCTTGGGAATGCGGATGGTGACGCGGTCCTTGTTCTTGATCTTCTGCGCAAAGAAGTAGGGCATGATGTACAGAGGCGCCACATCGGCTTTGCCGCTGTCGATCATCTTGACCATCTCCGAGGGATGCACGCCGGTGCGTACGGAGCGTGCCAGGTCCGCGATGGCCTCTTGTCCGTAGAGCGCGTAAAAAGGCAGCAGCACGCCGTTGCAGAAGAATTCTGCCTGTCCGCGCATGACCACGCTGTTCTGGTATTCCGGCTGCATGATGTCGCGCCAGGAATTGATCTCGGGTTTGCCCTGGAGCAGTTCGTCAATGGAAACCAGAACCAGCAGGTTGGCCGAGAGCATGGTGAACTGGCGGTCGATGTCGTCAAAGCCGATGCTCTGGAAATCATCGTTGATCTTTTCCGGCAGCAGATCCACAAAGCCCTTCTTTTCCAGGAAGTTCTTCTGAAATGGCTTGTGATAAAAGCTGTTGATGTCGGAACTGATGATCACGTCCGGGAGCTCGTCATAGGATTCCACCGAATCGATGTAGGCATAGTAGGAGAGCTCGTGGTTGACGTTGCCCTCGAGCAGGTATTTCAGCGCATTGTCGTGCTTTTCGTTGTACTTGGAGGCAAAGGCCTCAAAGGCTCGGGTAAAGGGCATCTTCAGGCCGCAGGGCAACAGGGCGAGCAGCGTCAGATCCTTCTGGCGTTCCGGATTGTCCGCCAGTACGAAGTCGCTGGAGTTTTCGCGCTTGTCGATGCTCTGGTTGAGGCTTTGGATGAACATCTCCTTGTTGACGCCCAGCATGGCCAGCGGAGTTTTCAATTTCAATAATGGTCCCAGTTTTTCGAGCACTTCGGGCTGCTCGAATTTTCCCAGGCCGAATTCCTTGAAAAGGCCGATAAGGTAAGGGTAACTGGTCAATATTTCGTGAATACTCATATTTTCATGTATTCTGGCGGGTGCTGTGTCCATGGCTGACTCCTGATATTTGGAATGGCTGAATCCATGTTGCCCACATTGCCGGTCGGGGCGGGTATGGCGAGCCGGTAGGTCGTTGCGGGAAAATTTCAAAGGCATCATCAGGGCCTGTGGCCCTGGGTGCTGATGCTGATTTGAAATGAAAAACGGCTGTTTGGCAAGGGGCCCGGATGGGACGGCTTTTTATGGATGCCGTTAGCAAGCGGTTGCAGTTTCTACAAGATCCGGTGTGTCCGTGATCGCCTGGTCTGCCGGTGACATTCCTGGACGGCAAATTGTACGGTCAACAGTATGTCATTGATTGCTTGTATAGCACCAGGCAAAGAGAGGCTCAAGGGCGGAATAGGCGGGGGGTGTGGGGAGATCAACGGGACGCAGACGGTGAACCTGACTGGGAGCCGTGAAGACGCAGCGGCTCCCGACCACTATCCCGTACAGCTGGGGGCGGACATGCGAAAAGCCGACCCGGCAGCATCAGATTTTACTGGCAAAGCGTTCGAAATCAACAACCTTGTATACTCCGTGGGCTTTTGCGAGACATTTGCCCGTGGCGGGATCCGTGGCAATGGACGCGCCTTCTATGTCTCTGCCTTCCATTTTTTCCACCCAGCCTTCCACCTTGACCAGATGGCCGACTTTTCCCGGGGCGGTAAAATCAATGCTCATGGACAAGGTCACCGCAACCTTGTCCTGATCGAAAATCGCGTACGTCATGACCTCGTCCATCATGGTGGCCATGATGCCTCCATGCAGAATTCCGGGATAACCGGTATGATTGTCATTGACGGTCAGTTCCATGACGGCTCTGTCACCTTCGGATTTTTTTATCAGATGCAACCCGTGGGGGTTGTTTTTTCCGCAGGCAAAACAGTAGCCAAGCTCTGGCAGTTCCATTTCGGACTCCTTTGGTTGTCTCATATTAGTTCAAACGTTTGTTTTAATAAGGATAAACTATAACCAGGTCAGCTGAAAGTCAAGAAATACTGCAATATCTCTGTGACAGACTGCAAAAAAGATTGCATCAAAAAATATTGGAAGGAAAAGCAGAAAATAAAAAAGTAGATATTTTCATCTTAAAAACACGAAAAACAAAAAAATACAATCAACAAAATATGCAGTATCGGAAATATTCTGTATTTTTATCAGGAAAAAATTTGAATAAAAAACAGGGTAATTGTAACATGTGGAATATTAAATTTTTAAAATATCTTTAACTATGATCTCGCAATAATGGCGTACATCGCTTCTGACCCAGATACTCAATTCTTCTTCCAGATCTTCACTGTTACCCAGAGCGTACTGAACGAGTTGCGAGTGTTCTCCAAAGGAAATGATACTTCCGTTTATGTAGCGGCTGGCGATGATGGCTTTTTCATAGGTAAAATCGGTCACTGCCGTAAGCAACATGGCCATGGATTTTTCCACATTCTCAAAAAGTGACGTAGTAACGGGATGATATCCCTTCATAGCATTAATATGTTCCCAGTAAATCAGGCTGAGTGAGCTTCTGTATTGCCGTCCAAAAGCAGCGGATATCTGCAGATCGACCAGTTCGAGAAGAAAAGCGCAGGCATCTTTTTTGGTGATAGTGCCTTTTTCAAGAAGATCTTTTATTCTGGAAGAAATATCCTGGTAATATAAAGATGTTTTTTCCGCGATATAATCAAGACATGAGGTGAAAAGTTTTTCTTTTCCTGAAAAATGAAAGGAAATCGCAGAAAGATTGACCCCTGCTTCCTGTGCGATCATCCTCGTGGATGTGGCGTCATAGCCATATTTGGAGAATAATTTGATGCCGGCAGAGATCAAACGCCCGTATGTGGAGTCATCGTTGTCGTACGTAATCATGGTTTTCATGTATAATCAAACGACCGTTTTAGTCAATGAAAAAAAGATGCTAATTCTTCTTTGGATGTACAATACTGTTTGTAATCCGATCTCAATCAAAAAATGCGAGTATTCTTTTTGATATTGCATATTAGCATGGTACTATCTTACTGTATTATGGTATTTTTATATGCTTTTATATTGGATATTGAAGACTTTTCATGCCTGAAGATAGTATTGTTTGGTGAGCTTTATTGATTCTAATTCGCAAAATTATTGTAATACAGTCTCAATAGGTACGAATAATGATTTATACAACTTAAAGAGTGTCTTATATTTTGATAAAGCAAAGACTTGTTCAACTGTAATCTTAATATCAAAAATGAAGTTTTTTCTTGTACTATTAGTGGCAGGGCATAAAGTTCGCAATCTTGTCTTTTGTATCGACTTGAGAGAGCGTGTTTTTCCGCGAGCGTGTTGCACTGGCAGTATGCGTATGTCTTCTGCTGCGGCCGAAACCGTTCAGCCAGTGCAGTGAAACGCATGGCAACTGCTGCAGGATAAACATCCTTCATGCCCTGCCAGGTATGCCTAAACTCTTGTTCTGCCGTTGCTCCCGATTATGAGAGTATCATGCGTGCTCTCCTTACGGTGCTGCATGACCTGGTAGATGAACGAAAATAGCAGGCCGAGTGCGGCCAGACCTGCAGAGAGCAGAAACGCAGTCTGATAATTGCCGTTGGTCTCGTACACTTTTTTCATCAGCATGGGACCGATGACGCCGGCGAGTCCGAAGCCGATGAACATGATGCCGTAGTTGAAGCCCGTATGCTTGGCTCCGAACTGTTCGGCCGTGAACCCCGGATACACGCCCATGAAGGATCCGAAACAGATGCCGATGATCGATACGCCGATGTAGAACAGCACGACGTCGCCCGTTCCGGAAAATTGCAGGGCAATGAGTCCGATGATGGCGAATACGAGCATGGCGCGCAGCGTATTGATGCGGCCGATTTTATCCGAGATTGTTCCTGCGGACACTCTGCCCAGGGCGTTGAACAGGGCCAGGATGGATACGGCAGTGGTTGCGGACGCCACGGACATGCCCACCATGTTCTGGGCCACCGCGGAGGCCTGGGAGATGATCATCAGGCCGAACACGGCCCCGCAGCAGAGCATGAGAAGCATGACGTAGAAAATGGGATCCGCGAGCATCTGCTTCCAGTCCTTGTCTACAGTGCCGCCCTTGCCGCCGGTGTGGGCGGATTTAGGCGGCGTCCATCCTGCCGGGGCAAAGCCGTCCGGGCATTTGGTGATGAGGAACGAACCGCTGCAGATGATGATGACAAAGGCGATGCCTATGTATTTGAAGGCATTGTCGACCCCTGCGGAATTGATGAGCGCGTTGGCGATGGGAGGAATGATCACCGAACTCACCCCATATGTGGCGGTGACGATGCCGGCGGCAAGCCCGCGCTTGTCCGGAAAGAATTTGACGGAATTGCTGATGGTGCAGATATACACGAATCCGTTGCCGATGCCGATGCCCAGGCCGTAGCTCAGGACCAGCATGGTCAGGCTGGTGGAGAAGCCGGAAAGGATCATGGCCGCTCCGAAGATCAGGCCGCCGATGAAGATCATCTTCCGCGGACCGAGCCGGTCATGCAGATAGCCGCCGGCCATGGTCATGATGGGGCCGACAACGTTGGTAACGGCAAACACTATGGCCAGGGTGCCGGCGGTGAGCGCAGCCGTGCCGTCCAGCCCGCCGAGGGTGTTCAGATGCGCAGCCATGGGTTTGGAAAAAACACTCCAGGCGTACATGGATCCAATACATAAATTGATCATACAGCTTGCAATCAAAACCAACCATCTCTTTTGGCTCAAACGTCCGACTTCTTGAGTTGTAAGAGTCATGACGATCCCCTTTGCTGGGTTGTTGTCGAGTTCCGCTCCCCAAAGGAAGCAGTGCTCTCGTTGCTAGATGTACAGATGGCATTCGATATCAGTTGCAGGTGCGTCAATTAATGGAAGCGGAATATACGGCCCGCTTTTGCGGCATTCGCCCCCGGCCCGCCTGAGGCAGGCCATCCTTGTGACTCGGTGCAGGAACAGCGCATTTCCCGCACTGATTATTGGTCTTTTTCGTGCGAAATCGGGTGGTCTCCCCATACCTCCTGAAAAAGTTTCGGGTCCATCAACTTCGGGCCACCTTCCGGGATGATGGGATAGAAATCCATCTGGTCCAGGACCTGGGTCTGCAGGTCGATTCCCGGAGCAATTTCCGTGACCACAAGTCCTTCGGAACTCTTGACGATGACGCAGCGTTCCGAGACATAGGTAATGCGGTTGCCCTTGGCCAAGGCTTCGTCGGCGTTCATGGATACCTGAACGCATTTCTTAACGAATTTCTTGTAGCGACCTTCCTGGTCGATATGCATTTTGCCGTCGGCAACATGGCATTTGAGCCCGCTGGCCGTGAACGTGCCGACAAAAATACTGTGCTTGGCATTGGCGGAAATATTCGGGAATCCGCCCACGCCCGCCATTTTACCGTTGAGAAAGGTCGTATTGACGTTGCCGCTCTCTTCAATCTCGCTGAGACCGAACACGCCGATGTCCAGGCCGCCCTGGTCGAAAAAACTGAAATGGTCGGTCTGGTTGTACATGACCTCGGGATTCCAGTGGGCGCCGAAATCACCGCCTTCCGCGGGAACGCCGCCTATCAGACCGGACTCCGAAATCATGGTGATCTTTTCATCCACGCCTTCCTCGAACAGTACGTTGGGAATCAGCGTGGGCATGCCGATGCCGAAATTGCATTTGGCACCCTTGAAGAACTCCATGGCGGCGCGCCGGCAGGCGACCTTTTTTTCATTGAGCGGCAGTCTGGGCATGGAGGCGGACATCTCCACCCGTATTTCACCGGTGAATGACGGATTGAAGTGGGTGATGTGCGTCTGCATCTGGTGTTCGAGATCCTCGGCCACGCAGACATAATCCACAAGAATTCCGGGGACCCGGATGGTACGTGGATCCAGCGAACCGGTTTTGGCGAGGCGTTCCACGCAGGCGATGACGATGCCGCCGTCGGCCTTGGTCGCCATGGCCAGGTCCAGGGGTTCGCAGGGCATGCACTCGCGTTCGTAGGTCAGGTTGCCCTTGCCGTCGGAGGTGGTGCCGCGCAGCAGGGCCACGTTCATTGGAGGCAGAGTGTACAGAAGGTATTCCTGGCCAAGAAAATTGGGCACATGGAATACCAGCTGGTCGCCTTCCTTGCGGGTTTTCTGATTGACCATGGCTCCGTCGTAGCGGGGATCCATGAAGGTGTTCAGCCCGACTTTTGTAAGCAGTCCGGGAAATCCGCGGCCCTTTTCCCGCCAGATCTGTCCCATCATGCCCAAGGGAAAGTTGTAGGCCAGGATCTTGTTGTTGACCACTTGCTTGGTCACTTTGTAGGAGCAGCCGATGTGTCCGTGGATGCTGCGTCCCAGAAGTCCGTCATGGGCCAGCGCGCATTCGCCGCGACACGTACCGTCCCCTCTGGAGCGGGCGAAGTCGCCCTGTCCGGCCCCGTGGATGTGCGTGATATTCGAAGGATGTCCGGTTTCAAGGAATCTTTTTTCAAGCGCCAGGCCGATTTCCTCCGGCCATCCGGTCATTCCTTGCACGGCAGATCCGATGACATCATTATCATTTATCATATCTGCTGCTTGTTGTACTGTGATGACTTTCATAGTCCACATCCTTTTTCGGTGTTATGTATTGTCTGAGCAATTGCACGCAGCTCGCGACGCAGAATTTTTCCTGTTGAGGACGTTGCGAATTCTTCAACAAAGCTGATGTGCGTAGGGATCTTCAGAGTGGCTATCTTGCCACGGCAAAAGTCTTTGAGATCCTCTTCGTTCAGTTGTGATCCGTTGTTTTTCTTCACAAAAGCATAGATATCCTCTCCGCACTTGTAGTCATTGGCTCCTACGACAAAAGCTTCCTGAACCTGCGGATGTTCTATAAGAAGACTTTCCACCTCCTTTGGGCTGATATTTTCTCCATTTTTTGTGATGATATCTTTTGTGCGACCGCAAACAGCGAGATTCCCTTCTATTGTAATATAGCCGATATCGCCGGTATGCAGCCAACCTTCGTCGTCTATTGCGGCTGAAGTGGCCTCTTCATCTTTGTAGTAGCCACTCATTACATTGTATCCGCGAACGCAGATTTCTCCATGGTCATAGCCGTCGCAGGCTTCATAGGCATTGATGAGTTTGATGGAAATGCCGGGCCAGGGTTTGCCGACGGTCTTTGTCTTCACGTCTATGGGGTCGTCCGAAGTGGTGCTGCTGATGCCCGGTCCTGCTTCCGTCATTCCGTACATGGAGAGCACGTCCTTGACCTGCATGATGGAGAACAGATCCAGAATCGTACGCCGCGTGCATTCCGCGCCGGCCATGACGCACAGTCTGATAAAAAATTCACAAGAGCTGGGGCATCTTTCCTTCACTGCTTCGATCAAAGCGACATAATAGCTGGGAACAGCGAAGATAACGGTGCATTTTTCCTTGCAAAGAACTTCGAGAGAAAGATCGATGGCAGGTTTGCTCAGGCATACGAGCGTGGCACCGGCGATGAGCGCGGACAATACGGATCCTATGCAGCCCAGGGCGTGAAACAGCGGGACAGGGGTGAAGATCCTGTCCTCTTCGCAGATGTCGAGGAGAATTTTGTGCCAGAGCGCGTTTTCAATGATGGTCCCGTGGGTAAGCATGACGCTTTTGGGAAAACTGCTGGTTCCGGACGTATGAATGATGGTGGCGATGTCGCTATGGGAAAAGGTCCGCATGCGGTTGGCCAGACAAAGGTCCGTACAGTCTGGAGGCGTCCGCATCAGATCCGTAAACTGGAATGTTCCGGGAAAAGTTTTTTCGGAGCGGGCCACAATGACGGTATGCAGCTTAGGAAGCGTTGCGGATTGCAGCTTGCCGGGAGCGGCCGTATGCAGTTCCGGGCAGATTTCATAGAGCGCATTAATGGTTTCGCTGCTTTTGGTTCCTTCCCGGAGCAGCAGAACAGTGGCATCAATGCGCTGAAGCAGGTTTTTCAATCCCTTTGTTTTTTCAAAAGGGCTGATGTTGGCGATGATGGCGCCTATCTTGTTGACGGCGTATTTTGCTATAAGCAGTTCGAGACAGTTGAGCATGACGACAGCAACGATGTCGTTTTTGCCCACGCCCAGGTCGATCAGCTTTTTGGCAAGATGATTACTCGCATCGTTGAGCTGCCTGTAGGTCATCCGCGCGTTGGCAGTGATATCCACAACGGCTTCCTGGTCCGGGATGCGTCCGGCCCTTTCTTCCAGCAGCTCTCCCACAGTGACATCCAGATAACGGCTCATCAGTGCCTGGGCATAGCTCTTTCCGTCTTTGGGCGAAAAAAGCTCTATCTGCTCCTTCCCGGACACATGCGGCTTTATCAGCACATGGTCCCGGAGTTTATTGATAAGCCACTTGGGGGTGATATCACCTGTTTCAGTAAGTAACTGGCCGTCGATATCAAATATATATTTCAAGCCCACCAGTTTCTGGTGCTTTGCATTAGTAATAATGACTTCGGTGCGTCTTTTCTCCGACAGAATGTCCATAGTGTTACCTTTTTCTATGGTCTGATGAACAAACTTTATTTACGGGGGCGGACCGTTGCCGCAGAGAACGGGCGGCAACGGTCCTATTCCCGTATGGAGACTACATGGTATCCACCAATTGCTTCACTAAAGCGCGTACTTCCTGAATCTTGTACGCATTGTCCTTCATGGCGAAACTGTCTTTCACGGCGATTTCGCCTGCTGCGTCCGCAAGTTCTTCAGACGGTTCCTTGCCGGACATGAAGGCTTCCACATCCGGTCGGACAAGGGGTACCGGGGCAACGCCTCCCAGTACGATTTTGATGTCCTTGATCTTGCCGGCTTCGAGCTTGTGCAGCGAAGCCATGCTTACGATCGCGAAATCAATGGCCTTGCGTACGCGGAACTTATTGTATTTCATTACATAGCCCGCGGGGATCTTGAACCGGACAGCCGTGACCAGTTCATCCCTGTCCAGCATATCGTAGGAGGCCAGTTCCGTGGTGAAGAAGTCCCTGGCCTTGATGGACTTTTTGGTGGTGATGATGTCGGCATCGAGCGCCACCAGTACGGGGGACAGATCCGAGGCATTCACGGAATAGCATCCGCAGTTCATGCAGCGGCCTGCTTCCGCGAGGCTTTCCGCTTCCGAGATGGTGAAGCTGTCTTCCAGTTCCAGAGACCGCTGGTCCAGAGGCAGTTCCTTGGGCCGCACAGCATCGGCCTTTTGCGCGCCTTCCGCATCAAAGGTCAGGTATGTTTCGGGCGTATAGCGGGGAGGAACGGTTCCGCCCAGTTCCTTGATGATGGATTCGGCGGCATTACGGCCCGTACGAATGGCCATGACTACCGTGGAAGGTCCGGTGGTGGCGTCGCCGCCGGCGAAGACGCCCTTGCGGCTTGTTTTCTGCGTACCTTCCTCAACATTGATCAGGCCCCTGTTTACAGCCAGGTCGTACTTGTCCTTGATGAACGAGAGGTCGACCTTCTGTCCGGCGGCCATCAGAACGGAGTCCGATGCGACCTTGATCTTGTGGTCTTCGTCGTACTGGGGATTGAAGCGGCCCGAGCCGTCGCGTACCGCGGTGCAGCGGACCAGTTCCATGCCGTTGATCTGCTCGCCTTCGTACAGTACGCGGGAGACGCCGAAGCCGTTCATGATCTTGATGCCTTCTTCTTCCGCACGGGCCACTTCCTCGGCGCTGGCGGGCATTTCATGCCGCTGCTCCAGGCAGGCCAGGGTAACGGACTGGGCGCCCATGCGCCTGGCGGTAATGGCCACATCCATGGCCACGTTGCCGCCGCCGACCACGAGAACGTTGTTGCGTTCGCGTTTGTTGACCCACTGGTTCACTTCCTGGAGGAACTGCAGGCCGAACTCGGTGAATTCCTCGCCGTCGAACCCCAGTACCGGGCGCTGCCAGGCACCGGTGGCGAAGAACACCTTGTCAAAGGCCGCTTCCAGGGTTTCGGTGGTGATTTCTTCACCCAGAGTCTTGTTCATCTCGAATTTGACGCCCATGCCCTTGTAGGCGGCGACCAGGGCCTTGACGTATTTTTTTGGCAGACGATACGCGGGGATGGCATAGGTCAGGCAGCCGCCGGGTTCGTCCATCTTGTCGTAGATGGTTACATCATGTCCTGCCTGGCGCAGGAAATACGCAGCGGAAAGACCGGCAGGACCGGCGCCGACCAGCGCGATCTTCTTGCCGGTTTCCGCTGTGGGTGGGGTGTAGAACTGGCTCGCGTTTTCGAGGATGTAATCCCCGACGCGACGTTCCACGGTATGGATGGCGACGCTCTCGTCCGTGCTTTTGCGGTTGCATTTGTCCTGGCAAAAGTGCGCGCAGACGCGAGAGGTGATCATGGGGATGGGATTGGCCTGCATCAGAATCGTTGCAGCGGCCTTGATATCTCCCTGTCGCAGTTTTTCCATGTATCCCGGAATGTCCGTATTGGCCGGACAGCTCAGGGTGCAGGGAGTGGTGTGGGTTTTCATTCCGCCGAAGATGGAATGATAGCGGTTGTCGCCGCGGATGGCGTAGCATTCGTTACCGCCCTTGCGCATGCACTTGTAGCGTTCGCCGATCTCATGCGGGTAGCGGTAGAACCAGCAACGGACATCCTGGCAGATGTTTCCGCCAATGGTGGCGACATTGCGGATGATGGGCGTGGCAACCGAATAGGCTGCTTCCGCCAGAATCGGCACTGCTTTTTTGACCGCATCGGATTCGGCTATGGTTGCCAGCCGGGTCATGGCGCCGATTTCCATCTCGCCGTTTTCGTTTTTGATATAGTCGGCCCCCTCGATGCCCTTGAGACCAACCACGGTTGTCGGATACTTGTCGAGGATGTCTTCCTTCAGGACACCCAGCAGGTCGGTGCCTCCAGCCATGACCACTGTGTCGCCGTTGGAACTGGACCGCAGGGCGGCAGCACAATCGTCGAAAGATTCTGCCAGTGCGTAATCAAAGTATTTCATATCAGTACCCTTTATATGCTTAAATCTTGCCCATGGCCTTCAAAACCACAGCCGGTGTGGCGGGGTAATCCTTGACGTCGGCGCCTATTGCATTGGACACGGCCATCAGAACCGCGCTTGCGCCGGCAGCTCCCGAGATTTCACCGATACCGACAGCCTTGAACATGAAGGAGTCGATCTGCGACTCCATGACGTAGCCGGTATACTTCGGGAATTCATTGAAGGTGCGCCACTTGTAGTCGATGAGGCTGTTTGTCAGCAGACGGCCCGAGGAAGGATCCAGCACGTTTTCCTCAAAGATGGCCGTATCCACACAAGCGGAGCCAATGCCGCCGTGCAACTGCATTTCCAGAGCCTTGCTGTCGATGATCTGGCCGACATCCGTACTGCCCACCAGATGCAGGATTTCGATATGACCTGTGTCCAGATCCACCTCGACTTCCACAAACAGACACATGCAGCTTGGGATATTGAACATTTCCATATGCTTGCCGTAGCCGACAATGGATAGTTCCTTGGGGCCGAGCTTGAACATGGGTACGACAAGTTCAGGGGTGTCACGTACGAAGACCATGAAGTCCTTGGTATCAAGTTGGTCGGCCGATCGTTTGAAATGCAGGGAAGCCAAATCCAAAGCCTTTTGCTTGGCCTCCATGGCCGCATTGGCAACAGCCTTGCCGGTGGTGATGGTGCCGCGAGATCCGCACAGGCCATAGTTGGACGGATTGTACTGGGATCCCGGCTCGGTGATTGAAACCTTTTCGACAGGGACGTTGAGTACCTCAGCGGCGATCTTGCAGGCGTTACTTCTGGTTCCCATACCGGATTCGGTGATGTCGCATTCGATGAGGCAGGTTGAAGCTCTTCTGCCACCCACCAGATCAGGAATAATCCGGACTATGGCTTCTGTGTTGTCTTCACTGACATCGGCGTTACCGATTACGCCCATGCCTATGCCACGGGCCTTTCTTCCATGGACTTCAAAAGGTACGTTCCACCCCTTCCATTTCTCAGACCAACCGATCAAGTCCGCGCCTCTTTGCATGGCTTCCGGGAAGAACAGGGAAGAACGGCTCTTCCAGGTACGTCCATCGCGCCATGTGAAGGTGTCGCCGGGCTCAATGTAGTTTTTCTTGAAAATATCCAGGGGATCAAAGTTTCCTTCCTTCATGGCCGTGCACAGCAGTCTTTCCAGGCAACTGTTGAGTTCCTGGCCGCCGTATCCGCGGACAATGCCTGCGGCCTGGCGATTGGTGACGGCAATGTGGCTGTCCATGAACCAGTTCTGGCATTTGGCAAGCACAAGCTGCGCTTCGCCGAGTCCGACGCCCACCTGCCCCTGTACGGAGTCGGCAATGGCGCCCGTATCCACCAGCCAGTCGCCTTCCACCGCGGTGACGTATCCTTCCTTGTTCATGCCGATTTTGGCAGTGATGGTGCTGCCGAGGCGTACTTCATAAGAGGTCAGCTGTTCGGCCTTGGTCATCACGATCTTTACCGGCTGCTGGGTTTTCAGGGCCAGCATGGCCGCGGAAAGGGCGGTGGTCATCAGGGATTGCTTGTTTCCATAACTGCCGCCCACATTGAAGGTCTTGATGTTGACATTGGACTGCGGAATGCGGCCCTCTGCCATGAGTTTCATGATGTGCGCGCTCTGGGAGGATGCCCAGATGGTGTAGTTGTCGCCGCCGTCGTGCTTGGCAATACAGCAGGGGGTTTCAGGCGCCAGAGGAACGGGCATCTTGTTGAAACTGATCTTGTCCTCAGCCACGTACGCGGCCTCTTCGAAGCCCTTTTTGACGTCTCCCTTGATGATCTGCCACCACGGACCGTCGGGCTGAAAGTATTTGATGCCGTTGTCCACATGGTTGCCCTTGAAGCGGGGGTAGAGCTCGGGAGCGCCTTCCTTGAAGGCATCTTCCGCCGTATAGACGGGTTCGAGCTGCTCGTACTCCACATAGATCAGGTCAATGGCCTTTTCGGCTATCTCGATGGTGTCTGCGGCTATCAAGGCCACCAGATCGCCGACATGAAAGACCTTTTCTTCCATTAGCTTACGGTGAACAGGAAGTCCGAGCCCCCAGGGCTCGGGCATGTTCTTGTGCGTTATGACCGCCCGTACGCCTTCCAGTGCTTCGGCGGCGCTGATGTCCAACACGATGATTTTGGCATGCGGATACGGGCTTCTTTTGATCTTTCCGTACAGCATGTGCGGAACGGAAAAGTCATCAAGGAAGATCGCCTTGCCGGTGACAATATCCTTCGCTTCTTTGCGAGGGGCGTATTTACCGATGTGGCGGTAGTTGGGCTGAGTTATATCGCGGTATTTCATTGTCCACTCCCTGGCTTAATCGATGGAATGTTCGCACTTGTGGCCGTTGGCATAGGGGCTTAAATGCAGCTGCTGCCGAACGGGGATGGGATCCTCGACCTCTTCGTTGGCTTTGATGATGGTCGACAGTTCCGCGGTCGCTTCGTCGTTTCCAGCCAGTTTGTTCAAGGCTCTGAGAACGGTGTAGTGGCTGATGCACCGGCAGTAGTTTCCCGAAAGGGCTTCCTGAATAGCTTCCGGAGTGGGGTGTTCGTTTTTCATGAACAGCGCCTTGGCCACCATGATGATGCCGGGCGTACAGTAACCGCATTGGAAGGAATACTCCTCGATAAAAGCGCGCTGTATGGGATCAAGCCCCTTGATGGGATCTTCGAGCCCCTCGATGGTGGTGATGCTCTTTCCGTCGAACTCCACGGTCAGGGCCATGCAGGATGCGATGGCCTCACCTTCGGCGATAACGGTACAGCATCCGCATGCTCCAGATTCACAGGAAGATTTTGTCCCTGTAAAACCCAAGCGTTCGCGCAGGGTGTGGGTCAGGGTTTCCGAAGGCGATACATCGTATTCGCCATCTCCTATTGAAAGCTTATATTTCCGGCCATTTACCGTTAGTATTATGGTATTCTTCGTAATCATGAGCAGGTAACCTCCTGATTTTTGCGTCTGTCTATCGCGTATCGTACGTCGACTTTGTTAAATAATTCACAAGATTGTTTCCTTGTGTTGCTCCTGGAAGTTTCAGCTAGCCAAATCTTCTTACAACTATTTGCAATCATGCAATTAAATACAAATATGAAGCTTCAATCAGAACGAATGCTGCTAAAAAGGTGAGACAAAGTGAAAAAAATCACATAGCAACTGCAAAAAAAAGGCTCTCGTCCGACCACCAGGGTGGTCCCAGATTACGAGAGCCTGTTCTTTATCACGATCTTCAAAGAACGACTCCCTTGATTGCGTTTCATCACTATCAATGTTGCTCCTTGTTCGAGCCTGGCCGTTACTACAGATCCTGCAAACTGCTGTGTATGGTGCGACTGTTACAACATAAGACTTTTCTTAAAAATGTTAGAAGGTTATTATCGTTAAAAAGAGTGAGTCAAATTCATTCGGTCGTTTGTCCTACAATTTGATACTGAGCTTGTAGAAAATTCTTGTCAAGTTGAATGTTGCACCTTTTTTGAAAATCGTGATTTCCAGTACGTCTAAGCCTTCATCGTTCGGTCGTTTGACCTACAAGTTAAAACTATAGCATCCAGATCCATTGTCAAGTAGACTGTGCAAACTTTTTAGTGTTTCGTGACAAAAAATAATCAAAGGTCTAAATCGGTCGTTTGACCTACAACTGCATATTCTCGCTCTTGCAGTGCGCTGTCAAGCGAAAAAGTCATTTTTTCAAAAAAAAAGAGACAAGCAGGATATCGCCAAATTAATCTGTTTCTTCAGTGTGTTAGAAGAAGACTTTAAAAAGGAGGACAACCTGGAAAATTGAATGAAGCGTATTTTCACCGAGGAAAAAGCTTCAGAGATGGTCTGAGCGTTCAGGAAACAGTATGTTGGCAAAAGGGGGCAGCCTTTTGAGCCAATTGTTCGGAAAGTGTGACAAGCCGGAAAGCTCAGCTTGGGAGGCTTGCAGCGTCCTTCTGGACTTGCTGTCACGAAATGGATAGGCTGTTATCATACTATTAAGGAATAGTATTGAACGGATTGTCGTAAATCAAAGGAATAAAGGTCGTACCATGTCTAAAATATTAGTGTTTTCCGGTTCATTGCGCACCGGATCCTTTAACTCGCAACTCACGGAAGCAACTGCGCGTAGTCTCGAGGAGCAGGGGGCGGCTGTGACGCGTCTGAACCTGGCTGATTACGAACTGCCGATCTACAACGGCGACATCGAGGCTGCTACCGGGGTGCCGTCCGCAGGGATGGCTTTGCATGAGCAGTTTTGCAGTCATGACGGCATTTTCATGGCCAGCCCCGAGTATAACGCCAGCATTTCCCCTCTTCTGGTCAATACTCTGGACTGGGTTTCGCGTGTGACAGACAATGGTGGCATGGCGGCTGCTTTCGGCAAGCCTGTTTTCGCATTGGGCAGCGCCGCACCCGGAGGATTCGGCGGGTACCGCGGACTTGTGGCCCTGCGCAACATGCTCGAACTGCAGCTCGGGGCTCGTGTTTTGACGACCATGGTTGCCGTTGGAGGCGCCGGAGAAGCTTTTGACGCCCAGGGGAACCTTGTCGCCAAAGTGCCCGGACAAATGCTCCAGGCCATGGTTTCCAGTCTTATCGAAGCATGCTGAATGGTTTTATCCGGACTCAATGCGGAAAACTTTTTCTGCATTGAGTCAGAACCACGGTGCAAGCCGGGGTGGGATGCCTCTTTTTCGTACTTCAGAATTTCCTGATCAGGAATCTTCCTCGTCGTTTTTCTGCAACTTTCTGAAGACAGTGCTCCGGTTGAGCCCCAGAGCCTTGGCCGCTTTGGGGATGGAGCCGTAAACAGCAATGGCGTTGCTGAGAACCTGCTCTTCGTAATGCTTCATGATTTCCTTGAAGGTCTGGCCCTTGAATTTCTGGAAATCCAGCTTCATGTCGCTGCAAAAACACTCGGAATCAGCGCTTGTGCCCGAAATGGAGCAGGGCAGGTCACCGACCTGTATGATGTTGTTGTCGCAGGTGACCACCAGGCTGTGGATCAGGTTTTCCAGTTCGCGCAGGTTGCCGGGCCAGGAATAATTGAGCAGAACCTCCTCGGCCATGGCGGAAAAGCGGATGCTGCGTTTGTAGCGGTTGTTGAACTGGTGGATGAAAAAGTGGATCAGTTCCAGCAGATCTTCCCCGCGTTCGCGCAGGGGCGGAATGTGCAGCACGGCCACCATCAGCCGGTAATACAGGTCGCGTCTGAAATTGCCTTGCTCGACCTCTTCCTCCAGGTTGCGGTTGGTGGCGGCGATGACCCGGACGTTGATTTTTTTGGTGCTGGTGGAGCCAATGCGCTGGATTTCACCGTCCTGCAATACGCGCAGCAGTTTGCCCTGCAGGGGCAGAGGCAGCTCGCCGATTTCATCGAGGAACAGCGTACCGTTGTCGGCGGCTTCGAAAAGTCCGCGTTTGCCTTTTGGGTCGGCCCCGGAAAAGGCTCCCGGCGCGTAGCCGAACAGTTCGGATTCGATGAGGTTTTCGGGAAGTGAGGTGCAATCGACCTTGATCAGGGCATTGTCTCTGCGGCCGCTCTGCTTGTGCAGTTCCTTGGCCATGACGTCCTTGCCCACCCCTGTTTCCCCCAGGCAAAGCACGGTGGCGTCGGTTTGAGCGATACGCTGTACCTGTTGAAACAGGTCCGTCATGATCTTGCTCTTGGGACTCAGGTACAGTGAAGAGGAATCCGGCGTGACCCCCTGGCGGAAAGATTCGATCAGCTGCAGCTGCGTGGAAACCTGATTCTTGAGGTTAGACATGAGATCGATGTCGCGTACGTAGGTGACCACCATTTCAACATCGTTGTCGTAATCGAAGATGGGATTGGCAACCAGCAGGACCTTGCGTCCCTTATGGACGACCTGGACAGCGGTAACGGTTTTTTTTGTTTGTACCACTTCGCCGTTCAGGGCGACGCTGAAAATGCCTTTTTCCACCAGCTCGGAAACATTCTTGCCCAGCAGATCCGCGGACTTCAAGCCGGTAAGGTTTTCATACATGGAATTAACGGCAATGGTGATTCCGTGTTTGTCGGTAATGTACAAGCCGTCGTTGAGACTGTCGAAGACGTGGCAAAGGTGACCTGCGATCAGATTTTTTCGCGCCTGCAGGATGTGCTGTGGGTGCACAAAAGAAAAACTCATTAAAACTCCTGAAAAATCGGCCAGATTTGTGACAGGCCGGCAAAAAGCAAGACACAGAGCAGCAGCTTGCGATTTGATTTCATGGCGAACCGCCGGGAGAATTTTATGCCGAGAAAACCTCCGAGCAGGGCCGCCGGACCCGCCATGGAGAAGTACGTTATTGTCTGAGCGTTCTGAAGTCCAGCAATGATCTGTCCGCCCAGAATGGCCGAACCGCTGATGATGAAGGACGCTCCCAGAATGCCTTTGGCCGCATCAGCACTCCAGCCGGACATGGTGACGAAAATGGCCAGGGGCGGTCCGTTGAATCCGAACGCGGTTCCGAAAAAAGTGGAGCAGATCCCGGTGGGGACGCCCCAGACCGGGCGGATGCCTTTTGGGGCCTTTTTTTCGAGGAACAGTGCGTACAGCGAATACAGGATCAGAAAAGCTCCCATAAGGATCTTCAGACGGTCATTGTCCAGCATACGGATCAGGAAAATACCGGCCACGACCCCCAGGATACAGCCAATGACAATATAAAACAAATGGCCCCAGCGGATACTTTGCCGGTAACTCCAGGCCAGCTGGCAGTTCAGGAGCAGAACTATCAGGGTTGAGCTGGGCACGGCCAGGCTCAGAGGCAGGAAATGAACCACAATGGGCATGGCCACCATGGCCGCGCCCAGTCCCACAACGTGATTCACGAACCCGGCCAGACACCAGGAAAGGGTAAAGATTGCAATGATCATCGGCTCTCCGCACAACAATTTATTCATTGGAGTGGAAGCAAGAAACACGCCGAAACACTTTTTAGAGTTGGCTTGTTTTTTGCTTGTGGCCCCACCGATGTAAAACAAAAGGAGACATCCAATGAATGTTATTGATTTCAGGTTCAGACCTCATATCCCTGAAGTAGTGAACGGCATTGCCACGAGCGCCATGTTCAAAGACCTCTGCGCGGCCACAAATTTCGACAAATGCAAGCCCGAGCCGTTTGATGCCATTATCAAAGGACTTGACGAGAACAACGTGGTCAAGGCGGTAATCACCGGCCGCGATTGCGAAACCACCTATGCATCCATGGCCAACGGCAACGGCAGCCTGCTGGAGTTCTGCCAGAAAGCTCCTGAAAAGTTCATCGGTTACTGGGGCGTAGATCCGCACAAGGGCATGGCTGCCATTCGTGATCTGGAACAGGCTGTCCAGAACAACGAAACCATCCGCGGTGCGGCCATCGACCCCTACCTGGCCAAGATCTACCCGCACGACGCCAAGTACTACCCGGTCTACTCCAAGTGCTGCGAACTCGGTGTGCCCATCATCATGACCACCGGTACGGGCAGCTTCGTTCCCGGCGCCGTCATCGACCATGTCGCTCCCCGCTACATCGACTACGTTGCCCGTGATTTCCCCGAACTGAAGATCATCATGAGCCACGGCGGCTACCCCTGGGTTTCCGAGGCCATCATCGTGGCGCAGCGCAACAAGAACGTCTTCATCGAAATGTCCGAGTACGAGCTGTGGCCCCATGCCGACGTTTACATCAAGGCCACCAACGAGCTCATTTCCGACAAGATGATGTTCGCTTCCGCCCATCCTTTTGTTGATTATCGCGATCAGCTCAAGAAATACGCGGCTCTGCCTTTTGAAAAGGATGTCTACGAAAAGGTCATGTATTCGAATGCGGCCCGGGTTCTGGGACTCTAATTCGGAACAGTGATTGCGAATGGTTTGTACGAAGTCACAGTTAAATAGTTTTAATTTAGCAGGTTACGTACAAGTCGCATTTTTGCAACATGATGCAGAATTGCACCATACAGGTCGTATTTGATGGAAAAGCTGTCATAAGCGATAGTTGCACATCAGTATGCAAAAAAATGGTGCATTTTTGCATCATTTATAGTTTCTGCAAAAAATTAAATCGTGATTATAGTTGCAAAAAAAACACATAAATCCGCAGTTTTTAATGAAGGATTCCGCTGATTCAATAACCTTGAAATGTGGAATGCTCTTTGCATCTATGTGAAAAAAAGTCCAAACCTTTAACTTGTATCATCATCATGGAGAGACTGATGGCAAAATTATTTTCCAAGATCGGACTGTTCGTGGGGCTGCCTCTGCTTTGTACACTTTTCGTACTTGGCGCCAATCCAAGTGTATCCCACGCTCGCGTATTGAAAATCCGTTTGGCTCACCCCATGGCTCCAGGCAACAACGTTACCTTGGGTTATGAAAAGTTCAAGGAAGTTTTGGAGAAGATCTCCGATGGCAAAATCAAAGTGCAGCTTTTCCCCAACTGCACCATGGGTTCCGACCGTGAAGGCATGGAAGCCGCACAGCGTGGTTCCATTGAAATGGCTTCCAGTTCCTCTCCCAACATGGCCAACTTTTCAAAGAAATTCCTTATTTTTGACCTTCCTTATGTAACCGACGTAAAATACCAGAAAAATCTGTACAAAGCCCTGGACGAAGGCGATCTGGGAAAATACTTTGACGACCTGGCCGAAGAGATCAACCTGCGCCCCGTCATGTTCAGCGAATACGGCTACCGTAACTTCGTAACTTCCGGCAAGCCCATCTCCAAGGCCGCCGACCTGGCCAAGCTGAAGGTGCGTACCACTGCTTCTCCTGTTGAAGTTGAGACCGCCAAGGCTCTCGGCATGAACCCCACCCCCATTGCCTGGGCTGAAGTGTACACCGCCATGCAGCAGGGTACCGTTGACGCCGAAGGCAACACCTTCTCCCTGCTTTGCGACGCCAAGCACGACGAAGTCATCAAGTACGCCATCGATTCCCGCCACAACTACAGCATGCATATGCTGATGTGTAACAACAAATGGTGGAAGGGCCTGAAGCCCGAACAGCAGAAGCTCATCAAGCAGGCTGCCCACGAAGCTCTGGTATATCAGCGCGGCATCACGTCCGACCTGGAAGCCAAGGCTACCAAGAAAATGATCGACGAAGGTATCAAGATCCACGAACTGACTCCTGAAGAGTTGAACGAATTCAAGACCTTGACCAAGCCCGTATGGGAGCAGTTCCGCAACGACATCCCCGCCGAACTGTTCGAAATGATTTCTGCCACTCAGAAATAATTCTACCTTATAGAAAACACTTTCCCTGTCTGCAGCGGTCCCCTTCTCCGGGGGCCGCTTGCGGTCAGGCTAGAAGGATCTCATAATGACCACGCCCCAAAGTGCTCCCAAAAAACAGGGCTTACTGGCCTGGCTAGATGAGAATGCGGAAAAGCCGTTTCTGTGTCTCGGGCTTCTTGCTATCATCCTGATCATCACTTTTCAGACTGTTTATCGCTACGTAATAGTAAATTTTTCCGATACAGCGAGTGCCGCAGTCTGGACCGAAGAGCTTTCCCGTTTTATTTTCATTTGGATTTCTTATCTTGCCGTGCCTTTGGCCATTAAACATCGCGAAAATATTCGCGTTAATATTCTCTACGATAAATTCAGCCCCAGATGGCAAAGCATCTTCTGGGTAGTAAACGATCTTTGCTTTCTTTTCCTTGGTGTCTATGTCACCTGCCTCGGCGTGGATATGATTAAAGCGGGAATGCAGTATCCGCAGGTCGCCCCGGCCATGCAGATTCCCTACTATGTTCCGTACTGCATCATTCCGCTTGGTTTCGCACTTATCAGTTTCCGCTTGATTCAGGATATTTATCGTGAATACAAAGTTTGCGGATTTCAGGATTTCATCAAAGCGGTAATCATCACCGCAATTGTCATCGCCCCTGCCTACATTCTTTGGTATCTGCCCGAATTCGATGCTTTCTCAAATTTCGAACCTTCCGCCGCGCTTATATTATTCGGTTACTTCATTCTGGTTCTGGCCATCGGCGTGCCCATCGGCATCGGCCTGGGCCTGGCTTCCCTGTTGACCATTCTGGCCACGGGCACCATCGACCTCGGCTATATCGCCCAGATCAGTTTCACCTCCATCGACAGCTTCCCCATCATGGCCATTCCGTTCTTTGTGGCCGCGGGCATTTTCATGGGTGAGGGCGGTTTGTCCGAACGGCTTCTGGCTGTTGCGGATGAAATGCTGGGAGCTCTCCCCGGCGGCATGGCCATCGCCTCCGTGGCGACCTGCATGTTCTTTGCCGCCATTTCGGGCTCCGGCCCCGCCACAGTGGCCGCCATCGGTTCCCTGACCATCCCGGCCATGATCAAGCGCGGATACAATACGTATTTCGCCTGCGCCATTGTTGCTGCCGGCGGCGCCATCGGCGTCATGATTCCTCCGAGCAACCCCTTTGTCATTTACGGCGTTTCCGCCCAGGCTTCCATCGGTGACCTGTTTCTCGCCGGTATCGTGCCCGGCATTTTGACCGGCCTCGTACTCATGGGCTACAGCTACTGGTACTCCAAGAAAATGGGCTGGATGGGCGAATCCAAGAACCGCAGCTTCGGCACTTTTGTCAAAGCGGTCTGGGACGCCAAGCTGGCTCTGATGGTGCCGGTCATCGTTCTCGGCGGTATCTACAGCGGTTTGATGACCCCCACCGAGGCCGCTGCCGTGTCCGCCTTCTACGGCTTGATCGTGGGCTTCTTTGTCTACAGGGGGTTGAACACCAAGAACATCGTTCCCACCCTGATCGAGATCTGTTCCACTTCGGCTATCATCATCATCCTGATGGCCATGGCCAAGGTCTTCGGACAGATCATGACCGTTGAGTCCATCCCCGAGCAGATCGCTTCGTACATTCTCGGACTTACCGAAAGCAAGATCATGATTCTGCTGCTCTTCAACGTCTTCCTGCTGTTCATCGGAACATTCATGGAAGCCCTGGCAGCCATCGTCATTCTTGTTCCTATCCTGCTGCCCATCGCGGTGCAGGTCGGCGTGGATCCCGTTCATTTCGGTATCGTCATGGTGGTCAACCTGGCCATCGGCTTCATCACGCCGCCTGTTGGCGTCAACCTCTTTGTCGCTGCCGGTGTGGCCAAGGTCAAACTGGATGACATCAGCAAGCACATCATGCCGATTCTCGTGCTGATGATTCTGGTGCTTCTGGCCGTGACCTACATTCCCGAAATGTCCTTGTTCGTTCTTGGCGACAAATAATCAGCGTATCTGAAAGCCCTGCAACAGCGTTGCAGGGCTTTTTATGCAGTCAGGGTCGGTGGTTGATTTTTCGGAGTATGAATATCTTATGATAATGTTTATTAAAATGAAACAGTTACAGCTAGAATTAAAGAATGTTTCCATTTTGCAACGTAATTTCTCAGGGTGTAAAAACGCAACTTTCTCTTATCTCCCTAGTTTATTGAGGAAAATTTTCAACTTCGTTAAAATGGTGCATTTATGCACCCACAAATTCGGACTGTAAAGCATATTTTGGATTGGTTTAATTTTAATCTAATGATTTTAGACGGTTGCTAGTGTTGGCCTGGTTGGCACGGACTATGCTTAAAGAAGATCAGCTTCGGCTCAACAATAGCTACAAGTAATTTAACATACCATAGGAGAACAGACATATGGAATGCTGCCTCTCGCACCAGGAACAGATGCTGGAAAATAGGATCAAGGGGATTGATAATCCGAATCGCGAAACTCATAAGCGCGTATTCAAGATTCTTGACAGAATCGAGGGTCTGACCCCTTCCATCGACATCCAACGTGCCTTGTACTTCACCAGGTCCATGCAGGAAACAGAAGGCCAGCATCTGACCTTGCGCTGGGCAAAGGCTCTGTACAACATCGCCGAGAACATCGAGGTCTACATCGATGAAGACAGCCTGATTTGCGGACGCGCGGGCGCAGAAGGCCGTTACGGCATCCTGTATCCGGAACTGGACGGTGACTTTCTGGATATGGCGGTAAAAGAACTGCCTTCCCGTGAAAGCTCTCCTTTTACCATCACTCAGAAAGAGGCCGACATCGTAGTTCATGAAATAGCCCCGTTCTGGAAGGGCAAGACCTACCACGAAGCCCTGAACAAGGCTCTGGATCCCGAACTGCATGCCCTGACCTATGATGATGCCGATGGTCTGCACTCCCGTTACATCGTCAACGAAACTTCCTCCTTCCGTTCCTGCCTGCAGTGGGTTCATGACTATGAAGTGATCCTGAAAAGAGGTTTCGGCGGCATTCGTCGTGAAATGCAGGAAAAGCTGATCGCTCTGGATCCGTTCTCCCCTGCCGACAACACCGAAAAGAAGCCCTTTATCGAAGCCATCATCAAGGTTTGCGACGCCATCATTCTCTGGGCCAACCGCCACGCCGATCTGGCTGAAAAGCTGGCTGCCGAAGAATCCGACCCGACCCGCAAGGCCGAACTGCTGGAAATGGCCAGAATCGCCCGCAAGGTTCCCGAGCATCCTGCCGAGACCTTCCAGGAAGCCATCCAGTCCCAGTGGTTCACCCAGATGTTCTCCCGTCTCGAACAGAAGACCGGTACCATCATCTCCAACGGCAGAATGGACCAGTACCTCTACCCCTACTACAAGAAGGGTATTGAAGACGGCACCCTGGATGACCTCAAGGCCATGGAATTGATCGAATGCATGTTCGTCGGCATGGCACAGTTCATCGACCTGTATATTTCTCCTCAAGGCGGCGACTTCAACGAAGGATACGCCCACTGGGAAGCAGTGACCATTGGCGGGCAGACCAGAGAAGGCATGGACGCCACCAACGAACTGTCCTACCTGTTCCTGCGCTCCAAGCGTGAGTTCCCGCACCACTATCCGGATCTGGCCGCCCGTATTCATGCGCGCGCTCCGCAGCGTTTCCTGGCCGAGATCGCCGAGACCATCAAGGAAGGTTCCGGTTTCCCGAAACTGATCAACGATGAAGAAGTCATTCCTCTGCACCTGTCCAAGGGCGCCAAGTTTGACGAAATCTTCGACTACGCCATTTCCGGTTGCGCTGAAATCCGCATGCCCAACCGCGACACCTATACTTCCGGCAACCCGTACATCAACTTTGCGGCTGCGATGGAAATGGTCCTGTACAACGGAAAAATGCTTAAATACGGCGATGAACAGCTCGGACCCGTAACCGGCGATCCCTGCGAATTCAAGAGCTTCGACGAAGTTCTGAACGCCTACACTGTGCAGCATAGAAATCTGCTCAAGAACGCATTCACCCAGCAAGCCCAGGTTATCAATCTCCGTAAGGACCATTTCGCCGCACCGCTCGCCGACGCCATGCACGCGCTTTGCCGCAAGCACCTGGTGGATATCCACCAGCCCGATGTTCCCGAAGGCATCGACCTCGGTTACTTCGAAGTCATCGGTTACGGTACGGTCATCGACTCCCTGGCCGCCATCAAGAAGCTGGTTTTCGAAGACAAGAAGCTGACCATGAAGCAGATCATCGACGCCTGCAAAGCCGACTTCGAAGGCTACGAAGACATTCGCGCCATGCTGAAGACCGCTCCCTGCTACGGCAACAACGATGATTACGCCGACAGAATCGGCAAGTACATCGACCGCCTGAGCGTAGAGTACGCGGAAGCCTACCAGGATGAGCTCGGCGTGCACCTGGATGTCCGTTACGTACCGTTTACCTCGCACGTACCTTTCGGCCGCGTGGTTTCCGCCACCCCGAACGGCCGCGTTGCCTGGTACCCGCTGTCCGACGGCTCCTCCGCCTCCCATGGCGCGGACAAGAACGGCCCCACCGCCATTCTGATGTCCAACTACACCACCAAGAACTACAACCACCGCGAGCGCGCCGCACGTTTGCTGAACATCAAGTTCACCCCCAAATGTGTGGAAGGCGAAGAAGGCACCCAGAAGCTGGTTGACCTGATCCGCGCCTACTGCGACCTGCGGTTGTGGCATATTCAGTTCAACGTCATCAACGCCGACACCTTGATCAAGGCCCAGAAGAATCCTGAGAACTACCGCAACCTGATCGTACGTATCGCGGGTTACTCGGCCTACTTCTGCGATCTGTCCAAGGATCTGCAGGATGACTTGATCGCCAGAACAGCACACGAAGTCCTGTAACGCCCAATAACATAGAAGGGGCAGAGAGCGGTTCT
Source organism: Desulfovibrionaceae bacterium (assembly GCA_963667575.2). GTDB lineage: Bacteria > Desulfobacterota > Desulfovibrionia > Desulfovibrionales > Desulfovibrionaceae. The sequence continues at coordinate 24,474 of CAXXHY010000024.1, read as the reverse complement.
CTGCCCCTTTTATTATTTTTTGCAAACCAACAAGGAACTGCGATGAGCTCGATTATAGACAACAAGACCAAAGGCACGGTGTTCAGTGTCCAGAAGTACTCTGTTCATGATGGCCCAGGAATCAGAACCATTGTATTCATGAAGGGCTGCCCACTGCACTGTACCTGGTGCTCCAACCCTGAGTCGCAAGAGTTCAAACCGCAAATCGCCTATAATCGCAACAATTGCATCGGTGTTGAAAACTGCACGCACTGCATGAAGCACTGCAAGTCCGGCGGCGTCACCCCTGCCGAAGACGGCAAGGTCGACATGGATCACAGCAAGGTGCAGAACGAGCTGATACTGGCGGACGTCTGCCCCGGCAATGCCATCATCACCTACGGCGAAGAAATGACCGTTGACGCCATTCTGAAAAAGGTGGAGGAAGACGAACGCTTCTACGCCCGTTCCGGCGGCGGCATGACCCTGTCCGGCGGCGAACCTTTTGCACAGCCCGCCTTTGCCCTTGCACTGCTGCGCGAGGCCAGAAACCGCCACATTCGCACAGCTGTGGAAACCTGCGGATATGTTCCCTGGGAAGTCATGGAGTCCTGCCTGCCGTATCTCGATTATATCCTGTTCGACATCAAGTCCATGAACGATGCAAAGCACAAGGAACACACCGGACATACCGGCGAACGCATCCGGGAAAATCTGATCAAGATCAAGGAAAACTACCCCAAAATGAAAATTCGCGTCCGTACGCCTGTCATTCCCGGATTCAATGATACCGAGGAAGACATCAAGGCCATCATCGACTTTGTCTCCTCGTTGCCCGGAGAAAAGTGCGAATATGAGGCCCTGCCGTTTCACCGTATGGGTCAGCCCAAATACACCAATCTCGGCAGAGACTACGCCTATGCGGACATAGTCAAACTGGACGACGAACTGGTGATTGAAATCAAGAAGCTCGAAGACGCCTACAAGGCCGACGTCGCTGCCGCCGCTGCGGTTGCTGCGGCACAGGAGTAGTTCATTCCATCAAAAATTTTGTGGCAACAACCTTTTAACGTCAAATCGGGTTCCTCCCCAGATATGACGCACTGATCATGGAAACACCGGCGCTGGTTGGCCGGTGTTTTCTTTTTTTCAGGCCTCGGCCTGTTGTTCAATGATTCTTTTGGCCTGTTCAAGGCTGTTCCCAAATAAAGCAATTCTGTATCCATCGCCGTTTTCTGATCTGTATGTCGCAGAAATGTTGATAGTCTGGGCTGATGGCAACACAGCAAAGGGTGTTCCCCAATTAAACGCAGCTCATTTACCCCTGAAGTGTTCACAAAAAATTCTCTGTCTGTTATAAACAAAAGTATAAGACCATACCTATTGACAGGTCATAGTCGAAGCCGAACAAAGCAGTTGGAGAAAAAATGTCGGATCAGGTCAAAACTCCCAATTTTTTCGTAGGTGTAGGTGCATCCGCAGGCGGGCTCGAAGCACTGGATATGTTCTTTACGGAAATGCCGGTTGATAGTGGTCTCGGGTTTATAGTCATCCAGCACCTCTCTCCCGATTATAAGAGTCTCATGGTCGAACTCCTTTCCAAGCGTACGGAAATGACGGTCAAAAGAGCGGAAGAGGGGATGCTCGTTGAAGCCAACTGCGTATATCTGATTCCTCCCAGAAAGCAGCTGACGATTTTTCACGGCAAACTGATCCTGCATGATCAGGATCACAGCAGAGGCCTTAATCTGCCCATAGATGTATTTTTTCGATCCCTGGCCGAAGATCAAGGGGAAAAGGCCATTGGAATCATACTCTCGGGCACGGGCAGCGACGGAGTCAGAGGCATCAGGGCCATCAAGGAAGCCGGTGGCATGGTCATGGTCCAGAGTGAGGATTCGTCTAAATTCGATGGTATGCCGCGTGCCGCCATGGCCACGGGTCTGGTGGACATCGTACAGTCCCCGGACGCCATGCCCGGCAAACTGCTTTCCTTCATAAAACATCCCTTCTCTGCCTCAAAAGGCCCCACGCAGGAACTGTTGTCCGATGAAGACGGTGTCACACGAATTTTTGCGCTATTGCGCGAACAGACAAAAGTGGATTTCACCTATTACAAACCCAGCACCGTGTTTCGTCGAATCGAACGCCGTATCAATGTAAGTCAGTGTGAAAATCTTCGGGAATACGTACGCCTGCTGGAATCGAATCCAAGTGAAGTATCAGTGCTGTACAGTGAATTGCTGATTGGTGTGACCAGCTTTTTCCGGGGACCGTGAGATCTTTCGGGAATTGCAGGCGAATTATCTGAAGGAACTTTTTTCAAGAAATGACCAAAAGGAGATTCGTTTCTGGGTGCCGGGCTGCTCGACCGGAGAAGAAGCGTACACTTTGGCTATACTGGCGGCGGAATATATTGCGGAAAACAAGGGTTCCAGAAATGTAAAAATTTTTGCAACGGATATTGATCGCAATGCGATTATCAGCGCAGGCAACGGCATGTATGCTGAAAGCATTGCCGCGGATTTGCCGCAGGGAGTGTTGAGCAAGTATTTTTTGCATGTTGGTGAGCATTATCAGGTTTCTAGGCAATTGCGTGAAATGGTGGTCTTTGCCCAGCATAATGTCGTCAAAGATCCTCCGTTTACCAATATCAGTTTGTTGAGTTGCAGAAATCTGCTGATTTATCTCCAGCCTGTCTTGCAACAAAAAGTATTTGAATATTTTAATTTTTCGTTACATGCGCAGGGATTGCTGCTTTTGGGAACAAGTGAATCTCCTGGAGAAATGGCGCCGTTTTTCGAACCCGTACACAACAGATTCAAGATATTTCGAGCCAAAGGAATACGCGGCCCATCTACAGAGAAACCTCTTTTTCAGGGAATGGGGGATCGTGCTTCTTCACAGACAGTTCCTACATTTCTTCGCAATGAGCTTGCCGTGTCCTACAAAGAGGAGGGACGCATTCAGGACCGGCTTCTGCAGGCCCTGTCCGGGGATTATTTTCCACTTGTCGCTGTCATAAATGAACGTATGGAATTGCAACATGTTGTTGGCAATCCTCAGGGATTGCTGAAGGTGCCCACAGGGAAGCATTCCAATGATATTATACGAATGGTGATACGTGAAATTTCCATACCTTTGGCCACAGGGTTGCAAAAAATAATTCATGGAAAGCAGGATATTACGTATACAAATATACGCATTAAGAATGATGAAAGTAGTCGTTCTGTTAAAATGCATATCAAGTATCTGCCTGAAAAGAAAAATCAGGAATCATTGATTGCGATAATAATTACAGATGCGCATGAAAAGACCAAAACAGTCTCAACAGATGAAAATGATGAACTGGATATTACCAAAGAGTCTGAGCAGAGAATAGTTGATCTTGAGCAGGAATTGCAATTCACCAAAGAAAATCTTCAGGCTACAATTGAAGAACTGGAAACTTCAAATGAAGAATTGCAGGCAACAAATGAAGAATTGCTTGCAAGTAATGAAGAATTGCAAAGTACAAATGAAGAGCTTCAATCTGTAAATGAGGAGCTTCATACCGTCAATGCCGAGTACCAGAAAAAAATAATGGAGCTGACCGAGATTACAAATGATCTTGAGAATTTGATGTCAGCCACACAAATTGCAACTATTTTCTTGGATGAAAATCATGACATTAGGAAATTTACACCTGAACTGACAAATATTTTTCGGATTCTGCCAAGTGACGTTGGTAGGCTGATATCACATTTGACGCACAGATTATTGAATATTGACATACTGGAACTCTTGAAAGATGTCGAACGTACGGGAAAGTCAATTGAAGTTGAAGGAATTACGGATGAAGAAAAATCTTATTACCTGCGAATTATTCCGTACAGCATAAGCAAAAGTGATCATTCAGGACTATTGATAACTTTTACGGAAATAAGCAGTTATAAGAGGAATAAGAGGGCTCTAGAGGTTTCCAACGAAATATTGTTGAAGACGCAGGAAATGGCCAGTGTGGGTAGCTGGAAGCACAATATAAGCTCTGGTGATATAGAATGGTCCGAGGAAGTATTTCATATTTGCGGGATTGAACCTTTTTCTTGCACTCCTTCGCATGAATTGTTCATGAGAATCGTGCATCCTGATGACAGGGCGTATGTTACTGATGTGTACTCCAGAACTGTCGAAACAGGTACAGCCTATGATGCTTCGTTCCGATTGCTCATGGAAAATGGCGACGTCAAATTCGTCAGAGCGAAGTCGTTCGAGCTTACCGTTTCGGATGGTATGGTGACATTTGTTATTGGTATGATACAGGACCAGACTGAAATTATATCTTCAAAAGAATTGTTGCAAATATTTGGTGATTATCTAAAGGAAATAATAGATGCCATGCCTTCACAGGTTGCTATTCTTCATGAAGATGGGGAAATAGAATACGTAAATAAGGCCTGGCGGCAGTTTTGGGAAAAAAGAGATGGAGAAGTTTCCATCTGCAATGTCGGAAAGAACTATCTGCAGGAATGTCTTAAAATTGGAGACGAGTTTTTGCAGGAAAAAGTTGCCATTGAAAAAGTACTCTCAGAAGAAATTGATAAAGAAGATCTTCCTTATACGATAAATTATTCTGTTGAGATAGATAATGAACCACAGCAATATACTGTTGCAATAATGCCGTTCAAAGTAGCTGATGGAAAGCGGATTAAAATACGTCGAGAGAATATAAAAAATTAAAAAATAAATTAAAAAATATTTCTATTGAAGAAGAGAATATCTTTATTAAGCAATAAAAAGTCCATGCACTTCGTATGGAACTGCTGTCATCATGATGTTGAAGAAGAGTTTTCAGGATAGATGCTGCATTTTTGCAAAAATTGTGAATAAATATTCAATGGATTACGCTCCCATTAAAAAAACTGGAGCAAATATGCATAAAAAAAATGTGAATCTGGATTTGAAGTGGTCAGATCTTCGAAAAAGAGCGGAAGAAATTTTAAAAAATTCCAATTATAATATCGAAGAGTATTCTTCAAATGATCTTGTTGCTCTGATAGAGGATTTGCAAATTCATCAGATTGAATTGGAACTGCAAAATCAGGAGTTGCAGCGAGTTCAGGAAGTGATGACGGAAACTTCCAAACGATTTTATGATCTTTTTCATTGGGCTCCAATTGGTTATGTTGTCTTGGACAAGGATTGTTTTATCGTTGAAGTGAATTATACTTTCACTTCAATGATGGATTGGGGAGAGAATAAACCCATTGGAAAAAGCTTTATTGATTTTATTGATGCGGAAAGTAAATCGGCTTTTATGGCCAGGTATAAAGCTTTCTTTAATAATCCTGCTGGAAAGATCGTTGAGACAAATTTACTGACTGCAAATGGTGAAATAAAGTATGTTTTGATTGAAGGAGCGAAAAATAATTTTTCCGGTTCGATAAAAAAAACGCCAACCAACAGCATCTGTTGCTGTCCATAAGTGATATCTCAATACGCAAGCAAACCGAACTTGCCTTGGAGGATGCCAGAGAGGCCGCAGACAGAGCCAATCAGGCCAAGTCCGTTTTTCTGGCCAATATGAGTCATGAAATACGCACGCCATTGAACGGGGTGCTTGGAATGTTGCAACTCTTGCTGCAGACCAGGCTGGATGACGAGCAGTCGGAGTTCGTGAATGTTGCCATGAGTTCCAGCAACCGTTTGACGCAACTGCTGACCGATGTTCTGGATTTTTCTAAAATTGAAGCTGGTAAACTCCCCTTGAACATAAGCGAATTTGCAATTTCAGACCAGGAAGAGGCTCTTTATCAAACGTTCAGTACCATAGCGGAAAGCAAAGGGGTGCATTTCTCCGTAAGAATACATGAAAACGTACCTCCTGTGCTTATGGGCGATGCCATGCGCCTCCGGCAAATTTTATCAAATCTCGTCAGCAATGCGCTCAAATTCACGGATTCAGGATTTGTGGGCGTCGATATATCCCAGATCAAAAGGATAAATGCATCGAGTGCTCGACTGCTGTTTACGGTGACGGATACGGGAATTGGTATTCCTGAAAAAGATGTCATGAATATTTTTGAACCATTCAAGCAACTTGAGACTGACTACCTCAAGACCAACGTCGGAGTCGGCCTGGGGCTTTCCATTGTCAGCAGACTGGTCCAGATGTTCGACGGAGAGATCATCACCGATGATACCAGGAGTGGAGGGGCGACCATATACTTTTCCTGTATTTTAGCCATCCCTGAGGACAATGCTGATATTTCCATCGCACAGGATAAAGATGGTGATTTGAATTTTCAGCAGGAGTTCAAGGTTTTGCTTGTTGAAGATGATCCTGTAAGCCAGGTTGTTTCCAGAAAACTGCTCACAAATGCCGGAGCTCTTGTGCACTGCGCCTGGAATGGAGTGCAGGCACTCGAAATTCTCAAAGCAAATGATTTCGACGTGGTGCTCATGGATATTCAGATGCCTGTCATGGATGGTTTGCAGACCACAAAAGCCATTCGTGAAGGTGATGCTGGCGCAGAAAACAAGAATGTACGCATAATTGCCATGACTGCATACGCGATGACGGGGGACAGGGATAAATTCATAAAGGCAGGAATGAACGATTACATTGCCAAACCTTTCAATATAAAGGAGTTGTGTCGGATAGTGTCCGGTATATGTTCCTGTCTTGTCTTGATGCTGTAACTCCGGTGTCCTACCATACGCGTCAGAGTGGTTCCCGCAACGTATGGTAGAGCAGTTTCACTCCCTGAAGAAAATCTTCCATTTCCATGGCCTCGTCCGGATTATGCGAACCGTTGCTGTTCCGAACGAAAATCATGGCCGTGGGGATGCCGGCATTGGCGAAAACCGCCGCGTCATGGCCTGCGCCGCTGGGCAGTGAGATGCACGGCAACTGCAGTTGTTCGGCCTTTGCCAGCAGGTACGAGCTCCAGGCCTGGTCGATTGCGGCGGGCGCGGTGTAACGTTTTTCATCAAACTCGAACCGCACCCCGCGGGACGTTTCCACAGCCGCGCACTGCGTACGCATGATCTCGTAAAAGGCCTCGAGATCTTCCCTGCGCTGGCTTCTGACCTCGAAGCTGAATGAAAAGACATCCGGAATGCGCGTCATGGCATGATGAGTGGCATCGGTGCCGGCCATGCCGGATGTGAACACAAGGTCCATGCCGTTTTCCAAAGACTTCTGCCAGAGCGCGTCCAGCGTATGCACCAGTTCGGCTGTCGCCAGAAAGGCATCCTTGCGCAGTTCGCGGGGCACGGTGCCGGAATGGCCTGCCAGTCCCTTGCAAAGTATGCGTTGATGGCGGATGGCTCCGCGGATGCCGGTGACCACGGCCAGGGGCAGCCCACTGGAGACCAGCACGGGCCCTTGTTCGATATGCAGTTCGAGATAGGCCGCCACGGAGCGCGGATCCAGCAGCGTTTCGCTCCGGGCAATACTGCTGACCTCGGCCCGGACGCGCTCCAGGGCTTCCTGCAGCGTTCCAGATCCGGAGCGATGGACAGCCTTGAGGTCCTCCCGTGACAAGCGTCCGAGCAGGGCGCTGGAGCCGATATAGGGCTTGCCGAACCAGGCGCTTTCCTCACAGCGAAAGGCGTACAGCATGATGTCCTGCGCAGGAACGAATCCTTCACGCCGCATTCTGGCCAGACTGAGCAGCCCGGCCACAAGGCCTGCCGCGCCGTCGAAATTTCCGCCCTGTGGTACGCTGTCCAGATGCGAGCCGCAGGCCAGGCAGGGCAGGCTTCTGTCCGCCCCCGGAAGGGTGATCACAAGATTGGCTGCCCCGTCGATCCGCGATTCCAGATGATTGCGTACGGCATAGGTCCGGATGACGTCCAGGGCGGCCTGTTCGCCCGGACCATAGGCGTCCCGTGTGATGCCCACGCTGTCGGTGGAAGCCGCGGCCAGACCAGCGAAAAGCTGTCTGGCCTCGGACCTGGTTGTATCGGTAAAAAGTTTCATGGTTTTGTCAGCGACTTTCACCGAGAATGTCCAGAGCCATGGAGACGATGAATTCCACTCCAGGCACCAGGCAGTCTTCGTCAAAGTCAAAGTAGGCGTTATGGTGTCCGGCGCACAAAGCGGACCCCAGAAAAAAGTAGGACCCCTGTCCGCCGTGTTCCTGGACCGTGCTCATCATGTGGGCGAAATCATCGCTGCCCCCCATGGAAACGATGTCCTGTATCTGCGTGTTATCGATGTAGTCGATCTGTTCGGCCACCTTCCGGATGCGCTGGGCCAGTTCCGGACTGGATTCGCCGCTCTTGGTGCCGCCCATGAGTCTGATCTCGTACTCCACGTCGTACATGGCGGCCGCACCCGCTATGACCTTCTTGGCGCGCTCGAACATGTAGGCGTCGATGTCCGAAGTGACACCCCGTGTTTCCGCCTTGATCAGCCCGTTGGGCGGGATGACGTTGCGTCCCTGCCCGGCTTCCAGGCGTCCCACGGTGATGCGCGAGGCGCCCTGGCTGTGACGGCTGATGGCATGGAGATTGAGCGCGGCGCAGGCCGCGGCCAGCAGGGCGTTTTTGCCTTCTTCGGGAGCGGCTCCGGCATGGGCCGCTACCCCGGTGAATTCCACGTCGAATTTTGTGGTGGCCAGGAATTGGTTCGCGCCGCAGATGAACTGGTGGTTTTCCTTGGCCAGAAAGCCGATATGGCCGCCCAGAATGTAATCCACGTCATCCAGAATCCCGGAATCCGTCATGGGACCTGCACCGCGTACGCCTTCTTCCGCGGGCTGGAAAATGAGTCGGATGGTGCCGTGCAAGTCGTCTTTCAGCTGCGCGAGCACTTCTGCCACGCCAAGCCCGAGGGCCGCGTGTCCGTCATGTCCGCACGCGTGCATCACGCCGGGGTGCCTGGATCCGAAGCCCTCTTTGCACGGACGGTGCTTCTGGTCCTGGGTTTCGCTGACGTCGTTGGCGTCGATGTCGAAGCGCAGCGCCAGCACCGGTCCCGGACCGCATTTGAGCTCCGCACAGACTCCGGTAAGACCGCCGGCCATTTTGGCCACAAGCTCCGCGTCGGCGCCTTCATTGACGGCCCGCTCCATGTGTGCTTGCAGTTCGCTCTCGGGCGGCACCCCCATCATGCTGTCTTTCCGGATGATATCAGCTCCGAGCCTGATCTCGTACCCCAGTTTTTCTAGTTCTCCGGCAATGATGGCCGAGGTCCGGAATTCGGTCCAGCCGGATTCCGGATGCGTATGAAAATCGCGTCGATAGGCGATCAGTTTCTGGCCGAGCGCACTGGCGAGCGCGTGAACGTCGAATCCCATAATATAACTCCAAATAAAACGTTAAATGGCGAAAAAAGCGGTAACCAGGGCCGCGGCCATACCCAGGGCGTTTCTTTTGGCAATGGACAGCGGGTTTACCCTGGCAATGGACGCACAGACAATGATCACCGCGGAAAAAGGAGACATGGTTCTGCCCAAAGCGCCGGCCACGGCCGCCATGCTGCCCATGTCAAAGGTTTCCATGCCGTAGAGGTGCGCATGGGGGGCGACGGCTTCGCAGAATACAAAGGTCGCGGTGTCGCCGGATCCGGCCATGACGCCCATGATGAACGGTCCGAACAGCCCCGCGAACAGGGCGATTTTCGGCGTGGTGGCCGACCAGGTGATGAAAAAGCTGATGAGCCCGATGGATTTCATGCCCTGCACGAACACGGCCACGGAAATGATCAGCCCCATGGCCTGGCCATAGGCCGCGCCTATGCCGTCAAAGAAACGTTGCACGATGCGAGCGGGCGATGTGCCGGTGATGACCAGCCCGAGCAGCGCGCCTACGAGCATGGCCTGGGCCACGCCCAGCTGCAGCGAGGGCACCAGGTTGCTGGCTCCCAGAACAAGCATGATCAGCGGTATGAGCGGAACCAGCGCAAAAACGACATTGGGCCGGGTTATGACCTCCACGTCCGCATCCTCTTCCGGATTGCAGTCCTTGTATTCCTTTCTGCGGACGGCCAGCAGCGAAAGGCAGAGAGCGGCCACGGCCACGCAAAGCAGAACCGCCGTACGCTGCACGTCCACCACGGCCTGCGGTTCGATGCCCGCGATTTTGGCCACAAAGGAGTTGTTGTGCAGCCCCGGATTGAGCAGGCTCCCGAAGGTTCCCGCTGCCAGTGCGGCGGCGGCCAGCGCCGGATGCACTCCGGCCCGGATCAGCAGGGGAATCAGGAAGATGCCCACCGCAGCGGCCGTATTGGCCGCGCTTAGAAAAACGTAATTGACCCCGAAGGTGAGCAGAACCACACCGGGGATGGCGGCCAGGCCGATGGTGCGCAGCCAGGGGCAGGCCAGGGTTTCCAGGTGGCGCTGGCATTTTGTCTCGCCCATGACAAAGCCGAAGCCCACGGCGGAACAGACAGCCTGCACCAGGCTGTCCGTGGCCATCTTGTGCGCAAATTCATCCAGCGCGGTGAGCGGGTCCAGGGCAATGCCCGCCATGAGCAACCCCGAGGCGAGCAAAACCATTTTCATGTCATGCTCGCGCCACAGGAAAAAGCAGGTCAGGCCTACGATTACAACACCGATGACGATATTCATCTGTCAGATATCCTTGGAAGGAACATGTCTCCGGCGGCTCACACCCTTTGGCATGGCGGTGTCAGCATCCCCAACAACTGCAACAGGTAAAAACATGCCGAGTCAGTACCGGGAACGGAAGCGAGTTGTTTCCGTTCCCGGCATTACATGCGCTAGAACATGTGGCTCGGCAGATACAGCGCGATCTGCGGCCAGAGAAAGAGAATGATGATAACAATGACGTCGCACAATATAAAGGGCAGCACCCCTCCGAAGACCTGTTCGACCTTGCTGTCGGTCACGCCTGCCAGAGCAAAGGCGTTGATGCCTACAGGCGGTGTGATGCCGGCGATTTCATTCAATTTCATGGCTATGACGCAGATCCAGATGGGGTCGTAGCCCAGGCTGACCAGCACGGGGAAGATGATGGGCAGGGTCAGGGCGAAGACCGCGGCCTGGTAGATCACCATTCCGAGCAGGAACCAGACAACGAGCACGCAGCACAGCACGATGTGCGGATGCACCTGCCAGGAAGCCAGAAAAGTGGCCAGATCCGTGGGGATGCGCGTCATGGCCAGGAATCTGCTGAAGTACATGGCCGAAATAATGATGAAAAAGAGCATGGCCGTGGTACGCGCCGTTTCCCGCAAAGAGCTGCGGATGGGCTCGATCTTGCGCAGTTTCCCGTAGGCCACGCCAAAGAGCAATGCGCCCAGGGCACCCACCGCACCGGCTTCGTTGGCGGTGAAAATTCCGCTGTAGATGCCGCCGATGACCAGGAAGGCCAGCAGCAGAATGGGCCAGAGCATGACCACAGCCTTGGCTCTGTCCTTGCGGGTCACCTTGAATTCGTCCGGATGGATCGGCGCCAGATGCGGGAACATCTTGGCCCGCAGATACATGCTGAGCGCGTAGACGATGGCGGTGAGGATTCCGGGAAAGATACCGGCCAGGAACAGCTTGCCCACGGATTGTTCGGTAAAGATGGCGAACAGGATGAACATGCCGCTGGGGGGGATCATGCAGGCGAAACTGCCGGAACAGGCGATGGCGCCGAGGGAGTAACGCGTATCGTATCCGTAGCGCTTCATCTCGGGGTAGGCCAGGCGGCCGAAAATGGTGGCCGTGGCAATGGTCGAACCGCAGATGGAAGCGAACACGGCGCATCCGAAAGATGTGGCGATGGCCAGGGCTCCGGGAATACGCGCGCAGATCTTGTGCACGTTGGAGTAGGCCAGTTCGGCAAAACCGCCCTTGGAGGCAAAGGCCCCCATCAGGATGAACAGCGGCAGTACGCAAAAAGTCGGGGAAGCGATGGCGTTGTACAGGGTTTCACCCAGCAGCGACAGGGCTGCGTGAAAATTGATCAGGACCGTCAGTCCGATCAATCCCACCAGGATGAAGTCCACACCCATGTGCAGGCCGCAAAACAGCAGCAGCAGCAGTGCGGCGATTCCCAGAGAGCCAATTAAAGTAAAATCCATTTGGACCAAATCTCCATTCTGAATATGGCGGCTGCAAAGCCGGGCACAGGCCTAGGGTTGAGCGTATTGTTGCAGGGGTTTCCTGATTTCTTCGAACAGGTTGACCACCAGCTGCAGCGTGTAGACGATCATTCCGATGGCCATGACGAATTTCACGGGATACAGAACATAGGCCACCGCACCGGCGATGCTTTCCTTGTCCACAAACGAGGACCAGGCGTTGTCGCACATGGCGTAGGTGGTGACGCCTATGGTGAGGATGGCCACGATGTAGGTGAGGATCATCACCACTTTCTGCATCCTTGCGGGCAGGCGTTCCACAAGGGATTCCACCCGTACGTGGTTGTGCAGCATCTCGCAGTTGCCGAGCCCCGCGTACACCGTTCCGATCATCACGAACATGGCCAGTTCCGCCACGCCCATGACCGGGGTGGCGAACGTCCGGCAGACGACGTCCACAACAAGCAGAATCATGACGACGCTGAGCATCCAGCCGCAGACTTCCGCGCAAATTCTGTTGATGAAACGCAATACTTGTTGAATCAATGTGCTTCTCCTCAAAAAGCGGCGGCGCCGTACGGGCGCCGCCGCGGATCATGGCTACTGTTCTTTTGCCAGGTATTCGGCGTCGATCTTGAAGATGGCGTCCAGGATCTTCTGAGGATCCTTGGCGCCCATTTCCGTGACTTCCTTGATCCAGGTTTCCTGGTTGGTCTTGTTGGTGGGCAGGGCGTTCCATTTGGCCATGTCTTCCTTGGAAGCATAGGTGAAGTGCGCGCCCTTGGCGGTCATCTTGTCGATTTCATCCTGCAGGGTCTGCGGGTAGTAGGCGGTGAAGCGCTTCACGGCGTTTTCACTGGCCTGGGCAATGACTTTCTTCAGGTCGTCGGGCAGGGCCTGGTATTTCTCTTCGTTCATGGTGATCATGAAGGGCAGGGCCAGCCACATTTCACGCACGACCATGATGTTGGGAGCCACTTCGTACAGATTGGCTCTGCTCTGGGCGTCCACGTTGGTGAGCACGGTGTCGATGGTGCCGGTCTGCAGGGCCATGTAGCATTCGCTGAAGGCCACGGAAGTGGGGATGGCGCCCAGCTCGGCCAGGTCGGCGAGTTTCCAGCGGCTGGAGGAACGGGCTTTAAGGCCTTTGAGGCCGTCAAAGCTGGTCAGGGGTTCCTTGGTGCAAAAGGAGTAGGGCAGCGCGCTGTAGATGTATACGGGGCGCTGATTGTACTTTTTGAATTCTTCGGTGAGTGCGGGGATGGTCTTGTAGATGTCCTGATACACGCCGATCATGTTTTCATATTTGGTGGGGCCTTCTTCCATGAGGCCGGAAGCGCCGTTGAGCAGCAGACGTTTGGGGTAGTAGTTGATGTTGATGAAGCCCAGGTCCACAACGCCGTCCTGAACGCTTTTGAGGATTTCCTTGCCCTTTACCAGGGACTGGGCCCAGTAGGGCATGATCTTGATGCGGCCGTTGCTGAGCTTTTCGATTTCTTCCAGAAACTGTTTTTCCGCCACGCCGCGCATGGTCTTTTCCGGGCAGTTGGTGGCAAAGGTGTACGAATAGGTGTCCGCCGCCTGCACGTAGCCGGCTGTCATGACCACCAGAAACAGTGCAGTGATGCAGATGGATGCGATACCTCGAGTCATTTTTCCCTCCTGTGGAATGTAAGCAGATCTCCTGGGCATCGGGAAAGGGGCTGAATCCCGTTTTTGACAAATTTGTCAGCCAATTTTGTCCTTGCCGACGCCAAACCTCATTGCAATTATGTAATAAAGTTGTAATTAGGCAAAAGGCGTGCCGAATGGATGCTTTTAGTTCAAGCAACTGAAATGAAAGGAAAAGACTGGAAAAACAGAGATTCGGCCAAAAGACAAAGGGGTATAACCTCTGTACGGGCCTTTGAACTATAGGGTATGAAATTGCAGTAAATACAGCAAGGTATACTGCAATCGCAAAAGTTATAGATGGTCCAAAAGTTATAGGAGATCGGCGTCGCCCTGGGAGGATGCCGATTTGTACTTTTTCAACCGTTTGTTGAGGGCGGGCTGGGAGATGCCCAGAAGGCGCGCAGCCAGGGACTGGTTGCCCTTGCTGCGTTTCATGGCCTCCCGTACGAGCAGGTCGGCCACGCTTTTGAGCGTGGGCAGGGGCTGATCCGGGGCAAAAACGTTTTCCGACTGCGGCTCGGCCTGGTCCTTGCGGTACAGGGGGGTGTTGTCGATGGTGCGTTTGAAGGAATCCATGGAAAGCATACGCGATTTGTGGATGCTCATGGCGTCGTAGACCATGCCCTTGAGTTCGCGGATGTTGCCGGGAAAGGCGTAGTTCATGAGCAGGATCAGCAGTTCCTTGGGATAGGTGGGCTTTTTCTTGCCGAACTCGTTCGCGGCCTGCTCCAGAAAGAAGTTCAGCAGCAGCTCGATGTCGTCCTTGCGTTCGCGCAGGGGCGGCAGGTGCACATGGTGGCCGCACAGCCGGTAATACAAATCTTTGCGCAGCTTGCCCGCGGCCTGTCCGGCGGCCAGGTCCTGGTGGGTGGCCACGATGATCCGGGCGTTCAGGCGTTTGCTGAAATCGCTGCCCAGGGGGAAATATTCGCCTTCCTGCAGCAGCCGCAGAAGCTTGACCTGCGAGGTGCTGTTGAGGTCGCCGATCTCATCGAGAAAAAGCGTGCCGTATCCGGCTTGTTCCACCATGCCGCTGCGGTCGTTTTCCGCCCCGGTAAAGGCGCCCCGCTTGTGCCCGAACAGGGTGCTGGAAAAGAGCATGTCGTCCAGCCCGGCCACGTTGACAGGCAGAAACGGCCCGCTGCGGGCGCTGAGCGTATGGATGGCCTGGGCGGCCAGCTCCTTACCCACGCCGCTTTCCCCGGTGATCAATACGGGGTGCGGACTGGTGGCAATGGCTTCGATGTATTGAAAGATGGAACCCATGGCCCGGTTCCGGGTGATGATGTCTTTGAAACACTCCGGATGCTCCACGGCACCGCCGAAAAAGCGGCTGCGCATGAGCTTGTTCTCGCGTTCGAGCTCGATGGAGCGCAGGGCCCGCTGAACCCCCTTGATCAGGCGGTCGACCTCCACGGTTTTGACGTAGAAATCCAGGGCTCCCTGCTTCATGCAGTCCACGGCGATGTCGATCTGGTTCAGGCCGCTGATGACGATGATGCTCACATCGGGGTGTTCTTCGATGATCTGCGGCAGCAGCTCCACGCCCGAGACATTGGGCATGTTCACATCCAGCAGAATCAGCCCGATATCCTGGCTGCCCAGGATATCCAGGACCTCGCGGCTGTCCGTGCATTTGAGAACATTGGTGATGCCGGCTTCCACGGCCAGGGTCATGGACATGGAGCGCAGCCAGCTGCTCTCATCATCTACCAGCAATACGCCAAAGGAAGGATACACGGGGGTCTGCATCAGGAGCGTTCCTCAGTTGCGCCAATGGGCAGGTATATGGTTACAACGGTGCCGGTTCCAGGGCTGGAGGTAAAATGCAACCGGCCGTGGTGTTCCTTGACAATGCCTTCCGAGATGGACAGGCCGAGTCCTGTTCCCCCTTGTTCGCGTCTGGTCGTGTAAAAGGGATCGCAGAGAAAAGGGATCTGCTGGGGGTCGATGCCTACTCCCTGGTCTGTGATCTGCAGCAGGATCTCCTGTTTTTTTTCGTCAAAACTGGTGCGTACGCCGATACGCTGCTCGGGGGCGCTGCAGGCCTGGGCGGCATTGAGTACGAGGTTGATCACCACCTGCTGCAGCCGCGAACTGCTTCCCTGAAAGGTCGGCAGGGCGTCCGCGAGCTCCAGGTCCACGCCGGCGACCCGTTTCTTCAGAGAGCTGCTCAGCAATCTGAGGGAGGCCGAAACCACGGTGTTGATATGCACTGTTTCGTTGAGCGCCGTGGAATTCTGCCTGGTAAAGTCCTTCAGGTCCTCCACTATCCGGGCGATGTGCTTGGCGCCGTCGTTCATTTCGTTGAACATCTGCGAGGCTTCTTCCCGGAGCATCGAATAGGGCAGCCCGCCGATGAAGAAATCGCCGTCCTTCTGGTAGCGTTCTTCCAGCATGGCTTCCGTGGTCCCGTAGACCTTTTTCAGGGTGGAAAGATTGTAGAGGATCATGCCGATGGGGTTGTTGATCTCATGGGCCACGCCCGCCACCAGTATGCCCAGGGAGGTCATCTTGTCCGCCTGGATGAGCTGCAGCTGCTGGATGGCCAGTTTTTTACTGCGCCGGTCCATCTCTTTTTGCAGCGAATGGTTCCAGAAGATCACCGAGCAGACAATGAGCAGCAAGGGGCTGAAGATCATGCCTCCGAGCTGGGCGCTTTTTTCCCGCTTGGTGATTTCCAGCGGATCCGGCTTGCCCAGCCATTGCTCCTGAATCTCCCGCAGGCGCCCGCTCAGGCGGAGATTCTTGAGACTCTCCCGGATGTGGGTCATCAGCAGCGCATCATCCTTGCCCGCCAGATAGCCGTAGCCCAGCGTCGGATACAGGTCGCCGATCTGCAGAATCTTGCGGCCGTTGTTTCCCTGCTCGATAAAGGCGATTTCATGGTTCAGGTACAGGCTCGGCAGATTGACGATCAGGGCGTAATTTGCCACCCCGTCGGCCAGCTTGCGCAATGCTTCCGAATGGGACGCCACAGGATGAAAATGGATCTGTGGATAGGTCTTGATGAGTTCCTGCAGCAAGGGGGTGTCCTTGCTGAGGTAGAGCTCTCCTCCGGGCAGTTGTTTGAGCGAGGTGATGCGCGCGGGAAAGTCGGCAACGGAGAACAGCTTCTGATTGTAGGCGGTGTAACTGCTGAAAAGGTTCTTTTCCGCCAGCGCGTCGTATTGCGCCACTCCTTGCAAAAGGTCGATGTCGCCTTTTTTGAAGCTAGCCTCGATATCCTGCTGGTCCGCGAGACGGATGGTGACCTCGCTTTTCATTTCAGCTGCGATGGCCCGTGAGAGATCCACGTTGTACCCGGCGGGTTCGTTGTTCTCATCCAGAAACTCGTACGGGGGATTGTCCGACCTGCCGCCCACGACGAATTTTTTGAAAGGCACGTACAGCTGCCCGCCCCGGCGGACGTAGGAGGGCATGAAAAACAGCTGAAATACCAGCAGCAACAGAAAAAACGCCGGTATGGGCATGCCCACCGTAAAGAAATTCAGCTTGTTTTGCGGATTCGGGCTATCCGGGCCCGTACCTTTCATGAACATTCTTGAACGATCCTGGAATTATGCGTGCTTTGGCGGAGTCTTGTGGCCGGTTCTGTCTGCGGCGTTTCATCCGGATGGTCAGTATGTGTCACAAATAGGTAATAATGAAATGGCCCGTCAAGGCAAATGTACGTATTCGATTCGTCCGCAGAGGCAGACACAAGAAACCCGCCGGATCCGTGGAAAAGGACCCGGCGGGTGCGTATCAAGCGTTGTCGATGGTGGGAGGCTCGATGTAGAGAACATCGTCGCGCAGTGCGTCGATGACCTCCCGTATGTCGGGGATGTCGGCCATGGAAGAGCCGTAGTGGACGTATCTGATGACGCCCTTCGTATCGATGAGCATCTGGGCGGGCATTCTGCCCAGTTTGAGGAGTTTCACCTCCTGCCCGTAGAGCTTCATGACACTGTGTTCGGGATCGGGAAGTCCCACAAAGGGCAGGGCTTCTTTTTCCCAGTATTTCCGAAAGGTCTCTTTCTTTTCCGGACCGATGACAAGAACCTCAATGTTCTGCCTGGCCAGGGTGTCCGCCTCCTGGCGCAACTGCGCCATGTGCCTGCGGCAATAGGGTCAGACAAAGCCCCTGTTGAAGACCAGCAGAATATTTTTGCTGCCTCTGTACTGAGAGAGGGAGATTTCCCGTCCTGTGTAATCCGTCAACGTAAAGTCAGGGGCGAGTTCGCCATTGCGTACTTTCATGGTTCTTTACCTCCATGGAAAGGGTTACGTCACAAGATGCAGCTCATAGAGGAAAGAGAGGGTGAAAAAAACGAAACCATACGCCGAAAGCTGGGCAGGGATTTTTCCCCGCAGGCCGGTGAGTTCCCGGATCAGGAGCACGGCAAGATAGAAAAGCCAGATGGCCAAAGGGATCAGCAGCCGTGATGTGGCCAGTTCCACCGCGCCATGGGTGACGCTCTGATAAATGACACCGAACAGCAGACCGATACCCATGGTCAGAAAACCGGCTTCCAGTGTGAAGAACAGAGCCTTGTCCAGCCGGGCCAGACTCCAGGTGAATCCCGTATCGAGCTTGAGCCGTTTTTTCTTGAGGCTCATGTGCTGATACAGATACAGGAAGGCTATGATGCAGCCGGCTCCGAAGCTCAAATAGCCGAGGGAGCAGGCGGTGATGTGTAATATCAAAAGTGCCGACATGGGCTAATCCTTTTTCTTGTTAGCGTTGCCGTCCTTTGTCGGAACAGCGTCTTCCGGTTGAGTGTTGTCGCAGGATTTTTTGCGTAGTTTGCCGTGCAGTATTTTGCCGCACAGGCCCGCCAGAACGGCTGTTCCGAAAACAACTCCCATGACTATTTCTCCCAGATGCCGCGCAAATGCCCGATTCGGGGAGCGGCCTGGTTCTGCTCGCGCAGGTTTTGCAGATGTTTTTTCCAACCCGGACAAAACGAGGTGTGCCAGATCCAGAGCCTGCCGCGCAGGGATTTGGGAGATTTTTCCGCCACGGCCCTGAACGCGCAGGACTCGCAGCGTGTTTCCTGTTTTTTTCGCATATCTCTTTCCCTTATAAGCACTGCTTGACCATTGTCAGGTCTGCAATCTGACTTTTCCGACCAAAAAAATCTTTTCCGTGAAGCAACGAGATGTAACAAGTTGTTTCAACAGTCAATAGGTCTTTGCCGGGTTCAGGGCGTACGGCTGTATTCGTCACAGGTTAAAACAGCGTTTTTATCTGCTGAATGCGAGCCTGGCCGGGCGCCTGCCTGACTCATACTATGTTCCACTTGTTTCGATGTGATGACAAGTGTTTTTCCATGAGGCAAAGCGTCCGGCCAGGCTGCCTGGCGACAACCGTATAATCAGACTATGCCGCCGTTGGAGCGGATTACCTGGCCGTTTACCCAGCCGCCGTCCGGACCGGCAAGAAAGGACACGAGGGCGGCGATGTCCTCGGGCGTTCCCAGTCGCTCCAGTGGCGGGGTTTTGCTGAGTTTTTCAACAAGTTCCGGGGATTTTCCTTCCAGAAACAGGTCTGTTCCCGTGGGGCCGGGAGCCACGGCATTGACCGTTATTCCGCGTCCGCGCATTTCATTGGCCATGGTCACGGTCAGGGATTCCACCGCGGCTTTGGTCGCGGCGTAGATGCCATAGCCGGGAAAGCGCAGTCCCAGCACACTGGAAGAAAGATTCACGATCCGTCCTCCGTCGCGTACGCGCCTGGCTGCCAGGCGCAGCATGTTGAAGGTGCCTTTGAAATTTACATGCAGATGGCTGTCCACGCTTGCGGCGTCGGTCTCTGCAATGGGAGAAAGCTTCATAATGCCGGCATTGTTGACGAGAACGTCCACGCCTCCGAATTCCTTTTCGGCCTGGTCGAACAGAAGCCGTGCCTGATCCGGATCGCCCACATCCGCTTTGACGCAGAGAGCCTTTGCCCCGGAACCGGTGAGCGAATCAGTCAGTTCCCGTGCAGCCTGTTCGCTGCCGGAATAATTGACGACAACAGCGAAACCGTCCTGGGCCAGCCGCCTGGCAATGGCCGCGCCTATGCCGCGCGAAGATCCCGTGATGATGACTGTCTTGTTCATGATGACCTCCTGGGGGTTGTGGCTTTAGTAAAGATAATGGTCACGGAATCCGAGAAAGCAAACGCATGGGCCGAGAAAATTTCCGAATGGCATACGGGTCTGCAGACACGGGTGGCGGACCGCCTTGTGACGGTCCGCCGGAAGGCCTGTCAGCGTTCGTCGTTGTGGAGGCGGCGGCCTATTTCACGGCCGAGTTGCTCCGCTTGCTGCCAGGCTTGGGTCTGGTCTTCTGCGCGGCAATAGGCTGCGGGCACGGCCTTGATGTCGCCACCGAACAGCCGGGGGAGCGCACTCATGGGGCAGGTTTCGATAAAACCGCAGCTCACGCATTTGACATTGCCGAGCACCTCGATCTGGCCGAGCACTTCCATTCCCTCATGGAGGAGGGCGTTTTGCAATTGCCGGCCCGCATCCCGGACTCCGGTGCTGCCGCGTCCGTTGCCGGTGATCACCGTGACCGCGAGTTTGCCCCGGTTCAGGGCCTTATTGTGCCTGAGGGAAAAGAGCCTCTCCAGAAACGCCTTGGTAAAGGCATCCAGCGAACCGTATGGCGGGTATCCCCCCACCACCAGAGCGTCCGCGGTTTTGATTTTTTCGGCGAGCTCCGGGAAGTCGTCCTTGTTCTTGCAGACATTGTCCGCGGCGCAGGCGAGACAGGCGCGGCAGGGCCCGACCCGGCGCGATGCCAACTTGATGAATTCGGTCCGCAGCCCCGTACTTTCGAGAACCTGCCGGACAACGCGGTCGGTGTTGGAGTTGGGGACAGGACTCCCGGAGATTCCAAGTACCTGAGGATTCATGACGTGCTCCTGTGAAAGTATGTTTGCCGAACCACGGAAGCCTTCAACTATGGCCGCCGCGGTTTCGGAAAAAGTTGCTTCAGATGGTCAGCAGCTTGGCGCCGCTTTTGATAAGTTCGGTCAGGGGGACTCCCCAGGGCTTCACTTCGATCTCCAGCTCCCGCAGCGTATCTTCCACCCCCAGGCGTTTGGCGCAGGCCACGCAGGCGCTGAATTCGACCCCCGCCTGCTGCGCATCCTTGAGCAGCGTACGGATGTGCGGGTTTTCGGCCACCAGTTTTGCGGTGGCTCCCCAGATCACGACCCGCACCCGCTTCCACAAGCCCCTTTGCATGGAGACTGTGGCGTACATCATGAGCATCAATTCGGCAGTTTCAGGGTCTGTGTTGTCCACAAAATATGCAGCATGTCCTTGTCCATGTTTTCCTCTCTGTCTGTTATGTTTTTCCGGCCGGATATACTTGAATGATTGCTCAAGTTAGGCGCGTCAACTCGTGCTTGTCAAGAACATTTTGAATGATTACTAAAGTTGCATCCAGCAGGAAGCATCAGGAAAAAAAAGACACAGAGGTACGCTCATGGCCAAAGCCGCGTATGACAGAGAGGACATCATCAACAGGTCCATAGAGCTGTTCTGGAGGCACGGATTCAACGGCTCCTCCATGCAGCAGGTGGTGGACACGACAGGTCTCAAGCCGGGGTCGATCTACTATTCGTTCGGCAACAAGGAAGCGCTGTTCAAAGAGGCGCTCGGACAGTACGCCCGAAAACGCATCGAAAAGATCCGGCGTACGCTGGATGCGGCGCCGGACGTTGGGGAGGCATCCGTCTGTTATTGGATCAGATGGCTGAAGAGGCTGCGGGCGGGGACTTCAAGAGTTGTTTTCTGGTCAAAACCAGCTCGAACTGGGCTGCGATGGCGGCGACTTGCAGGCCTTTGCCGCGGACAGGCTGCGTGAAATCGAGTCGGTTTTTCAGGCCTATCTCGAACGGGAATGGGATGCGGACACCAGCCGGAATCGGGCCGCGAGCATCATGCTGCATATCTTCGGCATGCGGGTCTGCGGTTTCCAGCAAAAATCAAAGGAACAGATTCTTCAGGCACTGCGTCAGGGGCTTTGCTGGCTTCCCTGGCCGGATTGAGCCGGGAAGCCTGCCCTTGCGAATATGCCTTGTGCATGTTCCTGTTGTTCAGCTTTTTCCTTTCCCGGTGGCGGCCAGGCCGCAAACGGCCATCACTACGGAGGCGCCTGTGAGCAGCTCCATGCTGCCCTGCCAGTTGCCGGCGACCTCGTGCAAATGGCCGATGGCGAACGGAGCAATGGAAGCCACGATATAGCCCGTGGATTGCACCACGGTGGACATGGCCCGGTTTTCATCGAGGTCTTTGGCCACATGCATGATGATGCTGAAGATGACGGTAAACCCGCCTCCTGATCCGATCCCCCCGAAAATGATCCAGAGTATCCACAGGCTCGGAGCGACCCAGAAGCCTACAACAGTGGCCAGCCAGGACAGGGTGACGACCAGGAACAGGCCGCGGTTGTTGAAACGGTGCATACGGGCCAGCAGGGGGATGCCGAAGCAGCCCAGCAGTCCGAGGATCTGAAAAATGGAAGCGATGACACCGGCGGAAGAAACCGTGATTTTGAGCGAATGTATCAGATAGACGGTCATCCAGGCCGTGAGTCCGTAAAACAGGAAGGTATGGGCCGCGAATGCCGCGGACAGCAGCCAGACCAGCGGTCGCCTGAATACCGAACCAGATACGGAAGCTGCCTGGTCTGCAACAGGACCGGCGGCTTTTTTAAGGGGGTGTGCAGCTGTTGTTTTGTTCTTTGTGTGCTGTCCGTAGGAAAAGGTGGCGGCAAAAAGGAAAATAGCACCGACGGCCAGGAGTGCGGGCATGGAAAGCGCCATGCGCCAGCCCACGTTGTGTGACAGGGGGGCGGTAAGGGCCATGGTCAGCATGGATCCGCAGGACATGCCGGATACGTACAAACCTGTCATGGCGTTGATATTTTTGGGAAACTCCCGCCCGATGACCAGCAGTCCGGCAATATTACCGGCTGTCAGGGCAATGCGATGATGATGGTGCCCACAACGCACATGCCGACCCCGCCGGTACCGCGCAGCACCGACCCCAGGGCAATTCCGGACAACACCAGAAAGATGGTGGTTTCCAGGCGGATGTTCTTCATCAGATAGCCGATGATCGGAGTCAGAATGCCGAAACAAAGGACCGGAATGGAGGTGAGAAAGCCGGCGAATCCGCCGCTTATCTGGAAAAGAGATCTGATGTCCTGAATGATGGGGGGCAGCGAGGTCAAAGAGGCTCTCATATTCAGGGACAAGGCAAAAAAAGCCAGAATCATCAGAATTTTGCCGATGCGGGCTGGCGTTGAGCGATGGTCTCGTTATCCAGTCCGGATGATGATAGCTCGTCGTGATAGGGAGTGTCTGTAATGGTTGCCATTCGAACAGTATCCTTTTGCTTGGGCGAACAAGCAATTCTCAGTTGTTATCAGGATAGGGCAAGATTCCCTCTGTTCAGAATGCTGCGACAGACCACGGACCGGCATTAGGGAAATGCGACAGGTGAAACGACACTCTTGGAGGCGTTGGAGGGCTGTACTACTGGCGGTAATCGGATACAAAAAGGGAACGTCCGGAATCCATGAAACACCCAACAGCCGGACGTGTAAAGTAAAAAAATTGTTATGCAGGAACAGCAGCTGCATGAGATACGGACAGTGGATAATTAACGCTGCGCTGTCCGTGCCCCCCCGGAAAGCAGCAGCTCATCTGTCCTTGGTTCGCGTTCCCATGGCGCTGCAGAAAAAAAACTGCTCCGGCCTGTTGCAGTGCCTCTTCCCCTGCAGGGGCGTGTTTGTGGAGTCCGGTCATACCGGAGCTGTCAGGATCTGCGCATGTGATACCTTGCCAGCCAGAATTTGTACTGGTCCGGCAGAAAAATCCTCGGGGCTTTTATGCCCCAGTTCAAGCGCCGCCCGGTAGGCCCAGTGCGGGTCCTGCAGGTGGGCGCGTCCCACGAAAGCAATGTCCAGGTCGCCGTTGCGCACCGAAGCGTCGGCCAGTGAGGGCGTATCGAATCCCCAGGCCGAGCCCACGGGAATGCCCGCCATATCCCGTACGCGCCTGGCATAGGGGGCCAGAAACGCAGGACCCCAGGGGATGCTGGCGTGCGCGTGGTAAATCCCATGGACACGCTCAGGAAATCAAGCCCGTTTTCCTTGAATTTTCTGGTCAGCTCGATGGCTTCCTGCAGAGTCTCCTCATCGTGTCCGTCAAATTCCAGCACCCCGAAACGGGCGGTAAACGGCAGGCTTTCCGGCCAGACTTCGCGCACTGCCTGGAGTGTCTCCAGCAGAAAACGTCCGCGATTTTCCGCGGAACCTCCGTACGCGTCGGTGCGTTGATTGGTATGGCGCGAGAAAAAGCTTTGCGCCAGATAGCCATGGGCAAAGTGCAGCTCCAGCCATTCGTATCGCACGTCCAAAGCCCGTTTGGCCGCGGCAACGAAATCGCTTTTGACCCGGTCGATGTCTTCCTGGGTCATGGGGCGGGGGATGCGGTTGAGCGCGTCGGTCCCAAAGGGCACGGCAGAGGGGGCTATGGTTTCCCAGCGTCCGGATGAGTGGCCGGGAGGTGGTCATCGCCTTCCCAGGGTTTGTTGGCGCTCGCTTTCATTCCGGCATGGCCGATCTGGATGCCGGGCACGGCACCGGCCTTGCGTATCTCGGCTACGATCTCCGCGTGTACGGCTGCCTGCTCGTCGTTCCACAAGCCGAGACAGGCCGGGGTGATGCGGCCGTCCGGGGAAACGCCGTGGCTTCCACCACCACGAGTCCGGCACCTCCGCGCGCGAGCTCAGCATAGTGGGCAAGAT
>CAXXHY010000023.1:0-17455 GCA_963667575.2 Desulfovibrionaceae bacterium | reverse complement strand
ACACACAGGCCGTACGGTTGAAATCGTTGTTTATGGAGCCTGAACTGGGTGCGAGCAATCCGGCGGCCATCTGCAACAGTGATGTCTTGCCGCAGCCCGACCGGCCGGCCAGGGTCAGCACCTCGCCGGGGCTGATGCAGAGATTCACATCGGCGAGCACCGGGCCCGAACCGTAATCATGGGAAACATGCTTCCAGCACAGCATGACTCAGTTCCCATCCGTCAGAGTCTTGCGCCAGGGTTCCATCCGGCGTTGCAACGGTTCGAGCAGCAGCAGTTCCACGGCCAGCAGCATGACCACCAGAGCGATGATCCAGGCCAGGGCCTCGGCGGTGTCCAGATTCACCCGGGCCAGGGCCAGATTGGCTCCGATCCCGGTGGTGGACGCCAGCAACTCGGCCATGACCGTGACTTTCCAGGCCAGTCCCAGAGCGGTTACCCAGCCCGGAAACAGGTAGGACAAAATATGCGGCAACTGCACATCCCACAGCAGCATGGTCCGCGGGGTCCCGAATGACCGGGCCATGTCTTCGAGATTCTTGTCCCGCGTACGGGCGCCTTCCACGGCCACCGCGAATGTGATGGGCAAGGTGGTGACCACCACGGTGAAGACCGGCGTCAGTCCGGTGGTGCCGAACCAGAGCAGAGCCAGCACGATCCAGGCAATGGGCGGCACGCCCAGCAGCAGTGTGGCCACGGGCTTGAGCGTCCGGGCCAGGCCGGGGTGCAGACCGGCCAGGATGCCTATGCCGCTTCCCAGCAATCCGGCGATGGCAAAGCCTCCCAACGCGCGCCCGGCGGTGATCCAGGCGGCCTGCAAGGCATCACCCTGAATGATCAGCCGCCAGAGAGCCTGTCCGGCCTCCAGGGGCGAAGGCAGGATGAACGGACCGTAC
The DNA here is from genome assembly GCA_963667575.2 of Desulfovibrionaceae bacterium. Lineage (GTDB taxonomy): Bacteria > Desulfobacterota > Desulfovibrionia > Desulfovibrionales > Desulfovibrionaceae. The sequence continues at coordinate 16,559 of CAXXHY010000023.1, read as the reverse complement.
CAGGCGCTGCCGAGCCACCACAGGGCCACGAACGCGCCAAGCCCTACGGCCGGGCGCCACCAGCCCCACAGCGTTTTCAACAAATAACGAATGCTTTGCCACATGACCGCGTACGCTCTCTTGGATCAGTCCAGATAAAATCCGCTGTCCGGCATTTTACCACCAATCAACTTGGGAGACATTTCCATAAGTGCGGAAAAATAAAATTCCAGAGACTCTCGGGCCTTTTCAATGGACAAGTAACGGATGGGATACTGTTCGAGGGATTTTTGCAGCACCGGAGCCTTGAGCTTGAACAACGATGCGAACTCCTTGGCGGCCTCGGCCGGATGCTGGTTGATCCACTCCACGGACTGAGGAATGGCAGCCTGAATGGCTTTGGCCGTATCCGGGTGTTTTTTCCACCAGGGAAGCCTGGCACATGGTGCCGCCCAGGGGGCAGCGGCAAGGTGCTGCCGGTGACTTCCGTCCAGATGTCCTGGAGGATTATCCGATGAAAGGACTTGCCGGCCTGCTTGCCCTTGAGCATGGCCGCTGTTGCCGGCGGTTCGGAGAGCAGCACATTATCGGCGCGCCCGGACAACAGCATCTGCAGCGCTTCAAAGGGCGACTCCACATAGGATATTTCCATGTCCGAATCCGGATTCATGCCCTTTTTCAAGGCAAGAAAGCGAAAAATCATGTCCGGAATATCCCCCCGGAAAAACAGCAGCACTTTTTTCCCTTTGAGGTCCGTGAACTCCTTGACGGCCGGGTTGCTCGTGAGCAGGCTCAGAATACCGCCGTTGTTGGCGTCCATCAGCCGTACGCGTATGCCCTTGTTATAAAGAATGGCCGCGGCGTTCACCGGCGCGGCAGTCACGTCGATCTCACCAGAAAGCATCTGCGAACGCATGATATCCGGTGTACGCCAGATTTCCATTTGCACATCGGGGACCTTGTCCGTCAACTCCGGCAATTTGGCAAGGCGCGCCAGGGGAATGCTCAAAGGCGCCGGAGGCCCGGCGAACACGAGCTGGGAAAGCGCTTCAGCCCGTACGCCAGTTGCCCGCAAAAAAGGTATCGAGGCCACTGCCTGCGCCCCGAGGATCATAAAATTTCTACGCGTGATCATGAACCTGTCTCCTTGAACTGCATCTATACTTTCTGTTCAGCCATGACAAACAGCATTTTCTGAGCAAAGCAGTATACATTCGTAAATACTCGTATCATACAAATGAAGGTGATGTACAAAACGATTTTCTGCATCTGTATATATTCAACAGATACGCCACTGTATCTTTCAGTATCCGCATGCGGCGTTGCCTGCAACCTTGGAACAGAAATATCACGATTGTTTGGAGATTCGTGTTTGCGAGAGATAAATACGTGCTGAAAATTGAATCTATACAGACAAGGGATGCCCGGCACATGAAGATGGAGAAATGCTGACGGCGGCGCTGGTCCTGATGACCAGCGCCGCCTGTGATGCTAGGACATCACTTCAATGACCTGCGTCAGTTCGGAAGCCATCCGGGCCACCTCCTGAACTGCAGAAGACGATTGCTCCATGACCTGTGATGCTTCCTTCGAAAGCTGGTTAACTTCTTCAGTGGAGTTGTTGATCTGTTCGCTTGTGGAAGACTGCTCCTCGGCAGCCGTGGCAATGCCGCTGACCTGCGATGCGGCATTTTCCATCATGGCCACAATGGTATTGAGCACTTCGCCGGATTTACCGGCAAGTTCGGTGCTTTCGCCGATCTTCTGCACGGCATTGTCCGTGGACTGGATGTTCAAATCCGCGACCTGCTGAATATTGGCAATGGCGCTTCCAACTTCCTTTGTCGCATCCATTGTCTTTTCCGCAAGCTTGCGCACTTCGTCCGCAACCACGGCAAAGCCCCTTCCTGCTTCGCCCGCCCGTGCAGCCTCGATGGCGGCGTTGAGTGCCAGCAGGTTGGTCTGGTCCGCAATGTCCGTGATCACCGTCATGACATTGCCGATGTCCCTGGCCTGCTCGCCAAGGTTCCCCATGGAACTTTTCAGGCTCAAAGCCTGCGTCTGAACTTCACCAATTGTCTGAATCAGAGTTTTAAGATCAGAAGCACCCTGCTGCGCTTCCAGGCGGGCATCCGCGGTGACCTTGGCTGCGTCCGCGGCATTGCGTGCGACTTCCAGAACCGAGGCATTCATCTGGTTCATGGCGGTGGCGGTTTCCGCCATGCGGTCGCGCTGTGACACGGCCCCCTTGCTGGCCTGCTCCACCTGGGCGGACAACTCCTCGGCAGCTGTGGACAGATGCTGTGAAATGGCTTCCGCCTCCCCTGCGGCCTTGGAAATTTTCTCGTTCTGTTCCTGAATCTGACGCTGCTGTGTACGGATTTCCGTCAAATCTATCAGATAAGTGACAGCCCCCAGAAGCGTTCCGTCCATGTCGTAAAACGGCAGCGAGTTGACATGCAGTATCGCTTTTTTGCCCGAAGGAAAGGTATGATCCACTTCGACGTTTATTTCCTTTTCGGTATTGACAGATTTCTCCGCAATATTGTCATGGGTGGAGTCTCCATAGAAAAAATCACCTGCTGTAAGGCCCAAGCACTGATCTGGATTCTTGTTTACATCGCAGAGTTCGCAAGCTTCCTTGTTTACCCAGACAATCTTGCGATCTGCCCCGATAATCGTACAAGGGATGGTCATCCCGCGCAATACGCCGTCCGAAAACCCCAGCTTCGCCTTCAACTCCGCAACCATGCTCTGAATCTGATCGGCAAGTGATTTGAATTCATGATGGTAGGTGCTTTCCAGTTGAGCTCCAAGATCCCCTTCGGCCACTTTCGTAGCGTAATGCACGAGGCCGTTGATGGGAACGACCACAAGCTTGCGCAACATCACCATACAAATTCCAACGATCAAAAGAATGACGGCAATTCCTCCTATTATCATCATATTTTGCTGCTTTTTGGCCCCCTCGGCCAAATCGCTCTCATACGCTGTCAAGACAACGATCCATCCTGTTTCAGGCATGGTATAATAGGACAGGATTTTGTTTTCCCCCTGGTATTCATATGAAAAATTTCCGCTTTCATGTCCCCTTATCCGGTCGAACAATTCCGGAGCACTTCCCTTGGTAAGGAGCAAATCCTTGCTTTTGGGATGAGTGATGATCCTTCCATCCCTATCATACATGTAGCCGTAGCCGCTCTTTCCCACTTTGGTAGTTTTAAATATCTGATCGGTTATCGTTGTCCAGTCGGGAACGAGCATCACCCAGCCCAAAAGTTTACCCGATTCATCCTTTACCCTCTGCATAAGGCAAAACAGCAGATTGGCTCCTTCATTTGAGCGAAAAATGTCATCCTTAACCACGACGTCATCCGTATTGATCGCCAATGCCCAGGAATAATACTGCTTATTTTTGGTATTGTAACCGGCGAGGTTCATACCGTCACGCGTGCTGCCTTGGGCAGCAACCCCATTCGTATCGAACACCAGGACACTCCAAAGACCGGGAATTTTCGTTGCCATCTCGTACATCAGTTTTGCTGCATCAGGATTTTGCTTTCCCATCAATACATCACGAATGCTCTGTTGTTTTGAAATAGTTTGAGTTAATCCTTTTACCTCATGCACAAATTCCGAAATATCCTTTCCAATCGCAGTAGAGAGTTGCTCCATATTACCTAACTGCATCTTCATATTCACATCAAGTGTATTTTTTCCTAAAAAATATACACTAGCTATAATTATGCATACAACAACAGTAGAAATGCTGCAAATTAGAATTGTACCAATACTTTTAAAATGCGCCATAGAGCCCCCCGTTCATTTAAAAAAAGGTAAATGTTAGTTAAGACTTAATAACCGCGTAGGAATTATCGGTGATTAGTTTATATGTCAATGTATATATTGTTTTTAGATATATTTATTCCCAGGTTTAATACAGACTTCCCCTACAACATTTGTAAAGTTTTGCTGATTGTCCAAAAAAAACAACGGGGCACACCTACGCTACCAACTATATTTTTTTATAGTTAACGGTCCTCTTGGTAAAAAACGAAAAATACTTGACCGTCTGCCCCTAAGCATCCTCACTGCTGAAATTTGCGGGCTGTCCTCTCGCAAAAATCAGCCTTTCCAAATACCATACTTAAAAAGTAGGGATTGCCAAAATAATCTTCCGTACCTATCTTTGCATCAAACACAAAAAATTTGATATATTCTATACCGAGAGCCCTGTAGTAAAGGAGGCACCTATGTGGGAATACACGGATAAAGTTCGGGAATACTTTCTGAATCCCAAGAATGTCGGGGAAATTGCCGATGCGGACGCGGTGGGAGAAGTAGGCAGTCTGGCCTGCGGCGACGCATTGAAACTCTATCTCAAAGTGGATGAAAACGACCGTATCGTAGACGCCAAATTTCAGACATTTGGCTGCGCCAGCGCCATTGCCTCGAGCTCGGCCCTGACCGAACTGATCAAGGGGAAAACCCTGGATGAGGCCATGCAGGTGACCAACAAGGAAATCGCCGGATACCTCGGTGGTTTGCCCAAGGAAAAAATGCATTGCTCGGTCATGGGGCAGGAAGCACTGGAAGCGGCGGTCAAAAATTTTCGCGGCCAGGAAGTGACCACCCATAATCCGGAAGACCTGGACGGCGAACTGGTCTGCCATTGCTTTGGCGTAACCGATACGCAGATTCGGCGCGCGGTGCTGGAAAACAACCTCACCACCCTGGAAGAAGTGACAAACTTCACCAAGGCCGGCGGCGGATGCGGCGAATGCCACGCCCGGATCGAGGAAATCATCGCCGAGGCCCGTGGCGAGGCCGTCAAGCAGGACGACGCGCCCAAGCAGCAGAAGCTGACCAACCTGCAGCGGATGCAACGCGTGATGACGGTCATCGAGGAAGACATCAGCCCCAGTCTGCGTAAGGACGGCGGCAACATAGAGCTGGTGGACATTGTGGGAACCGACGTCAAAGTCGCCCTGCGCGGGGCTTGCAGCTCCTGCGCCATGTCCCAGCTGACACTCAAGGATTTTGTGGAAAAGAAACTGCGCGAGCAGGTCGATCCCGAAATCGTGGTCACGGAGGTGAAGCAATGAGCAAGACCATTTACTTCGACAACAATGCCACCACCCGGGTGGACCCGCTCGTACTGGAGGAAATGCTGCCCTACTTCTCCGAAAATTACGGCAACCCCTCCAGCATGCACACCTTTGGCGGCAAGGTGGGAGCCAAAGTCGACAAGGCCCGGCAGCAGGTGGCCCAGCTTGTAGGCTGCCATCCGGAAGAGGTCATCTTCACCTCCTGCGGATCCGAAGGAGACAACGCGGCCATCCGTTCGGCCCTGGCCACCCAGCCGCAGAAACGCCATCTGGTCACCACTAAGGTGGAGCATCCGGCTGTTCTGAGTCTGGCCAAGCATCTGGAAGACAAGGGGCATGATCTGACGCTGTTGTCCGTGGATGCCGAAGGCAATCTGGATCTTGACGAACTGGCGGACAGCCTGCGCAAGGACACTGCCCTGTTGAGCGTGATGTGGGCCAACAATGAAACCGGCGTTCTGTTTCCCATCGACAAGATCGCGGCCATAGCCAAAGAACGCGGCGTGCTCATGCATACGGACGCCGTGCAGGCCGTGGGCAAGGTGCCGGTATCCCTGCAGGATACGCCGGTGGACATGCTGACCCTGTCGGGGCACAAAATTCATGGTCCCAAAGGCGTCGGCGCCCTGATCGTCCGCAAGGGCACACGCTTTGCGCCTTTTCTCATGGGCGGACACCAGGAACACGGCCGCCGCGCCGGAACGGAAAACACAGCGGGCGTCATCGGCCTGGGCAAAGCCGCGGAACTGGCTTTCGAAAACATGCACGAGGAACGGACACGCGTGGCCGCGTTGCGGGACAGACTGGAAAACACGCTGCTGGAGACAATCTCGGACAGCATTCGCAACGGCAACCCGAACTTCCGCCTGCCCAATACGTCGAGCATTGCCTACGAATTCGTGGAGGGCGAAGCCATTCTGCTGCTGCTCAACGAGTACGGCATCTGCGCCAGCTCGGGCTCGGCCTGTACCTCGGGCAGCCTGGAACCTTCGCACGTACTCCGGGCCATGGGAGTTCCCTTCACGTTCGCCCACGGCTCCATTCGCTACAGCCTGAGCCGTTTCAATACGGATGAGGATGTGGACGAAGTGCTGCGGGTGATGCCTCCCCTTATCGAACGGCTTCGGGCCATTTCGCCCTTCAAGCCGGAAGAAAGCATGACCTGCAAAAAACACTGACATTCAGCCGTGCACCGGTAACGGTGCACGGCGTTCCGATTTCATATAAGCTTGCGGAGGAATCAGCCTTTGTTGCCTTCCTGCTGCAACTCCTTGACGATTCCATCCAGGATACCTATCGCTTCTTCAAGAGAATGCAGCGTACGGGAAAATTCACGGGCGCTGTCCGCAGTCTGATTGGTAATCAGGCTGATGCGCTCGACGGAAGTATTGATTTCCTCCGATGTGGCGGACTGTTCCTCGGCCGCGGTGGCGATGCTCGCAATCTGGGTGGCGCTGTGCTCGGCGCTGATGACGATGTCCCGCAGCATTTCTCCTGACTGTTCGGACAATTTGTCGGCCTCGCCAATGTGCTGCACGACGATCTTCACCGCGCCCAGATTGGCGGAGGCCACTTCCTGAATAGCTCCAATCGAGGATGAGACCTCTTTTGTTGCCTCCATGGTTTTTTCCGCGAGTTTGCGCACTTCGTCCGCCACAACGGCGAAGCCCCGCCCCGCCTCGCCTGCTCTGGCCGCCTCGATGGCCGCGTTCAAGGCCAGAAGGTTGGTCTGATCCGCGATATCGTTGATAACACCGATGATGGTTCCAATACCCTGGGCCTGTTCGTCCAGTTTGAGCATGTTGTTGTTGAGCTTGCCCACTTCAGCCATGGTCGAATCCATGGCATTTTTGGATTGTTCCACCACTGTGGCACCGGCTTCGGCCGTGTTCTGCGTCTCCATTCCGGCAGCAGAGGCATCACCCGTATTACGGGCGATTTCCAGCACAGTGGCGTTCATTTCCTCCATGGCCGTGGCCGTGGAAGCGATGCGTGCGCTCTGCTCTTCCGTACCTTTGAGCAATTCACCGGACTGCCGCAACATCTGATCGGAATCGGCCACTATTCGACTCAGGACCTCGGCAACCCGCTTTGCAGCGTGCAGCAGTCCCTCGTTTCTCGCGCGTACGGCCTCCTTGCGCGCGCCCTCGGCCTCCATCATTGCCTGGGAAGCCTTGGTGGACTCCTCTTCCGCTTCCCTGGTCTTGCTCTCCGCCTCAGTGATGGTATCCTTGAGCTTGACGACCATCACTTTCAACGAGTCGGCCATGATGCCAATTTCATCTTTCTGAACGACATCCAGGGGAGCATCCAGATTCCCCTCCGCGACTTCCTGCGTATACGCGGCTGTTCGCAAAATGGGCCGGGTTATGATCCTGGAAAGCAGGTACAATGTCAGCAGCAGGACCACAATGGCCACCAATCCGATGATGATGCCGGTATTGGCAACAGCCTGCGCTTTTTTCTTTACTGCGGATAATGGAATGACCACCGAAAGACTCCAGGGCGTGGGCGCATTGCCTATGGCAATGGGCATGGCGGTGACATAATCCGCATGTCCGGACTTGCCGAACTCATCCGTAAAGGAAAAACTTTTACCTCCGGCCACCGCAGCCTGATACGCCTGCTTGTGTTCTGTTTTCAGCAGGTCTCCGAGGGATTTGCCAAGCATGGCGTCGTCGGGATGCGCAATGATGGTGCCGTCATTTCCGGCAAGAAACGCGTACCCTACACCAAACGGCTTGATGCTTTTCACCATGTTCTGCAAATCCGTGATGTAAAAATCCACACCGACAACGCCAATGTTTTTGCCGTTTTTCTGTACGGGAAACCCCGTGGAATCCAGCCAGTTCGTTTTTCCGTCCACCTCCCAGGGATAGGGCTTGGTGATGGTTTCCACCTGGCCGGCCATGGGGATGTCGAACCAGTCCCCGCTCATGTTTTCCACGCCTTCATAGGAAGTGCTGATGTTTCCGCCATCACGATAATGGTACACGCGCATGGCACCTTTCCATTTGGAACGATACTGATCCTCAAGGTCGTCAAACAATCCCGGACGGCAGACTATCCAGGAACCGGATAGCTCGGGATGCTTTTGCAGAACATTCTTGAGCATCGCATCAAAAAACTCTCGTTTGGGAATGGGATCGGCCTTCAGGGCTTCATTGAATACTGACTGCAAAGTCCGGCTCACGGCCATGGCTTCATTGAGGGAGGTTCTGATTTTCTGGCTGGAGGACAAGGCCTGGCCATCCGCAATGTCAATGGCCTGCTCCATTGCCAGCCGCTGCGCCTGCCGGGCCATCAAAAAGATACTCAACGCAAGAACGCAGATGACAATGGCTGCTGTGGGCAACACGATCTTGTTACGCAACTTCCAGTCTTTGAATCCCATTTTTTCCTCCTGCCGCCCTAGCGGGAACCACCCACCCCGAGCAAATGATAAAATAACAACTACACTTTGCCAGCATGATTAAACAAAATTCAATCTAAATTCAGAACCGTGTATTCTTTTTTACAGGGAAAAAGGCTTAGCATATGAATGTGTCAATTCGTCTGCAAATTAACAGTAGTCTTCATGTTACATCAACTTTCCATAAAGATAACCTTTTTTTTACCGGGAACTCCTTTGGCCTTTCTCTCTGGCTGTCGGTTTCGTGCTGCACGTCCCCATTCGTCTGAAGCGACTCTCAACCATCCGGATTTACATCTAAAACATTTTTCTGGACTTTCGGGGAATCAGGCATAGAATAATTTCATACTAAATTAGGATGCAATTTTAAAAAAGGCTGCACGGAAATCCCAGTGTCTTTACAAATTCCCGAACAATGCTTTTTTTTGTAAAAGAAAAACTACCTGTTTGCGATAAAGCCAAGACTGAAACCGGCTATTGTGATAAGGGATGATCAGCACTCCCTGTCAATTTTATTCTGCTTTGCGAGGTGTATATGAAAATTGCCAATGACATGAGCGAACTGGTCGGCGGAACGCCGCTGGTCTACCTGAATCGGGCTGCAGCGGGCAGCGTTGCCAAAGTGGCGGCCAAACTCGAATACTACAACCCCTGCGGTTCGGTGAAGGACCGCATTGGTTGCAACATGATCAAACGGGCCGAGGAAAGCGGAAAGCTCAAACCAGGCGCCCTGATTGTGGAGCCAACCAGCGGCAACACAGGCATTGGTCTGGCTTTCATGTGCGCGGTACGGGGGTATAAGTTAATTCTGACCATGCCCGAATCCATGAGTCTGGAGCGGCGTACCCTGCTGCAGGGCTTCGGCGCGGAGCTTGTCCTGACTCCTGCCGGCGAGGGCATGTCCGGAGCCATCAACAAGGCTCAGGAGCTGGTAACGGAACGCGGCGCATTCATGCCGCAGCAATTCGAAAACCCTGCCAACCCCGAGATTCACCGGCTGACGACCGCCGAAGAAATCTGGAAGGACACGGACGGCAAGGTGGATATTTTCGTAGCCGGCGTGGGCACGGGCGGCACACTCACCGGTGTTGCCCAGGTGCTGGGCGAACGCAAACCCGGCGTACGGATTGTTGCTGTGGAACCGGCTACCTCGCCGGTACTGGCGGGCGGGGCTCCGGGCGCTCACGGAATTCAGGGCATAGGCGCTGGCTTTGTTCCCAAAGTTCTGGACCAGTCGCTCATCGACGAAGTTTTTCCGGTGCAAACCCAGGATGCCGTGGCCACCGCACGCAACCTGCTGCAACAGGACGGTATTCTCTGCGGCATTTCCGCCGGAGCAGCTGCCCATGCGGCCATTGCCATCGGATCGCGCCCCGAAAACAAGGACAAACTCATCGTGTTCATTTGCTGCGATACGGGCGAACGCTACCTGTCCACTTCCCTGTTCAAACGCGACGAAAAATAGGGAGGTGAACATGACTACATACGCAAATGATGACCACATGGGCGAAACCCTGCAGGAGGTCACCGAAGCACTGAGCCGGCATTCTTCCTACGACCAGGTCTATCATCAGCACTGGCATCAGGTGCCCATGCCCTCTCTGGTAAAACTGTCCGAGCTGGTCGAACGGCTGCGCGATGTGCTGTTTCCCGGCTATTTCGGCAAACCGGACATCTCCCCCAAAACAATGCAGTTCCATGTGGGGTCCCACCTGGACGCCGTGGCCAGACTGCTGACGGAACAGATCATCCGGGGCACCTGCTTTACCTGCAAGCTGGAAACCAGAGGCGAATGCGAAGACTGCGAAGAAAAAGGCCGCCAGAAAACCATGGCCTTTCTGCGGCGGCTGCCGGAAATCCGCCGTTTGCTGGCCACGGATGTGGAAGCGGCTTTCGTAGGCGATCCGGCCTCCGTATCGCCGGACGAGACCATTTTCTGCTATCCGTCCATCATGGCCATGACCAATCACCGCATAGCCCATGAACTCCACAAACTCGGCGTTGAACTCATCCCGCGTATTATTGGTGAAATGGCGCATTCACGTACGGGAATAGACATCCACCCCGGAGCGAGTATCGGCGAATACTTTTTCATCGATCATGGAACAGGCACGGTGGTGGGAGAAACCTGCGTCATCGGCAAACACGTCCGGCTCTACCAGGGGGTCACACTCGGGGCAAAAAGCTTTCCCCGAGATGAAGACGGCAACCCCATCAAGGGAATCGCCCGCCACCCTATTGTCGAAGACAACGTCATCATCTATTCTGGGGCAACCATACTCGGTCGCGTCACCATAGGAAACGGTGCTGTCATCGGCGGCAATGTCTGGTTGACCCGCGATGTGCAAGCAGGAGCTCGCGTCCTGCAGCGACCGGTCGAACAAATGACATTTGCCAATGGAGCAGGAATCTAATTCATGAACATATCCTTACCATCGAGCCACCTCCCCTATACGGATAAGTATTTTACTCGGTCGCGGCTTATTCTCGAGGGTGAGCAACTCAATCCCCGTATCGGCGTCCAGCTGTTTATCCGGCAGGGTCCCGGACGCTTGTACGGCATCAATGAAGCTGTCGAGATAATCAAAACCTATGCCGGGACCAACGACCTGCGTGTGGATGCCCTGGAGGAAGGTGCGGAATACGCTTCCCTCGAAACCATCATGCAGATCGAAGGTCCCGCGCGGAACATAATCGAACTGGAGACCTTGTACCTGGGCGCCATATCCAGCCGTACAACCCAGGAAAACGATCACCTGGAACTCGACCTGCAGTCGGTACGCCGCAATGCGGAACAGATCCGGGAACTGGCCCCCGACAAAACGATCATGTACTTCGGCGCCCGCCACTGGCACTGGAGCCGGGATGCGGAAATTTCCAAAACCGCCATTGACGGCGGATTCGATTCCTGCGCAACGGACATCGGCGCACAGGCCGCCGGATTGGACATGGGCGGAGTGGGCACCATTCCCCATGCCCTGGTAATCATTTTCGCACATCTTTACGGCAGGGAAAACGCCACCGTGCTGGCCACCCAGGCCTTTGACAAACACATTGATCCGGCTGTGGCGCGGGTGGCCCTTGTGGATACCTTCAACCATGAGCTGGACGATTCGCTGGCCACAGCCGCAGCCCTGGGCAAACAGCTCCAGGGAGTCCGCATCGACACGGCGGGCGAAAACGTGGCCCAGGGCGGATTGCCCCAGGGGCCCGAATTTCACGCCGGTCCCGGTGTCACGGTCAGTGCGGTCCGCGCCATGCGCAATGCTCTGGATGCAGCCGGGCATCAAGATGTGAACATCGTCCTTTCCAGCGGATTCGGCGCACCGGACAAACTCCGTGCCTTTGTCGAAGCTGAAAGAAAAGACGGCAGACTCTTCGAAAGCCTGGGCATTGGCGGATTATTCCCCTCGCGCATGGTCACAGCCGATGTTATCCGCGTGGACGACCAGGAAATTGCCAAGGCCGGACGCCACATTACTCCCAACCCCAGATTACGCCGCGTGCTATAGCTTCCCATGGAGAAAACAATGAGCAAAGCGCTCCTCATCGTGGATATGTTGAACGACTTCATCAATCCGAAAGGAAAACTCTTTTTCGAACGCGCCCAGGACCTGATCGCCCCCATCGTCGCCATTCGCAAAGCCTGCAAGGACGCCGCCATTCCGGTCATCTACAACTGCGATTCGCACCCGGAAGACAGCAAGGAATTCGAGACCTGGCCCGCGCACTGCATTGCCGGCACCTGGGGTGCGCAGATCATCGACGAACTGACGCCCGACAATGACGATCACGTCGTCACAAAGGACGCACTGGATTTTTTCAGCGCGGATGAGGGCGTCAAAATCATCAGCGACCTCGACGTCACCCAGCTGATCCTGGTGGGCACTGCCACGGAATACTGCGTACTGCATGCCGCACTCTCCGCCAGAGAACGCGGTCTGGATGTGCTCATCGTGGAAGACGCCATTGCCGGTGTGGATATCAACCCCGGAGACGTGGACCGCGCGCTGGAGCGGATGCGGGTGGCGGGAGTGAACTTCGTCAAGGCCGGCGATCTGGATATCTGAACTCCTCAAAAAAGCCTGGTCCGTTTCCGCGGACCAGGCCATTCCATTCAGCGGCTCCGTCCGCTTCTTCAACGCACTTTGCTCAGCTGCAAATGCCCACCAGGCCGAACACCACCAGCATGGCCGCGCCCTTGAGCCAGGACGGCCATTTCTGAGACAGCTGGCTGGCGAAAATGCAGACAGGCGCAGTGACTATCACGGCCAGAGCGAACTTGAGATAGATCGACACCTCCACAGAACGCAGCCCGTATTGCAACGCGACCAGCAGAGGCAAATGCAGCAGATACAGGTCGTAGGAAGTTCTGGAGAGCATTCGGTGCAGTCCGGAAGATGTATTCCAATACCGGTAGCCCAGCGTGGTGAGAATCACGGTCATGCTCAAGGCAAAAACAACCCGCGTACCCACGGCAAAAAGCATCCAGCCGAATATCCCGAAGAACTGCTGCCTGTTGAGAAACCAGTAGATGAATCCAACTTCCGCGAGCACCATGACGACAATCCAGCACCACAATGCCCCCGGCAGCGGACGGCGAAGAAACCAGCCGTGGCGATTGGCATACACACCTAGAAAAAACATTCCGCCGTATAAGGGCAAACGGATTGGCTGCAGCACCAGAAAACTCGAGGCCTGAGCCCATACCCCCAAAGGCATGTAAAGGTTTATCCAGGCCATGGCCACGGACATCAGTACGCAGCTCACTCCCAAAACGGCCAGCATGGCTTTGCCGCTTTGGGGCTCCCTGGTCGCTCCCCTGGTTGCTCCCCGCTTTCCAGCACTTGCTCCGAGCAGTTCCATGCCGAGAAAAAGCAGCATGAACAGGAACAACAGGGCAATATACCACAGGTAATTGGGCGTCATGTCGTCAACATAAGGAATCGAACTTTCCACGGAATCGAACACGCGCCAGCAAAACGGCGTGAAGGACAGGAGCACATGCTTCCAATAGGCGAAAAAATCGCCGGACGTATTGCGCCCCCAGGCCACGCTGCTGATAAAATTGATTATGGGCACATAAAAAACAGTCAAAAAGGCCAGGGGAAGGAACAGCCTGCGAACCTTGCTCCGGAAAAAGGCTCCCGGACCGCTGCGCAGCAATGAAGGCGGGGCAAAATAGCCGGACACGAAAAACAGTACCGGCATGATGAACATATCAAACGTAATTACGGTCAGGTCAAATAAAAATGCAGTCTGTCCGCTGTTCGAATACCACCAGGGGACAATTTTGGTATAGGCGCAAGCGCCATGATGCACAACGACGAGAAGAACGATCAGGTATCGAATTCTATTCCAGAATTGAATGTGAGTTACGCCCGTTGCCGTTTTTGTCATGCTTGTTCCGCTCCTTGGCGCTGAGAGCTCGTATCCCGGCCAATGAAAAAACAAATATGGTTTCGGCCAGCTGTTCCCAAACAAAATCCATTCTCGTGTGTTCCGGATGCACCCTCGAGTATACTGGCCAGGAAAAGGCATAATAGGTAATCTGCCCTACGATCAGAGCCAGACAGTTTCTGACCAGCTCGTCAGAGGCGGCCTCTCCCACCAATTCGGAGAGAAGCTCCATGATCTCGACAGTCTGTGGCACGGTATGGCGCTGCACGGTCTCCAGAAAATATGGCGAGGGATCGGCCAGTTCGCGTATGTAGATACGGCACAGCTGTTCACTCAGCTGACCTCCGCCATACAACATGCGCATATAGCCCAGAATGAAACGTTTGAGTTTATCCTCAGGTGTACGCAGTTGATCCATCTGTTGCTTGGCCGCCTTCATACGCATACCGCCCTCTGCGGCCACGGCCTCCAGTATGGCGTTGTAAAGCGAACGTTTGCCGCCAAAGTAATAATTGACCGCGTTCAGATTGGATCCCTGGGCCTGGCGACAGATATCCCGTACCGAGGTGGCGTTGAAGCCTTTTTCTGCAAACAGCGCAACGGCTGCCAAAAATATTTTTTCTTTTGTACCAATAGGTTCCATGCTGTAACCTTGCATATATCCGGACAGCCCGCACTGTATCCGATCATTTAATACAGATGTATTACAAAACTACGAAAATCAAGTCAACAAGAACTGACAATGCGTATCAAATTCAAAAACAAATATTGCTATTGTGATGCCGGCTAGACAGCGCCGCTCAGAATCAATTCCAGGACGGATTTTTCTTCAGAGACACCGAGTTCTTTGAGGCGTTTTTCAAGCTTTGCCAACTCGGCTTTTTTCTTTTGAATTTCTTCCATGATTTCGGAGACCTCAAGAGTCACCTGCAGCCTGTTTTCAATGATGGGCATAAAAAAGGATTGAATTTTTTCGAGATAATGGCCTTTGTCGGCACCGGGTAAAAGTTCAACAGCCGCAAGATTAATGGAAATGAAAACGGAATCATGGAGGGTTTCCACGCTGGCGGAACGAACAGTATCATTGACAGCCCCAATTTCACCTATGACCTCGCCGAGTTTTGACAAGGTGCAGAGCTCGGCGCCCTGTTTGATCACACGGATGACACCTTTGATAAGAATATACACCCACTTTCCGTAGGTACCTTCTTCAATGATGGTCTCTCCCGCAGCGAAACGTTCGATACGAACCAGCTCGCCGCTGTAGAGCATGGTTCGTATCTCGTCCTGCGAAAACATATTGAATACGGGCATTTTCTGGAGCAAATCCAGAATAAACTTGTTCGTATACAGTTGTGATTTTTGGGCCATCGCTTTTCATACTCCTGCGTACAATAATACAAGCAGCGAACCTGGTTTTCAAGTGCACGATATTTGAAGCACTTAGCGTACACTCTGAAACCAGCCGATTCTGCGCTACAGCCCGAGGTGCTGCCTGGATTCTGAACAGCCTTGATTTTTGCATTTCTGCAAAAAGGCGGCAAAGCTAAAAGGTGATGATCTGGTAGCCCTGATCCATATAGCCGGACATGGCAGGATGCCCTTTCATGTCTCCCAGCAGGGGGAGCCCTTCGGCTTCGACGGCGTCAAGAACCCCAAGTTTTGCGGAGCAGGCCTTGCAAGCGCCGAAAATCAACCCCGAATCCTTTACCTGCTGATACAGCGAATGCATCGGGTTGGAAGCTTCGGCCAATTTGGGCACCAGGGTGGTTGCCGCGCCTT
Source organism: Desulfovibrionaceae bacterium (assembly GCA_963667575.2). Classification (GTDB taxonomy): domain Bacteria; phylum Desulfobacterota; class Desulfovibrionia; order Desulfovibrionales; family Desulfovibrionaceae. The sequence continues at coordinate 878 of CAXXHY010000023.1, read as the reverse complement.
CTATGACAATGCCGACATCATACCCTTTTTCTTTCATATCCAGAGCATTTAACAGCACATGGATAAAGCACATCATTTCGCCGTTAAAAGGAAACAGAGCCACCTTCATGTTTTTTTACTCCTTTTCTGAAATTAATTTCATGTTAGATCAAAAAACTCTAGATTCTAATAGCATGAAATAACGTACTAAGTCACGAAATAAAAACCACCACCTATCTCTTTGGTCTGGTATTTATTTTTTGGAACGAGTATCTTGCAAAGAAAAATAATCTTGTGAAATAACCCGCCTAAGGAGGATCGGAATTGAAACTATCAACCAGAAGTAGATACGGATTGCGGATGCTGTTGGACATCGCACTCAACAATGGTAAAGGGCCGGTTCGTATTGACGACATCTCCAAAAGACGCGGCCTGTTCGGTCAAGTATCTCGAAAAGCTCATACGTCCGCTGAAGAAAGCGGGATATGTCCGCAGTAAACGGGGACCCAAGGGGGGGTACACGTTGACCTCGGCTCCCACCAATATCACTGTCGGTGAAATTGTCCGCCTGCTGGAAGGCGATCTGACGCTGACCGAATGTGTCAATGACCCTTCGATCTGCAGCATCAGCGCGGATTGCGTCACCAGAAAAGTCTGGGCCGAAGTCACGGAATCCATGCTGGCCAAACTGGACGCCATCACATTGCAGGATCTCGTCGGCCAGGCCACTCAAAGCGACCTGCTGGGCCTGCCCTGCCTGCTAAACCCTATAAACCAAATTTCTTTACCATACGCGACAAGCCCGGTCAGTATGTCTGGCCGGGCTTGTCGCGTATGGGGTGACCTCTCATCCGGATAATATCAGCTCTCAAAAATGCAGTGGCCCCAGAAAAAGGGAT
>CAXXHY010000022.1:0-33079 GCA_963667575.2 Desulfovibrionaceae bacterium | reverse complement strand
AGCTGGAACACGTTCTGCGAAACGTGGCTGGCGATATGTCAGTGCGAGTGTTGATCTTAACAGGTGGAGAGAAGGTATTTGCCGCAGGAGCAGATATTACGGAGATGATGAATGCAACTCCTCTTGATGCTGAAAAAGTGGCCACTCAAGCACACAATATTAATGATATTTTGTCCTCATTTCCTCTCCCCGTCATTGCTGCGGTGAACGGCATGGCTTTGGGCGGCGGGCTTGAATTGGCGTTGGCCTGCGATTTCCGGATTGTTGGTCAGAAAGCGATGCTGGGATTGCCGGAAGTCGGCCTGGGCATTCTCCCCGGAGCAGGGGGAACTCAGCGGCTCGCCAAGCTCGTAGGTGTCGGAAGAGCTAAAGAGATAATCATGCTCGGACGGAACATCAAAGGGGTGGAAGCCTACGAAATGGGCCTGGCCACAAAAGCGGTCGCCGACGATCAAGTGATGGTGGAGGCGTTACAACTCGCGGAAGAGCTGAAGAAAAAGCCGGCAGCGGCGTTGCGAATGGCCAAGACCGCTATCGAATATGGAGCAAACCACGATATAGACACGGGCAAGCTCTTTGAAAAAATGCTGTTTTCATTGGCTTTTTCAACAGCGGATCAGCGAGAAGGCATGAGTGCCTTTCAGGAAAAACGAGCTCCGGAATACCGGCACACACGGTAGCGACACTTCAGAAAGGATGGTGGTGAATGAAGGGCATTATCAATGCGACTGAGATCCCTCGATTTGTTAAAAATGGTGCCACGATTTTTGTGACCGGCATCACCATGGGAGGGTTTGCCGAAGAAGCGATTTTAGAGATTGAGAAGAGTTTTTTGGAGAATGGAAATCCCAAAGATCTGACTCTCTACTTCCAATCGGGCGTCGGCGACAGAGGCAAACGTGGCTTGGCGCACCTTGCACAGGAAGGCCTGCTGAAACGGGCTGTCGGCGGACACCTGTTGGGGTGTGGTGCGGCCATGGTTAAAATGTGCAATGAAAATACTGCGGAAATTTATAACTTTCCACAGGGCGTTATGGCCACGATGTGTCGCTATATTGCCGCTAAAAAGCCTGGCGTCATAACCAAAATCGGACTCGGCACAATGATGGATCCCCGTCAGGGTGGCGGCAGAATGAATCAACGTGCCGCTCAAAGCGAGGATCTCGTCGAGCTGATTACCATACATGATCAAGAATGGCTGCTCTACAAGCTTCCCCAGATAGATGTCACGTTCATTCGGGGATCCGTGGCCGACGAGAAGGGGAACATTTCTCTCTCAAAAGAAGGGTACCTGCTTGGGCAATTCGCCGCGGCGCAGGCCGCAAAAGCATGCGGCGGCATCGTAATCTGCCAGGTTGAACATATCGTTAAGGCAGGGACTCTCAACCCGAAAGATATCAAGGTGCCGGGTGTAGTCGTGGATTACGTATACGTTGCCTCCCCCGAACTCCACTGGCAAACCGCTAAGTCGAAGTACAATCCGGTTTTCAGTGGCGAGATCAAGGTTCCTCTTGAAGGCATTCCCGTAGAACCATTGTCAGCGAGAAAGGTCATCGCCAGGCGGGCGGCCATGGAACTGACTCCCACTGCCATTGTGAACCTTGGCGTCGGCATTCCTGAAGCCGTTTCTTCGGTGGCTGCCGAAGAGGGCGTTGCCGACAACTTCACGTTGAGCACGGAAGCGGGCAGCATCGGCGGAATAACAGCCAGTGGCCACGACTTTGGATGTTCCTGGAATGCTGAGGCTATTGTGGAAATGGCGGACGAGTTTGATCTGTACGACGGTGGAAGCCTCGACCTGGGCGTACTTGGTTTTTTGCAGGTCGCTCCAGATGGAAGCATCAACGCCAGTATGCGTAACGGCGGCGGAATCGGTGTAGGCGGTTTTCAGGACGTTGCCAGTGGCGCTAAGAAGATCGTGTTCACGACTGTTTTTACTGCCGGCAATTCTAAGGCCGAAAATCCCCAATTCGGGATCAGTGAGGGAAAGCTCAAGATCTTGAAGGAAGGAACTCAGAAAAAATTCGTTAACGAAATCGAGCAAATTACCTTCAACGGTAAGCTTGCTGCCCAAGAGGGGGTTCAAGAAATCCTCTATATTACTGAGCGGGCCGTATTTCGCCTGACCCCCGAAGGACTCGTATTGACCGAGATAGCACCGGGCGTTGATTTGGAAAAAGACATACTGGCGAATATGGAGTTTCGACCAATCATCAGCGAGTCTCTTACATTGATGCCCGCTGAGATATTCGCAGAGAACTGGGGAAAGCTTGCTGAAATAATGAAATTACAAAATTTGGTAAATTAATATTCTTACGTTGAAATCAGGGGAATGTAATGATGCTCATGAATAGATCAAAAGCACTATTTGAAGCAGAAAAAGCAACCATCTATGACATCTCGGATGGTGTTGTTGAACTGGTGTTCCATGCTGAAGATGGAACTATCGATGCCGAAACAGCGCAATGGGCGGCAAATACGCTCGTAGCGGCAGAAAGTGATATTCGAGGTGTTCTCATCACGGCAGAAGGCGAGGATTTCTGTTCCGGTATCGACACGACGAAAATTCGAGAATGCGCCAAGGCCAACCAGGAGCAGGAACTGAAAGAAGCCGCCGAGGGCTTTCAGAGCCTTACAAATCTGGTCAAGCACTTTTCGAAACCGGTTGTTGTTGTGGCAGGCGGAAAGACTCTTGATTTTGGTGCTGAGCTAGTGATTTGCGCCAAGAATGTTGTCGCCACGGACGACATGGTTATGGGTTTTCAAACGAGAAAGAACGGGTTGCCTCCCATGGGAGGAGGACTGACCGAGTTGGCACTCAAAATCTATGAAATTGGGGAAAAAGTTCCTGGCTATGACTGCGTTCCTTTCCTCAAGCGTCTTTTTATTCCCCTTTATCTGAACATGGCCTCGAAGAACCTGGAAGATGCCCAGAAGAAAGGCCTGTTGAACGGTGATGTTCTTGTCGTTTCTCGTGAGAATGCGAAAGAGCAGGCGAAACGGTGGGTTTTGTATCTTTCCGAGAGGGTAGAAAGCAAGCCCGGGGAAGAACCCCGTGCCGTGACGGTTTCGGGGGTTACGGGATCATCGGCTCTGGATGTCTTGTTGATGAATGCCGAGGCCGGTCAGTTTATCACAAGTGATGATCGAAAGATCGCATTATTGATGGCCAAAGTCCTCTGCGGAGGGGGTGTTCCAAGACGTACCGTAATTACTGAAGAGCGTTTTTTGGAACTTGAAAAGAGCACATTTGTTGAAGCGTGTTTATCAATCGAAGATGAGGTGGCAGCATGAGAGAACCAGTAATTGTAGCTTATGGACGTAGTGCCGTTGGAAAGGCTCCAAGGGGTAAACTTAAATACACCAGGACTGCGAATATCGGAGCCCAGATAATCAAAGGCGTTCTGGGGAAGGTTCCTCAGGTTGCTCCTGAAATGATTGACGATGTCATCATGGGATGTGCTTTTGCGGAAGCAGAGCAGGGTATGAACATCGGTAGAATCACAGCAGCAATGGCTGGTTTGCCGGATTCGGTAGCGGCGCAGACAGTGAATCGTTTTTGTGACTCCGGTATTCAATCTATTGCTACCGCACATAACGCCATCCTGGCGAACAACGCTGATATCATTCTTGCCGGTGGTGCCGAGAACATGAGTTTGGTACCGGGCGGCGGAAACATGCATTTCCCGGAACCGGAGCTCATGGAGGTCAACCCCGGCCATTACCATGGAATGGGAATCACCGCTGAGAATGTTGCCGAGGAGTTTAATGTAAGTAGGGAAAAGCAGGATAAGTTCGCTTGTGCAAGTCACACAAAGGCGGGATTCGCTCAGCAAAACGGTTTGTTCCCGGAGATTATCCCCATTACGGCAGTGGAGCCGAACGCGGATGGAACGGGGATGAATACTTTCACCTTTGACAAGGATGAAGGCATCCGTTTCGACACGAATGTGGAGTCTCTGGGAGAGCTGCGAACCGTTTTCAAGAAAAATGGAACGGTAACGGCCGGTAACTCCTCGCAGACAAGTGACGGCTCCGGTTTTCTTTTGATGATGACACGCGAAAAGGCCGACGAGCTCAAACTTGACCCCATCGCTAAGGTTCTCGCGTTCGCAGCAGCAGGCTGCCCACCGTCGCTTATGGGAATTGGACCGATCTACGCCATTCCTAAGGTGCTGGAAAAAGCGGGAATGACGATCAATGATATTGATTTGATCGAGCTCAACGAGGCGTTCGCATCCCAGTCTATCGCATGTATCGAAGCGTTGAATCTGCCGGAAGAAAAAATCAATGTAAACGGTGGAGCCATAGCCCTGGGACACCCCTTGGGTGGTAGCGGAACCGTCCTTACCGCCAAGCTTTTTTCTGAGTTGAAACGAAGGAATCAAACAGTCGGCCTTGTGTCGATGTGCGCCGGCGGAGGTATGGGAGCCGGAGTTATTTATGAGATGCTTTAGACACGGGAAATTGTAATGAACGTCAAAGAAGCCATTGAGCAGAGAAGGAGCATTCGTCGGTACAAGAGCGACGAGGTTTCCGACGAGATGATCCGGGAATTGATCGAGGCGGCAAGGTGGGCGCCTTCGGGAACAAACTCCCAACCCTGGCGATTCGTTATCGTGAAAGATGCGGATATGCGGGCAAAAATCCGGGAGGTGGGGTTTAACCAGAAGTTCCTGACTGGGGCGCCGGTCATACTCGTCTGCTGCGTGGATCTCATGGTGTATGTCAATGACGTTCCTAAACGTGTCGCCGAACTTGCTGATGCAGGGGCCTTGAACCCAAAACATATAAACGATTATCCAGGACTCCAAACCCGTGACGCCGGGGAGACACTCAAGCTTTATCGTTCGCACGCTATGCTTAACCTGGCTTTGTCCATGGAAAATATAGCACTTCGTGCAGTTTCATTAGGCTTGGGCACATGTATTGTTCAGCATATGAAGCCCAAAAAGGTTGCTGAATTGTTGGGGTTACCGGAAACGACGATTGTGGTGGCGCTCATGACTGTTGGTTTTGCCAATGAAAATCCGGGGGCACGGCCCCGCATTCCTCTGGAAGATATGGTCATTGGGGAAATATGATCGGCGCTTTTGAGAATTATCGGAACCCGGCGGAAACAAGGTAATGGGAAAAAACACGTAGAGAGCCGAACCTTGAGGAACAGGATTGTCATTATCCATCCAGTCGGTCGTATGATTTCTGCGTGCTTTGAGTCTTGTTTGCGTCTTTGCCTTTGGCCGGTTTGATGAGCATTTGGCATACTGCCAGGATCATCGGTGCCCAGGGCAACAGGGAAGAGGAAATTCTGGTCATTTGTCCGCAGCACAGGACCGGACGATTCTCCTTGGAGGAGTGTCGTGGGTTGGACAAAGGGCTTGTCGCGCCTTTTCTGAGTGCAGGCGATTAACATGGTGTTTTAAAAACCAAGCAAAAAGACCTTGGAGGAAATTATGGCTATTGGAACGTATGATCAATATGTAAATCGGCTCCGTAACATGAAACCGAACGTGTACATGTACGGTAAGGCGCATGACAGAACTGGCGACTATCTCAACGGTGGTCTGTACGTTATTAAACAGACTTTTGATTGGACGCTTGATCCTGATTACGAAGATGTGTGTACCGCCACGTCCCACCTGACCGGCGAAAAAATCAACCGGTTTACCCACATCCATCATTCGAGAGAGGACCTGCTGAAAAAGCAATTGATGACCAGGCTTCTCTGTCACCGGGTAGGCGGATGTATTCAGCGTTGCATGGGGACAGATGCATTAAACGCTTTGTCGGTTGTAACCTATGACTGCGACAAGGCCAACGGCACGAAGTACACAGAGCGTTTGGAAAAGTATCTTCGTTATTCGCAGGAGTTGGACCTGGTCGCCAACTGCGCCCAAACGGATGTCAAAGGAAGTCGTAATCCGAAGTACAAAAGGGCGCATATGCAACCTGACCCCGATCAGTTTGTGCATATCGTCAAGACAGATGTCGATGGTGTCGGCATTGATGGCAAGCCCTGCAAAGGCGTCATCGTACGCGGAGCCAAAGTCTGTAATTCTATCGCCCCTTATGCGGATGAAATCATCGTGCTGCCCACGAAGTTTATGGCCACGGGAGACGAAAGCTACGCTGTCTCCTTCGCACTTCCGGGAGACTGGGAAGGGATCAAATTGATGGCGCTGCCTTCCTCGCACCATTCCAGGAAAAAACTGGATGCCCCTATCTCCAAGGTCGGCGACGTTGAATCAATGACGATATTCGACGATGTTTTCGTGCCGGAAGAGCGACTCTTTTTGAACGGATATGACAATCCGGGCGTTCTTCCTTATGCCGGCTACCTGGCGCTCATGTTCGCCCATTACCACCGGCATTCTTACACAGGCTGCAAGACCGCCGTATCCGAGGTCTTTGCTTCCCAGGCCGCTCTCGTTGCCGATGTAAATGACATTGCCAAGCAGCCGCACGTTCGTGAAAAAATCTGTGAAATCATCTGCACTGCTGAGTTGGTTTTTGCCGCAGGGCAGGCCTCGGCGTACAGAGCCGTGGAGTTCCCCAACGGCTCCTGGGTTCCGGATGAGATTCTTACCAACGCCGGGCGCAGGCTGGCAGGACACAAAATCTACGAGGAGTATGCAACTCTCGCCGACCTCACCGGTGGTATCTGTGCTTCCCTGCCAACGGAAGAAAGTTTCTTCGCGCCCGATACATGTGATTTGTGCAATAAGTACATCTCGCGTAATCCGGACTACACCCCCGAGGAAACTCACCGGGTTATGCGTATGATGGAAAACAAGCTGTGCGATTCTTTTGAAGGGTCTCAGATGGTTGCCGGTATGCATGGTGGAGGTTCCCCCCTGATGGAAACCATCACCATGATGAGCCGGTATGATATGGAGCCGTTGAAAGATATCGCCAAATATCTCGCCGGGTTTGAAGGCGTCAAATTGCCTCGCTACGAGCGTGAAACGGCCACTCCTCGTGCCATGCTCAAAAAGTTCGAGCAAATGAAACAAACCCCACCGGCCAAATAGTAAGGGCATTTGAACGAGAGCGGGAAGCATCATGCTTCCCGCTCTTTTACTTTAAAGCATGGAAACTGTTTCTCATCGGGGCTCTCCCCTCGATATCTTTGAACTGGGAGAAGCGTGTGGCGCATACCATTGCATACGAACTACAATGGAATCATCAAAAATGGAGATTGAATAATGAAAAATAGACAGTTTGTCTTATTTACTTTTTTGCTTTTATTGATGTTTCCAGGTCATACGATAGCAGGAACTGCAGACTATGTCTTACCTACAGTTATTGATGAAAGCTACAATATAAGAGCGCTGGTTCCCGGTGCAAGCCTTTATGGCGGTATCAATGGGCTGGCTTTTGATAGCTTGGACAGATTGTATGTTGGTTCAGTTGCAGGAGCAACAATTTTTACTGTCGATACAAACACCGGAAAATCAGATGTAATATTGGGCGTACCATATGGTGGTGCAGATGATATTGTGTTTGGTCCGGATGGGCGTATGTATTGGACAGTTTTTTTCTTAGGCAAAATTATGGCGATGGGAGCCGATGGTAATATCGTGACTCTGGCAGACGGTCTTCCTGGTGCGAATGCCTTAGACTTTAATGATAAAGGCGAATTATACGCAACCCAAGTTTTTTTTGATGATGTCCTCTGGCAGATCGACATTTCAGGAAAAATGAAAAATAGAAAAGTTGCAGAAGGTTTAGGCGGACTGAATGGATTCGAATTTGGCAAGGATGGTTATATTTATGGCCCTCTCTGGTTTAAGCACCAGGTAGTAAAAGTAGATCCTGCAACTGGTAAAGTTGTAAAAGTTGTTGCTGATGGTTTTGACACTCCTTGTGCCGTTAATTTTGATTCCAAAGGGAACTTGTATGCTTTGGATACCGGAACTGGAGAAATATTCCGAATTGATATTGCAACTGGTAAGAAAACTAAAGTAGCGGTTCAGAAACCGCATTTGGATAATTTGGCGATTGATTCAAAGGATCGTATCTATATCACAAATATGAATGAAAACGGCATATATGAAGTCGATGTGAAAACTGGAAAAATTCGTACCGTAACAAAAGATAAGTTGGTTTTTCCACAGGGTGTCGCAGTTTCTACTGATGATAAAGGGGACACACTTTATGTTGCCGATAACTTTGCATACAAAAAGGTGGATGGTTTTACAGGAGAAGTAGAAGTACCGGAAAACGGTTCCAAATTTGTTTATACAACCTCTATTTCTGACGACGGTAAACACGTAGTAATGTCCGGTTGGACTGACAACAAAATTCTTGTTTTTGACGCTAAAACGGATGCAATAGAATATACAATTACAGATATACCCATGGTAACTGATACGCAGATGCTTGCCGACGGGAGTATCTTGGCTTTGGAAGGTGTAGCAGGAAAATTAATTAGAATTTATGATCACGATGTTAAAAAATCTAAAGTGATTGCAACTGGGTTGGATAATCCTACTTATATGGCTTCAGCCGGAGCCGGTTCTTCTATTGTATATGTCACCGAATTTGGTTCCGGAAAAATTACTGCTATTGATTATTCTACTGGTAAAAAGAAAACTGTAGCAGCCGGTTTCTTAGGAGCTGAAGGTCTGGCGCTAAGACCGGACGGTCATCTTTTGGTTCTGGATTCTGTTGCTAAGTCGCTGGTTGACATCAATCCGACCACAGGCAAAAGTACAACTATTGTAGTAAATCTTCCGGTTGGTTGGAAGGGTGCCGCTGTTGGCGGACCTGCTGCAAGTCCTTTTTCTGATGTGGCTGTATCTGAGAATGGAACAATCTATGTAGCAAGCCCAATGGCGAATACGATATATAAGATTTTTAAGAAAATAGACCATTAATAAACGTTAGTGCAATGAAGTAACCTTGAAGGGAACGATAGGCAAAAATTGAAGTAGTTTCGACTAGATCTGACATTTCCTCTTGAAAATAAAGAGGTTCTCCCTTTTGATGGGTTAGCACAATCCACCAAACCGAGCACCATGCTCAGGAGAACCTCATGGAAAGTTTCAATCAGAATACGATAAAACACAAGATGGGCCTGCTCAACCTCGCCGAGGAACTCAACAACGTCTCGAAGGCCTGCAAAATGATGGGCTTTTCGCGAGACACGTTTTACCGCTACAAGACTGCGAAGGAACAAGGCGGAGTTGAAGCCCTCTTCGATCGGAGCCGACGTAAACCCAACCTGAAGAATAGGGTTGAAGCTGATATTGAAGAGGCTGTCATTGCCTACGCCACAGATTTCCCCGCGCATGGTCAGGCACGTTCCAGCAACGAACTGCGGAAACGCGGCATATTTGTTTCGCCTTCAGGTGTTCGTTCAATCTGGCTGCGCCATGGGCTGCATAACTTCAAGCTGCGTTTAAAAGCATTGGAAAAGATCTCCGCCGATCAGGGAGTTGTTCTTACAGAATCCCAAGTCCAAGCACTTGAGAAGAAGAAGGATGATGACCAGGCGCATGGCGAGATTGAGACTGCCCATCCCGGTTATCTGGGCAGCCAGGACACTTTTTACGTAGGCACAATTAAGGGTGTCGGGCGTATTTATCAGCAGACCTTTGTGGATACGTACTCCAAATGGGCTGCCGCAAAGCTATACACAACGAAAACACCCATTACCGCAGCTGACCTACTCAACGACCGGGTGCTGCCTTTTTTTGAAGAGCAGGAAATGGGGATATTGCGCATCCTCACTGATCGGGGAACCGAATATTGTGGCCGAGCAGAGACACATGATTATCAGCTCTTTCTTGGCATTTGTGGCATCGAACACACCAAGACCAAAGCGCGACATCCGCAGACAAACGGTATTTGTGAGCGCTTCCACAAAACGATATTGAATGAATTTTACCAGGTTGCCTTCAGGAAAAAGATCTTCCATTCATTGGAGGAATTGCAAACGGACTTAGACGCTTGGCTGGCCTATTACAACACCGAGCGTACTCATCAGGGAAAAATGTGTTGCGGTCGAACGCCAATGGAAACTATGATTGATGGCAAGACCATCTGGCAGGAAAAGGTTACAAGTTTGAACTAAACTGACAATTACAAACCCATCAAAAGGTGACTGTCAGATCAAGTCTGAACCACTACACAAAAATATCTGCTTATCGTTCTCTTTTTTATTAATCCATTCCTTATCCTTGTTTATTTTTCCTTTCCTGTGAAACGTACGTGTCACTGATTAAACATTCTCGTTGGCCTGCAGAGATTTTCCTGTTTAATTCATATGCTGAGAAAAATATCACTCCAATTCAACGGGCGGACTGAGCATGCAAATTGTTGTTCATTGTCCTATATTTTTTTAAAATAAAAATTATTTATCGGCTTCAGAAAATACATTTCTATATCTGCAGGACAGAAATTTTTGGAGTGCAGTCCGGAGGGCGCCTGGATAACTTCCTGGCGGGAGGATTCTTTTAGTCTTCAAGGGGGTTATGGCCTGCATTGGGCATGAAAGGCAAGAGATTGATGCACATGTCTACGTGCAAAGCAACATGTCACCGCCGGAGATGATCACCTGGCCGCTGAAAGCGATCTCCAGTTTTGCGTCCTTGAAATTCGTATTTATTTAAACGCTCAATGGCTTGTCAGTATGAATCCACTTGAACGGCTTCGCTAAACGCTCATTGTTGTTGCTTATGTATCCCATTGCAAAATACTGTGGCAGGATCAAATGCAACCTTTCAAGGCCTTGAAGCAAGAAACGCTTGCGCCATTAGAGGCAACCTTGCCAATTCAATTCTGTTCGTTTCCCGATTTCTTTAAGCGTCAAAACTTAAGCAGCGGCCAGGACAACCCGTGCCCGTATAGCCACACGTTGTTCTGTTTTGCCTGAGCGTGCTCAGATTTCCAGTATAGTCGCTTGTTCGTCGGTCAAACTCAATCTTGATCTTTGCGCCCATCATGGTCTCCTTTGATGAAGATCATCATGTAGATTTAATTCTTGGACGCAACACTGGTTTATTTCTGTTTAACTCTGGATAATTTGCTGGGTGGATAATGTTTTTGCGGCGGATGTCTTGTTTATCTTTATTTTAACCATTTACAGTATACTAGAGAGCAAGACATCCGCCATTATTTTTCACATTAAGTGGACTAAGCTTGATGGGCCAATGCGGAAACTTTTTTAACTTTGGACATAGTACGATAAATAAATGAAAGTGCTATGCCCAATACGGATAGCGATGCGGCAATAAGGAAAGCATTTTGATAGGATCCTGAAGAATTATATACAGTTGTCATAACTGTTGGCCCAATAATGGCAGAGAGACCAAAGCCTATGAACATAATGCTGTAGTTGAATCCGCTATATTTTGTTCCAAACTGATCGGCTGTAAACCCAGGGTAGACACCCATGAATGCTCCGAAACAGAGACCAACAACGGAAATACCGGTGTAAAATATGATGAAATCGCCTTTTCCGCAGAAGTACAGCAACCCCAAGCCAACGATTGCGACGACGAGCATCAACGATAATGTATTGACCCTTCCGATTTTGTCCGAAATGGAACCGGCACAGACTCGGCCCGCCGCATTGAACAGGGCCAGAATGGAGACCACGGTGGTGGCTGCCGTCACGGACATGCCTGTGATGTTCTGAGACAAAGAGGAGGCTTGGGAAATGATCATCAGACCGAAGACGCCGCCACACATCAGCATGATGAGCATCACATAAAAGATGGGATCGGCCAACATCTGCTTCCAGTTTTTATCGGTGCCATCCGTCTCGGAACCTGTCAGGGAATTGCTGGTCGGGGTCCAGCCCGCAGGCACAAAATCGTCCGGGCATCTGGTTACGAGAAAGGAACTTCCGCTGATAATCACGATAAAGGCGATGCCCAAAATTTTGAAGGCGTTTTCCACTCCCGAGGAATTTATCAGAGCGGAGGCTATGGGGGGCAAAATAAAGGAACTCAGCCCATAACTGGCTGTGATGATACCACCGACAAGCCCTCGTTTATCCGGAAACAGTTTGACCGAGTTGCTGATGGTGCAGATATAGACGAAGCCGTTGCCTATGCCGAGGCCACCGCCATACGCCAGCGTCAGCATATTCAGACTGGTGGCGTATCCGGACAGAAGCATTCCACCCCCAAAAAAGATGCCGCCGAGAAAAATCATCAGCCTGGGGCCGAAGCGGTCATAGCCATAGCCACCCAGGAGGATCATTATCGCTCCTATGCTGTTGGCCATACTAAATACCACGGCTAATGTGGCGGCTGACAAGGCCTCAGATCCGTTGAATCCATTGATTGTATTCAAATGCATGGCCATGGGAGGGGAAAAAACACTCCAGGTATACATGGAGCCGAGGCATAGATTGATCAGACAACTGGCCATGACCACATACCATCGTTTATTGGTCAATGCGACGGTTTCCTCGTGGGGTAATCTCATGATACTTCTCCTTCCTTGTTAGAGAATAGTCAAAAAACAGGTTCAGTTGGTTAAAGCGAATTTGGCCTTGATCCCCATGATTTTGTATTTGAAGCGTCTTGGGTATTGATACCCGCAGACCCTGAAGTGATAGTGTGGCCGTACCAGGCCGGGATGCCGGTCCCAGATGCTGCCATGGAGTTGCATGCCGGTTTCAATGGTTCGCTGCCGGACGCTCTGCCTGAGTTCAGGCAATGGTTCAGAAATATGGGGATGCTTGACTGCTAGGATGCCGTTGGGCGTGGCGTATAAGAGTGTCTCCCGGAAACACACGGGAGACACATCCAGAGTCTCCAACAGGCAGAGTTAGGCTTTATGCGGCGGAACACATGCAGGCTTTACGCATGAGGTCCTCCACGTTATCAATGTGAGTTACGATTTTTGGTATGACGTCGTAGAGGTCGCCGACGATTCCAAAATCTGCAACTTGGAAAATCGGCGCTGTTGGATTTTTGTTGATAGCTATGATCTTGTCGGAGGACTGCATTCCCGCCAAGTGTTGGATCGCCCCTGAGATTCCACAGGCGATGTAAATCTTCGGACGTACCGTCGTACCCGTCTGACCAATCTGGTACGTGTGATCTATCCACCCTGCGTCAACGGCGGCGCGGGATGCGCCAACAGTTCCGCCGAGTTTTGTCGCCAACTGTTTTAATAGTTGAAATCCTTCAGGATTACCTAATCCTTTTCCCCCGGATACAATGACTTCCGCTTCCGGTAAGGGAATGCCGCTGCCGCTATTTTCATTTACCACATGTTCAATGACCCTGGTCCGGATATCAGTTGCGGTAAGGGTGCATGCTAGCGATTTGATTTCGCCGCTGCGGGATTTGTCCTGTACGGCTTTTTCCATCACCCCCGGACGTACTGTCGCCATTTGCGGCCGTCGATCTGCACAGACAATCGTGGCCATCAGGTTTCCTCCGAAGGCCGGTCGGGTTTGACGAAGCTTTTTGTCCTCTGGGTCGATCTCCAGGCACGTGCAGTCAGCAGTAAGACCCGTGTTGACGCGGGCCGCGATTCGGGGAGCAAGGTCACGACCGATATTGGTGGCGCCGTAGAGAACAATTTCCGGCTTAAACTCTCTGATGGCGTCCGTTATCACCTTTGCGTATCCGTCCGTGGTGTAGTTTTCTAACAGCGGGTTATCCACAACGTAGACAGTGTCCGCATCGAACGTGATTAATTCCTTTGCCAGATCAGACACGTCCTTTCCGCACAAAACGGCGCAGAGCTTAACGCCGATTTCATTCGCCAACCGGCGTCCCTCACCCAGGAGTTCAATAACCACCGGTACGAGAGAATTGTTTCGCTGCTCTGCAAAAACCCAAACGTCTTTATATTGTGTGATATCCTGTTTCTCCATTTGCTCTTCCTCTTTCCATCAAATTGCGTGGCATTTTTTCAAATTGACGATCAATGCTTTGGTCATTTCGTCCACAGTTCCGTTCAACATGACACAACACCCTTTGGGACTCGCACTAAAAGATTTAAGTACCCGTGTCGGAGACGATTTGATCCCGACCTGATCAGAGGCTATTCCAAGATCGGCGAAGCCCCAGACCGGGATGTCCTTTTCATAAGCGGCATAGATTTTGTCGACAGTCATGTACCGCGGCGTATTGAGTTCTTTGATGGTCGTGAGAAGTACCGGCATATTGACCTGGATGACTTCGTATCCGTCTTCGAGTTTTCTCCGGACTGTTACGACGTCACCCTCCAGGGAGAAGGATTCAACATAGGTTACCTGTGGTAGATCCAGCTTTTCCGCGATCTGTGGTCCCACCTGTGCCGTATCGCCGTCTATAGCTTGTCGGCCTGCAAAGACGATGTCGAAATCGCCGATTTTCTGGATCGCAGCAGCCAACGCGTTTGATGTCGCCCACGTATCTGAGCCGCCGAACGCCCGGTCGCTTAGCAGCACCGCTTCATCGGCCCCCATGGCCAGGCATTCGCGAAGCACCTTGTCAGCCTGCGTCGGGCCCATCGATAGCGCTACCACCGTGGTATCGGGGGTGCTATCCTTGATCCTCAGCGCTTCTTCAAGAGCGTTTGCGTCGTCGGGATTCAAAATGCTTTCGACTCCGGTTCGGATAAGGGTTCCTTTTTCCGGATCGATTTTTACGTTGTTGGTATTAGGAACTTGCTTAACGCACACTATAATTTTCATCGTTCTCTCCTTATCAGCCAGCGAGGATATTACTCGCTATAACGACTTTCTGGATTTCAGACGTTCCCTCGTAGATTGAAACTATTCTCGCATCTCGGTACATGCGCTCTATGGGGTAGTCCTTCATAAAACCGTAGCCTCCGTGAAGTTGGAGGGAGCGGTACGCGATGTTGTTGCACAACTCACCACAGTAGTACTTTGCCATGGCGGCCACTTTGGTAATGTTCTTTCCGGCATCCTTCAGGAGTGCTGCGGAATAAACCAGACCACGTCCGCACTCCACACGAGTCGCCATGTCCGCAAGTTCAAACTGTGTATTTTGCAAGCGCGATATTGGTTTTCCAAACTGGACGCGCTCCTTTGTGTATTTGATTGCTTCATCCAGTGCTCCTTGGGCAATGCCAAGTCCTTGAGCAGCAACGGTAATACGTCCGGAATCCAAGGTAGCCATGCAGATTTTAAAGCCCTGTCCTTCCCGGCCGAGTAAGTTCTTCTCCGGAACTCGAACGTCTTCCATGACGATGTCACAGGTCTTGGAGGAGCGAATTCCCAGTTTGTTTTCTATCTTTCCCCGCGAAAATCCTTTCCAGTCCGCCTCCACGATAAAGGCGCTGATCCCCGAGGTTCCTCGCGCATTCAGGTCCGTTTTGGCAAAAACTGTAATGAAATCACAAATGGCGCCGTGTGTGATAAAGCACTTTCGCCCATTGAGAATATAAGAATTCCCATCTTTGACGGCCGTGGTCGTGATGGCTGACGTGTCAGAGCCCGCTCCGGGTTCCGTAATGCCGAACGCACCCTCCAATGTTCCCTCGGCCATTCCTCGCAAGTATTTTTGTTTCTGCTCTTCGTTTCCAAAGTAAAGAATTGGCGAGCCGGTGAGCGAATTAGGCATGGTTTCGCTCGAAGATGCGGCATCGGCTCTGGATATTTCTTCCATTACGATCACCGCGGACAGATAATCGCCGCCGCAGCCTCCATATTCTTTGGGAATTGTAATGCAATGGAATTTGCAGTTTTTGATTTTTTCCCGCAGCTCTTTTGAGTACTCCTCAGTTTCATCCATTTCTGCAGCCAGTGGAGCTATCTCAGTGTCAGCGAATTCTCGCGCCAGCTTTTTGATCATTTCGTGCTTTTTGCTAAGCATGATGCCTCCGATGGTATTCATCCGAATGCAACTCATGTCGGATTCGATGTATTGACTTCATATTAATTGGCCCTGTCATAAAGGACAGGCCGAAGTATTTTGATAGTAATGAAATAACTATGCCAAGTAGCCATTTTCTTGGATGGAGAGTGCTGGGGGGATAGTGAGAGACAGTGTTAATTCTGTTTATACAAGTGTATTAGCCTTAACACCTGCATAGGACTCGTATTTTCAGGACTCAGCAGATCGCCAATGTCGTATATAAAGTATATATAGTCGTCTGAAGTTGAAGACCAAAGCTGTATACAAAATAGCCAGCATTGGTGCCTCAGGAGGGGGCCACCAGGGAGAGATAATACGTCTGCAATTAGTCGCAGTTACGGAAGGTTTGTTTTACAAGAGGGGTTACCTCAGATCATGCTGTCTGTCACAGACGCAAGCAAGGACCGAGTATCCATCATGATGAAGAGTATTTTTACGTCGCCGCGCTTGTTTCAAAATAAAGCTCGAGAGAAAACCGGAAACAATTTTTGATTATGGTGGCGGAGAAGTGCAGCTATTTGGCTTGAATGTGTGCTTGAGAGCCTGGAACGCAATATTGAATTCAAGTTAAAAGAATCTGCAAGAATGCTTTCGGAACCCAAAGAAAGAAGGCGAGCGAATCGAAAAGGGAAAAAATCGTAGTTTTAAGTGGCGTGATGTTTTGTGAGACGACTGATGCATCTCAGGAGGCTATTGCTTTTTTATACGGTAAATGTTGTATGCTAGTGCATACAACATTTACATTCTGGAAAAATTAAGCACAAAAATAGTATAAAGATAAAAAATTGCGATGAAACAAAGCTGTACGGCAGAAAATTTATGGAGTTCTATTTCGGTACTTCAAAAATGAACAGGGAACCCCTTTTGATGGGATGCTCCGACCAGCAAACCGGACACATGAACAAAAGCTCTTTTTCTCCAGGAGAAAAAGTCAAATCAAGTTGAGATGCCTTCATCAAAAGAGTAACTGTTGGATTACGTCGCGATCACTATACAAAACCATAGCGGGCCAATCTTTTATAAAACGATCTTCTCGAGATGCCCAGCTCCTCTATCGCTTTGCTTTTATTGCCTTCGTATAACTTCAACGCTTCAGTGATCATTTCTTTTTCCAACAGCGCGACAGCCCGCTTGAGGTTGAGTTCTCCTCCTAAACAGTCATGGTCGTCGCAATCGGCCATGGCTCTTAGGTGTTTGGGTAGATGCCTTGGTTCGATGCACGACCGCGTTCGCAGAATATTGGCGTGTTCCAGAACATTTTGCAGCTCCCGGATGTTGCCTGGCCAGCTGTATGAATGGAAAATTCGAATGGTGTCGGAAGTAATCACTACGTCACCGTGATAGTTCATTTGTTTGTTCAACTTTTTAAGATAGTATCTTGCAAGAGGAAGAATGTCGGCTTTGCGTTCCCGCAAAGGAGGCAGATTCAGAGGCATCACGCTGAGTCGATAGTACAAATCACTACGGAATTGATCCTCTTTTATCATTTTTTCGAGATCCTTGTTGGTTGCCGCAATTACCCGAATATCCAGCGGAATGGTTCGGGTTCCCCCAACTCGTTCAAGTTCTTTCTCCTGAAGTACTCTGAGCAATTTTGCTTGCATGTCGAAGGTCATGTCGCCTATTTCATCAAGCAGTATTGTCCCGTGGTTTGCAAGTTCAAATTTTCCTAGTTTTCCGCCTTTTCGGGCACCGGTAAAAGCACCGTTTTCATAGCCAAATAGTTCGCTTTCAAGCAATGTTTCGGGAATAGACGCACAGTTTACTTTGACATAGGGATTTTCCTTCCGGTCGCTTGCGTTGTGAATTGCATTTGCCAGAACTTCTTTACCTACGCCGCTTTCGCCGCGAATTAGGACGGTGGAATCAGTCTTTGCAACTTTAGCCGCAACATTGAGAATTTTTTTCATATTATCGCTGTTGCAGATTATATCCGTGAATGATTGGGGGAGTTGAGCTCCGTCCAGTCGTTCCTGAAGATAACAGGCGAGCTCCTTGGTTCTGTGTAGCTCGTCCATAAGAACCTTTAATCTGGACTCATTCTCGAAAATAGCCATTGCGCCGATAAATTCAGCTGTTGTTTTATGATAGATGGGAAACGCCACGCCAATTGTTTCAACACCACCCAGGGACATTATTTTCTCTACTCTATTGAATCTTTTTTGGTGGGTATTCAATGCATCCAACAGCGTGGCGTCAGGTTCAATGCTGTTCAGGTTTTTGCCGATCAGCTTTTCCGGAGGAACTCCAAACATGGCCTCATAGCTTTTGTTGGCAAATATGATCACCCCTTGGGCATCAACCATCATCAGTGCATCCTGAATATTCTCAAAAATTTCCGCCAAGATGTCAGCACTGTAGTTTATTATTATTTCTGAGAGATTATATGTTTTGTTCATAGTATCTCGTACACTAGTATAAAGTTTAGTGAAATATTAGCATTTGACCATTTCAGCAATAAATGTAGACCTAGTCGGGTTGATTTTATTTTTTACAACGTTGCTGCTTATAAAAAGCTTAGAAACGTATGTATTTTTTGATCGTTGCTAGTTTATATAGCTATTGCCATTCGTTGTTCATACCGTGTGTCGGGTACTTTTTTGTGCGACTCCGTAGCTAATGGTTAAAAGTTATGCTCAAAGTTGAGAATTTCAGGTATTCTTTAGCAGATGAACTCTTCTCGTGTAGCAATGCAAAATCAGTATTCCTTGGATTCGAAATATCATAAACCATGATTGCCCGGTTCTAGCTATTTATGCTCACGAAAAAAAAGTCGTATTTCATGGAGATGTACGTGATGTCTGAGAGACAGATTTGATTCTGGCGAGCAATCAGGACGCTCAATAACACCATGGTTTCTTTTATATTCGGATGCTCCTAACTTAGGTGCGGCTTGTGATAAAAGACCATGACCCCATCTTGCGGATCTGCCTACACACACACGGTTTCATCTAGTTTGATGTCTCAGTGGGCAGTAGTGATCGTCTGGCGTAAGCCCAGAAGGAAAACCCTGTAAATATACTATTGATACGCCGCATCGAATGAAAGTTCAACCAAGACTTTTCATCTGGCCGCGAATGAACAATGCCTTGATCCTGGCGTGCCGGACGTGAGAGAAGCGTATTCACCATTTACATACTCTTTTGCTGTGGAATCAGTCGTTTTCTCTTGCACCGCTACGGAGCTTCGCTCACCCCTTGAAAACATCTCAGGCCTTTCCACGTTGCACAACATCGCCCTCCAGTGCCGTACCAAGGTAAGTCAGTACGCTCCTCGCTCTTGGGGCGGACATGGACGCTATTGCATAAATTAGAGAGGTACCAGGATGCCTGTGATTTTCTTTGAGAGCCGGGCGCGGATCCGTCGTTCAAGGATGACGAGGAGTGTAATGTGGCGGTGATTGATAAACTGAATCGGAAGAAAAAAAGTGGTGTTGAAGCGCGGAAAAAACTAACCACTGAGATGCCCCAAAGATGACGGACACGCCACGTGAAGTCAGCCGGCTTTCTCAATGGCCCGTGCCAGTCCAAAAACTGTAGGACCGGACTCTCGAACAACACAACCTCGCGTATGGCCAACCTCCGGCAAGTATAGCACGAGCTTGTGGATAACTTGCCGGGTCCAGTCCGCATTTCACAGGCTCCATCGCATTGCCGAGCGGCAATGCCGTAACTCCGCTCGTGGACTTCGATGCTCAAAAAATCTTTTGCCCTCAAAAGGCTCTGGAAATTTTCTGAGGCGGTATAATAAATGTTTTTTCATGCTGAACACCTTGTGAGTCTCAATGTTGATGGCAATCAGCTTGGTGCATTTATGGCCAGCATAATATTTGGTGTAGAACCGGCAAGGGGCGAAAACGTACTGTATACAAAAAATAGAATCTGATTTTTCGAAGACCGCCGAACCGTATTTTTTGTAAACACACTTTCAGGGCATGACCCTTTTGGGGGCTCTTCGACGAAAACTGTGGAATCGGGATTATTATCCTGGTCTCCTGTTCTATTCGGCGGTAATAAGCTGATATATTGGAACTCACGGTACATCGCATGTCCATGGATTCTCCCCGAATCTTCCAAGGGACTACATCAAACAGCGTGTACCACTACTAATCAGATAAAGATTAAGCTAGCCCAACCCATTGGATTTTCATCCAATTGGATCGTCTGCCTCGGTGAGATCCTTGCAATTGAAGAAGATAAAATCCACAGTTTTCGTCGAAGAACCATTTTTCTCATAAAAATGAATATGTTTTGTGCTAATCTGTTTTTTTTTAAGCGTTCGGCAATCGGCTTGCATAAAAATTGCTAGAACAGGTCGTCGGGAATTTTTAGAAATCCGGAGGCCATACTTTGAAATATGTTCTTTATGAAAAGCAGGATGCCATTGCCTTAATTACGGTCAATCGTCCAGAGAAGCTCAACGTCTACAACAAACAGACGCTGATCGAAATACATGATGCCTTGCAGTGCGCGCATACGGATACAGATGTGCTGTGCGTGGTGTTTACCGCTGCCGGCGAAAAGGCATTTTCTGCCGGCGGTGATATCGACGATGAAAAGGAGCTTTCGGCATACGAGGGTTATGAATTCGCCATGATCGGACAGTCCATAACCCGACTTATCCGTAATCACCGCGTACCGGTTATAGGCGCCGTATTCGGCTATGACCTGGGTGGAGGTATGGAATTTACTCTGGCCTGCGATTTCGTCATTGCCTCCAATGACGTGAAGATGGGGCTTCCTTCCGTAAAACTGGGCCTGGTCAACAGCTTTGGCGGAACACAGCTCCTGCCCAGAATTGTTGGTTTACAGAAGGCCAAAGAAATCATGTTTACCGGCCGCTACGTCGAGGCCGATGAGGCTCTTGACCTGGGGCTTGCCTTTACCGTGGTTCCAAAGGAAGTACTGCTGGATACCGCTATGGAGCTTGCCGAAAAGATTACCCGTATGCCCCCCTTTGCAGTGCGCTGTTACAAGGAAGCGATCAACAGAGGAACCGAAATGCCCTTGGAGGACGGTCTGCTTCTGGAGGCTAACATGTTGATGCGCTCTCTGGCCACAGAGGACAACAAAGAGGCTGTGGCCGCATTTATGGAAAAACGGCCGCCAAAGCCATATACCAGCAGATAGCTGATAAAATTTTCGTTCGCATAAATACCTTCCTCAATGTTAATTGGAGACTCTAGGAGTTCGTTTAAGGGTCACCTGTATGAACTCCAGCCCCTCATGCCTGCCATCATGAGGGGCTGCTTTTTTTGGCGGATGAAATAGGAACTCCGCCTATCGCAGCGTGGTTCGCGAATTGTTCCCTAAAGCCCGAATGGGTGACGGACAGTTTCCACGCTATTCGCCTAACCATTTATCACTTTTCCAAGACAAGCAAGCTAATTGATGGCCATCATCTTGCCTACGGGCGAGGCGGCCTGATACGGATAATGGGGCTCTCCATCAAGGATCGGGGGCTCATCTCACTGGGTAAAGATCGATGCGCCATGGCGGGAGCCGTGCTGCTGGTCGGGGTAAAGAGCAGTCCGTGTTGCCGAACGAGTCTGCTTTTTTGGGCGCAAACATCCAAGTACAGGCAGCGCCTGATTGGAAAATGGAAAAGGCTTACAACTTGATGTGTTGTAAGCCTTTGTTTTTATGAATGGATAGAATTTTATCAATGACCGTTGAGTGATAATGCGTATGTTCTTGGAGTGCCCCAGCAAATGCTTCTGGACCCTTTCGAATTGGAGGCGAAAGAGCAGAGCATGTGTTACGAGTTTTCAACTGACCATGAAGTATGCGACTTCCAACTTTGTTGGCAGAAAATGTACCCATAATCACTTACAAAAAGTCTCGTGATATCTTCAACCTGTTGTTGATATTATATTTGCCATTTTATGGTGCTGATATTGCAAAAAAATAGCGTTATGCAATAGTATTTGAGCTGAAAACGTGTATTCGTATTCTTTTATCAAATCATAATGCTCCTTACAGCATCAAAAGGAAACAGTATGAAAAGTTTTTTCTGTACGTTGATAATTGCGTTGGGGATTTCCTTTGTTTTTGTTCATTTTGCGTTTGCAGAGGGCACTGCTCCGAGAACAACTTTCAAACCTCCGTTCGACCTTAGTGCGGATTCCAAACCAAATTTCAGAAATGAGTGTGAAGAAAAATGCTATGACAAATACGTACGCTGTATGCATTCGCATATGGGCGGTGTGTATTGTACGAAAGTATGGGAAGAGTGCATACCCGGGTGCGATTTGAATTAAGGGCGCAAGCCACCCTGACAGCGTTTCGTAGATTACTGACAAAACAGCTCATCTTGTTCAGACTGCTTGTCGCAAATCCCCTGGACTCGGTATAATGGCTGATAGAACAGGGCGTTATGAAGCACCAAGAACTGGACAATTTAAATGGAGACGCAGCCAAATATATAGTGTGCGAGCGTCCTGGTTGAGTTGCAGGGGAGAAGAGCGCCCCTCTTCTTGGTGTAGACCCCTTTTTCATCGCCGTGAGTACCGGAAAAGAAAAAAGGCTTAACTCTTTCGAGCTAAGCCCTTGATTTCGTTGGTAGCGGGGACAGGATTTGAACCTATGACCTTCGGGTTATGAGCCCGACGAGCTACCGTGCTGCTCCACCCCGCGTCGCTGAAGAAATGAAATTATGGATTTCAGCCTGCCTTGTCAACAACTATTTACACTTTTTTTAAATTAACCTACATTTCGCCCCATGCAAACGCCACTTCATCTATCAATTGTTGTTCCTGCCTACAATGAAGAGCAGAACCTGAAGCCCTTGTATCTTGAGGTCGAACAGGCGCTTAGCGGTTCGCACAAGCATTGGGAGCTGCTCTTTGTTGATGACGGCAGTTCGGATTCCACGCTCGAGGTCATCAAGGACCTTGCGCAGACGGATTCCCGTATTCGTTTTGTCAGCCTGGCGCACAATTCCGGGCAGTCCGCAGCTTTTGGGGCCGGGTTTCAGGCCGCCAAAGGGGAGTTGATCGTCACCATGGATGCCGACCTGCAGAACGATCCGGCGGACATTCCGCGGATGCTGCTGGAGATGGACAAGGGGGTCGACATGGTCATCGGCTGGCGGGCCAACCGTCAGGATACCCGCAGCAAAAAGCTGGCTTCCAAATTCGCCAACGCCGTACGCAACAAACTCAGCAACGAGACCGTCAAGGATACGGGCTGTTCTCTGAAGATCATGCGTGCCTCCATGGCCAGAAAATTGCCCATGTTCACGGGCATGCACCGTTTTTTGCCCACCCTGATGAAGCTGGAAGGGGCCAGGGTGGCGGAAGTGCCGGTCAACCACAGGGCCAGGCGACACGGAACCTCCAAGTACGGCGTACTGGATCGCGCCTTGACCACCTGGGCGGATTTGCTGGCCGTACGCTGGATGCAAAGACGTTACGTTCGTATCGAAATCAAAGAGCAAAACTGAGACACCGCAGCCATGTTTCTTTCACCGCTGGGCTACGCGCTCATATTCGGGTTGCTGTTGCAGATGCCGGGCCTGCTTGCAGCAGGCAAGCGAAGCTTTCGCCTGCCTCTGGCTCTGGCCGGAGCAGTGCTTGTGCTCTGGGTCTGCGTAGTGCGGCATGACGTGCTGCTTTTTCTGGCACAGCTGTTTCTGCTTCCCGGGGTGCTGCTTGTCTATGCCGGCCCTTCGGTGTTTATGACTGGAGGCAAGCGCTCCGCCGATCAGGACAACGGGCCCGTCAATGACTAAACCCGTTCGCATGGTGGCCAAGGGCCTGGCGCTGATCCTCTCTTTGGCCGTGATTATCTACGCCTTGCGGCTCACGGGCGTGGCCGAAGCCTTCAACAAGGCCTGGGTGGATACCTACCTGGCCCATCGCGGGGCGACAGGGGCGCTGTTGTACGTGCTGTGCGCCGCCTTGTTCACCTCGGTGGGCGTGCCGCGGCAACTGGTGAGTTTTCTGGGTGGGTATGCGTTCGGGTTCTTACCCGGCGTGCCCCTGGCGTTGGCCGGAACCCTTACCAGCTGCATAGTCACATTCTATTACAGCCGTTTTTTCGGACGCAATCTGATCAACCGCAAGTTTGGAAAGCGCGTTGCCAGGCTGAACGGCATCATCGCGGACAATACCTTTTCCACGGCATTGATCATCCGCCTGTTGCCGGTGGGCAACAATCTCATCACCAATCTGCTGGCCGGGGTGAGCAATGCGAGCCCTGCCGGGTTCTTTTTGGGAACCTTGCTGGGCTACATTCCGCAAACGCTGGTCTTTGTCCTGCTGGGCAGCGGCGTCCATGTTTCGCCGGTCTGGCGGACAGTGCTGTCCGTGGCCCTGTTCCTGTTGGCCAGCCTGTTGGGCTGGGCTCTGTACAGACGGCGCAGGGAAGCCCGTGTCGTGGAAGAAGTGCACGAATAAGCGGCTAATCTTCGTCCGTACGGTCGATGAATTCCTCAAGCGCAGCCACCGAAAAATTTAGACCTTCCGTATCATCCAGCTGATCAAGTCCTTCTTTGATGAACTGCTCCAGCTTTGTCCGTTGAGAATCGGTCAACGAGGTGAACTTGCACCCGTAGGCTTCCGGCGAGGCGTGCATGATCTGGGCCTGCAGTCCGGTCAAAACAGTGTTGCCGCCGCTTACGAGGTTGAAGCTGATGTTCGTCCCGATGTCGTAGCTGGAGTCCATGTTGTAGGAATAAATACTCAGGCCGGTCAGCGTGAGGTCCCGTACCTCGCACTTGCCGTCCCGGTCGAGCCAGGCAAAAATATGCGCCACGCGCTGCCTCTCGGAATAGCGTCTTTCCGCAGCTGAAGCGACGAATTCTTTGCCGCAGACCGGGCAGCTGACCTTTCTTCCCTCCAGGTCCGGCGATACGTCTTTTGAAAATCCACACCATTTGCATGCTACAAGCATGGCTTCCCCCTCTGATTCGTTCCGAAATCAAAAATGTAGTTTTTGCCTTTAAAGATTTGTAAGAATAACCCTAGTATTTTTTTTCTTCAACTAAAATGGCTGCAATGCCGGAAGAGAATGATTGCGGTAGAATTCTGCCAGGTGAAGATGCTTTTTCTCAGGAGGTAGTGACTTTACGCCCAAATAATGTATGATGGAAATAGTGTGGAAACTTCTCTGCAAATGGAGGTGTTATGTTGAGAAAGCTTCTGCTTTATTTCAGCGCAGTGCTATTCGTTATGGGCACCATCAGTGTGGTGCTGGCATTCGAGGTGCCGGAAAAAGTCATTCTGGAACGTCCCCAAGGCAACGAAAAACTGAACTCATGGGTAACCAAGGTCACTTTTCCGCATGGATTTCACGCCATCAGGGTGCCTTGTCAGAAATGTCACCACATGGAAACGGACAAATCTCTGGGAAAATACATCCCGTGCAGGCAATGCCATCGTGACGTGGACCCCAAGGAGCCGACAAGTTTTTACCGGGCCTGGCATACGGAAGGACCTCCAAGTTGTCTCGGATGCCATACGCAGATGCGTTATAAAGGCGGTAAGAATCCGATTGGCTGTACCACAGCCTGTCACAAGCCCGGCTAGCCCAAGGGGGACATTATGCCCAATGGAAACAGATTCGACGCGTTTAAAATGCTGGCCGGCGAAGCGCAGCTGGATCGGCGCGAATTCATGAAATTTTGCAGCGTGATGGCCACCTTTCTCGGGTTGGGGCAGTCTTTTGTGCCCCAGATTGCCCACGCGCTCACAACCAAGAAACGCCCCTCGGTGGTGTATCTGCACTGCGCCGAATGCACCGGCTGCACAGAGGCGCTGCTGCGGGCCTACGAACCCACCATCGACGAGATAATCCTGAGCACCATTTCTCTGGATTATTGCGAAACACTCATGTGCGCGGCCGGAGAGGCAGCCCACGGAGCATTGGAAAAAGCCCTGAAAAATCCGGAAGGGTACATCTGTGTCATAGAAGGCGGCATCCCCACATTCCATGGCGGGGAATACTGCAAGGTCGGCGGTGAAACCACGTTCCAGCTCTGCGCCAGGGTGGCTTCCAAAGCCATTGCCACCATCGCCATGGGCTCCTGCGCCTGTTTCGGCGGCGTGCAGGCAGCGGCGCCCAATCCCTCGGGCGCCAAAGGCGTCAATGACGCGCTGGGTGCGGTGGGGGGGTCAAGGCCATCAACATTGCCGGATGTCCGCCAAATCCCATGAACTTCGTGGGCACGGTGGTTTATTTGTTGTCCAAAGGCATGCCAAAACTGGATGCCTGGAACCGGCCGCTTCAGTTCTACAGCCATACGGTGCACGACAACTGCCCGCGCCAGAAGCACTTCAACAATGGCGAATTTGCATTGAGTTTCGACAGTCCGGAAGCCAAAAAAGGCTGGTGCCTGTACCAACTCGGTTGCAAGGGGCCTTATACCTACAACAATTGTCCGACCTCCATGTTCAATCAGGTGAACTGGCCGGTCAAGGCCGGAGCGCCCTGCATCGGGTGCAGCGAACCAGGGTTCTGGGATGAATATTCGCCCTTTTTCCATCCCATCGAAGACGGTCCGAAAAAAAGCTAACCCGAGCCATCCGCAAGGGAGGATATTCCGCATGAGTCAGAATACTGCCAGCAGCACCGGCAAGCGGTTGGTCGTGGACCCGGTGACACGAATAGAAGGCCATCTCAAAATAGAGGTCGCCCTGGAAAACGACAAGGTAAAAGACGCATGGGTCAGCTGCCAGCTGTTCCGCGGACTCGAGATAATTCTCAAGGGGCGTCCGCCCGAAGACGCACCCCTGTTCACGCAGCGTACCTGCGGGGTCTGCACCAACACCCACGCTCTCACCAGCATCCGGGCCATCGAGGACGCCTTGCAGGTCAAGATTCCCCCATTGGCCCAGCTGATGCGCCACCTCATTTTGTCGGCGCTCATTGTTTCAGGATCATTTGATCCATTATTATCATTTGCA
This sequence comes from Desulfovibrionaceae bacterium, assembly GCA_963667575.2. Classification (GTDB taxonomy): domain Bacteria; phylum Desulfobacterota; class Desulfovibrionia; order Desulfovibrionales; family Desulfovibrionaceae. Next base: position 6,334 of record CAXXHY010000022.1, on the reverse strand, counting down.
CGGGCTGGACTGGATAGACATGGCCGCGGCCACCACGGCCGATCCGGCCAAAGCGGCCAAGATCGTGGCCAGCACCAGCGAGCGCGGCGACAACCCCGCGGATCTGTATATTGTACAGAAACGCCTCAAGGACTTTGTGGCTTCCGGCCAGCTGGGCTTTCTGGAAAACGCCTATTTTCTGGGCGGCAACAAGGCCTATCGTTTCACACCCGGAAGAAAATCTCATCCTGTCGGCCCATTATCTGGAAGGGCTGCGCGTGCAGCTCGAACTGGGCCGGATGATGGCCCTGTTTGCCGGGAAAAACCCCCATGGCCAGTCCATGGTCGTGGGCGGCATGACCTGTTACGACAGCCTCAGGCCCGAAGTCATCGGCCAGTTTCGCGAGCTGTGGGTAAAAAACCAAGGAGTTCGTGGACAATGCCATGATGCCGGACATCCTGCTCATGGCCCAGCGCTATCCCCGAAGCCTGTGACTACGGCAAGACCTTCAACTTCTTCGCCTTTGATGATTTTGTGGATCCGTCCCACGGGCAAGGATCCCTATTTCCATTCCGGTGTGCTTTGGAAAAATGATTTCGCAAAGCATGAGAACCTGGATATGGATCAGATCGCCGAGCACGTGGCTCACAGCTGGTACGAGGGAATCGAGGAACATAAACCTTACGACGGTGTTACCGACCCGAACTACACCAGCTATGAGGACAAGGACAAGTATTCCTGGGCAAAAGCGCCGCGTTACAAGGGCGAACCCATGGAAACAGGCCCGCTGGCCAGGCGCGCCATAGCCTATGCGCGCAACGAGAGCGAGACAAAATCCATGCTGGACGCTTTTTTTCAAGGCCTCGGGCATGAAACCGGACCAGTTGTTTTCCACCATGGGGGCGTACGGTCTGTCGCGTCCATCGAAACCAGCATGCTTACCAAACGTATGGAAGGGTGGATCAAGGAAACCGAAGACCGGATAAAATCCGGCGACGACGCCATCTACACCAAGTGGACCATGCCGGATACGGCCCAGGGTCGTGGGCACCTGCTGTGGTCACACGCGGTGCCCCTGTCGCACTGGATCAAGATCAAGGGCGGCAAGATAGACAACTTCCAGCTGGTCGTACCGTCCACATGGAACCTGGGGCCGCGCTGTGCTGCGGACAAGCTCAGTCCGGGTGAACAGTCATTGATAGGCTGCCCCTGTCCGGATCCGGATCGCCCGGTGGAGATTCTCCGGACCATCCATTCCTATGATCCCCTGCATTGCCTGCGCCGTACACCTTGTGGACGCGCGCGGCCAGACCATGAAGCGTATTGAAGTGCGCTGATCCGAAAGAATGACCAGGACCCGCGGACAAAGTTTTTCTTTGTCCGCGGGCTTTGTTTTGACGCTATGAGGAGGCTGTGGTGTTCGTCGCGGACGGTGCGCTGCGCTGTACTTTTTTGCAGGGCACCATGAAGCTGAAAGAGGTGTTCTCCGGCTGGCTGGAAACAAGCCAGATGTGCCCGTCCATGAGCGAGACCAGGTGCTTGCAAATGGAAAGTCCCAGGCCGGCGCCGGCGTATTCCTTGGTTATGTAGTACTCGCCCTATGATGGAATGGCTCGAAAATGCTGTCCTGTTTTGTCCGGTTCGATGCCGACCCCGGTATCTGTGACGATGAAGGTCAGTTTTATGGGAGTCCGGCTCGTTGCCCACGGCCGCCACCGAAAGGGACACCCGACCCCTGATTGGTATACCGGATGGCGTTGTTGAGCAGGTTTACCCAGAACCTGCCGGATGCGGTTGAAGTCGGCGTGGAGCCATTGCGGGACCGTATCGCGGATATCATAGGAGAACTCGAGCCCTTTGTCCTTTGCCAGCTTCTGGAAATGTTTGACAATGAGCTCCATGCTTTCCCGAACATTGAAGTCCTTGGGATTGAGCCGTACCTGTTCCGCCTCCAGGCTGGAAAGCTCGAGCAGATCATTGACCATGGCCAGCAGCCGGACAGAGCAACTGCGCGTATGCTCACAGCAATTCTCGTTGTTCTTCGGTGGGGGAGGTGGTCATGAGCAGCTGGGACATGCCCACGATGCCGTTCAGGGGCGTACGCAGTTCGTGATTCATGTTGAAGAAAGAAAACGCTTTTTGCCTTGTTGGACAGGATGGCCTCATCGCGTGCTTTTGCAGTTCCTCGGTACGTTGATCCACCAGATTCTCCAGCAGTCTGCTCTGTTTATAGAGAGCGAGATGGGTTTTCACACGGGCGAGCACGATGGAGGGATTGAAGGGTTTGGTTATGTAATCCACAGCCCCCAGTTCCAGCCCTTTTTCTTCATTTTGAATGGATGACAGAGCCGTGAGAAAGATGATCGGTATCCGGCGGGTGTCTTCTCTTGCCTTAAGAATGCTGCAGACCTGTACCCGTCAAGGTTGGGCATCATGATATCCAGAAGCACCAGATCCGGGACAAAGGAGGATTTGATAAGATCTATTGCATCGAATCCGTTGAGGGCGACATTTATCCGGTACTCCGGGGCCAGCAGATCGGTAAGGATTTCAATATTCGCCGGTGTGTCGTCCACGATGAGAATACGTCCTTGCTCCATAAGTCACTCCGTCTCGTGTTCTTCATCAGAAAATGTTGAGGTTGTTGAGAGCGCCGGCAAAGTCGAATTGATCCAGAAAAAAAGCGATCTGCTGCGCACATTCGCTGAAATCTGTTGCAACTTCGGCTGTAACTCCTGGAAATAGCTTCTGGCCCGGACATCGTGCTCGCGAAGCAAGTCAGCCAGACGTTCCATTTCCGGGCGCAATGCTTCCATCTTTTCAGGAGTGCAGTGCTGGTCGTTTGCACTGTCTGTTTGCTTGCCTTCGTCGCTCGGGATGACCTTCCGCAGGCTGGACATTTCCGATTCGAACTGTTGTGCGAGCGGCAATGCGGCGTCCGGGTTTTGCAAAAGTGCTGTTCGATTTCCTCGAGAATGTTGAAAAGAGCCTGCATGCCCAGGTTCCGGCGACCCCCTTGAGCTTATGGGCGGCAGCCCGGGCATCTTCATGTGAGCCTGCGGCCTGTGCCTGGATGAATGCCTTGATGTCTCCGGCCGTATCGGCCACGAAGTTGGTGAGGAGCTTTTGATACAGTCCGGTGTTCCCGCGTACGCGGGCCAGACCCAGTTTAGTGTTGATGCCGGGAATGTCGGGAAAGACCGTTTGTTCCGTTTCGCTGGGGGAATTTTTCGGACCGGGCTGCGCCTGATAGAAGCTGCCTGCGATTTTTGAGGAAGCCACTGGGCCAGTTTCCCGAGCATAATGTCCGGATCGATGGGCTTTGGTCAGAAAATCGTTCATTCCCGCTTCCATACATTTCTGCTTGTCGCTGGCAAAGGCGTGGGCCGTCATGGCGATCACCGGAATGTCAGCCAGATACTTGTGCACACGAATGGCCTTGATGACCTGGTAGCCATCCAGGCGCGGCATCTGGATATCCAGGAGCAACGGCCTGATAATCGCCCCTGTTCGAGCATTTCCAGGGCTTCCTGGCCGTCGCCGGCAATACTTACGACAACACCCGCGTCAGTGAGGATTTCCTGGGCCACCTGTTGATTGATTTCATTGTCTTCGGCCAGGAGAACACGGGCGCCATCGAGATTGTAGGAAGATGGGGAGGGGGTAGCCTGCGGCCTTGTGCTCAGATGGTATCCCTCACTTCCAAAAACATCCATTATGGTGTCCGAACAGCACGGACCGGTTGAAGGGGCGAAGCATGAAACCATCCAGTTGATTCTTGTCGTCCTGGCTGCTTACAGTGTCCTGGCTGTAACTCGTCATGAGGATGATTTTTGGCGTATGTTGCAGGGAAGCGTTTGTTTGATCATTTTCGCAAGTTCGAAACCGTTGATGTCGGGAAGCTTCCAGTCCGTGATCACAAGGCGGAACGGATTCTCGGTATCGTATTCCTGCAGCATGCTCAGCGCTTCCTGGCCGTTTTTCGCGACAACTGCGTCAAAGGAAAAGGAGTTGAGGATAATGCACAGCACGATATGCGACGCCTTGTTCTCATCCACGACCAGAACGCGCATCCGGCGCAGGGATTCAGGATAGACAAAGGATTCGCCGCTGCTCTTTGACTGGATTTCAAAAGGAATGGAAAAGTTGAACGTACTTCCTTTGTTAGGTTCGCTTCCAGTTGCAGGGTCCCTCCCATGAGTTCGACAAGCCGTTTGCTGATGATCAGTCCGAGGCCGGTTCCGCCGTATTTGCGGGTAATGGATCCGTCCGCCTGACGAAACGGCTGAAAAGATTCCGGGCCTGTTGTGGAGAAATGCCGATTGCCGGTATCCCGGATGGAAAACAGAATGATCACCTGTCTGTCGGTCTGTTTCGACACCTCCACCGCCACGATACCTCACCCGATTCCGTGAATTTGATGGCGTTGCCGTGAGATTGAGCAGCACCTGCCCGAGACGCAGGGGTCGCCCACCAGCAGGCTCGGCACGGAACTTCTCACCAGCATCAGAAGCTGGAGTCCTTTTTGCTCGGCCTTCAATCCCAGCAGGTTGCTGATGTTGTTGAGCACGTCATCGAGATTGAAATCAATGGATTCGATTTCCAGCCGGTCGGCTTCTATTTTTGAAAAATCAAGAATGTCGTTGATGATCGCCAGAAGATTCTGGGCGGACAGTGAGATCTTCTGCAGGTAATCTGTCTGTTTGGCGCTGAGATTCGTTTTGAGGGTCAGGTGGGTCAGGCCGATGACCGCATTCAGCGGCGTGCGTATTTCATGGCTCATTTTGGCCAGAAAGTCGCTTTTGGCCAGGTTGGCTTCCTCCGCATCGCGTATGGCCTTTTCGAGTCGTTTGTTGGAGTCTTCCTTGTTGAGTACGAGCCTGGCCCTGGTGAACGCTCCCAGAGTGGATCATCAGCAAAGCCCCGCAAACAACCCGAGATAATTTCTGGCAAGCAGTCCCGTCTCGGCGTCCAGGGCAGTTCTTGAAAAAAACAGACGAGTTTCCAGGTCCGGTGTGCGTTCTGAGTCATCTGCCGGCCGGGAGTGACGCGGACGGTGGAGAATGTGTAATTTCCCAGTTGCGTAGTGAACTGCCCGGAAGTGCTGGATGTGATGCGGGCCCCAGGCATCCGGATAGATCGAGGCGAAGGAAAGGGACTTTTTCTTTGGGTACATGAATCCCCACTCCAGCTTTTTGTCGGGAGCAAGGAGCCAGTAGCCGTCGCTGTTCAAAAGCATCGTGTGCAGGTCATCCTGGCTGTCCTTCGCAGGTCATCCAGCATGATCTGTCCGAGGTAATTGAAGATCACTATGCCCAGGCGGGTCTCGGAGTCCTTTGTATACAGGCGTGGATACGCGTATCATCGGCTTTAGGGCTGTTCAATTTTTCCATTTTCAATGTTCAGATCAAACGGGGAAACATATATCTCATTGGGTCCGAGTTTCTGGGATTCCGTAAAGTAATAACGGGAAGCCTTGTTCTGCAATTTGTCTTGGGGCACGGCTTCAGGCTTTCCATTGTTGTAGTTGACCCTGAGGATTTCCATGCCGTCATTGTCCAGAAGCTGATCTGGTCGTATCGTTTGCTTATTTTGCAAAGATTGATGGCTTCTGTTGTCACCTGCCTTCTATTAACGTCGTCCCTGTGCAGCATGAAGTCTTCCACGACACGATGCCTGGAAAAAACCTGGAGTTCGATGAACAGATCCTTCAGTTCCATTTCTAAAGAATTGTAAGCTATTTCATTGTGCATACTCTCGCGAAGATTGTGCCCCTGCTGCAGGGAATACAGGTCGGTCTTGTACATTTCATTGAGTGCAGCTCCGGCCAGGACTGAAAAAGGAGGAAAATTCCCAGGAAGTTCCGCAGGTACAATGAACGTAATTCCTTTTTGCTTAGCATATAAGGCATCCTTTGGTGCACAGGAGTTCTTTTTTACCGTACCAATAAAAATATAGGATGTGCATCATCTTGATTATAATTCAGAGATATTTTCAGACCTGTTTTGCTTTGTATCTTTATATTAGCGAGTTAAAAGGGGATTGATCTTCAAGGTAGCCGCTTTGAAGAGTATGGAAAATGCATTTTCATTGACAGCGGGTTATAAAAGTTCTTCGGGCGTCCGGTTTGCCAAGAAATGGTCGATGGCTAGGACGTTGGCTTATTGAGCGGAAAAACCTTCTACGCGGCGATTACCAATGTTAGAACAAGTGCAGGCCTCTGCCGGGGCCGGAAAAACGTTCACGCTTACAAGCGCTTATCTGGACAGATTGCTGGGAGCTCTGGAGCAGAGCGTTTCGCCTGCGGCATGAATCCCGAACCGGGGCAGCTACTGCTGGACGGAAATTCTGGCC
>CAXXHY010000021.1:0-8791 GCA_963667575.2 Desulfovibrionaceae bacterium | reverse complement strand
TACTGATCAAAACCTGAGTGCTGGCATCGGGATCCCCCTCGGGAGCGGGGATATAGTTGAGGATGGTTTCGAATAATGGAATCATGTCAGTTGCTTCTGCTTCAATGGAAAGAGCAGCAATACCTGATCTTGCTGATGCAAATACAAAAGGACAATCGAGCTGCTCGTCATTTGCATCTAAATCAAGAAGTAATTCTAAGACTTCATCTACTACTTCAACCGGTCTTGCTTCCGCACGATCCATTTTATTAACACATACGATAACAGGCAGGGATAAATCCAAGGCCTTCTTTAATACAAATTTTGTCTGTGGCATGGGACCTTCAAAAGCATCTACCACTAATACTACACCGTTTACCATCTTTAAAACACGTTCCACCTCACCACCGAAGTCAGCATGGCCTGGCGTATCTATGATATTAATCTTAGTTCCATTGTACATTACGGCAGTGTTTTTTGACAAAATAGTGATACCACGTTCCCGTTCAAGTGCATTGGAATCCATGACTCTTTCTACAACAGCTTGGTTGGAACGAAATACACCGCTTTGTTTTAATAATTCATCCACCAGTGTCGTTTTACCGTGATCAACATGGGCGATGATGGCGATATTTCGTATATCCTCTCGTTTCATTACTTTTACTCCGATCTGCGCGCTACGCACGCCTATAACAATATTTCATTAGAAAACAACTTGTATATTGTAGCACAACGCATTTTTTAAAGCAACGTATGTTTGGGAAAAAATAAATAAAAATTATTTTTATCTTTGTATAAATTAACAAAATATGTAAAAAATACAGATATATATAATTTTTTACTTCTAAAATCTGGAAAATCGCATATATTTTAAACGTAGGTGAATTTCACGCTGTTTCTATGATTCGATCTTTGGTATTAGCGAAGCATAAGAGTTTACCCCACATTTTAGAGCAGATTGGCGTTAAATGAACGCCGGAAAAGAAGGGAGAGGTACGATATGACCGATAAAGTATTTGATAACAATCAAGTAAGTATTGCAGGAGAGGTAATCAGTGATTTTACGTTCAGCCACGATGTATTCGGAGAAGGTTTTTTTTGTTTGGAGGTAGTAGTCAGCCGGCTTAGTAATTCCTATGATATGATACCGGTAATGGTTTCCGAACGACTCATTGATGTAAAGCAGGATTATAAGGGAAAGTTTGTTGAGGTATTAGGGCAATTCAGGTCCTATAATCGTCACGAAGAAAGCAAAAATAAATTAGTGCTTTCGGTTTTTGCAAGAGAGGTTAAGATGGTGGATGAATTATCTGAAAACGCGAAGCCGAATCACATTTTCTTAGATGGATTCGTATGTAAGCCGCCGATTTACCGTAAAACTCCACTGGGGAGAGAAATTGCAGATGTTCTATTAGCCGTGAACCGCCCCTATGGAAAATCAGACTATATTCCCTGCATCTGTTGGGGAAGAAATGCAAGATTTGCTGAAGGCTTTGCAGTCGGGGGTCATGTTCAGGTATGGGGAAGAATTCAGAGTCGCGAGTATCAGAAAAAAGTCAGTGATCTTGATTTTGAAAAACGAGTTGCTTACGAAGTATCCGTAAGCAAGTTGGAGTATCTGGAGGAATATTAAAAACATAAACATTTAATTTCATATATAAATAGGAAAAGAGTTCAAGGGTTTCAGTGTTTAATACTGCAAATCCTGAACTCTTTTTACATAACAGCGTAAATTATAATAGAAGATAAAATATTACATATCAATATTCTTCTAAATTTAACTATTGACAGTGAAATGCCTCGGTGTTAATATGAGGATACGAATATCGTGAAAAATAAATATTGCTTATGGTAGAGGTTGCATTGTTTAAGAGTATACTGCTGGATATTTCAGGAATAGAGGAAAGCAGTGAAAGGAAATAATGCCGAAGTGGTAAGAAGCCTGATTTCTTATCGCTGGGGGTATGGTGAATAACCATACAACTGCCATCATTCGTAGACTCTCATGTTTTTGGGAGACTATTTGATGGAGCGCTGCCTAAAGAATATCTTGTACTGTAGGAACATGAAGAGTTTATATCATGATGCCGATCAGTTATTCTTTAGTGTCGACTCTGGAGTCGACTTTTTTATTACCTTTTAATGCAATAACGTTTACACGGTTCGTTAGGAACCATAGATTGATGATTTCGTTACATGGAAGTAGGAGGATGAAGACATGGCAGTATTTAAAGGAGCAGGTGTAGCTATTGTAACACCATTTTCACAGAATAATGAAGTGGATTATGAGAAACTGGGTGAATTGATTGAATATCAGATTGAAGAGGGAACGGACAGTATTATAATCTGTGGTACCACGGGAGAGGCTTCCACCTTATCCCATGAGGAGCATTTGGAATGTATCCGATATACCGTGGAAAAAGTAGCAAAGAGGGTGCCGGTTATCGCTGGAACCGGATCTAATTCAACCGAGACAGCAATCTTTTTATCACAGGAGTCAGAGAAATATGGAGCAGATGCCCTGTTAGTGGTTACTCCCTATTATAATAAGGCAACACAGAAGGGATTGATTGCTCATTTTACAGCAGTGGCTGAGTCTGTAACTATACCGATTATTCTTTATAATGTACCGGGAAGAACCGGCTGCAATATTCTACCCCAGACAGTAGCTACGCTAGTTAAGAATGTAGAGAATATTGTCGGAATAAAAGAAGCAAGCGGTAATATTGCTCAGGTGGCAGAGATTATGCAGATTACAGAAGGTAAGATCGATTTGTATTCCGGTTGTGATGAGATGATTGTCCCGGTGTTATCATTGGGAGGTCTCGGTGTTATATCGGTTTTATCCAATGTTGCACCCAGACAGACGCATGACATGGCTGTAAAATATATGGAGGGTGATGTGGTAGGAAGCCGTGAGATTCAACTTAAATTACTTCCTCTAATCAATGCCTTATTCTGTGAGGTAAATCCGATCCCGGTTAAAAAAGCTGTGAATTTAATGGGCTTTGGGGTTGGGCACTTAAGAATGCCTCTTACTGAAATGGAACCCGCAAATGCAGAGCGTTTATTGAAGGAAATGAATTCTGCCGGAATTAAAACAGTTTCGTAAGATCAAACTTATCATAAGATAAATAGTTGCGATATAAATATAAACTGTCATCTGATAGGAGGAAACATATGACGAATATCATTTTGCGTGGTTGTAATGGGAAGATGGGACAGGTGATAACCGATATCGTAGAGGCGGATGAAAATACTGTCATAGCTGCAGGTATTGATATTACACAGAATAGAGTAAATAAATATCCGGTTTATCAAAGCTTCACGAAGTGCAACGTGAATGCAGATGTAATTATTGATTTTTCGGCACCTATTAATTTAGAAGAAATGCTTGAGTTTGCACTCGACAGAAAAATGGGAATTGTTCTATGTACGACAGGATTTACAAAAGAACAACTTGCGCTGATTGATGAAGCGTCGAATGAAATTCCGATGTTAAAATCTGCGAACATGTCCGTTGGAATCAATCTGATTACTAAATTAATCAAAGAGGCAGCAGCAGTACTTACGGATGCAGGCTTTGACATTGAGATAGTTGAAAAGCATCATAATAAAAAAGTGGATGCTCCCTCCGGAACTGCGCTTGCATTGGCAGATGCTATGAACGAAGTATTGAATCAGGAATATGATTATAAGTATGATCGTTCCGAAGACCGGGTTATGAGACCAAAGAAGGAAATTGGAATCAGTGCTGTCCGAGGTGGAACAATCGTCGGAGAACATGAGATTATCTTTGCAGGTACGGATGAAGTGATTGAAATTAAACATACAGCATATTCCAAAGCGATCTTTGCCAAAGGTGCTGTGCAGGCAGCAAAATTTCTTCCGGGAAAAGCAGCAGGAATGTATACAATGAGTGACTTGATGGATTGATAGATTATATTCAACTCAGACTTATGACACCACAATTATAATATATATTGCAGAAGAGCTTATTTGTGAATTATAACCGATTCACTGACGGGCTCTTCTTTTTTAAATTTTCAAATTTGTTCACAAAATTTTCGTATTCTTGTAGTATGATTGTCTAGAAAAATATATTTTCCATTTCATAACAATTAGGGACAGACTCGAAAATGATAAGGAGGAAATGATTTTGATTGAGGTAAAGAATCTAACAAAACGCTACGGAAATCAATTAGCTGTTGATAACCTTTCCTTTACCGTAGAAAAAGGGCAAGTTCTTGGCTTCCTGGGACCAAATGGCGCGGGTAAGACAACAACGATGAACATCATTACAGGTTATATTTCCGCAACGGAGGGATCCGTCCTAATCAACGGACTGGATGTATTTGACGAACCCGAAGAGGTTAAGAAAATGATTGGCTATCTACCGGAATTTCCACCACTCTATCCGGATATGACAGTAAGAGAATATCTTAATTTTGTGGCTGAACTGAAAAAAGTAAAAAAGAGTGAAAGACAGGAGATGGTTACTTCTGTTATGAATTCCACGAAGATTGATCCGATGGCTGATCGCCTGATTAAACATTTATCCAAGGGCTATAAGCAGAGAGTCGGGCTTGCTCAGGCAATTATCGGTTATCCGGAATTAATTATTCTAGATGAGCCTACTGTTGGTCTTGACCCAAAGCAGATTATAGAAATCAGAGATTTAATCAAAGAATTAAGTAAAAAGCACACCGTTATCTTAAGTTCCCATATCATGCAGGAGGTAAGTGCGGTTTGCGATACGGTTATGATTATCGATAAAGGTAAATTAATACTAAGCGATAAACCTGAGAATCTAAGTACTCATCTGGGGGCAACCGGTGGTTTGAAACTGTCGATAAAGGGAAGTAATGCGACAGTAACCACAGCATTACGCCAGATAACTCGTATTACCAAAATTGAGGAACATCCGTCAGTTACTGATGAGGTTACAGATCTTACGGTTTATTGTAGTGAACAGGAGGATATCCGTGAGGAAGTATTCTTTTGCTTGTCAGCATTAAAGACACCAATCCTTGAGATGCAAGCCGTCCGCATGAGTCTGGAAGACATTTTCTTAAAGGTTACCGGACATACAGCAGCTATTGATGTAACCGCCGATCAGCAAGATTCCAAAGCCGAACCGGCAAATTCTACAGAAAAACGTAATGAGGAAGAAGAGTTTAATATAGAAGAAGTTCATATTAATGAACTCCAGAAGAATGACAGAAAGGAGGAGGATTCAGATGCTGGCGATTTATAAAAAAGAATTACGAGCTTATTTTAATTCCTTCATCGGATATGTTTTTATGGCGCTTTTTTTAGCTGTCTTTGGCGTATATTTTTTTGCTACTAATTTAATGTCCGGCTATGCGCATTTTGAATATACCTTGTCTTCTATTACATTTATATTTGTACTGATTGCACCTCTTCTGACGATGCGGTTAATGGCTGAAGAAAATAAACAGAAGACTGATCAGCTATTATTTACCTCTCCGGCTACCGCTACCTCGATTGTGGTAGGAAAGTTGTTAGCGGTGTTATCTTTATTCGTTATGATTATGTTAATTATCTGCCTGTATCCTCTGATTATGTCCTTGTATGGAACTGTTCCGTTAGCTCCTGCGTATGCAAGCATTCTTGCTTTTACTTTGCTGGGCGCGGCATACCTTTCCATAGGCCTTTATATTTCATCCTTGACTGAAAACCAGATTGTAGCCGCGGTTATTTCCTTTGTAGTATTTATATTTACGATGCTGATGGAGGGGATCGCAAGCCTTCTCCCTTCGGATAATAAGTCAGCACTTGTGATATTTACGATAATCCTTTTGATCATCTGTATGATTTTGCATTCTATGATGCATAATCTTACTATTTCGGTTCTGGTGGGAGCAATTGGTGAGGCTGCATTGGTTTCTATGTATTTATTAAAGCCGACGTTATACGAGGGTTCTGTTGCTAAGGTCTTCGGTTGGTTTTCTGTATCGAGTCGTTTTAATAATTTTGCATCAGGAGTCTTTGATGTCTCAGGAATTATCTATTATATCAGCATCACTTGTCTATTTACCTTCTTAACAGTACAGGTAATCAAAAAGAAGAGATGGAGTTAGGGAAAGGAGAACGATACCGTGAATAACAAGAATCAAATTAAGAAAAATGGAAATGTTATCGATAAAGTGAAAGCATCCTTTTCCGGAAGAAAATTTCGCAGCGGTGCTTATGCAACAGCGCTTTCAATGATCGTAATTGTAATCGTGCTGGTGGTCAACCTGATTGTATCGAAGATGGATATTACATTTGATATGAGTGAAACCAGCTTGTATACGATAAGCCAGGAAACGAAGGATTATCTGGCAAATGTAAAAGATGACATCACAATTTACTATATGGTTCAGAAAGGTAATGAAACGGACGTATACGAGAAAATTATAAAACAGTACGACAAAGTATCGGATAAAATTACCGTTGAAAAAAAGGATTATATGCTATATCCTCAATTTGCCTCCAATTATGTTAATGATGAGATTTCTGATAATAGTTTTATTGTCGTTAATAATGCTAATGGTAAAGCTAAATACATTGACAGCAGTGAATTACTGGTTCAGGAGATGAATTATAATACTTATCAATCTGAAACTACAGGAATTGATGTGGAGGGAAAATTGACTGCAGCAATCCTGTATGTAACTTCCGATGATCTTCCGGTTTTGTATACAACTTCAGGACATGGGGAGGTCGAATTAAGTAATGCAGTTACTTCTTCCTTAAGTAAGATGAATGTCGAGATACAGAATCTTGCCACCTTAACATCTGAGAGTATTCCAAAAGATTGTGATCTGCTTTTCATCAACTCTCCTGAGAAGGATTTTACCGAGGAAGAGGCGGCAATGATTAAGGAGTATCTGACGAATGGCGGAAAAGCAATCATTACAATGGATTATATGAGTCAAGATCTTAAGAACTTTTCTTCCCTGCTGGATTACTATGGTGTTGAAATGGTGAAAGGCATGGTTGTTGAAAGTGATGCCAATATGCATATGGCTAATTATCCTACGTATCTTGTGCCAAGTATAGAAAGCCATGACATCACCAGCAAAGCAAATGACAGCAAGGCTCCGGTGTTCATGCCTATGTCCTCCGGTCTCTTATTATCAGATTCAGCTAGAAGTTCCCTTACCTTGACCCCCTTACTAGCAACCTCGGAGGACTCTTTTTCTAAGGTGAATCTGGAGAGCAAGACAGCTGAAAAAGAGCAAGGTGACATTGCAGGACCCTTCTATCTGGGAGTATTAGCAACCGATACTTATAATGATGTTACCTCGGATCTGGCTGTATTCTCCTCAGAGTACACATTTTCAGAGGATACCGCCTCCTATGGTAATTTAGAACTGTTAACAGGAACAGTTGGGTATCTGATCGGGGATACGCAGACGGTTTCCATTCCATCAAAGAGTATCGTAGAAAGCTACATCAGTCCGACAGCAATCGAATCAATCGGTTGGGGCTTATTGACAGCCATCGGTGTTCCGCTTACTATTTTAATTATTGGTATTGTGGTTTGCTTGAGAAGGAGGAAGAAATAATGACAAAAAGAAAGAAAAGAAATGCTGTTACGCTGGCTTTCCTTCTTTTGGCATTAGCTGCTTTAATTGGATTTTATTATTGGTACAGCAATTCTAAAAAAGCTTCCGAAGAGGCAGAGGATGCCGAAGCTACAATCAATTTGGTAACTGCGGATGTAACGCAAATTAATTCCCTTCATTATGTAAGAGGGGATGCAGATCTCACTCTCGTTAAGAACGAAGACACCTGGATTTCAGAAGCTGAGCCAAAGCGTCCGATGAACCAGGATTATGTGCAGAAGATGGCAGATACCATTGCAGGTATCGCTGCAAAGCGCATCATCATGGAAAAGCCGGATCATCTGGCGGATTATGGTCTGGAGGAACCTTCGGCTTATCTTCAGGCAACTTTAGCGGATGGTTCAACCATTACACTTCAGATTGGTAATGTGGCCGGTGACTTAGAAGGCTATTATGGACTTGTAAATGAGGACGGAATTGTCTATCTGCTTTCTTCCGATACCGGTGTTGCGCTAAAGTATGATGATACTCAGATGACAGAAGTTGCAAAAGGACCGGCCATCGCTGCTGAGAATATAAATCATATAAAAATTGAGAAGCGTGAGGGAGAAGATTACGAGTTAAAGTATAGTGAGAATGGTGAACTCGATAACTCCGGCAGTGACCTGTATGATTGGGAAATACTAAAACCTTACGGTGAGGGTTATTCAGCCGACACGACAAAAGTACAAGAAGTTCTGTCTGGTTATGCCAGCTTTTCCTATCTGGCTTGTGTTAATTATAACACAGAGGATTTAAAACAATATGGACTGGATGATCCTACTGCATCAATTTATGTAGAATATAAAGTAGGTGAAGACCCAAGTGAATACAAGCTAGAAGTAGGTAATTCGGATGAAGAAGGGAATTACTATGTACGGGTAGATGAATCAAAGGCAGTTTATACAATGTCTGAGGATACCATTGATCAGATGCTGACCATCGATGTATTCTCTTTACTCAATCCATATATTCTGATTCCTGCAATTGATCATGTTGACAGAATAGAGATGAAAACCGGTTCTGCAACAACTGTAATGAATATCAAATATGCTGAAACAACTGATAAAGATGGTAAAAAAGTAAGCACAGGTACCTATTATTTGAATGATAAAAAGGTAGAAGAAACAGATTTCAAAACGTTGTATAATGATATGATATCCTTAACCTATGATAAGGAAATCTCAAAAGAAGTC
>CAXXHY010000020.1:0-84019 GCA_963667575.2 Desulfovibrionaceae bacterium | reverse complement strand
GTTACCGCCTCTGAAGTCGTCTTTTTTAGACGGCTAACGGTGCAGTGTCAAGCAATTTTTGAGAAAAAACTTCAGACCTTGCTCAGGCCGCCCGCGAGCTATCTGCCTTCCTCCTGCAGGTCACCGATGAGTTTCTGCAGGACTCCGGATTGTTCGGTCAGTTCGGTGACGGCTCCGGCTGCCTGGGACATGGCTTGCGAGGTATCGTTGGATATGCGGTTGATCTCGTCGATGGAGCGGTTGATGGAATCGCTGGTCTGGGACTGTTCTTCCGCTGCAGTGGCGATGGAGCGGATCTGTCCGGCGGCTTCCTCCACCAGGCGGACGATATGTTCGAGGGACTGCTCGGAGTTGTGGGCCAGGTCGGTGGATTCCTCGATGGCGGTGACGGCCTTGTCCACATTGCCCATGTTCTGCTGCGTGGTTTGCTGAATACCCTGAATGGCTTGTCCCACTTCCTTGGTGGCGGACATGGTTTTTTCCGCCAGCTTGCGCACTTCGTCGGCCACAACAGCGAATCCTCTGCCGGCTTCACCCGCCCGGGCCGCCTCGATGGCTGCGTTCAGGGCCAGGAGGTTGGTCTGGTCTGCGATGTCGTTGATGACGTTGATGATCTGGCCGATGTCCCTGGGCCTGTTCTCCGAGTTTGTTCATATCGCCTTTCAAGGAAATGGCCTGCTTCTGGACCAGGGTGATTTTCTGCAGCATATCGTTGACCAGTTCGGATCCTTTGTCGGCCTTGTTGCGGGCGTTTTCAGCAGTGTCCGCGGCCTCGGAGGCATTTTTCGCCACGTCCAGAACCGTGGCGTTCATTTCTTCCATGGCGGTGGCGGTTTCGTTGATGCGTACGGATTGTTCGTCCGTGCCGTGGGAGCAGTCCGAGATTTTGAGAGAGATCTGATCGGACGCCGATGTGA
Organism: Desulfovibrionaceae bacterium; assembly: GCA_963667575.2. Classification (GTDB taxonomy): domain Bacteria; phylum Desulfobacterota; class Desulfovibrionia; order Desulfovibrionales; family Desulfovibrionaceae. Next base: position 83,102 of record CAXXHY010000020.1, on the reverse strand, counting down.
TGATGGACACCGCGCCTTCCAGTTTTGCGGCTGCCTCGAGTTGCCCCTCGAGCTTGGCGTTTTCCGCCAGTCTGCAGGCAGCTTCGGCTTCTTCGGAAGCCTGTTGGGCTGCAGCGGCTTTTTCTTCCGCATCTCTGGTCTTGCGTTCGATTTCGTGGATGTTGTTCTCGAGTTTTTCCGCCATTTCATTCAATGAACTGTAAATGGTGCCGATTTCGTCCCGGCGGCTGGCTTGCACCCGGTCCGTGAATTTCCCGGACGAGATGCTGTCGAGAAAGGTGCGTACGACGCGCAGGGGTTTGATGACCTGAACGTTGAGCAGCAGCAGGGTGGCGGGTACGATGAACAGCAGGCAGACAACAGCCACGCAGATGATGTAGAACAGGGCCTCATGAATAGGGGCCATGACTTCCTTTTTCTCGATCAACGCAGCGATTTTCCAGCCCAGTGCGGGCGAAGTGTATTGTACGGCAATGCGTTCGGCGCCTTCGATGGGCAGCTCGAGCGTACTGTCCGTGGAGCTGAACAATGCGGCATAGCCTTTTTCGGTCAGTTCGTCCGGTTTTTTGAAGTTGGTTTCCGGGTTGAGCGGATTGCCCAGGATCGTGCCGTCCTGCTGAAAAAGCATGATGGAGCCTGTTTCACCCGTGGCGAATTCCTTGAGCATTTTTGTGAGGGCGCCCAGTCCGATGTCCATGGCCATTACGCCCAGAATTTTGCCGTCCGGTCCGGGAAAAGGTTTGGCCACGGTGATGCAGGCCTCGCCGCTGGTGGACATATAGGCGTCCGAGATGGTGGTCTGTTCGGGGTTTTTAAGGGCCTGCGTATACCAGGGGCGCTTGCGCGGATCATACCCGGCGGGCATGGGAGAGGTTCCCCCGGTGACAATGGAACCGTACCTGGTGCCGACGTAGACCTCCAGGTAGGAAGGGTGGCTCTGCATCTGTTTGACGAAAATATCCGCCAGGTATTGCCCCAGAACATCGTCCGGGCGGGGTTCTGAAGACGCTTCGGAGGTTGCTTTCAGATAGGATGTGAGAGATTCGTCAATTTTCTGCAGTTCTGGCAGTTTGGAAAACAGTTCGGTATTTTCCTGAACTCCGGCGACAAATCCACTGAATACGCGGTCGATCAGGCGCATGGAGCGCTGGGTTGATGCGATGTAATTATTGTAGGCATTGTCCGTGTACAAATTGCCGATTACAAGCACTATGGCGATCATCCCAAGAAGCACTATGGCTAGTAACCCTGCAATAAGTTTATATTTCAGTGAATTTCGCATGCTTTGTCCCTTTTGTAAGATAAATATTACATGTGAAAAGAGTCTGTAAGATTTTCCAGAGCATGCTTTCGTGGCGCATGCTCGAGAAAAGATCTCTAATTTTATGATAAAAAAGAATTATCCAAAGGATTGCTCAGAAGAACATCTTATGGCGAATGGAACCTTTTAAAAATTTTCATATAGTTTTTTATTATGACTTGCAAAAGACGGCTACGTTAAGAATACATTTCAAATTGGATACATTATCAATAGAATAGATATGCCCTATGAATGGAGCAAAGAAAAATTTTGTATGAAAGCTGGTTAGTGAAAAAAACGAATCACCGCGGATTGTAACGAAGAAGAAAGATACGCAGATGAGGTATGCAGGTAAAGTGATGTGTTGAAAAATCGCTGTGGTATGTAAAAACGTGATACTGGTTGTGCCTGTGGCATGATCAGTAAAAAAGAAGAAGGGGCCGTGTGGCCCCTTCAGAAGTTGCGCATTTGTTACAGACCGAGATCTTCATTGATCAGGATGACGATGACGCGTCCTTTGGGAAAGGATTTTTCTGAAATCGTCCAGAGATTGCAGATTCTGCCGGGGCTGGAGCAGTCCATGCAGCGTCCGGTCTTGGCGCAGGGCGTTTTCATTTTCAGGCGCATGGCGTTGGTGGGCGCGACGAATTCCTTGATGCGGATCATGGCAGCTTCCATATCGCCGACCAGCTTGTTGCGGCCCGCCAGAATGATCACGTTGCGCGGCCCGAAAATAGTGGCTCCCACGCGGTTTCCGATCATGTCCAGATTGACGAGTTGCCCGGCTTCGGTGATGGCGTTGGTGCTGGTGAAAAAGCAGTCGGTCAGCAGTGCCTGGCGACGGAGTTCGTTTTTCTGCTCAACGGAAAGAGAGGCGTCGTAGGTGTCGAGAATCTCCAGTTCCTTGTAACGTGCGTCCGTGGTCAGCAGGTCGTAGAGCCCCATGTCCTTGAAGGTGGCGGAACCTCCCCAGGACAGGCTTTTGGGCTGCAGTTTCGGCAGCAGTTCGTCGGTTACAAGCGCGCTGGCATCAGCAGTGCTGGCGCAGACATGGGCTTCAAAGTTGTTGGCTTCCAGGGCGGTTTTGCATTCTTCCAGCCGAAGAGTCCAATACGTTTCTACATATTCGGGATAGGCCATGGAGGTCTCCTTTGGATTTGTTGTTGAAAAAGAGGCCGTGGTTTTGAGCATACGCCGTTTCAGGCGGCGCAGTTATTGGTTCATTCAGTCTCTGCGGGCAGGGGGCACAAGTACGCGGAGCAGGCCCGCGCGGCTGCGGTAGGTCAGGGGAGGAGTCAGTTGCAGAAGTTCTCCGTCCGTGGCCACAAGAACATGCTTGCGTTTCAGGTGTACGACGCATTTGTCCAGGTGGCGTATCTCGAAATCCCGTACAACATCGACTTTTCCCCGGATGACTTTGCTCATTGCGGCGAGCAGGTCCAGCCGTTTGCTGCATTTGCAGACGTACAGGCAAAACAGGTCGTCCTTGAGCGATGATCGGTCTCCCCCTCCCAGCACCACGGGGCTCAGTGAGGAATCGTTGATGCCCACCAGCATATACGGCGTCCGCACAAGGCGGGTTTTTCCGTTTGCGGAGATGCCCACTTCAATCACCGGAAATCTGGCCATGGACTTGAGAAAGGCGGCAAACATTGCCGGGGCCTTGATCCATCCCCGCTTGCCCTGCAGGGTAAGGCGCTCGCGTATGAAGTAGGGATACAATCCGATGGCCGAATTGCTGATGAAGATGTGCTTGTTGACTTCCACGGCATCCAGGCGTTCGATGTTGCCCTGGGCAAAGACCTTTGCCGCCTCGAACAGGTCGAAGGGCATGCCGATATGCCGCGCGTAATAGTTGAAGGTCCCCACCGGCAGGACTCCAAAGGGGACATCATGTCTGGACAGCAGCCCGGCTGCCAGATTGATGCTGCCGTCTCCACCGCCAATGACCACCGCATCCGGTTTGTATTCCAGGGTCCGCAGCAGGGCTTCCTTGAGTCCTTTGCCTTTGATGACGGTAAAGTGGGCTTTCAGGCCCGCTGCTTCAAAAGCATCCCGGACATGCTGGACGCCCGTATGCGGCTTTTTGGAAAACACCGCGCCGGAACTTCTGTTGAGAATGACATGAATACGCATTGTGGTCGGAAACGATAGCCGCAAAGGGCCCGGTAAGCAAGGTCGTGGCTATTGCATAACCCGTATTTTTTCAGATTGAAGCGGTCGAGAATCAGTTGCCCAAGCGAAAGGCAAGCTCGCCGAACTTCAGGAAGTTCATTTGAGCGGAACTACCAGTTCATCATCTATGGTGTCCGGTTCGGGAGCGTGCAACTGGACAAGTCTGTGCAGATGCGGGTAGCTGTCAGCATCGATTCCGTCAAAGGTTATCGCTGTTTCTTCTTTCGAGACGCGGACAATGTGACATTCGGCCTTGATAGTGACTTCGTCGGACAGGGTAATGACGAGCGAGCAGCTTGTGTTTTCCGGCAAGGTCTGTTCGGGTTTGACAAGCGCGCCGTTGAGACTGATATTTACCAGAGTGAAAGGGGTGCTCTCGTTGGACCAGGTCAGTTTTCCGGCGATTTGTCCGGAAGGAACTCGGGATCTTTTGCGTTTGTCCGTAGCCATTGTACTTCTCGAAAGCCTGTTTTGATTGTGTTGCAGTTGCAAGAGCCTGTCCGGCTTGTTATCCGGAAAAGTCCACGGGGCCCTTGTGAGTCGTTACCGGCTGATCGCATTGATCATACTATTTGGAAAAAGAGTACCTTTTTTTATACAAGATATTGCATTATACCTGAAGTAAGTGGTCTGCGCAAGCGGGGTGCGTGAATTTACCTGCTTCCGGACACAAGTGATGATCATCAAATTGTAACCGTGGATGGGTATGATAATCAGTCCTGTGCGAAAGAGTGGTGTTGCCGTGAGGGCTGCCAAGGTTTATCAGCCATCGGCGTACGCCGTGGCGACCTGCCAAGGTCGTTTCAATGAATCCATGAAATGCATTGAAAGCTGGGCCAAAGCCAGTGAATGATCCAAGATCTGTATCAAAGGAGATGGTTTGATGAGTAAGAAATCCGTTTTATACGAGTGCGAGGGTACGAAATTACGCTATGACGTGGCTGTAGCTCTGCGTAAGATAGCTGATGGTCTGGCTCAGGGTACTTTGGAACTTCCCCAGAGCCTTGGGGGAGTTGTGGTACCTGTGGGAAGTGAAGTTAATTTTGAGATTGAAATCAAGGAAAAAGCCAAGGAAACCGCTGTCAAACGCTCGATAGAGATCGAACTCGAGTGGTATGATGAAGGACAAGCGGCTGAGTAACGATTTTTGGGGACGTACGTTTTTAGCCCCTTGAAAACGCATCAGTTTTTTGGTGACACAGGCCCCGGTAGTGCGCAGCTGCCGGGGCTTTTGCGTATCGGCGAAGGAGTTCAGTATAGTGAATTGTTGTGCAAAATATCACAAACTTTGCCATGCAGGTATCGACGCGCTGAATATTACAGAAAATGCCTATAGTAACCTTTTAACACGCTGAGTTAATTGAATAATAAAAAAAATCTGGTTAAGCTCATGGGGCTTAACCTGCTGAATATGCATACAGTTTTTGCTCAGATGAGCGACTTTTCAACGTGCAAAAAAGTTTGATTCAATATATTCGGGAGCTGGATTTTTTGAAGGGGTCATACAGCGTTATGTATACGTATTCGGCCAGAGTTGATTTATGCAACATTTCATCGTAACCTTTCTCAAAGAAGAGAAAAGCGAACAGTACTTGTTTACTGAAACTCCTTTCAAGATTGTGCCTTTCAAATTTTATCCTGATTTTTATGTAAAAAGAGACTGTAGTATCAAAATTGAAGTGATCTGTTCCTCCATAATAAATTCATTGGATATCTTTTTTATCTTTCGAAGTATTCTTCTCCACATAATATAACACTGCGGACCGCAGGCCGGTATAGCGAATCAGTACCAGTTAATCGGGCAAGATGAAGGGAAGTAAAAAAACCGAAAACAGTCAAACCTCAGTGGAGCTGCAGCGTGCCTTGGAACGCGAGGAACTGCTGAAGCAGAAATGCGCCGCTCTGGAAGCCCGTGTGCAGGCACAAGAAAGTTCCTTGCTGCCCTTTATCGACGTGCTTTCGGATCCTTTTGCCGTGGTGGACAAGAACGGACGTCTGTTTGCGGCCAATTACGCATTTAGGGCTCTTTTCGGACTTGAGGAAGGACAAGACACGGCCATTGACTGGTACGGGCTTTTGAAAGAGCAAAATCCCGAAAAGCTTTCCGGAAACCGCTCCACAGGAATCAGACTGTTTTGCGAGAAACAGATTCGGGATATCAATCTGGGCGGCACCATGTACCGCTGTAAGATTCGCGCCGAACTGGACCAGGACGGCGAACCCTTTCGCTACTGCATCTATGCAAAAAACAATTCCGGACTCAATGAGCAGGAAGACCGGATTTATTCCGTTGCCAGAAAGCTGGGTGAACTGCTGACCAAAAGCCCCATGGTGATTTGGGCTTCCGAGCCGGACGACCTGGGGCGGGTCATGTATGTCAGCGACAATGTGGAACGGGTCTTGGGGTTTACGCCTCCGGAACTGCTGATGCGTCCGGCTACCGGAAACAGGGCGCATCCTGCGGATGCGGACAAATTGAAGAAGTTTGAGGAAGAAGTCCTTGCCCGTGGAGAAAGCAGCGTAGTGTACCGCCATTTGCATAAGGACGGACACTATGTCTGGATCCGGCAGACCGGCGTGATGTTCACGGATGCGGACGGGAAGTCCGTGGAGATGGTTTCCTACTGCTTTGACGTCAACCATGCCAAGCGCAATGAGGCGGAGCTGCAAAAAAGCAGGAATCTGTTTCAGGGGGTCATCGATTCCTCCTTGTCCGTTATTTATGTAAAGGACAGGCAAGGGCGATACTTGTTGGGAAACAAGAAGTTCGAGGAACTGTCCGGAAAAAAGATGCAGGATCTGGTGGGCAAGAGCGACGTGGCGCTCGGCGAGGGGCTGCAGGGGGTACGATACGCAAAGGAAGACAAGCTTGTATTTGAAAAGGGCCTGACCCTGCAATACGAGGAAAGCCTCATCGTCAACAAGCTGGTCCGCCATTATTTTACCACCAAGATTCCCTTGCAGGATGATCAGGGCAACGTGTACGCGCTGTGCGGAAATTCCTGGGATATAACCGCGTTGCGCGAAGCCCAGGATGCGCTTGCGGCCAGCGAGGAGCGTTACCGGCTTCTTGTGGAGGACAGCGCCCAGGGCATCGGCGTCATCAGCGGATATAACCCGCGCGTGGTGTTCGCCAACAAGGCCTTTGCCAGGATTCTCGGCTATACGGTTGACGAACTGCTGGAAATGACTCCCGAGGAGGTCCGCAGCCGGATTCATACTGAAGATCAGAACCTTGTCTGGAACCATTATCATGCCCGTTTGCGCAGCGAGTACCCCAAGAGCAATTACGAGTGCCGGATTGTCCAGAAGAACGGCACGGTCCGCTACGTGGAAGTCTACGTCAATTATTATGCCTACCGTGGTCCGGCCGTGCAGGCCATGCTGCTTGATATAACTGAGCGGAAAATCTACGAGGAAAAACTTCGCAAAAGTGAAGCTTTGCTGGCGGAAGCACAGCGTATCGCCGTGACGGGAAGCTGGGGCATTGACGTTGAAAATAAGGAAATCGTCTGGACCGATCAGATCTTCCGTATCTTCGGCATATCTCCGGCGGATGACCGCGCCTCTGTCTGGTACTATTATTATTGTGTGCATCCCGAAGACAGGCCCAAAATGATCGCGGGCTATTCCAGGCTTTTTGATGACGGAAAGTTCGATATGGAGCTCCGCATCATGCGCCCGAGCGGAGAGATTCGCCATGTGAAAGACAAGGGAGAACTCGTACGCAATTCCATGGGCAAGATCATCTATGTGCAGGGCTCCATCCAGGACATCACCGCCCAGAAACTGGTGGAAGAGGAATTGCGCAAGTCACGGGAAAACCTCGAAGAGCGGGTGGAAGAACGGACCAGGGCATTGCTGGAGGCCAAGGAACAGCTCAGTATGCTGGCCGCTCACCAGCAGGACAGCGTGGAGATGGAAAGAACCCGTATTGCCCGTGAAGTGCATGACGAGCTCGGTCAGAACATGACCGCATTGAAAATTGGCCTGAAGCTGCTGGAAGGTTACCTCCCCAAGGAAGAAGGCAAGGCCCAGAAAAAAATTTCCGATCTGCAAACCCTGGTGGACGACACCATTACCTCGGTGCAGAAAATTTCCCGCGAACTGCGCCCTGCGCAGCTGGACGACCTCGGACTTTCCGCGGCCATGGAATGGCACATGCACCAGTTTGAGCAGGAAACAGGCATTCTTGCGGATCTGGCCCTGAATGTGGATGACCGCGGTCTGGACAAAGCGGCAACCACGGCCCTCTATCGCGTGTTTCAGGAGGCTCTGACCAATATCGTACGTCATTCGCAGGCTTCATCAATCAACGTCCGGCTGTTCATGAGCAAGAACGAATTTGTTCTGGAAGTGAGCGATAACGGCGTCGGGTTTGTTCCGGAAAATCTCAGCAGCCCGAAATCATTGGGGCTGATGGGCATGCGGGAGCGGATTCATACGCTTGGGGGGCATGTGGACATTTCCAGTGTGCCCGGCATCGGTACCCGTATAGTCGCAGCGCTGCCAATGGACCGGGTCATTGGCATGATCTGATATCCGCCTGGTTCAATGAAATTCCATGCCCCAGCGCCAGAGGTTGATGGCGATGAGCAGGGCACCTTCCCAGCGGCTCAGCTTCCAGCCCGTACGCATGAAGATCAGGACCAGGAATATTACGCCCACCAGGATGTACAGGCTCGGCAGAGCGGATGGTGAGACCTCCAGCGGCCGGAGCAGACAAGTCACTCCCAGTACGCCGGCAAAATTGAAAAAATCACTGCCTATCAGATTGCCCAGCAGCATTTCGTTGCGTCCTTTCAAACCAGCGCTCAGGCAGGTGACCAATTCGGGCAGAGAGGTGCCGGCGGCCACAATGGTCAGCCCGATGGCCCACTGGCTCACTCCCATTTCTGCGGCAATATACGACGCAGCATCCACCAGCAGATCGCTCCCCAGGGAAATGGCGACAATTCCCCCCACCAGTTTCAGATAGACAGGCCAGCCGCATTTTTCCGGGCTGTGCTCAGTCGGGTTCTGCTTTTTTTCCGTCAGATGGGATTTGCGCGCATTGTACAGAAGATAGGCAAGATAGGAGAAGAAAAGGATCAGAAGCAGGGCGCCTTCCAGACGTCCCAGCCGATGGTTCAGGCTCATGAGCGTGATGATGATGGTGATGCCCCATAGCAGCAGTCCATCTCTGAAAACAAGTGTGCGATGGGTGGGGATGGGGCGTAAAATGGCCATGGTGCCCAGAATGATACCCAGATTGAAAATGTTGGACCCGACAATATTGGCCAGGGATATGTCCGAGAGTCCCTTGAATGCGGCGGTGGTCGTCACCAGGAACTCGGGCGCCGAGGTTCCCATGGCCACGATGGTCAGTCCGATTATCAGTTCGGATATGCCAAAACGTCGGGCGATGATCGAGGCATTGTCGACGGTCCAGTCCGCACCACGCCAGAGCAGCACTCCGCCGAGTATGAGATAAAATAATTCTAACAGCATGTTATTGTTGATCCATTTGTTATATGTCCGGGTAACAGAAAAATGTTGTAACGGGAGCGTAAGTTACGTACCGGTCCGTTCCCGGGTATTCGTCGCTGGCCCCGTCAAAGGGAGCCTCCAGCGGAATCAGTGCATATGATTAAAGCCGTTTGTACTGGCACGCAGGACTGCATGACCATCAAGGGTATGAAATATACGTGCGGATTGTGGAGCCGACAAGTGAAATATTTGAGAATATCGTGCCGGGCCTTGCGCAATACGGACCTGCTGACCATGGGGCTCTTTCGCCGGCGAAGGTATGTTTGCACCTTGGTCCGCCTGGAAAAGCTGCAATTTGCCTTGTTTCATGGCTGACAGGCGTTGATTGTTGCGGGAGCAGCCATTTATGTGTTTTTCGCTCCCTTTATAGTAAAAAAAACACTACACATTTTCTAGAAAATCAGCTATGAAAGTATAGCTAACATAGGGATAGCTGCCTTCTGGCAGCTGTTGACATCTTTGGAGGTAGCCATGCCCTTTCGTATGCGAGTCCTGGGTTTTACCCTGCTGATACTGTGTACATGCCTGTCCACGGCCACAGCCCAGCTTGATAATTTCAATTTGTGGGCGGATTATTCCGGTTCGATCACCTATCTTTCCAGCGATGGTAAAGTAGTGACAAAGCGTTTTAAAAGTTTTGCCAGCAACAAGGCCCGGATGATCAACCTGACGGGAACTCCGGATCCCAAACAGACGGGTTATATGCCGTGTCACCGGGGCGATGTCTATCTGATTCTGCCGCTGACCGATATCAAGCAGATCGAAGTGCATGGTGACAACAATCCAGTGGAAATTTCGCTCTACAGCGGCGAGCAATTCACCGCCCAGGTAAATTCCACGGTAACCCATGCCATCTGCTACATGAAGCGGTTTGTCTTTCGTCCGGCAGATGGTCCCTTGAATGAAGATCTCACGTTTTTTGTGGAATCCAACAACATTCTGAAACTTTCTTTTGATCCCGATTCCTAAATCAAAGGTGCGCTGACTCACCAGCCAGCGCCTTGGAAAATATTCCAACGCCGGTTTCCCGCAGAGGGAGCCGGCGTTTTTTTCGCCCCATGGTGGGTACAGGCGGTACAGATTTGGAGAAGCAGGATCGTAATATCCTGAAGCGATTATTTAGTCCTGATGCTCAGGACTCTGGTCAGCGTCGGCTCTCTGTATGGAACGGCGTTAAGAGCTGGCCTGGAAAAGCTGGATAAAAAAAGCCGGCATAAAGCCGGCTCGGATTGTTGGAAAAAAGGCAGCAGTTCTCTTTCTATTTGACTATTTGACCTGAACCTTGAGCGAATAAGGACCGCTCCCGGCTTCCTGGCTGACAAAGATGATAAATTCTCCGGCCTGTCCGCTGCGACCAAGCCAGTGCACTTCGCGCGAGCAAAGCGTGCTGCCAGTGGGAGAGAAGATTTCGAACATTGCCGCATCTTCAGGCGAATTCAGCCATACTTCCATCCACTGGGATTTTTCCAGGTTGACCTCATAGCAGTCATGCCCGCCCTTGGGAATTTGCATTTCCGCAGTGCCGGTAAGTGCATTGTTCTTGAACTTGATCCGGATGCAGTCCACGCCTGTGGAGGCGGCATGGGCGGGCTCTGCGGGAACCTTGATGGTTGCGGCTGGTTCAGGTGCGGGTTTGTTTTCCGGAGTTGCCGGTTGAACAGGCTGATCATCAGGTTCGGAAACAGGCTCGTCCTCTTGCATGGGCTGCGTTTCCACGGCTTCTGGCTGGGAAGCCTTGGCCTCGGGCTGTTCTGCCGGCTCGGGCGCAGGAACAGGAGTTGCCGCTGGCGCAGGGGCAGGAGCTGGCGCCGGTGTGGTAGCCGGTTCGGGCGCGGAGGCAGGAGTTGCCTCTGGAGCAGCTGCAGGTTGCGGCTCTGCAGGCTTTTTTTCGGGCTCTGGCGCCGGGGTATTTTTTTGAGGTTCAGGTTTTGGGGCGGGTGAGGATTGCGCTGGTTTTACAACCGGAGCAGGCTGTGCGCCGGCCACTTCAGCCATGAAACGTTTATAGATGAAGCCGGTTGTGCCGTCGGGGAGGATGACCTTGTACCAACCTTTCACCATTGATGGGACAGTGGCGGTTTGCCCCTGTTTCATGACTCCCATTGTTTTGGAATTCTTGGAAGGTTGGGCACGGATGTTGATATCCTGTATGGCCTTGAAAATTTTGGCCGTTTCGTAAGTCTCATCCCAGACTGCTGCCCTTGATACCGCAGGGGACGCACAGAACAGGCAGAGAATCACGAGCAGCAGGACGATAAAATGGGCACGTGGCATGACCGACTCCTCAATAGACATCTAGCGTGGGTTATTGGTTTAAAACAGTTCCTGCGTAACGCTAACCATATGGATAAGCAGGCTGTTATCCTATTTACGGTCTCAGGACAAGGGCATAGATGTTAAAAAGCCTGTCAGCCCGCCAAGTGTCCATTGCGGTTTTTCTGAAAAAGTGTACTGCAGTTGCGAACTCAGAGGGCTGTCAGAGAAGAGGGAATCTCGATCAAGGTATTGCAATAAGGATAACTATCGATTATCTAATGGATTATGCCGAACGTTTGTATATCTGGCAGAGGGACTGAAGATATTTTGTATTGGCTGACAGTTTGGGGGAGGACTTGCCGGCAGGAGCTGGCGGGCGTTCGGTTGACACGAAGACGATAAAAGTCGAAACTGCCGAACACACAGGCAATGTAAAATACCAAATAACCGTAGCATAAGGCGCGAACGATGGGGCAAAAAAACTTCTCGTTGGGATCGGTCGGGCCAGGAAATAAAGAGGAGCGCCGTGCATCAGGAGGGGCAAAAGGATTCATATAAATCCAAGAAACTGACGAAATGCACGCTGATAATAACGTATGGGGCAAATACTCGGACTTAAATTTCGTGACTTTGGCCAAGTGTACTATTTCGATTCCGGACCGTTTGTTGTCAAACCTGGTGAACACGTCATAGTGAATACCGACCAGGGGTACGGTCTTGGAGAGGTTGTACTGGTCCGCGATACGATCCCGGAAGAAATTCCGGCTGATGAAATAAAACCCATCTACCGTATCGCAGCTGAAGAAGATAAAGAAAAGCAAAAGGAAAACGACGAGCTGGCCCGTGAGGCTTTTCGTTTTTGCAGGCGTTGCGTTTTAGAACGCGAGCTGGATATGAAGCTCGTGGATGTGGAAGTTTTCTTTGACCGCGGTAAAATCATTTTTTATTTTACCGCGCCCAATCGTATTGATTTCCGTGAACTCGTCAAGGACCTGGTGCGCAATTACCGCACCCGCATAGAATTGCGTCAGATAGGCGTCAGGCATGAAACCCAGATGATAGGCGCCGTGGGCAACTGCGGCCAGGTCTGCTGTTGCCGACGTTTTTTGCGCAAGTTCGCTCCGGTGACCATCCGCATGGCCAAGGAGCAGAATCTGTTCCTGAACCCCACCAAGATTTCCGGAATGTGCGGACGCCTGCTTTGTTGCCTGAGTTACGAGCAGAGCAACTACGAAACCTTTCATAAGCAGTGTCCCAAAATAGGCAAAAAATACCTTACTCGGGAAGGCCCGGTTAAGGTTGTTCGCGCCAATTTGTTTCGCAACAGCCTGAGCGTGTTTACCGACGCTGGTGAAGAAAAAGAGTACACGCTGGAAGAATGGGAAGCCTTGGAACCCACCAGGCCGGACAGGCCGCAGCAGGGTGGAGGGCAGCCCGCATCTCCTGTTGAAGCGGAAAGAGTACTCCCTTCGGATGATGAACAGGCCGACAATGATTCCCCTGATGATCAGGAAGACGATATGGTTGACGTTGATGCCGATAACGATGGCGACGCCATGCCCTTTTACGGCAAGGTTGTTCCCAGACAGGGGGATTCGCCGGCAGGCAACGGAGACAAGGGAAAACCGAACGGAAATCAGCGCAATCGCAGAGGACGCGGCAAGCCCAACAAACCCCGTACCGGGGGGCAGGGCAATGAAAAAAGCCAGGAACCGAAAAACAGTGACTCCAGAGCCGGAGACCCGAAATCCGGAGATCCTAAAACCGGTGATCCGAGAAAGAATCGCAAGGGGCGTCCCCGACGCAAGCGCAAGCCCAAGCCCAAAGAATAGCCATTTTAATTGATCACTATAAACAAGTTGCAAGGAGCAGGAGTTCAGATGCCGTTTTTCATCTCAACCCCAATATATTACGTTAATGCCAAACCGCACCTCGGCCATGCCTACACGACCATAGTGGCCGATTGCCTGGCCAGATTTCACAAGGGCATGGGTGAAGAGACCTTTTTTGTTACAGGCACCGACGAGCACGGTGACAAGATAGATCAGGCCGCCCAGCAGCACAATGAAACGCCGCAGGAGTACGCCGACGAGATCAGCGCCCTGTTTCGCAATCTCTGGCCGCATCTGGAGATCGAATACTCCGATTATATCCGCACCACGGAACCCAGGCACAAGGCCTGTGTGCAGAAAGTGCTGCAAAAGGTCTACGACGCGGGCGATATTTATTTCGGCTCTTACGGCGGCCATTACTGCTACGGTTGTGAACGTTTCTATACGGAAAAGGAGCTGGAGGGCGGATTGTGCCCGCAGCACCGCACCAAGCCGGAATATATCGAAGAGCAGAATTATTTTTTCAAGATGTCGCGGCATCAGCAATGGCTCATCGATTACATCAAGGCCAATCCCACGTTCATCCGGCCCGAGCGCTATCGCAACGAAGTCCTGAGCCTGCTGGAAAGCGGTGCGCTGGATGATCTGTGCATCTCGCGCCCCAAGTCCCGTCTTACCTGGGGAATCGAACTGCCGTTCGACAACAATTTCGTCTGCTATGTCTGGTTCGACGCGCTGTTGAACTACATCACGGCCCTGGAATGGCCCGACGGCGACAAGTTCAAGAAGTTCTGGCCTGTTGCACAGCACCTTGTGGCCAAGGACATCCTCAAGCCCCATGCCGTGTTCTGGCCCACCATGCTGCGCGCTGCAGGACTCGAACCCTATTCGCATCTCAATGTCCACGGCTACTGGCTGGTGAAGGAAACCAAGATGTCCAAGTCTCTGGGCAACGTGGTGGAACCCCTGGAACTCGCCCAGCGCTACGGAACGGATCCTTTCCGGTATTTTCTGATGCGCGAGATGCAGTTCGGCAATGATGCCAGCTTTTCCGAGGAAGCCCTTGTGGGCAGGCTCAACGCCGACCTGGCCAATGATCTCGGGAACCTCTTCAGCCGGACCCTTTCCATGACGCACAAGTATTTTCAGGGCGTTGTACCGGAACCCGGAGAGACTGGAGAACTGGAAGACGCGCTGCAGAAGCTGGCCAAGGAAAGCATCGCCAACTATCAGAGTCTGTTTGACAATGTCATGTTCGCAAGAGGGCTCGAATCCTTGTGGGAATTCATCCGCGCCATGAACAAGTACGTCGACGAGACCGCTCCCTGGGCCCTGTTCAAGCAGCAGGACACTGCCAGGCTGGGCACCGTGATGTATACGCTGCTCGAAGGCATGCGCAAGGTTGCCGCACTGCTGTGGCCGGTTATGCCTGAATCCAGCAAGAAAATGCTGGCGCAGCTCGGACAGCCGGTGGATGACATTGCCGTCTTTTCCGACGAGAGCGAAAACTGGGGCAAACTGAAGCCCGGCACGGAGCTGAGCAAGGTCTCGAATCTTTTTCCGCGTGTGGAATTGCCCAAGGAAGCCCCTGAAGCAGGCAAAACAGTGGCAAAGGGGGCAAAGGGTGCCAAAGATTCCAAAGATTCCAAAGGCGCCGAGCAAGAAGCCGAATCAATGCCGTACGTGGAATTCGAGGATTTTCAGAAGCTGGATATGCGTCTGGGCACCATTGTCAGCGTGGAGCTGCATCCCAAGGCGGACAGGCTGTTTCGCGTACTGGTCGATCTGGGAGAAAAGGAACCCCGCCAGGTCATTGCCGGTCTTGCCGAGTTCTTCCAGCCGGACGAGCTGGTGGGACGGCAGGTGGTGGTCGTCGCCAACCTCAAACCGCGCAAGCTGCGCGGCCTGGAGTCTCAGGGCATGATCATGGCCGTCCGCGACGGCGATTCCATGCGCTTGCTCGCTCCCTCCGACACCGTTACCAACGGTTCCAAAGTTTCCTGATTTCAATGTGGGGAAGCGTCCATGGCGGCGCTTCCCCGATTTCCAACTATCCTCTCCGATTTTTACATTCTTCAACTGTTTGTCTTTTTTGTTATCTATATATTCCAGGCTGTTATGCTGACGTGTAACGCGTTTGTCGCATTCTTGTCGGCAAAATTTAAGGCCCGCGACTCGAAAATGACACGCGATATGGACCACAAACCTTTTCTTGAGGGAGTGGGGGATCTGTAACCTGGGGGGGTTGAGGTCCAATCGCATGAGTTTGCGACTGAAAATGATCGCCTTTTGTCTGACGGTCTCTTTGGTTCCCCTGTTCATCATGGGGTTCTACAGCGTGGAACTGGCCTCGCAAAGTCTTTCCGAGCAGGTTTTGGGCCAGCTGGAAGCAGTGCGGGACGCCAAAAAGGAAACTTTGGGCACCATGTTCCAACGCTGGCGTTCGGAGGCCGAACTGTATTCGGCAACCAAGGAAGTGTATAACGCACTGGTGATGCTGGCGGACTATGCCATGGGAACCCCTGAAGGTCAGCGGGTCGATGTGCAGTCCGAGGATTACGCTACAAACCATGATTATGTGAATCCGGCCTTTGAGCCCTTTGTGAAGGGGCTTGGCTTTGAAGACGCGCTGCTCATAGATGACTACGGGCGCGTACTGTATACCTATCAACGCGGCGACGATCTGGGAGTGGACCTTGCCAAGGGCAGGGAACTGGACGGATCCAACCTGCAGCGGGCCTGGAAAAAGGCCATGGAAGGCGAAGTCGTATTTGTGGACTTCGAACCCTATCCTGCTCTGGGGGGGAAACCCGCCTCCTTCGTGGCGGCGCCTGTACGCAATCACAACGGCAATATCGCCGGAGTGGCGGCACTGCGCATTCCTTTGAAGAGCATCAATGAAGTCATGACCCAGCGGTCCGGTCTGGGCGGTTCGGGCGAGACCTACCTGGTGGGGCCGGACAAGCTGATGCGTTCGGATTCCATGAAGGACGCCGGGCACAATGTGCTGGCCTCTTTTGCCAAACCCCAGCAGGGACGCATGGAAACCGAAGCCGTGGATGCCGCGCTCAAGGGTGAATCCCATACGCAGGTTATCGCCGGATTGGGCAACAGCAGCCTGCTGGCCGCCTATACGCAGATTCCCTACGGAAACAACAAGTGGGCTCTGGTGGCGGAAAAGGACAGCAAAGAAGCCTTTGCTCCGGTCTATTCCTTGCGCTGGACAGCCTTGCTCATAGGCATCGGCACGGCTCTGCTTGTCATCGGCATTTCCGTACTGTTCTTCAGCCGCGCAGTGATGCGCCCGATCCGTATGATTCTGGAGTTTCTGCATCAGGTCACCGCCGGCAATCTGCATGCACTGCTGGACGGAGATTTCAGAGGGGAGCTCGGCGAACTGGCCAGAGGCATCCGGACCATGTTTTCCGAGGTGAAAAACAAACTGGCCTTCACCCAGGGCATTCTGGGAGGCGTCACCGTGCCCTGCCTGGTGCTGGATACGGGCGGACGCGTTACCTACTGCAACCGGCAACTGCTCGAGATGGTCAGCAAAACCGGCATGCCCGAGGAATATTTCGGACTGACCGCAAACGAGTTTTTCAACTCGGACACGGATGTGAGCACCAACTCCATCCGGGCAATCGAGGAACAGGTTCCGGTGCAGGAAGAATGCTGCATACTGACGCCGGATGGCAAAGAGCTCTGTGCCAATATCACGGCCACGCCGATTTACGATCTTGATGATTCGCTCATGGGCGCCTTTACTCTGTATTATGATCTGACTCCCATCCGTACGCAGGAGCGGCGCATTACGGAGCAGAATGAAAAAATCGCCCAGATGGCCTGCGAGGCCGAACAGGTGGCCAACAGCGTATCCAACGCCGCCACGCAGCTGGATGACCAGGTTCGCGAAGCCCTGGACGGTGCCAACGAACAAAGTCAAAGGACCATGACCACAGCCGCATCCGTGCAGGAACTCAACGCGGCCATGGTGCAGGTTGCCGCCAACGCGGACAATGTTTCCCGCAGCGCCAACGAGGCCAAGCAAAAAGCCGCTGAAGGCGAAGAGATAGTCTCCAGAGTCATCAAGGCCATCGCGGACGTGGAAACCCACGCGCATACGCTTGATGAAACCATGGCGGAACTGGGGGACCAGGCCCAGGAGATCGGCAAAATCATGGGGCTGATTCAGGACGTCGCGGACCAGACCAACCTGCTGGCTCTCAACGCGGCCATAGAAGCCGCCCGGGCGGGCGAGGCCGGGCGCGGATTCGCAGTTGTTGCCGATGAAGTACGCAAGCTGGCGGAGCGGTCCATGGATGCGACCAAAGACGTGGCTCAGGCTATTTTGAATATTCAAAACGCGGCCAAAAAATCCATGGATGCCGGGCAGTCCGCATTGAGCGCCGTGGGAGAGAGTACGAAGCTGGCCGAGCAGTCGGGCGAGGCTCTGAACCGGATAGTGGAATTCGTGGATTATACGGCGGATCAGGTGCAGTCCATTGCCGCTTCCAGTCAGGAACAATCCGCAGCCCATGAAACCATCAGCATGGCGGTTGAAGCCATTAACGTTATTTCTCTGGAAACCGCGGACGGTATGGCCCAATCGTCCGAAGCTCTGGCCGAATTGACGGACCAGGCGAACAAATTGCGTGAACGCATTCAGCAGATGCGTTCGTAAACATAACTTTTACGTGACTGCCATGGGCCCATTGCGTATCCTCGCTGAAAATTGAATGTAAAACAGCGAGGTAGCTGGAAAATGAAAAAAACAGGATTACTCTGCTGGCTGGTAGCCTTTATGCTCGTTCCAGGGCTTTGCCTGGCGCAGACTCCATCAGGAAAGTCTGATCCGGACAGAACCGGGAAACAGGAACAGGTGCAGAAAAAGCAGCCGGCGCAGCAGCATCAGCCTGCCGCAAAAGAACAGCCTGTGAAACAGAAAAAGGCCGAACCTGCTCCAAAAGCAGTGAAAAAGCCCCAGCCCAGAAAGACGCAGCAGCCTGCTCCAGTGAGCAAGCCCAAGCCAAAACCCAAGAAAAAGCAACCGGTTCCTCCTGCGGTCAAGAAAAACGAACCGTCAGTACGCAAGGCTCCGGCAAAGCAACCCGAAAAGGGCGTAACTTCTCCCAAAAAAGACGAAAAAGAGAAGAAACCCCGGATTCAGTAACCCGAACAGATACAGCGGAAGGGCCGACTGCCTGCCCGGCCTTTCCGCTGATGTCTTTTTTGCCCTCAGGAACAGTCCGGCCCGTTCCAGGCGCCGCACTTTTCACACACGAAGCCTTGGAACACGGCTTCTCCGTCCACCACATCGATTTCTATTTCATTGGTTGCCGAACAGCTGTTGCAAAGAACCTGGGCAATGGATGTTTCCGGATCGTACGGACATTCCACATCACAAATGATCACGGTGTCGATGGCCATGAGTGCTCCTTGTGTTCAGTGGTTGCTGGTTTTGCCGGGACGTATGGTCAGAAAACAGGAATGCTCCTCGCCTTCGCGCAGAGCCCGCAGAGTGAAGTCGAATCCGGCGCCTTCAAACGTGCCGTAGTCCACCATGGCTGCGATTTCGCAAATTTTCGCACATTCCTGAGGTTCCAGTTCCATTTTTTTCCAGGCGTTTTTGAGCGGGCAGTGGTCAAAGCGGATTTCAAGCGCTTCCTCCGAGCAGCCCAGCACTGTGGGCGCGAACATTTTTCCGCCGTCCGGGATGCCTTTGAGAAAGGCGTCGCGCAATCCCTGCAGGTCGTCGGGCGCGTACCGGGCAAATGCCTGGCCGATTTGCTGCCCGCGGCGGTAGATGGCGCGTTTGAAAATATCCGTGGCGCGCTCTTCCCCGAGTTCTTCGCGCATTTCATCAAAAAGCAGATAATAGATGATCGCCCGGTTTTCATTGGCCGCGTACAGTTCGTTGCGTAATTTTTCAATGTCCATGGGAGGCTACTCCTTGGTTGCCGGTTCAGGAAGGTAGTTGTTCAGCAGAATGTGCCGGATGAATCGGGCGGGAACTTCCCAGCAGTCCGGACCGTAGCCTCCGGACATCAGATAGGCCTGGGGCACCGACCGTTTCGCAAAAAAATCGTGGATGAAGTTGTCTCTGGCGAAAAGCTGCTCCAGGGTAAGGCACATCCCGGCTGTTCCCGGCAATCTGTCTTTTTCGTAGGGGTCGCTTCCGTTCACGATGAGGGCCAGATCCGGAGGCCCCTGCGTATCCAGTGCTTCCAGCAGATGCAGCCCGTGCGTCAAAGCCGGCAGATAGGCCTGTTCCGCACCATCCGGGATGGGGATGTCCACGTCGCCGGGAAACCGCTCGCGCCGCAGATTGCCGGCGTCGTCCAGGGGGGGCGTATCCAGGGGCCAGCCCGTGGCCATGTGGATGCTCAGACATTTGATGCGGTCTTCTTCCAGGCAAAGTTCGGCAGTGCCGTCGCCGCGGTGGGCGTCCACGTCCACAATCCAGGCGCGCCGGATGCGTCCCTGGGCCAGAAGTTTGAATAATGCGATCATGAAATCATTGAAAACGCAGAAACCGCGCCCCTTGTCCCGCATGGCATGATGCATGCCGCCGCCCAGAAAGTAGCCGAAGCCGCGTTCCAGAGCCAGCAGGCAGGCCTGATAGGTGCCTGCCACATTGGCGAGCTCGGGCTGCACAATGGCGGCCAGCGGCTGTTTTGCCTGGCTCGGATCATAGCGGTGGTAGTTGCCGGCCTCGTCCAGCAGTTCGAAGGTTTCCATCAGGGCCGCTTCGGGGCTGTCGGAAAACAGGGCGTCCACATAGTTCCGGCTGTGAGCCCGGAGAAGGTCTTCCCGGTCGATATGCGGCAGTTCTCCGCCATACAGCCATTGCGCGCTGCGCGGACCAAGCTGGGAATCCTGGCGCAGAAAATTAATGATCTGGGCGGAACGCGAACCGTATTGAGGAATCTGCATGCCGTAGGTTGGAAAATCTATGGAGCAGCGGGTGTCGTACACTATCATGACAATCAGGTCCTTATGATGACGGACCGCGGCAACAGCCGGGTCCGGTTGCTGAAGCAGGGCTCGGGCTACTGGTGAAACAGAATGCTGTGTAATTGTACGCGGGAGATTTTTTCCCTGCAACTTGCCTGAAGCGGCAAATTGGGGCAGATTCATCATTGAATTGTTTTGGGTACTGTTCTGTGACTATTTGCGGCTCAATGCCGCCAGGTGATACGTACAGCGAGGGTGAAGGCAATGGATCCGTTATGGATTGCGCTGGCATTCGTATTTGGTTTTGCGGTAAAGCTTGTCGGGCTTCCGCCGCTTGTCGGGTTTCTGGCAACCGGCTTCGTGCTGCACGGGTTGGGCATCCAGGGGGGTGATACGCTGCAGGAACTAGCCGACCTTGGTGTGACCCTGCTGCTGTTCAGCATCGGCCTCAAGTTGAACCCGAAAAGCCTCCTGAAAAAGGAGGTCTGGGCCACGGCATCCATTCACATGGTCCTGATTGTGCTGCTCATGGGGCTGGGCATCTACTGGCTCGCGGCAAAGGGCTTTTGCATGTTCAGCGGGATGGGGGTCGGGGCTTCGCTGACCCTGGCATTCGCCCTGAGTTTTTCCAGCACGGTATTTGCCGTCAAAGTACTCGAAGAGCAGGGCGAAATGTCCGCGTTGTATGGCCGTGTGGCCATTGGTATTCTGATCATCCAGGACATTCTGGCCGTATTTTTCCTGACATTTTCCACGGGCAAGGTTCCCTCCTGGTGGGCGTTGCTGCTCGTGGTCGGCCTGCCGCTTATCCGCTGGGTATGTCTGAAAATTCTCGATCATTGCGGCCATGGCGAACTCGTGGTGCTTTTCGGCCTGCTTCTGGCTCTGGTGCTGGGCGCGTCGCTGTTCGATGCCGTGGGGCTGAAGCCGGATATCGGCGCACTGATCATCGGAATACTTGTGTCCTCCCACCCCAAGGCGTCTGAAGTGTCCAAGGCCTTGCTGTCTTTCAAGGATTTATTCCTTGTCGGTTTTTTTCTGTCCATCGGAATGTCCGGAGCGCCTTCCTTTGATGAACTGGGAGTGGCACTGCTGCTGTTGCCCGTGGTGCTGCTGAAATCCGTGCTGTTTCTGGTTTTGCTGACGCGCTTCAGCCTGAAAGCCCGTACTTCGCTGCTGGGGAGCCTTGTTCTGACCAACTACAGCGAGTTCGGTTTGATTGTCGGCAGCGTGGCCATTGCCAACGGGTGGTTGGACCCGAACTGGCTGATCGTCATCGCTCTGGCGCTTTCGCTTTCCTTTGTGCTGGCAGCGCCGCTGAACACTTTTGCCCATGCCCTGGCCTGTCGGCTGGAACCGCGGCTGTTGTTTCTGGAGACCCTGCAACGGCATCCCGAGGAAGTGCTGATCGATCCGGGGGAGGTGCGGATAGCAGTGCTCGGCATGGGACGCGTGGGCCGGGGCGCGTACGACTGGTTGCACGAAACCTATGGCGATGTGGTCGTTGGCCTGGATTTCAATCCGGAAAAAGTGGCCGCTCTCAAGAAAACCGGCAGGCGCGTGTTGTTGGGGGATGCGGAAGACAGGAACTTCTGGCGAAGGATTCAGATGAAGAATACGCCCATGCAGCTTGCCTTGCTGACCTTCGGGCATACGGCGAACATCACCGCGGCCAGAAGCATTCGGACTTTGGGCGGCGAAGTCCCTCTGGCGGCCGTGGCGCATTACCCGGATGAGGAACAGGCCCTGCTGGACGCGGGTGTGGATCTGGTGTTCGATCTGTTTGCCAAGGCCGGAGAAGGGTTTGCCGAGGCTGCGGACAAGGCGGTGCGACGCTGAGAGCAGCCTCAGGCCTGGGGGAAGACAAAGCCCAAGCCTTGACAGAGGGGCCCGATTGGGTCAATCAAGCATTTTTTACGTCTTGAACCGGGTCGGCACGAAACTGGATTTGATCGTATCCCCTTTACGCAGCTATCATGCATCCGCAGGAGGTTCTTATGTGGCGTAATTCCGCGAAACGTCAGGTTGTGACCAGCATTCCGTGTGAAGCGTGCGGTCAACCGGTGGAAGCACAAAGACTATGCCGTGAGGTGCGAATACATTGCCCGTCATGTGGCTCTTTTTTCCCTCTCGAACAGTACATTCCGCGTATGGATGACAGCCTGGAGCAGTTTCTGGAGAATGTTTACTGCGACCGGATGTAGGCCTCTCGTTTTTTCCAAGATAATTGATTGAAAGGATCGTGCTGTTGGAACAGTGCCGGGGGAGCGACCGGATGTCCTGCTTTTGCCTGCCGAAATCTGCCGCAGGCGTATCAGGCGGTCGTACTGGCCAGCGCATCTGGTTCTCGGGGGCGGGGCAAAGGGTGAAGGACTATCGACTGTTCGCGCCGAAATCCGAGCCGTACGCTGGATACGTTGTGTATCTGCTTACATGGGGGCTTGTAATTATCATCAGGCTAGCCGCATGCGACTGAAACAAAAAATCACCTATCTTTCCCTGGGCATTCTGGCCCTTGTCTCCATTCTCATTACCGTGGCCGCGGTGCTTACCATCGATCAACTGCTTCGAGAATTGAACGAGACCAATATGCGTGTTGAAATGACGCGCATACGGAATGAATTCGAGCGGATTCAGCTGCACCTGCATTCCGGAGATGTGGACGAGAAGGGCATTCATACGGAATATGCCCAGAGGATTTTTGCTGATTTTTTCAAGTCCCATCCGCAGCAATCCGAAATGATGATGATCTGTTCCCAAAACGGAATGCTGATTTATCCTGGCGAGTTCACGGACAAGCTCAGGAAGGCTCCTCTTTGGAATCTGCCGGACACAAAGTCGGGTATGGAGCGTATGCTGTTTGACGGCAAGCCCTACCTGTTCATTTATGATTCCTTCAGCCCCTGGAAGTGGAAGATTGTTCTTGCCACCAGCGAAGCGGAATTATTCATGCGACGGGATAGTTTCCTGAATTCGGTGGTGTTCATCTTGCTGGGCGGGTTGGTGCTCGGTGGGTTTCTGTCTTTTGTCATCGCAAGAAGCATTGCCAATCCACTGGTCCGGCTGGCTGAGGCCACCAAGAATTTTGTCCCTGGTTCGGCTGGAAAATTGTTGCCCGTGCCCGGCGCAGGCGCATCCGATGAAGTAGTTGAACTGACCCATGCCTTCAATTCCATGACCGAGCGTTTGAAAAGCGCCAATGATGCCATCGAGGCCCAGACAGCTGGATTGCAACTCGCCAACGACAGGCTGACCCGTGAAGTTTCCCAACGGAAAAAGGCGCAGCAGGAGCTTGCCGCGCTCAACGACAAATTGGAAAAGCTTGTTGCTTCGCGGACCTGGGAGCTGCAAAGCAAGGCCCATGAACTGGAAGAAGCCAATTTGCAGCTGTTGCGACAGGATGCCTTGAAATCATCTTTTCTTTCTTCCGTATCCCATGAATTCCGCACGCCTTTGACCTCCATTCTCGGGTTCGTCAAACTGATCAAGCGGGATTACCACAGAATTTTCAGAAATGCGGACGCCATGGTGGCGGACCCTTCGGACAAGGTGGTCCGTATTCGGGACAACCTCTCGATCATTCAGGATGAAAGCGAACGTTTGAGCCGGTTGATCGATGATTTTCTGGATTTTACCAAGATCGAGTCCGGTCGTTTCCAGTGGCACGATCAGGAAATCGACGTAAAAGCAGCCATTTTGCAGGCAGCCAATGCGGTGGAAGGTGTTTTCAGGGACAAAAACGATGTGTTTCTGAAAATGATTCTGCCCGAAACATTGCCGGGGATGTATATGGATCCCGACCGTTTCAAACAATTGCTGATAAACCTGTTCAGCAATGCGCTCAAATACACCGATTCAGGGGCGGTAACCATAGCAGCCTGCAGCAACGAGGGAACCTTGCAGATCGGCGTGCTGGATTCGGGATGCGGCGTTCCCCGCTCCGAACTGGTCATGGTGTTCGAAAAATACCACCAGGTTTGCGCTCCAGATACGCTCGTATCAAAACCCAAGGGAACCGGGCTCGGACTCTCCATCTGTCGGCAGATTGTCGAGCATTATGAGGGCATTATCTGGATGGAATCCGATCAGGACAAGGGCTGCTGCGTGTTTGTGGAATTGCCGTTGTCCTCAGGGAGCTGATCCCAGGTGCGCAGCCGGAAATTTGCCCCAAATCAGGCTTCTGGTAGCGGTGTTTTAGAATCATCCGACGGTTGAATTTCTGTCTCCGTTGATTTTTTTCATAACTTAATGCAAATATTCTTTTCTGGAGCCTTCATATGCAGGATGCGTATTGCGAACGTATTGCCCACGAACAAAATATTCCTCAGCGCCAGGTGGAAGCGGTTGCCGGATTGCTTGATACCGGCTGCAGTGTGCCGTTCATTGCCCGCTATCGCAAAGAGGCCACTGGCTCGTTGGATGAAGTGGCCGTGGCGGCCATCCGCGATGCCCTGGAGCGGCATGCGGAACTGGGCAAGCGTCGGGAGTCCATTCTGGCTTCCCTGGAAGAACGGGGGCTGCTGACCGATGCCCTGCGTACGGCCGTGGAACAGGCCGAAGACAAGGCGCAGCTTGAGGATGTGTATCTTCCCTACAGGCCCAAGCGCCGGACCAGGGGGGCCATGGCCCGCGAACGCGGACTCGAACCTCTGGCCATGGCCTTGTTCGCCCAGAAGGGCAGAAATGCCGGGGAACTCGCCGCAGGCTATGTCTCGCAGGAAAAAGACGTACCGGACATCGCGGCTGCTCTTGCCGGCGCCCGTGATGTGATTGCGGAAAATATCAGTGAAAACAGCAGGATTCGCAAGGCGATCCGCAGCCTCTATCAGCGCCGCGGCCATTTTCGTTCGCAGATGGTCAAGGGCAAGGAGGAAGAAGGCGCCACCTACCGCGATTGGTTCAATTGGGATGAGCCCGTGCGTTCGGTTCCGGGCCACAGAGCTCTGGCCATGTTCCGCGGCGAACGAGAGGGCTTTCTTTCCGTGCACCTGCGCGCGGAGGAGGATGAAGCTCTGGACACGCTGTTCAAGCTGCTGTTGAAGCGGCGCGGTGTCTCGGGGAGTGATGCGGCGGAAGTGGAAGCCGCGTTGCGGGACGGCTATAAACGGCTGCTGGCGCCATCCATAGAAAACGAGATCCGCGCCATGGTCAAGGAGCGGGCAGACCTGGAGGCCATCAAGGTTTTTGTGGCCAATATCCGGGAGTTGCTGCTGGCCGCACCCCTGGGACAAAAACGCATTCTGGCTCTGGATCCGGGCTTCCGTACGGGAGCGAAAACCGTGGCTCTGGATGCGCAGGGCACTTTGCTCGAATATACGGCGGTGTATCCGACAGGTTCGGAAAAGGCCAGAGACGAGGCCGCGCGCACCATCCGCGAGTTATGCAAAAAACACGGACTCGAAGCCGTGGCCGTGGGAAACGGCACGGCCGGACGAGAAACCGAGGCATTCGTGCGATCCCTGGATCTGGGACTCCCCGTGGTGCTGGTCAATGAATCGGGCGCGTCCATCTATTCCGCCTCGGAAGTGGCCCGGAGGGAATTCCCCGATCTCGATCTGACGGTCCGGGGGGCTGTGAGCATCGGCAGACGGCTGCTCGATCCCCTGGCGGAACTGGTGAAGATCGATCCCAAATCCATCGGCGTGGGGCAGTATCAGCATGATGTGGACCAGTCCGCCTTGAAAAAAGCCCTGGACGACGTGGTGATGTACTGCGTCAACGCGGTGGGGGTGGACGTGAATACGGCCAGTCCGGAGCTGTTGTCCTATGTCTCGGGGCTTGGGCCGGTGCTGGCTGGCAACATCGTTGCCCACCGCGAAAGCAACGGTCCGTTCGCTGATCGCGAGGCTCTGAAAAAGGTCAAACGGCTTGGCCCGAAAGCCTTCGAACAGGCTGCGGGCTTTTTACGCGTCAAGGGCGGCAATCCGCTGGATGCCAGCGCGGTGCATCCCGAGCGTTATGCCCTTGTCCGCCAGATGGCCCAGGACAACGGCTGCGGAATCGTGGATCTCCTGGCCAACCCTGCCTCCAGGGAGAAGATTTCCCTGGAAAAGTATGTCTCGGGGGAGGTGGGACTGCCTACTTTGCGGGATATTCTGGCAGAGCTGGCCAAGCCGGGCAGGGATCCGCGCGATGCGTTCAGCGTGTTTTCCTACGCAGCCGACGTTACGGATATCAAGGACCTGCAACCGGGCATGCATTTGCCGGGAATCGTGACCAATGTCACCAATTTCGGAGCATTTGTAGACATCGGCGTACATCGTGACGGACTGGTGCATATCAGTCAGCTGGCGGACAAATATGTGTCCAACCCGGCGGAGGTTGTCAACGTTGGGCAAAAGGTGAACGTCACAGTTATAGACTTGGACCTGCAACGCAAGCGAATCAATTTGAGTATGAAAAGCGTTTCAGACAAATCCTGAAGGAATGCAAAGTCGTTTCAACGCTGTAAGGAAAAGCGGCGAGAATTTGCAAGACAACCGTTTGGATGTTTAGTAAAATAGGACAACGCTATCGAAAAGACATGCATCAGGATTTTACGTCCTGAAAGTATTACCCTACGTTGATGACTTCAACGCATACTTTTGAGGGTATTATGTATGCCGTACCAATTTACTAAGATTGTCGATTTGAAGCGGATCAAGGCCTTGCTGACCAGTTTCTATGAGCTGACAGGTATTCCTTCAGCCATTACGGACAGCGACGGCCAAATTATAGTGAATGTGGGCTGGCGTAAAATCTGTACGGATTTTCATCGCAGACATCCTGAAACAGCCGAGCGCTGCAAAGAGAGTGACCGCATTCTTTCCCGAGCTGCAGGCAGGGAGATGGACATAACGCATCTCCAATGTCTGAACGGCCTGATTGACGTGGCCGTACCCATCACCATCGAAGGCGAGCATGTCGCCAATATTTTTGTCGGCCAGTTCGCCCCCCCAAACCTTGACCAGGACTTTTACGTACGGCAGGCCAGTCGTTATGGCTTTGATCTGGACAGCTACCTGGCGGCATTGAATGAAGTGCTTCCTTTTGATAGTAAGAAAACTACTAAAGAAATCGGTTTTCTTTCGCAGCTGGCCGGACTCATGGGCGAAATGGGTCTGGACCAGTTGAATCTGCGCAAATTTGCCGCTGAGCTGGAAAACAAGGTGGAACAGCGCACAGCCCAATTGCGGAAAGAGGTCGAATTCCGGCGTCAGGCCGAAGAGGCCACGCGCAAAACCCTTTCCGAGTTTGAAACCATTTTCAACAACAGTTCCGTTGGTATTTTTTACATCAAGGAAGACCGGATAATCCACAGGCCCAACAAGCGGTTCGCGGAAATGTTGGGCTACACTGTGAATGAGCTGACCGGACAATCCACCCGTATGCTGTACGCGGACGCTGAAAGCTACGAATATGCGGGCAGGGTGTACAAATCCATCGGAGGGCTGAACAATTTTGTGCATCGCGAATTTCAACTGTGCCGCAAGGACAGGGAGATGCTCTGGTGCTCGCTCTACGGCAAGGCCGTGGACCCGGAGAATATCCGGGACGGTGTTATCTGGGTGGTTGTGGACATCACCGAGCACAAGGCATTTGAAAAATTGCGCGAAGATGTGGACGTGATCATGCGGCATGACCTGAAAGTTCCGCTCAACGGTATCATCGGTCTTGCCAAGTCATTGCAGGGGGACAGCAATCTTACGGACGAACAGAACGAGTTCCTCGAGCTGATCGTGGAAGCCGGATACATGATCAGCAACCAGATCAACCAGTCTCTGGAGTTGTTCAAACTGGAAACCGGCCGTTACGTGTTGACGCCCACGCCCGTGGATATTGACTTGCTCGTACGGCGGGTAGTCCGGGATTTGGGAATCAAGGCCCGGGACAAACGGATGGCGGTTCTGGTGGAACACCAGGAGTCCTTTGCCCGGACTACTGAAAGAATCCTGGTGTCTGCCGATGAAATGCTTTCATACACCATGATTTCCAATCTGGTGGACAATGCAGTGGATGCCACCCCGTCTGACCAGGAAGTAAAAATTATGCTTTCACTCGAACCGCCCTATTGCAGCATCTCCGTATGGAGTCCTTCCGAGGTGCCCCAGGAGATTCGGACTGCTTTTTTCGACAAGTACGTTACCTTCGGTAAGCCTTATGGCACGGGGCTTGGAACCTACAGCGCGAAGATTATGGCGGAAGTTCAGCTTGGGGACATTGAGATGAAGAGTTCAGCACAGGAGGGGACCACGGTCCGAGTTCGTTTGCCTCGACACAATTAACGGGATTCGTATGCAATCCTGGGAACGCAGAGGTGAAGCTTGATAATGCACAAGCAGATCAAGGAAATATATACGCCCAAAGTCCTGAGTGTATCGCCAGAAACACCGGCCATGGATGCCCTGGCAGTGATGCGGGCCAACAAGGCGAGTTGCATAGTGGTTCTGGCAGAACGCAAACCGGTCGGCATTTTTACGGAACGGGACGTGGTACGTTGCGTGGCCCGCTACGGACCGAATTTTGTGGACATGCCCATGCAGGATCTCATGACCTGCAGCGTACGCACGGTGACCAGAGAAACCCTGCTCTATGAGGCCTTTGAGCTGCTGGCCGTCAACAAGATGCGCCATCTGGTGGTGGTCGATGAATTCGGCCATGCCGTGGGAGTGGCCACCCTCTCCGATATGATCAAACAGTTCGGGTACGACTATTTTATCAAGGTCAAAACCATCGGCCAGGTCATGCATAACAAACTGGTCCGTTCGGAGCCGGATGCGACGCTGTTTGATGCGGCCAGGAAAATGGCCGACATGAAGCTGAGTTTTCTTGTGGTCTGCGAACAGCAGTATCCCATGGGGGTTCTGACAGAGCGGGATATCGCGACTCTGATTTCCAGCGGTGTGTCTTTGGAAGAATCCCTGGTCAAGGATCATATGAGCAGTCCGGTGGTGTCCATGCGGGAAGAGCAGCCGGCCTACGATGCGGTCGAACTGATGCGCGTTCACGGCATCCGGCGCGTGGTCGTTGTGGACGAGTCCGGCAAAGCCCTCGGGGTTGTGACTCAGAGCGACATGGTTCGGGGGCTGGAAAGCAACTATGTGGAGACCCTGAAACTGATCATCAGGGAGCAGGGCGAGGAATTGACCAAGACCGTACGCCAGCTGGCACGTAAGACGCTCTACCTGGACAGCATACTCAGCTCATCCGTGGATCTGGGGATCATCGCCCT
Source organism: Desulfovibrionaceae bacterium (assembly GCA_963667575.2). Taxonomy (GTDB): domain Bacteria; phylum Desulfobacterota; class Desulfovibrionia; order Desulfovibrionales; family Desulfovibrionaceae. The sequence continues at coordinate 53,845 of CAXXHY010000020.1, read as the reverse complement.
GGATGAGAATTTGAAGGTGAATTATTTCAATGCAGGAGCCGAAAAACTGCTGGGGATTCCTGCCAGACTTGTTTATGAAAGGGATATTCGTACCATCCATGAGCTGGATCAGGTGCCTTTCGCACGGGTGGAACAGGGCATCCAGCTGGTGAAGCGCAACAAGCAGGTCAGCTTTTGTTTCGAACGCAGAGGCAAGGACGGCCGGGCCAGGTATTTGCAGGCCAAGGTTACCGGCATACGGGAAAAGGACAGCCTTGCCGGCTTTGTGCTGCTGCTCGAAGATATTACTGAAAAGCACAAGGCCGAGGAGATGATCCGCAAGCTCGCCTATTACGACGTGCTCACCGGATTGCCCAACCGGGTTCTGTTCTACGAACGACTGGCATCGGAAATATCCCGCTGCCACCGCAACAAGAGCGGATTCGGACTGATGCTCATGGATGTGGACAAATTCAAGGACATCAACGATACGCACGGACATCATGTCGGCGATCGTCTGTTGCGGGAGATTGCAGACAGGCTGCAAGGCAAGCTGCGCGAAACAGACACCATATCCAGACTTGGAGGTGATGAATTCTGTTTCATATTATCAGATGTTTTTGACGCGGCCAGTGCGGAGCTGATTGCCGATAAGATCCTGAAAAAATTGCATCCTGCCTATGACATTGACGGGGTGGTCCTGGACATGCGCTTTAGTTTTGGTATCGCTCTGTACCCAGACCATGGTACGGACAGTGGAACCCTGGTGCGGCTGGCGGACAAGGCCATGTACAAAGCCAAAGAAAAAGGTCGCTTCAACAAACGTTCGAATATTTTTGTCCATTAAAAAAATGCTGTTGCAGCAAGCTGGATATGCTACTATCCCTCAGATACGTGTCAGATCAGGATTTCATGCCTATGTAATAAGGAATTTGTTGATGCAGAGAAGTACAGGTCGTTGGTTGCTTTTCCCGGTGTTGAGTACGCTGCTCGTCTGTTTTTTGCTGTACGGGGGCACAGCCCGGGCTGATGACGATGTAATCAAACTTGGCTCGATTTTTTCCAAATCCGGGGAAGCCGCTACCAACAATTTCCAGCTGCTGCAGGCCGTGCGCTTTACTGTGGATGAAATCAACAATTCCGGAGGGGTGCTTGGAAAAAAGCTTCAGCTGATCGAGTACGACAACGCCAGCAACCCCGTAAAGTCCAAGCTGGTTGCCCGTCAGGCGGTCAAGGACGGCGTGGTGGCCGTCATCGGGGCTTCCTGGTCGGATCATTCGCTGGCCATGGCCCCTGTCTTCCAGAAAGCGGGCATTCCCATGATCACACCATCATCCACAAATCCGAAAATCACCCTGATAGGGGATTACATCTTCCGCGCCTGCTTCTCGGACAGTTTCCAGGGCGCAGTCATGGCCAAATTCGCCGTGGATGAGTTCAAGGCCAAAACCGCTGCTCTGATCGTGAATGTTGGAAGCACCTACAGTATGGGCCTTGCCAAGAGCTTCAGTGAGAGTTTCACCAAGCTGGGAGGCTCGGTCTTGATGGAAGGAACGTACAAGGAAGGTGAAAAGGATTTTTCTGCCATATTGAATAAAATCAAGTCGTTGCACCCGGACGTGCTTTTCATGCCCGGTTATGACGAATGCGGACATATGGTCAAGCAGGCCCAGGATCTGGGGCTGGAAGCCGTGTTCCTGGGCGGGGACGGATGGGGCATCCAGCAGTTTCTGGCCAATGGCGGACAGGAACTGAAAAAAGGATATTATTCGAGCCATTGGTCTCGCGAGATCGATGCGCCGGAAACCCGCAGCTTTGTGGAGCGATACGGCTCCAATTATACGTTGGATGAGACTTCGGCCCTGGGCTATGACAGCGTCATGCTGTTGGTGGATGCCATCAAGCGCGCCGGTTCTGCGGACAGAAAAGCCGTACGAGATGCCCTGGCTTCCACCAGGGATTATACCGGAATAAGCGGAACCTTCACGTTCGACAAGAATGGAGACCCTATCAAGGGTGTCAACATCATGGAAATTCTTGACGGCAAGCCCAAATATTTTAAATCGATTTTCCCCTGATATTTTTTATGCACAATTCCCGGACTCTACGTTTCAAAATCAATGTTTCCATTGTGGTCACATTTGTTGTGATCGCCGTTATTTTCAGCACCCTGTTGACGATTTTTGAAGTGAATCGGCGCTCCAATGCCATCAAACAGGATGCCGGGATGCTGAGCGAGCTGATGCAGCACAACAGGGATCAACTGGGCAATGAAATTTTTGCCGGGCACGAACGCGCCGCCCAGATGACCTTGCAGGAAATCGCCGGCCGGGAAAACATCCTGGCGGCATCGGCCTACGACGATACCGGAGCCTTTTTCATTTCCACGGAGGAGACGCAGCAGCCGGATCTGCCGGAAGGGGCTCTGCAGCAGCTGGAAACCAAGGCCGTGCGCGAGGAAAGTTCCCGGAACGGACATTCCGTGCTGGTCTATACCTCGGCGGTCAAAGTATACGGTGAAATTGTAGGCTATGCCCGGTTTTATTATTCGTTATCCTCGCTGGATTCCGAAACGTGGCACATCGTAGCCATTTTTTCCGGCCTGCTTTTGACCTTCCTGATTCTCACGGCTGCGCTGCTCAATATCATGATGACTCGAATGGTCCTCAAACCGTTGTATTCGTTGAAAAACGCCATGCTCCAGGTCATTAGCGCAGGAAAAGGCAAGGCCGGGGCGGCGGATATGCCGGGTGATGCCGCGGATGATGCGGGAACAGCGAAAATCCCGGAGATGATACTCGCTTTTGATCATATTTATGCCAAATTTCCCGTGCATGCGGATTCGGCCGATGAAATAGCAACCCTGGCGCTCTCTTTCCGGCATATGGTCGCAGCTCTGCGGACCAGTTATCTTGATCTGAAACAGGCGGAAGAAAAATATCACGGCATTTTTGAAAACGCCCTGGAAGGGCTTTTCCAGCTGGATCTGCAGGGGCGCATTATCAGCGCCAACCAGTCCATGGCGCGGCTTTGGGGCTATGCGTCCGAGCAGGAACTGGCCGCAGCCGTCGGCAACTTCGGCCAACAGTGCTTTGCCCGTCCGGAGGATCTGGCCCGTGTTCTGCAGACAGTGCAGGAATATGGGCGCGTTTCCGGCGTTGAAATCGAGTTCAAGGTCAAGGACGGCGAACATTTCTGGGGAGCCATGGCCCTGCATTTCGTCTCCGGCAGCACGGGTGAACTGCTTTATTATGAAGGCAGTATCGTGGATATCACTGAACGCCTGGAAAAGGAGCGGGCCCAGAGCGAACGGGAAATAGCGGAAGCCGCAGCCAGGGCGCGCAGGGAGATCATGGACAATTCCGGCCAGGGATTTCTGTCCTTCGGGGTGGATCTGCTCGTGGAGGAAGAGTACAGCCTTGAGTGTGAAAAGATTTTTGCCTCCCGGAAAATCGCGGGCAGCTCCGTGGACTCGCTTTTGTTTGTGATGCCATGCCAGGAACAAAAGGATTTTGCCCGCAACATGGTGCGTATTTTGAATGAAAGGAATCAGAAGCGGAAACGCTTGTTTGTTTCATTGATGCCAAAGGAATTTCTGCTGAACGACCGGCATATCAAAGTGGTTTACCGTTTATTGAGCAGCCGGCGCATGATGCTGATTCTCTCCGACGTCACCAAGCAGCGAAATCTGGAGAATGCGGTGGAACTCGAACGCAGCAGACTTGCGTTCATCGTCGCTTCCATCAAGAACCGGGAGCAGTTTTTTGAAGCCCTGGAAGACTTGAAAAAACTGCTGCAGCATATCGAATCCCAGTCCGGGGAGAGTCAGGAAGATCCTGCAAAAGAGTTGCATGAATGGCTGCGCGAGATTCATACCGCCAAAGGCAATTTCGCCTTGCTGGATTTTGTCCATCTGCCGCGAAAACTGCATGAGGTGGAAACGCATCTGTCGCACATGTTGGAGAGCGGTACGGTATCCGAGGAACTGGACGCCATGCCCCTGGATGCGCAACTGTTGCGCCAGGCGGCTGAAGCCGACTGCGAAATGATCCGCGAAGCTTTGGGAACGGAATATTTTGACGCACGGGGAGATCTGACCATTCCTGCCGAAAAGGTGCAGGCTCTGCTGCGGCTGGGAGAGCGGATCCTTTCCCGGTATGGAGATTCCATAGACCTGCGTACGGCGGAACTTGTCCGCGAATTGCAGCAGATACGCTACGTTGAATTCAGCAGCCTGCTGGAAATGTACCCCCGTCTCGTGCAGCAACTCGCAGAGCGGCTTGACAAAGAGGTGCGCCTCTTTCACATTGAAAGCCCAGGCGTACGTGTGGATCCGGACAGGTTCGGCCCGTTTGCCAGAAGTCTGGTGCATATCTTTCGCAATGCCGTGGATCATGGCATCGAGTCTCCCGATGAACGGCTGGAAGCAGGAAAGGACGTCTGGGGGTAGAGTCGCCTGCCGCTTGAACGTCCATGACAAGTCCGTTGAAATGGTCATTTCCGACGACGGCCGGGGAATAGATCTGGACGTTTTGCGAAAAAGAGCCGATGAACTGCAAAATGTCACGATGCCGGACGATCCGTTGGAGTTGATATTCATGGACGGACTTTCATCAAAGAAGGAAGCAACGGAACTTTCCGGTCGTGGTGTGGGACTTGCCGCAGTCAGGGCGTCGGTGGATGCTTTGGGGGGAACAATCAAAGTTGACTCTCAAACGGGCAAAGGAACGTCTTTTCACATTACTTTGCCCCTTGGCTGAAACTAGGAAATGAGGAGTTCCTCTCATGGGTGTGAAGCAAGAAGCTCAATTATTGATAACTGCCGTGACCAAGCGGAGCATCAGCTTCCTGAAAGAAGATATCGAAATGGAGGTCTCTGATATTGCTTACAATCTTCAGGATCTGACTTCCCTGAAGCTTCGTTATCTGACTTCCCTGGTGGCAGTTGGTGGCAATTTGGGCATGTATATCGCCTTCAGTTTCGACGAACCGGTGATACGGCACATTTTTGAAATGTTTACCAGCGACATTGATATTGATCCTGAAGATGAGGACATGTATCTGGGAGATACGGCGGGTGAAGTCATCAATACGATCATAGGCAATGCCCTGGGAGAAATGCCCAAAGGGGAGTCAGTCATCAGCCTGACCCCTCCTGTGGTGCTTTCGCATGCCAAGAGCGTTTCCCGGCAGAAAAATGCCTATTTTTACACCGCGGACCTGCAGACGGGTCTGGGAACAATGAGTGTGATGTGCATCGGGCCGGAAGAGCTTTTTGACGACAAATTAGATTACAAGGAGTCCGGCAGTGGAGCCGCTTAGAATTTTAGTGGTGGACGACTCGGGCATCGTGGTCATGAAGTTGAAAGCCATGCTGCGCGATCTCGGTCATGAAGTGGTGGGCGTGGCAAAAACCGGGGGTGAAGCCCTGGACAAGTATCGCGAATACCAACCAGACCTGGTGACTATGGACATTACCATGCCGGACATGGACGGCATCGAGGCCACCAAACGTATCCTGGCTGAAGCTCCGGAAGCCATGATCATGGTTGTAACCTCCCATGGCCAGGAACAGATGGTCATCGACGCCATTGATGCAGGAGCCAAAGGGTATGTTCTCAAGCCTTTCAACAAGGAAAAGATTCAGGAACATATTTCCATGGTCATGGAAGCCGACGACGAAGAAGACGTGTAACTTCTGTTTTTTACAGCAATTTTCAAATGCAGTACAAATAAAAACGCGAACAGAGCCTGAGGCGCTGTTCGCGTTTTTCTGTTTGGATGAAACCGGAATCAGAGCGTATCGTCCACCATTTTGATGGCGCAGAATTTGCCGCACATGGCGCATTCCTTTTCGTGGCTGTGATCCTTTCTGCGGTGTTTTACCAGAACAGGATCCATGGCCAGTTCGGTGATGCGATCCCAATCCAGTTCTTTTCTGGCTATGGAGATGTCCCTGTCGCGCTGCACGGCCCAGGGACGTCCCAGAGCCACTTCGGCGCTGTGAGCCGCGATACGGGACGCCATGACTCCCTGGCGGACGTCATCGGCGCAGGGCAGGGTCAAATGCTCGGCCGGAGTGACGTAGCAGAGAAAGTCCGCTCCGAAATATCCCGCCATGGCACCGCCTATGGCGGCTCCGATGTGGTCGTAGCCAGGAGCGGAATCCGTGGTCAGGGGGCCGAGTACGTACAGCGGCGCACCGTGGGTCAAGGCTTTGATGCCCTGGATCTGCGACTGGACAAGATTGAGCGGCACATGGCCGGGGCCTTCGATCATTACCTGAACGCCTGCCTGGCGGGCCTTGTGCGTGACATCCGAAAGCACCACGACTTCTTCCCACTGGGCGGCATCGCCGGCGTCGGCGCCTGCGCCGGGTCTGAGGCCGTCGCCAAGGCTGATGGTGACATTGTGATCGCGGCAGATTTTGAAAATGGGCTCAAGGTGCGTCAGCAGGGGGTTTTCCTCCCCGCGTCTGCGCATCCACCTGGCCAGGATCGACCCGCCACGGGATACGATTCCCAGCAGGCGACCGGTGCCGTGCGTATTTTCCACGAGCTCTGCGGCCCGGCGGGTTACTCCCATGTGCAGGGTCATGAAATCCACACCCTGTTTGGCCTGTTTTTCGATTTCGGCTATCAGTTCCTCGGGTTCGAACTCGCTGGGATCTCTGCCGGAGTCGATGCACTGCTTGGCCAGCGAATAGATGGGAACCGTACCAAGCGGAAGCGGACAAGCGGCAAGAATTTTCGTCCGTACCGCATCCAGGTCGCCGGAAGTGGAAAGATCCATGACCGCATGCGCACCGGCTTCCATGGCCGCCTTGATCTTGATGAGTTCCTGGTCGGCATCATCTATCAAGGGCGAAGTGCCCAGGTTGGCATTCACCTTGATTCTGGCAGGCTGGCCAATGACCACCGGCGAAACATTGGGATGCGAGGGGTTGGCCAGGATCACCATGCTTCCCTGGTGGACGGCGGCTTCCAGCGCTGCAGTGTCCAGGCCTTCTTCCTTGGCCAGGGACTCGCCGTATCTATCGATTATCGTGCGTAAAACCGATGGAATTGAAAGTTGCGTCATCAGAAAGTCCTTTAATCGCTATATTGTTGGCACGCCCGCAGGTGTGTTGCGTTCCGGCGTGATATGATCCGGGCAACTTAACATGTGCCCATTGATCCATCAATGTGCGGCACAGCGTAAAGTTCGGGACAAAAGAAAACAGCGGCACTGCCGGAAAAGACAGTGCCGCTGGCATAATAGCGTGTGTTTATGGCTGGACCCGCATCAGATAGGCCTGATCCCTGATGAGGTATTTTTTGGTTATCTGCAGCAATTCTTCGGGAGTGATGTTCTTGACCTTTTCCAGCTGGTCTCGGTTCAGATCCAGCGAAAATCCCTGTGTAAGCAGCAGAGCGGCTTCGGAGCTGCGGCTGCTGAGACTCTGGTTGTCACGGTAGTATTCGCCCACGAGCGTGTTTTTGCCCCGCTGGACGTCCTTTTCGGGCAGCGGTTCGGAATCGAGGAGCTTGACCACGTCGTCAAAGCCTTTCAGAGCGACCTCGCTCTTGTCCGGCGAAGTCCCGATGTAAAAGGCCAGAAATCCAGCCGTGGCATTCTGCCAGAGAAAAGCGCTCACCGAGTAGCCCAGTCCCTTTTTGTCGCGCAGGTCGCTGAACAGCAGCCCGCTTTGTCCGGAAAGCGCAGCCCGCAGCAGCATCAAAGCGGGAGTATCCGGATGGTTGAGGGGCGGCGCCTTGAACAGCAGCAGCAGATGGGTCTGATTACGGTCGGCCAGGGTCAGATCCTTGATCTTTTCCTTGGACCAGACCGGGACCTCCACGGATGGCGCTTCGGGAGCGTCCGATTCCCGGAGCGAACTCAAGGATGCGGCCACGGATTTGATGGCCTGGGCGTCGAAATCGCCGCACACGGCCATGACCCAGGGTTGGTGCTGCTGCTTTTTCCAAAGCTGCAGGACCTGTTCGCGCGTGCTTTTTTCGACTCCCTCGGGTGTTCCCAGATGAAAGTAGGTATAGGGAGGCGTGTTGAAAAGGAATGGGAACACATGACGGAAGGCAAGGCCCAGGGGCTTGTCTTCGCGTGAAATGATTTCCGCCACCTGGCTCTGTTTCTCGCGCTGGAGTTCCTCCTGGGACAACGCTGGATCGCTCAGAACCTCCTGGAACAACCCAAGAACGTCTTTGGAAAAACGGGTGGGGAATTTGGCGCTCACCGTAAACATCTCGCGGTTGGCGGACGCGTGCAGATCCGCGGCGTGGGCTGCCAGAAACTCCTGGATCTGTGTGGCGCTGCGTTTGGCCGTGCCCTTGGTCAGCAGACGGGCGAGCAAAGCAGAAAGCCCCTGTTCCTGAGCAGTAATCAGATTGTCGCCCCCTTGGAACATCAGGCTCACGGACGTGTAGGGCAGGGTGGTGTCCGGCAGCAGAACCAGCGTGTTGCCGTTCCCCATGTCAATGGTTTCCGAATTCGCGGCAGCTTCATCGGTTATAGTGTCCGCGTTCTTCTGAACCGGTTTTTTCCAGAGTTCACCGACGATCTTCTTGAGCGCTTCGGCTGAGGGAACATCCGCGGCAGCGGTTTCCTTGTTCGCAGTGCCGGCATTCTGGACTTCGGGGGTGATTGCGTTGTTTTCTTTTTGCCCGGGCACGAGCATGACGCTCACCATATGGTCCGGAGTTAGATAAGTGTCGATGAGTTCCTGGAGCTGCGGATTGCTGACATTGCGAAGCTCATAAATGTAATTGGTCTCTGCGGCGTAATTGTTTTCGAAAAACTGGAAGAAACCGACTTTGGAAGCAAGGCCCGAAAGGGTTTCCTTGACCTGGTAGAGCGAATCTTCGAGGTTGAGCTTGGCCCGGTCCAGATCCGCTTTGTTGAAGTCGGCTGCGGAAACTCCGGCCAGGGTCTTGATCAGTTCTTTCCAGAAAGGATCCACCTTGTCGGCATTCATGGTGGCACGCAGGTAAAACATGCCGATACGTTCGAGGGTAAGCGACGAAAAGGAGATGTCGTCCACCATCTGAAGATCGTATTTGAATTTCTGGTACAGCAGGGAGGTCTTGTCGCCGCCCAGGAGATGGGCGAGTACGTCGGTGCTGACTGCCTGGGCCGAGGTGAATCCGGGAATGGGGAAGGCCACACTGAGATAGACTTTGCCCCAGTTACCCTGCTGGACGTCAATCACGGGGCCCGTAATGCGGTTGGCGACCTGCTCCGCGCTCCAGGGTTCCACCGGCGTCACCAGTCCGGTATTTTGCAGCCCGCCAAAGACCTTTTCCGCTTCCTTGACAACATCCGCGGCTTTTACATTGCCGCAGACCACCATGAGCGCCGATTGCGGCTGGTACAGGTCGGCCACGTAATTTTTGATGTCTTCCGAGCTGGTATCCTTGATGGTCTGCCGGTAGCCGATGATGGGCCGCGCATAGGTGGTGTCGGGCCAGATCAACGGCTGGATGGTTTTAAAGAGCATGGAGTCCGGGGAGTCTTCATTGCGTTCGAGTTCCGAAAGCACGACCTTTTTTTCATTGGCCAGCATCTTTGGATCGATTGTGGCGTTGAAAGCCATGTCCTTGAGAACGTCCATGCCCATTGCCCAATCCTTGTCGGGCATGTCCGCAATGTACACGGTGTAGTCAAAGCTGGTTGCGGCGTTGATGTATCCGCCCACCTTTTCTATGTCTTCGGCAGCCTGGCCTGCTGGCCGTTTGTCCGTGCCGTTAAAGACCATGTGTTCGAGCAGGTGGCTTATGCCGGCCTGCTTGTCCGTTTCATAGGAAGATCCGGCATGAACGTACAACCGCAGCGAGACCAGCGGAAATCGCTGATCTTCCTGCACCAGGACGGTAAGCCCGTTGGGCAACCGTTGCAGGTGTGTCGTGGCAGTGTTCGCGGATGCGGGTGGGGCGACTAAAACCATGAGTAAAGCTCCTAGCAAGAGAGTTCGTTGAAGCATCGCCTGTCTCCTTGACTTGATTGAAAAAATCGTACGCCCCGTACATATAATCATCGTGGGCAGGTTGAAAAGAAGTCGGGGGAGTTTGGAAGCCGATGCCGGAATCCCCCAATATGCACACAATGCCTTGAAAATCAAGCGACCGGGCATGGTCCCTGGGGGAGAATAATGGATATTTTGTAATGAAATAGTAATTTCAGGGGACTGCAGGAGAGATTAGAAAAAGAGGAGTCATTGCAATTGCCATAACGCTTGTGCTATTTTTGCGGAGTTGCCGAAATATCTGACTGGTTATTGAAAATAAGGGCGAATTGCATACTCATGGTGAAAATGAAGAGAAAGCATTCGGTTGTTTTTTTTGTTCTTCTGGGATGCGTAATGCTTTGCGTTCTTTTTTCGACGCGGAGTCGTGCTGAAAACCTGCCGACGAAGGAAAGAACGTATCCGGCTTCGCCTTTTCTGGCGGTTGAACCGCCGCCACAAGTCGCTCTGCTGGTTCCTGGAAAAAACCGCTTCTGGAAAATGGTTGCCGACTATGCGCAGGCTGCTGCGGAAGACCTGGGCCTGCGACTGCGGGTGGTCGACACCGGAGACGACCCCGCTGAATTCCTTCGGCAACTCGAGGATGTCTGCAGCCATGGCCTGGACGGAGTCATTTTCGATCCCCCGTCGGACCGGGGAGAGGATGCGTTGCGTATCGCCGAGCGCAATGGCGTTCCCTGTTTTTTGATGGGCAAAGAGATTCCCGGCATCCATTTTTATCCGCGCACCAAATATGATCAATGGCTCGGCGGAATGACGACCAGCAACGAGCAGGCCGGCGCTCTGCTGCTGCGTACGCTTGTGGAAGCGGCCTATGAGCGCGGACTCGCCAGCCTGAATATTCTGGCCATGGGAGGCGATGCCTCTGATACGGTTCTGAATGACCGCCTCAAAGGTTTTGAAACCGCATTGATGCGACAGACTTCCATCCGGAAGTTCGAAAAGGTGGAAGTCGGGCCGAATCCGAAACAGGCGGCAAGTTTGTTTTGGAAGCATTTCAAGAAAGATCCCGAGATCAATTTGATCTGGTGCGCCACGGACGCCATGGCTTTGGCCGTGGCGGAGCGAGCCGCCAGGATGGCGCCGGGTGCGCAACTGGTCATAGGTGGCATCGGCTGGGATCGAGGTGCGTTGCAGGCTGTAGACAAGGGCATTCTGCAGGCCAGCGTGGGCGGAAATGTCTTTGAAGGCGCCTGGGCCGTAATCATGCTGTACGATTACCTTCAGGGGGTGGATTTCGCTTCCGAAGGTGTCAGTTTTGAAACGCCTCTGTTCGGCGCTGATGCGAACAATGCCAAAAAATTAACATATCTGCAGGGGATTTCTCCGGACTCCATTGATTTCGGTCGCTTTTCCAAAACGCGCAATCCGGACCGGCAGTCCTACAACTTCAACCTGCTGGAACTGGCCTCGCCCCCCCAAAGCCCTGCCGAATCCCAATAAGCTGCATCTTGAAATCCGAATCAGCGCTGCGCCGTGGTACTTGATATCAGCACACGTTTGGCCATGACAAAACGCCGGTAATAATAGCTGGAAAGGTTGTCCACGATGACTCCGTGGCTCTGGGATGCATGGATCAACTCCCGGTTGCCCAGGTAAATGGCCACATGGTTGATACGGCCGCTGCGCGTCGTATCAAAAAACAACAGGTCTCCCGGCAGCACGTCCCGCAGGGGCACCTGCATGCCCTGCCTGGCCTGATCGCGGCTGCGCCGGGGCAGGCTGTAGCCGAAACGGTGAAATACCGCACAGGTGAATCCGGAACAATCTATTCCATCGGTGGTGTTTCCTCCCAGCCTGTAGCGTGTCCCCATATAGGGGCTTGCCACGCTCAGAATCTGATTGCGCGTCAGTTGGCCGTCAATGGTCCGCATCCGGCCCGCCTCCGGACCGTATCCCGTCAAAACCGTGTCGGATCCGAATATCCAGCCGCACCCCGGCAGCGTGGCTATCAGCAGATAGAGCAGCGGCATCAGCAGCCTGACAGGCGTACGCGATGCTTGAGAACACGTATTCGACATGCCTTCCTCCTTGGGGCGGATTTCCTTTTTCAGACCTTGCGAACAGGTACATCGCGCACACCAATGCACCAGAGCGTCAAAAAAAGGTTTATTGCTTCTGAGAAAAGCAATACTCGGGCCAAATCGTTTGTTTTGACTGCAGTGGCATTGCAAAAAAGCGGATTGTTCCTTTGACGGAAAGGACCAGTGAAATAAAAAGATGAAAGTCTAGATAAAATTGAGAGTTTTAAAAGGGGCGATCTGTCGCAATCGCCCCGGATGCGTATGCGGAATTAGGAGGAAGGCGTGAAATAGGCGTCAGTGGTGAGCCAGAGCTCTTCCATACGGTACATGTGCCAGTGGTCGTGCATCACGATATGACGCGCCAGAATGTACAGTCCGTACGGTTCGTATTCGGGGTGCGTGGCTGTTTTCTGCCAGATTTCAGGCGTACAGCACTCCAGCATTTTTACCTGCTGTTTGCGCTGTTCGGAAAAAATTTGCAGGGATTTCTGCACATCCGTTTCCAGCGCAGGGGCTGCGGATTCGTCTTTTCCGGGAAGAAAGGGAACAAAGACAGCATGTTCTTCGTCAATAATCCGACGCACTCGTTCGGACATCATGGGCTGCACCTGGGCCAGGTGCAGAATATGTTTGGTGATGGTCCAGCAGTCGGCACAGCGTTTCCGTTGCAGCGCAGCTTCGGGAATAGTGGAAACCAGCCCCTGCAGAATGGCCGGCGCGTTTCGCAGACTTTCCATAATAGCAGGTATGTCGTTCATGGGGCCCTCATTTGTTAAAATAAAGATATGGATTCAGCATACGAAGTCTCGCAGTAAAATACCAGTGGATTTCATTGATCCCGCTTGCCAGGTGTTGACGCACGTATTATCTGGATACAAGAGAGGTCGTAATGGAAATAAGCGGTTCTTCCGGGAGCATTCCCATCACATCCAGCGGCGAAGTGAAGCACTCTTCGGAGAGCGGCACTGTTGATGCGCCGCCCTCCAGCGCTGTGCCCATCGATCTGGGCGAACGCATCACCAATATGGACACTCCGGGGTATTTCATTCCGGACACGGTTGGTCATATCGTCAACACCATTGTCTGATCCGCATTCTGCGGACGCGCCTATTTTTTCAGATACGCATTCAGGACGCCGAGTCCCTCGGCAAAATTGCTGCGTCCGAAGCCAATGCGAAAATGGTTGCGCGGCGCTGCGAACAGTTCGCCGTCATAGACCCGTGCGGGCAGCAGCAATACGCCGGCTTCGTTGATCAGACGGTCCACAAAGACGTCTATTCCATCCGGTCCGAGGTATTTTGGAAAACCGATGGTGGCGCCGTCAGGGCGCTTCCACTCGAACAACCCAGCATGTTCCTTGAAAAAAACATCCAGGCTGGTCAGATTGTCCGCAATGATCTTTCTGTTTTTTTGCAGGATGCTTTCTCCATTGCGCAGGGCTATGCGGGCCAGGAATTCGCTGGGTGTGGGATTGCATATGGAAAGGTAATGCTTGATTCTGTCCATTCTGGTCAGCAGTTCGCGGTCCTGGCAGGCAATCCAGCCCAGGCGCAGTCCGGCAAGGCCATAACTTTTTGACATCACCTCCAGGGACAGGCCGCGTTCGTACTGGTCCGCCATGGGCGGAAGCGTTTCCACTTCACGCTCGAGTCCGCGATACACCTCATCGCAGAAAACATAGATGCCGCGTTTGGCCGCCATGTCCACAATGGCTTGATAATGCTCGCGTGGCAGCACCTTGCCCGTGGGATTGTGCGGATAATTCATGGCGATAAGCCTGGTGTTGGGCCGCAGCAGGGATTCGAGTTCCTCCGGATCGATGTTCCAGTCGTCTTCTTCGCGCATTCGCAGGCCGGAAACTTCGCAGAGCGACAGGGGGAGTGATTCGAGGGACTGATAGTTGGGACAGAAAACCACCGCATGGTCTTCCGGGCCGAGCAGGGCGCGCATGGCGCAGAATACGCCTTCTTCCGCTCCGGCAAAACACAGCAGTTCTTCGGCGCCGCAACGCGTATAGCAGACATCGGCAATGGTCCGCCGCAGGTCCGGAGAGCCCTTGGTTTCCGAATAACCGAGCTCCAGGGCATTCCATTGTTCCAGCTCCTGTTCGCTGGCCAGTGCCAGCAGCTGGCTCAGGGACATGGTCTGCGCGTCGGAGCCGCAGAGAAAATGATTAACGGAAAATTCATGCTGCGCCATGAAAATTTCCAGTTGAAAATCGCGTATGTTTGGCATTGGTCACTCCTTGTCTGCACTGCTGCTGCGCAGGTAGTTGTAGATGGTGGCGCGCGAGACGCCGAGCTGCGCCGCAACGTAATCGCACGCGCGGCGCGCTTCAAAAAGACCTTCGGCTTGGATGCGGGCCACAAGGGCTATTTTATCCGGGCGTTCGAGGGCTTCAAAGGCAATATTGCGTTCCGTAAGATAATCCCGTGTGATATAATGAATACGTTCGCGCCAGTCCTTGTTGAACAACGACTCTGGCGGCGGATTCCCCGGCGGGTCCACGAAATCGCGCAGCAGCCTGGCTGCCGCTTCGAAATGGGAAAGATCCAGGTTGATGCAGAGCAGTCCCATGGGCTCCCCCTGTGCATCGCGCAACACGGCTGAGACCGATCGGAGCCTGCGGCCGTCATAGTTGAGTTTGTCGTAGGGCCCCAGCACGGCAGGGCAGTCCTGGCCGGAGATTTCTTCATCCAGCAGAGAAGGGTCTCCAGGAGAGCGCTTGGAAAAACAATTGGCAATGTAGACAATACGGTCCTGTTCCAGTTCGTGGATGACCACTTCCGCATGCGGGTGGAGCAGCGCCTGGATTGCGTCGGCAACCGCCGTGAATGGGCGGAGGCTTTGAGGAATGTTGTTCATGTAGACATTTTGTCTAATTTTTACAAAATGTCAATACCGAAGGCGGCGCTCTTGGTTGGCCCAGGAGCAAGGGGCTGGCAGCTGTCAGGTTGCCTCCTCCAGGAAAATGAGGCATAGCAGAGCCGTCGCGGCAGCTCTTCCGGAGTATACTGGCCGCGTTTGAATTCTGGTTTGTTAAGGAGATGCGGAATGTTTTTAGGCATACCATACGCAGTGTTTGGTGAATTGCTGCTTTTCGCGTTCGTTGCTTCCCTGGTGTTCGCAGCTGTTGGAGCGCCTTTTGTGGCCGCAACAAGCGAATGGGCAGGCAAGGCCAAGAAAAAAGTCTTTTTGGACAAGAACGGGCAGCATCTGGCGTTTATGGGCATGGTTTTCGGACTGTGCACTTTGCCGTTCACCCTGGCTGCCTGGGTGCAGACCTGGGCCGGCGAATGGTTGTTGTTTCATTTTGGCGAGGCGGATTTTTCTTTTAACAGTCTCATGCATGAGCTGCTGACTCCCGTGAGCCTTCTGCTGTTGGGGCTTTACCTGGTGGCTCTGCTGCTGCTGGTGTTCTACTGGTCCAACTGGAAGGCCATGAAGAAGCAGAAGGGCGTGCATATCCTCATGGGGATGATTGCTGCTTTTGCCGCCTGGGATACGTTGTTTCTGGTCATGATCACGCAACGGACCATCCAGAAGTACAGCAATGTGTTTTTTGCCGATCAATCCTTGCCCACGTTCTATTCCTCGATACATGCAATTCCAATGAATTCGGAACTCTGGCCGGCCATCGGCCTGCTGTTTCTGTTTTCCCTCAGCGCAGCCGGTGCCTATGGCCTGCAGTTCATTCTGATGCGCCGCAAAAAGGATGATTACGGGCGGGATTATTATACCTTTGCCCTGAAAAATACCGCCAAATGGGCTCTGTTTCCGACTTTGCCCCAGTTTGTCATTTTGGGATGGTTCTTCATGCTGCGCGTACCTCTGAGCGCAGCTTCGGATTTTTCCAATCCTGTAGCGTTGTTTCTCTACGCAGCCGCCGCCTGTTTGCTTCTGGCTGTGATCTGCTGGACCATTATCGCTCGCAGTGCCACCCCGCTCAGGGCCAAACCTCTGGTTTTCCTGGGGGGGCTGTTTCTCATCGTTGCGCTGACCTGCGAATCTCTTGCCTTGCTGACGATCTAAAGCTGTTCGGTACCGACGCAGCGTCGGCAAGCCAATGTTGTTTAAGGGACGCCTGTGGATACTTCCGCAGGCGTTTTTTTATTACGTGCTCCAGCGGATTTCTAACTATGCAGTTTTTTCGCGGACCGAGGGCCATTTATATACCTGGAGAATATTCCAGAAAATGCGAAATTATCTTGCGTCTGTCTTTCAAAATAATGTAGCCTGTACGGTAATCAATAGAGTTGCAGAGTAACTGATGAGCCATCAGAGGGGTGATGGCGTACTCTGCTGTTTCGTTATTATCAGACCAAGGGGAGAGAGTATGAGAACATTGAGTTTGTTGCTGATTTTGCTGACCTTCGCACTGGCATCCTGTGTCACGGGATCAGGGCTCGTATCCACGGCTGCCCATCACTCCACTTCTGCCGCGACCTCGCAGGCGGCACCTGTTGACGATGGCCCCGAAGTGTTCAGTGCGCCCCGGACCTTCAAACATGATCGCAATTTCCAGTACATCATTCCTGCCGGTTGGTTCCTGGTGGAGGGCGACCCGGAACATGGCGAATCCTTCAGCTTCATGAAAAAGGGCACTCCCAGAGGCATGAACGCCCATCTGGAGCAGATGGTTCCCAGTTTTCCACGGGCAGCAGCGGTCAAGGCCGGCCTGAAGCAGGACAAGGAACGCATTCAGATCAACAAGGTGCTGGATGCGCATCGTCGGGACGACGGCAGCATCAAAAAAGGCTGCGGGGTCATTGGCTGGGAACAGACCGAAGCTCCCCAGAAAAACGGTTTTCAACGGATTATCTGGCAGTGCTATGATGGCGACAACTATTACATGAACTTTATGACATATACGGAAAATGAGGATTTCGAGGCCGCCAGATCCGAGTTGCGTGAAGTGAGCGACTCGATCCAATTCTGCCGCGATTAGCTACAAATGGCTCCCTGCAGGCGCCCGCCGGGGATCTGCAGGGAGCGTACTATTTCCTACTCTATTAGTAGTATTTATTTTTCCCGTCCTTCCATAATTGTCATATTTACCCAAAATATAACAAGAAATAGCCCCACAGCAAGGTCGTCTTGTATTTGTCACGTTCTTGTGGTAGTAAGCTATGGTTTCAGTAAAAGGAACAGCAGTATTCTCTGATTGTGTTCCTCCCCCCCTTGGGAATCCGATTTCAGCTCCGGGCGCGACAAACCTTCCCCGTGAGCAAGCAGAACATATTCGGCGTCGCACGCGTAAACCTTTTAAAATACAAAGGACGCCTATGAGCGAAAAAGATTTTGCGACTTTAAGCTATGATGGCAAGACGTATAAATTGCCAGTAGTTACCGGTACTGAAGGCGAAAAAGCCGTTGACATTCGCAGTCTGCGTCAGGACACCGGTTTGATTACCCTGGACAGCGGTTTTGCAAATACCGGCTCCTGCCAGAGTAAGATATCCTTTGTGGATGGTGAAAACGGTATTTTACGTTACCGCGGAATTCCCATCGAGGAAATAGCGGAAAAGAGCACCTTCATTGAAACGGCCATGTTGCTTATTTTTGGAGAATTGCCCACCAAAGACGAGTTGGACTCGTTCAGGGTGATTCTGCGAGAAGAAGAATTGCTGCATGAAGACATGCTGCATCATTTTGATGGATTTCCTCCCAACCCGGAACCCATGGCCATTCTTTCGGCCACGATCAACTCGCTGGGCAGTTACCATCGGGATCTGTACACATTTGACCATGAGGAAGATTTCCGCCGGGCGGTTGCAAAAATCATCAGTAAGGTACGCACCATTGCGGCATTCAGTTATCGCAAGTCCATGGGGTTGCCGTTTATCTACCCCAATCCGAACCTGCGTTACTGCGTGAATTTTCTGCACATGATGTTTTCCATACCCTACAAGCTCTATAATCCCCCCCTGGGAGCGGTCCGGGCGCTTTCGCTCTTTTTGCTGGTGCATGCGGACCACGAGCAGAACTGCTCCTGTTCGACCGTACGTATGGTCGGTTCGACCCAGGCCAACTTGTTCGCTTCCATTTCCGCCGGTATCTGCGCTTTGTGGGGCCCCCTGCACGGCGGCGCCAACTCGGCCGTGCTGCGTATGCTGCATGAGATCAAAGAAGGCGACATGGATGTTCCCAAACTCATCGAGCAGGTCAAACAGAAAAAGTACCGCCTGATGGGATTCGGACACCGGATCTACAAGACTCGGGATCCGCGAGCCATTGTCTTGAAAAAGGCCGCGCACAACCTGTTGCGCAACCTGGGCGTCAAGGACGAACTCATCGACATTGCCCAGCGCCTGGAAGAAGCGGCTCTCAGCGACCAGTATTTCATCGACCGCCAACTGTATCCCAATGTGGACTTTTATTCAGGGATCATCCTGCGGGCTCTGGGCATACCGGTCAACATGTTCCCGGCCATGTTCGCCATCGGACGTATGCCGGGCTGGATTGCGCATTGGTACGAAGAGCGGCAAGGCGCGACCAAGATCCATCGTCCCCGCCAGGTCTACCAGGGAGCGACACAGCGCCATTATGTTCCCATGGAACAGCGCATTGGAAACGGCCTCCTTCAGGGACAGGACAGATAATTTTCAATCTTCCAAAAAAGCAAACCCCCTCTCTTTCGAAAGGGGGTTTTTTTCGAGTTTTTTCCCGGTTCAGTTGCTCATTCGGATACGCCGGGCGCCATGACGGCCCAGCAGCGTACGTTCGATTACCCCGTCCTTGACCACCAGGGTGATGTCCGCCCCGTTCAGATACAGCAGCCAGTATTCCTGGGCCTCCATGATGGGCGTGACAGGTCCGTAAACGCCCTCGATATCGGCATCCAGCCGCCGGCCTTCCAGCAGACGAATTTCCGGGGCCGGAGAATAATCCGACGGACGAACCAGCAGGGTCTTGTTCAACAGATCAACTGTTTTTTGTGTGGTTTCATCAAGCTTTCCAGAGCCCTGGGACAGTTTTGCGGCCAGGTCGAGAAGTATCTCGGGGTTAAAGCGTGTGAAACTGCGAAATTCGTTGACGGCCCTGGGAGAAGAAAAAAGTTCGGTGTACTCGTCTTTCCAGTCCGCATAGGGGCCATCCTCGGCAATGCCGTATTGATGGAACCGTGGTTCGCCGGAAAAAGTCATCAGATCCAGATACAAGGTTCGGGCTTCCTGCAAAGGATACTCTTCTTCTGCCGATGCGCTCGCAGCACAGAGCAGAACACTCGCCAATACAAGAAAGGTCAACTGCATCGTCGGGTGTAACATCTCAAATTTGTACGCCATTTTCGTTACCATTGCATGTGCCCCTCCATTTTAGGGCCATCCAATAAAAAAGGAAAACCGGACATGGTTCAAACGTGTTGCGGGGTATACGCTTCTTTAAAAAAAATGCAATTGGCTTTGTAGGTTCCAGGCTGCAAAAGGTATTTTGCAAGGTCAGAAACAAGATAATTTTAAGAGAGCCATGGTGTTCTGCCCGCAGTAGAAAACGGATCGTTACAGAAAAATTGCCATGATGGTTGCCATGTTAACCGTCCGTATCGTCAAAATACAGGGAACCCAGCTCGCTTTCATCTCTGTCCGGAAAAGTGTCGGTCAGTTTGCCGTACAAGGCCATACGCAGATCGCGCAACGCGCCCATGGTCTTCTGGCCCTTTTTAACGATGTCGGATTGCAGGGAAAAAGCTCCATTGCAAGCGCACAGGCAATCCGCAAGATCGCCATTCATTTTTCTGAGCATGGCTCCCAGTTGCTGGTGTTCCTCAAACGTCAACCCCTTGGTCGCGTCGGACATGATCGCCTCCAGTATTGTTTGCTTCTACATACTGCGTGGCGAGATCCGATGCAAGGTTTCCGGAAAATTAATGGGGGAAATGTTTCGCGGGAAAAGATTGCTGAAGGTCGGTCCATCAATAAATAAAGGCGGGCAGGGCCCGCCTTTTTTTTGTAGCTGTCGCAGCTAGTTGAAACTCTTGTAGCCGCCATTGGGGACGTTGTCCCAGCTGAAGTTCGAGATGGTTTTTTTGAAGCTCGCACCGTTGTATGGAGGTTTGAGGAATTTGACCTCGATGGTGTTTTCACCATCATTCAACATATGGGATGTGTTGGGCAATGTCCGGTCGCCGAAAAAAACAGTGGCATGACCGACATTTCTGCCATTGACAAACCAGGTGGGCCGTTCGCTGACTCCAGGTGGAATGGGAAAACTTCCGAATACCCAGATGCGGGCTTTCTTGTTTCCGTTAGCCCATTTGCCGACTTTGATTTTGCTGATCTTCCACGGGCAGCTCGCCTCCTCCTGTGCCAATACCGGTGCATACAGTCCGAGACAGAAAATAACGACCAGAAAAGTTGTTGCGATGCTTTTGTTCATTCCCTTCTTTCCTCCGTCTGCAGGAACGCATCCGCTGCTGCCGAACGTTCCCTGTTGTACGTCTGCTCCCCATCACGAATTACCATCTAAGTTAGCATAAAAAGTGCCATTGATACAAAAGGAAGCCATTATGGGGGGAGATTTGAAATGATGTATATAACTTACTGAATTTAGGAGGGTTAGGTGCTGGCAGATTGATTGCTTCCATACTGAAAGAATAAACAAAGCGCGCCGCGGGCAGCTTGCAACAGCCTCCACCGTTGGCGTTGGGGGCAACAGAATGGGCAGTCGCAAAAGATGATGGCTCAGTTACCCGAATGTGTGTTACAGAAATGACAGTTTTTGATAGAATTGAACTTTTTCGATTCAAAAATGAATCAGAAAAAAACCAAATGGATGTAGTTTTACAATCTTGAAACCTGAAGGTTTGTATTTTGTAATAATTTTGTCAAATTAGCCGTTTGGGGGTTCGTGTTGAATAAACAGGAACCAGATTCAAGCGTTTTGATTTTTGGAGTGAGTGAACTTTATTTCGGCACTGATTCAAAACTGATTCAAAAAACTACCAAAAAGTATATTTAAAGAGTAAATATCGATTCAATTGTGAATCAATAGAACGGTCGCTTGAGGCTAACTAGCTGTTTTTTAATGCTTCCAAAGTTTAGGCTCGGACCTTGCTTTACTGAGAGAAAACGCTCGTTACTTAACGGCAAACGGTTGCTTCCCCCTGCAATGCGCGGTTGGCAGGCGCTTTTTTGCCGTTGCAGCGTTTGGACTGCCTATACATTTTCAGGGGCCGATGTCAGGCCCCGATACCATTGAGGCGTTCATCGCTTGACCCCGAAAAGGCGATGGATGCGCAACGAGCCCCGGAGGAGATTTGATTATGAAAATGGCTAAATGTTGTTCCCTGTTATCGCTTGTGGTCCTGTTGCTGGGCCTCTGCGCCGGTTCGGCCCTGGCAGAAGATACGCTGAAGGTCGGTATTCTGGGACCGTTCAGCGGTTCTCTGGCATTCAATGCCGGTGAAATGAAAAAAGGCATGGAACTGGCCCTGGATGAGGTCAACGCAGCCGGAGGCGTACAAGGCAAAAAGCTGGAACTGGTCTACGGCGATACCGAATGCAAACCCGACAAAGGCCTTGCCGCAGTAAAAAAGCTGGTGACCCAGGATGACGTCCTGGCTGTGGGCGGCGGCTACTGCTCCAGCGTTAACATCGCCACCAGCGAATTCTGCCATTACGAGCAGGCGCCCGCGGTTGTGGCCATTGCCATCAGCCCCACCATCACCGAGCGCGGCTATGACTTCATATTCCGTACGAGCCCCAACAGCCCCATGTTTCTGGAAGGCATCAACCAGTGGCTGGCCCAGGTGAAAAAGCCCAAGACCGTGGCCTTTTTCATGGAAAACTCGGACTACGGCCGTGATGGTGAAAAAATCTGGGAAGAACAGTGCAAGAAGCTGGGCTGCAAGGTTCTGGACAAGATGTATTTCGAGATCGGCGCCACCGACTTCACCACGCAGATTTCCAAGCTCAAGGAGCTCAAACCGGACGTAACCTTCAACATCGCATCCACCACCGAAGCTGCGCTGATTCAGAAGCAGGCTGAGGAACTGAATTTCGTGACCCAGTGGATAGGTGTCGGCGGTCAGTTTACCGATGCCTATTTCAAGATGACCGGACCTGTCAGCCAGTACGCCATGGGCAGCTCGCTGGAGCCTACGCTGAACATGAAGGATCCAGAGACCGCCGCTTTCGTAACGGCCTATGAAAAGAAATTCCCTGGCGACCGTCCGGGTGTTTTCTCCGGCCAGGGGTATGACAACGTCAAGGTCATTGCCGACGCCATCAACCGCGCCGAGAAACTGGACGGCGACCTGCAGGGCGACCGCGAAAAGATCAACGAAGCCCTCAAGACCACCAACGTCAAACTTACCCAGGGGCCCATCAAGTTCGACGAGACCGGCCAGGTCACCACGGTTGTGCCCAGTGTAGTGCAGGTCCAGCTGGACGACTGCAAGCCCCACCTGAAAAAAATCTTCCCGCTGGAACAGGCTTCCGCAAAGTACGCAGAGCCCCAGCCCTGGGACAAGCGCCAGTGTAAAAAATAGTTGATTTGCCGCCTCCGCCCGTACGCGGGCGGAGGCCTTTTATGGGCGCTGTTTCTTGAGAAAAAACATTTGGAAGGATTTATGGAATCCCTTTTTTTGCAACAATTATTGAACGGTCTGTTGATCGGGAGCATATACAGCCTGATAGCCATCGGGCTGACCATGATTTTCGGCGTGATGAAAATCAGCAATTTTGCCCACGGCGACTATTCCATGGTCGGCGCGTACAGCGCAGTGCTGGTGCTTTCCTTTGTTCCCGGATGGATGGGCTGGGTAGGAGCCATTCTGGCCGGAGCCTGTATTGTGGGCCTGCTCGGCATTGTTACCGAGCGGTTGGTTTTTCGGCCCCTGATGACCCGTTGGACCGACATCGATCAGATCATGGTCTCCATCGGCCTGTTTATTCTGCTTGAAAACCTGGCGCAGCTCGTTTTTGGAGCAACGCCGCGTATGCTGGGCGATCCCTTCAACGGTGCCACCGTGAATCTGGGAGTGGTCTCCACCAGCATGCTCAGAATTTTTTCCTTTTTCATGACCATCATCACCATTATCTGCCTGCAGATCTACCTGAGCACCTCGCGTATGGGAGTGGCCATTCGCGCCACCAGCCAGAACCGTTTCGCGGCGCAGCTCATGGGCATCAACATCAACAAGGTCTACCAAAGGACCTTTGCCCTGGGCGCTGCCCTGGCGGGTGTGGGCGGCGTGTTCTACGGCGCGCTTTTCGCCATTTACCCCACCATGGGCGCCATGCCCACCCTCAAAGCCTTCACCGTCACCATTCTCGGCGGCATGGGCAGCATCAGAGGCGCCATTTTCGGCGGCCTCATCCTGGGCGTGGCGGAGACTCTGGGCGGCACCTATGTGTCAATGGAATACCAGCACGCCATCGGATTCGTGATCATCATCCTGGTGCTGCTCGTCAAACCCAGCGGCCTGTTCGGGCGTAAAGGAGCGGTATAATGCGTGTAAGCAAAAAAACGCTTCTCTGGGGACTGCTGCTGATTGTCTTCATCCTTGTGCCGCAGGTCATTCATGCCCGGTACGTACTGCATATTCTGGTCATGGCCGGTATTTTCAGCATTCTGACCCTGAGCTGGAATCTGCTTGCAGGCTACACTGGTCAGCTCAATCTCGGACATGCGGCCTTTTACGGCATCGGCGCCTATACGAGCGCACTGATGGCCATCAACTGGGGCGTCAGTCCCTGGCTGGGGCTGTTCGGCGGCGGACTTGTAGCCGCGTTCTTCGGTTTCCTGCTCGGCTTTCCGGCCCTGCGTCTGTCCGGTCCGTATCTGGCCATCACCACCATCGGTTTTTCTGAAATTCTGCGTATGGTGGCCATGAACTGGGTGGACCTGACGCGCGGTTCGCTTGGCCTCAGCGGCATCCCGCTGCTTACGCCCATCAAGATCGCGGGTTTCAAGCTGCAGTTCTATTTTGAAAAGGACTATTACTATGTCGTGCTGGTGTTCGTGCTGCTCACGCTATTCTGCATCCGCCGGTTCACCCGCTCGTCTTTCGGCCTGACTCTGCAGTCCTTGCGGGACGATGAAACCGGAGCCCAGAGCATCGGCGTGAATACTTCGGCCTACAAGCTCGCGGTGTTTACCATCAGCGCATTCTTCGCCGGAATAGCCGGCGGATTGTTCGCCCATTTCAGCCGCCTGGTGAGCCCGGATACCATGGCACTGCACAATACGTTCGACATTCTGACCATGACCATGGTGGGCGGCCTGGGCACGCTGGGCGGTCCGATTCTCGGCGCCCTGAGCATCAGCTTCCTGTCCGAGGCCCTGCGTTACATGGAAGATTTCATCCATTTGGACATCCGTCTGATCGTGTACGGGCTGCTGCTCATTCTGACCATTCTTTTCATGCGCGAGGGCCTGGCCGGCGTTATCCGCGATACCTGGGCGCGCTTTTCTCCCGCGTCAAAAAGGGAGGATCAATAATGTCCGCATTACTGAGCACCCAAGGGTTGACCAAGAACTTCGGCGGTCTCTGCGCCGTGAACAACGTCACCTTTACCATTGGAGAAGGCGAGATCGTGGGGCTCATAGGCCCCAATGGCGCGGGCAAGACCACGCTCATCAATCTGCTTTCCGGAGCTTACATTCCCACCAGGGGAAGCATCACGTTCGACGGGCACGACATCACCAGGCTGCGCGCCGCCGGAGTCAACCGGCTGGGCATTGCCCGAACCTTTCAGATCGTACGGATCTTCCCCAAGCTCACGGTGCTGGAGAACGTACTGGCCGCTCTGGTGGACCGCAAACACAAAGGGCCGTGGAAACTGGTCTGGGAATCCCTGTTCACCCGTACGAGTTCCATCATGGACAACAAGGAACTGTGCCAGCGGGCCGAAGAACTGCTGGAGTCCGTCGGTGTTGCCGCCTATCGGGACGAGCAGGCGGCCAATCTGCCGTACGCGTTGAGCAAGCGGCTGGAGATTGCCCGGGCCCTGGCCACAAAGCCCAAACTGCTGTTTCTGGACGAGCCTTCCTGTGGTCTGAATCCGCGCGAAATGGACGACCAGATCGAACTTATCAAAAGCATCAATGCGCAAGGCATATCCATCATGATCATCGAACACGTCATGAAAGTCATCATGGGCATCAGCAACAAGCTCGTGGTGCTGCAATACGGCGAAAAGATCGCGGAAGGCGCACCTCAGGAGGTCTATTCGGACCCTGCGGTGGTGGAAGCCTACCTGGGAGGAGAGGGCAATGCTGCGTATTGAGAATCTCAGTGTCAGCTACGGCAAGGCCATGGCCCTTCGGGACGTGAGTCTGCAGGTGGGGGCCGGCGAACTGGTGACCCTGCTGGGTTCCAACGGCGCGGGCAAATCAACGCTGCTCAAGGCCATCTCCTGCGTACAACCCAGCCGGGGCGGGCGCATTTTGTTCGAGGGCGAGGAGATCCAGGATCTGCCGTCTCACAGTGTGGTAGAGCGGGGCATAGTACACGTACCTGAAGGCCGTAATGTATTTCCGGAACTCTCCGTGGCGGACAACCTGCGTATGGGCGCGTTCCTGCGTACCGACAAGGAAGGCGTGAAAAGGGATATGGAGTTCGTGTATGAACTTTTTCCCCGCCTCAAGGAACGCCGCAAACAGGCTGCGGGCACCATGTCCGGCGGCGAAGCGCAGATGCTGGCCATTGCCCGGGGATTGCTTTCCGACCCCAAGCTGCTGATGCTGGACGAACCCAGTCTGGGGCTTGCCCCCGTGGTCCGCAGCGCCATTTTCAAGGTCGTGCTGCAGATCTATGAAGAAAAGGACATCACCATTCTGCTGGTCGAACAGAACGCCTCCTGGGCGCTGAAAGTGGCAACACGCGGGTATATTCTGGAAAACGGCGCCGTCACCATCGAAGGCACCGGTGACGAGCTGGCCAACAACGAAGAAGTACAGCGCAGTTACCTCGGATATTAGAGGAAATTGCCGAGAAAATAGAAGTAGTATCCGGGGGCTTTACGCCTCCGGTTCCTAACCTGGGGGTGTTCCCCTGAATTGCCGTTATGATGCGTAACTCCGCATTTGGACAAGAGAAAGTGACGAATTGCCGGGGGTAGTGCTGTCAAAGGACGTCCCGCGGGCAATGTAACTGGAGAGCAGTATGGAATATACAATCAACGAAGAACGGCTGATAAATTTTACCCGCAAGCTGATCAGTACGCCCAGCCTGAGCAAGGAAGAGGAGACGATCAGCGACATTATCTCCCGTGAAATGCGGAACCTGAACTATGACGAAGTCTGGACCGACGAACTCCACAACGTGGTGGGAGTTCTGGCCGGTCCGGAACCCGGCCCGACAGTGATGTTCAACGGCCATATCGATCATGCGGGTGTCGGCAGCATGGAGGATCCGTTCAGCGCGGAATTCAAGGACGGCGAGCCCTTTGGATTTCCCGGCCAACAGGTCATCTACGGACGCGGCGCCTGCGACATGAAGGCCGCGGTCGCCGCCATGGTTCAGGCCGGTGGGGCGGCCCGCAAGGCTGGTCTGCCGCGCAAGGGGCGCGTGGTGGTTACCTGTGTATCGCGCGAGGAAATGGCCAGGGGCGAGGGCATCAAGGCGCTGCTCAAGGCTGGAATCACCGCGGACATGGCCGTGAGCGGCGAGGCCTCCGGACTGGATGTCTACGTGGGGCATCGCGGCAAATACGAATGCAGAATCACCACCAAGGGGCGTACCACCCATGGTGGTTTCCCTTCCGGCGGCATCAATGCCATATTCAAGATGAACCGCTTTCTCCAGGCCATGCAGAACGAGGAAGAATATCCGCTGCCGGATCACGACTTTCTGGGGAAGACGTCGGTTACGGCCCTGGATATTTCCGCCAGTCCCGGTGCTTTGACGCCAATCGTGCCGGATCGCTGCTCCGTGGTAGTTGACCGGCGCTTTTTGCCCGAGGAGAGCGAAGCCGATCTTCTGGCGGGATTCCGCAAACTGTTCGATAAGCTGCATGCGGAAGATCCCGAATTTCAGGCCGAGGTGGAGAGCATGAAATGGTTTCCTGCCATGTTTACCGAGCCTGAAGAGCCCGTGGTGCAGGCCATGCTCCGGGCGCGCGAACAGGTTATGGGGGCCAGGGGCGACGTCAGCGCCTGGTTCTTCGGCGTGGATGGAACGTTCCTCAACGAGGCCGGCATTCCCACAGTGGGACTCGGACCCGGCAACGAATATCTGGCCCATACGCCCAAGGACGTGGTGCCCGTACAGGAAGTCATTGACGCCGCCAAAATCTATACGGCTTTTATAGCCGACATGCACGGATAGCGCAGAAAATCTGATTTCGAATCCAACAGGTGGTCAAGAAAACCCGGCCGGCGATGTTATCGCCGACCGGGTTTTCTTGTGCAGTGCAACGGCAGCTGGCTGTGATGTAAAAAATGAAAAAGGATTATTGAAGAAAAAATTTGACTTTGTTATGACTATGTATACTTAAAATATATCGTTATAAAATGGTGATAAATAATTTTTAGTTCATTTCTTGTCGGTAATTATTATTTTAAAAGATCGTTTTGAAGTTTTTATTATTGTCTGAGAAAAAGTTTATTAAGTAAATATATAGTATATGAAAAATTTACATTATAAATATGAAAATATAAGATCTGGTTCAATAAACTGTATCTTTATGTTGGTTAAGTATCATTTAAGTAAAAATGATGAAAGCAGCGATTATTGGAATATCGTGATGGCATCATTGTATAAATATGTATTTGCAGAATTGAAGGCTACGGAGAACCAAAATGTTTCCAAAGGGACTGAAAAAATATTGTTGTCTATCTTTGCAGAACAATTGACTGAAATTTTCTGGGAAAGAAATTCAATTGAAATTCATGAGGCGATGGAACTTTTTGCTCGGGAAAAGGATTTTTCTGAATTAATCTCTATCTACCTGTTTTCAGAAATGAAACTGCTCGGACTGGAAGGCGGATATTCGCAGTACCTGGTCAATAAGATGGAACAATTCAATCTTGATAGAAAGGATTTTAAAAATGCCAATCTGGATTTTATGAGCGACTGGCTGAAAAAATCGTACAATGAGATTCGTGAGTTGAATTGTAGTGGTTCAG
The DNA here is from genome assembly GCA_963667575.2 of Desulfovibrionaceae bacterium. Taxonomy (GTDB): domain Bacteria; phylum Desulfobacterota; class Desulfovibrionia; order Desulfovibrionales; family Desulfovibrionaceae. The sequence goes on along the minus strand of CAXXHY010000020.1, from coordinate 25,750 downwards.
ACTTGATCTGACAGTCACCTTTTGATGGGTTTGTAATTGTCAGTTTAGTTCAAACTTGTAACCTTTTCCTGCCAGATGGTCTTGCCATCAATCATAGTTTCCATTGGCGTTCGACCGCAACACATTTTTCCCTGATGAGTACGCTCGGTGTTGTAATAGGCCAGCCAAGCGTCTAAGTCCGTTTGCAATTCCTCCAATGAATGGAAGATCTTTTTCCTGAAGGCAACCTGGTAAAATTCATTCAATATCGTTTTGTGGAAGCGCTCACAAATACCGTTTGTCTGCGGATGTCGCGCTTTGGTCTTGGTGTGTTCGATGCCACAAATGCCAAGAAAGAGCTGATAATCATGTGTCTCTGCTCGGCCACAATATTCGGTTCCCCGATCAGTGAGGATGCGCAATATCCCCATTTCCTGCTCTTCAAAAAAAGGCAGCACCCGGTCGTTGAGTAGGTCAGCTGCGGTAATGGGTGTTTTCGTTGTGTATAGCTTTGCGGCAGCCCATTTGGAGTACGTATCCACAAAGGTCTGCTGATAAATACGCCCGACACCCTTAATTGTGCCTACGTAAAAAGTGTCCTGGCTGCCCAGATAACCGGGATGGGCAGTCTCAATCTCGCCATGCGCCTGGTCATCATCCTTCTTCTTCTCAAGTGCTTGGACTTGGGATTCTGTAAGAACAACTCCCTGATCGGCGGAGATCTTTTCCAATGCTTTTAAACGCAGCTTGAAGTTATGCAGCCCATGGCGCAGCCAGATTGAACGAACACCTGAAGGCGAAACAAATATGCCGCGTTTCCGCAGTTCGTTGCTGGAACGTGCCTGACCATGCGCGGGGAAATCTGTGGCGTAGGCAATGACAGCCTCTTCAATATCAGCTTCAACCCTATTCTTCAGGTTGGGTTTACGTCGGCTCCGATCGAAGAGGGCTTCAACTCCGCCTTGTTCCTTCGCAGTCTTGTAGCGGTAAAACGTGTCTCGCGAAAAGCCCATCATTTTGCAGGCCTTCGAGACGTTGTTGAGTTCCTCGGCGAGGTTGAGCAGGCCCATCTTGTGTTTTATCGTATTCTGATTGAAACTTTCCATGAGGTTCTCCTGAGCATGGTGCTCGGTTTGGTGGATTGTGCTAACCCATCAAAAGGGAGAACCTCTTTATTTTCAAGAGGAAATGTCAGATCTAGTCGAAACTACTTCAGTTGAATAGTTGGACTGTAAATTTACACAGGGCAATTTTTTCTCTGGGGAAATGGGAAAACCTGATCATTTGTCTTGTTGTGCTGTTTTCAGTCGGATACATCTATAACATGCTGTTTCTGGATTGCTTCAATATCAATGGAAGTGATTTTTTCGTGGCCTCTGATTATTTCTCCTCTTCAATAGATATATTTTTAGTTCTGCTATCCACAGTTTGTTTGTTTGTCTTGAGCCAGGTGACTACTTTTATTTCTCTTAAAAGGAAAACAAGGCAGGTTCATTTTGATATTGCAATGCTTCCTGAAAAAAAGAACACCAAAAGTTATTTTTTTGAAATTGCTCACTGGATCATCATGATAGTATTTTTCATCGTATACCTTGTTTCATTCTATACATTGAATTTCAGGTCTGTCTTGTTCTCACTTTTTTGGGCTATCATTTATCTTGTCAGTTTTTATTCGCCAGTATTTTTTGACAAAAGAAAATTTACAAAGAAATATTTTTACTACGTGTTCTCGTTTCTTTTTGTGGTGGTTCTGTCTTACGATGTCTTGTTTAACCTTTACAAATATCAACATTATTCAATTAATACGTTGAAAAAGTACACCATGGTTTTCAAACAGGATATGCCCGTGGAAGAAGACAAGGTTGCCGTGTTATCCACCTCCAGCAACTATGTTTTTCTCATAAACAGTGCGCGTCAGGTAACCGCCGTTGCAAAAGACAAAATTCTCACCATGCAACCACTGCAAAAGTAGGTCTGTTTCGTATTAAATCGATACACTGGGAAAGGGCTCCCCGGAAAGAAATACCCCAAGCCGCGCTTTTCAACCCTACTGGCGAGGTGCAAATGGCCGCATTGTCCGTATTACCTGGCGGCGTTGGCCAGGTTTGGATAGCAGTGCCGTATTTGAAAGGTTTCAGAAAGAGAACGTCCGGAGCATAGCCGAAAGAAGATGGTTCAGGCTTCATGTGACCAGATCGCGTCGTGTCTGACGGTCATTGGCTTGGAGCGTTAAGCGGCGTATTTCTGGACACGCAGGTTCCTTGGGTATCAGTTCCCATAGGCTACCACCTGATTCCGGCCGCCATTCTTGGCCCGGTACAGGGCCTTGTCCGCAGAAGCGATTAATGTTTCCGGGTTTTCTCCGTGCAAGGGAAACGCGGCCACGCCCAGGGACGCGGTAACCTGCAGGCGGGATCCGTTGTTGAGGACCGTTACATCTTCCTGGATGCCCCGCCGGATGTCCTCGGCCCGCAGCAGTCCGTCTCGAAGATTGCATTCGGCCAGGATCAGAAGCAACTCTTCTCCCCCGTACCTGCAGGGTATGTCTTCCATACGAACCTGAGAAATCAGGTATCCCCCCAGTTCGCGCAGGACGCTGTCCCCAGTTTCGTGGCCGTAGGTGTCGTTGAAGCGCTTGAAGTGATCGACGTCTATCATGATCACCACAAAGGGAGTGCCGCGGCGTTTAGAGCGCGCAAGTTCGCGGTTCAGGGCGGCCTCCATGTGGCGTCTGTTGAAAAGCCCTGTCAGGCGATCCCGTATGGATTGTTCGCGCAGGCTGTTGCGCAGGCGCAGGTTCACGAGGCTCGGAGCGTACCGTTCCACCAGGCCGGAAAGCATCAAGCGTTTTTCCTGCACAATACGTTTTTGCTCCGACAATTTGTATTTTTTTATCTCATTGTCGAAAAGCATATGAGTAATGCCAAGAACTTTTCCCTGCGCGCTCATGGGTACGCACAATGTCCCGTATTCGGGAGTATCGTGTACGTGTTGGCATAAGGGATCCTTTTGCGTTTCCAGGACCATGTGCGCCTTGCCCCGCCGGATGGCCCAGCAATCGGTATAGGCGAATTCCGCATTGCAGCTGTGGCCTTGTCCCCAGGAGCCAACCACATTGATGCTCCAGTCGTTCTCATCGAGTATGCCGATGCACCCGGCGTCGTTGGGGAACAATTTATTGCAAACGCCCACGGCAACCTGGTAGGTTTCCTCCTCGGTTTCGCAGGCTTGCAGCAGCTCTCCCATTTCGTTCAGCAGGGCGGTCTGTTCGGAGCGGCTGTCGGTGGCCGCCATGAGCCTTTGGAGTTCTGCGTTGGACTCCGTCAACTCCTCGGTGCGTTCGCGGACCATTTCCTCGAGTTTGTCGCGGTGATTGCGCAGCTCCTCTTCGGCCCGTTTCTGATCCGTGATGTCCCGGAATTCCACCACGCGGGCCTTCTGCCCTTGAAACGGGATCACTTTGGCAGCCAATCGCAGCGGATATTCCGTGCCGTTTTTGCGCAACCCTCTGGCTTCGTAGGGTTCCTCATACTGGCCCTGGATGTTGTTCATGACCAGGTTCCGGTATTTTTCGGCAATGAGCAGCAGGCCGTCCATGCCGATGAGTTCATCCACGCTGTAACCGGTGATGTCGGAAAGTCCCTGGTTGCAATCCAGGATCACTCCCTTGTCGTGAATGGTGATGCCCCCGAAGGAGGCATTATGCAAAGCCTTGAACCGTTCCTCGCTGGCACGGAGTTGTTCCTCGGTTCGTTTCTGGTCTGTGATATCCAGAATGCTCGAAATGATCGTAAAGCCATCGTCAGAGGTTGAGAGCAGGGTTGAATTCATGAGCACGCAGATTTCCGTACCGTCCTTGCGAACCATACGTGCATTCACGGAGCTGACATTGCTTTGGTCCAGTTGTCCGTAGATGCTTTTTCCACAGCGTACGTATTCCTCTTCGGAAATATACAGTTTTTTGATTGAATCTTTCACCAGTTCTTGTCTGCTGTAGCCGAAAATGTCGCAATAGCGGTCATTTACCGTTTGCAGGATGCGGTTGGTCACGACACTGATACCCACGGGCACCGTGCGGAAAATACTGGAAAGAGATTCTTCGCTTTTATGCAGTGCGGCGAGGGTACGCTTGCGTTCGGTTATGTCCCGTGCCGTGGCCAGCAGCAGTTTTCTGCCTGAAAGAGGGATGTAACTGAGGCTTATTTCGGAGTCGAATTGCGTACCGTCTCTGCGTATGTGGCGCCAGTCGAATACCTGGGGCTGATCTGCAAGGGCGGCAGTTACGCGCTGCAGGGAAGCCTGTCTGGAATCCGTACCGTCCGGTTGGCTCTCCAAAGAAAAATCCATGGGAGACGCCCCGATGAGTTCCTCGCGTTCCGCTCCGTACAATCGGACAGCGCTGGCGTTGCAGTCCACGAATCGCAACCCGTCCATGAGAAACAGGGCGTCATGGGCCTCCTCGAACAACAGCCGGTACAGGACATCTTTTTTGTGCTGTTCGGTGGTATCCATGACAGACAGTACGAGGTCCGAAGGTGAGGCGCATTGGCGCGCCATGGCTGCTCCGAGCAAGACATTCAGTTCCTGCCCGTCCTTGCGCTTCCAGCGGGTTTCCAGAAAACAGCGGCCCGTACGTGCGGTTTCATCTGAAAGGGCTTTTCCCACACGTTCGAATTCATCGTCATCCACGTAAAATTTGCGTGTCTCGTACCCGATAATCTCTTCCAGCGGATATCCGGTGATTTCGCTGACTCTGTCGTTGGCAGAGGTAATCATGCGGTTATTGACCGTACCCACGCCAAGGGGCAGGGAGCGGAACAGCAAGTTCAGCGATGCTTCGCTTTTACGCGTACGTTCGTTGGATTTTTCTATCTCCTGGCCGTATTTTCGCAACATCCAGTATACCAGCAGGGCCGTGACGACGATGAAGAACAACCCCTTGCATGTCTGCAGCGATGTGGAGGGGCCGGAAACATGGACCAGAGCCCCGAGCGCGGTATCGTAAAAAAATATCCAGACAATCCCGACAAGGGCGTATATGGCCGCGCCTTTGAGAGGGGTTATCCAGAAACCGGAGGGAGGACCACCATTGCTCATGCCAGACTCCTTAAGGTTGAAAGAGTCCCCTGTAACAACACTCGCTGTAGTGGTATGCGGGAAGGCTTCGGTGGATGCACTATAAAAAACAGGGCTACTTTGGCCTATATCCTAAAATGACGAATAAACCAAGGGTGGATGGGCCTTTTTGGTGGAAGGCGCGTCATTTCCGAAGGTCGATTCGGACAGTCGGCTGTGTTCCTGTCAGTCGCTGAAAACCGTTACAGCGTTTCTTCCGCTGTTTTTCGAGGCGTACATGGCCTCGTCCGCACGGCTCAAAGCGTCAGTGTCTTTTTTGTCCGAAACTTTGAATTGGGAAATCCCAATGCTGACTGTAACATTGATCGATCTGTTCTCTTCTATCTGGCAAGGGGAATTTTGAATTTCACGACGTAAACGTTCTGCAAGAGTAAAAGCGCTCTCCGGATCGGTATGGGGCAGCAGAATTGCGAATTCTTCACCGCCAAGGCGGCCCAGAACATCAGTTCTTCTAATTGTTGCTGAGCAAACACGCGCGATATGACGGATGACCTTGTCTCCTGAGGGATGCCCGAAAGTATCGTTGACGTCTTTGAAATTATCAATATCTATCATGAAAATACATGTATCATACGTGTACCGCTTGAATTGCGAGTAATTTTCTGCCAAAACTGCCAGAAATTTTCTTCTGTTGCATGTCTTTGTCAGTTCGTCATGGTCAGCCAGAAATTTGATTTCTTTTTCCAACCGGACTTTTCTGGTGATGTCACGGGCGAACCAGAGTATGACCTGTTCCTTGAAATGCTTGAATGAATGTGGATTAACTCTTGCTTCAAACCAATAGACCTCTTCAGATTGCTCAGGACTCGAGTAGGCCAGAATTTCGTTTGTAGTCAAAGAATAACTGAATACCAGAGGATTGTTGTTTTCCAGTACATTACTGATAACTTTGAAAATTATTTCGGAGAATCTTGGAGAGTACAGTTCGGTAAAGTGCTTGCCGATCATTTTTGAAGCATCAAGAGTGAACATGCGTTCTTTGCCAGGATAGACATCCAGAATAATTCCTGATGCGGACGCAATGATGATCTGGTCGGGAGAATTTTCAACAATTGCCCGTAAAATGACCAGTTCTTCGAGTTGTGAGCTTGTCAGATCCGTCATGCTTTATTCCTGCGTACTTGAGGTGCCGTGTGGTAGTGGTGCAGAGGCAGAGGTCATGATCGTCCGCCAAAGAACCGGAGTATCCCAGGTACATCGTGAGGTCTGAAAATAATAGAATGATACGTATTCTAAAATCGAAAAATTTGAGAATTTCATACTAATTTAGTCTGATAATAGTGCGCTCCAACAAAATGTCAATCTGGCAGTGTTGCTGAAAGAAAACAAACAGCGGAAAAACAGGGATCTCTGGCTTCGAAAGGACGGCTGTGTTGGGGCCTCCGGTCATGACTTAAGGCGAAAAAGGATAGTCGATGGAGATCGGTCCGGCTCTTCAGGTAGGGGGTTGAAGTCTGGACAGCGTCGATGAATTTTGATCTATTTCAAATGAGTTGATTGTGTATTGCAGCGACGTCACGTCGATATAACTGTGCCTATGCGCCGCCAGGGACCTCACAGCCCTGGCCGGGGCGGTTATTGAATTGAGACCATTCGTATTCGAATCAGTGAACCTGAAATAAGCGGGGGGCTTTATGCGTAGTAATTTGCGTAGCGGGGTGTTTCTGTCGGTCGCGTTTGCCGTTCTTCTGTTTTGTGCTTCATTTTTCTCAGTCAATGGCTATTGCGCGGGTAGCTCCGGCAATGCGCTGATCATCACGGACGTCCATTTCAATCCCTATTATGACACGTCCTTATTCTCGAGTCTGAAAAGTAATGCTGCGAGCGCGTGGGAGGGAATTTTTGAGGGATCCTCAGTCTCGGCGGTGTCCGCTTACAGCAGTGAAGCCAATTATCCGCTCCTGAAAGCGGCCCTGGATAGTGCGGCGCAGCAGGTGCCGAACCCGAAATTCATCATTTTTCCCGGAGATATCCTGGGGCACGGATTCAATAGTTACTTCTACTCCCTGCATGGCTCCACGGACGAGACGGCTCTGAAAAGCTTCATCCTGAAAACCGTCACCTTTTTTGCCTTAGAGGTGCAGAAGCGTTTTCCCAATGCCCCGGTGTTTTTCACCCTCGGCAACAACGACGCCTATCTCGGGGATTATCTTCTCGCCGCGGGCGGCGCCTATCTCAATGATACTGCCGAACCTCTGTATACGGCGTTTCTGGAGAATCGCGCCACATGTACGGATTACACCTCCACGTACAAGGCCGGGGGCTACTTTCGGGCGGACTTAGGCAGCATGATTGTTCTGAGCCTCAATTCCGTGCTGTTTTCCAGCCATCGTCCCACTCCAACCGCGGGAGATGCGGCCTGGACGCAGCTGTCCTGGTTTGCCGCGCAACTGGCTCTGGCCCGTGCCCAGGGGCTTCCCGTGGTGGTGGTCACGCACGTACCTCCGGGCATCGATATCTACAGCACTGCCCGTTACTATCTCGGATCTGACGGAAAGCTCTCCGATGTTTCGCTCATGTGGCATTCGGAATACAACGAACGCTTTCTGTCGATTGTGGAAGAGTACGCCGACGTCATAACCATGGTCTACGCCGGGCATACGCACATGGATGAATTTCGTATCATGGAAGGGACAAACAACGTCCAGATTCCGGTTTGGGTTACGCCTTCGGTCTCGCCCATATTTCACAACAATCCAGGCTACAGAGTGCTGGAAACCCGGTCGGACGGTGCGAGCCTGGAGAATTACCAGGTCTTCACCATGTCCTTGCAGGCAACGTCAAAGGCATTCGCGCAGCTCTATGATTTTCAGCAACAATACCGACTGTCGGCTCCGGATGCCACGGGTTTGCCCAAGCTGAACACCCAGCTGTACCGGATCGAGTCTTCCAAGGACGCCTACATTTCCCATTACTACGGCGACGTCTCGGACTACGAGGTCATTACGGACGCGAAATGGCCCGTATATTATTGCGGCATTACCAGCATGCGCAAAGATGCTATGCTGGATTGCGTCAACAATTACGTACCAGCGGCGTCCGCTCTGCAATTCGAACGAGACATGACATCCGTACGCCGGTCCTGGCTCCAGGAACAATGACAAAGGGGCGAAGTCGGCATAACAAGTGCCGGCTTGCAACCACCAAAAAGAAAAAGGCCGATCAGAGTTTTGCTCTGATCGGCCTTGATCTTTGGGAAATTTATGGTCGGGGCGAAACGATTTGAACGTTCGACCCCCTGCTCCCAAGGCAGGTGCGCTGCCAGACTGCGCCACGCCCCGAAAAAAGAGATAAATAGCGCTAACGTCGGGAGCAAGTCAAGATAAATTTGATTTTGATTTCCGAAAAAGAGAGTGTCGCAGCAATTCGATGAGACCTGGCAGTTCACGTCATCAGTGACAAGTGTCGGCCGTGTGAGGGATTTCTCCCCGGCTGATTCCCACCCGCGGAATGCGTGCGGCATCTTCGGCCGGGGCAGTCTGGGGCAAGGGTAACGGCAGGGCAATATCAGCTGATAATTGGCAAAAATAAAATGTATGTAAATCAAAAGACAAAATGTATTTGAAATGGTAGCCAAGGGCACTTTCGGTTGTGTGTGCTTTACAAGGCTTTAATATGCATGAAAATATATCAAAAAATATGATTTTTTATTTCAATTGTGGAGAAAAAGGTGAAGGTTGTCTTTATTTTTCTGTCGCTGATAATACTATTAGCGACAAATGCATGGGCTGAAACCGCTTTGATCATTGCTGCGGATGATGTTTACTTATAACGAATATATGATTCCATTTAGTAAAGAGCTTGGAAATAAGGGATATATTGTTTCCCTGGTCAAAAGAATGCCGGAAGATCTGTCCGGATATGATCAATTGTGGGATTTTCGCTGGGAGCATCCCTTTTCCAATAAGGAGGCGGCAGCCATAGCCGCTTTTTTGCGTTCCGGAAAACGTGTATTTGTCACTGGAGAAAACGAAATATACGGAAAAGAGAGAAATGGCAGTCTTGAAAAGTTGGTAAAGGACGTTGGCGGAGGGACCGTCAGCACCGGGGAGCCCGTATCCAATAAACAAAAGATTCGCGCTTCCTGGAATACGTATGGGGCCTCCGTGTTCTACGCTGATCCAGGGGCATTTGCCGCGCCTCCGGGAAACGGGACTTTCATCACCGATACCGGGGGAAGCATCGGCAACATTGGTACTGCGGTCGCCTGGAAACCAGGCACCATGAGCAATGCAGATGCCGGAACGCTGGTTATTGTTCTGGATGTGACCTTCATTGGGGACTGCCCGGCGTTGCGTGAAGGTATTCTGGACTATATGACCGCGGCTCCCAAAAAGCTGTTTACTGCAACCTCTGCTTTTTTCCAGAACAGTGCTTTTGACGCGGCAGACAATCGAAGCCCGGACACAAAGGGGCTGGCGGTTCGTTGAAGCCATTTTGTGAGATACGGAATGAATTGCGGCTCTGTTGAACAGGGCCGTTTTTTTTTGCTCGTGAGCCGGAAATATGAGCCTACCCCGGCCTGTTCAATTCATTTTTTTACGGGGTGTTCCTTGTGCGTCTGGTGCGAAAGGCGCACGCCCACCAGGCTGGAAACCAGGATGGCAATGTAGAACTGTCCCAGGATGCCTTCCATGTAGGTCAGACATTTGGCCAGCGGACTCACGGGCGTGATGTCGCCGAAGCCCATGGTGGTGAGGGAGACAAAGCTGTAGTAGAGCAGGTCGGACGAGGCTTCGTGCCATTGGTCGACATTGATGCCCTTGAACGAATTGGTGTCCAGTATCAGCAGCAGTTCATAGAATTCCGCCCAGATCACGCCGATCAGGATATAGATGCAGATGGACCCGACAATGGAGTTTTTCGTAACTCTGCCTGAAAACAGGACCTGGCGGATGGCGTTCCAGGTGGCCATCATGACGTAGAACAGCAGCAGGATGCTGCGGGTCAGGCGTGTTTCGTTATTTTCCATGAACAGCCCGAAAATAAACACAGCGGCAAAGGCCACTGCCAGTACAAGGCCTATGCGGGACGGTGCGGTTTGCTGGCGGGTGCTCCAGATGCCCCCGGCAAAGACGAAAAGGCTGGCCACGCCAATGATCCATTGCCCGTGTCCGCTGAAAAACTGATGGCCCACGGCATCGGCGAACAGCAGAATGAGCAGTCCTGCGAGCAGGAAAACAAAGTTGTCGTCATGGGAAATATATTTGGGCATCTTGTTGTGTTCCTGTTCAAGAGTCGGTTGGCCCCGTGGGCTGTTCTTTGGCTGCAAAGGCCGCCGCGAGCGGTTCGGCAGTTATTCCATGGGCGAATACGCTCAGCAGAATGGTGCAGACCGTGGTCAGCAAGAGGCTGTCTTTGCCCGGCATTTTGTCCCCGAATACAATGATGGCGAACACGATGCTGGCCAGGCCGCGCGGACCGAACCAGCCCATGAACAACCGGGACGCGGCATCCAAACGCATGCCCCTCAGACAGAGCCAGACCGGCAGCATCCGGAACAGCGTAAGGCTGAGCAGTGCGTACAGTACGCTGCTCCAGCCGAAATGGGGCAGGGAGGTGCTGACCACCGCGTATCCGAAAGCCACCCAGGTCATCAATCCCAGAATATCCCCGGCAGATTCCGCTGTCACAAGTTCGCCTTCCTTGTGCTGTTTTGTCAAACCCCCGAACAACATGCCACCAGAAAAAGCGGCAATGAATCCGCTGCCTCCGGCCCATTGGGCCGCGGCGAAACAGGCCAGAGCCAGGGCCATGCCGCTGAGGCGCCGCCATTCTTTTTGGATCCAGTCTCGTCGTGCGCAGAAGCGCAGCAGGAGCACGCCCGCATAGCTGATTCCCAGACCGGCCATAGCACCGAGGCCGATTTCCTCCAGCACCAGGCGCAGGGCCAGTAGCAGAGGGCCGTGTTCGCCAGCGGCATCCTTGGCCAGGGCGAGAAACACGTACAGAATGGGAACGCAGATGCCGTCGTTGAGTCCGCTTTCCACATTCAAACCGTCGCGGATAACCAGGGGCACGGATTTGTTGGTCACCACCGCCTGGCCCAGGGCCGCATCCGTGGGCGCGAGCATTGTGGCCAGTATGGCTGCTTCAAACAGGCCGAGATGCGGAAAAATGGCCAGGGCGCCGAGAAACCCGAGGAGGATGGTCAGGGGCAGTCCCGCCAGCAACAGCCGCTGGGGCAGCCGCGAACTGTGCCGCAGCAGAGTAAGGTCGGCATTGGCCGCGTCGGTGAACAGCACCAGAGCCAGCGTCAGCTCGGCCAGCGCGCGCAGAGTTCCCGCTGGCACATCATGGGGCGGCAGGTTCAGAAATGGCAGCGAAAGGCCCAGCCCGAAAAGCACGTAGAGTATGGGGCCGGAGATGGGCGTACGCTGCAGACGGCCCGCCACAAGACAATAGGCGAACAGAAACAGGGCCAGAATGGTGAGATACTCGTACATGACGGCCGCCGGCGGGTCAGTATTCGTGCGGACGCTTCCGTGCGTCCTTTATGAGCACGTAGGCCCGCCAGTAGTTGAAAACGCCCCCCAGGAAGAACAGGATGCTGCCGATAAGATACTGCCAGGCCAGAAAGGCGTTGATCACGGTGCGGTCCGCGGCTGTTTCCACATGCCAGAGGTAGGGGATGGAGGCAACGGTGAACAGTACCGAGCCCACCACGAAAGCCACGGCGGTGAGGTTCATCAACTGCAGGGTGACCAGAGTCCGGGAGCGGACGATCTGCAGGACGTTGATGGCGGCTCCCAGCACGAAAAGCAGGCTGCCCAGCACGAACATCCACGCACCGGCATGCTCCAGGCCTATAAAGGAGAGGAACAAGATGCTCCCGACGGTAAATAGCACGGTACCGGCCACATAGCTGAACGCGGCGATATATTCGAGAATGATGGGGCGGTAATGGGTGGTCTGGCCTTTCCATTGATGCCGCACCTCGGCCAGATCGTGGACGGTGACCACCAGATAGACCAGCGAACCAATGAAGAAGATCCAGGCGCCCAGGTCCGCATAGGCCGAAAGCCTGGGAAAAAACAGGATGCTGCCCAGAATGAACAGCACACCGCCGATTTTATATAATACGGCGTTGATGGTTTCCCATCGGAACTGGGCTCTCAGGTCGTTTCTGTCTTTGGTCAGGTCGTAAAACCTGAGCCGGTTGACGAACATGTGCGGCACGAGGGCGGCTCCTTTTTGAGGTTTCGAGCTTCCCCGAAGGTAGATGCTTTGCACTTTTGGCGCAACCCTTGCGGAGAAATCCCCCCGATTCCATTGTCAAATAGCGGCTGTCCCTTGGGGAGCAGAAGCAATGGACAACGGTTTCGGCAGATAAAATCTGCCCTTTTGCCCGCAGCAGTGCTCAGCGCCGCAACCTGGCAATCAATTCGTCCAGGGACTCCGTGAGCCGGACCAGGCTGCCGAGGTTCTGGTCCGCATCGGACATGTCCGCCAGAGCTTTTCCGGCGATTTCCTTGATCTCCATGACGCTCCTGGCGATCTGTTCGCTGGCCGCGGACTGTTCCTCGGCTGCGGTGGCAATGGACTGGATCTGGGCGGAGGTGTTTTGCGAGAGGTCCACGATGGTGGTGAGCGTTGATTGAGATTCGTCGGCCAGGGCAATGGCTTGTTCCACTGCCTGGGCGGATTTTTCAACTCCCTGGGAAATGCTCTGCACGCCGTTCTGGATGGAGGATACCACGGTGCTTACCTCGCTGGTGGCCACCATGGTCTTTTCCGCCAGTTTGCGGACTTCGTCGGCAACAACGGCAAAGCCTCTGCCTGCTTCTCCGGCACGGGCCGCCTCGATGGCCGCGTTGAGGGCCAGCAGATTGGTCTGGTCCGCGATGTCCGAAATGACGCCGATGATTTTGGTGATGTTGGTCACCTGTTCGGTGAAGCTGTGCATTTCAACCATTGACTCGTCGGCCCGCTCCTTGACCATGCTGATGGCCTTGACTGATCTGGAAACGATGTCCGCGCCTTCGTTGGCCTTTTGCCGCGACGCCTGCGCCTGTTCCACTGCTTCGGAGGCGTTTCTGGCCACATCCAGAATGGATGCGTTCATCTGATTCATGGCGGAAGCGGTTTCGTCGATAAGGGTGTTCTGTGTGCTGGCTCCATTGGTCACAGTGGCGATTTCCGTTTGCAGTTCATTGGAGACGCCGGTGACCTGGCGTGAAATTCCGGAAGCCTCTTCTGCCAGAAGATTGGACTGGTCGAAGAGATTTTTCAGCTCCTGCTCCTGTTTCTGTGCGGCCTGCAAGGCCTCTTCCGCGCTTGCGGCGTTGCGTTCGGCGTCCAGGCTCTTTTCTTTGGCCATGCGTATGTTGTCGTTGAGCGTAGCGACCATGCGCCGCAGATTGTCATTGAGGACGTTGACTTCGGTGGTGCCGCCGAAGTTCGTGATCCGGGCGTCGAGATTTCCGGACGCCACTTCCTGCACAAAGGCCACGGATGCGGACAGGGGCCTGGTAATGCTGCGGCTGAACGCGACGGCAATGATCACGGCTATGGCCAGGGCGATTCCCAGCCCGATGAGCGTGATGAGCCGGGTGTTTTTATAATCGTCGATACGCTTCAAAAGCAGGATATCAAGTTCGTCCAGCGCTGTATTCCAGAAGGCGAAGGAATCCTCCACAGCCTTTTCACCAACCGTACGGAAGGTTTGCGGCGAAACCGTACCGGCTGGAGATTGAATGATCTTGTGCAGCAGGTCGATGAAGCTGGCTGCGCTTTGCTGGTATTCCCGCAGCGCAGGCGGAACCTTGCTTTGCAGGCTCGGACTGGTGCCGAGAAAGTTCTGGTCTTCATTGAGAGCGGTTTCAGTGCTGGCCGTGATGCGGTCGTAGTCGGACAGCTGCAGCAATTCGGCAAAGGAATTGAGCGTACGGCGGTCGGCTTCGGTCAGTTTGTCCTTTTTGAGCAGGGCCATGCCAGTGTCCAGAATGGCAGCCATCCTACGCTGGGTCTGGGGCAGCGCCAGCAGGGTTATGTCCATGAGGTAGTAGCTGTCCAGATCAGGATCCAGGATGAGATTGCTGGTGTCTCCGGCATGGGCGATCATGCCCATGACGTCGTCCAGCAGGGCGTTGATCTGCTTTTGGGCCTCTTCGGGAGAACTGGCGGCTTTGGCGGCTTCCCAGCGCATTTGCACTTTTTCCGGATCGAGACTTTCGCGTCCGCGTATGCGTAACCCCTGCTCGGTGAACTGCAGGTCTTGGCCATATTGAGCGTTTGCTTTCAGCAAATCACTGAAAGAGGCGTCAGTCTGGCCGGAGTCGGCTGTTTTTTCTTCCTGAAGTTTGCGGCTGAACTGTTGCAGATTGTGCAACAGGCCGGAAAGCGGACGCAGGTACTGGTTCCCGTAATATTCGAGACTGTTGAAGCGTATGTCGTAATTGGTTGCCGAGATGTTGGCGTACAGCAGCCAGCCCAAAGGCAGGATGAACGCAAGACAGATCACAGCCAGTTTTATCTGAATGCTGATTCCTCGAGACGCAGCCATGGTGTCCCCCCGTGTGTTGGATGCTCACGCAGTTGTATTCTGTGGGCTTCAGCCCCCCTGGTTCCGTTTGTTTCCCCCGAAACGAACGGTCGTACGCAATACAATGGAAAAAATTTGTTAATGGAATTAATAGAAATATTTCTACTAATTTTTTTCAATAAAGTAAATAATATGAAGTTAAAAATAAGAAAATTGTCAAAAGTAGTCTTTTGGCTACGACTTACTACTTATTTTGGACTGAAATACTCTGACATTGAGCATGCAAAAAAAATTCCGTACGTCTTTATACTGTAAGTATGAAAGTGAATTAACGGGCAATAGTGTATGAAGCTGTTGCATTTTTATTGCCCGTTAATTTCGTTTAATACATATTCAAATGAGGATGGAAATCGCTTTTTATATTTGTCCGGAGTGTTGCTCCGCAGGCGCAAGCTCTTTTTTTGCGTTTTTCTTAGACATGAATGCTCAGATCAGGTAATATTTATTGTAATTATTTTTTTATGCGTTGGAGGGTATCAGCTGTACACCCAATAACAAGGATTGTCGTATGCGTATCAGTATCAAGTATAAAATTTTCATCCCTTGTCTGGTAAGCGCTTTGGTCTTTGGAGGCTGCGGATTCTGGTATATGGAAAATCGCTTGCAGGACTTGCAGGGGAGCTTTTTGTCTGAAGTGGCAACAGGTAAGTCAGAACAAATTCAGTCGAGTATTGATATGCTGGCGACACAGGCTCTGGAAAAAGCCGCATTGTTTGCACATATTCCAGAGGTTGTTTCCGCTTTTGACCTTGCTCATGAGGGAAATATCGAGGATGAAAATGATCCCAAAGGCCAGGATGCGAGGGAAATGCTACGGGACAAACTCGATCCGTTCCTGGCGAGTTTTCAGACTGTGGTAGGAGAAAAACTGCGGCTGCATTTTCATCTGCCCAACGGGCGCAGCCTGGTACGGCTCTGGCGGTCCAAACAGACCAAGCGCGGCGGGGAATGGGTGGACATTTCGGATGATATTTCGAGTTTTCGCGAAACAGTGCGAGAAGTCAATGGAACGGGGAAATGGGTAAAGGGCATAGAGCTGGGCCGGGGCGGATTCGTGATTCGGGGCATCGCACCGGTCAAGGCGCCGGATGGAAAACAGCTCGGATCGGTGGAGGTGTTGCTTCCGTTCACTCCGCTCCTGAAAGCGCTGGCCGTGGGAGACAAGCAGGATGTGGCGCTCTATATGGACGCATCATTTTTGTCCATCACCACGGGACTGAAGGACAGTGCCAAATATCCGCTTGTGGCGGACAAATTTGTTACTGTGGTGGCGGCGAAAGACGCCAAACTGGAAGGACTCGCCAATGCGGCTTTTCTCGAAGCCGCGTTACACGGCATACAGACTGAAGCAGTGTCTGGGATGGGATTGAGCGGATTTCCCGTACGGGATTTCAAAGGCAAGGTTATCGGGTGTATTGTGTACGCCAACGATATCTCCAGGCAGCTTAATCTGATTTCCAAGCAGAATTATATTTTTACTTTGGTGCTGGTGCTTATTCTTGTGGTTTCCATAGGAACCGGGAGCCTGATATTTGTGTACAGCGTACAGCATCCCACCAACAGGATTATTGACCGGATCCATGCCATTGCAGAAGACAAGGCGGATTTGAGCGACACACTGCCTGTGACGAGCAATGATGAAATTGGCGAATTGTCCCATTGGTTCAATACCCTGATGCAGAAGATAGATTCCATTTTGTGCCAGACCCGCATGTATATGAACATCATGAATTCGCTTCCGGATCCCATTTTTGCAGTGGATGAGGACCTGAAAATCATCACGGCCAATCAGATCGTTGCGGACCTTGCCGGGGTTCCGCCGGATATGTTGCCGGGAACCGCCTGCAGCGACATCATGCAATCCCAGTTGTGCGGAACCGAGGACTGCCCCATCGCCCGGGTCAAACGGAAAAATGAGCGGGTGGAGTGCGAGCCCATAGAATTGAACCTGAAAGGACAAAAACGGAATATACGTCCGTACGCCGACATTCTTGCGGACTGCCAGGGCAACAAGATCGGCTATTACGAGGTTGCCCAGGATGTGACGGTGCTGCACGAAAACGAACTGCGTATCAGCAAGAATCTGGAAAAGATCGAACAGGTGAACGCCAAAGTGCACACTGCGGCTGTCCGGTTGGCGGATTTGAGCGATACCGTGGCCGACCGCATTGATCTGGCCCGCAAGGGGTCACAACACCAGAGTCAGAGAGTCACCGAGACCACATCGGCTATGGAGCAGATGAATGGTCGTATTCTGGATATTGCGGGCAGTGCGGTAGGGGCTGCCAACGAGGCGGAAGAGGCCAGGGATCAGGCCCAGGAAGGTGCCGGTGTGGTGCTGGAAGCGCGAAACGCCATTACCCATGTGCATGCGCTGACCGACGAACTCAAGTCCAGCATGGCGGATTTGAACAGCCAGACTGAAGATATCGGCCGCATCATCACGGTGATTGAAGATATCGCGGACCAGACCAATCTGCTGGCTCTCAACGCCGCCATTGAAGCCGCCAGGGCCGGGGAGGCAGGGCGCGGGTTCGCGGTTGTGGCCGACGAAGTCCGCAAGCTTGCGGAAAAGACCATGGTGTCCACCAAGGAAGTCGGGGACGCCATCAATTCTATCCAGGGCGGCGCCCGTAAAAGCATGCTGCGTATGGAGGATGCGGTCAAAGCGGTAGACGAGGCCACCAATCTGGCTTCGCGTTCGGGGCAGGCTTTGGAAAGCATTGTATCTCTGGTGGAGTCCACATCCGGTAAAGTGCGCAGCATTGCCGAAGCCTCCGAGGAACAGTCTTCAGCCAGCGAACAGGTGACCACTGCCATGGAGGAAATCAATCAGGTAACGCATGAGACCAGCGAGGGCATGTCGGAAGCTTCCCAGGCCATCAAGGAGTTGGTTAACTTGTCTCAGGAACTGAAACGGTTGTCGGATTCTTGAGCCAGTTCCGCGAGGCAACAGTTGCGCCCGGATGGCGGGAATATGTTGAAAGCGATACGTGGTTGCCGGGGAGAGATTTTCGTCGTTAGCAGGCTGCCTTGCAGTGCCGCAAGGCAGCCCGTACGTATTATGTGGTCAGAAAAAGGAACAAAATCATGGCCACACCGAAAACTGCCGTAAAGGTTATGGCCACCAGTCCCATCTTGAGATTCAATTTGTCGCTGATTTCTATATGTTTGAGCGTCTTGAAAATATGCCTGTATTGAAAGAGCGAGGTTGTCGCGATGATGACTCCCAGCAGGAAAAAGGCGATGCCTACCCAGAATGCAGGGCCTTTGTCCAGGAGAGTGCCATCGTGGATGTGATCATTGTGAACAAAAATGCCGAAGCGTTCGATAATAAAGCCAAAGGCCATGAAGGAAAGACAGGTTCGGTTCCAGGCCAGCAGCGTACGCTCGGCTGCGAACAGAACCCGGGGATCCTCTGCCGCCTTTTTTGAGCATTCGTCCATCTAATTTCTCCCGGCTAGGCCGAAAACGGCTTTGAAGATTTGAGCCAGCAGCATCATATGACTGGCGAATGTATTCTTCCGTTGTATATGGTTAAGCTCCATGAAAGTGCGTCGGTACTGAAAAAAAGAGGTTGCCGCGATCACTGCTCCCAGCATGATGAAAAATATGCCAACCCAGAAGGTCGGGCCCTGAGCAACAAAAGCGCCATCCTGAATACTACCGTTATGAACGAAAATTCCGAAGCGTTCAATTATAAAACCAAAAGCCATAAAAGAAAGACAGGTGCGGTTCCAGGCCATGAACGTACGTTCGGCTGCCAAAAGTACGCTTGGGTCCTGATCCGTTCCTTTACCCTCTTCAGTCATCTATATCCTCCAGATTTTTTTTGATTCTATCTGTCTACGCTTGCAGGATAAAAACGGCAACTATTTAAATATTAAAAGAAAAAAAGAACAAACTAGATTGATGAGAGAGGTTATGCCGAGGAAAACTGCCGCACAGCGAGCGGACGGCAGGGCGATTGTCCGGAGGTACGGAAGCTGCCGGTGCAAAAAAAAATTACGTTACCGAGTTGTGGATTTTCAACTTGGTTTGAAAATACTTGATGGCTGAGGAATGTTCCTGCGTAAGAATTAAAGTCCAGGAGCGGCCAGGCATTAAAAAAGACCTGGGGCACGAAGATATCTTCGTGCCCCAGGCCCCGTATTGAGAAGTGGTGATGAGGATGGAGTCTTGCAGTCGCCAGGGCATCGGCAGGATAGCCGAAGCGGATCTGGAAGAATTCGGGCCGGTCCGATCCGACCTGGAGGACGTTGTCTCACAGGACGGCTGACCCGATTTCCGGCTGCAGAATTCTTAGTAGTAGATAGTCACTTCTTGGTTGTGAACATCTGCGGAATTGAGCATACACTGATAGTGCGTACGTTTAAGCCAGGAAAACAAGTTGTGCATTTGTGCGGCCATGATTATCTCCCTATAATTCGATATTGGTAATGGTTGTATATATTGACACGAGGGAGCTTTTACAGCTCATTACCTCGCGGTGTCGTTGTTAGTAATACAGGGTAACTTCCTGATTGTGAGTGCCGGCGGATTCCAGCATGCGCTGGTAGTGCGCGCGTTTGAGCCAGGAAAACAGGTTGTGCATTTGAATAGTCATGACAATCTCCATGTATCGATTATCGATAATTATTGAGTTAATGCCAATACACACTGAGCAGCCACATCCGCTCAGCCGTGATTTTCCCAGTAACGGCTGATATCTCTGTAGTGTTCGGCCAACAAGGCAGCCGCTTTCGGGCGATTGTTTTCTGCCAGGGCCTCATAAATCGGAACATGCATGTTGAAGACCTCGTTCTGGGACAGTGAGGTGCGTATAAAGATCATGAGCATCTGTAGTCGGATGCCCAGAGAACGCCAGATCTCCAGCATTTGTGCATTATTGGAGCTTTCGATGATGGTCCTGTGGAAGAAATGGTCGGCACGCGTGTATTCCTCGAAATTCTTCTCGGCAATGGCATTGCTCATTTTGTCGAGCTGGATTTTGAGCAAGGACGCAAGTCCTTGGGTGTCATTATCCATTTGCGTCAAACAGTACCCTTCGAGCGCTTCACGAATTTGATACGCTTCCAGAATTTCTTCCTTGGTGTACGTTTTTACCAGAGCACCCACATGGTGCTTGTGCTTTACGTACCCCAAAGCCTGCAAACTGCGGATAGCCTCCCGTACGGGCGCCTGGCTCGTACCGAATTCTTCGGCGATCTGCAGCTCCTTGAGTCTGTCTCCCGGACTGAGCTCACCGTTGATGATTCGCTTGATCAAAATGGTCTTGATCTGTTCTGTCAGGCTTTCGCGCTTGATCAATTCGTTTTTCATGCTATGCTCAATTTATCTATTATCGATAATATTATCTGATGCGCGGATGGTCAAGAGGGGAAGTATATAATCTGCTATAAAAAAATATTTTAATTTTAATACATTATAAAAAGACATGGAAAAATACATTTAAAGTTGTTGAAATAATAAAATAAAATTTTAAAAAAAATTCCTTGGAGGGGCTGGCTTCTCAGAAAAACAGGAAAAGGGGAGTTACGTCGTTCTGGAAATCTGATCAATTCGCCACTGGTGGCGTACCGCTGACAGCTTGTCTGAAAATCGGGCAATTATCCGTGATGGCAGTTGGTTGCTGATTGTGATAAAAAATTTTTGCAGGCTTCCTGTCATATGCGCAGATTGGATAGCGTTTACTCTGCACAAGGGCAGGATCTTTTATTGTTTCTTCGGTGGGACAGGCGGACGTGATGCTTAGATGACTTTGAAAATTGCTGTCTGGATGCACCTGCGTGAATGTTCCCATTGCCAAATAAAAAGTGCAAAGGAGTTCAATCATGAACCAAGAAAGTACCAGCCCGGAGGGCGCAGCTGATAAGACGTATACCGGAGCCGAAACGCTTGTTGAAACTTTGGTGCAGAGCGGGGTGGAAGTATGCTTCGCAAATCCCGGTACCTCTGAAATGCATTTTGTCAGTGCGCTGGATCGTATCCCAGGCATGCGTTCGGTGTTGTGCTTGTTTGAAGGTGTTGCCACCGGCGCCGCGGACGGGTACGCGCGCATGGCGGGCAAACCAGCCTGTACGTTGCTTCATCTGGGACCGGGGTTCGCCAATGGCATGGCAAACCTGCATAATGCCCGTCGGGCGCAGTCGCCTGTAATCAATGTTGTCGGTGATCACGCCACATATCACGAGCGGTACAATGCACCCTTGAATTCCAACGTCAAAGGATTTGCCGAAACCATTTCCTACTGGGTGCACCGATCGAGGAGCGCCCGCACCGTGGCTGCCGATGCGGCCCAGGCGGTTCGGGCAGCGCGTCAGTGCCCTGGCCGGATAGCGACTTTGATTCTGCCCGCGGACACGGCCTGGACAGAGGCGGAACGCCCGTCCCCCAAGCTGTTGTACGCCGGACCTTCGGATGTGTCGCAAGACGCCATCGATACCACGGCCAAAGCCTTATCCTCAGGTAAAAAAAACAGCCATTCTCTTGCGTGGCTCCGTACTCTATGGAGACGGCCTGCAAATGGCCGGAAAAATAGCCGCAAAGACCGGGGCGACGCTTTTTTGCGATACCTTCGCTCCCCGTGTCCGCTTTGGGGCGGGGCTGTCCGAAAGTGGAGCCGCTTCCTTACCGGGGCAAGGACATTCTGCAGCGACTTGACGGCTACGAACAGCTGATTCTGGTCGGCGCAGAACCTCCGGTTTCCTTTTTCGCCTATCCCGATCAGGATGATTGGCTTACACCGCCATCCTGTAAAATTCTGACGCTGTCCCACCCCCATGAAAGCGGCGGTACGGCCCTTGCCGCGGTGGTGGCCGCTCTCAACGCTTCCGCAGAGCAAGTGATCACCACTGATAAAAAACCGGGACTTCCTTCCGGCCAGACACTGACCGCAGAGAACGTCATGCATGTTGTTGCCGCGTTGCTTCCGGAAAATGCCATTGTCGCCGACGAAGGGATCACCTCCACGCTTCCGTTCGCCTCTTTTCTGGCCAATGCCGCGCCCCATGACTACCTGTCCGTTACGGGCGGATCCATCGGCAATATCCTGCCGCTGAGCACCGGAGCCGCTGTTGCCGCGCCCGGCCGCAAGGTGGTGGCCCTGGAGGGAGACGGAAGCGGCATGTATACGCTGCAGGCGCTCTGGACCCAGGCGCGGGAAAAGCTGGACGTGATCACTGTGCTGTACGCGAACAGTTCGTACGCGGTCTTGAATCAGGAACTGCGCCTGGTGCAGGCGGAATCCCAGGGAGAGCGGGCTCTTGCTCTGCTGGATCTGCACAATCCCACTATCAATTGGGTCAAACTGGCCGAAGGCATGGGCGTTAAGGCCCGGCGGGTGGATTCCGTGCAATCCCTTGCCGATGCTTTCAGCGAGGCGCTGAAGGAAAAGGGACCGCATCTCATCGAAGCGGTGATTTAAGCCCGGATGAGCTGAACGAACACTTACAAGCAGTAATCAACGAGCGGGCTGAATGTCCTGTTCGTGAAGGATAACAGGCCGTTGATGGTTGGTAATGCACCGATCATCAACGGTTTTTTTTGACTTTTTCCGTGTAGTCCCATTACGGCAGCAACTTTTGGAAGAAAAGAGAGTTGCCTGTGAAAATTTTTTCGTGCGGGTTGGCTTTATGTAACATCCTTGAATAGTGATTAAATTTTGTGAAAATTAAATAGCCATATATTTAAATATTAAAATTGTATAACTTTTCATTTGACACCAGTCATATATCTGCTTCATATTCGTCTGGACGAAAAGAAGCGGGATCCTGTAGTGAAAAGCTCTTTTTGTATCCGGTTGATTGAATTCTATACGTATCTTGTGCACATGCTCTGGTCGAACGGGTGAGAGTCCGCGAAACAAAGCAATACCCATGTGGCTGTACAAGATAATTTTTTTGTCAAATGAAAATAGCCTAATATTAATTTATTTGGTTAAATATTGATTTTCAAACTGTTCATCGGCTGTTTTCAAAAAATACAGGTTTGTCTTTTGCTGCGATTTCAAGGGCATCTCATGGTGTGAAGCACACGGAAGGAAAGCCGGGTCGCAAGCGTCAGAAATAGTGGACGTACCGCGCCATGTTTGTCGGGAGGTGCATTCCGGTGATTGCCCTCGAAGGTGTATTGCAGAAGAAAAGGAGAGATTACATGACGTTACCCGTGATGAAGAACTATATTGACGGAGAATGGGTCGAATCGAAGACTTCCAGTTTTGGTGATGTCTGGAATCCGATCAAAGGGGAGAAGATCGCATCCGTTCCCTATGGTACGGCCGAGGATGTGGATCTGGCGGTTCAGGCAGCAAAAGCGGCTTTTCCTGGCTGGCGTACAACCACTCCGTTAACGCGTGCCCGCTACCTTTTTAGGCTCAAGGATGCTTTTGAAGAAAATTTCGAGGACATTGCCCGTGTTCTGACCACCGAACAGGGAAAGGCCATTGATGAATCTCGTGGCGAAGTCCGCCGTATGATTGAAAACGTCGAACATGCCACTGGTGTTACCACGCTCATGTGCGGTTATACGCTGGAAGACATCTCCAGAGGCATTGATTGCTACGGCCACCGCCAGCCCTTGGGCGTTTTTGCCGTGATCGCTCCCTACAATTTTCCGGCCATGGTCCCCTGGTGGTTCCTCCCGTATGCCATCGTGTCCGGAAACACATACGTCGTGAAACCGTCCGAACAGGTCCCCATGACCCAGACGAAAATCTTTGAAATCATCGATGAAGTCGGATTTCCGGAAGGCGTCGTCAATATGGTCCACGGTTCGCGCGATATCGTCAACGGCCTTTTGGATCATCCCGATATCCAGGGGATTTCCTTTGTCGGATCCACTCCCACAGCCCAGTACATCTACAAACGGTGCGGTGAAACAGGCAAGCGGGTTCAGTCTTTGGGCGGAGCCAAGAACGTTATCGCGGTGCTTTCCGACGCCAACATCGATGCGGGCATGCCGTCATTGATCTCGTCTTTTTTTGGTTGCTCAGGCCAGCGTTGCCTTTCCGGTTCCATCCTGGCCCCTCTTGGGGAAAAAGCGGATGAAATCGTCGATAAATTCGTTGTAGCAGCCGGCAAATTGAAGATTGGAAACAGCCTGGATGAAAATGTCGCCATGGGGCCTGTGGTGAGCGCCGCTCATAAGGAACGCGTGCTGGGCTACATCCAGAAAGGAATTGAGGAAGGGGCCACATTGCTGCTGGATGGCCGCGATTGCAAGGTTGACGGATATCCGGATGGTTTTTTCGTGGGGCCCACGGTTTTCGATAAAGTCACTCCGGACATGACCATTGCCCGTGAAGAAATTTTTGGACCGGTCGTCAGCATCATTCGTCCCAAGGATCTCGACGAGGTCATCAACGTGGTCAATACGCGGGGCTATGCCAACGCGTCGTGCATTTACACCCAGAATGGCGCAGCGGCCCGCAAATACAAATACGAAGTCAAGCCGTCCATGGTGGGCGTGAATATCGGCATCGCCGCACCCATGAGCTATTTCCCCTTCGGCGGATCGGGTGATTCCATGTATGGCGACGTCAAAGGACACGGCAGGAGATTTTCCAGTTTTTTACAGACACCAAGGTCGTTATTCAGCGCTGGTTCTAACCAATACCTGGTCAGGGGACTTGAAGCCGGCTCTCGGTTGCAAGTCCCCGGCCGTACAAGGAATCCAACATGCCTTCCACTAACTTTGGTGCCATTTTCAGTTTTGCTGAAGAACTCGAAAGCAGGACATGGACTTTTATGTCGCCGCGGCCGCCAACCCAGGGTGCGCCGAATATCAGGAACTGTTCACGGGACTTGTGAAGAATTGCAAGAAGAACCTCACGAACGCGCAGCGAGCTCGACGCGAATGTGTCAGTGAAATGATTCTTGAACCCATTGAGGATTTGGATCTGGCAGAGTTCTGCGAGGCAATGTCGGATCCATCCGCCCTGGATGCTGCTGCTGTGCTGACAGCAGCCAAAGGATTTGAACAGCGCGCGGAACGTTTTTATCAGACTGCTGCGCAAAAAATACAGGTTTTGCCGGACGGAGCCCAGGTCTTGAAATCATCGGCAAAAATGCGCGCCCGCAATCGTAAAATGCTTGACGAACAGAAATAGAGGGGCTGTTTTCCTCGCCTGTCTCATGCTGCTGCCAATATGCCGCTAATCCGTAGGCCGGGCATGAGTGAATTTGTCAACGAATGAAAGGATGCAAGCATGTCTCTTTGTTCAATGCGTGAATTACTGCACCGGGCTGAAAGGAACACCGGGCTGTCGGAGCATTTAATGTCGTCAATATGGAGACAGCCCGTGGAATCGTACAGGCCGCGGAAGCATCCCGTACGCCGGTCATATTGCAACTCGCCGAGAAGCGTATGCCATACGCGCCCCTGGAGTTGCTTGCTCCAATGATGCTTAACGCCGCGCGTGAAGCCGAAGTGGATATAGCCGTACATCTGGATCACGGAAGTACGGATGCCATTATAAACAAGGCCATGGCTTATGGCTTTACATCTGTCATGTTTGACGGTTCCTCTTTATCCGCTGCGGAAAATAAATATCTGACAGGAGAAATCTGCAAAAGAGCTGCGCAGTATTCCATTGATGTAGAAGCAGAACTGGGAGTCTTGGGAGGGAGTGAAGGCGGTCCGGAAATGAATCATGTCTACACTGATCCGGATGAGGTCGCATCCTTTTGCAAAGGACTTCCCATAAACGCCCTTGCCATTTCTGTTGGTAACGCCCATGGCCACTATAAAGGCGTACCTGATCTGAATTTTGGAATTATAGAACAGATCAATGCTCTTGTAGACATTCCGCTCGTCTTGCACGGTGGAAGTGGTATTTCAGATGAAAATTTTAGGAAAGCCATAGATGCTGGAATCCGCAAAATCAATATAGCTACGGCAAATATGGATGCACAACTTCAAGCCAATAGACAGTATTTTGCTTCTCATAATGAAAATGTCGATTTTTTTGAACTCGCAGATACCGTAGTTCGTAAGATATATGAAACTACATTGCATCATATAATGGTTTTTAACAATAGTGAACCTTTAAGCGCTGCTGATTAGTATCGTGGAGAATTCTGATGAAATATA
>CAXXHY010000019.1:0-10632 GCA_963667575.2 Desulfovibrionaceae bacterium | reverse complement strand
CGGCGCGAAACGCACCCAGGGAGAGACCCGGCCCACGGCTTTGGCAAAGGTTCCTGCGGACGGTACGCGCATGGTGGGCCGGACCTTGGCGCGGCGGCGGGTACAGAGGCATGAGCGCCACGGGCAGGAGCAGCAGAAGCAGCGATGGTCGGCGAATCTAAGCATCAGGCGCCTCCGTGGGATGTCCGGATGGTTCCGTGTTGTTTTCTCGTGAGGAAGCAGCAGCCGGAGGCGGCGGGGGCGGCGTGTCCTTGGACTTGCCCTCAGCCTTGCCCGCTGCGGAGCAGCGTTTTTCTTGTCTTCCTCGGGCTGTGGTTTGGTTATCTCCACCACCTCGCGGACAAATCCCAGGTCCTTGTGCATGGCTGATTCATCAGCGGTCAGGCCCGCGTATTTGATGGGGTCGGCCCGCTTGAGAAAGACCTTGGCCTCCCGGATCTTTTCTTTGTCCAGGGGCAGCTTGTCCAGGCAGGGCGCCAGTTCCTCCGTAGTTTTTTCCAGGGCGCGTACGCCCAGGCCGTTTTCAATGTAGGCCCCGGAACACGTAGGACAGCTGAAAATAGAACTCGCGCGGCAGCATAGCCCCGCTGCTGGATGGCGTCCAGGGCGTTGCCCGCCACCATGAAGGGCGGCAGGGCGGGTGCTGCCTTGCGTACGCGTTTTTTCTTCCAAAGCCAGACGCAGAGCGCAATGAGCGCCAGCGCGGCCAGGATGCCGAGCAGCCAGTACAGCCAGGTCAGGTCGTAGTGCGGCAGTACGGGCGGCTTGATGTCGATGATGTCCCTTCATATTGCCCTGTCCGCCTTGCAGCGCATGCCCGGACATGCCGGATCTGGGGCGCTGCCGGTGGGGCAGCAGGCGGAGTCGCCAGGGGCGTGGCCGGAACCGCGGATGCGGGCGGCTGAGTCTGCGCAAAAGCTGTGGCCATCAGCGGATCCTCTTTCGCGCGAGCGGAAGAAGGCGTGCAGTACATCGGCCGGGGAACCGTCGGTGGAGAGTTCCATGCTGTCCACTTTGGCGCGGCTGAAGTCCTTTCGCAGCGCTTCCCGGCGCTGGTTCTGATAGTCGGTAAAGGCCTGGCGGGTGTGTCTGTCCGAACAGTCCCACCAACAGGGTCTGTCCGGTTTCCAGGTCTTCCATTTCAAAAATACCGGCTTCCGCAGGGCAAAGTCCGCAGGGTCGTGACCACCACGGCGATGCAGTCCGTGCCGCGGTTGGCTCGTTTCAGGGATTCAGAATAGCCCTCGGACAGAAAATCCGAGATTACAAAGGTGACGGCGCGTTTACGCATGACCTTGGACAGGAAATCCGTGGCGCAGGCAATGTCCGTACCCTTGCTTTCGGGCTTGAAGCTGAGGATTTCCTTGATCACCCGCCAGACGTGGGCTGTGCCTTTTTGGGGGGAATGTATTTTTCCACCTTGTCCGTAAACAGCACCGCGCCCACGGTATCGTTGTTGCGGATGGCGTTGAAAGCCAGAATGGAGGCGATTTCCGAGGCCGCGTCGCGCTTGAGGTTGTCCGTGCTGCCGAACAGTCCGGACGCGCTCATGTCCACCAGGAGCATGATCACCAGTTCGCGTTCTTCCCGGTACAGCTTGATGTAGGAGACGGCCCATGCGGGCGGTGACCTTTCCAGTCGATGGATTTGATTTCATCGCCGGGCGTGTATTCGCGCACTTCCTCGAACTCGATGCCCGAGCCGCGGAATACGGAGCGGTAATGCCCGGGACATGGCCGTGTCCACGGCCTTGGCGCTGGCTATATGAATACGCTTGATCTTCTTTATCAGATCGGGCGGTAGCATGGCTCACTCCAACCAATGGTAAAAGTTAATCATGTAACGTCGCGGGGCTTCTCACCCGCACCCCCGCCAGGGGAACGCCCCTGGACCCGATTGGGGGAATGTACGCGTATGTTTGACTGGCTGAACTCGTCAAACAGTTTTGGAGAGTCTCAAGAACCTTTTTCAAAAGGTTCTTGAGCCGCCGGAGGCATTCGTCATCTCTCCATTGCTCAAGGAACCTCGATGGTGTCGAACAGGGTTCTGATCACGTCGTCGCTGGTGATGTCTTCCGCTTCGGCCTCGTAGCTGAGGATGATGCGGTGCCGCAGCACGTCCGGAGCCACGGACTTGATGTCCTGCGGGGTGACGAACGCGCGCCCCTGCAAAAAGGCGAAGGCTTTGGCGGCGTTGCTCAGGAAAATGGTGGCACGAGGGGAAGCGCCGTATTCTATCTGTGAGGCAATGGATTCGAGGCCGAATTTTTCAGGCTCGCGGGTGGCGAACACAATGTCCAGAATATAGTTGAGAAGCTTTTCGTCCAACATGATCTCGGATATCAGTCCGGCTATTTCATCGATCTGCGCAGTGGTCAGGATGGAGTTCAGCTCGATTTCCTTTTCCGAGCCGTAGCGTTTGGCTATTTCGCGTTCTTCATCCCTGGTGGGGTAGTCCACCTGCAGTTTGAGCATGAAACCGGTCCACCTGGGCTTCTGGCAGCGGATATGTGCCTTCCTGTTCGATGGGGTTCTGGGTGGCCAGAACCAGAAAAGGGGCGGGCAGGCGAAAGGTTTCGCCGCCAATTGGTGACCTGGCGTTCCTGCATGGCTTCGAGCAGGGCGGACTGGACTTTGGAGGGAGCACGGTTGATTTCGTCCGCCAGCACGATATTATGAAAAAGCGGTCCTTGTTTTACGGAAAATTCACCTGTCTTGGGATGATAGACCTCGGTTCCCAGAATATCCGCGGGCAGCAGATCCGGGGTGAACTGGATGCGTTTGAAAGAGGCGTCTATGGTCTGGGCCAGGGCTTTGACAGTGAGCGTCTTGGCCAGGCCGGGAACACCTTCGAGCAGAATGTGGCCTTTGGTGAACAGGGCCGATGAGCAGACGGTCCACCAGTGCCTGCTGGCCGACAAGCGCCTTGGACATTTCATTGCGCAGGCTGTTGCATAACAGCCCCTTTTCCTGAATGCGACTATTGAGTTCTTCGAGCATGAGCTTCCTCCTGTTGGATAATTCTGTGCAGACGTTTTTTACCCAGATAGGTTGTAAAGAGAAATAGGAGCGTCTCCTTTCTGAAAACTTTCATGGAAATTACATGATTGAAATGAACGAAGGAAACCGAGTACTGGGTATAGCCTCGGCCCGGCAGGGACGCAAGTCTGGAAGAAAAAAACAGCCGCGACGTTGCCGACGTTGCCAGAGAGACTTATACAATAGAGGTCTGTTTACAATCCCATGCGCTCAGATTAAGGATTTATTCTACGAATGGAAGTTATGAAAACGAACGTCACGTACGATCGGGAGAAACTGAATGG
Source organism: Desulfovibrionaceae bacterium (assembly GCA_963667575.2). GTDB lineage: Bacteria > Desulfobacterota > Desulfovibrionia > Desulfovibrionales > Desulfovibrionaceae. The sequence continues at coordinate 7,310 of CAXXHY010000019.1, read as the reverse complement.
ATAAAAAGACACGGTTCAACATCTGGTACGTCATTCTGGCCATCTGGGGAGTTTTGCTGCTGCAAAACCTCATTGTGGCCCAATACAAGCCCAAGGTCATACCATACAGCGAATTTTTGCAGGCTCTGAGTGACAACCGGGTCGAGGAAGTGGCTGTAACCAATGACGCCATCTCCGGAAAAATGCGGGAAGTCCAGAAGGACAAGAAGGAAGGCGACAAGGCGCCCGAAGAGGAAGTCATCAATTTTACCACCGTACGCGTGGGACACGATCTTTCTGAAAATCTCGCCAGACACAAGGTTGTGTTCCGGGGAGAGGTGGAGAACACCTTTTTTCAGGACCTGCTGTCCTGGATAGTCCCCATGATTCTGTTCTTCGCCATCTGGGTCTGGCTGATGAAGCGCATGAACCCAAATGCCGATATGCTCAAGATCGGCAAGAACAAGGCCAAAATCATAGCGGAAAAGGATCTGGATACGCGTTTCAACCGATGTTGCCGGCTGCGACGAGGCCAAGGACGAACTGCAGGAGATCATCGATTTTCTCAAGCACCCGTCCTATTTTGAAGATCTGGGCGGACGCATGCCCAAGGGCATCCTGCTGGTGGGCCCTCCCGGAACCGGTAAAACCCTGCTGGCCAAGGCCGTGGCCGGAGAGGCCGGCGTGCCTTTCTTCAGCATGAGCGGTTCGGATTTTGTGGAAATGTTCGTGGGCAATGGGCGCGGCCCGTGTGCGCGACCTGTTTGCCCAGGCACGCCAAAAGGCCCCGTGCATCATATTTATCGACGAACTGGACGCCATAGGCAAGGCGCGCGGACAGGTGGCCATGGGTGGGCATGACGAGCGAGAACAGACCCTGAACCAGCTCCTGGTGGAGATGGACGGATTTGATCCGCGCGTGGGGCGTGGTGATCATGGCTGCCACCAACCGTCCGGAGATTCTGGATCCGGCGTTGCTGCGGGCAGGCCGTTTCGACCGCCACGTTCTGGTGGACAAACCGGATTTTCACGGCCGCGAGCAGATTCTCGAAGTGCACGCGCGCAATATCAAACTGGGCGAGGACGTGGACCTCAGCCTGACGGCCAGAAAAACGCCGGGATTTTCCGGAGCCGATCTGGCCAACGTACTCAACGAAGCCGCTCTGCTTGCCGCGCGCAAGAAAAAGAAAGAAGTCAACATGAGCGAGCTGGACGAGGCCGTGGACCGGATCATCGGCGGTCTGGAAAAGAAAAACCGCGTGATCAATGCGCGTGAAAAGAAGATCGTGGCCTGGCACGAAACCGGTCACGCACTGGTGGCGGCGCTTACGCCGGGTGCCGATCCGGTGGAAAAGATCTCCATCATTCCCCGCGGGCTCGCCGCTCTGGGCTACACGCAGCAGCGTCCCACCGAGGATCGTTATCTGATGAGCCGTACGGAGCTTTTGGGCAAGATCGACGTGCTGCTGGGCGGCCGCGTGGCCGAAAAATTGAGCTTCGGGGATGTGACCACGGGTGCGCACAATGACCTGCAGCGCGCCACGGACACGGCCCGTGCCATGATCGCCGAATACGGCATGGGGGAAACCCTGGGCCTGGCGACCTTTCCCAAACAGAACCGTCCGGTGTTTCTGAGCACCGAAAACACTCCCGGCGGTCCGCGCGAGTACAGCGAGGAAACTGCCGCCAAACTGGATCACGAACTCAAGAATCTTCTGGATGAGCGAGAAATCCATGTGGAGTCCTTGCTCAATACGCACAAACAGGCCCTGGATGCGGTGGCCGGCCATCTGCTGAACAACGAGGTGCTGACATCCGAGGAGTTCCTGAAACTGCTCAAGGAAAACGGTGTGGAATCCGCCAATGGCGGCGAAGACGTTTAATGGAGAGAAGGTATGCGTACGCTACAACCGATTCTGATTTGTCTGGTAGTTGTTTCGCTGGTGTTTTCCAGCGCCCTGTATGCGTCGGCAGACGAGTCCAAAGAGGCCCCGGCCGTTAATGAAGCCGCTGCTGGAAAAGCCGTTGCAGATAAAGACGCTGCAGATAAAGACGCTGGAAAAAAAGCGGATGACTCCGTGGTGGAGAGTACGCATCAGTTGCAGATAGACGGTGCAATTTTGCACTACCGTGCGCGGGCCGGCGAACTGCTGGTGGAAAACGGCGCATCAAAAGCCAAGGGCCGTTTCTTTTTCGTCGCCTACGAACTGCTGGATGCGCAGGGCAAGAAAAGCTCCGCTCAACGGCCCCTCACCTTTGCCTTCAATGGCGGACCTGGTGCTTCCTCTGCCTGGCTGCACCTGGGGTGCATGGGGCCCGAGCGTCTGGCCATGGGGGCCAATGGCGAAATTCTGCCCCCCCCGTCCAGGCTGATCACCAACGAACAGACCTGGCTTCCCGTTCACGGACCTGGTGTTCATAGATCCGGTGGGGACGGGCTACAGCCGAGCCCAGGCGCCCCGAAGGAAAAGACAAGAAGGGCGCTCCGGACAACAAGGCGTTCTGGGGCGTCAAGCAGGATGTAAGCAGCGTGGCCGAGTTTATCCGCCTGTACCTGACGCGCTATCAGCGCTGGTCTTCGCCCAAGTTTCTGGCGGGCGAAAGCTACGGGACCACCAGGGCCGCGGCCTTGAGCCGTTATCTGATGGACCGGCAGGGCATTGCCCTCAACGGCGTTACGCTGATGTCCCCTGTACTGGCTTTTGAGACCGTCTGGGGCGGTGGCATTCTGCCGCCGGTTCTCATGCTGCCCACCTATGCGGCCACGGCCCGTGCGCACGGCCTGGGCGCCCATTCCAAAGAGGATGTCCAAAAGGTGGTTCAGGAAGCCGAAGCCTACGCCTCGGGCCCCTACCTCAATGCGGTATTCCAGGGCACGGCTCTTTCCAGGGAAGATCAGGACGCCAGGGACAAGCAGATCGCCGGGTGGACCGGACTGCCTCTGGAAGAGGTTCAGAGACAGGACGGCGAGATCCCCACGGTGTTTTTTTCTCAAGAATCTGCTGCGCAAGGACGGCCTGATGCTCAGCCGTTACGACGGCACCATCAGCGGTATCGACCCGGTGCCCGAGAATCCGTTCCATATGGAGTACGATCCGAACCTGGATCTGATGAGTACGGCCATGACCGAGGTGGCCAACGCCTATTACCGCGAGAATCTGAACTATGAGAACAGCGAGCCGTACGAGATGCTCAGCATCGACGTCAACCGCTCCTGGGACTGGTCCAGCGGGCTGCACGGAGGCCAGGGCTACATCAACACCGCGGACGATCTGGCGGTGGCTCTTGCGGCCAACCCGGCGCTGCATGTGTTTATCGGCGGCGGCTATTACGACATGGCCACGCCCTGTTTTGCCACCGCTTACACTGTGAAACCACATGGGGCTCGCACCATCGGTGCGCCAGCGTGTGGACTTGCGCAACTACGAGGGCGGTCATATGTTTTATACGCATGAAGATGCCTTGAAACAATTTACCGCTGATATCCGGAAGTTCTACGGGCAAGCGCTCGGCACGAATTCTTCCGGAAAGCAATGATCAGAATGAGGAGGCAGAGCTATGAGCAATACAGCCCTGCGAGGACATAAACTGCAGAATTTTCTGCAGACCATCTTATTACTTGCGGGCATGGCGCTGATTCTCTGCGCGCTCGGCTGGATGTTTTTCGGCATGACCGGCATTGTCTGGGCCTTTTTCCTGGGCCTGGGCGTGCTGCTCTTTTCGCCGCGCATCACCCCCAGAGCCATGCTCAAGGCCTATGGGGCGCGGCAGCTCGAGCCGCAGGAGGCTCCGGCATTGTACCAGGCTCTCGGCGAACTCTCCCGGCGGGCAGGACTGCCGCAGACGCCGACCCTGTATTACGTACGCAGCAGTGTGATGAATTCCTTTGCCGTGGGCAGTTCCGAACAGGCCGCCATTGCCGTGACAGACGGCCTGCTGCGGGGCGCTTTCCCTGCGCGGAACTGGTGGCAGTGCTGGCGCACGAGGTCAAGCCACGTACGCAATAACGACATGTGGGTCATGGGGCTTGCGGATGTGATCAGCCGGATCACTTCTTTGTTTTCACTGCTGGGGCAGATTCTTCTGCTGCTGTATTTGCCCATGCTCATGGCCGGCTATCAGCTGGCCTGGGCGCCGGTACTGCTGCTTATCGCAGCTCCATCCATCAGCGCACTGCTGCAGCTCGCCCTGTCGCGTTCGCGCGAATACGACGCTGATTTGAGCGGTGCGGTGCTTTCGGGGGATCCCCGTGCGCTGGCATCGGCTCTCAACAAAATGGAGCGCTACCAGGGCAACATACTGGAACGGATTTTCATGCCCGGCCCGCCGCGATCCGCATCCCTCGCTGCTGCGGACCCATCCGCCCACGGAAGAGCGTGTCCGGCGTTTGCTGGAAATCGCCCGCGACCAGGAAAAGGAGAATCCTGTTACTCCATTGGGACACGAGCTGGCGGCAAGTCATTTTCAGAGCTTTCCCCACATAACCCGGCAACCACGTTGGCGAATGGGGTTTTGGTACTGATATTTCCTGCTATTTTAGTGAGATAATAATAGCTGCAACAGCATGTTCGCTGCGTATCAAAAGGATCTTGCAATTCGTTGCAGAGGATCATAGTAGTTTCTTAAGAAGTTTTTAGACCCTTTAGCTGACTGTCGCAAAAAGACATAGACTGGATACCCCAGGCTCATGGTGCCGGCAGGTGTCATGTGTTAGTGCGTCCAGTTGATTATGGCAAAGAGAGCGGGAATGCATAAGTCGCAGAAAGTCCTGATCGTAGACGATACACCTGAGAATATTCAGATTCTGATGCAGACTCTGCGCGACGAGTATGCCATCATTGCCGCCACGTCAGGGGACAAGGCTCTGCAGCTTGCTGCAAAACGGCCGCAACCCGACATCATTCTGCTGGATGTGATGATGCCAGGGCTCGACGGGTACGAGGTGTGCAGGCGTTTGAAAGCCGATTCCCGAACCAGCGGCATTCCCGTTATTTTTATTACAGCCATGCGAGAAGAGCAGGACGAGGCCAAGGGGTTGACCCTCGGGGCTGTGGACTACATTGCCAAAACCTTTTCGTCCGGCTCTTGTGAAAGCACGGGGTGGACAATCATCTCGAATTGAAACGTCACCGGGATCAGCTGGAAGACATGGTGCACGAACAGACCAGGGAACTGGCCCTGGTCAAGGAAATCACCGTGGAAAGCCTGGCCAACCTGGCCGAGACCCGTGACCCGGAAACCGGCGGACACATCAAACGTACGCAGAACTACGTTCGCGTGCTGGCCGAGCATATGGCCCAGTTTCCTGGCTATTGCGACGTTCTGGACAACGATACCATCGATCTGCTGTACCTTTCGGCGCCATTGCACGATATCGGCAAGGTGGGTGTTCCGGACAGCATCCTGCTGAAACCCGGAAAACTGACCCCGAAAGAGTTCGACGAGATGAAGAAACATACCATCTATGGTCGCGACGCCCTGAAAGTGGCGGAAGACAAACTGGGCGGCAATTCCTTTTTGCATTACGCCAGAGAGATCGCCTATGGGCATCACGAGCATTGGGATGGCGCGGGCTATCCCCTGGGGCTGGCAGGGGCGGACATTCCTCTTTCCGCACGGTTGATGGCCCCGGCCGATGTGTATGATGCGCTCATCAGCCGCCGTGTCTACAAGCCGCCTTTTCCTCACAGCAAATCCATCGCCATCATCAAGGAAGACGCGGTACGCACTTTGATCCGGACATTTGCGATGCTTTCTTGGAGCTGAGCGAAGTGATCCGGCGTATCGCCCTCGAGTTCGCGGATTTTGATGACGAGCGCAATGCCTTGAATAAATAATCGCCTTTGAATCAATAATAAAAAACTAAGTGCTTACTTCTTGCTTTTGTCCGGCCATTTGCTATAATATCTAAACCATTATAAATATACTTACATAAAATTTCAGACCAGCCGTACCCTTTGGTATTGCTGCGGGCGTAATGTAGTTATTATGCGTACCATTCTGCTTATCGACGATGAACGGGCCGCCCTGGACATGCTGGGGCTCTTTCTGGAAGCCTACGGCTTTGTGGTGTCACCGCGGAAAACGGGAGAAGGGGCTGGAGCTGTTCCGGCAGAAACGACCGGAAATCGTCATGACCGACATCAAAATGCGGGCATGGACGGGCTGGAAGTCTTGCGGCAACTCAAACAGATCAATCCGGACACCGAAGTCATCGTCTTTACCGGGCATGGGGATCTTGACCTGGCGGTCAAGGCCTTGAATCTCAATGCCACGGATTTTATCCACAAACCCATACAAAAGAAGTTTCTTGAATCCGCGCTCAGGCGTGCTGAGGAACGCTTGTCCAGCTGCACTCAGGGAGATTGCAACGTACGGGTACTCATGGAAAACGGGGTGTTGATACTGGAAGTGGACGGCAACATCACGGCCCGTTCGCAAGGACCCCTTACCGAAGCAATGCAGCGTATTGGCGAGACCGGGGAAAAGATTCTTTTGTGCCTGGATGAAAAGGCGGCCATCAACGGGGCTGGGCTGGCGTTGCTTTCAACGCTGCTGCTGGAGCATTTTGAAAAAGGTGAAAAAATGCTTTTGACCGGTGTTACGCACAATTTTCAGCGGGTGTTTTCCATGATCGGCATTACGCGTTTTGCCCAGATCGTACCTGACAGGCAGGCTGCCTTTACGCTTTTCCAGAATTCCTGATGCCCGATTGATCAGGATTCCTTGTCCTGAACCGTAAGCCGTCCGTCTTCGAGCCAGAAGCGTTTCCATTCCGTGCTGCCCCACAATCCGCTGCGGACGCGTTCTTCTTCCCGCAGCAACAGCGAATAGATACTTTTGGGGTTCTGTTGCAAATCTTTTGGGGCTGCATTTTCCACTATGTGGCCGTTGTCTATGACCAATACCCGGTCAAAACCCAGCGTTTCCGCAATGTCATGGGAAATAAAAATCAGTGTGGCGTCCTTCCAGCACGTACGCGCGGCTTGCAGCAGCAGCCGCCTTTTGTCCCGGTCCAGCCCCTCGGAAAGGTTCGTCCAGAATGGCCAGGGACACATCCGTACGCAGCAGGGATCTGCCCAGGCGGACGCGTTGTCCTTCTCCGCCGGAAACCAGCCCGCCGCCTTCTCCCAGAGAGGTTTTGAGTCCCTCGGGAAGATGCTCGAGCACCGCGTACAAGTCCGCCTGTTCGATGGCCGCAGTCACGGAGGAAGAGCCGGTATCCGCGGAGCCGTACTGCAGATTATCCAGCAACGAGCGGTTCCAGAGCTGTACCGATGGATCCACCCAGGCCGTATGGCGGCGGAGGACGTTGCAGGACATCACCGCTC
>CAXXHY010000018.1:0-88112 GCA_963667575.2 Desulfovibrionaceae bacterium | reverse complement strand
ATACGTACGCTGCAGAACGATCCGGATCTCGCGGCCGTATTCGGTTCGACAGAAAATACTGACGGCAATGTCTTTGAACAGATCGCGAACCTGGAGCTGAACCCTCCGGAAGGATATGTTCCCCGGTTCGGTCCGGAAGTGCTTATCCGGCGCAAGGCTCTGGAAGAATCCGGCGGTTATGATCCGAGACTGCGCAGCGGCGAGGATTTGGAGTTGAGCCTGCGGCTGTTGCAGGACGGCTGGCGCATCCGCAAACTGGACGCACGCATGTCCGGGCGTACAGGGACTCCCGGAGGATTCCTGAACTATCTTCGCGACGCGTATTGCCGCGGGTACGCCTATGCGGCCGCCACCGCGCTGCACGGTCGTCATGGCGGCTACTGGGTGGAATGTCTGCGGATTCTGATTCGCGGCTGCCTGGCTCCGGCCTGCGTGGTGCTCGGGCAATTCGGCCCGGTTTCCATCTGGACCGGCTGGCTTTTGTCCCTGGCAGGCCTTGCGACCTTTTTTTATCCCGTCTTTTTTCGTTGGAAAAGTACAGCCAACGGTTGCAGGTTTCCGTTCATCGGGCCGGTTTTTTCGCCTGGCATGCGGTTGTGGTGGTGATTCCGGAATTTTTCGGACTGCTGCGCGCCTTGCCGGATTGTTTGTTCGGTTTGCTCTGGCGCAGGCATAAAGGTCCCTGGCTCCCATCGAACAGCCGTGGGGATTAACTACAAACAAACAGCTGGTATACAAGGATCAACATGCGAAAGGCACTGGTAGTAGGCGCAAGCTCGGGAATAGGCAGAGAATTGACGCGTGTTCTGGTTGCGGACGGCTGGGAAGTGGCAGCCATGGCGCGCCGTACGGATCTGTTGCAGGAACTGCGTACGGAGTTGCAGGGCAACTTGCAGATACGCGAACTGGACGTATGCGATACGGCATCCTCCGCCGCGGGCTTTCACGAAGCCGTGGCCCAGCTGGGAGGCGCGGACCTGGTGGTGCTGTGCGCAGGAACGGGCGATCTGAATCCCGAATTGGAATGGGAAAAGGAAGAGCCGACCATCCGGACCAATGTGTTGGGTTTCGCGGTTCTGGCCACGGAGGCCATGGGATTTTTTCTGCGCCAGGGCAGCGGACATCTGGTGGGCATCGGTTCGGTGGCTGGTTTGCGCGGCAGTGGAGCTGCTCCTTCCTACGCGGCATCCAAGGCCTTTGTGAGCAATTATCTTGAAGGGTTGCGTCAGAAGGCCGTAAAGGAGGGCGTCCCTGTGACCGTGACGGAGATCCGGCCCGGCTTCGTACAGACGGCCATGGCCAAAGGCGAAGGGCTTTTTTGGGTGGCGCCAGTGGAAAAGGCCGTATTGCAGCTGTATGCTGCCATCAAGGCCAGAAAAAGATGCGCCTATGTCACCAGGCGCTGGCGTTTGATCGGCTGGCTGCTTACAGTTTTGCCTGGTTTCGTCTATGAACGATTGTAACGGGGATAAGAGTATGGGTAAAAAATCAAACGACAAGACTGCGGAGAAGAGCTGAGCATGAATGAAACCGGAACCATATCCAGAAAAGGTACGTTGCTTTTGGTTGTTTTGAGCGTCTATTTTCTGGCACTGTTTTTTTATACGATACTCGGCTGTCGCGTCATGTTGCAGCTCGGAGGCAACGAATGGCGTATTGGCGACTGGCTCATCAATTATTCCGGGGGGTTCGTACGCCGGGGCCTGCCTGGCGAAGTATTCCTGCGCTTGCAGGGGATCATTGGCGGCAGCCTGTTGATCAATGTGCTGCTGTTCCAGGTCGGCGCGTTTCTGATCATGCTTGTCCTTGGGCTGCTGCTGCTCAGGGAACAGGAAAATAAAGGTGTGTTTATCCTGTTGTTTTTTTCTCCGGCCACATTTTCCTTTTATTCCCTGAATATTCTGAGTTTTCGCAAAGAGATGCTGCTGATTCTGTTTTTCATGCTGCTGAGTCTGGCTCTGATAAAAATTCCCCGGCATTCCAAAAAAATTTTACTGACCGGCTGCTACATCTATCCGTTACTGGTTCTCTGTCATGAGTCCCTGCTTTTTTTTCTGCCCTATTTGGGAATGTTGTTCTGTATTTGCCTCGACGACTGGAAAGAGGCCGTCAAACCGGCTTTGCCCGCCTTGCTGGTGCTGGCCGTGGTTTTTATCCTGACCGTGCTCTATCACGGGGACACGAACACCGTACGGGCCATTTATGAAAGCCTCACGGACAAGATATCCGTTAATTCCCTGATGGTGCGCAATACCGGAGCCATTCCAGCTCTGGCCAATTCGTTTTCCAATCAATTTGGGGCGGTCAAAAGCACGATTCTGAAAGAGCAGTATTTGCCCAAATTCAGCATCTGCTTTTTGCTTGTCTGCATTGCTTTTGTTCCTTTCACCCATGTGACGTTCAAGCGAATGATTCGAAGCTCCTTTTTTACCGTCTGTGCGTATGCCATGGCTGCTCTCACACTTTTCCTCATGACCTTTACCGAAGACTGGGGGCGCTGGTTTCATATCAATGTCATGCTCGGCCTGTGCTTGCTTGCCGTGAGGATGCCCGAAAAGTTCTCGGGACCTGCATTGTCCGGAGGTCTGAAGCTGGCTTTTGTACTGTTCGTGGCCGTGTATTCTCTTTCCTGGCGACTGACCGTATGGAAGGGCAGTATCTTTTCCGTGCTGCTTTCGACTTTTTGAGCATGGGCATCCGGATGCCCGGCTCAATGCCGAGGATGACCAGCCAGTCGATTTGACTGCCGTGTGTCCACACCTTGAATTTCCGGGAAAGGATTCGATATTTCGCCATCCTGGTCCACATTCAGGCGTTCATTATTTTGGGCTTGCGTAAAGATATGAACGCGCTATATGAGCGTCTCACCTTTTTGAAGCATCCGCTGTGCTGACCGCAGACTGTTTGCCATTGAACCAATGACACTGGTACAGGGAAAAGCGGCTGCTTTTTTATGAAAAAATCAATAATTATATAATATTACGTTTGAACGTTGCAAGATATTTTTGCTACTGCTGTGTGGACAGGTGTTTTGTAAAAGCGTTCGGCAAGAGCGCTGTTTTTTATTTTGGTAGGGGGGCTTGTGAACAACTCCGTATCGTGCGTTCGTTTCCAGCTTGCCGCCGAGGCCGCCTGGGTTGGCCTTGTGCAGGGCGCGGCAGAGCAGGCGGGCAGCGTCTTTGGCCTGGATCAGACCAATACGCTGCGTTTGGTCCATTGTGCCGAAGAACTGCTTCTGTTTCTTGCTTCGGCCGGGGTGGGTGATATCGAGACAACTCTCCGGCCCGTTTCCACCGGCGTGGAAATAAGTTTCTCCTTTGCTTCTGCCGGGGTAGACCTCTCGGCCTTGAATCTGGTCTCCGCTCCCAAGGATCAGGAACAGGATGTGGATTGGCTGTCCCTGCCACTATTGTTGGCCTCGCGTATGTCCGACGGGTTTCGCGTGGGTTTGGACGGGCGACGCATGGAGGTATCCCTGCGTGTGGACAAGGTTTATCCCGAGCTGGAGTCCTTTCCGGTGGAGCGCTTCCGTGTGCAGGGGCAACCGGATTTTTCACTTACCAAAGATGCGGATGCGCTGTTCGAGGCGTGCAATTCCATTGTCGGACTATACCCGGCGCACGTTGTCCCGGAGTGGGCTGCCTGTCCCGGAAAAGCAGCGGACCTGGTCCGGACCGGGGATTTGTCTGCCATAGAATCCCGTGATGCGGCCGGGCGTTTGTGCGGAATCATTTTCTGGAAAATGCGTTCGGAGCAAAGCGTCACATTTTTCGGTCCGTACGATTTTTCCTCGGACGGCTCTGTTGCCGGAGAGTTGGTCAACGCCCTGCTGCAGGCAGTGGGCCGGACAAGGGCCAAAAACATCTTCAGCAGTCTGGCTACGCAGCCGCTGTCCGACCATGGATTCGAGCTGCTGGCCAAGTTGCCGTATCTGCTGGAAGGCGTGTCCGAACCGGTGGTCCATTTTGTCTGGGGGCGGATGCTTCAGGAGGATTTCGGTGCAACGGTCTGGACGCACACGGCGTTCGCGGATTTTTTGCACGACCGCTACGATATCCTGGACTTGGTCCGCAACCAGCGTCCGGTAAGCGAACTGGGAGAGGCAATACAGCAGGGATCGGTTATCGGCGCACGTTTGACTCCCAGCCTGAAAGAGGCCTTTCTTCACCCGGAACTCAATGGCGCGGACATGGCCGCAAATCTGGTCCGACACGTTTCCTCCCTTTCTTCAGCAGGTTACCTGAACATCTTTTTGGAGATCGATCTTGCCAAAGGCTGGCACGCCGCCATGGGGAGCCAGTTGCGCAATAGTGGTTTCCGCCCCGAACTCCTGCTGCCTCTCGGCGGACAGTCCGATACGCTGATTTTTCGCTATGACCCTGAATCTTAATCATCTCGTACCGGCGCACATCCGGCTATTCGCCCCATACAGACCAAGCCCTCCAGACAGCGAACTGATGCGGCTCTATGGTCTCGACCATCTGCACCGGCTGAACAACAATGAAAACACCCTGGGTCCTTCGGCTGCCGTGCGCGAGTTGCTGGACGGAATCAAGGCGGGCATCATGCCCATCTATCCGCACGGAGACAGCCAGGATCTGCGCGAGGCACTGTCCGAAAAACTGGGTCCGGACCGGTCCTGTTTTCTGGTGGGCAATGGTTCGTGCGAGCTGATTTCCAGCGTGGTCAAGGCATTCTGCGAGCCCGGAGACAACATTGTCACCGCGGACAAGACCTTTGCCGTTTACGAGTGGGTGGCGGAATTTTCCGGCATCGAGGCGCGTCTGATTCCCTTGGATCAAAATCTGGGGTTCGATCCCGATGCCATGCTCGCTGCCGTGGACGACCGGACCAAGCTCATCTTTGTCTGCAATCCCAACAATCCGACCGGCAGTTACTGGAACAAGGCCACCATGCGCCGTTTTCTGGATGCTGTGGACGGGCGGTGCATCGTGGTGGCGGACGAAGCCTACTTCGAATACGTGGAACAACCCGACTATCCTGACTGCATCCCACTGTTGAACGAGTATCCCAACCTGGTGGTCTTTCGGACTTTCTCCAAGATGTACGCTCTGGCTGCGCTGCGTGTGGGGTACCTCTGCGCCGGGGAGGATGTTACCGAGATCATTTCCCGGGCCCACGTCGCCTATTCCGTGAACACCCTGGGCCAGCTTGCTGCCAGGGCCGCTATTCTGGACAGCTTCCGGTTTGTTGAAGAAACCCGGACAATGGTGAAGCAGGGACATGAGATAATTAGAGAAGTCTGCCGGACGCTCGACTTCGACCATGTCATCGGCGAAGGGAACTACGCCATGATACGGACGCCCCTCTCGGACACCCTGCTTCAACGCAAGTTGTTGCGGCGTGGCTTCATGGTGCGCACCATGACAGGTTTCCGCTTCCCCAACTGGATTCGCGTCAGTCTTGTGCGGACGGAGGTGCTGGAGGAGTTCGGAACGGTTCTGAAGGAGTTGTTCCGCTGAGGCATCCGCGGCAGGAACAGAATGCCGGACGCCGATACATCGAGCGGGTGATACGAATGGAGAATGAAGGTGAACGATACGACCAGAGAATATAATTTGGCCCGGTTGCGGGAAGAGGGCTACGTCATCGAGCCCGGGCAGAAGTTCGTGGTGGATGATTTCAGACCCGAGGATGCCCTTGGAGTGGCACGTCTTTATTACGCTGTTTATGGAGAGACGTTCCCGGTGAGCTACGTTTACGACCCGGATGAGGTGCTCCGCATCAACCAGGGGGACGATCTTTTCCAGGTGGTCGGGCGTACGGAAAAAGGGGATGTCGTGGGCTTGTACGCGTTGTTTCGTTCGGCTCCGGGCAGGCATATCATGGAGGCCGGCTCCTGGATGGTCCACCCTGAGTATCGTACAACATCATTGGGTCTGAGGCTGGTTCGCAGAATACACAGCAAACCACCCGAACACCTCGGGCTTGAGGCCATTTACGGGCAGGCTGTCTGCGACCACGTCACTTCGCAGAAACTCGCACAGGTGACCAGAGGGCATCATTGCGCCCTGGAGATAGAACCCTATGCCCCCCAGGCCGGGCGAGACTGGTTCGTACGGGCGCATCTCGCTCCTGGACGGTTTTGTGCTGCTGCAGAATCGGCCGGATGTCATATACCTGCCCGCCCGCTATGGCGCACAGATTCGGGAAATTTACGGCTGGACCGGGCTGGACCGGACCTTTCTGGCGGACACGACCAGTGAGCAGGAACTCGCGGCCATGGCCGAGACCGCACTCGAGGTAAAGCTGATTGGAGAATCAGGAGTGGTCAAGATGGAAGTCGAATCCATGGGGGCCCATTTTTACGAGCGCCTGAGCGATGCGGAGCAGGAGAACTCGGACATCCATTCGTATCAGCTCATACTGCCCCTGTGGCTTCCTGGTGTCTCTGCCGCCGTGGAGATTGCGCACAGGGAGGGCTTTTTCTTCGGCGGCCTGTTGCCCCTGTGGTTCGATCGGGATGCCCTGCTGATGCAAAAAGTGAGCGGAACCCCTGATCTTGCCAAACCGCTCCTTTATACGGATGAGGGCAAGGCGGTGATGGACATGATCAGGGCTGACTTGAACATGGGGCAAAACCATATCTGATCTCTGAGCCAGCATTTGTTCAGGCGGTTGGAACGCGGACGCGCATCCTGGAAAAGTATGTTCTTTCTGTCCTCAATATGCTGATAAATTAAGAAATCTTCTGAAATTTTGTCAGGAAGCGGAAACTTTCCATATAATTTTTCATCTCAAGATGCCTTCCTGCTTCTGAAGAAAACTTAAAGTTTCGCTTTACATTTTTAGCGGAGCGCCACTGGCGCCAGTGGCGCTGGATGGAGAAGTGGGGAAGAGGGGGAGCCATAGCCGGACTATGGCTTTCAGACGGTCAATGATGGTTCTGCCGGCCGTGTTTTTGTCCAGCCTCGGCCAGGGCGGTTTTGGTCAGTCCGGGGATATCGAGTATCAGCCCCATGTTGCCCATTTCCGTGACCGTGGCGCCCAGAATGCCGTCCACATCCTTCAGGGCCGGGCCGAGCTGCTTGAGCACGGCCTGGTGCTGACCGACCACCTCGTCGGCCACTATGCCGTAGAACTCGTCATTGGTGCGTACCACCACAATGTGCGCTATGGGCGGGCGGGGGCCCTGGAATTCGAAAAAATCGCGCAGGTGGATGAGGGGAAGGGGCTTGCCGCGCAGATTCAGGTGCCCGGGTATGGGGGCATCCGGTGTGCTGTCCTGCTCCATTTCCAGACATTCTTCCACATAATCCAGATGCAGAAAAAATTCCGAACCGGCCACATCAATACGCAGGCAATCGATGATGGCCATGGTGATGGGCAGCTGAATATGAAATTCGGTCCAGTGTCCGGGCTGGCTGCGGACTTCGATTTTGCCCCGCAGGGCCTGGATGCTTTCTCGTACGGCGTCCATGCCCACGCCGCGTCCGGAGACCTGGTCCACGGAGTCCGCGGTGGTGAGTCCGGGCAGAAAGATCAGGTCCAGGAGTTCGCTTTCGTCCAGTTCGGTATCGGATTCGATCAGTCCCTGTTCCAGCGCCCGCTGTCTGAGTTTGGCAGTGTCGATGCCGGCGCCGTCGTCGCGCAGTTCGATATGCACTTCGCCGCCGACCTGCTGGGCGCGCAGGATGATGGTGCCCTGGAGCGGCTTGCCCATGGCGCGCCGGACAGCGGTAGTCTCGATGCCGTGGTCCACGCAGTTGCGCAGCAAGTGTATCAGGGGGGTGTTGAGTTCTTCGATCAGGGTCTTGTCCAGCTCGGTCTTGTGCCCCTCCATGATGAAGTCGGCTTCCTTGCCCAGTTTTGCGCTCAGGTCCCGTACGAGGCGTCGGTATTTTGAAAAGCTGACTTTCAGAGGCAGCATCCGCATATTCAGCACCTGCGTACGCAGCAGGGTGCACAGGGCCTCGAATTCCTCGGCCAGGGGCAGGAAGCTCTTACCGGACTCCTGGCGGGCCATGCGGTGCATTCTGGCCTGGGCAATGGCCAGCTGTCCGACCCTGTCCACAAGCAGATCCAGCTGCTCCGCCGGAATGGTCAGCCGGGTGATGCGGTCCTCTTCCTGTCGCTGTTCGATCCCGGCGCCCTCTTCTTTCGGAATACAGGCAGGGGCCTCCTGGGGATTGCTGCTGCTGTCCAGGCAGCATTCCAGGTCCTGCAGATAGGCGTTGTAATCCTGGTCTTCACCCAGGTCCGGAGCCTTGATGGTGTTTTTGATCAGGTCGAAGCCGTGCAGCAAGACATTGATGACATTGCCGGAGATGTTGATTTTTCCATCCCGGATATGTTGCAGAAGATTTTCGATGCGATGGCACAGGGAGGAGAGATTTTCCAGACCCAGCGAAGCCGCGTCGCCCTTGATGGAATGGGCGGCACGGAATACCAGGCCTATTTTGCTTCCCGCCGCATCGCCGGAGGATTTTTCAAGATCAAGAATATTCTGTTCGATGTTGTCGAGCTGTTCCAGGCAGCTTTCGACAAAAATTTCCAGAACTTTTTGATCTTGATTCATAGGGATCACCTTTCCCGTCAGGACAGGTCGGCGTCTTCGGGCATCAGCCGGTCAACCGCCTCGATGAGGGAGTTGAAGGAACCGATGCGAAAAATGATCAGAATGTCTCCGCAGATGGATTGCTTTTCCAGTGTAAAATGGGTGCGGGCCATGAGAATGGTGCTGTCGGACAGGTCGTGTTTGGGCAGAATGCACTTCATGGCGCCTTCGCAGTAATCAAGGGTCGAATATTCGAGGGGCTCCTGGAGGATGTTGGCTATGGATCCCATGACTCCGTTGAGGACGATGTTGCCCACTTCCTGCAGGGTTCCGATGCGCATGCTGTCCATGTCCACCTGCATTTTCTGCTGTCCCACGATGATGGAAACGAGGCTGGAGGCGCTTTCCGGCGGAAAGAGCAGGGCGGATGTGCCGGAAAAAGCTCCCTTGAAATCCAGGATGACTCCGGACATGCCGCTGATTCTCTGGAAGTCGTCATTTTCCATGAGGTCGGCCAGTTTGTAAAAGTGGATCTGGGGGACCTGGAGTTCGATGTGGATTTTGACCATCTTGTTCAGCATGAAGGCGGCTTTGCCCACGCCGATATTGATAAGCTCCTGAAGGATATCGAAGTGTTGTGGTTTGATATTGAATTCCATTGGTCACCCGGATCAGGAAAGCAGTCCCTGCAATTTTTCACGCAGCAAATCGTCATCCACTGGTTTGTTGATAAAATCGACGGCGCCGCATTCGATGCAGCGCTGCTTCGTGGTGTCCTGAATGTCCGCGGTCACGACGAGGATTTTGGCTGTGATGCCTTTTTCCTTCATGGCCTTGAGAACGTCCAGACCGCTGAGAACGGGCATGTTCAGATCCAGAAGGATGACATCCGGATTTTCTGAAATCGCTGTGTCCAGGCATTCCTGCCCGTCCTTGGCATCCAGGACTTCGAATCCAAGTTCCTTGGCCGCCTTGGTGTGCATGAAACGCTGGAACATGGAGTCGTCGGCTATCAAAAGTTTAGGCATGTCTCACTCCTTGAAATACTACATAACCTTCTGTATACTCTTTAAATATACAGATTTTTGCTTCTCATTTTCAAGCAAAGAATGTCCGAAATTTTTGTATAGATCAAATGTTTCACGAGTGCAATTTATAGTTCCCTGATATTCTTGGAACCTTTGGCTCAGATGTTTTTTATTACAGTAGCATGATTTGAATCAGAATACTCTTACTTATTGTCGAAACAATGGAATAGGAGTTTCGTGATGCTCAAAATATTGGTAGTCGACGACAGCAGATACCAGCGTTATACTATACAGTCAGTGTTATCAAAATACGGCAAATGCGATGAGGCGGCCGACGGAAAAGAAGCCCTGAGGCTTTTTACCGAAGCGCTTCAACAGGAAGCCGGATATGATCTGATCATCATGGATATCCTGATGCCTGTCATGAACGGGCATGAGGCATTGAAAAAAATAATGAATATTCAGAAGCTCATCCCTGAGACAGCCAAGAAGGCCAAGGCGATAATGCTTTCCAGCCTCGATGACCCGCAGAACATGATGGAAGCGCAATTTGACAGCGGGGCCGAATATTACATTACCAAACCTTTTGAAGAAGATACCCTTGTTGAAGCCTTGCAGGCCCTGGATCTGATTGACGGTTTGTTGGAAGATGAAGAAACTTTTTGATAAATTCCCAGGCATTGCCAATCATTACCTCCTTGTAGCAGAAGGAAAGGTGTATACCGTTCCCACGCTGGTGCAAACGGTGCTGGGGTCCTGCGTCTCTGTTACTTTTCATTGTAGGGACACGGGAATAGGGGCGATGTTCCACGCCTTGCTCCCGAGCATGGATGCCTATGCGAAGCCCGCGGACGAGGAAGACGTCTTCCGTTATGTCGACAGCGCCATCACGAGGATCTACTCGCGGCTCAGGGCCGTGGGGCTGAAACAGCAGAACATCGAATGCAAGATTTTCGGCGGGGCCTCAGCCATGTTCAGGGAAGAAATGAGCGTGGGCCCGAAGAATGTGAAGATCGCCTTTGACGTGCTGGCGTCCATTCCCTTGCGGGTCACGGCCACCAATGTCGGCGGGGCCAACGGCCGAAAGATCGTCTTTGCCTCTCACACGGGGGAGGTTTTCGTCAGAAAGGTCAGCAACAACCTGAGCCTCCACCGTCAATCAGAGCGTTGATCGAGTCGATAAGGGACGCAAATTTTTCCTGGTTGAAAAGAATCACGATTTCACCGCTGGTCCGCTGATTTTCGACCTCGAAAATCGTCTTGATCAGCAGGGCCAGGATATCTTCCCGGGTGCTTCCCAGAAAGCTCTCAAATTCCGTCAGGTATTCGAGTGGCTGATACTTCAGGTGTTCTTTCAGCGCATTGGACAGCGCTCCCATAATCCAGATCAGGGCGATGTTGCCCACTTCCTTCAAGGAATCTTCCCGCAACGCTGCAAAAACCCGCGAATGGATGTCTATGTCCTTGAGCAGCAACGAAACAAAGTTGGTGGCGTTCTGCTGGGTGAAGATCAATCCGGTGGCCCCGGAAAAATGACCTTCAAAGGTCAGCTTTATTATGTCCAGTTTATCCCCGGCCCGGGCGTAATAGCTGGCAAGCTCCTTGTGGGACAGCAGACTCACTTTCGGCGTGCTGATGTCGATGTGGTTTCTGGTCATCTTGTTCATGGCCCCGGCGGCGCGGCCCATGCCGATGTTGATCAGTTCGCAAAGAACGTCGTGCTGCAGTTCGGATAAATTCATGCTTCTGGCATGCCTTTTGATAAGTTCCATTAAGAAAGGAAAATTTTTCGCTTAATTAAGTTTTTTTAGGGGAGCCAAGCTCAATTTGTAGCCGAAACCTTATCTTTTAGGAAGACTTCCTGGTAAATAAAAATCATGGAAAACCGTATGCGATTGGTGGAGCTTTCATAAAAATATAAATTTTTTATAAAATCAGTCGAAGAGTCAGATATGCAAGACAGGGCAGCTGGGGAGTTTGTCCTTTTTTGATACGCTTTGCAAAAAAAAACATCCATGGATTTCGGACAAGGATTTGTAAGTTTTCCGCTCTGAGGTATACTCAGTAACGAAATCCGACGATCAGGCACACGAAGTGCCCAGGGGGAGAGCTGTATACAACGCGCTCCTGCCGATCAGGAAAAAATAACCGGGTAACATAAAGAAACAGGTGCGCCATGGAAGCCGGATGGTTGCTTGATACGATCAAAGTTTTGAGTTTTTTTATCGGAGCCAATCCGCTCCCTTATCTTGGCATGCTTTTCTGGCTTGTCTTCAGTGCCTTCTATGTTCGCCGCGCCTTTACCAGTTTTTCTTCCGTCAATGTGGTTTTGCTTCAGTTCATTCCTTTTATTTTCACAGCATTGGGCCTTTTGGGCACCGTGGCGGGCGCCCTGACCGTTGCCTGGAATGTCGATCTCGGCTCTCTGACGGATGCCGCCAAGGATTTGTTCAAGGGGATTCTGGGCGCCGGGGCCTCCACCATGGTGGGTCTGATTTTGGCAATGGTATTCAGCAAGCTGGTGAATATGACCCAGCTTAAGGAAGAACAGCAGAAAGCCTTGCAAAATCGCGAGCTTTTCGTGCTGAAGAAGATCCTCAAGCTGATGAAGGCGGATTACGACCGCGATGCCATTCACAATGCGCAGTACAAGGACGGCTTCAAGTCCCTGCAGGACCTGCTGGTCCAATTGCAGCAGGACAACAACGCCCAATCCCTCCGGCTTGAGGATGCCCTGCAGCGTCCGGGCGAACAAATGGCCCAGGAAATGGCCTCCCTGCGCTCCGAACTTGCCATTCATTTCAAGAGCCTGCTGGAGGCGCAGAATCATCAGAACCGGCTTTTGGACCAGGTTCGGGAAACTCTGGTGTCCGAAGAGGAAAACGGCATACCCGGCAGGCTGATGCTGATGCAGCAGCAGAGCCAGAATTCTTCCCAGTATCTCGAACAGCGGATAACCGGCATGCAGACCGCGCTGCAGCAGGAGGCAAAAACCTCTGCTTCCGTGCTGCATCAGGCGCTGAATTCCGGGGGCAAAGAGCTCGTGGAAACCATTCGCGAGGGCAATGAAGCGCTGGTGAAACAGAATGATGAGCTTATCCTGGAACTCGGTTCGCTGCATGAAACCGCGGACGCCACCCGCCAGGAACTTGTTGCCGGTCTGAACGGCCTGCAAAAATCCGCCGATGAGCTGCCCAGTACCCTGGAAATCCACAACCGCAGACTGCTCAAGACCGTGGCCGTGAAATCAGACGCGGTTATGGAAAAAATTGCCGAGAGCGACAAAAACACTGCCGAGGATCTCGGAGCCATAGTGTACGCGACCGAAGAACAGACCAGGAATCTTCAGGGGCTCATAGAGGCCGCAAGCGCAGGCATTTCGCAATCGCGCGGACAGATCATGGACAAATTGCAGGCCATACTGCTCAGCCATCAGAATCATGCGCAGGATTCCTCGGAACTGGTAACAAGCATGTCCAGAGAAATCACCAGGCAGTTCAAGAGCAGTTTCAGCGCGGCGGAGCAGCAGCAGTTGCAGACATTCCTGAGTTTCTTCCAGGAACGGCTGGCGACATTCGAATCCGTGACGGAAAAACTCGGTTCCGAGCTGAAAACCGCTCTGGACAGAAATTCCGGCCACATCGGGCAGGTGCATCTGGCCGCACAGGAACAGCGTGATGAACTGGCAGGAATCGCCCGACAGATTCAGAATGTCGGCAATGCGGCCCAGGATACGCAGAACAAGGTGCAGCAGCTTGTTTCGGATTCCCGCCAGTGGGTGGAAAACGGCAAGACCCTGACCTCCCTGGCACAGCAGGTTAAAAGCACGGAAACCGCTGTTCATTCGCTGGATCGCGCCATGGAAAAGCTGCAGCAGCTTTCCCGCCAGCGCAACGACGGCAACGGCCTGTCCTTTGGCCCCGTGTTTGCCGGCGCGTCCGGGTACGCAGCCATCAAGGACGAATTGTCCCGCTCCATAAATGCCCTGCTGCAGCGTTTGCGCGAGGTCGAGGATATCAAGAAGACGGATTCACGCTTCTGGAAACAGGTCCAGCGCCAGATCCACGACGGCATTCCCATCATCATGGGCGGCAACAAGCTGGATTTGCAACACTCGGACGACCTCGATGCAGGGTTCCGCGATCGCCTGAATCAGAGTTTCGTCAATCTGGACCGCATGCTGGAAACCATTGTCCAGGGATACAAGAAAAGGTCCAATGGCAACGGCAATGGCAACGGCGCGCACGCCCGTACCACCGGACTCATGGGCCAGGATGGGCAGCGTATCCGCCTGAGTTGAGAATTCTCCCCTGTGTTGATCAGGAAAAAGTCATCAGCACACCCATGACCAGCAGGAAGACCAGCAATATCTTGCGATAGATGGCGGTCGGAATTTTACCGTACATCATGATGCCCAGGTAGGTACCGAGAAGCACCGGCAACAGACAGATGGCGTACAGACTCAAGACTGTGGGGTTGGTCATGCCCGTAATGGCGTGTCCTGCGGCCACCACCACGCCGTTGATGAAGAAGAAACCCACCAGTGTGGATTTGAGCTCCTCCTTGTCCCAATCCTTGATGGCCGCATAGATCAGCGTAGGGGGTCCGCCCGCGCTGCAGGCGGAAGCAATGGCTCCGGTAAGAAATCCTGGCAGCAGTCCCCAGACCGGAGAGAAATGAAACTGCCGGATACGGAACAACAGGCTGAACCCCGCGAACAGGACCAGCAGAATTCCCAGCCCTGTTTCCAGTGCGGAAGTATTCAGATATTTTAAGATCATCAGACCCATAACTGTTCCGGCCAGTCCTCCGATGGTCAGAAACGCGATCTGTTTGATACGGAATTCATGCCGCATTTGCACCATCAGCGCGACAGATACGGTCAGCGCCTGCAGCACAGTCAGCGGTACGGCGGTTTTGAAGTCGATGAACATCGGCATCAGCGGCATGGTGATCAGGGCCGAACCAAAGCCCGTGCAACTCTGGGTGAACGTTGCGGCGAAGGTGATGACCATCAACGCCAGATATGGTGTCCAATCTGCCAGTTCAGGCATTTTTTGCTCCTTTACACTTATATTTTACTGCCATATTGGCATTTTTATCAATAAAAACGGCCGGAAACGCCTGAGGCGGATCCGGCCGCTGTTGTCTCTTGAGTAATCCTACCTAACGTCGGAAGGTGTTTAGCACTGCTTCATGATTTTTTCCAGTAGGGGTGCATGATGTCCTCAAATGCGGAAAGCGCGGCGGTTGTGCCTTCGCCCACGGCCGTGACAATCTGCTGAACCCCGCCGGTCACATCTCCGGCAGCATAGATTCTTGGAATATTGGTGCGCATGGCGCGGTCCACTTCCAGCCAGCCGTCCGGGGTTTTGCTCAGCCCGATCTGTTCGGCCAGGTCGATGTTGGGTAGCTGGCCGATGGCCACGAACATGCCGTCCACCTCCAGAACCTGCTCGGAACCATCCTGCGTATTGGTCAGCAGCAGGTTGGTCACATGACCGTCCTCCCCGCGGATTTCCGAAACAACATGGTTCCAGATTACCGGGATTTGTTCCTTTTCCACGGATTCCTGGAGATGCTTTTCCGCACGGAAGGCATCCCGTCGGTGGATGATGGTCACATCCGCGCCGATATTTTTCAGATGCAGCGCGTCGGTGAGGGCAGTATTTCCCCCGCCCACCACGGCCACTTCCTTGCCTTTGTACAGGTATCCGTCGCAGGTGGCGCAAAAGTTGACCCCATGGCCGAAGAATTCGTCCTCGCCGGGGGCGCCTATTTTTTTCCAGGTGGATCCCGTACACAGAATCAATGCCTTGGCCAGGTACACGGCCTTGTTTGTGTAGACTTCGATATTTCGGCCTACCTTGATTTCTGCTACGGATTCGCCCTCGTGAATGTCCGTGTATTCCCTGGCG
The DNA here is from genome assembly GCA_963667575.2 of Desulfovibrionaceae bacterium. Taxonomy (GTDB): domain Bacteria; phylum Desulfobacterota; class Desulfovibrionia; order Desulfovibrionales; family Desulfovibrionaceae. Next base: position 72,648 of record CAXXHY010000018.1, on the reverse strand, counting down.
TGTTCGCTCATGATGTCCATGAGCTTTTTGCCGCTGACGCTGTGGAATGACGGATAGTTTTCCACCACCGGCGTAAGGGCCACCTGTCCGCCCACCACGGCTTTTTCCAGGATCACGCTTTTCAGGCCGCTGCGTACGGCGTAAATGCCCGCGGCAAGCCCACCGGGTCCTGCGCCGATGATCACCAGGTCCAGTTCGACAACATCCAGATGGCCGCCGCCGGCTGTTCTGGCGTCTTCATCTGCCCAGTGCTGGTCCAGTGCCTCCTCCGCGGTCTGCAAGGTGATCAACTCTGCCACGAAGCGTTCCTCGGGCATCAGTCCCAGGCCGTTGTAGGTTTCGTTGATGATCGTATGCGGTACGGGTCCCACGTCGTATTTGGCGGCAAGGCCCTGGTTTTCGCTGGCTTCCACACATTCGGCCGAAATCAGATCCGGACGCTCCACGGCGCAGCGGAAGGCATTGACCACCTGACCCGGACAATAGGGGCAGGTCGGCGTGACGAATACGCTGACTTCACGGCTCTCGGTGAGTTCGGCCAGAGCCTCTTTGGACGCCTTGCTCAGTCCGCTGTCTCCACTGGAGGCCATGATGATGGACTCGATGAAACTTTTGCCTTCTTCTCCCAGGGGCACGCCGGTGAACCTGATGCGGTATTTATCCGGACTCACCAGCAGGGTAGGGGATGTGGCCACCCCGTATTTTGTGGCTTCCTCACTGTCCAGCGCGTGAAATCCAGCTTCCAGCTTGGGGCTCAGTTTGCTTACATCGGTTACCAGTTTGACGAGGTACTCGTTGTATACGTCGTTGACGCCTTCCTGTGTGAAAACCTGCAGGGAGACCGTGTTGGGGAGTGAGTCGAAAATTTTCGTCAGCTGCTTACGCGTGTCTTCAGGAATCAACCATTCGTGCGTTTGCTGATCTTCCTCTTTCGCATCATGATCTTTCTTGAAAAACGGACTCATGGCTCAGTACCTCCTGTGGAAGTATCAGTATCCTACGGCTCGTCAATGTCGCCGCTGGTTACGGCAAAGTTTCCCTTCCAGGGTGGAAGATTTTCAAATACTTCATTTATAAGCACCACGCGCCAGGCATGCAAGCAGAGAGTTTGCTGATTTGTCCCGGGCTGGTTGCCGCTACCGTATTTTCTGTCCCCAACAATGGGAAAACCACGGCTTGCCAGTTGTACGCGCAACTGGTGCGTACGGCCTGTCATCAGACGCAGAGCCATAAGACTGAAAGGACCTCTGTGCAGCAGGCAGCGTACTCTGGCCAGAGCAATACGGCCTTTTCCCGTGGTGACACGTTCGGAGCCCTTTTCACCATTTTTTCCCAGCAGATCTTCCAGCAGGCTTTCTTCGGTACCTGGCCAGTTTCCCTGGACCCAGGCCAGATAGGTCTTTTCCATGGCGCCCGTACGCAGTGCGTCCTGGATCTGCTTAAGACGCGTATAGGATAGGGCAAAGAGAATGATGCCTGTGGTGTCCCTGTCCAGGCGATGGGCCGGAGTCGGGCTGAAGGGCAGATGTGCGTAGCGTACGGCAAGCCTTCGCTGCAGGCTGTCGCAGTGTCCGGTGCCGCCATGCACGGGCAGTCCGGCGGGTTTTTCAACTACCAGCAAGTCCTTTTGTTCCAGGAGGATGTGAACATCGGTGCAGGATGTTTTCGACGGTTCTTCATGTATCGCTTGAGAAATATTGTACGGAGGTATGCGTATTTTCTGCCCCTGCGTTATGCGCGCAAAGGGTTTGCTGCGCTTGCCGTCCACCCGCACCTGGCCCGTACGAATCCAGCGCATTACAGCGCTTTGCGGCATGTCGGCTATTCTGCGCTGCAGAAACTGCACGAGTTTTTGTCCGGACTCTTCGTCCGTTACGTCGATCAATTGTACCTTTGGCATGCCAAGTACTTACGACAGTATTTCCGTTTCAGGCAACACGCTGTGCAACCTTTTGTCTTTTCGTACCTTTTACAATCTTGCGAGTGCCCTGCGGCTATGCTAACGAGGTTTCATCACTTATTGTCTCATGTCATGCGTGTCTTTCTATCAGTTTTTCAACCGTTTTCCGGTTTCGAGGGGATGTAATAATGAAATTGAAAGCTGTTTGTTCCTGTTTTTGCGGTACGTTGCTGCTGACCGTACTCCTGCTTTCCGCAGGTAGTGTCCAGGCTGCCGACGTTTCCCTGACCTATGCCAATTTTCCGCCCGCCAGCACATTTCCCTGCGTCCAGATGGAGCGCTGGAAGCAGGAAGTGGAAGCCCGGACCCAGGGCAAGGTCGCTGTGCAGACCTTTCCCGGCAGTACGCTGCTCAACGCCAAGAACATGTTCGAGGGCGTCCAGCAGGGCATTGCCGACATCGGTTGCCTGTGCATGTCCTATCAGCCCGGCGTGTTCCCCATGACCACAGTTGTTGAGCAGCCTGTGGGATTTTCCTCCTCCACCGTGGCCACTGCCGTGCTTTATGACCTCTGGAACAAATACCAGCCCAAGGAATTCTCCAAGGTCAAGGTGCTGGCTCTGTTCGCCACTGCGCCCACCAACATCATGAGCACCACGCCCATCAAATCCCTGGATGATCTCCAGGGACTCGAGCTGCGTGCTTCCGGCGGCGCGGCCAAAGTTCTGGAACTGCTCGGCGCCGTGCCCGTATCCATGCCCATGTCCGAAACTCCCGAGGCTTTGCAGAAAGGTCTGGTCAAAGGCCTGCTGTCCTCCCTGGAAGTGCTCAAGGACTTCAACTACGCAGAATCCTGCCGCAATGTGGCTGTGATCAACGCGCAGGTCTATCCTTTTGCCGTGGTCATGAACATGGACAAATGGAACAGTCTTCCGGATGACGTGAAAAAGGTTTTTGACGACCTGGCCAAGGAGCAGAGTCTCTGGACCGGCAAATACATGGACGACCATGTTACCGAGTCACTGTCCTATTCCAAGGAAAAGTATCAGGAAGCCATCTACGAATTCACTCCCGAACAGCTGCAGGAAGTGGAGCAGAAGCTGGCTCCCATGCCCGCGAAATGGAAAACGGACGCGGCTGCCGCCGGCATCGACTCCCAGGCCATCTGGGATGACATGCTGAGTCTGAAAAAATCCTATGAACAGCAGTTTGCCAAATAATCACCGGATTGCAGAGCGGCACGGCCTAAGGGGCGTGCCGCTTTCTTTTTCTCTTTAATCTCAGGAATTCTACCGTGATACGCTTTCTTATCCAACTCAATCGCCGCGTCAATTCTTTGCTCATGGCCATGGCGGGATGTTTGCTGGTCCTGATGATGGTGCTGGCCTGCTCCAATATGGTCACCAGGGCCATCTGGATTCCCATCACCGGCAGCTACGAGCTCATGGGCTTTTTCGGCGCCACGGCCATTGCCTTTTCCCTGGGCTATACGCAGTTGCTCAAGGATCATCTGTGCCTGACCATTCTGTCCGATCATTTTTCCCCATTGACCACCCGGATCATCGACATAGTCACTTCGCTGGTCTGCTGCACGTTTTTCGTTCTTGTTTCCTGGAAAACCGGTTCCTGGGCCATGCGGCTCATCCAAAGCGGCGAACTGTCGGAAACACTGCGTATCGCTTATTATCCTTTTGTTTTCGCGGTGGCGTTCGGGCTCGGCACACTGGCACTGGCCCTGCTGGTTGATTTTCTGCTTGTGCTTTTCAACGTGAAACCCACAGGCGAGGAGATCTGATCATGACACCCGAACTTACCGGTATCTGCGGTATCATCACACTGCTCCTGTTTCTTTTCTTCATGCGTATGCCCGTGGGTTTTGCCATGGCCATCGTAGGTTTCATCGGCTTCTGGCAGATCATCAATTTCAATGCCGCGGTCAGCATGCTGGGCACTGAAATCTGGTCCGTATTTTCCTCCTACGGACTTACGGTAATCCCCTTGTTCATCTTCATGGGGCAGATCTGTTTCCATTCCGGCGTCAACAAGCGGCTATACAATACGGCCTATGTCTGGATGGGGCAGTATAAAGGCGGCTTGTCCATTGCCACCATTCTGGCCTGCGCCGGTTTCTCCGCCATCAGCGGGTCCAACACCGCCACAGCCGCCACCATGAGCACCGTGGCCCTGCCCGAGATGAAAAAGTACGATTACGATCCCATTCTTTCCACCGGATCGGTGGCCGTGGGTTCTACACTGGGCGTAGTCATTCCCCCCAGCGTGGTGCTGATCATCATCGGACTGCAGACCCAGCAATCCATAGCAAAACTATTCTGGGGCAGTATTTTTCCCGGCATTCTTTTGACGCTGCTGTTCATTCTGACCATTTTCATTCTTTGCCGCCGCCATCCCCAATGGGGACCTGCCGGCGGCAAGACCAGCTTTGCCGAAAAAATGGCTTCCCTGCCCGGGTCCATAGAAATGGTTCTGTTGTTCTGCATGGTCATGGGCGGGCTGTTCGCGGGTTTTTTCACTCCCAGCGAGGCGGGCGCGGCCGGATCCATTATTTCCATTTTCATCAGTCTTTTTACCCGGAACCTCACCTGGGAGCGCTTCAAAAAGTCCATTGTGGACACCATGCGCGTATCCTGCATGATTCTGATCATCGTTGCCGGTGCGGTGATTTTCGGCAAGTTTCTGGCCCTGACGCGCGTTCCATTCGAAGTCGCCGGCTGGGTTGCCGACTTGCCCATTCCCGGCTTTGTCATTCTGATCATCATCTGCCTGATCTACGTGCTGGGCGGCATGATCATGGATGCGCTGGCTTTGCTGCTGATCACCATTCCCATTTTCTTCCCTCTGGCGGACAAACTCGGATACGATCCCATCTGGTTCGCGGTGGTGGTGACGGTTGTGACCACCATGGGAGCCGCCACACCGCCCGTGGGCGTCAGCACCTTCATCGTTTCTTCCATGGCCCGTGAAGTGCCCATACAGCGCGTATTCCAGGGCGTCAGTTATTTCCTCATTGCCTATGCCATCTGCATCGCCCTGATGTTCGTGTTTCCGCAGCTTGTTCTGTTTCTGCCCGGGCAGATCGGAACTCCCTGATGCAGACTTCTTCAGTTTTATGTTTTGCATGAAAAAAGCGCTCCCAGGGCATTGCCCGGGAGCGCTTTTAATTTCGTGATTTGTGCTGTCTTTTATTTGATTGCGGCCCGGCACTCCAGTTTTTCCGGAGCTTCCTGCGCACCGAACAGCACTCCGCCCACGGACAATGCGGCGGACAGGCCCACGCCGAGCATGGCAAGGTCGATGTTGCCGTTGTATCCGGACCAGATGCCCAGAATACCGCCACCGAGCACGGCCGCCATGGCCCAGCTCTGACTCATCTGTCGGCGGGGCGCGGCGATCAGCCCCACGGCCACGGGCGCGACCACTCCCGCGGTAAAGATGGTCGTGGCATCCAGAAGCAGGCCGATGATGTCCGGCTGGCGCCAGGCGATCAGGGCCGAAAGAATACCGCAGACCAGGATCTGCAAACGGATGTTGCCCACGCGGCGTTTGCCGAACAGATCGTGTTCGATGATGCTGCCCACTGTCAGCAGGCAGGAGTCCGCCGAAGAAGTGATGGCTGCGAGCAGTCCGAAGATCAGCAACACGCGCAGAATACCCGGTAATTGGCCCACAATGGCCCCTGTGAGGACGTTATCTCCATTTTCGATGCCTGGCAGGTAAAATGCGGCCCAAAGGCCTATGGCCGTAATTACGAGGCTCATGGCCACCAGTCCGAGACTGGCCCCCAGAGTGGCCAGTCTGGCCGTGCGCGGTGTTCGCGCTGTGAACAAACGGCTGAACAGCATGGGACAGACCACATAGCTGCCCCCCATGATCAGCATGTAGTAGGCGAGCTTATGCGCTGAAAACTGCGCGTTGAGAAATTCCATCTTGAATGCGGACAGGGGCAGGGGCTGGCTCACGTACAGGTACCCCATGGATGCGATCAGAGCGGCGCTCAGAATGAGGAACTGCCAGAAATCGGTTTTGAGTACGGAGAGCTGACCGCCCAGGGTGGCGTAGACGGTTACGGTAAAGGCGCAGGCCATGATGGTCATGGTCTGGTCCATGCCTGTCAGCGGCTGCAGAATTTTTGCGATGGCCACGAACTGGGCAGCGGTAATGCCCAGCCAGGCAGGAACGATGATCAGAGAGACCAGCGGGCGGGTTCGTTTGCCCAGCAGGGCGCCTGCCAGGTCCGGCAGCGTACTGGCATCGTACTTGCGCAGTTTGTTGGCCAGGAAAAAACCCAGGATCAACAGGCCTGCGGCGCCGCTTCCCAACCACCAGAAAGCCGGGAAACCCAGCGCGTACGCCATACCCACGACACCCACCGTGGCCGAACCGCCGATGCAGGAAGCCATTAGGGAAAAACTGACCATGGAAACGCCTTGCCTTCTTCCCGCCAGTACGAAATCCTGGAACGACCCGGCTTTTTTGACATCCAGAAGGCCCACAATCACGAGCAATGCGAAAAATCCAATTACGTATTCCACTGTTATCCTCTGATGGTTGCTTGATTTCAGGTTGAAGTCTTTTCCACTTCCATTTCCAGGTCGCGCAGCATGGCATGGTCTGCAACAACATCCTCGCCGCTGGTTGTCAGCATGTCGCCGATCATCATGCCCGAGCATCCGGCCATGAACAGAAAGGATTGCAGGCGGCCGAGGCTTTTACGGCCCGCGGCGATACGCAGTTCAACTTTCGGATTCGTCATCCGCAGCATGGCAATGGATAGCAGAATATCCGTTGGTGATAGAACCTGCTGATTCTGCAGACGCGTTCCCTCTATGGGCTGAATAAAATTGATGGGGATGGAGTCCACTTTTTCTGCTGCCAGAACCTGGGCCAGTTCCACCCGTTGCTCCTTGCTTTCCCCCAGTCCGAAAATCCCTCCACTGCACAACTCCAGCCCTGCCGTACGGGCATTGCGCAGAGTCCGCAGACGATCTTCCATGGTGTGCGAGCTGCAAATAGTCGGAAAAAAGCTGGGAGCCGCTTCGAGATTGTGGTGGTAGCGTTTGAAGCCCGCCTGGCGCAATTTCTTGAGCGCATCGAGGTTCAGACATCCCATGGAAGCACACCAGTACGGACCGCCTGCATTGTCCGTCGCAGTGCGTACGGTCTCGCAGGCCTTGTCCACATCTTCCTTGTTCAGGGCTCTGCCGCTGGTGACCACGCCGAAATATCTGGCCTGATTGTCCGCGGCCATTTTGTGGCTCTCCTGCAATTTTTCCGACGGCATGAACGGGTAGACCTGGGCTTTGATGCTGGCATGCCGGGACTGCGCGCAGTAAGCGCAGTCTTCCGAACAGGCGCCGCTTTTGGCATTGACAATGGCGCACAGGCTCACGCGGTTGTTGAAGGCTGCGGACCGCATGGCTGCTGCACAGGCGAAAACCTGGGGCAGATCGCCGGCTTGCAGGTGCAGCAGGTCCAGGGCCGCTGAGGCGCTGATGGGGCGGAATGCTTCAGCTGCGCTACGTATTTCTTTGAATAAGATCGTATCTGGCATTATTTTGACTGCAGTTTATGTACAACTTCAACTATGGCCTGGGTCAGCTGGGCGAGTTCCGTATTTTCAATCACATAGGGCGGCATGACATAAACGCATTTGTTGAAAGGACGGATCCAGACATTTCTGGCCACGAATAATTTCTGACATTGGGCAACATCCACTGGATGCTGCATTTCCACCACGCCGATTGTTCCCAGCACACGTACCTCGGCCACGCCGGGGATTTCCGCACAGGGCTGCAACCCTTTTTCCAGCTGGTCCTGAATATTTTCCACCTGGGCTTTCCAATGGCCCTGATCCAGAATGGACAGGCTGGCGTTGGCCACGGCGCAGGCCAGCGGATTTGCCATGAAGGTCGGACCGTGCATCATGACGCCGCCCTGCGCCGAGATGGTATGGGCCACATCAGTTGTCGCCAGGGTGGCTGCCAGGGTCATGTATCCGCCTGTCAGCGCCTTGCCCACGCACATGATGTCCGGACAGATGTCTGCCCATTTGCTGGCGAACATTTTGCCCGTGCGTCCGAAACCAGTGGCGATCTCATCGCAGATCAGCAGCACTTCGTATGCGTCGCACAGTTCCCGTACGCGCCTGAGAAATTCCGGCGCGTAGATACGCATGCCGCCGGCGCCCTGGACAATGGGTTCGAGTATAACGGCGGCCAGCCTGTGGGCATTGGCTTTGATCTGCCTGCTGAAATCTTCCAGATAGGCTTCATCCCATGCCGCGTGGAATCCGCAGCGGGGCGCTTCGGTAAAGATCTGCTCGGGAAGAATGCCGGTGAACAGACTGTGCATGCCGTTTACCGGATCGCATACGGACATGGCCCCCAAGGTGTCGCCGTGGTAGCCCGAACGCAGGGAGAGCAGTTTTGTTTTCTGCGTTTGCCCTTTGGACTGCCAATACTGCACGGCCATCTTCAGCGCCACTTCCACGGAAACCGAACCCGAGTCCGCGAAGAAAACAAACTGCAATGATTCTGGCGACAGTTCAACAAGTTTTTGCCCCAACCGAACGGCGGGTTCGTGGGTGAGACCTCCGAACATGACATGGGACATTTTTTCCAGCTGTTCCCTGGCGGCCTGGTTGAGTTCGGGCCTGTTGTATCCGTGTATTGCGCACCACCAGGAGGCCATGCCGTCTATGAGTTCCTGGCCGGATTCCAGCACTATTCTGCAACCGTGCGCACTGCGTACGGGGTAGACCGGCAAAGGGCTGGTTGCGGAGGTATACGGATGCCAGAGATGGTCGTAGTCGAATTGCAGATCTTCTGAAGTGATGCTCATGGTTGAAATGACTGTTCCGGATGGAGAATTGAAGCGATTTTTGCGAAATAGGGATCGGTTTCAGACCAGCTGTCCGAATCCTCGGCCTTGAAGTTTTGCAGAAAGGGGATGTCCGCAAGAATGTCTATATGCCCCAGATCCGTAATGGTGCGTACGTTGTCTTCCCGAATAATGTCGTTTTCCGGGAGGGGAGAGCGGTGGGTGAGAATGACGCCCTGAACGTCCACGGCATGCTGGCGTAAAACAGCAGTGGTCATAAGCACCTGGTTGATGGCTCCCAGACGGTTGTCCGCGACCACAAGAGCCGGCAATTTGAGCATTTTGACCAGATCCAGCATGGTGGCGCGTTTGTTTATGGGCGTGAATATTCCCCCGGCGGTTTCGATGAGCAGAAGTTTGTCTTTTAAAGCGGCAACGTGGGAGCCAATGACTTCCAGGTCCGGCTGGTGCCCGGCCAGTTCTCCGGCCAGGGCAGGGGAGCAGGGCGTACGGTAGGCGTAACAGAGCATGTCCTGCTGGGCATTTTTGGGCAGCAGGGAACCTGCCGCGGCAACATAGATGGAAACGTCGGGCGCATCGATGTGCCCCTGGGAATCAATTTCACAACCAGTCTGTACGGGTTTTACTGCCAGGCAGTCCGTACCGTTGCGTAGAAACTGTCGAAACAACCCGGCAGTGACAAAGGTTTTTCCTGCATCCGTGTCTGTGGCTACGATGATCCAGCCATTTTTTTGCATGACTATACCTTGCACTTGGAATGAAAAGTTGACAATTATTTGACGTCGAAACCTAATTTCTATTGTTTCCCTGGATTTTATTCAATAGTACGGACTTTTAAATTTTTGTAACTCTGAGGATTGCGCACCTCTTTGATCTGTAAATGAATTTGTTTTTGATTTGTTTTGTTCCTGATTTCTGCCCGAAACGAGGTTTTTTATGGACTTCGGCACCGTTAAAGTACTTATCGTAGATGACGCTCGGGTCACACGGCAGATCCTGAAGCGTATGCTTGTCGCCATTGGCTTTCAGGACTTTGTGGAGGCGGAAAACGGTGTCGATGCCTTGAATCGTGTAAAGGACGAGCAGGTCGGTTTGATATTGTCAGATTGGAACATGCCCAAAATGACTGGTCTGGACTTTTTGAAACACCTTCGCGCTGATTCCCGGATATCATCCGTTCCATTCATCATGGTTACTGCCGAACGCATGGAAAACAATATCATAGAAGCCGTGCAGGCCGGCGTGACCGCCTACATCAAGAAGCCCTTTGGCGTGAGAGAACTTGAGATCAAGATCAGGCAGGCTCTGCGTCTCGATTAAACGGTTTTGAGTCTTTCAATCACAAATCCTGGCATAATCTCTGCTATTTAATTTTCAGACGTACGGCTTTCGTCAAAAATTTGTGCATCGATCATGGAGGGAGACAATGGCAATCCGCTTATTCGCAGCCTGGGCCGCTGTTATCAATATGGGCCTTCTTTATTACTATCTTACGCAGCTGTAATTTCGATCGGACTGAACACCGGGTGGGGGATCTCATCCGGTGATTTTTTATGGAAGAACGGGAAAGTTAGCGCGAACGCTTGCGTAGCATCATGCCAAGAAAAAAGATGACCAGCGTTGTCAGCAGGGTGATGATCAATGTCTGTGCTTCGGAGGTCACTTTTCCGTAGATGAAATAAACACATCTTGGAGCAAGAATATAGGCAAACACTGCGATGCTCAGGAAAAAAAACAGTGGCGATCTTTGCATGGTATTTTTTTGCTTCAAAAAGATGTCTGGGCGGTAGGATCAGAATCCAAAAAGTTTATCCACCTGGGTCAGCTTGAATATTTTTTTGACTTCCGGCGTCACGGCCAGGATATTGAGTGTCCGGCCTTTTTCCACAAGATGCCTGCGGATTTCTATAAATACCGCCAATCCAGAGCTGTCCAGATATTTCAAATTGCTCAGGTCCATCTGCATGGGGCCCTCGGTCTTGTCGATGTAATTGAGCAGACCGCTGCGAATTTTCGGTGTTACGGTATAATCGATTTCACCAGCCATTCTGACGATACCGTCCTTATCCACTTTTATAGACCACATTTCCTGAGACTTTTCCGAGCTCATCTTCAACCCCTTTCTCTGTGAAATAGACAAGTTGATCTAACTTATCCCATTTTTTCAAGATTTAAAAGCTGTTTTGGGCCTGGACCGGGTTTGTCCTACCTGAAATGTTTCATGTGAAACATTAAGATTTATTATTGCGCCAGATTTCCAGAATAGTCAGGTCGTCATTGGCCTGTGTATCCTGTTGCCACACATCAATCTCATGAAGCAAGGCTTTGCCATAAGAGGGTGCGGACTGTTTGTTTAAAAAATCCACGACCCGCTCTTCGCCATAAAATTCCCGATCCTTGTTTCTGGCTTCGACAACTCCATCAGAGAACATGATGATGGATTCACCAGGATTGATGGTCAGTTCAAGTTCGGAATAGTTTTGATCTGGGTCCACACCTACGGGCATTCCTTCCAGAGTATCCAGAAAACGGACGCCATCGGCAGTGATATACAGTGGGGCAGGGTGGCCTGCCAAAGATAATGTAATACGGCCGGTAGGCAGATGGTAATAAGCCAGAACACAGGTTACGAAGAGCCTCTGCGATAATACTTCGTACATTTCCTTGTTCAGGGCATGCAGCATTTCAGAAGGTTTATCAAACTTAACCGATAGTGAACGCAGTTTTGTCCAAAGAGTGGCGCCAACCAGAGCAGCAGGAAGACCCTTGCCTGAGACATCGGCTACACATACGAAAAGAAGATCATCTGAAATACGGATAATGTCATATACGTCGCCACCCACGAAAATAGCGGGCTTGGTGATGGCGAAAATATCGGTCTCGGCATCCAGTTCAGGGACTTTTGGAAAAAACGTTTCCTGGATTCTTGTGGCAGCGTCCATTTGCGCCTGCATCCGCTCCTGATGAATACGCAGTTCCAGTAGCCGCGAGCGTACCATGGCTACAGCGGCCAAATGGGAAAAGCTTTCCAGAATATCCAGATCAGATGAATCAAAGTTGGTTTTACTCTTGGCGTTTACAACCTGTACGACACCGAGCAATTCGTCTTGATACACGATAGGGGAGCAAACTATGCTGCGAGTCATAAAACCCGTATCATTATCAACTTTGCGCGAAAAACGCTTGTCTTCCTGGGTGTCCGCAACAAGCAGCGATTCCCTGGTCTTGGCCACATGACCGGCGATTCCTTCGCCAACGGCAAGCTCGAATTTTTTGCTTATTATCTCTTCCGCAGCTCCCTGGACTTCATTTATGGCCAGGGTGAATTCCAGGGTATTGCTTTCCGGCTTGTACAAAAGAATGGATGCCCCGATCGCCTGGGTCACATCGCGTGCGAATTCCAGAAGAACAGGTAGAAGTTCGGACAATGATTCGACCTGTGCAAGGGCCTGATTGGCGGCAATGAGCTTTTTGAGGCGATTGGCCTGAAGATCGTATGCCGTATCATTTTGCATGTCAGTCACCGTTGTTCCATTCCGAGATGGAGGGCAGGGGAGATTTCAGTAATTCCGAGGCCATTTCATCAGGAGTGACACAGGCTGTTCCCAGTTTGCCTGTGACCAACCCGGCCGCATAATTTGCCAGCACGCAGGAAGCCAGAAGCGAAGAGCCCGCGGCCAACCCCAATCCCAGGGTACCCACAACCGTATCTCCCGCACCGGTCACATCGAATACGTTTTGCGCCATGGTTGGAATGTGCAGGATCTGACCGTTGCTGCAAAACAGGGCCATTCCCTGGGCTCCAAGCGTTATGAGCAGATTGTCAGTAGGGTATTTGTTCAGGACCGCTTTGCCTACACGAATGATTTCCTGCTGTGTTTTTGGTGTCCCCATACCCACGGCTTGTCCGGCTTCTTTGGCATTTGGGGTCAGCAGGAAAGATTTTTTAAACAAATCTATGTTGGCAGGCTTGGGGTCTACAAGTAATTTGACCTGTTTGTTCTTGCAGAAAGAGCGGAGCGCAGCCATGAAATCCGGGTCAATCATGCCCTTGGCATAGTCGGAAAGAATAATGCAATCACAGTGGGACATGTTTTGTTCGATGGCATGAAAACATTGCTGCCGTACGCTATCGGAAAAAGGAGCGGTCATTTCTCTGTCAAATCTGACGATTTGTTGATGCTGTCCGATTACCCGCGTTTTCAGTGTGGATGGTCGCGTCGGATCTTTTATCAAATGGTAGCTGATATGACTGGATTTGAGCAATTGCTCTATCTGCAATGCGGTGCTGTCCTGGCCTGAAACACTGATGAAGATGGGTTTACCACCCAGGGATACGACATTGTTGGCGACATTGGCGGCACCGCCGAGGGCGAGGCTTTCGTTGGTGACTTCGACAATGGGCACAGGAGCCTCCGGAGAAATCCGGTCAACCGTACCATAGATAAAACAGTCCAGCATGATATCACCGATAATGCCGACTGTGGTACCTGAGAAAGATTTGAGGCTGTCTTGCAGGTCGGTTTTAGTGAACAGATTGCCCATCCCGAGTGTCTCCTGATCGTCTACTGGGTGAAAGAGTCGGTGAAATCCTTGCCACCAAGACGTTCGAGCAATTGCATGAGTTGATCTTCGGAGTTGAAGGCCAGAACAATTTGTCCTTTGGAGCGATCACCGCGCAATGCTACTTTTGTTTCAAAAAACTTTGACATCTGTTTTTGCAAAGGCGTAAATTCCGGAGCTTTTTTAGAGGCAGGGCGTGGTGCTTTCTGAGCTTTTGCTGGCATGCCGTCCATCTCGGGCAATACACCATGGATCTTCCAGTAAGAAGCCTGGTTTTCCGCTTCCCGCACGGACATTTCATGTTCGACAATCCGTTTGTGGAGCTGCTGCTGCACATCGCCATCGCTGATGGAGAGCAGGGCCCGGGCATGGCCGGCAGTGATCTTATTGGAGCGTATCTGGTCCTTGATCATTTCCGGCAACTGCAACAGACGCAGGCTGTTGGCTATTGCAGGTCTGCTTTTGCCGATTTTCTTGGCCAGTTCCTCCTGGCTCAGCTTCAGATGCTGTTGCAATTGATACAAGCCCTGAGCTTCGTCCATGGCGTTGAGGTCTTCACGCTGCAGGTTTTCCACGATGGTGATGAGCATGGATTCTTCATCGGAAAGTGTTTTGACAAGGGCGGGGATAGTGGTTTTTCCAGCCTTCTTGGACGCACGCCAGCGTCTTTCACCAGCTATGAGTTCGTAGGAATGGGCACTGCCGGCAATGTGCCGTACCAAAATGGGTTGCAGCACGCCCTGTTCCTTGATGGAAGCAGCGAGTTCGTCCAGATGTTGATCGGCGAAATCTCTGCGAGGTTGGAATTGACTGGCTGTGATAGAATTCAGAGGGATTTCCGTAACATGATCCTTACCGGAATCATCCGAATCCAAGGAACTGGAAGATTTGAGTAGTGCGTCCAAACCCTTGCCTAATCCGCGTTGCGCCATGGCCATATGGAGCCTCCTTGTACGCTATGACAATGAAAATTGACAGTTTCTAATGACAAACTGTAGTCTTGTTAAAAAAGGAGAATACAATGCAAGAAAACCCGGAAGGAATCCAATTGTTATATACGGCGACTGGCGAAATGTATGGTGTCATGATCTCTCCGGAAGTTTGGAAAGATGTTTCTGAAGTCGTAATGAAACAATTAACCCAATTGGGAAAAGTAGCGGCGCAAAACGAACCAAAAGAACCTATGGCCGACTGGGAACTCCTACAGGAATATTGGGATTTCAAATATCCTCCGAACGCCGAAGTATGCTGTGCTCATTGTGGAGCAGAAACCGCTGACTGGGTTCATGACAATCCGAGAAAATTCAAGCTGATTGCAGCCAATCTCGGTGGACTGGCTCGCTTCTCCTGCCTTAATTGCCATTCAATTATCATCAAGCGTCATTTCAAGGATTGTATAAAAACCGAATGCAAAGCCTGTACGCTTGATGAATAACATCAGGATGTCATCTTTATTGAACCGGTAAAATTTTTTGCTGCATGATGTTTGTTATAACAATCAGTGCACTTTGGGTTTACGAAGAACCACTTCCTTGGCCAGGGCAAGGTAGGCTTCCGCCCCTTTGGATTTGATGTCGTACTTTATGATGGTCTTGCCGAAGCTCGGCGCTTCTGACAACCTGACATTTCTGGGAATAATGGATTCGAAAAGCAAGTCCGGGAAGCATTTCCGGACTTCGTTTTTCACCTGTTTGGACAATTTGTTTCTGACATCATACATGGTCAGCAACACGCCCAGAAGATTAAGTTTGGGATTCAACCGCTTTTTAACCTGCTCATACGTTTGCAGCAGGTTGACGATACCTTCCAAAGCAAAATATTCGCACTGAAGAGGAATCAGCAGTTCGCTGGCGGCGCACAAGGCATTGAGCGTCAACATTCCCAGAGAGGGCGGACAGTCGAAAATGATGTAATCAAACTGCTTGTCTACGGGTTTGATTACATCCGACAAATAAAATTCACGAGCCATTTTGTCCACCAGCTCGACTTCACAACCAACCAGGTCCTTGGTTGATGGCAACACACTGACGAAAGGGGATGTGGTTTTGTAAATGGCGTTTTCAACCAGGTCCGGTGTAAAAAACACGGAGTAGAGTGAATTGTTGCCTTCGATGACGTCAAGGCCGATTCCACTGGTCGCGTTGGCCTGAGGATCACAATCCACCAATAACACGCGCTTTTCCATTACCGCCAATGAGGCCGCAAGGTTGATGGCAGTAGTGGTTTTACCCACGCCACCTTTTTGGTTGGCAACCACGATTGATCTTCCCATAAGCATCGCTATCCTCTTTGGTTAAACTCGAATGTTTCCCGTGAAACAGTTTCAAGATTGTCAGCGAAGATTGTCATGGCAATAGGATTTTGCGTCGTTGAGTGAATCAACAAGCTGAATCGCGTCGCTGAGGTTGTTCTTTTTTACAGCGTGGAGCAGTTGCTTGGACATATGCAGGAAATCTTCACATTCGGCAGTCATTTCAAAGTCAACCTGGGTTATGAAGTGCTCAAAAAGGCGAATAAAAGCACGTACATCTTCTTCCGAAGGGAGTTCTCCTTGATGCACATTTTCATGAATCTGGTCATAAAGGTCCTGAAGTTTGTACTTCGTCTGCTTGGTATTCATTCCTTCCTCTGACTTTCGTGAATTAGAAATAATGCTTTACGTTCCAAGTAAACGTCATTTAGATCAAATTTCAACAAAGTGTCAATCTAAACAAAGGTAAGACTATTGCAAGAAAGCAGCCTTTAGAATCTGGCTTACTTTAATAAAATGCAGTGAAAAATCAATGCCTATTAGGCAAGAAAAGAGGAAAAAAGGGATAAATGGGCGTTTAGAGAGGAAGATAATGAAAAGTTGTTTTGAATATGATGTCGTCCGGTAATGCCAAAAGCCTGTGCGGTGTCAGTATGTTGTAAGAGAAAAGCAAGTTTTTCAGAAAATTGGGAAAGAGCATCGGGGGGAACGAGGTAACCGGTTTTGTTGTTTGCAACAAGCTCGGGAATTCCGCCTACTGCCGTACCGACTACAGGCAGTCCTGATGACATGGCCTCCAGTACGACATTGGGCAAACCTTCTCTGGCGGAAGAAATGGCAAAAACAGTGCCTTGTTTATACAAAGGGGCAATATTTGTAGTGCCCGGAACAAAGGAAAAAGAATCGGCTGGGATGATTTCCCGTGCAAGGTCATGCAGCGCATCATGTCTGGGACCGTCACCTACAATGATCAATCTGGCGTTAGGTACGGATTTTAGCGTCTGAGCGAAAGCCCTGACCAGCATGTCCTGATTTTTGTCCGGAACAAGCCGTCCCACATGAAGCACGGTGGGGTGTTCGGGGTGCGTTTCAGAGGGATGAAACAGATCCGTATCAATGCCATTATAGATGACGCTGGTTCGCTCCAAAGGAACCCGGAGCTGCGAGTGCAAGACATTTTGCAATGCACGCGTATTGCAGATGACGTGTCTGGCCAAAGGCCAGAGAAATTTTTCGTGCTGTCGGAAAGGAGCGCCACCACCTCTGCAAGCGCCGATGATCATCGGTTGAAAGCAAAGTTTCCCAACTATTCTTCCCCAGATATTGGGAAGGACGGTCAGCAGGAGCAGTATATCCGGTTTGGCCGTACGTAGTTCTTTAGCCAGGCGCAACAGGACGGCGGGCGTCACTGATTTCTTTTTTCCCAGAATCTTGACCGGAATATTCCTTTGATGGGCAACGTCTGCGAGTTGATCTCCCGAGGTCAGGGTCCACAAGGCCGCAGAGTGTCCGGACTGGATAAAACCGTGAGACAGTTGGAGTGCCTGAGTCTGCGTTCCGCCTAAAAGAAGATCTTCAAGCAATAGAACAATTTTCATGGCATCAGGCGGTTTGGTGATTGGTGGCGGAACTGTGCGATTTGGTCAGCATGTCGTAGGCTTGAGGGAAAGTGGTCCCTCTTATCTGCGTATAGGATCCGAGCCAGCTCAGATAAGCATCAATTTTTTGCAATACGTTATCGACACTGGCCTGGGTAGGAAGTCCGGGATTGGCTCCAGGAAGCAATTCCGATGAGTGCATGAACATGACCAGAAAAGATTCTTTCTGTTTCACATGAAACATGGAAGCCCATTTCATGGACTGCAGGGGGTACCAGACCGGTTGAACGCCCACAACAAAAATAAGTCTGAAATAGCGAAGCAAACTTCTGGCCGATTTTTCCGGCATCTTGCAGGCTATCTTATATATAAGCCGCGCAAATTGTTGAGAAAAAGGGTGCAGAGTCAAGGGCATTTCCAGGAGTGAGCGCATGCCTTTATGGTGGGGGGAAAGCCAGTAGGGCGCGACTCCGCAGAGAAAATGCTCTTTCTGACTGGCCACCGGACGCAAAGGTGTGATGGAGCTATCCACACGGATATCACTGGCGATCAGGGCCTCCCTTAAAGGAGGACTGAAATCCCAGCGTCCCATACGGAAGCATATGGGATCCGGAGTGCGAAAGGGCGCATACGCCTCGAGCAGAGTGTCGAGTTTATCCCCCAGCAGTTCCTGGCTCATGCGTATGGATGGAACCGGCTGCTTGATGGATGCATCCTGTAAAGGCGGCGTATTCCAGTGATGCATATGCAATCCAAGAGCCGACCCGCGTTCCCGCATCCCCAGCAGCAGATCCTGAGCCGCGGGATCTTTCAGTACCGGGTAATCGCAGAGCAGGGTCAACGGAATCCCGTGACCTGCAGTCAGCTTTTCGAGGCGCGAAAGGAGGGGGAGGTTGGAGAGCGAAGTAGGGGTTTGTTCGTAGGTTCCCCGAAACAAACCCTCTTCTTCTACATCAATACTGAAAATGACATTCAAAGCACCAGGCACGGTAAGCCTTCGTACGCGTGGTTAAACTGCAAAATATTCCCGATACCATTTGACGAATTCACTAATGCCTTCTTCCACTGTGGTGGTGGGACGGAATCCGAAATCACGAGTCAGATCGTCAATATCGGCGTAGGTGGCAGGAACGTCTCCGCTTTGAATCGGCATGAAATTCTTGATTGCTTCCTTGCCCAGGTACCCTTCAAGTACGTTGATGAAGTGGAGCAGTTGAACGCTGTTGTTGTTGCCGATGTTGTACAACCGGTACGGGGAAGGGCTGCTGCTCGGGTCCGGTGCATTGGAATCCCAGTCCGGATTTCCCTGAGGAGCCTTTTGGGCGATCCGGTAGACACCTTCGATGATATCATCAATGTACGTAAAATCACGTTCCATTTTTCCGTGATTGAAAACGGTGATGGGTTTGTTTTCCATGATGGCCTTGGTAAAGATGAACAGGGCCATGTCCGGACGTCCCCAAGGACCGTATACGGTGAAAAAACGAAGACCTGTGCAGGGTAAACCGAAAAGATGGCTGTAGGAGTGGGCCATCAGTTCGTTGGACTTCTTGGAAGCTGCGTACAGGCTGATGGGATGGTCGACATTGTCGTGTACGCTGAAAGGCATATTGGTATTGAGACCGTATACCGAACTGGAAGAGGCAAAGACAAAATGCTGCACCTTGTTGTGGCGGCAGCATTCCAGCAGATTGAAAAATCCAATGATATTGGATTGAATATAGGTCTGCGGATGGTCAATGCTGTGACGTACGCCCGCCTGCGCTGCAAGATTGACTACATGCGTAAATTCATTGGCAGCAAACAAAGCAACAAGCGAATCATTGTCGCACAGATCGATCTGCTCAAATGTGAAATTGGGGTATTGGCCGAGAATTTTGAGACGATCTTTTTTCAGTTCGACGCTATAATAAGGGCTCAGATTGTCAAGTCCCGTTACTGTGTGGCCTTCCTTAGCGAGACGATGACAAAGATGAAAGCCGATAAAACCTGCTGCTCCGGTTACCAAAAAATGCATGATGATAATACCTTGTTATATAGATGGTTCTTTGTATCTTTTTGATATAACTGAAGAAAACTAAAATAATCCTTCAGCCTGCTAAAAACAAAAAAATAGAAGCGTTGTAGAGCTATTAGCTCATACCGAGAGTTCGCGGCAGAGTCAATCAGCGCCTATCGCCTCATTCCCTGCAAGATGTCGTACGTCCGCTGGTGCATGGCGCTGGCGGGGGTTACATCAAGAAGGTCAGGAAGCGGCAGAAGCATGGGCGATGAGCCCTCGCAACGAAAAAGCTGGTATTTGGCCTGGGGCGCCAGTGTGACAAATGCCTGCTCACCAAATGCAACAATAAGCCGGGGTTTGATTTTGTCCATAGCCTGCCAAAAATCCGTCACAAAAGGCTGTGTGGTATTGCCCTGCCGCAGCGCTACTGGCCAGAAGGTGATGCTGCCCTTGGGCCAGGCAAGTTTGCGCATGAGCGCGGCCAGGCTGGAGCGTCGCTCCTGGCTTGGTGTTCCCAGCAGGTCATCACCCAGATCCCAATAGGTCCAGACGGAATAACACGGACAGGTGATCTTGGCGGTCAATTGCTGCAGAATATCGGCAGAAAGCCGGGGTTGCTGAACTGGGGTCGGCTGCACAGGAGCATGCTGCTGCGGCGTTTCTTCGATAGGAATCTCTGGCGCGGCAGCTGCTGCGGATGCTTCGGATTTCAGCTCTTCCTGCGGTGAGGGCCTGAACAAGAAGCGTAATCCGGCTTCACGCAGCGGACGCAGGGCTTCGGGCGTGTTCAGATGCGCAAAAGACAATCCCAGATCTCCCAGGCAACATCGCTTTTGGACTGCAAGGACAGTTCGTTCATGGTGCCTTGATTGGAAAGTATGACCACCTGGTTGGTATCGGAGCCGAATCCCGTGCCTTGTTGTCCGACCAGATTTCCCACCACCATGTCCAGGGACTTTTTGTGCAGTTTGCCCTCTGCGTATTCCTTCAGATTGGTGGTTTCCGCGGCAAAGCCGATGAGTTTCTGATGCTCTGCGCGAACCGAGGAAATGGATGCCAGGATGTCCGCGGTCTTCTCAAAAGCAATGCGCAGGGTTTCGCCGGCGTCGGTTTTTTTGAACTTTTCGCTGCCGATGGAAACAGGGCGAAAATCCGCGACTGCAGCGCAGAAACAGCCTATGTCCATGCCGGACCAGATGGAATGGCAAATGTCGTACATTTCCTGGGCAGTGCGTACGGAGTAGCAGTGCAGGAAATAGGGCAGATGCAAATCAATGGGACCGTGCACGCAATGCACGTCCGCACCGCGCAGCCAGGCGGAAACAGCCAGAGCCAGTCCCATTTTCCCGGAAGAAGGGTTGGACCAGAAACGGACGCCGTCCCAGGGTTCGCGGGTGGGGCCCATGGTGATCAGGATCTTTTTTCCGGCTAGATCCTGCGGGCATAGCTGGCGCAGGCAGTTGTAGTAAATATCGGGTAATTCGGGCAAACGCCCCTGGCCTTCGTCTCCACAGGCCATGTTTCCCTGCTCCGGTGTGAGTATCAGATGGCCGCGACGGCATAATGTTGTGGCGTTTTCCTGAGTCGCGGCAGCGTTCCAGAGCTTGGGGTTCATGGCCGGAGCAATGATCAGCCTGCCCGGATACGACAGGGCGTTGCAGGAAAGCATGTCGTCCGCAAGTCCATGGGCAAGTTTGGCCAGGGTGTTGGCAGTGGCAGGGGCAATGACGAATGCATCGGCAATGCGTCCGGGCGCCAGGTGCGAATGGATGTCGTAATCAAAACTGGATCCGTCTTTGGGGAAGATGGTTTCCAGAACGGGCGAGGCGCCCAAGGCGCTGAAACTGAGAGGGGTTACGAATTGCTTGGCGGCTTCAGTCAGAGTCACGCCCACATCCACGCCCGTGCCCTGGAGCAGCCTGAGCAGCTCCAGGGCCTTGTATGCGGCAACACTGCCGGAAACGCCGAGTTGCACGCGTTTGCCGGTCAATGATTTGAATGCAAGTACGTTTGTCATAAATTTACTGTGGTAGATTTGATGCCGGAGGCACGCCGATGTTTCCGGCGCTGCTGCGGGGGGAAACCCAGATCTCCAGCAATGTGTTGAATTTGCTGTCCGTTATGTTCATTACACAAATACGGTCGGTTTTTTCGAATACCAGGATGGTTCTGCTGGATTTGAAAGCGCTGAGCAGGTTCCAGCCGTCCTTGTTCATGTTGTTGATGAAAAAACTGGTCAAGGAAAGGATTTCGACCTTGCCCTCAAAAACCATAACGCCGTTTTTTTGACTGGGAGTTTCCAGGATAAAAGAATCGCCGGTCTGCAATTCCATTTCCTTGGGAACCAGAATGTCGTCGAAATCATAATAGAAATCAGTGGGCCCCTGTTCGGCTGCGGGAGCGGGAGCGGCTGCATCCGCGGGGGCTGCCGCCGGGTCCGTGGCCTTGGGCGTGCAGGCGAAAAGACTGCCAAGAAGAATGCAGGTGGTCAGAAAACAAAAAATGCGCTGCGCGTTGGAACCTGTTGCCATAAGCGAACGAAGCATGGAGGCCTCCTTGAATGTCGAAAAAAGAATTGGAAACGTAAAATTTGGAGCAAGATAACGTACGTGTCGGAAAGCCGTCAACGTATCTCCAGTGTCAATCGGCATACATGAGCCGGCTTGAAACCGCAAATTCATTTCACGAGCAAAAGACTGGTAAAACTCCGGGCAGTGTACTAGGGACCCCCCTGAGCGGGTGATCAATATCTCCGTTCAGTACGAGCAAAAAGGATGGATCGCATGTCCGTAGTGCCAGTAGATTTTGATCTGGATAGTTATGATTACGAGTTGCCGGAAGAGCAGATAGCCCAGACCCCGGCGGAAAAAAGGGATGCTTCGAAACTGTTTGTTCTGAACCGTTCCGACGACAGCATGGAGCTGACCCGTTTTGCGGAATTGGGGAACTACCTGCCGGAGAATGCGCTGATCGTGGCCAACAACTCCAAGGTCTTGCCTGCCAGAATCATCGGGGTTACTCCCACTGGAGGCAGGGCGGAGTTTCTGTTGCTGACGCCGTTGCCCCTGCTGCAGGCCGGACAGGATCCCGACGGCTGGCAAAGCGCTCCGGCCAGGGGACTGCTGCGCGGTTCGCGGCGTCGCAAGCCCGGCGACATGCTGGAATTCACCGATGCGCTGCGTATCGAGGTGGTTTCGGTGGGCGCTTTCGGACAGAGCGAGGTGCTGCTGCACTGGCGGGGCGACATCGCCGCCATATTCAACGCTGTCGGAAAACCGCCGCTGCCTCCGTACATCAAACGTGAAGCCGGTGAAAGCGATACGGGCCGCTATCAGACCGTGTTCGCCAAGGCCTCCAAGCAGGGTTCGGCGGCCGCTCCCACCGCAGGGCTGCATTTTACGCCCGAACTTCTGGATTCCCTCATGAAAGCGGGCCGCCAGTGGGCGGAAGTGACCCTGTACGTAGGGTATGGCACGTTCAGCCCGGTGCGCGAACAGGACATCCGCAATCATGAGATGCACGAGGAATATGTGGAACTGCCCGAGGAAACAGCCGCGGCGATTGTCAAAGCCAAACAGGAGGGCCGTCCGGTGGTTGCCGTGGGAACCACCTCCGTACGTACCCTGGAGGGCGTGTACGGGCGGTTGGGAGAAATCGCTCCCTACAACGGCCCCGTGAACCTGTTTTTGAAGCCCGGCAGCCGTTTCAACGTGGTGGACCACATGATAACGAATTTTCACCTGCCCAAATCGTCGCTGTTGATCATGATCAGCGCCTATGCCGGGCGGGAACGCGTATTGAAAGCATATGCCCGGGCCCTCGAACAGGGCTGCCGTTTTTACTCCTATGGAGACGCCATGCTGATTTTATAGTCCGGCGGTAGGCAAATGGGCTTTGATTTTTATTTGATTTATCGTAATTCTATTCCTTCAAACCATTGAAAGAGGAATAAAGCACCCAGGATCTTTTTTCCACTCTCGAGCAATGACGTACGCGCTTTCTGTGCGTACAGTTTGTGCTGGCAGCCGTTATGGCAACGCACACACGGCAATCACAGCAGCCGAAAGGATGCTCGCGGTCCGCTCGCTGCCAGATTGTTGTTTTTCGTTGATGCTCCCTCAAAATGAAGTGGTGCTCCCCATTGCACGGGCTCAGGAAAAAAGCGCATTTCTGTCCGGCGGTCGGCGTGGCCGTCCGTGGCGGAAAAGAACCAACTCCAGCCGAGGAAGTGGCATGTCACGAATCAAAATCATTGAAGAACGCTGCAAAGGCTGTCTACTTTGCACCACGGTCTGCCCGGTGCAGATCATCGTGCAATCCAACCGAATCAATGAAAAGGGCTACAAGGTGGCCGAGGTTCCGGAAGCCGACATGGTAAAGTGCACCGGCTGCACCTCCTGCGCCATGATCTGCCCTGATTACGCCATCCGCGTATGGCGTTCGAAGAAGGCGAAAGCAGCATCCAAGGAGGACAGCTGATGAGCGCTAAACAAGGCGAACGCATGTTCTACAAAGGCAACGAGGCAATTGCGTACGGCGCCATGGCTGCCGGATGCAAATGCTATTTCGGCTATCCCATCACTCCCCAAAACGATATTCCCGAACTCCTTTCCAAGATACTTCCGGAGTTCGTCCAGGCCGAAAGTGAAGTGGCCGCCATCAACATGCTGCTGGGCGCGACCGCCTGCGGCATACGCAGTTTTGTCTCCTCCTCCAGCCCGGGCATCTCGCTGATGTCCGAAGGCATCTCCTACATTGCCGGTTCGCAGCTGCCGGGAGTCATCGTCAATATGAACCGTGGGGGGCCAGGTCTCGGCGACATCGGTCCTTCCCAGGGCGATTACTTCCAGGCGGTCAAAGGCGGCGGACACGGCGATTACAATCTGTTTGTTCTCGCTCCTGCAACCTGCCAGGAAGCGTATGATATGATGATCGAATCCTTTGATCTGGCCTTCAAGTTCCGCAACCCCGTAATGATTCTTGCGGATGCCATCCTGGGCCAGATGAAAGAGCCGGTAACGGCCTGGAAGCCCGAGTCCCTGGATGCCGGCGAAGGTCTGGACTGGTGCCTGACCGGCGCCAAGGACCGTCCTGTGCGGCTGCTGAAGTCCCTGTATCTGGAAGAAGGCGCGCTGGCCAACCATACGCGCGACCTGATGCACAAGTACGAGGCCATGAAACCGCTGGCCCGTGCCGAGTCCTTCATGACCGAAGACGCGGATATAGTTGTCGTGGCTTACGGTTCCATCGGCCGTATCGTGAAAAGCACGGTACGCAAGCTGCGCGGACAGGGCGTCAAGGCCGGTCTGCTGCGGCCGCAGACGCTGTTCCCGTTCCCGGACGCCCAGTTGCTGGAACTGGCGGAAGCAGGCAAACGCTTCCTGACCATCGAGCACAACTGCGGACAGATGGTTCAGGACGTACGCCTGGCCATCAGAACCAAGGCCGATTCCGCATTTTTCGGCGTTATGCCGGGAGATCTGCCTACCCCGGACATGTTTGAAGCTCCCATCAGGGACGCTGCAGGGAGGAACTAATGGACAGCGCAGCTGAAAAACTTGTTTACGATCTGAGCGAGGCGCAATTCGACCGCCCCACGCACTACTGCCCTGGCTGCCATCACGGCATCGCCCACCGTCTGGTGGCGGAATGCCTGGTGGAAATGAACCTTCTGGAAAAAGCCATCTGCATCGGTTCCGTGGGCTGCTCGGTTTTCATCTACAATTATCTGAAAGTGGACAGCGTGGAAGCGCCCCACGGCCGCGCACCCGCGGTCTGCACCGGCGCCAAGCACGCCCGTCCGGATGCCTTTGTCTTCACCTACCAGGGTGACGGCGATCTGGCCTCCATCGGCATGGCCGAGATCATGCACGCGGCCAACCGCGGTGAACGCATCAGCGTGGTCTTCATCAACAACACGGTCTACGGCATGACCGGCGGACAGATGGCTCCCACCACCATGGTCGGCCAGTGCACCACCACCTGCCCCAACGGCCGTTGCCAGGATCGCGAAGGCCTGCCCATCAAGATGGCCGAGATCATCGGCGGCCTGGGCGGTGTGGCCTATTCCGCACGCGTTGCCACAACCAACGTCAAGCAGATCGTCCAGGCGAAAAAGGCCATCAAGAAAGCCTTTGCCTGCCAGGTGGAAGATCGCGGCTTCGGTTTTGTGGAAATGCTTTCCGCCTGCCCCACAAACTGGAAAATGAGCCCCATCGCCGCCAACGAGCGCGTTGTGAATGAAATGATCCCGTACTTTCCGCTCGGAGTATACAAGGATGTCACCGACGGCTCCTACGAGTGCGCCGCTGACCTGGAGGAAAAGGCATGAGCTTGTACCAAGATGTGATCATAGCCGGATTCGGCGGCCAGGGAGTGATGCTCATCGGAAACCTGCTGGCCTATGCGGGCATGGAACAGGGCCTCAATGTCACCTATCTCCCGGTCTACGGTCCGGAGATGCGCGGCGGCACCGCCAACTGCACGGTGGTGGTTTCGGAAGACGAAATCGGCTCCCCCATCATCCAGCGGCCCAAAGGACTGATCATCATGAACAGGCCTTCACTGGACAAGTTCCAGCCTCGTCTGGAAGACGGCGGCATTCAGGTCATCAACTCTTCGCTGGTGGACCTGGAGCTCACCGAAAAGGACCGCGTGCAGACCTATGCCATAGCCGCCAATGATGTGGCCGACAGCCTGGGCAACGCGCGCATGGCCAATATGGTCGCCGTGGGCGCCTTTGTGGAGGCTTCGGGTGTCATTCCGGTGGAAACCGTGATCAAGAGCCTGGACAAGGTCATATCTCCCCGCTACGCGAAACTGATCCCCAAAAACGCCGAAGCCATCAGGGCCGGCGCGGAGCAGCTGGTAAAACAATGATTCCATCTCCTGAAAAGCTCTTTGGCATCATCGGCCACCCCCTCGGGCATTCGTTGAGTCCGGTACTGCATAACTGGGCTTTTCAGGAGTTGTTCCTGCCTTATGTCTATTGCCGCTGGCCGGTGACGCCCGAGAAACTGGCCGATTTCATGACCGCGGTGCGCGTGCTGCCCATTTCCGGGCTGAGCGTGACCATTCCGCACAAGCAGGCGGTCCGGGAGTTTCTGGACGGCGAAAGCGAAAATGCCGCAGCCATAGGCGCCGTGAACACCGTGTATTGGGACGGAGACTCCCTGATGGGAGAAAATACCGACGTCAGCGGTTTCATGGCCCCGCTCAAAGGACGTTCCTTTCCTTCAGCTCTTGTTCTGGGCGCAGGAGGGGCCTCCAGAGCCGTTTTGGCCGGATTGACGGCACTGGGTGTCAAGGAATTGTTTCTGACCAACAGAAGCGCAGCCAAGGCCCAGAATCTGGCCCATGAATTCCAGGCCCAGTTCGTGCCCTGGGAGGAAAGGACAAATTGCAGCGCCGCGTTGCTCGTCAATACGACACCGCTGGGCATGCAGGGCGATAATCAGCAAAAAAGCCCCTGGCCCGAGGAGCATTTCGCTCCGGGCCAGGTGGCTTATGATCTTGTCTACAATCCGCAGCAGACCCTTTTTCTGGCCCAGGCCGCGGAAAAGGGGCTGGAGTGCATCGAGGGCTTGTCCATGTTCGTGGGGCAGGCCATGCTGCAGTTTCAGCTCTGGACCGGGCAGAAGATGCCCGAGGAAGGGGCCCGCAATTTGATTCTGGCGCAGTTGAACAGCTGATCCGCCCGGAGTTGCCCGGGGTTGCCCGGAGTCATTCGCTCGAGGCCTGTTCCAGCCGGCTGTTCTGGCGGAACAATGGCCTAACCAGCTGCGGGATATTCCATGAGCATCAGAAACGCGCCCGTATTGTCCTGAATAACTGCAAACGATCCCACATCTTTGACCGGCGTACCGGGAATGAGCACCTTGCCGCCCATTTCCTCCACCTTGACCAGCGCGTTGTCGAGATTATCTACGGTGACATACGAGCCCCAGTTGGGCGGAACTTCCGGAGCGCACAGAGGAAGCATGCCGGCGACCATTGCTTCGCCCGCGTATGCGACAACATAGGGCTGCCCGGCCATGGGGCCCTGGGCAATAGTCTCTTCTTTGAATGTCCAGCCGAACAGTTCCCGATAAAAGCTTTTGGCCTTTTCCAGGTCCGGAGTCATCAGTTCGTTCCAGGAAAATACGCCGTGTTTCATGAAATGCTCGTGCAATGCATCGTTAGCCATGTGAATCTCCTGTAGGAATAGATTCTAAAAAAGATGAATTCAGCAGAGGGTATTGGCACAAAGCGAAATGGGGAGCAAGGGCAAAGGCATGCGGCTTGAAAAAGGAAAGGGTTCGCCTTGCTCTCGTGACATCTTGCGATATGGAAACGAACCGTTCGTTTCCTGCAGGGAGAAGCGGCGAACCCTTTGCCTAACAGTGTAGACGGGATTAATCCAGGTAAACGACCACCTTGTCTCCGGGCTGGATGACGCTGTGACGGTTCATGTCGTTCCATTCCAGCAGGTTGAAAGGTGATACGCTGAATTTTCTGGCAATGCTCCAGAGTGTGTCGCCGTTTTGCACGAGATATTTGGCGCTATGCGTCTGGAGTTTGCGCGGCGTACGAGATGCCGTTTGTTTCGGGGGCAGCAGGGCATAGGTGGACGGTCCGTTGCTCTGTCCTGGGACACGAATTTCCTTGCCGGCCATAAGTTCGCTTGGTGTGGCGAAATTGTTGGCCCGCATCAGGGAATTCACACTGCAGCCGAAACGCTTGGCCAAAGAGTACAGGGTGTCGCCCTGGCGTACGCGGTAAGGACCTGACGCGGATGCGGACACGCTGACCTGGCTATAATTAGATTGCGAATAAGCGGAACTATAATTGCGTTTTTGCGGAGTCTCCACAGGGCGTGGCGCAGGAGCTGCGCTGGCGAGTCTGATCTCCTGCGGAGCGCTGTTGGGTACCACGATATGCTGGCCAGGGTGCAGGGTGTTGGAGTGGTAGTTGTTGGCCTGTTTCAAGATTGTGACCGTGGTGTTAAAGCGATTCGCAATGCGGTTCCAGCTGTCGCCGCGTACCACCGTATAAGGCTGATAAACGGCCAGGGTCGAGCGGGAGCTGGACAAAAATGATCTGACGGCCGCCACCGAGTTCACCGGGACATAGACCGGGCAGGTGCGGTCCGGAGGCGTTCCCTGGCGCCGGAACGCAGGATTGTGTGCGGAGAAGTCTTCCCAGGACATGCCCGAGGTTTGCGCCAGTCTGGTCAGGTCGGTTCCGCCTTTGACGTCAACCTGCGTCAGAGTTGGAGTCTGGTCGAAACGCATGGGGCCGTACCCGAGCAGCTCGAAATTGTTGGCGATTTTAACCATGGCGGCAAAACGCGGCACGTAGTAGAGGGTTTCCTCCTTCAGGCGCAGATCGTCGGGGAGCGAACTGTTGCGTTTATGCAGTTCGAAAAAATTGTGCGCGCCGCATCCGGCGATAGCGCGGCCGATTTTGCCTTCGCCCGCGTTGTAGGCGGCGATGGCCAGGGACCAGTCCCCGAACATGTCGTGGAGTTTGGAAAGATAGCTGGCGGCGGCCATGCTGGAAGCATAGGGATCGCGGCGTTCATCCACCCACCAGTCGCAGTGCAGGCCGAAACGACGCCCCGTAAAGGGCATGAACTGCCAGCAGCCTGCGGCTCCCGAGCGGGAAACAGCCTGCGGATTGTACCCGCTTTCGATAAAGGCCAGGTAGGCGAGATCCTCGGGCAATCCGCGTTCCTTGAATACCTGTTTGGCCTGGGGCAGGTACAGTTCGGCCCGACGCATCCAGACCTTGAGTTTGGCATTGACGTCGCGGTTCAGAAAAATGAATTGATCGCGGATCAATTCCTGCGAATAGGCGTCCTTGGGAAAGCGGATGGCATATTCGGATTTCAGGGCCCGCATCTCCTGTGGAGAAAGCAGGTCGTCGTTGAGGGGGGTGACTTTTCCGGGATCGGTGATTTCGGGGTCGAGTGTCGCGTAATTGCTGCCCATTTCAATGTCCATGGACGTGATAGGGGCTTTACGGGCGCAGGATGCGGAAAGGGTTATCAATATGAAAAGGAACAGGAACATTAACTTGCGCATTATTTCCTCCCTGTTGTTTTAATAGGTTATATCGCAAGATGTTATGCTCCTTTTTCAAATAAAGTGCCAACTATCTGTTTAAAATTCTAGACTTTTTTTAACCAAGCAATCCTGTTGTGAAAAAAATGAAAACAAGAGAAGCCTTAATAATGGTGAAGGTTACCAAAACATGAAAAAAATGTAATTTTGACGGAGAAAGAAAAGGGATTAGCAAGATTTTGACGCAATTAATTGAAAATTATTAGATTTTTGGTAGAATAACTACAGATGACAACCTTCAATAGGCGAAAAAGCGTTTCGGGGTAGGCTGATGGACGAGATGGAATGGATACACGGTAGAAAGGCGGTCCTGGATTATTTACGGACCTCGGCGGACCTGGTGGATCAGGTCTATGTGCAGAAAGATCTGGCTCATGGCGGGCTGCAGCGCGTACTGGATGCGTGCAAAAAAGCCGGCGTACGCTATTCGCTGGCTCCGCACCAGCGCCTGGATCAGATGGTGGAAGGCAATCATCAGGGCTGCGTGGCCAAGCTGTTCAGCCCGGGATTCGCGCCTCTGGAATCATTGCTCGAACTTGCCAGGCAGTCCAGTTTTCCCCTGCTTCTGGCTCTGGACCAGGTGCAGGATCAGGGCAATCTGGGCACGCTGGCCCGTACGCTGTACGCCATGGGCGGAGCCGGCATTCTGCTGCCCAAGCACAACAGCGCGCAGCTCGGACCCGGTGCCATGAAGGCATCTGCGGGAGCTTTGTCCTTTTTGCCGGTGTCCAAGGTGGCCAATCTGGGGCAGGCTCTGGAACAGGCCAGGGAGGCGGGCTTTACCGTTTACGGTACACGGCAGGGTGACGACGCGGAATCCATCTATTCCCTGCGTCCGGAATTTCCTGTGATTCTGGTGCTGGGCAATGAAGACAAGGGCGTACGTCCGGGTGTTCTGAATCATTGCGACCACCAGGTACGCATCCCCATGGCCGGGGCGGTGGATTCCATGAATGTGGCCCAGGCCGGCGCCGTCATTCTCGGTTTGTTTTACGGAGGCGTTCAGGCGGGTTAGGGCTTCAGTCAGGGATTTCCACGCGGTTGCGCCCCTGACTTTTGGCCTTGTAAAGGGCGGTGTCGGCGCGTTTGGTCATGGATTCCGGGCTGTCTCCGGGCTTGTAGGTGCTGATGCCGAAGCTGGCGGTAAGGGTTTTCTTGAAGGGAAAATGAAAGCTTTGTACCTGCCGCCGCAGATTCTCGGCCAGCGTACGCGCTCCGTCCTCTTCAGTCTCCGGACAGATGATCAGAAATTCCTCACCGCCCCAGCGCCCGAGAGCGTCGGTCTTGCGGATGGTTTCGCCCATGAGTTTGGCTATGGAAACCAACGTGGCATCGCCCACGTTGTGGCCGAACTGATCATTGATGGACTTGAATTTGTCCAGATCCAGCAGGATGATGGAAAAGGATCGGCCGCTGCGGATGGAGCGTTCCACTTCTTTTTTGAAGAGTCTGTCGAGCTGGAGCCGATTGGCGATGTTGGTCAAGGTATCCGTGGTGGAAAGACGCCCCAGTTCCTTGTTTTTCAGTGCCAGCTGCGCGTGGGCCTCTGCCAGCTGGTTCTGGGTCTCCTTGAGCTCCGAGATATTAACGAAGATCGAGTATTTGACGATTCTGCCGTCCGGCCAGGTCATGGCTCGTTCGTTGATCTGGTACCACTGGTCGTCGATTTCATTGAACTGTTCGTAGCTGAAGGTCTTGTCGTTGGGCAATTTGTTCGCGTCGATCAGATCATGCATCTTGCAAAGCGGGCAGGGCTGCTGCAGCTTGTAAATGGCTTTGTAGCAGCATGTTTCCGTGGGTTCGCCAAAATGTTCCTTGAAATATCGGTTGATGAAGATGATCTCGTAGTTGGTCACGTCGACGACGTAGATTCCAAAGGGAATCATATCGAAATGACTTTCGAACAGGGTATTTTCAATCATTAAAAGGTCCATGACAGAATGTACCGTCCATAGGCTAGAAGGTAAAGCGGTTCTTGAAAATTTGCTGCTGCCCGTGATCAGGAAACTGATTCGGGCAATTCAACACGCAAGGTGGTCTGACCGGGAGAGGAGCTGTCCAGAGAGATCATGCCGCCGTGGGCTTTGGCGATAAGCATGGCAGAGTAGGTCCCAAGTCCGGTACCGCCGATTTTACCGGACGTGATGTACTTGTCGAAAAAATTCCGGCGAATGGCCACCGGAACTTCGCCCTGGTTGGAGATGGAAATGCGGATCAGTCCGGGCTTGTCCGGAAGATCGGTCTCAAAGGACACCAGCAGTTCGGTGTTGGTGGGGGCCGCCTCCATGGCGTTGGCGATGAGGTTGGCGAACAGGGAGTAGCACAGCAGTTCTTCGCCAAGGACCAGGGCCTCGAATGAATCGGGAAGGTCCTGTCCGTTGACCTTGTATGTGACTTTCAGGGATTTTGAGGCAATATGCCGCCCCTGGTCGAAAACGGCCTTGCGAATGAGCATGAAGATGTCCAGGGGAACGGGAACAAGCTCGTAGCTGCCGCGTTCGAGCTTGTACAGGTCCAGGGACTGGTTGATCATCTTCAGCATGGTCAGACCGGATTCGGAAATCTTGGCAATGATATCCTTCAGCTCGTCGGAAAGCTGATAATCACAGACCAGCAGTTCCGAAAGGCTGATGACAGCCGTCAGCGGGGATTTGAGGTCATGGCGGGTAATCCGGTCCACTTCCTCGCGGAGTTTGATGTTTTCCGAAAGCAGGGAGTTCTGGTTGACCAGTTCCCTGTTCTTGAGCGCAAGTTCGGCATGCGCTTCGGCCAGTTTGTTCTGGGCCAGTTTCAGCTCTGAAATATCAACGGCGATGGAATACTTCACCACACGGCCGTCGGGCCAGCCTATGGCCTTTTCCTGGTACTGAAACCAGCGGTCCTCGAGATCGTAGAAATTTTCGAATATGACGGTGGAGCCGTTGGGTTTGTTGTGTTTGTCTATGAGCTGGGGGATTTTGCAGAACAGGCAGGGGCTTTCGCGCTGATACAGGGTTTCATAGCAGGTCTTGCCTACAATATCGCCGAGACGGCTGGTGATGGCCCGGTTGGTGAAGATGATTTCATAATTTACGACATCCACAACGTAGATATCAAAAGGAATGACGTCGAAATGCGCCTTGAGCAGAGTAACTTCGTAATGCGAGCTGTTGGCCATGAAGATGTATCGTATCTGTCTGTTATAAATTTGTATAAGTATATGGGGGGAAACGAAAAAAAACAAGCAGCGTGGAGAATCTGACGCGTTTTCTCTGTATAGTTGTAAACATGCT
Organism: Desulfovibrionaceae bacterium; assembly: GCA_963667575.2. Lineage (GTDB taxonomy): Bacteria > Desulfobacterota > Desulfovibrionia > Desulfovibrionales > Desulfovibrionaceae. The sequence continues at coordinate 40,101 of CAXXHY010000018.1, read as the reverse complement.
GATATGGTTGAATAAACACGGGGTGTTACACAGGTAAACCAGGAGTGGGGGAGCTGAAAAATGAATGCTCTGCGGTGGTGTCAAAAGGACGGGCGGCGGACATCCGGATTCCTCCGCCCGTTTTGCGTCATCGTATATAATTGGGAAGATTCAGAAACAGATTTTCCGTAAACGTGGTCATCTTGTCCAGTATCCAGGGAAAAGATATCAGCAGGGCCAGAAAAATGGAGACGATCTTCGGAATGAAAGTCAGGGTCATTTCCTGGATCTGGGTGGCTGCCTGCAGAATGCTGACCACCACGCCCACGGTCAGGCCGATGCCGAGCATGGGCAAAGAAATGGACAACGCGAGCTCAATGGATTGCCGTGCAAAGCCGATAACGAATTCAGGTGTCTTGTATATTTCCTCCGAAAAATTTCAGTTCAAGCCAAAAAGCTGTTGACCAGGGAGCCGGTCAGCAGGGTCCAGCCATCCACCATGACGAACAACAGGATTTTGAAGGGCATGGAGACCATTACCGGCGGCAGCATCATCATGCCCATGGCGAGCAGGATGCTGGCGACCACCATGTCGAGAATCAGAAACGGGATGTAGATCAGGAACCCGATGGTAAAGCCTGTTTTGAGCTCGCTGATGACATAGGCGGCAACGAGCATTATGGTTGGCACTTCGGTCTTGTTGCCGGGGCGTTCCATCTTGGTGATGGAGTAAAAGATGGAAAGGTCCTTTTCCCTGGTATGTTTGAACAAAAATGTCCGCATAGGGGTTTCGGCCTTTTTCAGGGCTTCGTTGAAACCGATTTCCTCGTTGAGGTAGGGTTGCAGGGCTTCTTCATTGATCTGTTTGCCCACCGGAAACATGATTACGGCTGTCATAAAAATGGCGAGGCTGGCGAGGATCTGGTTGGGAGGCAGCTGCTGCGTGCCCAGGGCCTGGCGCAGAAAGTGGAAGACAATGATGATCCGCGTAAAGGACGTGACGGTCAGGATAATCGCCGGCGCCATGGAAAGCACCGTGAGCATGAACAGGATTTCCAGCAGAACCGAAACCTTTTCCGGCTCGGTATTGCCGCCGGAAAGGCTCATCTGCAGGTCGGGAAATATGGAGGTGGCGCCGGCCGCGTATGCCAGGGCGGGCGTCAAGAGAATGGCGAGGCTAAGAAGCGTCGCTGCGCGAACGCTCCTGCTCGAGGGTTTGAGAAAAATCAGTGTTTTCAGTCGGTTCATGGTCAGCTTCCACCTCTGTAAGGAGATTGATGTTAGTGTCGGTAACTCCTAACACCAGACTCTTATTCAAGAAGCGGACCACGACCACACTTTTTTTGGGACCAAGGGACAGTTGCGATTCAATTTTCATGTTGCCGCGTTTGAATCCCGGCAGTCCGGACTTGGCGCCAAAGCGCTTGAGCAGGTAAAATCCCACGGCCAGGGCTGCCAGCAGAAAAAAGATGACGCCCACGGACTGGAAATAGGTTCCCCAGCCGAATTCCGGGCTCTTGGCGTCCAGCGGCTGGCTGGTCAGAGCCTGCGTCTGGCCAGCACTGTCGGCATGCGCCGTGGCGTTTCCGGCAAGCAGGGCATCCAGCACGGCCTGGCCGTCCACGCTGCTTTGCGTGCCGGCAGCATCGGTCACAATGCTTTCTGCAAGTGAATTAGCCAAGCTGTTTCACCCGTTCGATGGGGCTGATGATATCAGTCAGCCGTACGCCGAATTTTTCATTGATGACGACGGCTTCACCACGGGCCACTAGCTTTCCGTTGACGAAGATTTCCAAAGGCTCGCCCGCAAGCTTGTTCAGCTCGATGACGGACCCCTGACCCAGCTGCAGCAGCTCGTTGATGAGCAGGCGCGTACGGCCGAGTTCGGCGGACACGTCCAGAGGAATATCCAGAATGAAGTCCAGCTCGCTTTTGCCCTGATCCGGGCGCGGCGATTTGGCCTCCTCTGTCAAATCCTTGAAAGTGGCGGTCTGGGCTGATTTGGAAAGCAGATCATTTTCTTTTTCTTTCTTGATGCTGGTTTCTTCATCTTCGGCCAGGGCCCGGGCCCATTCGTCGGCAAGAGCGTCATCGCCGCCGAGGTCCGAACCTCCGCCGCCTGCATCTCCGCCAAGACCGGCATCTTCCTCTTCTTCCTGATCGGCTAGCGCGGCAGCCCACTGTTCTGCCAAATCATCCTGATCAATATCTTTTTCCATACAAGACACCTTCGGGTAAAATCCGTCGCATCTTAATCGACGCAAAAGCGCTGCATAAACAATCTACTTCTGCAATATGCGACAGTAGTAACATAATAGCCCAGAAAACTCTACTGGATGACCATTTCCGTAAAATAGACCTGGGAAACATCCGGTTTGCCAAGCACCAGATTGAGCTTCTTCACGATTTCCATCTTCAGCAAAGTCTTGTTCTCCAGGGTGGCCAGATCTGCGTATGTTTTGCTGGAAAGCAACAGAATAATGGCGTCCCTGACCTTGGGCATATTCTTGTTGAGGTCGTCGGCCGCTTCCGGGCCGACCACTTCCACATCAATGGTCATTTTAAGATAACGCCGCCCGAGCGGGTCCGCAAGGTTGACCAGAAACGTCGGCAGGGTCACCACTTGGTGTTCCCCCTGTTCGGGCGCGGCCTGTTCGGCGGCCTGTCCCTCTGTCTGCTGTTCGGCGGGTTTCTGATCGGACCCGGAAAAGAACTTGAGGTAGGCGAAATAGCCTCCGCCACCAAGCAGCAGCAGAATCACGAGCAACAGGATCCATTTCAACGGTGATTTTTTTGGTTTTTCCTCGTCTGCCACGAGTGTGCTCCTTGATGTTCGGGTTACTGTTGGTAGCCGGCGAAAAATGGCTTGGTTTTCAAATAAATTTCTATACGCCTGTTCTGGGCGCGGCCTTCCGCTGTTTCGTTGCTGGCCACAGGTTCGTTGGGGCCGTAGCCGGAAGCGGAAAATCGTATCGCCTTGAATCCGGTTTTCAAAAAGTAATCGAGCACGGATAAGGCCCTGTCCGCGGAAAGGGCATAGGGATTCACCTGGGACCCTTCTCCGTTATCTGTGTATCCGGAGATATTAACATTCGCAATAGTTGCACTCAATACGTCGGACACGGCCATGAGAATTTTTATGGCAGCGGGCGTCAGCTTGCTGGAATCCGGCGCAAAGAGCAGTTTGTCGTTGAGAACCAGGGCCACGCCTTCGGGCCGTTCCAGAATGGAGAGGTTTTCGTCCAGGGTCGAACGGCTGATCTCCTGGGGCAGAATATCGTCGGGAAAAAGCAGGTCCTTGATGCGGTCCTGTTTCAACAGGACATCATCGGGTTTTTCCAGCAGTTCTATGAGCATGCGGATGCGGGTGGGCACGCGGCCCGCGCCGCGTTTGGTGGCCATGCCGAGCTCGTTGGGAAAAGTGTTGATCTTGGTCAGCACGGACCTGTCCATGGAAGACATGCTCAGAATCAGCACGAAAAAGGTCAGCAGCAGGGTCACCAGGTCGGAAAAGGTGACCAGCCATGCGGGATCGCCCACGAGTTTGACTTTCTGCTTTTTCCTGCCCACGACTATTTCCCCATCTTGTCCGGCGCCGTGTCCGGGCGCGTCAGATCGAACTTGAAATCGTCATAGGAAAAGGATTTGTCGGTCTCTTTTTCCCGTGGCCAGTTGAGCATCTCGATGTACTTGACGTTGCGTTTGTCCAGTACGAAGTCCACCCGCCGGTTCAGGCGGCGGTGTTCGGGTGTATTCCAGTCGTATTTGGGGCGGTGGTTGCCAAAAGCCTCCACACGGAGCATCTCGGGCAGCATGCCCCTGCTGAGCAGGTATTCGTAAATGGAAAGCGTACGGAACAGGGAAAGCTTCCAGGAGGCGTCCAGCTTTTTTTCGTCTGCTTCGGCCGGAAGCGCTTCGACATCGTTGCCGTGTTCCTCGTCAAAGGAAATGGAGCTGTGCCCAGCCAGGAGCAGGGGAAATTTCAGGCGCAGCAGAATGGGCAGCATGGTGTCCACGATCTTTTTGCCCTTGGGGCTCAGCGTGGTCTCGCCCGGCTTGAAAAGCACCTGGTCGCTGATGGAAATGATGTCCACGTATTTGTTGGACTGGAAATCGAGATCCCGGTTGTATTCGTCCCAGAGCCGGTTCTTGAGGGCTTCCATGTCCTCCAGATCGTTCATGGGGCCGGGCTCGATGGACGTACGCCTGTCTTTGATGGAGCGGGGGTCGTACCCGGCATGACCGATGCCGAAGGTGCCCACGATGGAGCCGAGCACAACGAGTTTCCTGCGTTCGTCCAGATGCGACATGCTCACCAGAAGTACGAAAAAGGTCAGCATCAGGGTCATCATGTCCGAAAAGGTGATGAGCCAGGCAGCTCCTGTTCGCTTGATCTTTGGTTTATCGCGCCTGGCCATGGTGGTTACCCCGAAGATTCCTTGCGGCTCTTGGGTGCGACGAAACTGGAGAGCTTTTCTTCGATGATGCGCGGATTTTCACCCTTGGAGATGGCCAGAATGCCTTCCAGGACCATTTCCATGAGCAGAATTTCCTCTTTGCTGCGTTCCTTGAGTTTGCCGGTCAAAGGAAGAAATACAAGGTTGGCCAGCAGTGCGCCGTAAAAAGTGGTGATCAGGGCCACGGCCATGGCCGGGCCGATGGTGCTCGGATCTTCCATGGTCTGCAGCATCATGATCAGACCGATAACCGTGCCGATCATGCCCATGGCCGGAGCGAACGCTCCAAAGGCGCTCATTACTTCCTGGCCGGATTCGTGGCGGGATTCGCGGTAGGAGATTTCGGTTTCCAGAATTTCCTGGATAGCCTGGGGTTCGAGTCCGTCCACCGTGAGCTGGAGACCTTTGCGCATGTAGGGGTCGTCCAGTTCTTTGATGACGGGCTCCAGAGAAAGGATGCCTTCGCGGCGGGCGCGGTTGGCGTAGCCCAGAAACCGTTCGATGACGTCGTTGGGCGTGTCCAGGCTGTGAAAAAAGCATTTTTTGACCACACCGATCACACCGAGGACATGGCCAAGGGGAAAATTGACCAGGGTCGCGCCGATGGTGCCGCCTATAACAATGAGTGCGGACTGTACGTCGATGAAAATGAGCAGGTTGCCGCCCACAAGAATGGCCGCGGTAACCAGACCGAATGAGAGAACAATTCCTATTAGGGTCGCTATATCCATCGTTGGCTGTCCTTCGGGCTACAGGCGCGCGGGCCGGGCCCCGAAAATATCCGTACCGACGCGGACAATGGTCGCGCCTTCGGCAACGGCGTATTCGAGATCCCCGGACATTCCCATGGAAAGCTGGGGAAGCGATACGCCAAGCTCAACCTCGAGTCTGTCCCGCAGAGCGCGCAAACCGGCAAAATACGGCCGTGCCGCTTCGGGCGCATCAAAAAACGGGGGAATGCACATCAAGCCTTCAAGCTCCAGACCCGGCATCTCCAGAAGCGCCGCAGCAAGGCCCGAAGCCTGGTCTTCAGCCACTCCCGCTTTTTGCGGTTCGTTGCCCACATTCACCTGAATGAGAACTTTTTGACGCTTATTCAGCTTGTTAGCACTTTTAAGCAATGATTGTGCCAATTTTTCGGAGTCCACGGTATGCACAAAAGCGCAATGGCCGCCGATGAATTTGGCCTTGTTGGTCTGCAAATGACCGATGAAGTGCCAGTTCAGTTCCAGGTCCTGGAGCTGTTCCTCTTTGGACTGGAATTCCTGTACGTAGTTTTCGCCGAAATCCTTGTGGCCGTGTTCCGCAAGTACGCGGATTTTATCCATAGGCTGGTATTTGGAAACAGCGAGCAGTGTGATGGAAGCCGGATCGCGGCCAGCCTCACGGGCGGAATCGACCACCCGCTGGCGGACGTGTTCGTAGTTTTCCAAAAGTTCGTTTGGATCAAATGTGTCGGATTGCATGGTCGCTCCTGCTGCTGAAACCTGCAAAACACATAACGTATGGTGAAGATAGCGTCTAGACTTTGTCTTGTGTTTTTTACTGGAAATAAAAAGGAAAATCGGCAGGGGCGGGCCCCTGCCGATGGTTTCTGCAGGTTTGTAATAAAGAATTAAACCGGATAGCCGAGCTGGCGAAGAAAGGAAGGACTTTCGGACCAGCCTTCACGGACTTTAACGAAAAGCTCCAGATAGACCTTGGTTTCGAGGAAGTTTTCCAGGTCCTTGCGGGCCAGGGTGCCGACTTCCTTGAGCCCTGCGCCCTTGTTGCCGATGACAATGGCCTTGTGGGACTTCTTGCTCACATAAATGATGGCGGAAATGGAAACGAGCGAACCGTCTTCGGCCTCTTCCCAGGATTCGATGTCCACGGCAATGGAGTAGGGCAGTTCCTGCCTGAGCCGGTTGAAGAGCTTTTCGCGGACAAGTTCCGCGGCAAGAAAGCGCATGGGCAGGGTGGTCAGCTGGTCCGCCGGGTACATGGGCGCGTTTTCGGGCAAAAATCCGAGCACGGCCTTGAGCAGAGGTTCCAGACCCGCGCCTGTCAGGGCGGAAATGGGATACATTTCCACGCCGGGAAATTCTTCTCCCAAACGGGCGAGCAGGGGCAGCATCTTGGACTTGTCGTGGAACATGTCTATTTTGTTCAAGGCAATGACCACGGGCTGTCCGGGCTGAAGCGAATATTTGACCTGCTGCAGGTCGGGGTCCAGGGCCTGGGGCCTGGATACGTACAGACCGGCGTCCAGGACAAGGATGATGCCGTCCGCACTGGCCATGGACTGCTTGGCCACGTCCACCAGCACCTTGTAGAGACGTCCGCGCCGTTCGTGCAGGCCGGGCGTGTCGAAAAATATCAACTGCGCATCGTCCAGGGTCAGAATTCCCGTGATCTGGTTGCGCGTGGTCTGGGGCTTGGACGTGACTATGGCAAGCTTTTCACCCAGATAGGCGTTGAATAGCGTTGACTTTCCCGCGTTGGCAGGACCGGCAAGGGCAATACACCCGCATTTATAGACATTGTTGTTCATGGGCCTTTCATTGGCCGAAAGCCGGGTTTTGTCAAGGAAAAGTCCTGCTCTGTAACGCCTGGCTGCACATCGGGACTGTGGATTGTCATGCAAGATAGCGCATTCATAATTAAGAAAAAAATTTTTTGAGCTGCCATCTCTTATGAGAATCCGCCGGGCAGGGGATGTGGACAAAGCAAGACAAACAAAATGTATACAATTTGCTTCTTGTATGACATCATATAAATGCCGTTATGCATAATTGATGAGGGGAAAACTATGACGCGTAAAGTGAAGTCGGTACGGGTGCCCGCGGAATTGGCAGAGCTGGATCTCTCCGGCATAATTAAAGAATGTGAAAAATACCTGCGGGATCTGGAGTCCGCCACCATGCTGAAGCAGCAGGGCAACAAGGATGCTGCCGAAGCGCTGCTGCGCGCCCGTGAGATCGACCTGGGGCGCAAGGTGGGGCTCAAGGTCTGGCAGGCCAGGGTTCACTACGGCAAGCACGGAGGCGAGGGAGAACAGGAATAATCCGTCAATCCGTCGTACCGTGGGTATTTACCTTATTGGCACTTTGCAATAGGTTGTGGAGCCGGCCCGAAACGGACCGTAACCCCTGATCACTATCAAGCAATAAGGAACCCGAGCCATGCGTATTTCTGAGAGAATGCAACGCGTCAAGCCTTCGGCTACCCTGGCCGTCAATGCAAAGGCCATGGAACTGCGGGCGCAAGGTCGAGAGATCATCAGCCTGTCCGTGGGTGAGCCCGACTTCAACACTCCCGAACATATCTGCCAGGCCGGCATCAAGGCGATACAGGACGGATTCACCCGCTACACTCCGGTTCCGGGCATTCCAGAGCTGCGCCAGGCAGTCGCCGGTTATTTCAAACGGTATTACGACGTGGACGCCACCATGGAGTCCGCAATTGTCTGCAACGGCGGCAAGCAGGCCCTGTACAATATTTTCATGGCCATTCTGAACCCCGGCGACGAGGTGCTCATCCCCGCGCCCTACTGGGTCAGCTACCCGGCCATGGTGCTCCTGTCCGACGGCGTGCCTGTCTCCGTGCCCACCAAGGCGGAAAACGATTTCAAGGTCACGGTGGAAGACCTGGAAAAGGCCATCACCAGCAAGACCAAAGCGCTGATCCTCAATTCGCCCTCCAACCCCACGGGCTGCCATCTGAGCCGTGCGGAAGCCGAGGCCATTGCCGAGTTCGCCATCTCCAAAGACATTTTCATTATTTCCGACGAAATCTACGACCAGCTGGTCTATCCTCCTGGCGAATATCTTTCTCTGTCCAAACTCTGGGTCAAACATCCGGAGAAGATCGCCGTGGTCAACGGACTGGCTAAAAGCTTCGCGGCCACAGGCTGGCGCGTAGGCTACGCCCTGGCTCATCCGGACCTGGTCAAGGCCATGAGCAAGCTGCAGGGCCAGAGCACCTCAAACATCTGCTCCATTGCCCAGAAAGCGGCCGTCGCGGCGCTCACCGGCCCCAACGACCACCTGGCCCTGATGCGCAAGACCTTCGAACGCCGTCGCGATCTGGTCCTGGATGTGATCAAGACCTGGAAGGGCGTGGTTTGTCCCAAACCGGAAGGCGCCTTTTACGTCTTCCCTCTGGTGGACGCTTTTTACGACGACCAGACGCCTGATTCCGCGGCTCTGTGCACCAAGCTGCTCGAGGAGGCCGGCGTTGCCCTGGTTCCCGGTTCGGCCTTTGGAGAAGACCGGGCCATCCGCTTTTCCTACGCCACCTCGGACGAAGTGCTTCTGGAAGCACTGGACAAAGTGGGCAAGGTCCTGCTGAAAAAATAGGTTGTTGCGGACGGCAATCGCATGATGACGTAATGCAAACTGCGGAATATGACTTGGTCATATTCCGCAGTTTTTTATAAAACTCTAAGTATCATATTGAAATTTAGTTTGATATTTATAGAGAACCAGTAAAATCCATAATACAAATTTTCGCAAAGATTATTGCGAAAGCAATGCGCAAAGGAGTGCGGATTGGCAAAGAAAACCAAAACACTGGACACGAACCGCACCTTTGGCATCACCAAGATTCTCTCCTGGAGTTCGGTGGCCCTCATTTTTGCCTCCGGCCTGTTCATGTCCATCGTCATTGCCAATTATGCGCGTGATATCCTGCTGGAAAAACAACAGGAATTCGCCAAGCTGCTGGTGGAGAACCTGAACCAGCAGATCTATCGCCGTTTCACCCTGCCCACCATCCTGGGCGTGGGCTATATCGCCCTGGAGGAAGAAGAGCAGTTCAAGCGTCTGGACCAGGTTGTCCGCTGGAGCACGCACGGGCTGCACATGCAGGAACTGCGGATCTACGGCCATGAAATGGTGGTCTCCTATTCGACCGACGTCAGCCATGTGGGCAGAAAGGATCTGGCCGGAGAATCCGTACGCCAGGCTTTGCAGGGCAAACCCAGTTTTCAGATCATCAGCAAGGTATCGCCTTTCTGGGCCATGTTTCAGCTGGACATCAAGCCGGAAACCGTCATTTTGCGTACCATTTATCCCTTGCGGGATGAAAGCGGCGGCCTGCGCGGCAACAAGGAAGACCGCTACATTATGGGGGTTCTGGAAGTCTTCCAGGACATTACCAAGGATTATGAAACCGTGATCCGCTTCCAGTGGCTGATCATCGCCACCACGCTGTTCACCTGCATGGCCATGTCTGTGATCATGTTCATGATCATTCGCCGCGTGGACCGCATGAACGCCGAGCGGCAGGCCGACAAGGAACGGCTGGAGCGCGAGCTGCACCAGAACGAGAAACTGGTCAGCATGGGGCGGATGGTGGCGAGCATCGCCCATGAGATTCGCAATCCCCTGGGCATTATCCGCAGCAGCGCCGAACTGCTGCTCTCCCGTGCGGCCGGACAGGATGCCCTGACCTCCAAGATTCTGCAGGCCATTTTTGACGAAGCCAAGCGGTTGAGTCAGACCGTGGGCGATTTTCTGGATTATGCGCGCCCGCAAAAGCCCAAGCAGGACCAGGTGGATGTGGCCAAGGTTCTGGATCAGGCTCTGGGCTTTCTGGAAAGCGAGTTCAAAAAGAGCTGCGTTGCCCTGGAGCGTCGTTTCGAGCCCGGACTGCTGATGCTCGGAGACAAGGATTTGCTCTACCGGGCGTTCTACAATATCATCATCAACGGGCTGCAGGCCTTGCAGGGTGAAGAAAACGCCAACGGCAAGACCGAACCGCCCCAGGAAGGGGCGCCCACCTGCGGCTCCCTGACCATTCAGGCCGAACGCAAGAGCGATCTCATTATCGTTCGGTTCATCGACACCGGACCGGGATTCGACAGCGAACAGATATCCAAGATGCTGGATCCCTTTTTCACCACCAAGGATACGGGCACCGGCCTGGGACTGGCCATCGTCAACAACATCGTCAAGAATCACCAGGGCGGCATGGACATCGACAACAATCCCGAAGGCGGCGCCATAGTCACCTTTACGTTTCCGGCCCTGTTAAAATAGCTGATGAAGAACTGGAGCGTGTCATGCGTTCCAGAGTATTCCGGATGTCAGAAAATTTCCCGGAGCGGTTTTTCCGGGTGAAAATAGTATTTATAGTTGATTGAGCGGTAATCGGATATGGTTACTGAACACGGGGCCAGGAAGGGGTTCCTTCCTGGCGGGAGTTGGGGCAACGCCTCAACAAGAGATCCCTTTTATTCCCATTAAACACAAAAAGGGACAGCATGTCAGCCAGCTTTCTTCTTTTAGACGACGAACCGAACTATCTGCTTATTCTTGAAGCCCTGCTTACGGACGCGGGCTATTCGGTCACCGCGTTGAACGATCCGGAAATGGGCATCGCCTATCTGGACGAGTCCGAAGTGGATGTGGTGATCACTGATTTGAAAATGCCCAAACTGTCCGGTCAGGATGTTCTGGAGCACGTCAAACGCAATTTTCCGCACATCCCCGTGCTGATCATGACCGCCTACGGCAGCATTGAGAATGCCGTGGAGGCCATGAAGCTGGGGGCGTTCGATTATATCACCAAGCCTTTTTCCAATGACGAGCTGCTGCTTTCCGCCAAAAAGGCCTGCGACCTGGCCATGGCCCGCCAGCAGTACAAGTTGCTGCACGAGAACCTGCAGGAACGCTACGGCCTGCATCAGATCATCGGCAGAAGCAAGGCCATCCAGAATGTTCTGGAAATGGTCAACCGCGCGGCGCCGAGCCGCAGCACAGTGCTGATCACTGGTGAATCCGGCACGGGCAAGGAGCTCGTGGCCCGGGCCCTGCATTTCGCATCCCCGCGTACCGATGGTCCGTTCATTTCGGTCAACTGCATGGCCTTCAACTCGGGAGTGCTGGAAAGCGAGCTTTTCGGCCATGAAAAAGGCTCCTTTACGGGCGCGGTGGCGCAAAAGCGCGGCCGTTTCGAGCTGGCCAACCAGGGCACGCTGTTTCTGGATGAAATCGGCGAACTCAGCCCCGAGATTCAGGTCAAGCTGCTGCGCGTGCTGCAGGAACGCCGCTTCGAACGCGTGGGCGGCAACAAGGAGATCGAGGTGGACATCCGGGTGGTCACGGCCACCAACAAGGATCTGCTCAAGGCCGTGGAAGAGGGCACCTTTCGCGAGGATCTCTACTACCGGCTGAATGTGGTGCAGATCAATCTGCCGCCTCTGCGCGAACGGCGCGAGGACATCGCCCTGCTGGCGACCCACTTCATGCAGGAGTTCGCCAAGGAAAACAACGTGGAGCCCAAGATGTTCTCTCCCGAGGCCATGGACTACCTGAGCGGTTACGAATGGCCGGGTAATGTCCGCCAGCTCGAGAACATCATCGAGCGCTGCATGGTGCTTGCCGGCGGGGACAGCATCGGCGTGGAAGATCTGCCTCCGGAAATCAAGGACGAGGAAGCCCAGTTCAAAAGCGCCGTGGATCTGCTCCCCGTGCAGCTGAACCTGGCGGATACGCTGGAAAAAATTGAGGGCACCCTGGTGCGCCGCGCTCTGGCCAAGTCTGATTTCGTGCAGGTAAAAGCCGCCGAGCTGCTGGGAATTTCAAAAAGTTTGCTGCAATATAAACTCAAAAAGTATAAAATCACCGGCCATTAGGCCGGGAGATTTTTTTGCCCCCGGCGGTTCGGTTCTTTTTTGAGAACAGGACAAGAGCGACAACCAGAACTTTTGGCAGGTAGTGTAGAAAAGTTGTTCACGCGTCCGGGGCCTGCGGCCCTGAGCCGCATCCGTTGCAGCAAAAGGAGTTTCCGTGAAAGCAGCCGAATTGATGGTCCGGTGTCTGGAGAATGAAGGGGTCGAATGTATTTTCGGCCTGCCTGGTGAGGAAAATATCCATGTCATGGATGCGCTGCGTGATTCCAGCATCCGCTTTGTGCTGACCCGCCATGAGCAGGGAGCATCCTTCATGGCGGACATTTACGGCAGATTGACCGGCAAGGCGGGCGTCTGTCTGGCCACTCTCGGGCCGGGAGCCATCAACCTGACCCTGGGAACTGCCGACGCCACCCTGGACAGCGCGCCTCTGGTGGCCATTGCCGGGCAGGCCAGTGTGGGCAGGCTGTTCAAGGAGTCCCACCAGAATGTGGACCTGGTGGAACTCTTCGGGCCCATTACCAAATGGGCATCACGCATCGTGCTGGCCGAAACCACGCCGGAGATCGTACGCAAGGCTTTCAAGCTGGCCCAGACCGAGCGCCCGGGCGCGACTCTGGTGGTGCTTCCGGAGGACGTTGCCGAGCACGAGGTGCACGGCACGCCCATGCGTCCGGCCCAGCCCAAACCCACGGCCCCCAATCCCGCGCAGCTCGAACGCGCCGTGTCGCTGCTGGCAAATGCCGAAAGTCCCATGATTCTCGCCGGGTATGGCGTATACCGCTCCAATGCCTCGGAAGCTCTGACCCGCTTTGCCGCTGATACGGGGCATTCCCGTGGCCACCACCTTCATGGGCAAGGGCGTCATTGATGACGACGATCCGCTCAGCCAGGGGGCCATCGGCTTCATGCGCCACGATTACGTGAATTTCGGATTCGACAAGGCCGATGTGATCATCGCCGTTGGCTACGACCTCATCGAATACGCGCCGGCCAACGTCAACCCGAGCAAGGACAAGAACATCATTCACGTACATGTGAATCCCGCGGAGGTGGACGCCGCCTATGACGTCAAGGTGGGGCTGCTGGGAGATATTTCAGCCTGTCTGGACGCCCTGGGAGCCGAGCTGCTCAAAGTGCGCGGCACCAAACAGTGCGAAACCGAAACCTGCCGGATCCACGAACTGCTCAGCGAAGAATTGTCCGAGCATGAGCAGGACCAGTCCTTTCCCGTAAAACCGCAGCGAATCGTTGCGGATACGCGCAAGGCCATGGGCAGGGACGACATTGTGCTCTGCGACACGGGCGCCCTCAAGATGTGGATGTCCCGGCTCTACCCCTGCCACGCTCCAGGAACCTTCATTGTTTCCAATGGGCTGGGAACCATGGGGTTCGCAGTGCCGGGCGCTATTGCCGCCAAACTGGCCCGTCCGGAACGCAAAATTCTGGCTGTTACCGGCGACGGCGGTTTTTTGATGAATTCGCAGGAACTGGAAACCGCCAAACGGGAAAATCTGGCTTTTACGGTTTTGATCTGGCGCGATGACCATTACGGTCTTATAAAGTGGAAACAGGAGCTGGAATTCGGCAGAGACAGCTTTGTGGCTTTCAACAATCCGGACCTCGTACAATACGCCAACAGCTTCGGCATCACGGCTTACCGCATCGGCGCGGCGGACGAACTGCTGCCCACCCTGCGCAAGGCCCTGGATTCCAACGAGTTGTGCGTTGTGGAATGTCCGGTGGATTATTCGGAAAATACCCGCCTGACCGACAAGCTGGGCGGACTCATCAATACCATCTAAACAAAGCGCGTACGCGCAAAGAGACAAACATGGAAGACGATATCAAGACCTGGGAATACAATCTGCACTGCGAAATCGACGCTGTACACGAATGCGAGCGTGATCGCATTGTGGACAACGTGCTTGTATTCCAGGACAAGGAAGACCATGAATTCTACCTGGGAACCGTCTGGCTGGCCGAAGAAGAAGACGCGGCCCAGGATCCCGAGATAGAAGTGGGCGAGTGCCTTTCCAGCTGTATGCTGCCCATTTTCTACTGCCCCTTTTGCGGGGAAAAACTGGAAAAGAAATAATCCCTGAACGTTCGAATGTTTTAGTGAAACAGATCACTTCAACAATTGCGGGGGACTGGGGGGGGGCATCCCCCCCAGCAGGGCTTGGGGCGGCGCCCCAATAATACCCCTCTCCCCCTCCCATTTTTCCCCATGGCAAACAATCTGGTTGATGAATACGTCAGCGCCTTGCTGACTTCGGAGCGGTTGGGGTCGCAGGTGGCGCATCATGAGCTGCTGCCCGCGCGCGAGGCCGCCTACGCCGATCCGAAGCGTCCGTGGCCCAAGGCCATGTCCGGAATTCTGGAGGCCCGCGGCATCGACCGGTTGTACGCCCACCAGGCCCTGGCCACGGATATCATCCGTTCGGGCCGGGATGTGATGGTCAGCACGCCCACGGCCAGCGGAAAGACCTTTATTTTCAACCTCCCTGTCATCGAACGCTGTCTCGCTGATCCGGACAGCCGCGCCCTGTATCTGTTTCCGCTCAAGGCCTTGGCCCAGGACCAGCTCAAGACCTTCGAGTCCATGACGGCCCACTGGCCCAAGGATGCGCGTCCGCGCGCGGCCATTTACGACGGGGACACCACCAGCTGGTTCCGCAGAAAAATCCGCGAACATCCGCCAAACGTGCTGCTGACCAATCCGGAGATGCTGCATCTGTCCATTTGTCCGTTCCACGAGCGCTGGGCCGAGTTCCTGGCCGGTCTGTCCTTTGTGGTGGTGGACGAGGTGCATACCTACCGCGGGGTGCTGGGGTCGCATATGGCCCAGGTCTTCCGCCGCCTGCAACGGGTCTGCGCACGCTACGGACAACACCCGAATTTCGTGTTCTGTTCGGCCACCATCGGCAACCCCGAGGAGCTGGCCAGAAATCTGACCGGGGTGGACGCGACCCTGGTGGACACTAGCGGCGCACCACAGGGCGCCCGTCATTTCATCTTCATCAATCCGGACGAAAGCCCGGCCCAGGCGGCCATCATGCTCCTGCAGGCGGCTCTGCACCGGGGAATGCGGACCATAGTCTATACGCAGTCCCGCAAGATGACGGAGCTCATTTCCATCTGGGCTTCCCAGCGTTCGGGCAAATTCAAGGACAAGATCAGCGCCTACCGCGCGGGCTACCTGCCCGAGGAACGGCGCGAGATCGAGGCCAAAATGCACAGCGGCGAACTGCTGGCCGTTATCTCCACCAGCGCCCTGGAGCTGGGCATAGACATCGGCAGCCTGGACCTGTGCATTCTGGTTGGCTACCCGGGCAGCATCATGGCCACTCTGCAGCGCGGCGGACGTGTCGGGCGCAGCAAACAGGCCTCGGCCGTGGCTCTGATTGCCCAGGAAGACGCGCTGGACCAATATTTCATGCGCAATCCCAAGGATTTTTTCGAGCGCCCGCCCGAGTGCGCGGTGCTGGATCCGCACAATCCGGTGCTTTTGGGGCGCCATCTGGAGTGCGCGGCAGCGGAAATGGCCCTGCGCGACGGTGAACCCTGGCTGCAGGATCCGCAGGCCGCGGCCGTGGAGGCAGGACTGGAAGCCAAGGGCCGGTTGCTGCGCAGTGCGGACGGCAAGGAAATCTATGCGGCGCGCAAGCGTCCGCACCGTGATGTGAGCCTGCGCGGCTCGGGTTCCACCTTCTGCATCGAGATCGGCGGCGAAAAGGACGCCAAGGGCAAGGGGACCATTGTGGGGCACCTGGACGAGCACCGGGCCTACAAGGAAGCCCACGAAGGAGCGGTCTACATCCATCTGGGACGGACCTTTGTGGTGGAATCCCTGGACATCGCCACCAAGACCGTACGGGTCACGGAACAGCATGTGGATTATTATACGCGCCCGCGCGGCAACAAGAGCACGGAGATCATCGAGCAGCAGGCGCAGCGTATTGCCTGGGGCACGCGCGTACACCTGGGACGGCTGCGGGTGACCGAAACCGTCACCGGCTATGAAAAACGCCGCGTACGGGGCGGCAACCTGATGGGCATATTTTCTCTGGATCTGCCTCCGCTGGTTTTTGAAACCCAGGGCATCTGGATCGAAATCCCTCTGGAAGCGCAGCGCAGGGCCGAGGACGCTTTCATGCATTTCATGGGCGGCATCCATGCCGTGGAGCACGCGGCCATCGGAATTCTGCCGCTTTTGATCCTGACGGATCGCAATGACCTTGGCGGTATCTCCACGCCCATGCATCCGCAGGTGGGCATGCCCTCGGTGTTTATTTATGACGGCATTCCCGGCGGTGTCGGGCTGAGCGCCCAGGCCTTTGCCAAGGCCGAGGAACTGCTGGACCGGACCCTGGCGGTGATAGCCGGTTGCGAGTGCGAGCTCGGATGTCCGTCCTGCGTGCATTCGCCCAAATGCGGCTCCGGCAACCGCCCCATAGACAAGGCCGCGGCTCTGTTCCTGCTGGAGCAGATCAAGAGCCTGCCCGCACCCACTACGGAAAATATTATCGAATGTACTGATAACTCTGAAGACGTAATGATTATGAAAAAGCCTGCAGAAAATGAGACTGTTCGTATTACAGATGCATCAGAACCCCAGGAAAATGTTTCGAAAAACACTCCTGAAAACAGCAAGGAGGTCCTCGCGATGAGCAATGAACATTACGGCGTGCTGGATATCGAAACCCAGCGTTCGGCCAAGGAAGTCGGGGGCTGGAATCATCCGGACCGGATGGGCGTGAGTGTGGCCGTGCTCTATGATTCGGCCACGGACCGCTATGAAACCTTTCTGGAAGAGGCGGTCCCGGAGTTGATCGAACGGTTGTTCACGTTCGACCTGGTGGTGGGCTTCAATATCAGACGCTTTGATTACGGCGTATTGAAGGGCTACACGAAAAAAAGGCTTTCTACGATTCCAACCCTGGACATGCTGGAAAAAGTCCATGAGCGGCTCGGCTATCGCATTTCTCTGGACAACCTGGCCCAGGCCACCCTGGACGCGGAAAAGAGCGCGGACGGCTTGCAGGCCCTGGAGTGGTGGAAAGAAGGGCGTATCGATGAGATCATCAGCTATTGCACCAAGGATGTGGTGCTGACCCGTGACATATTTATCCACGGCCGGGAGAACGGCTTTTTGCTGTTCACCAACAAGGCCGGGAAAAAAGTGCGGGTTCCGGTGAGCTGGTAGAGCCGGTTACGCCTTGACTGTACTTGTACTGGTGCTGGAATCTCCCGTGGACTGGGGGTGCTTATCCTGCAGCAAAAGATTGTAAATTATTTCCCAGAATTTCAATGAAAATAATCCAAGGATAATTCCTCCATAGAAGTCCTGTACCTGAATATTGATGGGCAGGGAGAATCCTTGCATCCGATGGAGAATAAGCACGATAATAATGGAACAGCAGGAACCCAGCAGGAAGATGCAGACAGTTGTACCAAAGCTGAGAGAACGCAGACCGTAGATAATCAAGAGATTTTTCTTTATTTTTGCATCCAAAAGCGTGAGGAGAAAACCGAACAGGGATATAAGTAATGCTCCGACAAGACATCCTGCTATAATTGAAGCTACAGGCGGTTTTAGGTTAATGCCTTTTTCATCGAAGGCAATTGCAGATTGAAAGTTGGTTACACCCGCGATTGTGGTTGACTCGTATTCATAGGTAATTTGAGGATCACATTGTATGTTTTTGGTTCCAACAAAAGTATTTCCAGAAGACTGGTTGCCGTAATTTGCTTGTCTCCTTTTGTGTAATAAGGAAAACTAGTACCTTCTCCTGGTAGTAAAATTAAATCTTTATTGTCTTTTTTTTTGAATATAGCAATATATTCTTTATTTTCAATTTTTGTATCTTCCAAATATCCATTTCCTTTGTGTATATTGTTGACTTTTTTGTATTCTTTTGGAAGCGTTGTATATACACTAGAGATGTATATCGGTTTATCAGAAGAGTTTTGAATATTGACTATCAGGATAATGTCGGTCGAAATGGATTGGCTGCTTTGTCTGAAGATAACGTCTATCGTTGGTTTTGGGACACTATTCACCTTTTTAGAATCTGGCGTTTCTCCCTTTTTTTGTTGTAAGCCCCATCCTTTCCCTTCATCAGGATCTTTAGTTTCTAACTCTGCGTAAGCATAGTGAATATGTAGTGAAAACATCGAATAAAATATAAAAATAATACAGAAGAAAAAGTGCGATATTTTCATTGTACTATCCTACTTGTAAAAGGAAAGTTTCAATGTTTCCACTTCGTTGCACTGGATAAACTTGAGGGCGCAGGAGTTGTATTCTTTGTATAAGGATCCAAGATACGCTTTTTCATGGTCAGTTCTGCTGGTGTACCATTCGAGATATTTATGCCATTTTTCAAGGGCATTTTTTCTTCTGATAGTGGCTTGTTTCGGGTTGCTTTTGTCGGAGATAGTGTGGTCAAGGTATAATTGTTCTATAAAAGCAGTAAGATAAAAGAATTTACCTTGCAATGGTAAAGAGGCTGATTTCAATTTGCAGGTACATTTGTCGTAGTTGTTGTTCATTGTTTCAAGGGCAACACGAACATTCTCTTTGTCGATACATTCCTGCAATGATAAAATGAGTGCTTTGATCGTTTTATTCGCTTCAAGATTGTCTTTCTGTATTTCCTCTTTTGTTTCACTTTTGGAATACTTTTTTACTATTTCATACATTTCTCGCTTGCTATCAATTATATTATAATAATACGTACCAAGCCTGATCTTATCCTCCTCACTCAACGATTTATACCAAATAACAAAGCCATTCCATAAATCTTCATAGCTGGTAAGCGTTGCGACTCTGCGTAAATTGGGTTCGTCAATCAATTCATTTTCTTTGTTGAGAAAATACGCATCATCATCGCGCATGAAAACATTGGCAATGAGGTAAAATTGAAAAAGTGGAAAAGCAGAACTCAGTTCTATGGTTTTACGAGCATCGGATTCATCGGAGCCTTGTTCCGTGTAGCTAGTGCATTTCATCTCACTCTTACCGGACTTATATTCCTTCAAGAGTTCTGTTAAGCATGCATTTCGTTTTTGAGAGGTTTTGTAGCATGAGCACTCGTCAAATTTTTTCAGGTAGTAGTCAAGTCCTTCTTGTTCTGTCTGTTGAGCATAGCAATATGTAGGAATGAAAGAATAGATCATAGTGATAATAAAAAATAAATGAGCTATTTTCATGAGATACTCCGAATTTGCTGATGCTTTAATGTAAAAATGATTAAGCTTTAGAGTAAGCTTGTCAAATTTTTAAAGACATATGTCAAGTAAAACTTAATAAAAAATATTCAGAATGTGCTAATCAAGAAATGGGCGTGCTTTGAAGGATAAATAATACGCTATTACAATACCAGGGTGGTCGGAATCAGGCTTGCTGTTTGAACTGGCGGCAATAGTCCTCGAATTGCTGGGCGGACAAGGGTTTGCTGTAATAGTAGCCCTGGATGCAATGGCAATCGAGATTGCGCAGAAAAGCAGCCTGTTCGGCGTATTCCACACCCTCGGCCACGGTGCGCATGTTGAACCGCTGGGCCATGGCGATGACGGTTTCCACTATGGCCGCGTCGTTGTCGTCTTCCAGCACATTGTCGATGAAGATCTTGTCGATTTTGAGCGTATGGATGGGGAAGGTTTTCAGATAGGCCAGAGATGAGTAGCCTGTGCCGAAATCATCTATGGCGATGTCGATGCCGTGTCCGGCCAGATTGTTCAGGATGGTCCTGGTCAGGGGGATATTCTGCACAAAAGTGGTCTCGGTTATTTCCAGTTCGAGATTTTTCTGCGGCAGACCCGTATCCTTCAGACTTTTCAGCAAAATATCATAGAAATTTTTCCGTTGAAACTGGCGGGGAGAAATATTGAAGGACAGTTTCAGGTCAAAGCCCGCGTCCAGAAGTCTCTTGTTGAAGCGGCAGGACTGGTCGAAGAGCTGGTCCCCCAGTTCCACTATCATGCCGGTTTCTTCGGCATGAGGGATGAAAACATTGGGGGGCACGAGGGTGCCGTCGGGTTTGACCCAGCGGGCCAGGGCTTCCATGCCTATCAGGGCACCGTCGCTGATACGGATCTGGGGCTGGTAAAAGGCCTGGAATTCTTTGTTTTCCAGGGCATGGCGGATTTCGGACTGCAGTCCCAGACGATTCTGCACCCGTTCGCGCATCTGCGTATTGAAGATGCTGAAGGTATTGCGTCCGGTATCCTTGGATTCGTACATGGCCATGTCCGCGCACTGCAGCAGGGTGTCCGTATCGTTGCCGTCCCTGGGGCCGAAGCTGATGCCCATGCTCAGGGTCAGAAACAGTTCGTGCTCGTTGAGCAGGAACGGAGTGCTCATGGTCTGCATCATCTCCAGAGCCAGGGTGCCCGCGGTCTGGTCATCGAGCGGACGCTCGACCATCACCACGAATTCGTCTCCGCCCAGTCTGTACAGGCTGCTTTCCTTGCACAGGACGTTTTCCAGGCGTTCGGCCACCATGACCAGCAGTTTGTCTCCTGCGGTATGGCCGAGGCTGTCGTTGATGGTCTTGAAGTTGTCGATGTCGATGAAGATGACGGCGACCGTTGACCCTTCTTCATTGGGTTTCTGCTGCAAAATATCGTCCAGCCGTTCCAGAAGAAGCGAGCGGTTGGGAAGCGACGTCAGCGAATCGTGATAGGCCATGTGGCGTATGGTCTCTTCCTGGGCCTTGATTTCGGAGATGTCCTGGAAAAATGCCACAAAATGGCTGATTTCCCCTGACTCGTCGCGGATGCTGCTGATGTTCAAAAGCTCGGGAAAGATTGTGCCGTCCTTGGATCTGTTCCAGATTTCGCCCGACCAGGAGCCTCTGGTGCTCAAGGAGTTCCACATCCCGGCATAGAAGTCCGGTCCATGGCGTTCGGATTTCAGAAGAGAAGGCTTGTTGCCCAGAACTTCATCAAGCGAATAGCCGGTGATTTTGGCAAAGGCCGGGTTGGCCTGCAGGATCACGGAGTTGTGATCCGTGATGGTGATGCCTTCGATGGTGTTTAGAAACACTTCATAATAGATTTTGAGCTTGTCTTCGGCATTGCGCCGTTCCATGACCTCCACTTCGAGCTCTTCGCTGTAGCGCTGGATGCTGGAAAGAATGTCGTAGAATTGCTGGGCTATGGCCTGTATCTCGTTGCCCTTGCACTTCGTATCCACAAAAGACAGCCCCTGCTGCCGGATTCCGTCCTCTACCCGTTCCAGAAGTTTTCTGAAGGGGCGGGCAATCATGGAGGAGAGCAGAATGGAGCAGAGAATTGCCCCCAGGACACCGAGCAGGGTGGTTCCGAGGAGAATATACTGGATGCGTTTAAGAGGCGCGTAGTATTCGTCAACATAGACTGCGGATCCGATGAGCCAGCCCGTATCTTTGATGGTATCGAAAAAGGCGACCTTGTCGTGGGTAACCCCGGTGCGCGGATCCTTGAAAGGATATTCCAGCATGCCTGTTTTGCGGGCAAGCATTTCGCTCAATACTTCAGTATACTGCTTGTTTTCATTGCCGAAGGCCGAGCCTTTGATCTTGGGGTGGATGATGATTTTGCCGTCCAGGTCAAGAATGAACGGATAGCCGCTTTTGCCCAGCGACATGCCCAGAACCTGTTCCCGGAAATCATCAACCGTAACCAGCTGGGCAAATTCACTGCGGTAACTGGAAACGCAGACAATCCATTTCCACGGAGCGAAATAGCCGCTGTACAGCGCTTTGGGCCGGGATTTCTGCTCGTCGGGGTTTTGCCAGTCGTATTCGAGATAGCCGTTTTTCTGCTGCAGCTGCCTTTTTCCGTAATCCAGCTCGCCAATGTTGATCCCTGCCATGTCCGCGTGCGGATGAATAATGACATTGCCTTTGTCATCAAGCACATACAAATAGCCTGAGGAACCGATGGACTGGCTCAGCAACACCTTTTTAATGAATTTCTGGGCTTCTTCCGTGGTCATCAGCCCCTTTTGCGTCTGCTGGTACAAATCGCGAATTATGGACATGTTGCTGTCGAGCACGGCGCGAAGATAGTTTCGAATGGAAACATTGGTAGCGATCTTGACCATGTTCTTGATGGCCAGATTGGTGTTGCGCAATTCCTGGTCAATGCTCTGGGTGATGGTCTGCCGGGATTGCTTGTAGACAAGAAACCCGGTCAAAAACAGAATGGGCAGGAGAATGGCGACGCAACCCAGAAAGATTTTCTGACTCAGGCTGATATTTTCGTAACGTTTTAATATCATATTTTTTTGCAACGTATTAAAAGCAAGAGCTATTGTATTGGAATATCCGGTTTGTCCGGATTCTAATGATTGTCTAATATATCCTAGTATAACCTAAAGGGAAAAAAAAGATAGTTGTCGATCCTGAGGGACATTAATAAATGAAATAGTATAAGAACGTATTTTCCGAAAAAGCCTTGCCCACAGAAAAAGTGGTCGAAGGGCAGGGGAGTTGCGTACTTGTACCGGGTCAGGTAGCCTGTATACATGCGAACCCTAAGTAAATATAAATCTTCTTTACCGTTTGGAAAAGAGGCGGTTGTGCGCATTGTCCTGCAGCAAAGTCTGATCGCTTTCGGCGCGTTCGTTTCCGCCTTGGCATACGTGGTTTTTCAGCTTCCTTACAACCTGGCGGCCGGCGGGGTGAGCGGGCTGGGAATCATCGTGAACCATTACACCCAGTTCCCTGTGGGTACTTTCTATCTGCTGCTCAACATTCCGTTGTTCTTTCTCGGGTACTGGTCGCTCGGACGCTGGAAATTCGTCTGGTCCAGCCTGGTGGCCGTGCTGGTCTTTTCCTTCAGCTCGGATCTGCTGACAGTGGTGCTGCCCAATCTCCTGGATCCCTATCCCGTCACGCACAATACGCTTCTGGCGGCCGTATACGCTGGCATACTGTACGGGGTGGGTACGGGGCTCATCTACCGCTACGGCGGCACAGTGGGCGGTACGTCCATTCTGGCCCGGATCATCTACAACAAGACAGGCTTTCCCTTGAGCCAGTCCTACCTGTTCACGGATGTGGTGATCATCCTCCTTGCCGGGGTCGTGTTTTCCTGGGAAACAGCGCTGCTGGCGCTGCTGTCCCTGGTTCTCTCGGGCCTGCTGTCGGATTACGTACTGGAAGGCTCCAGCCAGGTGCGTACGCTGCTGATCATAACGGACAAGGCCGAACCCATTTGCGAAGCCGTGATGCACGAACTGCAGCGCGGTGTGACCCTGTGGGACGTCACAGGCGGTTTTTCCGGGAAAAACCGCAAGATGGTCTACTTCACGGTGCTGCGTTCGCGTATCTATGATGTCAAACATATCATTTCCAGCATAGACCCCGACGCCTTCATGGTGGTGGGAGTGTCGCAACAGACCTGGGGCGGCTACAACGCGCCCAAGATTTCAGATAGGCGGTGATTGTTGGAGTGAGGCCGGAAGTAGGGCGGTTTGTCCTGCCCCCAATGAAAATTTTAATGAACAAAGCGCATGATGTTAATGAAATTGGAGGTTAGC
Source organism: Desulfovibrionaceae bacterium (assembly GCA_963667575.2). Taxonomy (GTDB): domain Bacteria; phylum Desulfobacterota; class Desulfovibrionia; order Desulfovibrionales; family Desulfovibrionaceae. The sequence continues at coordinate 16,511 of CAXXHY010000018.1, read as the reverse complement.
GAGCAGATAGTGTGCCTCTATTGCTTTAGTTACTGGTCAAATCTTTTTTAGTTTGATTAGCAATATTTTGATCCTGAGTACAAAGATTTGTAGAGTAACTCCATTTGCCTCCACTTTTCAGACATTCAGAGACGCCGCTTTGCACGCATGTGCGGTTTGCATAATCCCAGGTATTGCCATTATCAAGACAAGAATCAATGGCTATAAAATCATGTATATCATTCCCGTAATACATCGTTAAAGAAGCAGAAAAAACAAAAAATAACATTGCCATTATAGAGTTTTTTTTCGTCTTTATCATGAAGTTTGGGGAACTTAAGAAATGTGAAATGAAAAAAAGCACGTATACAAGTTGGTAATGGGTGAACCCTGATTCTTTCAGATCAATGAAAAAGAATACAACGATATGAATTGCAAAAATCCAATATAGAAAAGAAAGTTTTGAAATACGGAATAATTTTATAGTTATTATTGCCATACTGTAGATAATACAAATATACCGTAGGAGTATAACGGGATTCAGGCCGGTCAAAATGAGAATTAAGAATATAAATGGTACGACCAGAACATTGCTCAAATAAAATAGGTTTATGCGTTGATTAAAAAAATCATGGATTTGTTTGAAAATAGATTTCATATGAAATCCTTAATTCAAAAGGAGCAGCTTTGCTTTGTATTGGCTCGATGGCGCTTTCCGGATGATTGAGCGAGCATAAAGAATAGCTTACCAGATTTTCACTCACAGAAAGGTTTCCACCCTTGTTTCAGTTTTAGCATACCTTGAAAGTATCGTTACTGAATAGATTTCAGCCATAGTATAAATACATTAGAGTTCCCAAAATCCCATCTTTCTTCGATCTTATCATAGTCTTATTAGTCACAACGGATCAAGCCTGTGTTGGAATCATATAGCCGTCATGGTGTTGTACCTAACTCTTAAGGAATCGACGTCAAAACAGTGGAAGGGAAAGTTGAAAAAATCATAGCGCCTTTGCGATATTCCAGGTGGCTATAAGCTTATTGCAAGGAACGGGTGACACTGCGCCTCACAAGCCGGAAACAGCAGATTTAAGACCAAAAAAAAGGCCAGCAAACAAATGCTGGCCTTGCCCCTGAATGGCGTTAAGGACGCCTTGCCTGTGTAGTTAGGAAGCTTTGCGCTCATGGGCCGTACGGTAGGCGACGATGTCGTCCACGGAGAGTACGGTCATTTGGTGTTTTGCGGCAAAAGCCACGATTTCCGGAAGTCTTGCCATGGTGCCGTCCGGATTGGTGAGTTCGCAAAGCACTCCGTATGGTTTGAGTCCGGCCAGACGCATCAGATCAACGGTGGATTCGGTATGCCCCGGACGTTCGAGAACGCCGCCGGAACGGGCGCACAAGGGAAAAACATGGCCCGGCTGGCACAGATCTGCTGGTTTGGCATTGTCGGAAATGGCCGCCTGAATGGTGGCCACGCGGTCCGCAGCGGAAACGCCTGTGGTGACGCCCTGGGCCGCCTCGATGGATACTGTGAATGCTGTCTGATAGCGACAGGTGTTGTCGTCGACCATCATCCGGAGTTTGAGCTGCCGGATGCGCTCTTCCGGCAGGCAGAGGCAGACAATGCCGCTGCATTCGCGGATGAGCATGGCCATTTGCGCAGCCGTAAGGCTTTGCGCGGCGAAAATGAGATCGCCCTCGTTTTCGCGATTTTCATTGTCGGTCACCAGCACACCCTGACCATTGGCCAAGGCCGCTAGACCTCGTTCAACGCGCTCGAACGCGTTGCCGAATTGTGAAAGCAGAGACTGATTCATGAGACACTCCTTGTGTCGCAAACATGAATCAGGGCATCGGAACAGGCAGACGAATTACGAAGTACATTCGTAAATCTTTGCGGCAGGGCGTAAGCCCTGAGGAAAGGAAACTGCCTTACCCTCTTCATTCCGGACTGTAACCGTCGGCCCAGGCCTCTCACCTGGTCTGCTGACCCTCCGGCCCATGCCGGAAGCGCTCGCGGGCTCCCCGATAGATCGGGATACCGCCGGTAGGGACTTTCACCCTGCCCTGAGAATAAGTGGTTGGAGTAAAGAGCAAAATCGCGGTGCTGTCAAGAGTTTTTCGAGGAAAAATTATATTTGTTTGGAAGATATGTGTTTTAAGGGCATAATGATTAACATATTGATTACATGATAATAATTCTCATGCATCAAAAAGACGAAAAAAAAGGACGCCCGAAAGCGTCCTTTTGAAAGAGCTGAGGAAAAAAAGTCTTAAACGACTTTGTTCAGCGCGAATTCGATGATGCCTTCCGCGCCCAGTTCCTTGAGGCTGGGGATAAGGTCGCGGACAATGCCGTCCTCAACCACGATTTCAATGGAAACCCAGTCCTTGTTGTACAGGTTGGCCACGGTGGGAGACGTGAGGCTGGGGAGCAGCTTCATGACTTCAGGAATCTTTTCCTCGGGCAGGTTCATCTTCAGACCCACCAGCTTTTCGGCGCGCAGCGCACCCTGCAGCAGCAGGTCGATCTTTTCGATCTTGGCGCGCTTCCAGGGATCTTCCCAGGACTTCTTGTTGACGATCAGCTGCGTGTTGGTCTGCAGCAGTTCGGCAATGATACGCAGCCCGTGGGCTTTGATGGTGGTGCCGGTTTCCGTGACTTCAACAATGGCGTCGGCCAAGCCTTCTACCACTTTGGCTTCTGTGGCGCCCCAGGAGAATTCCACTTCCACCGGGATCTTGGCGCCTTCGAAGTAGCGCTTGGTGAAGTTTACGAGTTCGGTGGCGATTTTCTTGCCGGCCAGGTCCTCCGGACGCTTGAACGGGGACTCGTTGTTGACGGCGAGTACCCAGCGGGCGGGGCGGTTGCTGACCTTGGAGTAGACCAGGTCGGAATAGACAACAACGTCGGAGCTGTTTTCCAGGATCCAGTCCTTGCCGGTCAGGCCCACGTCCAGGGTGCCGTCTTCGACGTACCGGGACATTTCCTGCGCGCGGCACATGCTCAGCTGCATTTCCGGGTCATTGATGTCGGGAAAATAATTGCGGTGATACTGGCGAATCTTCCAGCCGGACTTGGCGAAAAGATTGATGGTCGCATCCTGCAGGGACCCTTTGGGAATACCGAATTTGAGAATACCAGGCTGAGTCATTATTTATAAACCTCCTTTGGATCGAAAACCAGAGGAGAGCAGACGCTCTCGGTTCCGTCTTTGAGTTCGCGGAAAAAACAGCTTTTGTAGCCTTTGTGGCAGGCTGCGCCGCCAATCTGTTCGACAATGAATAAAAGTGTATCATCATCGCAATCCAGGCGAATGGCTTTGATCTTCTGTACATGACCGGATGTTCCGCCTTTATGCCAGAGAGTCTGTCTGCTGCGGCTCCAGTAATGGGCCTCTCCGGTGGTAAGGGTCATGTTCCAGGCTTCTTCGTTAACATAGGCAAGCATCAGAACGTCGCCGCTCGCCTCATCCTGCACAATGGCGGGAATCAAGCCTCCCTGCTTAGCGAAATCCGGTTTGAAAGAAGAATTCATGGCTGTTCTACATGTTGTTAAAGGTTTTCAGGTGTTATTGCGTAGTAACAAATAAGCGCGCGGCCAATACATTTGGCAAACGCTGGTAACTTACCATAGCGCCTAAAACCAATAGACTAGTTTTGCAACAAAAAAATGACAATAAGGATAAATTATTCGTGCAAAGCTTTCAACTGACCGCAAGCGGCAGCAATATCCTGTCCCTTGCTTTTACGCAAGGTCACGGTCTGCCCGCGATCCCGCAGCTTCTGGGCAAATGCCTCGGCCTCGTCCAGGCTGGGGGAGGTGAACTCCGCCTGCTCATGGGCCGGCGTATTGAAGCGGATCAGGTTGATTTTGGCCTTGCGTTGTCCAAGCAGGCGTACGAGCTGCTTGACGTGTTCGGGCTGGTCGTTGATTCCGGCCAGCAGCACGTATTCGTAGGTGATACGCTGGCGGGGTTTGAGCGGAAAATTGTCCAGGCAGGCCATCAGGTCGTCCAGATGCAGTTGCGCGGCCTTGGGCATCAATCGGGCGCGCAGTTCCTGGTTTGGGGCGTGCAGGGAAACGGCCAGGGAGCAGTTTTCATTGCCGTAAAGGCGCTCGATGCCTTTTTTGATGCCCACGGTGGAAATGGTGATCCGGCGGGTGGAAAAGGCCAGGCCCGTGGGGCTGACCAGGGTTTCCAGCACCTGCAGCATGGTGTCCGTGTTCAGAAGAGGCTCGCCCATGCCCATGAAGACCAGGTTGCGCAACGTCAGGGAGGATTTTGAATCGATCAGGTACTTTCTGGCCACTAATACCTGGCCGAGAATCTCCCCATGGGTCATGTTGCGCGTAAAACCGAGCTTGCCCGTGCTGCAGAATGCGCAGGCCATGGCGCAGCCGCACTGGGTGGAAAGGCAGAGCGTGAAATGGCTCTTTTCCGGTATCAGCACGGTTTCGATGTGATTGCCGTCATCCAGGCGCAGCAGAAATTTGACCGTGCCGTCGGTGCTGACAAGCGTCCGGGCCACTTGCGGCACATAGAGGCGCGTACGCTCTGCCAGTTCCTGTCGCAGGGATTTGGAGATATTGGTCATGGCCCCGAAGTCCGCGCAATTGCGGTACCAGAACCACTGCCAGAGCTGTTCCGCGCGGTAACGCGGGAGGTTCAGCTCGTCCTGGACGTAGGCCTGGAGCTGCGGATAGGGCAGATCAAGAAGATTTATGGACGGCGTATCGGGCATGGATGAAACAATGGCTTTGAAATGTTTAACCTCCGGCGGCGGCCCTGAAAGGGTACTCTCGCCGCCGGAGGCCTGTATTGTCTTATAACGATTCTTTGTCTTTGTAGCGGGCGATGAATTCCACGGCATCGGGGATGGTCTGTACCTCGCCGGTCATCTGCGCGGCTATCAGGGCCTCGCGGATGAGTCCTACGGCGGGTCCGGGGTTGATTCCGGCAAAATCCATGATTTCGTTGCCGTTGAGCAGGGGTTCGGGCATCTCGCCCAGAGCCTTGATGCGTTCGAGGTTCTTCATGTTGGAATTGAACGCCGCGTAACTGCCGTTGTTGGCTTTGAGCGTGGCCCGCGCGATTTCAATGAGGCGCGGATATTGGTCCAGGGCCTTGAAATGCAGGATGCCCCGGTCCGTGAGCATATAATTGAAACGTTCGTAATTTTTCACCAGGTGGCAGATGAGGTCGGCGTCCGCTGGCGTAAAGCGCAAACGGCGCAGGATTTGTCTGGTGATCTTGGCGCCCACGAAATGGCTCTGATTGAAGGTCCATTCGCCGTTGATGAATTCGGCGGTGAAGAGTTTGCCAACATCCTTGAAGAGGCAGGCAAAGGTGCCGTACCAGTCATAGGGCAGCTCTTCGGGGTACAGGCGCATGGTTTCCAGAGAATGGTCGAAGACCACTTCCTCTTCGCCGTCGGGCCTGTTTTGCTTCAATCTGGTGAGAGCGGCGATTTCGGGCATCATGCCGCGCAGAATCTGCGTATCGAACAACATGCGTACGAAGCTGTGCATGTTTTCGGCTTCCACCTTTTTCCATTCGTTCATGATGTCGGTGTAGGCCAGGTAGTCCTGCAGAGGCTGGGATCCGCGGATGATGGATATCCAGGTGTTGGCTTCGATGGGTAAATGGTAGTTGGCGGCAAAGCGCAAGGCCCGGATGCCGCGCAGATAATTCTGCCGCAGTGTTTCGTCGGGAATTCCCTGGAAGCAGATGCATCCTTCCTTGTCGATATCCTTGAACCCCTCGTGCTCGTCCAGGGATCTGGGCAGATAGGAGCAGATCTGGGTTGGTTCCAGGCCCTGTCTGTTTTCGAGCTTGCGCAGCATGCGCATGGTGATGCGCGCCTGTGCCGTGTCGGGATGCGATCCTTCCACCGCGTCGGACGGATAGAATATGAACACGATGCCGTCTTTTTCCAGGGCCGCAAGTGCGTAAGGTTCGCTGGAAGTCCGTGTTTCCGGGAAAAGCTTGATCATATCATCAATGGAGGCATTGGCCGCGATTTCCATCTCCACAGTTTCGGACTCGGGAGCCTGTTCCAGAATCTGCTGCTGCAGCTTCGCGTTGATGATATATGCGTCATAACCGTTGCGCTTCAGTGTTGAGCATAAGGAAATTGCGGATTTATAAGCATCTTGCATGTAGAATTTCTCCAAGGGAATTCGACAACTTAAATGACATTTTTGCCGTTGATGAAGTGTGCCTGCACGCGGCCTATGACTTTTGTTCCCAGCAGGGGCGTGTTCTTGCCGAGCGAATACATGGATTTCTTGTCGAAAACATGCGTGTTGTTGGCGTCGAACAAAAAGAAATCGGCCGGATCGCCGGGTTCAAAACGGTTGGTGGACAGCCCGAATATTTCGCCCGGCCTGTAGCACCAGGCTCTGAGAAAGGTGTCCCTGTCAAGAATGTCTTCGGTCAACAGGCCCCAGGTGGTGAACAGCGCGCTGTCCAGTCCGGAAATACCGCAGGGGGCGTCTTCAAAGGTATGTTCCTTTTCCGCGGCCTCATGGGGTGCGTGGTCGGTGGCAAGGATGTCTATGACACCCTCGCGAAGCGCTTGTATCAAGGCGAGTTGATCGTCTTTGCCGCGAAGCGGGGGGCTCACTTTGGCTGCCGTATCGTAATTGAGGACGGAATCCTCGGTCCAGAGCAGGTAATGAGGGCAGGTTTCGGCAGTGACCTTGGCGCCCTTGGATTTGCCCCAGGCAATCAGCTCCACGGATTCCCGGCAGCTGATATGGGCCAGGTGTACGGGCAGATCCAGGTACATGGAGAGCAGAATGTCTCTGGCCACATGGGTGCTTTCAGCCACGGTGGGCTGGCCCTGGAGGCCGAGATTGCCGCTCAGAACGCCTTCGTTGATGCCCGCGGCTGGAGCCATGGAAGGGTCTTCGCAATGGTCGATGACGATCTTGTCCAGCCAGGAAGCGTATTCCATGGCGCGGCGGAAATGTTCGGTGCTGGCCACCGGACGGCCGTCATTGGAAAAGGCGATGCAGCCGGCTTCGGCCAGTTCGGCCATGGGAGCCAGTTCCTTGCCTTGGAGCCCGACGGTCAATGCACCGATGGGGTGCAGATACGGGCCGCTGGGCCAGGCCATCCGGGCCTGCTGCAGCATGAAAGAGGTAACGGATCCGTTGTCGTTGACCGGCTTGGTGTTGGCCATGCAGAGAATATGGCCGAAACCGCCGTGGGCAGCCGCTCCCAGACCGGTGGCAATGGTTTCCTTGTATTCGAATCCGGGTTCGCGCATGTGCGTATGCGCGTCGATGAAGCTGGGCAGGAGAACAAGCTCATGCGCGTCGATTACCCGGGCATCGTAAGTGCGTTTTTCGTCGTAGGGCAGCAGCTCAAGGATTTTTCCTTTCGCAACCACCAGATCGCGCGGACTGCCATCCCAAATGGCGCCGCGTACAATCAGATCAGGCATGGGCACGGCAGGCTCCTTATCGCGTTAATAAAATATACAGCGTGGCCATTCTGATGGCTACGCCGGAAGCTACCTGGTCGAGCACAAGGCTCTCAGGAGAATCGGCCAGTTCGGCATCGATTTCGATGCCCCGGTTCATGGGACCAGGATGCAGAATTTTCACATTGGGCCTGGCCAGCTCGAGCTGCTTGTAGCCCAGGCAGTAGGTCCGGGCGTATTCACGCAGATCTGGCAGCAGACCGGCTTCCTGCCTTTCCAGCTGCAGGCGCAGGCACATCACGGCGTCAACGCCTTTGGCAGCCTCGTTCAGATTGGTGTAAACGGAAGCATTCCAGGTTTTTACACCGGAAGGCAGCAATGTGGGCGGACCGCAGAGCCGTACCTTGGCGCCCAGCATCGTGAGCAGAGTCACGTTGGAGCGCGCCACGCGGCTGTGGGCTATGTCGCCCAGTATCAGCACTGTCTTGCCTTTGAACTCGCCCCATTGTTCGCGCAGCGTCATGCTGTCGAGCAGAGCCTGGGTGGGGTGGGCGTGCCAACCGTCACCGGCATTGATGACTGCGCATTTGAGGCGTTCGGCAATGAACTGGGCCGCACCGCTGCGGCGGTGTCGGATGACTATCGCGTCCGGGGCCATGGCCTGGAGCGTCAGCGCGGTATCCTTGAGGCTTTCGCCTTTCGTCAGGCTGCTGGTGCTGCTTCCGAGGGCGAAAGTGTCCGCGGAGAGGCGTTTGCCTGCGACGTCAAAGGATGTTTTGGTGCGCGTGCTCGGCTCGGCAAAAAAAAGGATCACGCTACGCCCTTTGAGCGTAGGGACCTTTTTTACGGTGCGCGTATTGATCTCCTTGAAGTACGTAGCGGTATCCAACAAGTGAAATACCTCGTTACGGGTCAGTTGGGAGATCGACAGAAGGTCTTTATGAGGCCAATTGAATCGATTTTCTCTATCCATGTCGGACCGTGGGCTGGGGATGATAAGAACCGTTGGTTATACTACCGAAACAAGGGAAGTAGAACAAGTTAAAAACAGATACAAAATAAATCGGCGTGTTGTCTGCGTCCGCTGTCATAAGCAATCCGCAAGATCCTCCGGAAGCGTTGTCCAGCGGGCTTGTCTGCCTGGAGTCAGGGATCCGTAACGACCTGAAACTCCAAGTGCGTTCGCCGGGTTGCAGGTAATCCATTCGAGCATTTCCTGCAAGGGGACATCCGGGCAGAGTGTTTCGCGCGTATGGCGCAATTCGTTCCATAAATTCAGATCCGGACAGGAGGACAGACCGTCCGTACTCAGACTCAACGGGCAGCCGTGTTTGCGGAACAGGGCAATCGGAGGTTCGCCAACACCGATGTAGGCATTGCTGCGCGGGCACAGGCAGATATGCGTACCGCGTTGCGCAAGCAGCCGGATGTCCTCCTCGGATACCTGCACGCAATGCACCGCAAGCGTACGCTGGTTGAGCAGCCCCAGGCTGTCGGCATAGGCCACGGGCAACTGGCAGGGCGGTTGATAATTTTTCGGGAATACGTGCTTTTTGAAAAGTCTGGCAAGCTCGCCGCTGTTTTCCAGCAGCAACTGGCATTCCTCGGATGTTTCCGCCAGATGCATGCTGAAAGGCAGACCACGGGATTCGCACCAGGATTTCGCCGACTGCATGCGTGCGGCTGATGTGGAGTACAGGGCGTGTCCTGCCGCGGAGACATGCTCCGGGTGGGTGTCCAGCACTTCCCTGCCCGGACCGTATGGCCAGGGAGGTTCGTCGCTGGAAGGAATTTTCCCGAAGCCGAAAATTTCAAGAAAAATCAAAAAGTCGATTTCAGCTTCGGTCAGCATTCTGGCCAGTTGCGCCCCGTTGCGGCTGGAAATGTCGGCAACGAATCCCACCCCCGTACGCTGCAGCTCGGCAATGGCGTCCTGGACGGACTGCTCCTGGAACTGGTTCAGAGGAATCTGCAGCAGAGACTGCACCCAGCCGGAGAACCCCTGCCCCTGCACGGTGAGGCCGCGCGTATGGCTCAATTCCAGGTGCGTATGGGCCATGACCAGTTTGGGCAAAAGAACCACGTCTCCCAGGTCCGCGCATTTTCCGGAGCTCTCGTTTTTCAGAGCGGAAAATCTGCCGACCTGGAGAATCTCATTGGTTGCTTCCGAGTAGAGAATACAACCATCATCCATGCACTCGCGAGTCCCGCCCATGGGGAGAACCCGCCGGGCGCGAACCGCATGAATCATAATGAGAAATCTCCCGGACCGAACACCAGCTCGTCACCGACCGTGCAGCCAAGATACGAAGAAGCCGCATACTGGTTCTGAGCGAGTTCGAGGTATCCCTGACCTCCTGGAATCAAACCGACCCCTCCGCCATGCAGCTCGCAGTAACTGTCCGCTATCTTGAGCGGAATGGCCGTGGGGCTGTGCAGCGCTATGGCCTGTTGCTTTTTGAAGATATTCATCCACGGATCAATGGGCGCGTTGAGGATCACATTTCCAAAGTGGTCCACATGCATTACGCGTACGCTCAGGAATTCGCCATTGGCCTGCGGCTCCGCATGGGGGAGTCTTACCAGGGATTCCAGCGGGATGGGATTGCCCATGGTCTCGGGGCTTTCCCCTACGCAAAGGTTGGCGGCCATGGGGGCGAACAGATCGCGTCCGTGGAAGGTCGGACATACGGGCCCCCATTCTCTTGCGGTCATTTCGCAGGCCGTTGCTTCCGGATCGTCCTGGAGAACCAGGGAAAGTATTCCGTTGTCCGGAGCAAGAAAATGGTACCCATGCGCATCTAGGCAGATGATACGCCGCTTGCTGCCGACACTGGGGTCGATGATGGCGGCGAAGACAGTGCCTTTTGGAAAATAGGAATAGCTGACACGAAGATAAAAGGCGGCCTGTTGCAACGCATAGGGAATGATGTCGTGACCAAGATCCACAATACGGGCATCGGGCGCATATTTGATGATCGCACCCTTGAGTTGACTCGACATAGGGATCCTGCAAGCCAAAATCGGTGAGTAAAGCTATGGTTTGATGCATGGCCCTGGGCTTTGTCCCTTTTATAGAGGTTGAAAAAAACGGTCGGCTTAACCGGCGTCAGGAAGCAGTTAAGCGTTCCGGAAGGGGAATGTAAACAAAATAAATACAAACGCAAGAGCTAAATAATATAGAATAAATGAAGTCGATGTGCAACAAAAAAAAGAAAAAAGCATACCGTGGGGAGGTAATTTTTTTTATCCATAAGAGAATGCGAGGGTTATTCGATGCAGGAGGGTGTTGCGCAAGTATTATGGGACTGCAGGGTACGGGAAATTTATTCCATACCAAAAAGGAATGATTTATGGCTGAAAATATAGAACTTGGCAATAATGGGCGGAAAAACTTACTTCAGGGGAGCTTCAGGTTTCGGCTTGAGCTGGGCTTTGCCGGAAACACTGTCAGGATTGCGCTGAGTAAGGGTGGTATTAAAAGCCAACGCGTAAAAATGATGGAAAAAGTCGACGTATTCCAGACAGACATCACTGGGCACTTCAATACGGGCAGGTGCAAAGTTCATGATGGCTTTTGATTCCGGCGTCGATAATGTGATTGGCGGCACGCTGCGCGCGTTCCGGCGGCGTTGTGATGATGGCGATCACAATACCGAGGTCGTCTACTTTATCCTTGAGGCGTTTTGTACAGAGAACTTCGAGACCGGAAAGATCTTCACCGATCTTGAAAGGGTCGCAGTCAAAAGCGCCGACAATTGAAAATCCGCGTTTTTTGAATTCCGTATGATTGAGCAATGCCCGGCCAAGATTTCCAACGCCGACAATGGCGCAGTTCCAGATTCTGTCAACACCCAGCGCCCGTTTGATGGACGCGTTGAGTTCCTGGACATAGTATCCAACACCGCGGACGCCGAATTCACCAAAATAAGCGAGATCTTTGCGTATTTGAGACGGATTGACGGAACAGGCCTTGGCCAGCAATTCGGAAGAGACCACCTGCGTGCCATCACGTGTCAGGTCTTCCAAGACCTGGACGTACATGGCCAGACGCTGGATGGTGGCTCTGGGAATATGTTCGCTTTTCATCGGAGTGTGCATTTTTGTAACCAAGAGCACGAACCTCTTGTGAAAATGATAACGTGTAATGAAGGCAAAAAAGGAGGCAATAGGCCTCCTTTTTTGCAAAAAACCTACGTCGGTGTCCGGATACTACAGGATGAGCATCAGGTTGACAACCAGGGCGTAAATAGCAAGAGATTCAACGAATGCGAGACCGAGGATCAGGGTAACCATGATCTTACCACCAGCTTCGGGATTGCGAGCGGTGCCTTCGCAAGCGGCATTCAGGCCCAGGCCCTGACCGATACCACAAACCAGCAGCGGCGATGGCCATACCCAGAGCGGCAGCCATTTTGATCAGGCCGGTGGCCAGAGGTACATCAGCGCCTTCGGCGGCAAAGGCTACGCTGGCACAGGCCAGAATGGCGATCAAGTTAACCAGGGTAATCAGAGTCTTACGCATTTGGATTCCTCCTAAAGTGTGTTGTATGTTTCGGTCTGACGACCATTTCCCCAATAGTGATGATGCTTTCACGATTTTAATGCGCGTGCTCCAGAGAGCCCTTCAGGTAAATCATGGTCAGCATAAAGAAAATGAATGCCTGCAGCACTTTGGCGATCATGAACAGGAAGTAGATCGGTACGGTGCCCACGATGGGTGCAAGCATGAAAAACAGTACGAGCACGATTTCTTCGCCGCGGATGTTACCGAAAAGACGAAGAGTAAGAGAAAGGCGGACGTGCAAGATGGCTGATGAATTCAATGGGCAGCATCAGCGGCGACAGCCACCACATCGGACCCATGAAATGTTTGATGTAGCCGAATTTCCAGCGCCAGAGGCCTACGAGGTTGTAGTAGGCGAAAGCGAACAGCGCCATGGCGGCGTTGGTGTTGATGTTCGCCGTGGGAGCGTCGCAGCCGGGAACGAGGCCAAGAATGTTCTGCACCAGGATGTAGAGAAAAATCCCGCAGAGAATCGGGTAGATCTTCCTGCCGTCTTCACCGACGACCGAGACCACAAAATCTTCCAACCCTCCTACGACGACTTCGCCACATTCTGAACCTTACCCGGAACAAGCGTCAGCTTTTTTCTGGCGAAGTAGCTGAAAACGATCAGAATGACCATTGCCAGCCAGGAGTAAACGATGTGCTTGGTTTCCATGTTCGGATTGCCCAGCATTTCTGCGACAGCGTGGTCAAGTCCGGTAAGGTGCGACCAGAGCACCGGATGCGGTAATCCTCTGCCATATCCCTTATGCCTCCTTAACTGTTTGCTCGTAAATAAAAGAGCCACCCCAAAAAAGTATCGTTGCCACAACTGTGGAGAGACCTATAAGCAAGGCCGCCACAGGTGCCTTGAGCCAGCCGATCATCAGTGCCAACACCAGTCCGGTCAGCAGCAGCCGGCCATAGACGCGTACTAAAAGTGAAATCAACAGTCTTTTGGTGAACCTGTAGTGCACCACCTGCTGGATGAATTTGGCCAGGGAAAAGAAATTGTACGTGGCGAGCAGAACGCCTACCAAGTAGTACACCGGCCATAATCCGACCCAGTAGAAACATGCGGCCGAAAGAACCGACGCGGCGGTGAGCCAGAGCTGGTTGCGGATCAGAACCCGCACCGCAGCTTCCTTGAAGCCCTTTTCGAACAGCCATTTTTCCAGGCCTGAGTTCATCATCCTAAAGTCAGGAATCACTGTTGCTGTCACCATTGGCCTCCGCTTTTTTTTCGCTCTCGGCCTCCGGTTCGGAAGATGAATCCGGAGCCGCCTTCAGGCCGCGGAGGACCTGCTTTAAATCTACGTAGACCGATTTGAATCCGGCTGCGGAACCCAGGACAAGGAAGACAAGCAGAAGCCAGGGTTTCGTATCCAGCCAGCGGTCTAGAAAATATCCTGCTGCAGCACCCACCAGGGTGTGCGTCACCATGTGAAGTCCCATGACGCTCGCGTTGGTCAGGGCGTCTCGGTATTCTCGGTCGAGTCGAAAGTACTTCTTAAGCATGAAACGAGATCCCGAGCTTTAGTGCTGTTTTCGAGGCAGAAAACATTCACTTCGTTATTTTGTTCACATGACTGCGTTGCCCTAACATACGCAAGCTTCGCTCGTCAACGGAATGCTGCCGAAATCCCGACTTTTTTTTGCAAACCAGTACCAAGGCTTTTCACCGGGAAAAGGATTTTTGTCAATGAAAATAACCTGATTTCCTCTTTGATCCACTGCTTCCGCTTGCCAAAGTCCCGGACCTTGTATGCTCGGGCCATGGCACAAGATATTTTTGCCCACCCCCAACCCGTGGAAAAGAAACACAGGCTCTGGCCCGTGTTTCTTCCTTTTGCCGGATGTCCCAACAAGTGCATTTATTGCGCGCAGGATCTCCAGACAGGCGAACAGCGTTTTTCTTTGCAGAAAACCTATGACGCCCTGGAAAAGAACCTGCAGGACGCCCTGGCCACGGAAGCGCACCCGTCCATAGAACTGGGGTTTTTCGGCGGCACCTTTACCCTGCTGGCGGAAAAATGGCAGCGCGCCTTTCTCCAGCTGGCCGCACGCTATGCCGATGCCGGGCTTGTCCGCGCGGTGCGCTGCTCCACCAGACCCGATGCCGTATCCGAAGAACGGCTGCGGCTTCTCCGGGACCTCGGACTCACCCTGGTGGAACTGGGCGTGCAGTCCTTTGACAATGAGGTGCTTCGGCGTTCGGGCCGCGGGTATACGGCCGACGTGGTGGTGGACGCGGTGGAGCGTATCAGAGAGATGGGACTGCAGCCCGGTGTGCAGCTCTTACCCGGATTGCCGGGGCATACGCCCGGGGCTCTGGAAAAAGGACCTGGAACAGACCTGCAGGTTGCGACCTGTTGCGGTTCGGATATACCCGTGCGTTGTAATGGATGGTACGAAGCTGGCGGATCTGTGGAGAAGTGGAGAATACAGGCCCTGGGAGATGAACGTGACCATTGCGGCTTTGGCTCCGGCGCTGTTGCGATTCTGGCAGGAGTCCATCCGGGTGCTGCGTATCGGTCTCGCGCCCGAGGAATCCCTGTGCCGCAACCTGTTGGACGGTCCCTGGCACCCCTCCCTGGGAATGCGCGTCAGGTCCCTGGCTCTGTATATTTTTCTTCGGGAGAGAATGCGCGGTCTGGAAGCTTTGCCCAAAAAGCTCGTGGCGCCGAAAAAGGTGCAGGGGGAATTCTGGGGCTGGCGGGGGGAAATGCGTCAGGCCTATGAAGGCTTGGGGATCACTTCCGGAAATGTGGAATTCGCGGAGGTTTCCGCTTTCACGCTGCTGAGCGGAGCGGATTGCCCAGGGGCTTCGTCTTAACCAACGGGAAAGAGCGTCTCTTCGTCGCAGTGGAAGGTCGCTTCCAGCGTATGCGCCTGCTTGATCAGAGTCTTGAGTGCTGCCTCGCCTTCAAGTCGAGTTCCTCTGAAAATTCATTGACGAACGTACGGATGTGATTGGAAATGATTTCCTGTTCGAGCTCCTGCGCGTTTTCTTTGATATACGGCAGCGAGACTTCCGGGGAAGTCTGGGCAAAACGCAGGCTGTCCCTGATGGCTTTTTCCATGGCCAGGTGCATGCGGTTTCCCAGATTGCGGCGCATTACAATGGCGCCGAGGGGCAGGGGCAGGCCTGTGGCCGCTTCCCACCAGACCCCCAGATCCAGGATCTTGTGCAGCCCGAGTCGGTCATAGGTGAAACGTCCTTCATGAATCACCAGCCCGGCAGCCACTTCGCCGGAACTGACCGCTGGAAAAACCTTGTCATAACGCATGGGCACATAAGGCCCCTTGTGCATGCCGGTCAGCCGCATGATCAGGTGCGCGGTGGTATGCAGTCCGGGGATGGCCAGCGGCGGCCGTCGAGTTTTTGCAGTTCGCAGCTTTCCGTAGAGACCACGATAGGGCCGCAGCCCCGTCCCAGTGCGCCTCCGCAGCGCAGTATCACGTAATCTTCCAGGATGTGGGGAAGCACGCTGGCCGAAACCTTGGAGATGTCCGGCGTTCCGGACAGCACGCCCTGGTTCAGTTCTTCCACATCTGCAAGAAAAACGTCCAGTTCGGTTTCAAAGGTGTCAGCCCGTGCGCCAGAGCGTGAAAAATGAACGTATCGTTGGGACAGGGCGAAAACCCTAAAGAAAGTGCGGTGTTTTTCATGTATCGAGTACTAGCTGAAAGATGGAGAGAGGCAAGGAACGATGGGTACATGAACTCAGATTAATAAGGTCTATTATAAAAATGTAATGATTCGAGGCAATGAAAAAAGTAGAGTAAAATGAGAGGTTATAGACCTGGAAACCTTGCTTTATCGCGGATGCGCGAGTTGCCTGACCCGCCAACCTAGCGTATAAGGCGGCGGTCATGATCAGCAAAGATTACTACGCGCGCCTTGGCCTGGCCGGGGTGTATGAAAAAGTGACGGCTAGGAGCGTCTGTCCGTGGAGGATGGACAAAAGCTTTTTGCTTGCAACGACTTGCACGGGTTGGGAGCCTTGGCCCAGCATGTCCGTACGGGCCTGCATGGCGACCGGGTTTTTTATGTGACCAACCGTCACGTCAATTACACCAATATCTGCGTAAACGGCTGTCTGTTCTGCGCTTTCCAGCGGGAACTCGGCGAGCAGGGTGGTTTTTCCCTGGACCAGGATGTCATTCTGGAAAAGTTCGCCACGGCACGGGCCCAGGGCGCCGATGAAGCGCACATTGTGGGCGGCTGCCACCCCAAGCTGGATTTCTCATTTTATCTCGAGCTTATCGCCAAGGTCCGGGACAGTTTTCCAGGCATGGGCATCAAGGCCTTCACCGCGGTGGAAATCGCCCATTTCGCCCAGATCGCGGGCATCACCACACGCGAGGTTCTGACACAGCTGAAGGCCGCGGGGCTGGATATGCTGCCCGGAGGCGGCGCGGAAATTTTCGCGCCCGAGGTTCGCAACCAGATCTGCCCCAAAAAAATCAGCGGTGCGGAATGGCTGCGTATTCAGGGCGAAGCCCATGAGGTCGGCATCGCCACCAATTCCACCATGCTCTA
>CAXXHY010000017.1:0-74100 GCA_963667575.2 Desulfovibrionaceae bacterium | reverse complement strand
CACGGAAGGGGAAAACGTGGTCATCACTTCCGGTCAGCCCACTCCCGGCGAACTGCGCAACAAGAGCACCGATGACAAGAACGCCACCAGCACCAATACCATCAAGGTCTATTATAAATAACAGGCCTTGTTTGTGGCGCATCAGAACGTCTTTGAAAGCCCGGCACCTGTGCCGGGTTTTTTTTATCCTTTAACAGGATGGAATTATGGATTATGAGTTATTTTGCATAATTGTCATTCTGCTTTGGGATTTTTATTTTAGCAAAAAAATAGTTGTCAAAACATCAATAGTGGGTAAAATGTCTCCTAGATATTTTCTTGATGGCAAAAAAAGACGCACAAAATTTTTAAATTCAAAAAGGCATATTGTGAAAAGAGATCTGGACCCGCAGGAACAAAAGCTGGCTGCCCTGTTGATGCAGGACGGAACCAGCTCGGTGACGGAACTTGCCCGCGGGCTTGATGTCACGGCACCCACCGTACGTACGCGGCTCAAAAGCATGCTTGCGGAAGGGTTGCTGAAAATCGTCGGCATGGTGGATCCGAGCAAGGTCAAGGGGCTCACCGTGGCTCTTGTCTGCCTTACCGTCTCCACCACGAACAACTGGGCAACACGCTCGAACGTGTGGCCGCGCTTCCCAGGGTGCATTGGGCGGGCGTGGTAACCGGTCGTTACGATATCGTGGCCGAGGTGATTCTGAGCGAAGACATCGACGATTTATACCGCTTCATGGACCACGACTTGTCTCAGGTGGGAGGCATCGCCTCCACGGAGTCCTTTGTGGTCATGCGCTCCAGAGGGAAATGGATCTGCCTTCCTGACGGGGTTTTCACAGACGCCCTAACAAACCAAGGGAGATGAGAAGATGCGTATTGGTATTCCTAAAGAGATTAAGACGTTGGAAGATCGTGTGGCCATGACTCCCGGCGGAGTGGAAAGCCCTGGTCCGGCGCGGGCACGAGGTGCTCGTGGAGCAGGGCGCGGGACTTGGCAGCGGTCTGCAGGATACCGAATACGAAGCCGCAGGCGCCAAAATGGTCAGCGCTGCCGATGCCTGGGGCGCAGAAATGGTCATCAAGGTCAAGGAACCGCTGCCCGCCGAGTACGAATACATGCGCAAGGGCTTGCTGCTGTTTACCTATCTGCATCTGGCAGCCGACAAACCGTTGACCGAAGCCGTTCTCAACTCCGGCGTGACCGGCATTGCCTATGAAACCGTACAGCTGCCCGACCGCAGCCTGCCTTTGCTGATGCCCATGAGTGAAGTGGCCGGCCGCATGGCTACTCAGGAAGGCGCGCATCACCTGGAACGCTCCCTGGGCGGACGCGGTGTGCTGCTGGGCGGCGTTTCCCGGCGTATCTCCGGCTTCCGTGGTTGTTCTGGGCGCCGGCATCGTAGGCAGCAACGCCGTACGCGTGGCCGTGGGGCCTGGGCGCTCAGGTTACGGTTCTCGATGTGAACCACAAGCGTTTGCAGTACCTTGACGACATCTACCAGGGCCGTGTCATCACTGTTTCCTCCACAGAACCCAACCATTCGCAAGGCCGTGCAGTTTGCGGACCTGCTGGTGGGCGCCGTTCTGATTCCGGGCGCAAAGGCTCCGCATCTGGTCACCAGAAACATGATCAAGACCATGAAGCCCGGTTCCGTAATTGTGGACGTTGCCGTGGACCAGGGCGGCTGTGTGGAAACCACGCACCCCACCACCCATGCCGAACCCACTTTTCTTGTTGATGATGTCGTCCATTACGGCGTTGCCAACATGCCCGGCGCGGTGCCGCGTACGTCCACGTTCGCGCTGGTCAACCAGACCCTCCCGTACGCCATGGCTCTGGCGGACAAGGGAATGGACGCGCTCAAGGCCGATGAAGCCCTTGCCCGTGGGTTGAATTGTCACGAAGGCGAGTTGTACTTTGCTGGTGTTGCAGAGGCTTGGGACATGCCTTGCAAGCCCTTGTCTTCGGTTCTGTCCTAGATAGCTCATTGTCTTACCGCTCTGCGAACCGGCCCGACGGTCGGGCCGGTTCGCGGTGTCAACACCCCCTCCCGATTCATTCCGCATCTCTCCAGAACAGTATCAAATCTGTTGTTCTGAAAACTCCCCCCTTTATAGTACTTTTATTCCGTGGCGATTCGGAGTAAGGTAAAAAATTCATTATACCCTTGTTGCGGACGCTTGACTTCTTCCGCACAAAAGGCAAGACCTAATCCCACTCCCTGGCGGGGGGAGAGAAGAAGAACCGGAGGTTACTGATGAGCCAGGCTCAAGAAATCAAAGATAGAATCCGTGCCGTAATGGCTGAAGAATTTCAGAAAGACGCAAGTGTGATCGACGAAGATACGCCGTTTGATCATTATGATGTGGATTCCCTGCAGGCCGCCCAGCTTATCGCGGCCATCGAAGACGAGTTTGAAATCTTCGTCACCGACGAGGATCTGCCGAAAATAAATACCCTGAACGCACTGGCCGCAGTGGTAATGCGGAGCTGGACAATGCCTAGAAGGGCCGTCATCACGGGCCCTGGGCGTTCGTTCCTGCGTTGGTCTGAGCGTGGAAACATTCTGGGAGTCGCTGTGCGCCGGCAAATCCGGCGTCGGCCCCATCACGCTTTTCGACCCGGTGGACCACGGCACCAAGATCGCTGGCGAAGTCAAGGATTTCAATCCGGAAGATCAACTGGACAGCCGTACGGTCAAGTATATGGATCGCTACAGCCAGTTCGCGGTCTGTGCCGCCCCTGGGACGCCGCCGCCGAATCCGGCGCAGTGGATCCGCAAACCGGCATCATCGTTGGAACGGCCATAGGCGGGGTCACCACCTTTGACACCCAGCATTCCAAAATGACGATCAAGGGTGCCAAGGCTCTGCGGCCCATGGACATTCCCCATGATCATGTCCAATTCCGCGGCCTCCTATGTGGCCATGCAGTTCGGCTGCAAAGGTCCGGGCTTTTCCCTGGCCACCGCCTGCGCCTCCGGCACCAACGCCATTGGTGAAGCCGCGGCCTATATCCGTGATGGTCGGGCCGACAGCGTTATCTGCGGCGGCTCGGACGCCACCATCAATGTGGGCATGATGCACGCCTGGAACCGGCTGCGCATTACCAGCCGGCGTAACGACACGCCGGAAGAGGCCAGCCGTCCGTTCAGCAAGGACAGGGACGGGATCGTTCTGGGAGAAGGCGCCGGCATGCTGGTGGTTGAGGAACTGGAACAGGCCAAGGCGCGCGGAGCGCATATCTACGCTGAGATAATCGGCTACGGTTCGTCCTACGACGCCACGCACATGACCGCTCCCGACCTCGAAGGGCAGAGCCTGTCCATGGAAAGGGCCCTGGCGGACGCGTCCCTGACCCCCGGCCGACATCGATTACATCAGCGCGCACGGCACCGGAACCGTGGCCAACGACAAGACGGAAACCGCCGCAGTCAAGAAGGTCTTCGGCGAGCAGGCCATGAAAACGCCGCTGAGTTCCATCAAGTCCATGCTCGGCCATACGCTGGGCGCGGGCGGAGCTTTCGAGGCCGTGGCCTCCTGCCTGGTCATCCGCGATGGTATTCTGCCGCCCACCATCAACCTGCACGAACCAGACCCCGAGTGCGACCTGGACTACGTACCCAATACGGCGCGCAAGCTAAAGTGGATACGATCATGTCCACGTCTTTCGGGTTCGGCGGCAACAACGCGGTGCTCATTCTGCGTCGGGTGTAAACGGCCTGGCCGAGCCAGTACGCAAAATTTTGATGTCGTGACTGCGGTCGTCCCCACGATACGCTGAAAATTTGAGGCAGACGAACCTGTGGCCGGATCTGATCCGCTCAGGTTCGTCTGCCATTTTTTTGTGCATTGTCGAATCCACCCCCTGTTTCCTCTTCGTAACCTCGCAGCAAGACCAGCCGTCTTGAATTACAAGTGAGTCCCGTACTGCTCTCTCCGGCGTAATGGCGTCATGCGTCCGTATTTTTCCTTTTTTCGCAAAAGTCTCATTATTTCCTGGTGTTTTGTGATTCTTCCGCCTGTGCGGAAGTGTCTTGCCAAAGAGCGTGCAGCCTATTCCGTACCTGATCATAAAACCAGTTCCGACCATGCCGTTCAAAACGAAAGGCTATAAACATGGAGTTGAAACAGGACATATTTTTTTATCATGTGATGAAAACGGCAGGCACCACCGTGGTGAAATTGTTCGAGGAGGCCTACGGCGCGGATGCGGTCTGCGCTCTTCCAACCCACCAGCAGGCGGATGACTCGGACTTCGTACGCAAGGTTGCTGCGGATCGGCCCCTGGTGGTTACCGGCCACCCGGATCATCTGTTCCATTTGTGGGGCTCGCTCATAAACGTACACGACCGCGTTTTAAATTGGTCTTTCTGCGCAATCCCATCGACCGCTATCTTTCCTGCTATTATTTCTGGACGCGCAGCAAATACGTCCACGCCAATGTCGATGCCTGCGACATGACGCTTGAAGAATCCCTGGAAAGCAATCGCTTGCAATTTACCGATAATCTCATGACAAAAGCACTGGCATCATTGGGAGCGGAAAGAGACTACTCCGTACCTGCCTGTTCCGCTGATTTCATGAAAGCATTCGATACTCTGAAGACCATGCATTTCATTGGTTTTGTCGAACATATGCATCTGAGCTGCGCCATTCTTGCGAGCCTTTTGCGATTTCCCATGCCCGTATTACCGGCATGGAATGTCAACGATAAATATCCTGGAAAAAAAGAATGTGATAAATCCATTGTCAGGAAGATTATGCAGAAGAATATATATGATCTCGAACTTTACAACAATGCCATGGATTTTTTTTATATGCAGGCTGCGGAAAAATAAGCAGGGTATTGCGCGGATTCTGAAGTCTTTGGGGCGCAACGACAGAATCTACAAGGTCAGGCAAAAATAAGCTACTGACCAGAGAACTGCAGGTGATGCGCAAGCATCCGGGACATTAAAATACGTACACGTTTTTTACTGGTGGAATGCGGCGCCTTCGCGTTGCAGCAGCCAGGCTTTGAGTTCGAGTCCTCCGCCGCCGGAAAAACCGGTCAAACGGCCCTTGGCGCCAAGGACGCGGTGGCAGGGCACCAGCAGAGGCCAGGGGTTTCTGGCCATGAATCCACCCACCGCACGGGCGGCTCCGGGCCTGCCGCACATTGCCGCCAGCTCTCCGTAGGTTACAGTTTGGCCATATTCCACCTGCATACGCAGCGTATCCAACACCTTGGCGGCAAAGGGCGAAAGGCCATCCATGGGCAGGGATATTTCCGGCCAGGAAGGTTTTTGCCCCGTTGACATACGCGACAAGCTCCCGCAAGATTATCCCGCCTTGTTCAGTGAGAGGTTCGTCGACTGTCGCATGTTGATCAGGAAATTGATCTGATGATCGATTTGGGGAATTCTCGGATGCGGCAAAAAGCACATGGGCGCCAACGAGCAGGCCGTGGTCCCAGGTGAGGTCCAGTTGCAGCGGTGGGGCTATGAGCCGTTCGGTGTGTCGAGACATGATTTTCTCCGTTTTATTCGAACAGACGGGGAGGCGGCGGTGCATCCGGTGCGAACCATTCGGGAGCCTGCCGGCGGGGCCAGGGAGCGATTCTGTTTTCCAGAGGACCGCGCCAGGCGCAGCCTTGCCATAATCGGGCGGTATGCAGTTCGTCTTCGATCTGCTGTAAAAGAGTGCCTTTGGACGCTGCCCATTCCGGAGCCAGAAGTTCGCCGGGCGCCGGATCTCCGGTAATCCGTTGCACCACGATGTCCGGACGCAAAAGGGGCAGACCCGCGCAGCAGCCACTCCATGTACTGGTCTTTTTCCAGTGGAGTGTATTGTCCTTGCCGCCAGAGAGCCGCCAGTCCGCTGCCCTTGCAGACATAGGTGTTGTGGATTTTGACGCCGCTGACCGGAAGCCGGCGTGCAGAGCTCGATGGTACGTTCGAACCCCGAACAGGAATCTCCGGGCAATCCGGCAATGACATGGGCGCAGACTTTCAATCCGAGAGCGGCAGCCTGCCGGGTGGCGGAAATAAAGCTTTCCACATCGTGTCCGCGGTTGATACGGCGCAAAACAGCATCGTCCGCACTTTGCAGCCCGAGTTCGAGCCAGAGTTCCTGGGCAGGGAAATCCGCGATGCATCTGAGTTTGTCATGGTCCAGGCAATCTGGTCTGGTCCCTACGGCAAGTCCGACAAGGTTGTTTAACTCTTTGAGTTCGTTAAGTATTTTTTTTAAGCGTTCCAGCGGTCCGTATGTGTTTGTGAAAGACTGAAGATATGCTATGAAGCCAACATTCTTGAAGCGTTTGGCGTAACGCGCGGCCCAGTAGTTCCACTGACCGCTCAGATCCACGCCCTGGGCTTCGAGCCCTGATCCGGAACCGTGGCTGTTGCAGAACAGGCAGCCTTTGCTGGAAAGCGTACCGTCCCGGTTTGGGCAACTGGATCCGGCATCCAAAGGAATTTTTTGGATCCTTTTGCCGAAATGCTGGCGAAAATAAGTAGATAGACAGTAATAAGGCTTCATGAGATCGGACCGGAAGCGGCTTGGCTGATGTTTTGCATTGTTGTTAGCTATTGACAACGAGGGCGTATTTGAAGAAACCACCTCAAGCGTATAATCTTTTGATGCCTCATTAGGCAAGCGAGGGCCTATGTCCACCAAGATGGTGAATTTTATGCTGGGCATGTTTTCCAATGACCTGGCCATAGACTTGGGCACGGCGAACACCTGCGTATATGTGAAGGGGCAGGGCATTGTCCTGCGGGAACCTTCCGTCGTGGCGGTCAAGGATGTCCCGTAACACGAAAAAGGTGCTGTCCGTGGGCAATGAAGCCAAGCGTATGCTTGGTCGTACACCCCGGTAATATCGTTGCCATCCGTCCCCATGAAGGACGGTGTCATCGCAGACTTTGAAATTACCGAAGCCATGCTCAAGCATTTTATTTCCAAAGTGCACAACTCTCGCCGCCTTGTGCGTCCGAGAATCATTATTTGCGTCCCCACAGGCATTACGCAGGTGGAAAAACGCGCGGTCAAGGGAATCGGCCCAGCGCGCGGGCGCGCGGGAAGTCTATTTGATCGAAGAACCCATGGCCGCGGCCATAGGCGCGAATCTGCCCATTCAGGAACCGACCTCCAACATGATCGTGGACATCGGCGGCGGCACAACCGAAGTGGCCGTCATCTCCCTTTCCGGTGTCGTGTATTCCAAGTCCGTACGCGTTGGCGGCGACAAAATGGATGAAGCCATCATGCAGCATGTCAAACGCAAATATAACATGCTCATTGGTGAAAGCACGGCGGAAGAGATCAAGATCAAGATCGGTTCCGCGTATCCGGGCGCCAAAGAAGAAGATATGGAAGTCAAGGGACGCGATCTCGTCTCTGGTATTCCTCAAAATATTCCGATTACTTCCGAAGAAATCCGCAAGGCGCTTTCCGAGCGGGTGGATGCCATAGTACAGGCGGTGCGTATCGCCCTGGAGCAGACTCCTCCGGAACTGGCTGCGGACATCGTGGACCGCGGCATAGTGCTCACCGGCGGCGGCGCGCTTCTCAAAGGCCTCGACCAATTGCTGCGCGAAGAGACTTCCCTGCCCATCTCCGTGGTGGACGATCCGCTTTCCACCGTTGTGCTTGGGTCTGGTAAGGCTCTTGATTCACTGGACATTCTGAAGGAGGTAACGATAGATTAAACTTCTATCGAAAAAATTCACCGTCGCCCTCGTCCTGGCGCTCTTTTGTTACCTCGGGTTGTACACCTGGAATGTCCGAACGGGCTATCTGGATACTCTGGCTACCTATACTGGTCTGGAATTCGTAGGCTGGGCTTTGTTGCCCGGCAAGTGGGTCAAGACCAAGAGCGTGGATTTCTGGGATAATTACGTGCATCTGGTGAATGTCAATATTGAAAACGACCGGCTCAACCGACGCCTGGAAACCCTGGCGGCCGCCTTGGCCGTCAGCAAGGAAGAAGCGGCCGAGGTCAAACGGCTGCGGTCGTTGCTCGCATTCGAACCTCCGGAACCCTGGTCGATCCTTGGAGCGCGTGTCGTCGCGTACCGTATGGGCGTGGAATCCGTGCTGGAAACGCTGATCGTGGACAGGGGGGAGCAGAGCGGCGTGGATATAAATACCCCTGCCACAACCGATACCGGCGTTGTGGGCAGGGTAATCCGCTCGAGCCCTTTCTTTTCCAATGTGCTGCTGCTGACGGACCGCAACAGCCGGATAGCCGTGCGTGGACAACGGCATCGGACCCCTGCTATCCTGTGCGGGAGAGGGAGCGGCAAGCCCCTTGAATTACGGTATTTGCCCATCAACGCGCGTCTGGAAGTCGGGGAGATCCTTGTGACATCCGGACTGGACGGTCTGTATCCGAAAGGGTTGCCCGCAGCCCAGATCACCTCCGTGGAACGTTCGACAGAAGGCACCACGCCGCAAACCGTCTATGCCGATGCGTTGATCAACGTGGACACTCTGGAGGAAGTGCTCCTTCTCAAACGGAACAAGCTCGTCGGTGGAGCCTCGGCCTGGCCCCATCTGATCCAATAGCGCCAGAGCAAGGAGTCCGGGCGCCCATGGGAGAACAGGTAAATTGCTAGGCAACATTCTCTGGTGGCTTTGCTTTGCAGTGGTGGCAATCTGGACGCAGAGCTGGCTGCCGGGTATCGACCTCCTCATTGTCGGGGTGGTCATCTGCCTTGAAGAAGGCAATCCGGCCCAGACCGCCTGGATAGCGGGCATGAGTCTGCTGCTCCAGGAAGGATCAGGGACTCTGGCCTTCGGGTTCAGCATTCTCTGGTACGGTTCGCTTATCGTTCTTTTTCTTATGGGACGCTGGTTGTTTCAGGCCCAGAATTTTCTGTTCATCACCCTGTTGGGCGCCTGCATGGGAGTGCTGCGCTATGTGCTTCTGCTGCTCATGGCTTCTCTTCAGGATTTTCAGCTTTCGGAGCCCCTGGTGTTTACCGAAAGTCTTCTGCAGGCCGCGATTTTTCCCCTGGCATGGGCGTTAGCCTACAAATTCCGCCCGAAAAAAGAGAGCAATGACGATGTACTTGCATGAACAGGACAGTGTGCCGGCGCCCAAATCCGGCCTTGTCATATTGCAAAGCCTCGTGCTGTGCATGTTCGTGCTCTTTGCCCTGCGTTTCTGGTTTCTACAGGTTCATAAAAGCGATTATTTCGTCAAACTCGCCCAGGTCAACACCCAGCGCAAGGAACTGATCGACGCTCCCCGCGGGCAGATCAAGGACCGTAAAGGGCGCTTGCTGGCCATCAACCAGCCCAGCTACGTGCTCACCCTCGTACGCGAGGATTGCAAGGATATCGATGCCACTCTGGAGCAGGTCGGCAAATGGACCGGCGTGCCCCTGGACGTGCTGGAAAAACGGCTGGAAGTCGGGCGCAAGCAGGTCAAGTCCTTTGAGGGGCTGGTGCTGGTCTCGGATCTCTCTTTTGCCCAGGTGGCCACCATTGAAGCCAACGCAGTGCTTTGGCCGGGCCTGGAGATCATTGTACGGCAGCGCCGCGTATATCCCAACGGACGCCTGATGGGCGCATATCATCGGCTACCTCAAAGAGGCCGACGAAAAGGTGCTCGAACGCGATCCCGAACTGCGCCCCCGGCGACATGTCAGGCCGGGCAGGGCGTGGAGTTGATGCTTGAGAAAAAGCTGCGCGGCACCAAAGGCCTGGAAGAGTACGAGGTGGACGCCACGGAGCGCCATCTGGATAAATGGACCCTGCGCCATCCGGTTTCCGGAAACGACGTTACACTGAGCCTGGACCTCGATCTGCAGCGCTTTGTGCACGAACAGATGGAAGGAAAAACTGGCGCCGTGGTTGTGCTCGACCCCGACACCGGCCAGGTGCTGGCACTGGTCTCCGAACCTTCCTACGACAACAATGTCTTTACCACGCGGCTCTCCGAGCAGCAGTGGTTTTCCCTGAACGAACATCCGCGTCATCCTTTGCAGAACCGTGTCATACAGAACGAGTATCCGCCCGGATCCATCTGGAAGCTCATGGTGGCGGCCTGCGCGCTGCAAAACGGCGTGATCAACGAAAGTACGCGGGTCAACTGTCCGGGCTTCTACAAGATCGGGCGAGCGGTTTTTCGCTGCTGGCGCAAGGCCGGCCACGGAATGGTGAACTACAAGGAAGCCATCATCCATTCCTGCGACGTGTTTTTCTACTATCTCGGCGAAAAACTGGGCGTGGACAAGATCAGCAAATACGCTTTTGCCTGCGGATTCGGAAAACCCACCGGCATCGACCTGCCCAACGAAAAAAGCGGTCGCGTGCCCACGCGCGACTGGAAGCGCAAACGCTTCAAAGAGCCCTGGGTGGGCGGCGACAACCTGAACCTGGCCATCGGCCAGGGCTTCGTTCTTGTGCAGGCCGCTGCAGGTGGCGCGTTTCATCGGCGCTCTGCTCAACGGAGGCAAATTGATGAAGCCCAGCCTGCTTCTGGATGATCCCCCGGTAGTGCAGGGGCGGCTTCCGCTGAAGGATAAATTCCGCAAGGATATCCTGGAGGCCATGGTAGCCACGGTACAGGAAGGCACCGGGCGGACCATCAAACGTCCGGATGCCATCATGGGTGGCAAAACCGGTACGGCCCAGGTCGTCCGGGTGGGAAAGACGAGAAAGAAAACGCATGAAATGCCCTATATGCACCGGGATCACGCCTGGATGGCGGCCTGGGGGCAAAAGGGGCGACAAACGCTATGTGGTGGTTTGCCTCAATGAGCACGGAGGTCATGGAGGAAGCACGTCCGGACCGATTATCAAGGCCATTTTCGAGTATCTGTTCGGCAAACCCGTGGACCCCCAAGAAAGAGAAGAAAACCGCCGCAAGTCAATAACCGGAATACGTCAATACTGAACGAGTATCCATGCCTCAAGTTGATAAACGCCTCTTAACCCACATGAACTGGGTGCTGCTGGGACTGACGCTGGCCTTGTTCGGCGTGGGCCTGCTGAATCTGTACTCCGCCAGCCATATCCGGCTGGAGTCGAGCTATATTGTAAATCCTTTTTTTCAAAAACAGCTGTATTGGGGGCTGGTGGGCCTGGGCGGCATGCTGCTGAGCATGTGCATAGACTACAACCAGCTCAAGCAACTGGCCTGGCCGGCGTTCATCGTCACCATTCTGCTGCTTGCGGCGGTGCCTGTCTGGGGCGTGACGATCTACGGCGCCAAGCGCTGGCTGTCCTTCGGCTTTTTCAATTTCCAGCCCACCGAGGTAGCCAAGATCAGCATTTTGATCATCGGCGCCAAAATTCTATCCGGCAAATCCGAAAAACTGGGTTGGGCGGGTCTGTTTTTTGTTCTCGGCGTAGGCGCGGTGCCCGCCGGACTGATCAAAATGCAGCCCGACCTGGGATCCGCGCTCAACCTGCTCTTGCTATTGGGCGGTATCATCCTGTACAGGGGGTTAACAGCCCGAGTCCTGAAGACCCTGCTTGTTGTCGGACCGCTGCTGGTTCCCTTGTCCTGGTTTTTCATGGAAGAGTACCAGAAACGCCGTATCACCGCTTTTCTGGATCCGGCGAGCGATCCGCACGGAGGCGGCTGGAACGTCAAGCAGGCGCTCATTGCCATAGGTTCGGGTGGTATCTGGGGCAAAGGCTTTCTGGCGGGCTCGCAGAGTCAGCTGCGTTTTCTGCCGGAGAAGCATACCGACTTTGCAGTGGCTGTGTTTGGCGAAGAATGGGGATTTGTCGGATGCATGACCCTGATCGCCTTGTACAGTTTCTTTCTCATGAGTATTTTTGCCACTGCCCGGGACGCCAAAGACAGGTTCGGCAGTTTTCTCGCGGCAGGGGTCTTTTTTTACTTTTTTTGGCAAATCTTTATCAACATGGGCATGGTCTTGCGTTTGCTGCCGGCCGTGGGAATCCCTCTTCCGTTTCTCAGCTACGGAGGAAGCACCACTCTGGTGAACTTCATTCTCATAGGCCTGGTTCTGAATGTTTCCATGCGCAGATACGTATTCAAAAGCAGTTGAGTCCCATGATCGGCCGGATATGGCCGCGGAGAACAACACGTCATACAAGGAGCGCAGCACATGGCCAAAGACGAAATAAATGCTTTTCTGGGCGCGGGTACGAATTACCAGGGCAAACTAGTCTTCGAAGGTTCGGTGCGTATCGATGGAAATTTCAATGGAGAAATCAAATCGGACGGAACGCTGATTATCGGCAAGGAGGCCAGGGTCCAGGGACAGATTCTGGTGGGCCAGTTGATTTTGAGCGGTTTTCTGGAAGGCGATATACAGGCTGAAAAAAAAGTGGTTATTCACAAGACCGGCAATCTGCAGGGCAGCATGGATACGCCCTGTCTTGTGATCGAGGAAGGGGCGGTTCTGGAAGGTCAGGTAAGCATGAGCAGAGCGCAATCCGGTGGCAGGAACAAATCGGAATCCAATGGCACAAATGAGACGCTTGCGGAGAAAACCAAGCGGACCATGCAAGCTGACCAACAATCCGAAGTCGCTGAAAGCGGCACTGAATTTACAGGGGCTTAGAGCCTTTTTTTCGCTTTTATACGCCGGGTTGGGGCAAAAAAGGTTTTGACACGGCTCTGTAAATCAGCTATTGCCGCATTGATTTTGATCAAAAATTCACAACCTCAGGATGGGCACCTACCATGATTGACCTGGACATTACCTTAGTCGTGCAATTGATTAACTTTGTCTTGATTCTCATCATTCTCAACTTCATGCTTGTAAAGCCGATACGCAAGATTATCGCACAGCGTGCTGAGACCATAGGACAAATGGTCGACGAGGCAGAGCAATTTTCCGCGGCGGCCCAGGACAAGCTGAAAAATTATGAAGAGGCCCTTGCTGAGGCGAGGAAGGCCGGTACCGAGCAACGTGTTGCAATGAAGGATGCGGCTGCCACAGAAGAAAAGTCCATAATCGATGCTGCTTCCAAGGACGCGCAGAAGACCCTTGGAGTTGCTCGTGAGGATATTAAGAAGCAAGTCGATGCGGCTATGGCCGACCTGAAAGGCAAGGTCAATGCGTACGCTAAAGACGCAACGGCAAAAATTCTCGGGTAGTGCAAACGGAGTTGAGGAGGGATTTGAATTGAAGAAATTTCGCACAGTTGTATTCGCGGTGGGGATTCTGCTTCTCTTCACTGCTACGGCATGGGCATCCTCGGGTAGCGAACACGAGGGTTACAACATCTGGATGAACTTTTTGTATCGTTGCATCAACTTTGCCATTGTTGTTGCCATCATCTGGTTCGCTGCCAGGAAAAAAGATCAAGGCTTTTTTCGGCTCCAGGCGTGACAACATCGAAAGTGAACTTGCCGATCTCGACAAGCGCAAGAAAGACGCCCAGGACAAACTCCAGGAAGTGGAGCAGGGCATCGCCAACATGGAGCAGGAGCGTGCTTCCATCCTTGCTGAGTACAAAAAGCAGGGTGAGGCTCTGAAAAGCTACCATCGTCGAGAAGGCCAAGGTTCAGGCCGAGCAGATCAAGGCGCAGGCCAAACAGACCGCCGAGCAGGAAGCTCGCTATGCTGTTGAAAGTATCCGCGCGGAACTGGCCGACTTGGTCGTTGAGTCCACTGAAAAAATGCTCAAGGACAAGCTGAACAAGGATGAGCATGAAAAGCTCGTGGAAAAATACTTAACAAAGGTGGTGTTCAATTGACCGGGAACGTAGTTGCACGCAGGTACGCCCGGGCGCTCTTCGCCATCGGCAAAGAAGAAGGACCCCAAGCGCTCGAGACCTACGGTAAGGATTTGGCGCAGCTGGCTGAGAGCCTTACAACAGCGCCACAGCTTCTGCGCATTTTCCGCAACCCGCTTTTTTCCGTCGAAGAAAAAAAGGGTGTGCTGGACAAACTGATCGCCAAGCTCGGAATCGACACTGTAGTAGCCAATTTCTGCCGCTTGCTGGCAGATAAGGAACGGCTCGCACTGGTGCTCGATATTGAAGCTGTTTTCAGCTCCCTGTTGGATGCTGAACAAGGCGTTGTCCGTGGAGAGCTTATTACGGCAATCAAGCTCGCTGCGGCCTAAACAAAAAGACCTAAAAGCCAAGCTCGAAAAGCAGACCGGCCGCAAACTGGTGCTCGACTTCAGCACGGACAAGTCAATTCTTGGTGGCGTCGTGCTCAAGGTGGGCGATAACATCATGGATGCAAGTTTGCGGGCGCAGCTTGAAATATTGAAAGAAAACATCAAGAGGGGTGAATAGGGCCATGCAGATTAAAGCCGAAGAAATCAGCAAAATTATCGAGGATCAAATTAAGAACTACGAGCAGCGGGTCGAGATGAGCGAGACCGGCACCGTCTTGTACGTTGGTGACGGTATTGCTCGTGTCTACGGTGTCCAGAACGCAATGACCATGGAGCTGCTGGAATTCCCTGGCGGTTTGATGGGTATGGTTCTGAACCTTGAAGAAGACAACGTCGGTGTTGCCCTTCTTGGTGACGATACCGGCATCAAGGAAGGCGATCCTGTCAAGCGTACGGGTCAGGTGTTCTCCGTACCCGTTGGTGACTCCGTTATGGGTCGCGTACTCAACCCGTTGGGTGAGCCCCTGGACGGCAAGGGACCCATCGATACTTCCGAATTACGTCCCGTGGAATTGAAGGCACCCGGCATCGTAGCCAGAAAGTCCGTACATCAGCCCATGTACACGGGTCTGAAGTCCATCGACGCCATGACGCCCATCGGCCGCGGTCAGCGCGAACTGATCATCGGCGACCGTCAGGTCGGCAAGACGGCTATCTGCATTGACGCCATCCTGGCTCAGAAAAATTCCGACATCCACTGCTTCTACGTTGCCATCGGCCAGAAAAAGGCCAACGTTGCTCTGGTTGCCGACATCCTCGAAAAGCACGGTGCTCTCGAGTACACCACCATCATTTCGGCTACTGCTTCCGAGCCTGCGCCTCTGCAGTACATCGCTGCATACACCGGCGCCACCATGGCCGAGCACTACCGTGACAACGGCAAGCATGCCCTGATCATCTACGACGATCTTTCCAAACAGGCTGTTGCCTACCGCCAGATGTCTCTGCTTCTCCGCCGCCCTCCGGGACGTGAAGCTTTCCCTGGCGACGTTTTCTACCTCCACTCCCGTCTGCTCGAGCGCGCTGCCAAGCTCGACGACAGCAAGGGCGCCGGTTCCATGACCGCTCTGCCCCATCATTGAAACGCAGGCCGGTGACGTATCCGCCTACATTCCTACAAACGTTATCTCCATCACCGACGGTCAGGTGTACCTGGAGCCCAACCTGTTCAACGCCGGTGTCCGCCCCGCAGTTAACGTTGGTCTCTCCGTATCCCGCGTTGGTGGTTCGGCTCAGATCAAGGCCATGAAGCAGGTTGCTGGTACCATGCGTCTGGATATGGCCCAGTACCGCGAGCTCGCCGCTTTTGCCCAGTTCGGTTCCGACCTGGATAAAGCCACGCAGCAGAAACTGAACCGCGGCGCCCGTCTGGTGGAACTGCTGAAGCAGTCCCAGTATCAGCCCATGCCTGTTGAAGAGCAGGTTACTTCCATGTACGCCGCCACCCGCGGATTCATGGATACGGTTCCTGTTGACGCTGTCCGCAAATGCGAAGCCGAATTGCTTGAATTCATGCGCAATGCCAAGGCTGATGTTCTTGACGCGATCAAGACCAAAGAAAAGCTGGATGATGAGGTCGAAGGCAAGCTGAAAAGCGCTATTGAAGAGTTCATGAAAGGCTTCCAGGCCTAGGCCCAAGGAGGTAATGGATGCCATCGCTTAAAGACGTCCAGGCTAAGATTACTGGAGTCAAAAAAAACCAAGCAGATCACCAAGGCCATGAACATGGTGGCCTCGGCAAAGATGCGTTCGGCCCAGGGCCGCATAGAACGCTTTCGCCCCTACGCGGACAAGTTCTATGAAATGCTGGGTGATCTTGCTGGGAAGGCAGATGAAACCGCGCATCCCCTGTTGGAAACACGGGACGAAATCCAGAATGTCTGCATTGTTCTGGTTACTTCTGACCGTGGTTTGTGCGGAAGTTTCAACGTCAACCTGATCAAGGCAGCTAGTAAAATAGCCAGAGAAAAAGCCGCTGAAGGCAAAAACGTCAAGTTTTTCTGCCTGGGCAAGAAAGGGCGCGACGCCATCAGGAAATCTGACTTCGAGATCCTCAAGGATATGGCGGGTCAGATGAGCTCCTACGATTTCTCTTTGGCCAATTCCATCGGTCTTGATGTGATCAATGCGTACCTGGAAGGCGAAGCTGACGAAGTTATCCTTGTTTTCGGCGAATTCATCAGCATGATCCGACAGGAACCCGTTGTGAAAACAATCCTGCCCATCGGTTCGCACGATGCAGAAGAGGGTGCCGAAGAAGAAGTCTCCAGCGCCACCGAATACATCTACGAGCCTGATGTCATCGGGCTGCTGGCCGAATTGCTGCCGCGCTTCATCAAAGTTCAGATTTACCGCGGTATGCTGGACACCTCGGCAAGTGAACATGCCGCACGTATGGCCGCTATGGATAACGCGACCAGGGCATGTGACGACATGATCGGCACCTTGACGCAGGTATTCAACAAGACCCGTCAGGCGGCTATCACTACTGAACTCATGGATATCGTAGGCGGCGCTGAGGCGCTGAAAGGATAATAAGGGAGCAAAATCACTATGAGTGCCAATGTAGGTAAAATTGTTCAGGTCATCGGCGCCGTTGTCGACGTCGAGTTCGAGCCGGGTAAATTACCCAATATTTTTAACGCGCTCGAGATCAACAACCCCAACAACACGGATGCGCCTACTCTGATCTGTGAAGTCGCCCAGCACCTTGGCGACAACGTAGTGCGTACCATCGCCATGGACGCCACCGAAGGTCTGGTTCGCGGCATGGAAGCAACCGATAGCGGTCACCCCATCCTGGTTCCGGTAGGTAAGGCTTCTCTGGGCCGGATCATGAACGTCATCGGCAAGCCCGTGGACGAACTGGGCCCCATCGATGCGGCAAAATCCCTGCCGATTCACCGCAAGGCGCCTGACTTCACCGAGCAGAACACTTCGGTTGAACTGCTCGAAACCGGCGTAAAAGTTGTCGATCTGCTCATCCCCTTCCCCAAGGGTGGTAAAATGGGCCTGTTCGGCGGCGCCGGTGTTGGTAAAACGGTTATTCTCATGGAGCTCATCAACAACATCGCCAAACAGCACGGTGGTATTTCCGTGTTCGCCGGTGTTGGTGAGCGTACTCGTGAAGGAAATGACCTTTACCACGAAATGAAGGACGCCGGGGTTCTCGAGAAAGCCGCGCTTATTTACGGCCAGATGAACGAACCTCCAGGAGCCCGTGCTCGTGTTGGTCTGACTGCTCTGGCTTGCGCTGAGTACTTCCGCGATGACGAAGGCCAGGACGTGCTTCTGTTCATCGACAACATCTTCCGTTTCACCCAGGCCGGTTCCGAAGTATCCGCACTGCTCGGCCGTATGCCTTCCGCGGTTGGTTACCAGCCTACTCTGGGTACGGACCTTGGTGCTCTGCAGGAACGTATTACTTCCACCAACAAGGGTTCGATCACGTCGGTTCAGGCCGTTTACGTACCTGCTGATGACCTTACCGACCCCGCACCGGCAACCACCTTCTCGCACCTTGACGGAACTCTGGTTCTTTCCCGTCAGATCGCCGAGCTGGGCATCTACCCCGCGGTGGATCCGCTTGACTCCACCTCGCGTATTCTGGATCCCAACGTTCTGGGCGCCGAACACTACGGCACCCGCCCGTGAAGTTCAGTCCGTTCTCCAGAAATACAAAGACCTTCAGGACATCATCGCCATTCTCGGTATGGACGAACTGTCCGATGAAGACAAACTGACCCGTATCTCGCGCCAGAAAAATCCAGCGTTTTCTGTCTCAGCCCTTCCACGTGGCCGAGCAGTTCACCGGTGTTGCTGGCCGTTACGTCAAGCTCGAGGACACCATCAAGGGTTTCCGCGCTATTTTGAACGGCGACCACGATGACATTCCTGAAGGTGCTTTCTATATGGCAGGCGGCATTGAGGAAGTTATTGAAAGAGCTAAAGAAGCTTAATCGCCTACCAGGAGACTGGAATGGAAAAATCGTTGAAACTCGAGATCGTGACTCCGGACAAGCTTGTTCTTAGCGAATCCGTCGATTATGTCGGCGCTCCGGGGTACGAAGGCGAGTTCGGCGTTCTGCCCAACCACATACCCTTCCTTTCTGCATTGCAGATTGGCAATTTGTATTATAAAAAGGGCGGCAGCGTCAGCTACGTGTTCGTATCCGGCGGCTTTGCGGACATCTCCGACAACAAGATAACCATCTTGGCGGAGAGTGCCGAAAAGGCCGAAGAGATCGACATCGAACGGGCGAAAAAGGCCAAGCAGAGAGCCGAAGATAGGCTCCAACAGAAAAAGGAAAAACGTAGACTTTGCGCGTGCACAGGCTGCATTGCAACGGTCTATTATGCGACTCAAGGCTCGTGGGGCTGCAGCGTAGTCCCGTACAGCTACCCAAGGGCTTGAGACACCGCTTAAGCTCCCAAAAAGCAGGCCGCTCGCGGCCTGCTTTTTCATTTTTTAGCATCGAGGTCAGACCATGACTAACTCTACGACTGGTGTACTCGTTCTTGCTGCAGGCAAGGGAACGCGCATGCATTCGCAGCGTCCGAAAGTGTTGCAGGAACTGTTGGAAGAACCCATGCTGCAGTATGTCTATTCCGCATTGGACAAGGATTTTCCCGGAGCCGTATGGACGGTCATAGGTCATAAATCGGAACTGGTGCAGGAAGCTTTCCCGGAGCGTTCCGACAGCGCCTGGATTCTTCAGGAACAGCAACTGGGTACCGGGCATGCGCTGCAGGTGGCCTGGCCCGCATTGAACGCTGCAGGACTGGACAGACTGATTGTCCTCAATGGAGACACTCCGCTGATAACCTCCGAGCTGGTGAATTCGTTTCTTTCGCAATCGATGAATTCTGATGCCGATCTGGCCTTCCTGACACTCGAACTTGATTCGCCCGGTGCGTATGGTCGAGTCGTCAGAGCTGCCGGCTCACATAAAATTTCGGCCATCGTTGAGGCCAAAGATTATGATCCGAATCTTTACGGGCCAGAACCTAATGAAATAAATGCAGGAATTTATTGTTTAAATTTGCAGAAAATCGCCCCATTATTGCAGAAATTGACCAATGACAATAAAAGCGGAGAGTACTATATTACGGACCTTATCGCGCTGGCAGTGTCTGAAGGACTGCAGGTCGAAGGTGTATGCATGGGCAATGATCCGCGTCTGATGGGCATCAATACGCCTCTGGAGCTTGTTGAGGCCGAGAAGTATCTGCAGCAGCGAATCAATGCCGGGTTGCTTGAGAATGGTTGCATCATCCGGGCTGCGGAATCCGTACGTATCGGTCCTGGCGTTTGTCTGGAGAAAGGGGTAAGTTTGACTGGTCCGTGCGAAATATACGGCAAAAGCGTTATTTCCAGTGGCGCTGTCATTGAATCTCATACGGTCATTCGTGACAGTATAGTCCGGTCCGGCGCTGTCATCAAATCTTTCAGCATGTTGGAAAAGGCCGTGGTTGGACTGGATTGCCGGGTAGGTCCTTTTGGTCGCCTCAGGCCGGATGCCGTTCTTGAGGAAAAAGCGCAGGTCGGTAACTTCGTCGAAGTGAAAAAATCTGTTCTCGGTCCTGGAGTCAAGGCCAATCATCTGACATATATCGGTGATGCCGAAATCGGAGCACGAACAAATATCGGTGCCGGTACCATCACATGTAATTATGATGGTAAAAATAAACACAAGACGCGTATTGGAGAAGGTTCTTTTGTTGGGAGCAATTCGGCGTTCGTAGCCCCTGTGAACGTAGGCAAAGAGGTCCTCGTTGCCGCCGGATCCGTGATTACCCAGGATGTTCCCGACCATGGTCTGGCCGTTGCCAGGTCCCGTCAGAGTAATCTTAAACGTACGAAGTCTTGATTTTCTTTTAGTTAGGAGTTATTATAATCAAATGGAAATACTCGACAGACTTGAAGCCAAAATCGATGGTTTGTTGGCTGAAATTGCCGATTTGAAAATCGGAAAGGAATCGTCTGCAAGAAGAAGTAGCGGGGATGGAGTCCCTGATATTGGAAAAACGATCAGCTGAAAGAGCAGCTTGAAAAGGAACAGGCGGACAAGTCCGCTGTAGTGGATCGCATAGACACTCTGTTGAAAAAATTAGAAGCACCCGAGCAAAGCTCTTAGCATAGCATGCCGACAAGCTTTCAGCTGAATATTCTGGGACTCGAGATTAGCGTTCAAAGCTGAAGCGGACCAGAAACGAGTTGACGACGCCCGATTAATGATAGAAGAACAATTCCGGCGTCTGGGCGGCTCTGGAGAAAAGCAGATTAGCAAAGAGAAACTGCTTATCTTTCTGGCCCTGGGGCTTGCGGACGACCTTTTGCAGTCCAATCAGAAGCTAGAGGAAATTGAATCCCGACTTGAGCAGCTTCTGACGAAGATAGATGCTGTATAGGATGTTTTGATACGAAGAGAATCCTCCCTGGGGTTCTCGTGATTGTTTAACTGTTTTTTGAGCCAATGATCAAAAAACAGGGGGCTGAACGTAATGACCTGTGAGCAGACCCGTCTAGGGGAGCCTGATGGTCGTTCTTAGGCGCCCGCCATGCAAGCATGGTTCAAAAAAAGTGAACGACACGGATCACCGGGGATTATTACAAAAAAGAGCGTGCTGGCGAATTAACAGCCAGCAATGCTCTCAACTCGACGCATAACATTCCGTTAAGCATCAAGCCCATCAGTGCATTTCTGCAGTATTTCCCTCTTTACGTATTTCCTTCCGGGACCCTGCCGGGGGAATAAGCGACTCACAGGGTATGGATATAGAGGAGTGTGACATGGATCTGGGGCTGATTCTCTATGTCATAGGTAGCCTTGCAATTGGCTCGGTGGCCGGTTTTTACGGCCACAAGCGCGTAATGGAGAAGCGTGAGCAGGATGCAAAGGCTTTGGCTGATCGGATAATCGAAGAGGCTCGTAAAGAGGCTCAGGCGCAAAAGAAAGAAGTCCTGTTGCAGGGACAAGATGAAGTCTTCAAGAACAAGAAAGAGTTTGAGCAGGAGTGCAAGGACAGAGAGCGCGAGATAAAAAAGCGCGAGTCCAAGCTTTTGGACAAAGAAGAACGTCTTGAAGACCCGGTTGGAAAAGGTTGCCCAGAAAGAAAGCGATGTGCTGGCGTTGGAAAAAAATCTGACGCACAGAGAAAGACAGCTGGAAGACAAGAAAGAGCAGCTGGAACGCATGATTGACGAGCAGGCTTTGAAGCTGCAGGAAATCAGCGGTTTGACCGTCGAAGAAGCCAAAGAACGCCTTTTGACTGAAATTGAATCCCGTACGCGCTATGAAGCCGCGAAGATGATCCGTCAGATCGAGACGGAGGCCAAGGAGACTGCTGCCAAAAAAGCGCAGAAAATCCTGGCAACGGCAATTCAGCGCTATTCCGGCGATTTTGTGGCCGAACAAACTGTAACCACTGTAAACTTGCCCAGTGAAGATATGAAAGGCCGGATCATCGGTCGTGAAGGTCGTAATATCAGGGCAATCGAAGCGGCGACCGGTGTCGATCTGATCATCGACGATACGCCGGAGACCGTGATTCTCTCTGCTTATAATCCGTTGCGCAGGCAGGTGGCAAAACTGGCCCTCGAGCGCCTTATCAGCGACGGCCGTATACATCCTGCGCGGATTGAAGACATCGTGCACAAAGTCGAGCAGGAGCTGGACGTCAAACTCCGGGAAATCGGCGAGCAGGCCACTTTCGATGTGGGCGTGCACGGCATTCATCCGGAATTGATCAGACTGCTTGGTCAGCTGCAATACCGTACGAGTTTCTCGCAGAACGTGTTGCAGCATTCCATCGAAGTGGCGTCCTTGTGCGGCGTCCATGGCCAGTGAGCTGGATCTGGACGTGAAAAAAGCCAAACGCGCCGGCTTGCTGCATGACATCGGCAAGGCCGTGGACCACGAAGTGGAAGGTCCGCATGCCGTCATCGGTGCGGATCTGGCCAAGAAGTACAACGAGAACAAGGAAATCATCCACGCCATCGGCGCCCACCATGAGGATATTCCGCCCACCTCCGTACTGGCTGTGCTGGTACAGGCCGCGGACAGCCTTTCCGGGGGCGCGTCCGGGTGCGCGTAAGGAATTGCTCGAGAACTACGTCAAACGTCTGGAGGAGCTGGAATCCATCGCCACGGACTTTGACGGAGTTTCCAAAGCCTACGCCATCCAGGCGGGTCGTGAAATCCGCGTCATGGTCAATTCCGACAACGTGGACGACGACCGCACCTACTTGCTTTGCAAGGATATCGCCGAAAAAGTGGAAAACAATCTGACTTATCCCGGCCAAATCCGGGTTACGGTCATACGCGAACGTCGGGCAGTGGGATACGCCAAATAAGCGAACCTCTGACGGCCTGACCACCGCGGCTCAGTAAAAACCGCATACGCCGCCTGTTTCTAACCTAAGTGTTTGAGATGGGCGGCGTTTTTGTGTATAATGAAGCCAAAAAAAGTATCACATGGGTAAAACTGAGTCCGGGCAATATAAAAATCGTGGAAAAAGGCCAGCTGATCCTCAAAGAGGGGCAGGTCAATACGCGCGCCTACATGGTCAAGAAAGGTACCGTACTCCTCAGCAAAGACATCAACAATCGGCAGGTCGAGGTCGCCAGAGTCCTGCCCGGTCAGATTTTCGGCGTCCTGCCACTGCTTTCCGGTGATCCGTTTTTCGCAACCGCTGAAGCTCTGGATCAATGCCAGCTGATCCCCTTTGACAAGAATCTGCTGCAATCCATGCTGCTGAAATGTCCGGCGCCGGTGCAACGCATGGTGCGGCACATGGCGGAACAGATCGTCACCTTGTCCGGTATGCTGCAAGCTCAAAGCACAGAGGATCCGTTCATCTCCATTTGCAAAATACTCGAATTGCTGTGTGTTCAAACCAAGGTCCCTGCCCCGGCAGGAAGCGGCAAGGGGAGCAAACAATGCGCAACCCGTTATTCGGAGTTTGTAAAGGCCGTAAGGGATATTCTGCTGGTAACGCAGATGGAAATCGACACTGTGCTTGAAAAGCTTCAGAAAGTGAATCTGATCCAAATGCGTGAAATGAAGCCGCATGCTCAACAAAGAGATGACAGCATTCAGGAGAATGCACAGCGCGCGTATGGTAAAGATCGCATTTTGATCATCATGGACAAGGACAGGTTTATTGAGGCGGCACGAACCTTGCGCAATGAAATGCTCACTACGGACGACGAACTGCGGACAAGGGGATTGTCGACCATGGATATCCATGAACTGGCATCAAAGGCGAATGTCGATACGGATAGCATCTACCAGATGTTGTCCAAGGGAATCATTCCAGAACGATTGATTTTTTTCCCTAAAAACGAAGTCATGGAATGGCTGCAGACTTTTGATCCATCCCATTTTCAGCCCGCGACAGTCCGTTTGAAATCCGATCGATGGAAAGTGATCGATGACATTGTTGGCGAAAAGATATCCAGCGTACGGAAAGTGGTACCGCAATTTGATCTGGAAAAAATCATTGTGCTTTACGCAGCCGCAGGAAAAAGAAGCCCGGCAAGTCATTCTGGAGGCACTATCTCCGGAAGATGTTGATCAGGTACGGCGGCAAGCCGTAAAAAACAGCTGTTTCAAACGATCTGGTAGCACAATATGAGAAGGAGTTCTTTGATTTGCTGAATTCCGCATCCTAGAAAGGGGAACCGGACTTCAATCCGTATGTTAGGTCGGAATTATACTTTAGCGGCGAGTGCTCTGTCACGAAAATACGCACATTCGTAACCGGGTGTTTAAAAAACAGCTTTATCTTAACATAAATGAGTCAATGTCAGTCAGCATGGCATATTGACATAATCAGGACATCATGATTTAGAATAAAATTAAAAAGGTAGATAGAAGCAAACAGTATCGTTTTTCTTACAAGAGAGGTCGAAAATGTCGCTCACCAAGCGTTTTCTGAAAAACAAACCGATATGCAAAGTGAATTTCAAGGTCTCCAAGGAAGTTGTGGGTAGCGCAACAAAAGTGGAATTGCTGGGTGATTTCAATGAATGGCAACCGGGATCCCAAAAAATGAAAAAAAAACAAGGATGGATCCTTTGTTGCGACGCTTGATCTTGAAACAGGCAAGGACTACCAGTTCCGCTACCTTATCGACGGTGAAACCTGGGTCAATGACTGGGATGCGGACCGCTACCAGTTCAATCCTGCGGGAAATTGTGAAAATTCGGTAGTTTCACTGACCTGATCAAATCCGGATCTCTGGATTGCGTTGTGTCGGAACTCCGGTGGAAAAGGCCGGAGTGTTTTATGGAGCAACGAGTCTGGAGTCTCACGTTGTCGGAGTGTTTCTGCAACAGGTCTGCGGTTTCTGTCTGCGTTCGTCTCTCAGGCGGCGAGCAGAAAATTGCGGCCCCATGCTGTAGCCGTTATCTTCGAGAAAGTTGCGGATGATGGCTGCTGCGCCTCTTGATCCTACATAGGAGAGCACAAAGCAGTTATCCGGACCAGGAAGATCGGCACGGGGAATAACCGGCCGTCCGTCGTAGCACTGACCGATTTTTTTGGGGTCGATGTCCACCCAGGCCCGAATCTCAACACCGTGCTCCAGGAGCAGTTTCGGCGCGTTTTCGCGTAGGGCGCCCGGCGCCGATGACATAGACTTCCGGGTGAAACGGGTTGTTTCGGGCGAGCCAGCGAGCCAGATAGCGGGCTTTGACCGCGTAGAAGTTGTCCATGCCCGTAGCGGGGATTGGTGCGTGAAAGCCTGCCTGGGGGATCGTTCCAGACAAGCAGCTTTTGATCGATCTTCGCCATACGTACGCCCTGGTCCATCCAGCGGAGCCAGAGTTCGTAGTCTTCAGGAAAATTCCCCTCTGCCATAGACTCCGAATCGCTCCGGCAATTCCCGCCGAAACATCACCGACGGATGGGCAAAAGGGGATTCGCGAAAACACTCCAGGGATATCTGTTCCGGCGTAAGCAGGGTGTTGGTCCAGTCCACATAATCCGCATAGCCCGCGCAAGCGCTGCGGTCTCCACCGAAATCCACGCAGCACCCCACCAGACCTATCTGAGGCGCATCATCGAGGAACGCGCATTGTGCCTGCAGACGCTGCGGCATGCAGATGTCGTCGCCGTCCATGCGGGCAACATAGCGGCCCCGTGCGTGCTCAAGCCCATGATTCAGAACCGGAACCAGCCCCTCATGCGGACGTATCAGAGGACGAACGCGTGGGTCAGCCACGGCGTTGGCTGCAAGGATGTCCGCAGTGGCGTCAGAGGAGCCGTCGTCCACAGCCAGAATTTCGAAGTCATCCAGAGTCTGACTCAGAAGGCTGTCGAGAGTGGCCTGCAGCGTATGCTCGGCATTGTATACGGGGAGCAAAACAGAAACAGAAGGAGGCATTGGACCCTTATTGAATGGTGCTGGGGGATTCGGCCTGTGCCCTGTTCTGCAGAATCTGGTTGATGATGACCAGTGCTGATTTGTGCCGCATGCGTTCGCCCAGGTCCGCGAGCAAAGGAATTTGTTCGCTGATTTCGGAGGCGAATGTCTGCAGCTCATTATCCTTGGCCAGGGCCCCGGCAAAAAGAGCCAGTTGCTGCATACGGCGTTCGAGCCAGCCCAGAGGTTTGGGATGTCCGTTGGCGTTTTTGCCGGACTCGGGAGGCATGGTCTCGCGCAGATTTTCAGAGGAGTCCGCCTTCAGAGCGTGCACTGCCGCACCATGTCCTGCCCGTGCGCCGAAAACCTGCGTGGCGAGCATCATGGCTCCGCCGATGCGGTTGGCTCCGTGCATTCCCGTAATGCATTCGCCGCAGGCATACAGGCCGTTGACGCTGGTCAGACCATGTTCGTCGATTACGGCGCCGCCATTGCCGGCATGAGCCATGGGAGCGATGCGGGTCCAGTTGGTGCCGTCAAGGGTCACAGCCACTGATCCGTCGGCATCCAGCTGGCGGGCCAGGAAAAGGTCGAGGTCGGTGTCGTGCAGACTGTAGGAAGCGGGACAATGGGTATGGCGCATCTCGGCCATGTCCTGATAGGCGTGAGGGAGTGCGATTTCAGAACCGTTCATCAGGCGGATACGGGCATTTTTCAGAGCAAGCTGTGCTGGCTGGAAAAATTCGTTTTTCTGCACCTTGTACCACATGAACTGAAGAAAGGGCAGATTGTCGCATTGGGCGCCGGCCGCATCCAGAAGACCGTAGGAATAGCCGCTGCTGGCCGGACCGGAAACATCGCGAAAAAACAGCGAAGCCGGACC
Organism: Desulfovibrionaceae bacterium; assembly: GCA_963667575.2. Classification (GTDB taxonomy): domain Bacteria; phylum Desulfobacterota; class Desulfovibrionia; order Desulfovibrionales; family Desulfovibrionaceae. The sequence continues at coordinate 47,737 of CAXXHY010000017.1, read as the reverse complement.
CCCGGTGGCAAGAATGACGGATTTGGCCCGGATGCGGGCGAGTTCGCCCTCCTTGTTGCGCAGCAGCGCACCACGGACATTGGGTTCGGAAAAGTCCGCGTCAGTGAGAAGGTCAACAGCTTCCCAGCCTGAAATGAAACCGCCTCCCAGGGCATGGAGCGACTCGAGCATGGCCTGGAAAAGGGCGGGCAGATCGGAAAAAATGGCAGCCGAGGGCAGCTCTGGAAAAAAACAGCCCGGAACCCGGGTCAGCTTGTTCAAGGTGGATTGGGGAGCAATACCAAGCCTGAGGATATCCTCGAAGCGGGCTGCGCTTTCCACCGCAAGCGTCTGGGTCAGCTTGGGATTGACATTGCCGGGAGGGGCAACGCCGTGAACGCGGCTGACAAACTGGCCGCATTCTTCTGCTGTGAGCAGAACCTGCATTCCCAATGCCTGGTTGCGATTGGCAAAAGAAGAGCCTGAAGGTTTGTCCTTGGGAGTGACAACAAGGACCTTCAGGTTTCGTTCGATGGACTTTGCGGCAATGGCTGCGCGCAACCCAGCCAGTCCCGCGCCCAGTATGAGAATGTCCACGCGTACGTCGTTGCTGCTATCCGTGCTCATGGCCCCTGCGTCTATTTGAGTTTTTTCTGCGCAAATCTCAGCATTTTCTGGGCCTCTTCAAAAGCCGGATCGAAATTTACGGCTTTGGTGGCCCATTCGACGACCTTGTCCCATTTCTTCCAGTCCACGTACAGGCGACCAATGTTGAAACAGAGATGGGGGTCTTCTTTGATATGCTCAAGCGCTTTCATGTAGTATTGTTCGGCAGTTTCGAACTTCTGCAGCTTGCGTAGGGAAATGGCGATCCTGTTGTACAGATACAGGGATTCGGGTTTGTCCTTCAGTGCTTCGGAAAGGTAGGCGAAGGCGTCTTCGTACAGGCCGGCCTTGAGAAAACGATCGCCGATGTCGGCCTTGAGGTCCGGATCGTCACTGAATTCTGCAACCAGAGCCCGGAAGGTTTCACGCGCATCGTCGGTTTCGTTGTTGTCGAGTTGTACCTGACCCTTTTCAAGGCCGGATTTTTTCTTTTTCTCCAGCTCTTCGAGTTGGATCTTGGCTTCGGCAACAGCTGTATTTTGCAAAGAATTCAAACATTCCTGCAGTACCATGAGCAGATCTTTTTCATTGCCGGGTTTGTACTCCAGCTTGAGGGGGACCTGCTTGCGAAATTCGGCATTGCCGTCGAGATTATAGACGGCTTCTTCGATGAGGCGTTCGAATTCTTCCCGTTCCTGTTTCATGAGCGGATTGCGCAAAATCGCCGAAACAGCTTCAAAGAGCGCATTGGCTGCGGGGAAAAATTTATCCTGCTTCAGAAAAGATTTTACCTGGACTATCTGGCTGCGCGCTTTGGTGAGCTGCTGGGACATGTTGCATCCTTTGTTGGTAAGAGCCTCTGGCTTTGGGCCAGAGGCTCATCTGCGTTACGATAGAAAAGCTCAGCAGGCGTCGGAAGAAGCAATTCCGGCGCATTGTTTGCCGGTGGCGTTTTGCACCATTCTTGCGAAACGGCCGAAAAAGGAACGACTGTCATGGGGGCCGGGACAGGCTTCCGGGTGGAACTGAATGGCCATGAGCGGCTTGGAAGTATGTACGAAACCTTCAAGCGTGTTGTCGTTCAGATTCACATGCGTCATACGGATGTTTTCGACTCCTTCCATGTCTACACAAAAACCATGGTTTTGCGAAGAGATTTCAATGCGTCCGGAGTCGATTTCCTTGACGGGGTGGTTGCAGCCGTGGTGGCCGAATTTGAGCTTGTAGGTCTTTCCGCCCAGAGCGTGGCCCAGAAGCTGGTGGCCAAGGCAGATGCCTGCCAGAGGATAATTGTCCGCAAGCTGGGCAATGGTCTGGATGGAGTCCCCCAGGGTGGCAGGGTCGCCAGGGCCGGAGGAGAGAAACACGGCATCGGGGGACAGTTTGTCCACCTGCTGTTTCGTATAGGAGGCGGGCACCATGAGCAGGTCCATGCCCAGGGTGGTCAGCATCCGCAAAATATTCCATTTGACGCCGTAGTCGAAAACAACGAGCCGGGGGCCGCATCCGGGCCAGTCGTAGCTTCCGTCGGCATTGAGTCTGGCCGGCTGGATTTCCTTGCCGTTCCAGATGTAGGGCTTTTCGGGAGTGACCTGGGCAGCCAGGTTGAGTCCTTCCATGGTGGGGATGGCTTTGGCTTTTTCCACCAGCTTGGCAGGATCCAGCTCCAGGGTGGAGATGACGCCGCGCTTGGCGCCGTGAATCCGCAGGTGACGGGTCAGAAGCCGCGTATCCACGCCTTCCACGCCGACAACCTTGTTGCGTTTGAGGTAGTCGGGCAGGGATTCGTGCGAACGCCAGTTGGAGGGCGTTTTGCAACATTCCTTGACCAGAAAACCGGCAACGCAGATCCGGTTGGATTCAACATCATCGAGATTGATGCCATAGTTGCCCACATGCGGGTACGTCATGGTCACAAGCTGCCCGGTGTAGGACGGGTCAGTCAACACTTCCTGGTAACCGGTCATGCCGGTATTGAATATGACCTCACCGCTGGTCTCACCGGGGCCGGTGAACGAGCGGCAGGGCAGTACGAGCCCGTCTTCCAGGGCTAGGATGGCTTGCATATCTGATTCTCCCTTAATAAAGCTTCCAATACAGCGATATCCGCGGGCCGGTCAACCCCGTGGCAACGGTGTTCGGTACGGACCACGCGGATGGGGATTTCATTGTCGAGGAGCCGTAATTGTTCCAGCCGCTCGCTTTGCTCCAGTGGCGAGCGGGGCAAGGTGACGAATTGCCGCAGTTCCGGCAGGCGGAACGCATAAATACCGATGTGCAGCAGGCGTGCCACCTGAACGCCCGTACCGGACCAGGGAATCAGGGCGCGCGAAAAATAGAGCGCATTGTCCCTGAGGTTGGTCGCAACCTTGACCCTGTCTTCCGATTCAAGCATGGTTTCCTCTTCCGCCGAAGGGCTGTGGGCCAGTGTCGCCACTTTCACCAGAGGATCTTCAAACACCCGGATCAGTTGGTCGAGCATTTCCGGCGCCAGAGCCGGTTCATCCCCCTGGATGTTCACAACGATGCTGTCGTCGGGCAGATTCAGGGTCCGGGCAGCCTCATATACGCGGTCTGTTCCGCTCGTATGTGCGTCCGAAGTCATCAACACCGGGACATCAAGCTCCTTAGCCTTATCATAAATACGCGCATCATCGGTGGCAAGATATACGGAGTCCAAAAAACGGCATTGGCGCGCTCGCGTATACACATGCCAGAACATGGGTTTTCCCAGCAGTACGGCCAGGGGTTTGCCCGGAAAACGGGACGATGCATAGCGCGCGGGAATGATGCCGCAGCTTGGTGGCAGAGAGGTATTTTTTCGCCGGTTGTTCATGGGATATTTTTGCTTGTTGCTGTCCGTTGCTCAAACAGAATGGAACTACCAGAAAAGCCTGTGGATGGCAAAAGAATTGCTGGCTTCGGTACGGGCGCGGAATAGGAAATGAGTACGGTACGATGGCCAACAATCTCAGGATGAGTATCCTCCTGAAATAGAATAGAAGTTGCCCAAAAAAGTGTGCCGGAAAATCTCCGGGACGTTTTTGAGCGCTCCACGATCAAGCTGCATCATCTTTTGAAATATAAAAGCATTACGTATGGAGTAAGGATAGATATGAAGATTTTTTTCTATGGATTGAGAGAAAATGATGAAGAACCGCATATAGAACATTTCAGCAGAGAATATGGGTACGAAGTCGGTAGTACTTTGGCACATCCGAATAAGGATAATATCGTTCTTGCAAAGGGGAGCGAGGCCATTGTCTCATCCGTATGCGATATGAATGCTGAATATATAGATTTGTTCAGGGCTGTTGGCGTCAAATATCTGCTCAGCCGGTCCATCGGCTACAATCACATTGACATAGCCCACGCCAACCAGGTGGGGCTGCATGTCTGCCATAACCATTATCCTCCGGAAACCGTTGCCAACTACGCCATCATGCTGATGCTGATGTGCTGCAGGAACATGGGGCAGATTCTGAGAGGCGTGAGCGAGCATAATTTCAACCTCAAAGGCAAGAAAGGACGCGACCTTTCGTCATGTACCGTTGGAATCATAGGAACGGGTCATATCGCTTCCACGGTGTTGAAGCATCTTCGCGGATTCGGCTGCCGTCTTTTGGCGTGTGGCGGACATCTTTCCGACGAATGCGGGGAATTTACGCAATCCGTGGATCTGGACACCCTTTTGCGTGAAAGCGATATAATCAGCATCCATACCAGCGCCACACCGGAAAACTACCATTTGATCGACGCCGAAGCCATAGCCCGGATGAAGGATGATGCGATCCTTATCAACACGGCCCGGGGCGACCTTGTGGACACGGATGCGCTGATCCACGGACTTTCGTCCGGGAAAATCAGCGGGGCAGGCTTGGATGTTCTCGAGAACGAGTACGCTGTTTTCCGCGATCAGGAAGGGGAAAAAACAAAGCAACAGTACGAACAGTTGCGGACCTTCCCAAATGTGATCATCAGTCCGCATTCGGCCTTTTACACGGGTGAGACCATCAGACACATGATCAGGAATATCTTCAAAAATCTGCACGACCTGGAGACCGGCGTGGAGAATCCGTACGAGCTGACGACTTTCGCCCGGAAACAGGCATAGAAAAAGGGGTGCGACCAATAAACCGCACCCCTTGAAATGATCTCTTTTGTTTTGAATCAGGCTTCGCCGATGGCGATGTCCAGGACTTCGATCATGAAGTCGATGTCTTCCTTGGTCAGGCACATGGGAGGCTTGATGCGCAGGACATTGCCGAAGAAGCCGCCCTTGCCCAGCAGCAGGCCCAGGTCCTTGGTCCGCTCGAAAACCTCGGCTGTGGCCTTTGTGGCCGGGGTCTTTGTGGCGCGGTCTTCCACCAGCTCGATGCCGGTCATCAAGCCTTTGCCGCGGACATCGCCGATGAGGCTGTGCTTGGCCTGCAGCTTCCTGAATCCGTCCATCATGTAGTTGCCCATTTCCAGACAACGCTGCTGCAGGTTCTCTTCCTTGATGACTTCCAGTACGGCCTTGCCGATGGCGCAGGATACCGGGTTGCCGCCAAAGGTGTTGAAGTGCGTACGCTGGGTCAGAGTCCTGGCGATTTCCTGTGTGGTAACCACCGCGGCCAGAGGCGTGCCGTTGCCGATGCCCTTGGCCATGGTCACGATGTCCGGCTGCACGCCCTGCAGTTCGAATCCCCAGAATTTTTCGCCCGTCCGGCCGAAACCGGTCTGCACTTCGTCCGCGATGCACAGGCCGCCGGCAGCGCGGACGTATTCGTAGGCCTGCTTGAGGTAGCCGTCCGGGTAGACCACCGAACCGCCCACACCCTGGATGGATTCGGCAAAGTAGCCGCCCACCTGGCCGGAGGTGGCAAAGCGGATAACGCTCTGCACGTCCTCCGCGTACTTTTTGCCGGCATCGGGATCATCCCAGCCGTAAGGTCCGCGATAGGGATCCGGCACGATGGCATGGTGTACGCCGAAGCTGTGCGGGGCGTTGAACTTCCAGCTGCTGTGGGAGGTCAGTCCCATGGCGCCTGGGCTGCCGCCGTGGTAGCCGTTGCGCAGGGCCACGATGTCGAAGTTGCCGGTGTAGGCCCGGGCCATGAGCAGAGCCAGGTCATTGGCTTCGGAGCCGGAGTTCACGAAGTAGACGCACTTCAGATCTCCGGGAAAACTTTCGGCCAGCAGTTCGGCGTATTCGGCAATGTTGGGGTGGTAGTAGATGGTGGTCGTGTGCTGCAGGGTTTCCAGCTGCTCTTTGGCCTTGGCAACCACATAGGGATGGCAATGGCCCACGCTGATGGTAACGATGCCGCCGATGCCGTCCATGTAGCGGCGGCCCTTTTCGTCGTAGAGGTACTGCATGGAGCCTTCCACGATCATGATGGGCTTTTTGTAGTTGAGCACGATGCCCGGCGACAGGTATTTGCTGCGCAGTTCGCTGACTTTTTCTATGGAAGGCCCGGCGTATGGTTTGGGCGTATGATCGTAAGCAGGCAATACGGGTGTTGCGGCCATGGGACGTTCTCCTTTTCTCAATTATTGGAGTCTGCCAAGACGCGCGCTGCGCTTCTTGGCCAGACGTTTGAGCGCGCGGGCCACTTCGGGCAGGACCTGGAGTTTGTCCGCTGCGGTTTCGTAAAAATCCTGGGCCCGTGTTTCCAGCTTGCGGGCCGCTTCCTTCAAACCTGCGTCATCCAGTCCGGCAGGGGCCGGTACTTCGATCTCATACGGGGCCCGGGTGAAATCCCGGATCTGCTCGAGAATCATCTCCGAAACAAACTCCCGGCGGATGCGCTGAACCTGTTTGCAGTTCTTGGCGGCCTCGGCTCCCAGATCCGCCCAGAGAGTGTCCCTGTCGGCCACGGCCTTGTAAAATTCCGCATCCTGGGTCTCCAGGCTCTCGGCAAAAGTCAGGATGGCGCCAAAATTTTCTAACGGCATAGTATGCTCCGAAAAATTTGGGGGTGGGGTATTGGGGCTCTGCCCCATGCCCCGCTGGGGGGGATGATCCCCCCCAGACCCCCGCGATATGTATGTGAGTATCTTGCAGTAAATCAGCCAAAGGTTTTGGGAGATTCTTAAGAACCATTCCCCCTCTTAAAACCAGCGCTGGATCACGACTTTGGTGTCGGTGAAGAACTGGAAGATCTCCTGGCCGTGTCCTTTGACGTCGCCGAACATGGAGTTGCCTGCCCCGCCAAAGGGGAAGAAGCTCATGGGCGCGGCAATGCCGATATTGATGCCGACCATGCTGGGCTTGACGCGGTATTTGAATTTGCGGGCGGCCGCGCCGTCCTGGGTGTACAGGCAGGCGGCGTTGGCGAATCCGCGCGTATTGATGATTTCGATGACCTCGTCCAGGTTCTGCGTATCGATGATGCTGACCACGGGGCCGAAGATTTCCTCTTTGGCAATGGTCATGTCCGGGCTGACGTTGCCGAAAATGGTGGGGCCCACGAAAAATCCGTCGGGAAGGCCGTCCACGGTGCAGCCGCGGCCGTCCAGCAGCAGTTCGGCGCCTTCGGCAATGCCTTTTTCAATGTAATCCAGCACGCGCTTGCGGTGCGCTTCGCTGACCACCGGACCCATGGTGCTGGACTCGTCCAGGCCGTCGCCCACCTTGATGTTTTTGGCGGCTTCCACAAAGGCCTTTTTGACCGAACCGTCGCTGTCGCCCACCGGGCAGAAGATCGAACCGGACAAGCAGCGCTGGCCCGAACAACCGAAAAAGGAGGTGATCAGCGAGGGCAGACCGGCCTTGAGATTGGCGTCCGGAGTGACGGCGACGATGTTCTTGGCGCCGCCCAAAGACTGGACGCGTTTGCCGGTTTCGCCGCAGCGCTGGTAGATGTAGCGGGCCGTGGGAGTGGAGCCCACAAAAGAAACGCCTTCGATGTCCGGGTTGTCCAATATGGCGTTGACCACGTCGCGGCTGCCGTGGACCATGTTCACCACGCCCTCGGGCAGCCCCACGTCGTCGAGGATTTCAAAAATCCGCGTCTGGGTCATGGGCACCTGTTCGGAGGGTTTGACCACATAGGTATTGCCCGAAACAATGGCGTAGGGCAGGAACCACCAGGGCACCATGGCCGGAAAATTGTAGGGAGCGATACAGGCGAAAACGCCCATGGGCTGGCGATGCCCCATGCAGTCGATGCCGCGGGCGATGTCTTCCAGAGTGTACCCGCACTGCAGCGTGGTGACGGCGGTGGCATGCTCGACGTTCTCGATCATCCGGCGGACCTCTCCGCGGGATTCGTCAATGGCCTTGCCCTGTTCGATGGTAAGTACGCGGGCGATGTCTTCAAAGTTCTCTTCGAACGCTTCCTTCATGCTGAACAGGTAGCGGGCCCGTGTCAGAGGCGGTGTTTCGCGCCATTCGGGAAAGGCGGCCTTGGCGGCCTGTACGGCCTGGTCCAGGTCTTTGGCCGTGGAGTAGGGCACCTGAGCGATTTTTTCACCAGTTGCAGGGCGGTAAATGTCTCCAAATGTAGTGGTCTCGGAAGCGACCCACTCGCCATCGATATAATTTTTCATCACGGGCAGACTCATCCGTTCTCCTCCTCTGAAATGGACTCGGTATGTTCATGTACGATATGCGAAGAAAATTGTCGTTGTTTGTTCGAAAAGTCAAGATTAAAAGCTTAAAAATGACGATTTATGTAATTATAAATTGAAAAAAGATCGAATTGTGTTAAAAAATTGACAGCTGAAAGAACCCATGAGAAAGTCCCTTTTCAAGGGTTGTCGGCCATTTTCTGATTGGCGATATGTATTAACAATGAGGAATAATTGAAAAATATGAGCAATGAAACAGACCCGGCGGCAAACGGTACGGCAAAGAAGAAAAAACGGCGCAGTCTGGACCGCATAGATCGCGAAATGATCCGCCTGCTGCAGCAGGACGGCAGGATAGCCAATACGGAAATCGCCAAGCAGATCGGCATTTCAGAGGCCACGGTGCGTACGCGTCTGAACAGACTGACCAGCGAGGGAATCATTCAGATCGTCGCGGTGAGCAATCCGTTCAAAATCGGCTTTGAAATCGTGGGCATTATCCGCATCTGCTGCGACCTGGAGAAGATCGATCATATCACGGAGGAACTGGAGAAACTCGAAGAAGTCTGGTTCATAGTCAATGCTACGGGGAATTCCGATATCTATACCGAATTCATTACTCGTTCTCTTGAAGATTTGAACGAGCTGATCTATAAGAAAATCAACAAGATCGACGGAGTAACCAGAACCGAGACTTCCCTCATCATGAATTATTCCAAACGCAAGTACGATTGGGGGACCGGCTGGGACGACTGATACGCGCGCAAGGCGCGCATTTGAGGGGAGGGGGCTTTGGAAGAGTTCTCGGGCAAAGGCCGGCATGAAAACGAATGGTTGAGCGGCGGACGTATTTTCGCCTTGCTGGCAGGATGCTATATCCTGCTGACAATATTCTACGCATGGATGGGATATCTCAACAATCCCGCCCATCGCGTACTTCCGTACGACAGCGTATTTTACTTCATGTACGTACGCTCCGTGGTCATGGATTTCGATCTGAATTTCACCAACGAGATTACCAGGCTTCTCGGCCCCGCGTATGTGGATCAGCTGCGGATGGCGGTATCGGGGCTGCCTGAAAATCAATACGCGGTGGGGGCGGCCATCTTCTGGGCGCCGTTTTTTCTGCTGGCGCATCTGGCGACGCTGTGCGCGCGGATGTTCGGATCCCACCTTGCTGCGGATGGGTACTCGAGCCTGTACCAGCTCTTTGTCTGGGTGGCCAATTCGTTCTACACGCTGCTGGGCTTCGTATTCGTCAGCAAGATTTTGAAACGCTACGCCTCCGGACTGGCCACGCTGCTGGCCTGTCTGGCCGTGATGTTCGCCACGCAATGGACCTATACGGTCTGGTCCTACACGCCCTACGCGCACAATGTGTCTTTTTTCTGCGTGGCCCTGTTTCTGTATTGTTTACTGGAAAAGAAACTGCACTGGACAACCGCTGTCTGCGCCGGTTTGATGTTTCTGACCCGCTGGCAGGACATTCTCTATGCCGCGGCGGCGGTGGTCTATTCCGTACATCTGCTCTGGAGGGACCGTAGGGTTCCCGGTGCTTTCGGAAAATGGCTCAAAACCAACGTGCTGTTCGTCCTGGTGTTTCTGGTGACCATTACCCCGCAGATGATCATCTGGAACGCCATTTACGGTTCGCCCATTACCGTGCCTCCCAAGGTGCAGACCTTTTCGTTTTTCAGCCCGCATCTGCTCGGTACGCTCTTCAGTTACAGCAACCATCACGGGTTGTTCGCCTGGCATCCTGTTCTTTTGCTGGGGGCGCTGGGGCTGCTGCTGCTCTGGAAGCGGTCCAGACTGCTGCTGGTCTGCTGCCTGGCGGCTGTGGGACTGGAGATTTATTTCGTCGCGTCCCTGGGCTCCATGGGGAGTTCGTTCGGCAATCGTTTTCTGACAGGCGCGCTGCCCTTTTTCGCCCTGGGCCTGGCTTTGGGCGCGGACGCCCTGCGCCCGAGCAAGGCGCTGCTGTCGGCCGCGGTCGGGGTGCTGCTTCTGCTGGCCGTCTGGAATCAGATCTTCATATTTCAATACGCCCATTCGCTGATCTCCCAGGACGGGCGCCTGAGTTTCAAGGAGTACTTCTGGGACAAGCTGAACATCAGGAACGTGACCAGGGCGCAGGCGGCCTACGAAAACGGACGCGCCGCGCATATGCAGGGCAACAATGCGGCGTTTTACCATTTCTCGCAGCAGGCCTGCGTATTGCAGCCGGACAAGCAGCAGTACCTGTTGGCCCTGGGCCTGGCATCGTTGCTTACCAATCAATTTGATACCGGACTCAATGCCTTCGGCAAACTGCGCACCGTGGATCCCGACGATCCGGTCTACGGACTGGGGCTGGCCTATTTTCTGATGGCCACTTCCCAGACTGCGGCCATGGAGCAGGTGCTGCAGGGGATGCCGGAAATCGAGGCCGGCCTTTTTCGGCAGCGCTTGCAGGCAGGCACTTCTCCCCTGGATGAAGAGTATGTCACGCGGATTTACAAGAAGCTTTCCCAGTTGGGCTAGGAGGCGTCTTTACGGGCCTTGAACAACGAACCGGATTTTTGCGATACGCCTGGTCCTGCAAAGCCGGCCTGATATTGCTGGCAGATACTTGTGTTGAGATCTGATTGTATTTTTTCGAACCCCGAAGACGTCCCCTTTTTTCAGGGACGTGTTCGGGGTTCGTGTGCGTTGTTCGGTAGGAGAGTGTGCTGCAGCGGAGAGTTGTCCATGCCCCAGGCTTGTTCAGGGGCATCGGTCACTGTCGTAAAGACAGTGGGGATTCCATGTGAAGTGCTTGCAGGTATTGCTGTGCGTTACGCAATAGGTCACGGAAGTCCATTTATCTCTGCTGGGGCAATCGTCATGTCTACGTCTGTATTCCCAGATGATGTCACCAATAGCATTGGATATTTCGAGACCGCATAAAACGTCAAAATCCCCATCACTGGAAACGGGCGATTTTTTCAATTTTTCGGCAATTGCGGGCTCCTCCAGCAAGGCTTTGAGGCGCGTACCGTTGGGATCACCGTCTTCGTCTCCGGCCGAGGCAATCAGAGGAAAGGCCAACAGGCCTGCCAGCAGTGTCAGCAGCACGATTTTGCAATGTACCGATGCCATACGTGTCATTGTGGTTCTCCTTTTGCCGCAGCATTGGTGGTCCGTACGAATCTGTCACGAGCTATGATCAAGGACATTTTTCCTTATCACTCATACAGCCGGGGTTCCATTTATAGTGATCGCATTCCAGGCTGTATTTTACGCAATAAGCCATGGAACTTTCCCATTTGCCTTTGGTGGGGCATTTGTCATGTGCCAGCCTGTATCCCCAGATGATGGCGCCCGCAACAGTCAACTCTTCAAGTCCGCATAGGGCGTAGTAATCCGTTTCACCGGCTTTGAGATTTTCTGGCATTTTTTCGACAACCTTGGGGTCCTGCAGCAGGGCTTTGAGGCGCGTACCATCGGGGTCTCCGTCCTCTGCCAGGGCAGTCAAAGGAATCGCCAGGAGCCCTGCCAGCAGTATCAGTAAAAAAAACCTGCAATACGGGGATGCTGCATTCATCAGTCGCCTCCTTCATACGGTAAGCGGTTGGTGTTTGATACTCATTGCCGCGTGATTGCTTCCTTGTGCGTCGTGCGAACAGCTTAAAACATAATCTGTTTGATTTTACTCAGGGCATGCCTTTTTTGTAGAAAGGCAATCCGGAGTCCATTGGAAGTGGTTGCAACGTTCACTATAGTAGATGCAATAGGTTGCAGCATTGTCATTCCATGTTTTTTTGTTGTCGCAGTGGTCCTTTCCGAGCCTGTAATACCAGATCATGCGGCCTGGAATGGTCAGGTCTTCAAAAGAACAGATAAGGTCGTAGTTGACCGTGTTGGAGTTGAGACTCTCTTTTACATCCTTAGGAACATCCGGCTGGTCCAGAAGAGCCTTGAGCCGCGTGCCGTCCGGATCTCCGTCCTCGGCTCGGACTGTCATGGGAAACGTAAGCAGGCCGGCAAGCAGAACCAATATACAGATTTTGTAATATGCGGATTTCGCATTCATTGTGTTTCCGTCTCCTTGTCATCAATGCCCTGGGAATTTGTCAGTTCTGTAGGCTCAATCCCTTACGCATTATGGTGTTCCATCCAAACATTTCTTTTTATTGAGAATGCAGTCCGGTCTCCATATCCCGTAACCGCATTCCTGCGAGTAATATGCGCAATAATCATCCACTCTTTTGAACTTGTGTTCGCATTTATCATGCACCCGTCTGTAATCCCAAACCAAAGCACCCACGCAAGAAACGACTTCAACAGCACACAGGAAGTTGATTTCAGAGGGAGTCAACGTCCCACCAAGCGCAGCCTCTTTCAGTTCCTTGGGGACTTCAGGGTTTTCCATAAGGGCGGCTTTGAGACGGGTACCGTCCGGATCGCCATCCTCTTCGGCCTGGATTGTCGTGGGGGATCCCAGCAGGCAGACAAGCAGTATGAGCAAAAATATTTTGTAAGATGCCGGTGCAGTATTCATCTTTTGCTCCTTCCACTGTAATATTGATTAATCAAAAAAATACAGTGCACTCAGTACGTAATAGCTCACTCGCCTTTTTCAATTTTTTTGCACAAGTTCTTTTCCTTAAGACAGTTCGCTTTCCATTTGTAATGATTGCAATTGGTGCTGTATCCTACGCAATAATCGATTCCTATGTATTCTAATTTGCAAGCGTCTAATTTATTGCGTGCGACCCATATTGCGGTTCCTATGACGGTAACTGCTTCCAAGGCGCAAACTCCATAAGCGGTCTCGAAATCCATGTTCCCGGCAGCTTGCGCTCCTTTTAACTTTTCGGGAGCTTCAGACTTTTGCAGAATTTCTTTGAGTTTGACGCCATCAGGGTCCGTATCTTCAGCTTGCGCCATCAGAGGAACAATAAGCAGTCCTGCCAGCAATGCGAGCAATACAATCGCTGAGTTTGCCGATTTCAAAGTGATCATGTTTGTATCTCCCTTTTTGTAAAGCTGGTTGAAGGTATAATTCCAGTGCATGCTATTCTCTGCCATTGCAGTCCGGAGTTTTCATGAAACAGTCCGCGCTGTCCGGATTCAACTATCTTCAGCACAACATCCAATGCCCTTGCCATCTGGCTGTCTCTTTCGACAGTTTTGCAGGTAAGAGCTTGTAATTACATAAATAATATATGTACAAGCATATTATAGAAAATTTAGATGATTACGATTGGATGGATCGACTATGCAGTATTCCGATACTTTGGGCAATACCTATTTAGGTAAATCAAGTAGATCCTGCCAGAGCCAATGGCAGGCGCAGATCAGTTGCTGTGAGGCAAACTTTTTTTTTGCGTATGTAGTGCCTGGGAAGGCTTCATGGGCGATGTCGTGCGTATTTATTCGAAAAAGCAGAGGAAAGATTGATACTGGTGACAGAAAGGCTGTGATTGATTCACTAAGCGTACTTAGTCACCCGAAGTCGGTCGATTGTGATCCGTAGACGGCTATGAAATGTGAAAAATCAGCAGGTTTTGCAAAGAGGAATTACACTATGAAAAGACAAAGTCAGTGCCCCTATGTGCGGGCCCTGACTTTTTGATCGACTAAAATGTACGGATGGCTGCATCGTGCTGCCGTGTAGGAAAAGGACAGCGGGTTGTCAGCTCGAAGTTTTGCTGCCCTCGCCCGAAGGCCAGAGTTGCGAAATCAGCATGGCGGCGAACATCAGCGTACAGCCCAGCAGGGCCCGTGAGCTCATGGTTTCGTCCAGCATCAGCCAGCCGGAAAGCGCGGCGAAGACCGATTCCATGGAGAGCAATACGGACGCATGCGCGGGCGGCGCGTCGCGCTGGGCCACGATCTGCAGCGTATAGGCCACGCCCACGGAAACCAGCCCGCCGTAAAGGATGGGGATGGCTGCATGGAACAGATTGCCCGGTGTGGTGCTTTCGAACAGCAGTGCGGTGATGATGGAGAAAAGACCGCAGGCGGCGTACTGGCTTACAGCCAGCTTGAGCGGATCGGTCCGGGTGGTGAGGTAGCCGATGAGCAGTACGTGGCCGGTCCAGAAAAAAGCGCCGATAAGCTGCAGCAGGTCCCCGTATTCCATGGTGAATGATTCGGTGATGCTGAGCAGGTACAGGCCGGAGGCAGCCAGAGCCGCACCCAGCCAGACGCCCATGCCCTGCCTGGCGCCGAGGAACATGGCTCCGATAGGTACGAAGACCACATACAATCCGGTGATGAATCCGGCCTTGCCGGCCGTGGTGTACATCAGTCCGGCCTGCTGGAGGCTGGCGCCGGCGAACAGAAACAGTCCGGCCAGGCCCCCCCAGAGCATATAGCGCAGAAAGGGTTCGCGAAAGGCCAGAGGGCCGGGTTCGCCTCGGTTTTTGAGGCCTCGCCAGATAATGGGACTCAGGGCCAGGGCGCCCAGGATAAAGCGGATGCCGTTGAAGGTAAACGGTCCGACGTATTCTCCGCCCACGCGTTGGGCCCACGAATGCGCAGCCCCAGATGGCCGCCGTGGTCAACAGCAGCACATCGGCTTTCAAGCTTTTAGTGTTCATTGAATGCCGGGAGGTAAAAGTGTGTTCGCGCTTGTCAGCCGCCTATGATCACGTTGCCGGGTTCTGCTGCGGAAGCGCGTTCGCGCAGGTGCGCAGTAAATACGCAATTCGATTTTCCGCAGGAAATACAGCACGCCATAGACAATGACAAGATAAAACACCGCGGCCGTGATGTAGACTTCGTAAATGGCGAAGGACCGCGCGGCGATTACCCTGGCCACGCCGGTGATATCCATGACCGTGATGATGGACACCAGCGAACTGGCCTGAAGCAGAAAGATGACTTCGTTGGTATAGGCAGGCCAGGCCAGACGGAAGGCCTTGGGCAGAATGATCCGGCGGTAGAGTTTGAATGTGCTCATGCCCAGGGCTCGTCCTGCCTCGATTTCGCCGTAAGGCACGGACTGGATGGCGCCGCGCAGAATCTCGGCCGTGTAGGCGGAAGTATTCAGGGTCATGGAAAGCACTGAGCAGAAATAGGCCTCTCTGAAGAAGACCCAGAGGTCGACGGAAGTGAGAAATTCGCGGAACTGGCCGCTGCCGTAATAGATGAGAAAGATCTGCACCAGCATGGGCGTACCCCGAAAGTAGAGAATGTACGAGAATGCCGGGTATTTGATTACGGGGTTATTGGAGAGCCGCATCAGCGCGAGCGGCACGGCCAGGCAGAGCCCGAACAACAGGCTGAGAAAGGTCAGTTCGATGGTGACCACCGAACCGTCAAGCAGTTTTGGCAGGGCTTCGACTATGACATCAGGCAGCAGCATTATTTTGCCCTCCTGACGCCGCGGTTGGCCCAGCGTTCGCAGCGTTGCTGCCCCCACTGGGAGAGCAGGGTGATGACCAGGTAGATCAGGGAGGCCGCGAAAAAGACGGTAAAGGGCTTGCGCAGGGCGCGTGAAGCGATTTCGGAGTTGCGCATGAGTTCCGGCAACTGGATGACGGAGATCAGTGCCGTGGCCTTGATGAGGATCATCCAGACATTGCCCAGGCCGGGCAGGGCAAAACGCCACAACTGGGGCAGCAGAATGCGCCGGAAGGCCATGACCGGGCCCATGCCCATGGCCTTGGCCGCTTCGATCTGGCCGCGCGGGACAGCGATGATGGCGCCGCGAAAGACTTCCGTGGTGAATGCGCCGTAGATGAATCCGATGGTGCAGACGCCGGAGATGAAGGGGTTGAAGTCGATGACGACTTCATGGCCGAAGGCAGCGGTGATTTCCATGACCAGTGTGGGGACACCGTAGAAAATGAGCAGAATCAGCACCAGTTCGGGCACACCGCGAATGACCGTGGTGTAGACGGAAGTGCAGACATTCACTGGCTTGGATTTGCAGAGTTTTCCCCAAGCGCCCAGCAGGCCGAGCACTATGGCCACGAACATGGAAGTCAAACCGACAAGTATGGTGAGCTTGGTCCCCTTGAGGAGCAGCCACTCGTATCCTTCAAGGCCGAACATAGGTATCCCTCGAAAATTTCTTTACAACAGGCAACGGGCTGGAGTGAGGCGGGGAGCGCCGCGAAGCGTTCCCCGCCGGGTGTTTAGCTGAAAAGGCTCAACCGGCCATTAATCTCCGTAGAGATCGAAGTCGAAGTATTTGGCGTTGATCTTCTGGTAGGTGCCGTCGGCACGAATGTCTTTGATGGCCTTGTTGAAGGCCTTGACCAGGTCGGGTTCGCCTTTGCGGACGGCGATTCCGATACCGGCGCCGAACCATTGTTCTTCGGTGTGAGCCGGGCCGACAAAGTGGTAGTCTTTGCCGTCGGGAGTATCAAGAAAGCCGCCCTGCAGCACGACCGTATCGGCAAACACGTAGTCCACGCGTCCGGACACCAGGTCCATGTTGGCTTCTTCCTGCTTGGCGTAGGCCTTGATCTCGGCCACATCGCCGTAATTGTCGCGGATGAAGTTTTCGTGGATGGTCGCGCGCTGCACGCCAATGACTTTGCCCTTGAGGCCTTCTTTGGTCACGTCGGCCTTGATGTTCTTGGGAGCAACGAACTTGGCCGGAGTCTGGTAATATTTGTCGGTGAAGTCGACTTTCTGCTGGCGTTCTTCGGTCATGGACATGGAAGCCACGATGGCGTCGAACTTTTTGGCCAGCAGGGCGGGAATCAGACCATCCCAGTCCTGAACAACGAATTCGCAGGTAACGTCCATCTTTTCGCAAAGCGCTTTGGCGATATCGATATCAAAGCCCTGCAACTGTCCCTTTTCATCAACAAAGTTGAAAGGAGGGTAGGCACCCTCGGTGCCGATACGTACGACCTTTTTTGCGGCAAGTGCCGCGCTGGACAGCAGCATGACTGCAGCAAGAGCACAAACAGTGATCACCAAAAACTTTTTCATTGCATCTCTCCTCACGTATTTTGTTCAGGTTTATGCCTGCGCGTGGTCCCCATTGCTGAGAAAACGCGACAGGAAATTGCGGCAGATTTCGGATTCGGGGTTCTGGAAGACCTGCACAGGCGGGCCCTGCTCCTCCACATGGCCTTGATGCAGAAACATGACATGGGTTGAAACATCCTGGGCGAAATCCATTTCGTGCGTGGCGATGATCATGGTCCGGCCTTCTTCCGCCAGACTTTCCATGACGTTGAGGACTTCGCCGACCATCTCGGGATCCAGAGCCGAAGTGGGCTCGTCGAACAGGATCACGTCCGGCTGCATGGCCAGGGCACGGGCAATGGCCACGCGCTGCTGCTGACCGCCGGACAGGTGGGCCGGATAGTCCTTGGCCTTGCCTGCGATGCCGACCTTGTTCAGGAGTTCCAGAGCCAGTTCTTCCATTTCCTTTTTGGGATTCCCCAAAACATGAACCGGGGCTTCGATGACGTTTTGCAGAACCGTCATGTGCTCCCACAGATTGAACTGCTGAAAAACCATGCCCAGTCGCGTACGGATCCGTTCCACCTGTTTGTTGTCCACAGGCAGAAATTCACCGCGGCGGTTGGTTTTCATTTTGATGAGTTCGCCATTGATGCGGATGGTGCCCTTGTCCGGCGTCTCCAAAAGATTGATGCAGCGGAGGAAGGTGCTTTTGCCGGATCCGCTTGATCCGATCAGGGCTATGACGTCGCCCACATGGCAGTAAGTGAAATGCCTTTGAGAACTTCCAAGGGGCCGAAGCTCTTATGAACATCTTCGACCTCTAGTGCGGGGTGTGAGGTGTTTTCCAATGCTCTCTCTCTTGCGTAAAAATCAATGCTTTTAAAAGGGCTTACAGTATAAATGGCGGAATTGTCAATACAGGATACCCTTTGGAAAACCGATAATCAGAATCCTGATCCAGACGATTTCGGGCAAGCGGATTCCCCCCAGTCAATGCGCGTAAGGTATCTTTAGCAAAAAGGGTGCAGAAGTTGCCAAAACATGGTCATTCGGGTGACGAAAGTATGAATTTAGACCTAATCGTCTTAAAAGTAACGAAAAATTATTCAGGCAAGATTTCGGGAATTCGAGATGGGGCACTTGTATATATTTCAAAAAATACAAGACTGTCATTTTTTGAGGTGAATTTGATTCAAATTTGTAAAAAATATATCGCTGGTAGACGATATCAGGAATAACGGGGATTGGATACAATCCGGAGGTGTCGGGGCTGCACGGGTTGCAGAGCAGGTCTCAGATCTCCCCTCAGGCCTGGTGCAGCGTAATCTGCGTGAAGGGTATCTCCCAGCCGTGCGTATTGGCTGCATCCACACAGGCTCTGGAAATAATGTATTTGATGAATCTGAAATCCGCCGCGGCATCGCCGCTGAAGCTGGCAAAGCAGGCCAGATCCAGCGAAGAGGCGGCGGCTTCCGAAAAGCGGACCGAAAGATTTTGCACCTGCAGCGCATAGCCGTTGGCTTCCAGGGCCTCGCGTACGGCCTGTTCCAGAAGCTGGGGGATTTCGGTGGTGATGAGGGACTGGTATTTGTAATCCAGCCCGAATGTGACCTTGACCGCAAAACCCGAGGAAATGTTCTGCGGGTTCAGACTGAGAAAATCCGCCGAATGGTATGTTTTCGGGGTGTCTCCCCAGAGGATCAGCCGGACCAGTTCGGGGGTCTGCATGTCCACCTGTCCGAATGTTTCGTCAGAGAGCAGCACCCAGTCACCCTGGCGGGTCGGGAACCAGGGTTCGCTGGCGGTGGCCGGGCGTGAGGACTTGTCCACCAGGTCCTTGAGCCGCAGGCGCATAACGCCGCCGGACAGGTTCGGGTTGGCGAGGATGGAGTAATAGCCGATGGTCATGACCTTCCAGGGAATGCCTTCGAGCACGATGCGTTCGCCCTTGCGGACGGTTCCCAGATTGAGCAGCAGTTTGGTCTGCTCGATATACAAGGGCAGACTTACCCTGGCCGACCAGCCCAGGCCGAGCAGCAGAAGCAGCACGATACCGAGCAGCACCCAGTCTCCTGCCGAATAAAGCACCAGCAGCATGGCCACCACGGCCAGCGTATAGGTAAGTATGCTGAACCCCAGGGCGATCAGACGCCTGGAGGTCATGGAGCGGATCAATTTGTCAGAGCGCAGGTGGCGTTCCACAAAACGTCCGGCAAAGCGTAAAAGCAGGACGACAATAAGGAAGGCCGCGGCTGAGAGCAGTATATTGCGTCCGCGTTTCTTGAAAAAGCTTTCGGTTATGCGGGTCAGCGAGCTCAGGATTGACGGGTTGTTTTTCAGTTCTTCCTGCAGCGAGAGTTCGAGATAGGCTATTTCGCTTTGCAGCTGCTGCCCGCGCTGCTTCCAGTCTACTGCAAGATCCTTGAGTCTCGATTTGAGGCCGTTGTCTTCCGCTTCGGTCAGGATGGAATTGATCCGCTTCATGGCCAGGTCGACCTTTTCCTGAACATGCTGGGCTTTGGCCAGTTTGCGGTTGAGCTGCTCTATGCGGCGCGGCCGGTTGGTGATGGCCTTGAGCTCCATGATGATGGGGGCCAGCAGTTCGCGGAGTTCGGATTCCAGGTTGACGTCTTCCTTGTCGTCACTGGACATTTCATCAATATCGATGCCCGAAGCGGTACGGGAAAAATTGTCGATAAGGTCGTCCATCCGTTCGTACAGCTCTCCCAGATCCTCCTTGATCCGGGCAGTCTGCGTATCCGGGGCTTTTTTCAGCTCCTTTTCCGTGCTGCTGATCTGGGCGGCGGTGGCATTGATGCTGTCGAGGATGGATTTGAGCGTCTGCTCCAGGGAAAGCTGTTTTTGCTGGCTGACCGTGGTGGCCGGTGCCTTGACTTCTTCGAGGTCTTCAGCCGCCAGCGGCGTTACGTGCAGTACGCAAAAAAAGAGCATGCAGCATAACAGCGAAACGCTGAGCCGCATGCGGAATGTGTGTATGGTGGTGTCGTGTTTTCGCAAGATAAGGATGCGTGGCGTCTTAGGCGTAGGAGTTGATGATGGTTCCTGCGGTATCCAGTACGGGGGTGAGCGCCCCCATGGATTCCGCGGTGACGTGCCCGGTGGTGCCGATGCTGATGTGCTGCATCATGCCGATGCTGATATGATCTCCGGGTTCGGCAAAGGTATGTCCGCCGCCTTCAACTACGGTATGTCCTCCACCTTCGACAACGGTGTGACCGCCGCCCTCGGCAAAGGTGTGGCCCCCGCCTTCGGCAACAGTATGTCCTCCGCCTTCCACGGTAATGCTACCGGCCGGAGAGGCTGTGACGCTGCCTGCTGCAGCGGGCTGAAAGCTGCCTGCGGGCACCGAGTCGACATGCCCTGCAGGAGCTGGGATGGTCTCCCCCGGAGGAAAGGTCACAATCCCGTAATAACTGTCCGCCATGTAGGTAACTCCTTACGCCTATAATAAGGCCTGATGCGAATAAGGCAAGAGTTATCTGTACCAGATCTGAAGCTGATCCTTGTAAAGGTGAAGATTGTCTTTGTAATCATTACGCGAAAGCCACTTTTCAATCAAGCAGTAGAATATCACGAACAGGTAGCGGGAGCCCATTTCGCGGATCTTGAACTTGGAAATGCCTTCCTTGCGGTTGTACCAGCTGTTGGGAAGCACCGCGTACTTGTAGCCCCGGACAATGGATTTGAGAGGCAGCTCCACTGTCAGGTTGAAATGATAGGACAACAGGGGCTGGAGTCCGGCAATGGCCGAGCGCCTGTACAGCTTGAAGGCGTTGGTGATGTCGTTGTAACGGAACATGAAGAGCATCTTGATCAGCAGGTTGCCGAGCCGGTTCAGAACGAGCTTGGGCAGCGGATAATCAATGACCCGCCCGTCTTTGACAAAGCGCGAACCAAATACGCAGTCATAGCCTTCCTGCAGCTTTCGGTAAAAGCGCACCACGTCCTGGGGATCGTCCGAGCCGTCCGCCATGACTATGGCCACCGCATCCCCCATGAACCCGGCCAGGCCCGTACGTACGGCGAATCCGAATCCGTTGGGCGGCGGGTTGTTGAGGTGGCGCAGGCTGGGGAGCTCCTTTTCCAGTTCCATGAGGATGGCTTCGGTGCTGTCGGAACTGTTGTCGTTGACCACCAGCAGTTCGTGGTCGATGCCGGCTTCGGAAAGCGCATCGTAAAGGCTGCGCAGGGTTTTTTCGATGTGTCCTTCTTCATTGTAGGCCGGAATGACGACGGAAAGCAGGTTTTCCTTTCCTGATTTTTCCCATTCGGCCAAGGTTTGAATTTCCAGAGTCATGCAGGTTCCTTGAAGGTTTGTATCAGCTGGATCAGTTAAAAGACATGTCCGACCAGTATGAAAAAGTGTTTTTGTCCTGTGGGTCGCGCGCAATGACCAGATGCTGACAATTTTCGCCCTGCAAGGCAACTGTGAGCATGCTCAAACCCTGCTGCGCGGGTGTAAGCTGAAAAACAGGCTGTAGCGTTTTCGAGCCGTCCCTACAATAACCCTCATACACGGGGGGGAGGCAACTGTTGTTGCGAGGGGGCGAACAGTTTGGCGCTGAACCTGACGGCGTTTTTCGGAACGTTCAGGGCAAAGGAGCCTCCGGGCCTCACGGACAAGCCAAAGGTGTTGTCCTGATACGTGACGTGCAGCAGGGAAGCAGGGCCCGAAGCATTGAGATCCACATCGAACAGCCGTTGGTAGGCGCGTGCATAGAGATCTCCCCGCAGATAAATATCCGCAAAGATGGGCACTGGCACCAGTTGAAACAGTTCAAGCAGTTCCTGGGAGGGATTCTTGATGCTCGCCGCTGTGATGGACTCAATTCCGGTCAGGTCAATGGCTTTCTGGAGCTTGGGGTTGCTCAAGGGCCATTTGTCATAGTTCATCAGAGCCCGGCGTTGCATATAATACGGTCCGTAGGAATCCCAGGTCAGGTCGTTTAAAAACACCACATCGTCAGGATCAGTGACCTGGCGTATGAAGGTGCATTGGGGCGGAATGGGGGTGGCGAAAGCCTGGTCGGGAAGGTAGCCTTTGAAATAGCCGTATCCGAACGAACAGCCCAGCAGTACGAGCAGCGCGACACTGGCCGCCCCGCCCCAGCGCAGGCTCTGCAGGGCCAGCAGTCCGCAGGCCATGGCCAGCAGCAGGAACACGGTGTTGGCATAGCTGTAGTAGTCATGCACGTAATACAGATTGGAAAACACCAGGGGCCCGGCCAGATAGGCGCACAAGGACAGCAGCCCCCAGCGCCGGAAGGGTGTTTTAAGCAGCAGCGGCGCGAGCACCACAAGTCCGGCCAGCGGTCCGATCTGGGTTTCGCGCATAAACTGCGTATACCCTGCCCAGCATTTGTGGCTGAAGCGAAACCCAAAGGTGCCGAAATTCCACTTTGTGAGATTGGAGCTGATGATCAGTCCGGCCATGGGATTTTGCGCTTTGACGCTGTCCGCGTAGCGGGTCCAGATCACGGCGATGATTACGGGTATTCCCAGGGCCAGCGCGTATGTGAGTGCGGTCCGGGCCAGAGCCTTGCCTCTGTTTGGGTCGCGCAATGCGCGCCAGGTGTCCGCGCCCATGAGCATGATGACCGGGACGCTGGATATGAACAGAGTGGTGATTTTGACCAGACCGGCCAGAATCCCGCAGACCACGGCCAGAGCCAGCAGCCAGCGTTTGCTCTCCGTTCGGTAGCGTATGAAGCAGAGCAGAAAACTCAGGCTGAAGAACAGAGCCATGGACTCGATCATGAAGGTCCGCGACCAGTAGATGTAGAGCGGGCTCAGGAGAATCAGGCACAGGGGCAGCAAAGACTGGCTTTTGCTGAGCCCCAGACTGCGGCCGAGCAGAAAGATCACCGGCAGGCAGCAATAGAAAAAGAACCATGAAACCAAGCGTCCGGCCATGTCCAGAGGCATGCCCGTGAGCATGGTCCAGGCCGCCACTGCCCATTGGTAGAGCGGAAATTCCATGGGAATGGACCAGGGCGCGCCCATGACCGGGGTTTCGTAATCGAGTTTGAAGCCGTCCTTGATGGTATAATAGGCGCTGATGGCGGTCTGGGCTTTGCGAAATCCGTGATGACTGGAAATGGGATCTGAAAAACCAATGCCGCCGGCCCAGAAATTCAGGCCGAGACAGATCAGAAAAAGCACAGACAAAGCCATGCCCACGCCGCGTGAAGATCGGGCATGCATCGGGGGAGTATTGGTGGTGTCAGTCATGAGCGTTTGTTTTTACGAATATGAAAGTCGTCCGGAGCCAGAATCCTGCTCCAGAGCAGCCAGAACAGGCAGGAGGCCACCAGTCCGGTGAGCCAGCCCGCCACGACGTCGCTGGGGTAATGTTTGCCAAGGTAGATACGCGAATAGCCTACGGCAACGGGCAGGGCGTATATCCAGGGGCTCAGTCCGGGCCAGCATCCGGCGGCGGCAACGGCAACAGCCATGGAATCGGCCGCGTGTCCGGAGGGGTAGGATCTGCCCTCGAGTTTGCTTTGCTGGAAAAAATCCGGCCGGCGATGCCACTGGCCGTCTTCTTGAAACCAGGTCAATGGTACGGCGTTGAGCGGCCGGACGCGGCCCACCGCATGCTTCATGGCATTGGTGCTCATATCCGCGCACGCGGTGCTGGCCACCAGCACCAGCGCACAGCACAGAGCGCGTTTGCCTCCCTGGCGGCGCCAGGTCCAGAACAGGGCCAGCAGGGCCGCAGTCCAGAGCAGGGTCTGCTCGGAAAGCATGGGCATCAGCACGTTGAACAGTCCGTTGCGTCCGTGGTTGATGCTTTCGAAAAGAGCGAGATCCCAGTTCTGGGTGGCGAAATACATGGGTGTGATCGTCCGTCAGTCCGCAAGCCGCTGCAGCAGCCAGGCCATATTCCGTCCGAGGTCCTCCATGGTGTGCATGGCCTCGGTGTCCTGCTGCACTTCTCCGGCTTCCCGCCCGAATCCGATGTTCCAGTAGCTGGATCCGGGGATGACCATTTCGTTGATCAGGAAAAACTGGTTGAGTGTGTTGAAGGCGTGTATGGAGCCGCCCCGGCGGACAGCCACCACCCCGGCGCCCACCTTGCGGCGCAGCACGGAACCGTTGGCCCGGGCCACCATGCCCGCGCGTTCGATGAAAGCTTTCATGTTCGCGGTGACATCGGCGAAGTAGGTGGGGGAACCCAGCAGCAGTCCGTCGGCGGCAAGGATTTTCTCCAGATAGCCGTTGAAGGCGTCGTTGGTGACGGCGCAGCGCCTGTCCTTGTGCTTGAAACAGGTATAACAGGCATTGCAGCCGGCCAGAGGCTTGGGACCGAACTGAATCAGCTCGGTTTCTATGCCGGCCTGTTCTATCATACGCAGGGCCTGGCGGAGCATGATTGCCGTGTTGCCGTCCGTGCGGGCGCTGGCGTTGATGGCGACTACTTTCATGGGCTTCATAGAGCTGTCCTTTGCGAAAAAAGCAGGGTCAGTGGGCCTGCCCCCAGTTCTGGCCGGTGCCCCAGTCCACAGCCAACGGCACGGACAAAGCCTGGCCACCGGGTCTGACGTCGGACATCAGGGCGGCAAGGCGCTGCCCGGCCTGTTCGGCCGTATCAGGCGGGGTTTCCAGGATCAGTTCATCGTGTACCTGGAGGATAATATGCGCCCCCAGGCTTTGCAATACATCGTCCGCATCCACCTGCAGCATGGCTATTTTGATGATGTCCGCCGCGCTGCCCTGAATGAGCGTATTCACTGCCTGGCGACGTGCTGCGGACTGCAACTGCTGGTTGTGCGAATGGATGTCCGGCAGCAGACGCCGGCGTCCGGCCAGGGTGGTCATGTAGCCCTGTTCCCTGGCCTGCTCCTCCACGGATTCGTAGAAGCTTTTCACCTTTTGCAGTCTGCTGAAATATCTTTCGATAAATTCCTTGGCTTCCTTGAGGGTGATCTGCAGATCCCTGGCCAGCTTTTGCGGACCCATGCCGTAGATCAGGCCGAAATTGATGGTTTTGGCATTGCGGCGTTCGTCCGGGGTAATCTCTTCGGGGGCTTTGTCGAAAAGCAGCCCGGCTGTCCGGCTGTGGATGTCCTGGTTGTTCTGGAAGGCTTCCACCAGAGTGGGATCCTGGGTGAGATGCGCCAGCACGCGCAGCTCGATCTGCGAATAGTCCGCGGCCACCAGCAGTTTGCCCGGCGCGGCCACGAAACACGAACGCATCCGCTTGCCGCCGTCCCCGCGGATGGGGATGTTCTGCAGGTTGGGATTGCTGCTGGAAAGGCGTCCGGTGGCAGTGGCCATCTGGTTGAAGGTGGTATGGACGCGACCGTTCTTGTCCACCAGCTTGGGAAAGGGCTCCAGGTAGGTGGAGCGCAGTTTTTCCAGCTTCCGGAAATCCAGGATGTCATCAATGACCGGATGGGCGCCCTGGAGTTTTTCCAGCACGGCCTGGGAAGTGGAGGTGCTGCCGCCCGGTGTCTTGCCCGCGGGTTTGAGTTCGAGCCTGTCGAAAAGCAGCTCGGCCAGCTGCTGGCTGGAGCGGATGTTGAACGGTCCGCCCGCTACCTTATATATACGCTTGCTGATGGATTCGATTTCGGTACGCACCTCGAGCAGAAACTGGTCAAAGGCCTGCAGATCGATGGCGAATCCGCGCTGTTCCATACGGGTCAGCACGGGGATCAGAGGTGTTTCCAGGTCTCGCAGCAGTTCTTCCAGGCCTGCGTCGTGAAGCTGTTTACGGCATTCGCGCCCCAGTGCCAGGGCATCCAGTCCGGGCGCTTCGGGCCGCAGCTCCAGGTCCTGGCTGAAACGGGTTCTGAGGTGTTCGAACGAATAGTCGCGTTCCTCCGGATTCAGCAGATAGGCGGCCAGGCCGATATCGAACCATTTGTCGCGGTCCATCGGCTTCTTGAGATCCAGGAGCGAACCATAGAGTTCCTTGATGGACGGACAAAAGACCGTACGCGCGGGCTGCAGCTGTTTGCCCAGATCCGGCAGGGCGGCCAGGGCGATGAGGTCGGCGGTTCCGCCGCCAAAGCGCAATTCCTGCTCATCCGTACCGTCGGATCCGCTCAGGCCGAGCCGGAAGGCGTCCTTGGCCTGTTCCGGCGCCAGGCCCAGCTCCTTGTCGGCCAGGTCCGGGAGGTCCTTGGCCGCGGCAATGGCCTTGACCGTGATTTTTTTTCGGGGCTTGACTTCAGCGGCAACCTCCGCGGCTGACTGTCCTTCGAAATGCAGCTCGCGGATCATGGAATGAAATTCGTATTCCTGCAAAAAGGCCACGACCTCTTCAGGATTGGGATTGCGGGTCTTGAAGTGATCCAGGCCCAGATCGGGAATGGCGTCGGTGAGCAGGGTGGTCAGCTTCTTGTACAAAGGCAGTTCGTCCAGGCAATCCGCGATTTTTTTCTGCAGGTTGGGCTTGAGCTGGTCCAGCCCGTCCATAATGGCTTCCAGCGAGTCGAACTGTTCGAAGATTTTTTCCGCAGTCTTGGGCCCTACGCCGCGCACGCCGGGAATATTGTCGCTGGAGTCGCCGATGATCGCCTGAAAGTCCGGCCATTGGGAAGGCTCCAGGCCGGTGTCCTTGCGGAAATCCTCCAGCGTGGTGATTTTTTCCTTTTTCCCGGCCGGATCCCAGATCACCACGTTGCTGTCCAGACACTGCTTGAGATCCTTGTCCGCCCCCACGATGACCACCGGACGTTCGCCCTTGAAACGATGGGCCAGACTGGCGATGAGATCATCGGCTTCCTGCCCGTGGGAGGTCTCCACTGTGAGCCCCAGCACATCCATGGCCTGGCGAATGGGCGCCAGTTGCTGGATCAGGGGTTCGGGTGTGGCTTCGCGCTGCGCCTTGTAGGGTTCGAACATTTCATGGCGAAAGGTTGGGCCTTTGCCGTCCAGAAAGAACCCCAGATAGGCCGGGCGTTCTTCGCGAAGAATCTTGAGCAGCACGCGCAGCACGATGAACAAGGCGTTGGTGGGAAAGCCGTCCGAACGTTTCAGGTCCGGAAAGGCGTAGAAGGCGCGGAAAACAAATGCGCTGCCGTCCACTAAAAAGACGGGGTCTTTGTCGAAATTCAAACGTTCTTTCAGAGACATGGGCGAGCCCTGCGTATGGTGTGGGTTGTACGGAAAAAAGTCAGCATGTGCCCAGTGTGTAGGGAGAAAAGGACGCTGGTGTCAATAAAAGTATCCCGAGCGGGCCAGGATTTTGAGGCGGGCGGTTATACCGCGTATGATCCGCAGATCGCCATGAACCGCAGCGGCGATACCCTTGTTGTCCGGACCCAGGAAGATGCGGCCGGTGACTATCAGGTCTTCACAAGTCTCTACCGTTCGGCAACACGGATCGCATGGACATCCGCATCCGCAGTGCCGGATCTGCCGGGCTCCTTGTTCGTATTGCTTGTATAGCTGCTGGGAGGCATGGGCTGGACCAGGATCCGGAGGTATGGCGTACGCGACAGATAATCGCCGTGCCCTTGAACCGGCGTTGGATCATAACTGAAAAAGCCCGGACAAGTCCGGGCTTTTTCAGTGTATTGAGAGAGAAACGGAAATCAGGCGTTGTTCCAGGCCGCAGCCGGGGCTTTTGCGGAGAGAGGGGGGCATGTTTCCGAGTCCTCTTCCTCCAGCGGCAGCGTGGTTTCTTCCAGATAATGGTCGCGGTTTTCTTCCAGCTCGCGCATCAGGGCGTTGTTCAGGGCGTGGCCCGAACAAAAGAGATCGAAATCTCCGAGCAATGGGTATTCCAAAACCGCCATGTCTCCGATAAAGTCCAAAAGCTTATGGCGTACGAACTCGTCGGAATAGCGCAGACCTTCGGCATTGAGCACGGATTGATTGTCCAGCACGATGGCGTTGTCCAGGGAGCCTCCCAGGGCCATGCCGTTCTGGTGCATCATCTCAACGTCCCGCAGGAATCCGAAGGTACGGGCCTGGGCCAGCTGCTGGCAAAAGGACTCCGGAGTCAGCTCCAGAGACAAGGTTTGGCGCCCGATGCAGGGGTGCGGGAAGTCGATGGTGCAGGTGATACGCAGGCCGTCGTAGGGTTTGGCCTTGATCCATTTGCCGGGCTGTTCGATGGCCAGGGGTTTTTTCAAACGCAGCACACGCCGCGGGCTGTCCTGACCGGCAACGCCGGCCTCCTGCAGCAGATCCGCGAAAGCAGCGGCGCTGCCGTCCATAATCGGAATTTCGCCGCCATTGACGGAGATCATGATATTGTCGATGCCAAGGCCGCGTATGGCGGCAAGCAGATGTTCCACAGTGGCCACGGAAACACAGTCGTGTTTCAAGGTGGTGCAGAGGCCGGAAGCATGCACTTCTCCAGCTTTTGGAGAAAAATGGCGCGGACCTTTTCCGTTCTGGACGCAGAAAACGATTCCGCTGTCCACGGGGGCCGGTTGCAGGTCCAGGGCAACAGGGCGTCCGCTATGCAGTCCGATTCCGGAACAGGTGACTGATTTTTGTAGTGTGGTTTGTTGCATTTCGCCTCCTGAGAAAATGATAAGCAAAAAATATACCATTTATTAACATGCTTTCAGCACTGTAATAATGGGACATTTTGATAATCTAGAGTCTTTCTAGAAGTAGCAAAAAAAGCACTTTTGTTGTTTTTTTTGCCACAATTTTTACCTTAAGAGGGACAGACAAGGAAATGGCCCTGCGAAGCTGTCCAGATAAAACATACTGAATGACAAGGGGCTTAGCCGTGATTATAATTCAGTCAGATTTGCCATTTTGACAAAATATGCTGATTGGGACAGGCCAATGGAATCAACTGATTAGTATTTGTTGAAACCCTGACTCCCTTTTCTTCGTCATTAAAAAGTACGTAGGGCATTTCTTTTGGCTTTCTTAGGCCAGCTTAAAAAAATGCTGACATTTATGCGGCCGCCTTGGTTGCGCTCCGCTACAGGACAAATCTATGAACGAAACGCATAAAAAGACATCTGCTTTTAAAACCATCCTTAAATTTCTGTTGCCGACGTTGCTCGTGGTCGGCGGGGCTGGTGTGGCCGTGTACTTCCTCGAGACGCGCCCGCAGATGCACAGAGTGAAAACCGCCGAACAGGTGCCCCTGGTCGAAGTGCTCGAGGCCAAGACCACGGAAGCGCCGGTGGTGGTAAAAGGACAGGGAACCGTGGAAGCTTCCCAGGAAGTGACTCTCGAACCGGAAGTTGATGGCAGGGTGGTTGCCATTGCCGCTCAGTTTCTGCCCGGCGGACTGATAACCAAGGACGAGGAAGTCGTCAACCTGGACAAGAAGGAATACGAAATCGACCTGTACGAGGCCAAAAGCAATTACGAGTCTAAAAGAGCGGATCTGGAGATCGAATACGGCCAGCAAAAGGTGGTGAAAGAGGTCTTCAAGTCCTTGGATGAAAGCGCCAAAACCCCTATGCTGGAGACCAAGCTGGTTTTGCGCGAACCCAACCTGAAGCAGGCCATCGCCAATCTTGATGTTGAAAAGGCCGCAGTGGACATGGCCCAGCTCAACGTGGACCGTACCGTGATCAAGGCGCCTTTCAACGGTTTGATCACCAAGCGCGAAGTCAGCGTCGGGTCCAATGTCAGCGCTCATGAGGAACTCGGCACCATTGTTTCCACGGATGCCTACTGGATCGAAGTGGCCGTTCCCATTGATCGCCTGCAGCACATCGATTTTTCTCTGAAGGGTGGAGCGCCGGTCAAGGTCTACTCCCAGACCAGCAACGGCGAATGGAACGGGCACGTACTGCGCCTTACCGGTACGCTCGCGGACAGTTCGCGTCTGGCCATGGTTCTGGTGGAGGTCAAGGATCCGCTCGGATTGGATACAGCCAAAAAAGGCCCGCCGTTGCTCATCGGCGACTACGTGCGTGTGGAGATTCAGGGCAAGCCCGTACAGAACGTGGTGAAGCTGCCGCGTACGGCTCTGCGTATGGATGATACGGTCTGGATTGCCCACAACGGCAGCCTGGATATCCGCAAAGTGGGTCTGGCCTGGAAAGGCGACGACAACGTGCTGGTGTCCTCGGGCCTCGTTCAGGGCGACAAGGTTGTTCTTTCCGATCTTTCTTCGTCCGTACAGGGGATGAAGCTCACCGTACGCGAGGAGCAGGAAAAAAAAGTAACCGCCATGGGAGCTGACTCGCCCGAAAAAACCGCCGCGCCGGCCGCACCAGGCCCAGATGACAAGACGCACCAGGGCCCGGAGAAAATGAATGAGTAACAAGGTCGGGGGCAAGCAGCCCAAAGGCCCCATTGCCTGGATGGTGGGCAACTCGGTCGCAGCCAACATTATAATGGTGCTTTGCCTGGTGGGCGGGTTGATGATGGCCCTGCAGGTGAAGCAGGAAGTCTTTCCCGAATTCAACATGGATACGGTCACGATCTCCGTGGCCTTGCCGGGCGCAGGTCCGGAGGAAGTGGAAGAAGGCGTGCTGCTGCCCATCGAGCAGGCTATTCAGGGGCTCGAAGGCGTCAAGGAAGTGGACGCCACCGCCTCGGAAGGTTCGGGCACGGTCAGCGTGGAAGCCCTGGAAGGGGCGGACATCGTACGTCTGTGGCAGGACATCAAAGGGGAGATCGACCAGATCGACAACTTCCCCGACGAAGCCGAAGAACCCTCGGTGAGCATCGAGAGTCATCAGCACGAAGTTATCTCCTTTATTTTGTACGGAGATCAGCCCGAGCGCGTTTTGCGTGAAAAGGGCGAGGATATCAAGGACGAACTTCTGCAAAGCTCGGACATCACGCAGGTTGAGCTGAGCGGTGTCCGTGATTACGAAATACACATTGAAATTTCCCAGGAAAACCTGCGGCGCTACGGCCTGACCATGGCGGACGTGGCCGAGGCCGTGAGCAATGCTTCGGTGGAGCAGGGCGGCGGCAGCCTCAAAACCTCCAGCGGTGAAATTCTCGTTCGTATGGACGATCGCAAACGGACCGGTGAGGAGTACGCCCGGATTCCTCTGCTGACACTGGAAGACGGCAGCCGGATTCTTCTTGAAGATGTGGCCACTGTCCGCGAAGGCTTTGAGGACTCGGACATGTGGGCCTCGTTCAACGGCAATCGCGCCATCATGGTGGATGTGTACCGTGTGGGCTCACAGACCCCCGGTTCCGTGGCCGGCGCTGCCAAGAAGATCATCAAGAACGTTGAGGACAATCTTCCCGGAGGGCTGCATCTCGAAGTCCGCCGCGATGCCTCGGTCATTTTCAATCAGCGGGCCGAGTTGCTGCTGAGCAACGCCTACATGGGCCTGGCCCTGGTATTCGTCTGCCTGGCACTATTTCTGGAAATCCGCCTGGCCTTCTGGGTCAGCATGGGCATTCCGGTTTCCTTTCTCGGCTCCTTTCTGATCCTGTCCTGCATGGGCTTCAGCATCAACATGATCACCATGTTCGCCTTCATCGTCACACTGGGCATTGTGGTGGACGACGCCATTGTGGTGGGCGAAAACGTCTACCACCATCGAAGTCTGGGCAAGGGCTACCTGCGGGCGGCCGTGGACGGAGCCAGGGAAGTGGCCATGCCCGTGATCTTCAGCGTGGTGACCAACATGGTGACCTTTCTGCCCATGCTCTTCATTCCCGGATTCATGGGCAAGATGTTCAAGTTCATCCCCATGGTTGTCATCAGCGTGTTCGCCATTTCGCTGTTCGAAAGTCTCTTTATTTTGCCCGCGCATATCGGCCACAAGCCCAGAGGCTTCAAATATCACGGTTTCCCGTTCGGCATTTTTCGCACCCTGGCCAGATTCCAGGAACGTTTCAGCCGCGGTTTTGAAGAATTCGTCCGCAAGGCGTACGGCCCCTTTTTGCGACTGACCCTGGAATACAGATACACGGTGGTTGCAGTGGGCGTGGCGTTGTTTTTGATCGTCACCGGATACGTGGCCTCCGGACGTACGGGCCTGGTGCTTTTCCCCAAGATTGAATCGGATTTCGCCTACTGCGAGGTGGAGCTGCCCTATGGGTCCCCCACCAGCCGTATCAAGCAGGTGGAAGAACAGCTCGTGCAGTCGGCGCAGAGGGTCATTGACGCGTCCGGCGGCGACAAACTGAGCCTGGGCGTGAGTACGGATGTGGATGAAAACACCATAACCAGCCGCATCTTTCTGACCGACCCGGAAATCCGGCCCGTAAGCACGGCCGAGGTGACCAATCGCTGGCGTGCGGCCACTGGCTCCATTCTGGGCGCCGAATCCGTCAGCTTCGAATCCGACCACGGCGGTCCGGGCGCAGGCAAGGGCTTGTCCGTCCGTTTGAGCCACAGAAATATCGACCAGCTGAAAGCCGCAGGCAAGGAACTGGCCAAGCGGCTGGAAGACTTCGGCGGCGTCAGCGACATATACGATGGTTCGGCCCAGGGTAAAAAACAGTACAGCGTGCATCTGCTGCCCGCGGGCGAGCGCGTGGGCCTGACTTCCCAGGAAGTGGCCAATCAGCTGCGCCACGCGTTTTACGGCTATGAAGCGGTAAAGCAGCAACGCGGCACCAATGAAGTCACCGTACGCGTCCGTCTGCCCGAGGACGAACGCGAGACCGAGTCCAGCCTGGACAACATGGTGCTCAAGTCTCCGGACGGCGAGGAGATTCTGCTGCGCAACGCCGCCCGGCTGGAACCGAGCCGCGCCTATACGACCATCGAACGGACCAACAGCCGGCGCGTGGTCACCGTGACCGCCAACGTGCATCCGGAGTCCGCTGCCGAGCAGCTGGCCCAGGAGCTCAAGGTCAAGGTCATGCCCGACATCGTGGCCCATCATCCGGGTCTGAGCTACAGCTTTGAAGGCAAGCAGGCCGATATCCGCGAATCCACCAACAGCCTGTTCACCGGGTTGCTGCTCTCGCTGCTGGCCATATTCGCCTTGCTGGCCATACCGTTGCGCAGTTACGTGCAGCCGCTGGTCATCATGTTCTGCATTCCCTTCGGCATCATCGGTGCCATCCTCGGCCACTTGGCCCTGGGATACTCCATGAGCATCAACAGCCTGTTCGGCGTTGTGGCGCTCACCGGTGTTGTGGTCAATGATTCGCTGGTGCTCATTGATTTTGCCAACAGGCGACGGCGCGAAGGCATGAAAGCCATTGACGCCATCCAGGATTCGGGCGTTCAGCGCTTCCGGCCCATCATGCTGACCACGCTGACCACCTTCGGCGGACTGGCTCCCCTGATCTTCGAGACATCGCTGCAGGCCCGCTTCCTGATCCCCATGGCCATCTCCCTGGGCTTCGGCATCCTCTTTGCCACGCTCATCACCCTGGTCATGGTGCCGTCCTTCTACATCATCCTGGAGGACATCATGGACCTCTACCGCAAACCCGAGGACAAGCAGGTGGACGAAACCCACCTGAAATCCAGCGGTGTACCGAAAGAGCCGGAACAGGCCATCGCGCACGAACCAGTTGTGAAGCACAGCTGAGGAAGCAAATAAAAGATGAAAACAAACAGGGCGGCCATAACCCGCCCTGTTTTATTTTTTTGCAAATATTACAATTAAATCAGCTAGGTATATTGTCGAAAAGAAAAAGTTCAAAAAAAATTAAATAAATGTTTGACAAGGTCCGACCCTGGCGATAAAAAGACTTTCTTCGCGTCGGGATGTAGCGCAGTCTGGGAGCGCACCTGAATGGGGTTCAGGGGGTCGAAGGTTCAAATCCTTTCATCCCGACCACGAAAAGCTAAGAATAAAGGCTGGTTATCTGAAAAGGTAATCAGCCTTTTTTCATGCAATTTTGCTCTGTGTGGCAAATATGTAGCAACCTTCCGTGTAGTGCTCGGCCAGTTTTTTCTGAACCACGAGCTTGTGTTCTGCCGTCAGGTGGGCATATCTGTCGGTCATTGAAATGTCCGAATGACCGATCATGTCCTTGGCATCCTTGAGGTCTCCGCCCACAAGCAGAATGTTGGAGCAGAAGGTATGCCGCAAATCGTGGAAATGAAGCTCGGCCAACCCCGCACGTTTGGTTGCCCCACGGAATGCTTTGTCAAAGCGTTTGAGCGGACTTCCGTCCAGACGGCAGATAACGAAGGTGTCGTTGGCTTCGATCCGCTTGCGATGGCGTGTCCATTCGAGGTGTTCCTTCCAGCCACGTAAGGCTTCGCGTGTCCTAGGCATCAAGTATTCCGTCCGTTTTCGCCCGTTCTTTGTCCTGAAAAGCCTTATGAGGCCGGTGCCTTTATACTCAAGGTCAATATCCTCCCATCGCAAGTCAAGGCACTCCTGCTTTGATGCGCCATGCTCAGCCCCTAAAAGAATAAGAAGGCTGAGGTATGCGGGGCGTTTGATCTTTTCCGATTCTTTGAGCAAACGGGTGAGCTGTTCAGGGAGCAAGAAGGTGCTTCGTTCGTGTTCTTTTTCCGATAGTTTGGCGATTCCTTTTGTGGGATCCTCCACAAGCGCGTTCAAATGAATCCCATGACGCATGATCTGGTGCAGGACTTCCAACTCTCTGTTGGCGGTCACATTGCTCAAATCAATGGCCCGGCTGTTTCTATAAGCCAGAATGTCATCTTGAGTGATCTCCGTAAGGAGTTGATCTCCAAATTCGCGACAAAGAACAGTTGCCCAAGTTACGTACCCCTCAACAGTTTTGGGGGCCAATTGTTTGAACTTCATTTTGTCTTGCCATGACGCCTTCAAACTCTCAACGACATCTTCAAACTTCAAGGGGCGATACTTCTTTTTTTGTTCAGGCATTTTGCCTGAATCAAGCATCGCTACGAGTTTGTTTTTTGCAGTCGAAGCATCTATGCGTTTGCGGTACGTTTTGTAGTACTTGTTCTTCCCTGTAAGTGGGCAGCGGAATGTCACTACGTAACTGTTGCCCCCGCCTTGGCGAGAACGTTTGTCGATATATACAGTAGCCATGGTGCTCCTTGCCTACTTCTCTACGCCTCTCGATTGTCAAAGAACGACCAGACATCGGACTCTCTGAATAATCTGCGACTGCCAATGGTATAACTCTTAAGTTCGCCAGCCATCGCGTATCTGGTGATGGTAGATCGGTGAACTCGCAGAAGTTTGGAAACTTCGTCGACAGTCAGGATTCGGTCTTGGTCACGTCTGGTTTCAGTATTATAACTCATATCGATTCTCTCCATCGTGTGGCAAGCAAATAATGTCTGATAAGCTGTAACGTTTTTCGCAGAGTTCTAAAAAGGCTCATCATTCCTATATCTCGTACCCGGCCTCAAAAAAGCGGATTATCTGAAATTTGAAATTATTGAATGATTGCTTCAAATCTTTGTCCTGGCGTGCTAACCGGTTGTGCTCCCGCAGATAGAATCTCCAGGCCTGCTTTTCCTGATACGTTTTCAAGGCTTTTGCTGGCGCAAGATCGTAGCGTTCATTGATATCATACTTCCCCGTGCTGGCTTGATAGTTTCCAAAGCGTTTTTCGAGAGCAGCGCGAGAGAATTCACGACCGATGGAACTAGCCTTTATGTGGAGGTTGCCTTTGATTGGGGAATCAACGGCGGAGAGAACGCAGCCATTGCCACGCAAGCGAATCGTTAATCCGTGCCAGGCCAATTGCTTCTGCAGGTGTTGCCAGTTTTCAGCATTTTCCAGAATTTCGCGGATGGTTGCCCCGCGTTCCAGGACATAGCTTTCAAAGGATTTAAGGCCGGTCTTTGTCTCGAACGTACGTGATTTCTGGCTGAGTTTGGGATGCTGGGCATTTGGATCGCGGCCAGGATCCACGGCCAAGCCGTACTCTTTTTCCAGTTGCCTGCAGAGTTTGTCGCGTTTGATTTTGTCCCAGCCCGGATCATGCCGGGCTTTCGTACGCGGATTGATCATGTTGTAGGCAACGTGCATATGCAAATTGGCCGTATTTGTATGCACGGCGCAAACCCGTTCGTGATGTTGAAAGCCCAGTGTTTCGGCAAAGGATTTTTCGATTTCCCTGAGCTTGTCCTCATTGAGCTTCGGCGCGTCTTCGGGGCGGAAGGAGACGATGAGGTGGTATGTCTTCTCCTTGCTCGTACGGCGGTTGCAGGCCTGGGTGGCTTTGATTTCATCCAGGGCAAGCTCGAAATCGTCTCCAGCAAAGCAACCTTCGGACCAGACCAACATGCATTTCTCACCGTTGTTTTTCGTGTCCGCGATATAATGGCCGAGGCGCTGGATATTGTCGCTCTGCGGATTGTCGAGCTTTTCGCGCTTGCTGATCATAGCTCCGCCCGTATTGTTTCAATGACGCTCCGCATTTCTTTTTGGCGTGCTTCAATCAGTTTCAAAATTCTTCGCAGCTCTGGAGGCGTGGCGTATGTACTTGCGGGCGTTGTCAGGCCAAGTTTCAGAAGGCCGCCCAGGCGTGCGAGATCCGCGTTGATTTTGAGTAAATTTTTGAAGTTCTGCTGATTTTCACTGGAGTCGATTTTTACGCCAAGCAGCGCACGGCGGCAGAGATCGGAAATGGTAAATCCGGTGCGTTGGCTCAATGTGAGGATCAGCTCGTAATCATCCTGGTTCACGTATGCCTTGAGACAAATTTTTCTCCGCTGTTCGTCCGGTAGTTTCGGCTTCATTTTCAAAATCCTTTCAACGTTGAGCTGCAAGCGAATAAGTATCTCTGGTCTTGACCAGAGCAGGACGCAAAGTGGCCACTTGAAAAGTGGTCCTACTTTGCACGTCCTGCCCACACATTTTCGCGTAATGCAAGGTACCTGATTGAGCGTTGACAACACCGAATGAGCACAGAATCGACACGACATCGGCTTTTTCGCCAAAAATGCGTATCGTATGTTCATTTGGGAGCATGTTGTGTACAACTATTGCTTTCATGCTCCCATCCGAAGTCCATTCGATGCTCAACACCTGCATATGTCGGTACCATTCGCGTCCTTTAGAATCCTATGGGATCAAGACAGGATTCCTTGAACTCCGACCAGAATCTCTCCAAGCGCATTTTCGGCATAAGGCGGCCCACTTCTCCTTCTCCTTCGCCGTTGGATAGCTGCTGAAACGTTATTGCTTGCCCCAGCAGGAGCATCATGTCCGTTTTCAGCAAGCTGTTGTACTGCGGCAGGTGAATCACTCCATGGAATTTATCAATGTGCGTATTGAAGAAGTTCGTTTCAGTGAAGCCAATGCCGTTGACCTCGACCTTTCCCCAGAATGGATTGATCCATAGAACGATGGTATTGAAGATTTTAGATAGCTCGACGACTCCCGTGGTGGTGTCCTGTAGTTCTTTTCCCGCGCCGAGAATGCAGTGCGCATAGACGTTGTGTCCGCTGTTCTGGAGAAGTTGCGGGACGTTGTTTTCTCGCAGATAGGAAGTCATCGGCGTGAATGTAGATGCGCCGTTATCGACTACAACGTGATCATCGCTTTCAAGGGACAGAATATACTCGACAAGTGTGTCGAACTGCTGCTTGTCAAGATTGCCTTCGAAATCAAGGACCTTCAGTTCCCTGACGTTCAGGGCGTCGATGCTGATAAGTCCGCTTGTTTTATTGAGCGGGTCCGTATCGAAGCTGTGGCAGGCACCATATTTTTCCATCAGATATTGAGCGAGAAGGAAGGATACGAATGTTTTGCCTATGCCGCCTTTCTTTTGCAGTACGAAGTGAACGTTTGCCATAGTCATTTCTCCCAGATAGATGCTGTATCAAGTTTATTTGCGCTTTGCTGGCCAACAATTTTAGGACCTTTCGCTGTACTTGCTGTATTACGTTGCGCTTGTGCTCCGTTCTTGTCTCCTCCATGCAGTTTGAGAATAGTGCGGTATGTCAGATGCTCGATCTTTCCATCATCCTTTAGCGTCTGGAATGCGGATTTTACCGTATGTCCGAGCGCGATCAATTTCAGGAATTCCTCTTTGATCGCAATGAATTCGACTCGGTTTAAATGGGGTGGCTTTCCTGGCATGGATTTCTCCTTTAGTGGCGGCCTGAATTGATCGTACCCAGCTGTCCCATGTTCTGATTTTCTGGTCTCCTTTGACGGGACAGCTTGTCCCGTACGACGTATCATTCGCTGTCCCATCCATTTGGCGTGCAACCTGCGGATTTCTTGTAGTTGTCAAATGCGTCCCGCGAATTGTCTCACCATTTGTCCCGGTTAGATCGAAGTGTCCCTTTGTCCCAGGTACTAGGGGCGGGGACAGCGGGACAGCAGCTTTTTCGCTCATTTCTTCAACTCCAATTTGGCCTTCATGCGGTGGATGGTTGATTTGGATTTGCCCATTTCCTCCGCGATCTCCCGGATGGTCATTTTGGCCGCAAGGCAGTCCCTGAGCCGCTCCATCTCGACGTCTTCGATAGGTCGTGTTTCCCAGAACGAACGCTCACCGACAGTTTTGAGCCAGGCTTCAAAAGGTGCGGCTTCTTCACCGACAATGCCGCGCGCTTTGGTAAGA
Source organism: Desulfovibrionaceae bacterium (assembly GCA_963667575.2). Taxonomy (GTDB): domain Bacteria; phylum Desulfobacterota; class Desulfovibrionia; order Desulfovibrionales; family Desulfovibrionaceae. The sequence goes on along the minus strand of CAXXHY010000017.1, from coordinate 9,322 downwards.
TGAACTTCGAATCTGGCCCCTTCATTCATCGTGTATTCTGCCGGGCGTCGAAGACTGACGACAGTGTCCATGATGTCCTCTTTGGCCGACGTACCTCTCTGATCGCCGCTTTTACCTGCATGATGGATTATCAGAGTTGCTATTCCGCGCCTGCGCAGATTCAACAGCCAACTTTGAACCGGAAGCCACGAGCGGGACTCGTTTTCTTTGCCCGTACGGCATAGGGTGGCCAGGTTGTCCAATATGAGAAGAGAAACGTTTTGGAGATACGGCTCAATTGCCGCTTGCCCGATCTCCGTTGAAAGATCAGGCATGACGACATGCTGCAGGTCAGGAGTGATAAGGCAGAGCTTCTCAGTCGGCATGGCGGTTAAGCCGTTTCCTCTGAGAAGCGCCCGAAGACGTTCTTGCATGCCTCGTGCGGGCATCTCGCCATCAACATATAGTACGCGTTTTGGTTCGGGCGCTTTCCAGCTGAAAAGTGAATCTCCGGAGGCAACCGCTATAGCCAAACTCAAAGCAACAAAGGTTTTGCCTAGGCCTCGAGGGGCGTACGCTTCAACGATTCCCTGGTAGGGGATCACGGGATAAAGGATATACCCGCGCTCCGGGAGTTCCATCTCGAGGAAGTCGACGGCATCAATGGCTACGAGCTGTGGTGGTTGCGGAATGCAACTGGCAGGTTGGGGCGGCGGATCATTGTTTGGTCCGAACATTACAGACAAACGCTGGGCTGCTTCAAGTGGCGCGAGGTTCCATATGAGTTGAGCAAGACCGACGACATCGGACCAAACCTGACGCGTCATGTCGTCTGAGCCCGCACCAGTAAGCAGGTTCGTGGTACAAGAACGTCCCGGTCCTCCAGCTATTGAGCCACAATAATACTCGGTCCCACGAATGGTTCCGCCGGGCATGAGCCTGGTGATTACCGTGGCTAAACGGGGAGCAAGAAAATCTCTGACTTGCTGAATGAAAACATCTTGCCGTGATTGTTCTTGACGACAGGGAAGACTCCCGGCATGGTTTTCAGGTCTAACAGCCTTTATGGATTTTTCATTTACAACGCCCGGCCCGCCAGCCGGGCGTTGTGCGTTTGAGGAGGGGGAGTTCATTTATCCCTCCTGGTTATTGATGCAATGTCGCGCGTTTGGATTACGTTATTTGCAACGTAGTTAATCCAATCTTTCGGAGCGGTTATAGCAAGTATTCTTGACTTAACAAAAACTAACCATAGGCATAATCGGGTATAGTTATAACGCATTTTAAATTTCCTCTGGGGACGCATTTTTCTGTTTACGACCTGCAATCCACTCATCCAAATCTGTCAAATCATAAAGAATCGCTCTGCCTGCTTTGATGAATGGTATGCCAAGCAACCTTGTACATCTGTCTTTGTCCAACGTTGCCTTCGACAGCCCCATATACTGTGCTGCAATCTCTGTTTTGACGTAGCGTTTTTCCATTTTTTATCTCCTTTAAAGTGATATAAGGTGATTACTTTCTCTTATAGTTCCTAGATTAACGAGTAGTGATAGTGTTTTGTACCCAGGAGTATTAAGAATGTCTTGTCACCAGAGATTCTTTTTGTGTGTCTGGAACTGTATTTCCCAAAAAGGTTCCCATCTTAATTAGATATTTAATTTCATGTTTTTGATAGTTTTTATGCCGAATAGCATGAAATAAAAAAGGCTCCTGTAAGGAGCCTTGTAACTAAATAAGATTTTGTAAAATTTTGTATCAACTTTTTGAAAAGCTTAAGACCTTCCCTTGTTCAATGCAGCAACATGTTTTGCGATAGAAGTGTCTAAAATCCGAATCTTCTCTTTCCAGATCAAGTTCTTCTAAATGCTCTGAATATTGTTTTCGAAATTGATTGATTGCCTCAATTTGTTTCGACTTATGCTTTTGAATGTAATCATATATCCAGAGTCCTGCGACACGAATGTTGTCTTTGTCTTCCAAATAATGATACATCGCCTCTGCGGCTTGTCTTTGAGTAGAGCAGCAAATACTACGTATGTCACCGTGGTTACATCTACTTTGCTTCTTTTCTTTATTGAAAATAAGGAAGTCAATAATGTATGTGAACTGTTCAATAAGAGCTTTCCTTGGCAACCTTATGTCAAATTCTAATTTTATAGTATTACCTTGCATTTTAATTTTGCTATCATTCCTATCAACACCCAATAGAGAGTAAGGTGTATCACAATTAGGAGTTTCAATATCTCTCCATTTTATTAGTTGCTGGCCTTCGACTAAAAATGACATGATGCGCTCTGCATCAGGCTTTAGTCTGTAACTAACTTTATATAAATCGGAAACTCTATCGCAATCGGATAATATAGCGAGAGCTTGACGTAATGTATCGCCACTTAGAGGAAATATCGTGTTGTAATTTGATAAATCAAAAATATCAGAAACAGCGGCATCACATAAATTATCAGAATCAAGGAATTCTTTTTTTAAACACTTTCTTTTTTCCTGAACTTCATCTGCATTGATTCCATCTTCTACCGGATGGATAATAGATGCAAAGTAGTCAAGAACTTCATCTCGCATCAGAAGTTGTTTTTCTTTGGCAAGGACAGCTTCTGCTGCTTGTATGAATTGAGGATTCCTTAGTCGATATTCGTGTAGCCAGAAATTACAGCGCGGTGTGTAGCGTTCATCTTCACAGGATTTGAGTTCTCTTTGATAACTCATGATAATCCCCTTTTTATCAGTTGAAGGATTTATGAAAGGGATTAAATAGTACCAGACTGAATTCTGGCTTCCAGGAACCAACTTGGCAGTTTTGGGGGCCCTTTTTGGGAAGAGCAATCTTAATGGCTTCTTTATTTATCGACCTAAGGCATATCTGTAAACAAATTCTAATATTTATGCTCTCAATGGGGCTGAATTGTAAATACCACTAGAACTCAACTTCACTTTCTTCCCTAAGTAAGGTATAGTAAAAGCTAATTTATACTCATAAATACAATGCTAACTCCTTACCACGCTAAATACTTCGCTTGCGAGCTAACTAAACGTTGCCCGTCTAATTCTCTTGAGAAGCTCACTGCGTCTTTGGCAGATGCCCAGGTTGACCTTAACCCGCATCAAATCGAAGCAGCTCTTTTTGCCTTTAAATCTCCATTCTCACAGGGAGCCATTCTTGCGGATGAAGTCGGTCTCGGGAAGACTATTGAAGCTGGCATTATCCTGTCCCAACTGTGGGCTGAGGGTAAACGCAAAATTCTGATTATCGCACCTGCCAGCTTGCGGAAGCAGTGGTGCCAGGAACTTGAGGAAAAATTCTTTCTTCCTTCCGTTATCCTCGAAAAGAAGTCATATGATGCCTGTATAAAAGATGGGAGTGGAAATCCATTTGAGCAGGACGGTCTTGTTGTTTGCTCATACCACTTTGCCAGGAATCAGGATTTGGCTATTCGCCGTGTGAATTGGGATCTTGTCGTAATCGACGAAGCCCATAAGTTGAGAAATGTCTATCGCAAAGACAGCAAGATAGCTCAGGCAATCAAAGACAACTTGGCTCATGCTAGGAAGTTGCTCCTCACTGCGACTCCGCTTCAAAATAGCCTCATGGAGCTGTATGGCCTGGTTAGTTTCATTGACGATTACACCTTTGGTGATCTTAAAAGTTTTCGGCATCAATTCACTCGAATTACAGAACAATCCGTTTTTGATGATCTTAAACAAAGACTGAAGCCCCACTGCCACCGGACTCTACGTAATCAAGTTCTTGAGTATATCCGCTATACGAATCGTATCCCACTCACTCAAGAATTTTCACCTACAGACGATGAACAGCGGCTCTATGATCTTGTCTCCGATTATTTACGCCAACCGGATTTACAGGCTCTTCCGGGGGGGCAACGTACCCTTATGACCCTTGTGATGCGAAAGCTGTTGGCTTCATCATCGTTTGCAATTGCAGGCGCTCTGCAATCTATCATTACTCGGCTACAGGGAATGTTGGATGCTTCCGGTCAAGGGACAATGACTCCAGCACTTATTGAGGACTACTCCCCGTATGACTCAACTGACGATGAATGGGATGACGCAGGGGAAGAGATTATTCCAAAGGAGAAAAGAGAAAAGATCGAACTGGAGGTCAAGGAGCTTACAGCCTACCTAAGCCTTGCAACCAGCATCACAAGGAATGCAAAGGGAGATGCTCTCCTCGATGCTCTTGCTGTTGGTTTTGCTCGGGCAAAGGAATTGGGAGGAGCGGATAAGGCCTTAATCTTCACGGAATCTAGGCGTACCCAGGAATATTTGTTCAAGCTGCTCAGTGCCAATGGTTACGAAGGACAGCTTGTGACCTTTAACGGGTCGAACAATGATGAGTTGTCTAAAAGTATCTATGCGAATTGGTTAAAACGGCATGATGGCTCGTCAGTAGTCTCAGGCTCCAAGGTCTCAGATATGCGTGCAGCACTGGTTGAACAGTTTCGGGATCATGCCAGAATTATGATTGCCACTGAAGCTGCTGCCGAAGGTCTCAACTTGCAATTCTGCTCACTGCTTGTGAACTATGATCTTCCGTGGAATCCGCAACGTGTTGAGCAGCGCATAGGACGTTGCCACCGCTATGGACAGAAGTTTGACGTGGTCGTGGTAAATTTTCTCAATATGAAAAACGCGGCAGACCAGCGTGTGTATGAGCTCTTGTCTGAAAAATTCGCCCTGTTCGATGGAGTGTTCGGGGCGAGTGATGAAGTCCTGGGAAGTCTTGAATCCGGCGTGGATGTTGAAAAACGTATTTCTCAAATCTACCAGGAGTGCAGGTCCCCGGAAGAGATTGAGGCTTCATTTGATGCCCTGCGTCAGGAGCTAGATTCAGAGATTCAATCGACCATGCGGGAAACGCGGCACAAGCTCTTAGAGAATTTTGATGAAGAGGTGCACGAGAAGCTGCGGATCAATCTGACAGAAAGCCGGGAGCATTTGGGACGCTATGAAGAATGGCTTTGGAAGCTCACACGTTTTATCTTGAACGGTAATGCTGATTTTACAGACGAAGGATACAGTTTTAATCTCATTCGATCCCCCAAGGAGGCGAATGTTCCATTAGGGCGATACCGCATGGGACGAAAGGTTCAAGATGCGCATATTTACCGCCTCAATCATCCGTTAGCACAGTGGGTTATCGCACAAGCCAAAAACGGCGACGTTCCTCCAGCCGAGGTTGTCTTCAACTATTCTGGGAGTGGGAAAACCATAGCGGCGTTAAATCCAATCATGGGAACCTCTGGCACATTGTCACTACATAAGATGACAATTAGTTCCATTGAAAATGAAGACTATCTGATTATCTGCGCCCGAACCGATGAGGGGGAGAAACTTGATTGTAATCAGGCTCGGAGATTATTCAATCTCCATGGCGACATTGTTTCGACCCAATCTTTTTCAACAGAGGGATTGCAAGATTTGTATGAACAGAGCAAAGCGCAAATCTTGGGAGAAATAGCAGAACGAAATGCGAGTTTTTTTGATGAAGAAATGGAGAAGCTCGACAAATGGGCGGAAGATAGAAAAACCGCTTTGGAGCTCAAGATAAAGGACACAGATACCCAGATCGGAATTTTAAAAGCTGAAACACGAAAAACTGCCGGCTTGGAACAAAAAGTGAATCTCCAACGGCAGATTAAAGATTTGGAAAAAAAACGCACGGACATGAGACGCAGGCTTTTTGATGCCCAGGATGAAATCGACGGGCAAAAGGAATCCTTGCTTGACTCAATCGAAGCTCGAATGCAGCAACAAATTATTGAAGATGAATTGTTCGCCATTCGTTGGCGATTGAAATAGCTGAGTAGAAGCTGGAGATAGTATGGCAGGAAAGCAAAAATTAGAATTAACTTGGATTGGCAAAGAAAATCGAGTTAATCTTGAGCCCAGGATATTGGTGGAAAACCGTAATCGTTCGTATCATGCAAAATATCGAATCTCTTCAGATGATATTTTCGATAATATTCTCATACATGGAGACAATTTATTAGCACTAAAAGCTTTAGAACAAGAATACACTAGAAAAGTAAAATGTATATTTATTGATCCTCCTTATAACACTGGAAGTGCTTTTGAAAATTATGACGATGGAGTAGAACATTCTTTGTGGTTATCCCTCATGCGAGAAAGACTGGAGCTAATTGAAAAATTACTGTCCCATGATGGCTCCTTGTGGATTACAATAGATGATAATGAGGCTCACTATCTAAAAGTTTTATGTGATGAAATTTTTGGAAGAAAAAATTTTGTTGCTTCAATGGTTTGGGAGAAAGACAGTGGCCGCAAAAATGATACTATAATATCATCATCTCATGATTATGTTCTTCTATATGCAATAGATAAAGAAATATGGAAAAACTCCCGCAATCTACTTGATAAAGGTCCAGAGCATTTCAAGCGTTACCAGAATCCTGATAATGACCCAAGAGGGCCTTGGCGACAAGGAGCTGACGGAACAGCTAAAAGCGGTAGTGATAATCTTCGGTACGAGATAAAGTTACCATCGGGTAGAATTGTTACTCCACCATCAGGGAATTATTGGCGGTTTAGTAAAGACACATTCGAAAAAGCGTTATCTGATGGAAGAGTATATTTTGGTAAGGATGGAAATAGACTTCCTGTAATAAAGAAGTATTTATCTGAAGTTAAAAAGGGATTGGTACCAAAAACTTGGTGGCCAGCGACTGAAGTTGGTTCGAATCAAGAAGCAAGAAGAGATCACTTAAGGAAACTGCTTCCCGACGTCACTCCATTTTCAACACCAAAGCCTGAGAGATTAATAAAGAGAATTATAGAGATAGCAACAAATCCTGGTGAAATAGTGCTGGATTCTTTTTTAGGGTCAGGCACAACAGCAGCCGTTGCTCATAAGCTTGGAAGAAAGTGGATTGGAATTGAATTAGGAGATCATTGTTTTACTCACTGTATTCCGCGTTTAAAAAAAGTAATTGATGGAGAGGATCCTTGGGGAATTACGTATGCCCCTAAAACAAAACCATTGGTGACTCTTTGCAAAGATTGCAAAAAAGTATTGTGTGAAGATTGCAAAGAAAAAATTGGAGAAAAAGGGGGAGGGGAACTTCTGTGGAATGGAGGCGGAGGTTTTCGTTTTTACGAATTAGGCCCTTCACTAATAACCCAAGACCAGTGGGACAATCCAGTTATCAACCCTGAGTTCAATCCCGCTATGCTTGCCGAGGCGATGTGCAAGCTCGAAGGTTTTACCTATGCCCCTAGCAATCAATTCTACTGGATTCACGGGCACAGCACAGAGACCGATTTTATCTACGTCACCACTCAATTTATGAGCCGTGAAATGCTCACTAAGATTAGCGATGAGGTTGGCTCTGAAAGGTCGCTTCTCATCTGCTGCACCGCTTTCAAATGTGACCTTGGTGAGTTCTTCAACTTGACCCTGAAGAAAATCCCTAAGGCTGTTTTGAAGAAGTGCGAATGGGGGCATGACGACTACAGTCTTGCCGTTGAAAATCTTCCAAAGGCACCACCGGAGCCTGAACTCGAATCGGATGAACTTAGGAAGACCAAGAAAACTCGCAAATTCGGAAAAGCAGTACAGCAAGTGTCGTTCTTTGATCAGCTGCAGGGAGATGAATAATGGGCATCCAGCACGTCAATATGATCAGTAATCGATTGAGCTTGAGAAAACCACAAAAGGCTTCGCTTGAAATCCTTCATCGGATTTGTGAAATCGCAACGTTGGGAAAGAATGCGGATCTGTCAGCCCTATTGAAAGACGTTCAATCCGAATTCCCCTATGTGGCGAGTTTTGATCGTGAGTTTGTCTCGTTATGTTTTGCCGTGGCCACGGGAGTCGGTAAAACCCGCCTTATGGGAGCCTTCATCAGTTATTTGTATTTGAGTGTGGGCATCAGGCATTTTATGGTCATTGCTCCTAACCTTACGATTTATAATAAGCTTATTGCGGATTTTACACCGAATACCCCTAAGTACGTGTTCAAAGGGATTGGTGAATTCGCACAGACTCCTCCAATCATAGTTACAGGCGATAATTACGAATCTGGCATTGGCGTAAGTGGAAGCATGCTGAATGAGATGTCTAAAGGTGTAGTCCATATTAATATATTTAACATTTCTAAACTCACGGACAAGGGATTAAAAAAAAGTAAACTCGCCCCCGATGATGTAAAACGAACCATTCCAAGAATGAGGCGGTTAAGCGAGTACATTGGTGAAAGTTATTTCGATTATCTTTCCGGCTTGGATGATCTTGTCATTCTCATGGATGAATCCCATCGTTATCGTGCCAGTGGTGGTATGGATGCCCTCAATGATTTGAAACCCATTCTCGGTTTGGAGTTGACGGCAACCCCCCAAGTAGAGAGTGGACAACATGCCACCTTTTTTAAGAACGTCATCTATAATTATCCGCTTTCAGCTGCGATGGAGGATGGCTACGTAAAGGAACCGGCTGTTGCGACTCGTGAAAATTTTGATGCCTCAAACTATTCTGAAAATGGGCTCGAAATTCTCAAGTTGGAGGACGGTGTTCGGATTCACGAAAATACCAAGGTTGAACTTGAAGTTTTTTCTCGAAATAATGATTTGCCATATGTGAAACCATTCTTACTTGTGGTCGCACGAGACACCAATCATGCCAACGAGTTGCAAGCGCATATTCAGAGTAATGAGTTTTTTGAAGGGCGATACCGGGATAAAGTCATTACCGTTCATTCGAATACCACGGGACAAGAGAAAGACGAGGTTGTCCAGCAATTGCTCACTGTTGAGTCCCCGGATAATCCCATTGAGATTGTCATCCACGTTAATATGCTCAAAGAAGGCTGGGATGTAACCAACCTCTATACAATTGTCCCCCTCAGGGCTGCGAATTCAAAAACGTTGGTGGAACAGTCCATAGGTCGAGGATTACGCCTTCCCTACGGGAAAAGGGTCGGCATTCCGGCTGTAGATCGGCTTACTATTGTTTCGCATGACAAATTTCAGGAAATTGTTGATCACGCCAATGATCCAAACTCGATTATTCGGGTCGGAGTTATTATTGGTAAAGACATTCCAGAGCAGGGGCGCAAGGCAGTCCAGACCCAACCTCTCCTGGATAAAGTCATTGCGCTAGCACCTTCGTCAACTTCTCAAAAGGGCGAAGAAGAATCAAAAACAACGATTGCTCCTGGCAAGACTTCGACACCAATCTTCAAGACAAAGGAAGAACAAGAGTACGCCAAAGTCGCTATTGAGGTCATCGGTCAATATGAACGGCTCAAAGGGAGCCACGAACTTGAAAGAGCAGACATACAAAAAGAGGTCG
>CAXXHY010000016.1:0-29216 GCA_963667575.2 Desulfovibrionaceae bacterium | reverse complement strand
TCGATTTATTACGGTATCAGACAACGGACCGACCCGGCCTATTCCTGCATTGGCTGCTCCATGTGCAACATGGTCTGTCCGAACAACGCCATTCGTCCGCGTTCCGAGCACGATTCCTCCACCACGCTGAAGTTCCAGAACAACCGTGGCGGACAGCCCCGTACGCGCGGCGGCCGGCGCAACGACTCCAACAGCCTGCTGGACCAGATCAAGTTCATGCGTATCTCCATGCTCACAGACCCTGCTCTGGATGCCGGACGCCATGAATTCGAACTGCGCACCCTGCTGGGCCGCGTGCTGCCTCCCGAGGAAGCCCTGCTGGCCTACACCACGCAGAGCTGGACTCCCCCGGTCCGGGAAATTTATCCGCTGATGATCGGCAGCATGAGCTTTGGCGCGCTTTCCCCCAACATGTGGGAAGGCTTGGTCATGGGTATCACCTACCTCAACGAGGAGCTGAACATCCCGGCCAGAATGTGCACCGGTGAGGGCGGCTGTCCGCCTCGCCTGCTGCGTTCGCGCTTCGTGAAGTACATGATTCTGCAGATCGCTTCCGGTTACTTTGGCTGGGATGAAATCATCCACGCCATTCCGGAAATGAAGGAAGATCCCTGCGCCATCGAGATCAAGTACGGTCAGGGCGCCAAGCCCGGCGACGGCGGCCTGCTGATGTGGTACAAGGTCAACAAGCTCATCGCAGCCATCCGCGGCGTGCCCACCGGCGTCAGCCTGCCCAGCCCGCCCACGCACCAGACCAAATACTCCATCGAAGAGGCCGTGGCCAAGATGATCCAGTCCATGTACATGGCCTGGGGATTCCGCGTGCCGGTCTACCCCAAGATCTCGGCCAGCTCCACCTCCCTGGCGGTATTGAACAACCTCGTACGCAATCCCTACGCCGCGGGCCTCGGCATCGACGGCGAAGACGGCGGTACGGGCGCTGCTTACAACGTCTCCATGAACAACATGGGAGCTCCCATCGCAGCAACCTGCGCGACTGCTACCTGAACCTGGTGAAAGTGGGACGTCAGAACGAAATCCCGCTCATCGCCGGCGGCGGTATCGGCAAAAAACGGCAACCTCGCGGCCAACGCCGCTGCCCTGATCATGCTCGGCGCCAGCGCCGTCCAGTCGGGCAAATACATGATGCAGGCCGCTGCTGGCTGCCTCGGATCCGAAGGCGATCGCTGCAACGTCTGCAACATCGGCGTCTGCCCCAAGGGCATCACCTCGCAGGATCCCCGCCTCTACAGGCGCCTGGATCCCGAAAAGGTCGCCGAACGTGTGGTTGACGTGTACCTGAGCTTCGATACCGAATTGAAAAAAATAGTCGCCCCGCTGGGCCGCTCCACCTCATTGCCCATTGGCATGTCCGACGCCCTCGGCATCTCGGATTACCATGCAGCCGAACGGTTGAGCATTAAATACGCGGTCTAAGCCACAGGGAGTCAGATGAGATGGGAAATGAAACTGTAGTCCATATCAATGGAATGGAGAACGGCGAACGCGTTCAATCACGCGTCCTGGAAAGACATATCCAGGAAGCGGTACAAAACGGTGCGCGCTCGATCGAAATAGACGCCTATGGCCAGCATGGTCTTGGCGGTCGTCTTTGGATTTCCAAAGAAGAACCTATCAACATTACAATCAAGGGATCTCCCGGACAGCGTATCGGCTCCATGGGATTCCCCAACACCCGGATCGAGGTCATGGGTGAAGCCTCCGATGACGTGGGCTGGTTGAACGCCGGCGCCGACATCATCGTTCGCGGCAACGCCACCAACGGCGCGTGCAACGCCATGGCACAGGGTCGTGTCTTCATCGGCGGCAACATCGGCGCCCGTGGCATGACCATGACCAAGACCAACCCCCGGTTCAATCCGCCGGAACTCTGGATTCTCGGTTCGGTGGGTGATTACTTCGCCGAATTCATGGCCGGCGGCACCGCCGTCGTCTGCGGCCTGGAAGCCCAGAACCCCGACAACGTGCTCGGATTCCGCCCCTGCGTGGGCATGGTCGGCGGCCGTATCTTCGTACACGGTCCGCACCAGGGATTCTCCCAGGGAGACGCCAAGCTCGAGCCCATCACCGAGGCCGACTGGGAATGGCTGACCTCCGGATTGAAAAACTTCCTGGAATCCATCGACCGTCCGGAACTGCTGGACAAGCTGAGCGACCAGACAAAATGGCAGCTCATCTCGGCCCGCAGCCCCATGGAAAAAGCCAAGAAAAAACGCCTGGACATCAGCGAATTCCGCAACAAGGTCTGGGATTCGGAACTCGGCCGCGGCGGACTCATCGGCGACCTGACCGACCTGGACCGCTCGCCCATTCCGCTGATCGTGCACGATGAACTCCGACGCTTTGTTCCGGTTTGGGAAAACAGAAAATATATGCCTCCGTGTCAGAGCAGCTGCCCCACCGGCATTCCCGTGCAGGAACGCTGGCAGCTGATCCGCGAAGGCCTGGTGGACGAAGCCATTGACCTGGCCCTGTCCTATACGCCTTTTCCGGCCACAGTCTGCGGTTACCTCTGCCCGCATCTCTGCATGCAGGGATGCACGCGCGGCGGCATGGACATGGCTCCGCTGGACATCACCGTACTGGGTAAGGCCGGAACCAAGGGCAAGCTGCCCGAACTTCCGCCCCTGTCCGACAAGCGTATCGCCGTCATCGGCGGCGGCCCTGCCGGCATCTCCTTTGCCTGGCAGATGCGCCTCAAAGGCCATGACGCGGTCGTATACGATACGCAGCCCACACTGGGCGGCAAGATCAGCATGGCCATTCCGCAGAGCCGTATCCCCAAGGACGTGCTGGACACCGAACTCGAACGCGTACGCCAGGTACTGCCCCATGTGCATCTGCAGCAGACCCTGACCCGTGACGAATTCGACCAGCTGTGCGCCGACTTCGACTTTGTGGCCATTGCCGTGGGTGCCCAAAAGCCCCGCATCATTCCCGTACCGGGCAAGGAACATCTGATTCCCGCCCTGACCTTCCTGCGCCAGGCCAAAACCGGCGAAGTCAAGGTTGGCAAAAAGGTTGTGATCATCGGCGCGGGTAATGTCGGTTGCGACGTGGCCACGGAAGCGCATCGTCTGGGCGCTGAAGAAATTCAGCTCATCGATGTGCAGAAACCCGCGGCATTCGGCAAGGAGCGTGAAGACGCCGAAGCCATCGGCGCCACCTTCCGCTACCCCTGCTTCACCAAGGAGATCACCAAGGAAGGCGTACTGCTGACCACCGGCGAGCTCCTGCCCGCGGATACCGTGATCATCTCCATCGGCGACCAGCCGGACATCGACTTCCTGCCGGACAACATCGCAGTGGATCGCGGCTACATCGTGGTCAACGAAAACTACCAGACCACCAACCCCAAGGTCTTCGCCATCGGCGACATCGTCAAACCCGGCCTGCTCACCCAGGCCATCGGTTCCGGACGCAAAGCCGCCGACGTCATCGACGAGATCTTCCAGGGCAAACGTCCGGAAACGGACACCACCATGGACAAGTGTTACGCCGAAGAATCCGAGACACGGGTGGCCATCGACTACTCGCGCATGACTCTGGAATACTTCGATCCGCGTATCCAGGGCTTTGACGACATGGAAAGCTGCGCCCTGGAGTGTTCCTCCTGCGGCGTATGCCGCGACTGCGGCGTCTGTGAGACCATTTGCCCGCAGCACGCCATCTCCCGCAAGGCCAACGGCGACGCGGACTTCGAGATGGTCTGCGATCCGCACCTCTGCATCGGTTGCGGATTCTGCGCCAGCGCCTGCCCCTGCGGCATCTGGAACATGGTGGAAAATACGCCTCTCGGCTGATTCCTCCACTCCATAATAAATACAAAAAGCGCCCTGTAAAAAGGGCGCTTTTTTTTGGGGCACGGATGAGCAGCGTGTCATCGCGTTAATTGCGCATACCGTGCTTCACGCCCGGGCAACACGCCCGGACGCTAGGACTTCAAATATTTCAACCGCCGGTCTTTTCAATCCCCTGGTCTATCTTATGGGCCAGGCTGTCCAGCAATCTCCCGGCAGTGGTGATGACCCGGTCACGCGTACGCTCTCCCTGCAGCAGATTGGAGGCCAGGCGTCGGGCATAATCACAATCCCTGCTGCTCCGGCTCTCGCGCGCGCAGGCTGCCAGATCCCTAAACCAGGCGGCAATGAGTACCCGGGCCTCTTCGACCTCATGCCGACTGAGCCTCCGCGAATGTCCATCTGCCGGACACAGACAGGTCACCGTACGCGTCTGGGTGCGAACTTCTTCTGCAAAGCGTCCGGAGACAAACATGAATCCCAGTTCCAGCATGGGCGGAGTCACGGACAGACGCAGGGAAGTTTCCGGGCTTTCCGCCAGTGAGGGCTCGTAGCGCCGTACGAGCTCCCGCGTACTCAGACGCAGCACTCCGGCCTTGTCGCTGGGCTCGCACGGATCCGCGGGTTCATAGGAAACGGCCAGCACTCCGGCCAGGTCGCGGACCAGGTCGTCCTGTCGTGGCGGCCTGAGCAGGGCACCCGCTGCGGGCGCCTGGGAGACGACCTTTGGCAGGGTTACGGGCGTGTCCGGCTCAGACTCAGGCTCAGGCGAAGCCGGGCTTTGCGCTTCCGGCCTGGATACGGGCATGCGGATTACAAGCGCCTCGGCGTACGGGCCGGGTTTGTCCTTATGCACCAGAAGACGGCCAAGCCCGAAAGCCCCTGCAGAAAGCGCGCCAATAAGCAGCAGCAAAATGACAACATGTCGTAGTTTCATAAAACAGCTATTCCTTGGCCGCATACAGAGCACAGAGGCCCGTATTTATCAAGTCGCTTTAGCCGCATTGGAGCAGCTCCCGCCGGTCTTTTCAGCAACGTTACCAATCGTTCCCGGATTGCAGATAACGTCCGCTGACCCAGCCGGTCAGGTAGCCGTCGTCGGACTGGATCTGCGCCCAACCCCGGCTGAACTGAATGACCTTGATTTCTTCCCCTCCGCGCAGCATGCCCAGCACACGATAGTTTGTTCCTGGTCCGGAACGAATGTTCAGGATGCTCGTGCCAGTCACGCGCACATAATTCCCGGTACGGATATCGCGGTGTTCTATCTCCCTGGGCTGCGTGTAGGCTGCCTGCTGCTGCCTGTAGGCGTACTGCTGCTGCGCGTACTGCGCTTCGGCATCGCGGCGCTTGGCCTGCTCGTTGATGCCGTATTCCGCGGCAGTTCCTGCGGCAGCGCCGATGAGTCCTCCTATGACCGCATTCTGTCCGCGGTCGCGACGCGGGCCAATGCCCGAGCCTATGGCCGCACCTGCCGCCGTCATGGCCACTGTGGGAATGCCGTAGGTCGTACTGTACGGACCGGCGTAGGAGCGGTCATATGGTCCCTGGGGCGCGCACCCGCCCATCAGCAAGGCCAGCAGTATCAACAAATATCCCCTTCTCATGGCTTTTCCCCTTTCAATCATCTCTTGGAAGCTGATTTTCAATAAATGTAATCCTTCGCAGGCCGCTGGTAGCCGTGTCCTCTGTAGCCGCGACGCGGATACTCTGGCCTGTAATACCCGCGATGCGGATAGTGATGCCGGCGATACTCCACCGGACGCGGACAATAACGCGGTGGTGGCGGCGATACATAGTAGTATTGCGTGGAATAGTACGTACGCGCCGGCGGGGAAGCATAATACTCCTGCGAGGAATACCGCTGCCGCTCGTTGGCATTGATGGAGTATTCAAGAGCCGTGCCTGCCGCAGCGCCGATGAGTCCGCCGAGCACGGCATTCTGTCCGCTGTCACGGGATGGTCCCACGGTGGAACCTATTGCCGCACCGGCCGCAGTCATGGCCAGAGTGGGAATTCCATAGGTGGAGCCGTAGGGACCGTACGGGTCATTGACCGCGCAACCGCTTGTCATCCCCAGCAACACCACTGCCCCTGCCAGGACCAAAAACAATCGTACCTGTCTCATGCTCTCCTCCTCGTGCTTAACCATACTTTAGCAAAAAGGCTGCCAGAAAAACATGCTCTCCTAACATTTCTTAAGATCCTGTTTTATTGATATTTTCTCACATCATTTTTGCCGTTTGTTTTACCGCTCCGCTGCTTTGAATATGTCACGAAAGTGCATCTTTTCATCTCATTATTTTTCTGAAATATCATAAATCGTTTACTCGCAATACCTCTCAAATTGTTTGCCACCTCATTCTGAGGTATCATTTTGACCAACAAGGCAGGCTTGACCAGGCAGTCGGCATTCCCCGGACTGTGATTGACAGCTTCTATTTTTGTGAATATATGAGTACATGTTCAAATGTAATGGAGATAACGTGAACAAGGAATCAGCACCAGACATCTGCCAATGCGGAGAAACGCACCCGGAAGCCATTGCCAAGGCCGCCGGGGTTCTTCAGGATGACGAAGCACTGCAAAAACTGGCGGACCTGTTCAAAACCCTGAGTGATCCCACTCGGGTGAAAATATTGTTCGCCCTCTCCACCGGTGAACTGTGCGTATGCGATCTGGCGGCATTACTGCAGATGAGCCAGTCGGCAATTTCTCATCAACTCCGTTTGCTGCGCGCCGCACGTATAGTTCGTTACCGGAAACAGGGTAAAAACGTTTTTTATAGTCTGGATGACGACCATGTGGTCCACCTTTTCGAACAAGGTCTGGCGCACGTCTCACATCCATAATTTTTTTTGATATTTTATATGAATAATTGTTCATATGATTATTTAAACATGTAAAGGGAATTGGTATGATCACTCTTTTTTGGCAGCTACTGAACGCTTTCTGGGCAATTCTCGAAGACGCCGCCATTTTTCTTCTCCTTGGTTTTTTTCTGGCCGGTCTGCTCAAGGCATTCGTGCCGCAGGATCTGGTATCCAGGCATCTCGGAGCCAAAGGACCCAAGGGCGTTTTCAAGGCCGCCCTGGCAGGAATCCCTCTACCTTTGTGCAGTTGCGGAGTCATTCCCGCGGCTGCGGGTTTGCGCAAACAGGGGGCCAGCAAAGGCGCGGTATCGGCATTCATGGTCAGTACGCCGGAAACAGGCGTGGACTCCATCGCCATCACGTACGCGCTGCTGGACCCTTTAATGACGCTGTTGCGTCCGTTGTCCGCGTTCATCACCGCGTTGACCGCCGGATTGTGGATCAATCGCACCGAACAACAGGAACACTCCGAAAAACCGGGCCTCCAGGAATTAAAGCCGGTATGCACTGACGCCTGCTGCAATGACGGCTGCTGCGATACGCACAACCATGCTGACGAACTGCAGGTCACGCTGGTCAAACCAGGTCCGTATCAACGCTTTCTTCAAGGCATGCGTTTCGCGTTCGGCGACCTGTTCCAGGATATTGCCGTCTGGTTTCTGGGAGGTACGCTGGTTGCCGCGGCCATCACGGTATTTGTCCCGGCTGATCTGATCAGCCAATACCTGGGGCAGGGCATTCTGCCCATACTGGCGGCGCTGGTTCTGTCCCTGCCTCTGTATGTCTGCGCCACCAGCAGCACTCCCCTGGTAGCCGCGCTGGCTCTCAAAGGACTTTCTCCCGGAGCCGCGCTGGTTTTTCTGCTGGCCGGACCTGCCACCAACATCGCGACTCTCGGCATTGTCTTCAAAATACTTGGTCGCCGCGCAGGGCTCATCTATGTCGGATCCATCGCAGGATGTTCCGTACTCCTCGGCATTCTGGCGGATTTTTTCTATGCCCTGTTCGGGCTGGATACGGTCAACTGGATTGCGAATACGGGCGGAGAAAGTCATGGCTTGC
Organism: Desulfovibrionaceae bacterium; assembly: GCA_963667575.2. Classification (GTDB taxonomy): domain Bacteria; phylum Desulfobacterota; class Desulfovibrionia; order Desulfovibrionales; family Desulfovibrionaceae. The sequence goes on along the minus strand of CAXXHY010000016.1, from coordinate 21,460 downwards.
TGCAGGCTGCCGCGGCAGTGGTACTGCTGCTGCTTTCGGCCTGGGCCTTACGCAAGAGATTTTTCATGCGTCATTCGCATGGGGAATCGGGGCACGAGCATTCCGGCCAGTGCAGCTGCGGGTGCGGACACTAGGGATTGGCAGAAGAAATACGGACGGCTTTACTGCAAAGACAGGCAAGCGTAGAATGGGACCATGTGTTTGGAAATAAGTTTCCGGAAATCCGTCTCCCTGCTGCTGCTTGCAATGCCCCTGTTTCTTACTTCGTGCACTGCGGATATTTCCTGTTTGCAGAGTTCGTGGAGTGGCAACAAACCGAGTTATCTGCGCCAGCATATTGTTGCTTCATCGCAAGCTTCGGATGAGGATCTGCTTCGAGAGGCTCTGGCCTCGGAGCAGGTCTATGTGGACATGCTGGCGGATTTCAGCCTTGGACGCTTCAACTCGGGATTTTTGGCAGGAGGAGGCTCTTTGCTGGACGCCGTCCGTTTCTATCTGGGCACCCCGTACCACTGGGGCGGGACCACCAGACGTGGTATAGACTGCTCCGGATTCACCATGCAGGTATACCGCCGATTCGGAATCGGACTCCCGCACAATAGCGCGGCACAAGCCCATTATGGGAAGCCGGTAGCGCGTTCGCAATTGCGCGCCGGCGATCTGGTCTTTTTTGCGGTCAATGAAAAAACCATCAACCACGTCGGGGTGATGGTCAACAACAAATACATTGCTCACTGTTCCAGCCGCCGGGGGCGTTGTGCAGTGGAACCCTTGTCCCGGACCTATCCGAGTTTCTATGCCGGAGCCCGAAGACTGCTCTCCCCCAAGAAAATCGCCACAAAGTGAAAAGCTGCTGGTTCACAGCCTGCGAATGGCTGCTAGAGATCTTCCCGCCCCACCCAGACAACGCGTCCCATGATTTGAACGTTGTCCTGGGAACCTACGGATATTTCCATTGATTCATACAGCTCGCGATTGTCGCTTATCAGAACCAGCTTTCCCGGTTTTTTGGAAACCCGTTTAACCACGATATCCTGGTCCATGCTCATCGCGTATATTTTCCCGTCCAGAATGTCCCGCTGCGATTCATCCACCAGAAGAACATCATTGTTCAGCAGCGTGGGCTGCATACTGTCTCCGGTAAAGCGAAGAAATTTCATTTTTCCGGGAAATCCGACATTTTTCAGCCAGGCCAGTTTGAAGGCATAATTGGAGGTCTTGCTTGCGACATCCAGTTCCTGACCGCCCTCCCCCGGCTTTGCCTTGGCCTGGGGGGGAGAAAAGAACTCACGCAATTCACTTGCCCCGTACTCAAAAGAACCATCCGATACGTCCACACCCGGCAGATGCATCAGACCGGCTCCGGTTTCAATCCAATTGGGGTTCAGATAAAATGGTGCCCTGCTGAGTTTCAAAAACCATTCGGCAGGAATTATCTTGCGGCGCTTGGCGTCGGAAATGGCAGCCTTGCCGATTTGAAGTATTTCTGCCAGCTCGGTTTGTGTTCTGGTGCCTGTGCCATGCAGCATTCTATGAAGGACAGCGGTAAAAAGATCGTCTTCGCCATACGGATTGTCTGTATTTTTAGCACTAAGTACGTCCTTACTCAACATACTTAAACACCACCTTATTATTGTATCAAGTGAATCGAAAGATAATTATAGCAAAACAATATTTGTTTGATATATTACTATAAACAACAGTTAAGTCAAGAAAATATACATTAGCTCAAAGATAGCAACTCTGTTCGTCAGAAAAACAACATACATAAGCACTTCAAACAATAGTTTTTTCGTTATTGATATCTACGTTATCATTACCTGTGAGACAGTCAAAAAAGTACTAAACAATATGAACAAGTTGCCAACCAAATGCTTTTAAGCTCTCTTGTTTGTATTTAAACACTCTTCATAAGCATAAAGCAATCCAAAAGCCCCCCTACAATCGATTTTCTGTATTTTCACATAGAAATAAAGCAAAAGATTACTTTAATTCATCTAGAAACTTCAATGCCATTATGCCACAAGAGAAAGCCAGTCCTTTCAGCCATCGGTTTTCCAAGTGAAGACAACTTCTCAAGACAGCTCCCAGTGAGAACTTTTCTGCTTTTATCTTCTATCTGGATTCCTCACGCCGTCTTCCAAGGTATAAAACACCAACTATCAAGTCGATTGTTTTCGTACTTCACAATCATTGCCATCATCATGAAATTCCAAAGCATACAACGAGTGATCATACCTGCAGGCATTATATTTTTCCCAATCCAGATTATTTCCAATTGGTATGCACATTTCCAAAAGCCTTTGCGACTCCATCAACTTGAAAAGAATCCTATAAAACCCCATAGCGTCACCTTTGCAACAGATTTTGCTTTGAGCAGAACCCCGAAATTGAATGTCAATTTCGAGCTTTATAGTGCCAAACTATTCAAAACGTATTTTGATTTTCATTATCATATTAGATTTATTGTTTTTTGTTCTGGATTTTAAAGTTTTCATGGGGTATTCTTTTCGAGCTTGCAAATAACGATAAACCAGTCGTAGCAAATTCTGAGTCAAGGCCTTCATGATTGAAAACAACGAGCATCCGCAAAGTGCCTCTCTCGGCCCCCTGCAAAACACAGGGCTGGATCAATGGGAACGCACACAGGAACTCTCACGATCCGCGACGATCAAAAATATCAAGCTGGCAGCCTGGGTCGGTCTTCTTTGCAATGTGGTGCTTGCTGCAGCCAAAATTCTCGCGGGCTGGCTCTCCTCCAGCCAGGCGGTTCTGGCCGACGGAATTCACAGCCTTTCCGACCTGGTCACGGATGCGGCCCTGCTGATAGGCGTACGTTTCTGGAGCGCCCCGGCAGACGACTGCCACCCGTACGGGCATCAGCGCATAGAAGCGCTCGTAACTTCCGGCATTGCCCTGATACTTGCTCTTGCGGCCCTGGAAATCGGATACGGAGCAGCTGAATCATTGCGCGCGCCCGTACAGCATCGCCCGGGTATCTTCGCGCTCCTGGCAGTCTGCGCCTCCATTGTCATCAAGGAAGTCCTGTACCGCTGGACTCTGGGCGTGGCGCGGAAAACACGTTCGCAGGCATTGCAGGCCAATGCCTGGCATCACCGTACGGACGCGCTCAGTTCCATTCCGGCCACTCTGGCCGTGGTTCTGTCCATGCTCTGGCCGCAACTGGACTTCGTGGACGGAGTCGGCGCGCTGATTGTGAGCCTGTTCATCTTAAAGGCCTCCTGGGACATTGCCAAACCCGCCTTTTCCGAACTCATCGATCGCGGAGCTTCCGACGAAATTATCCGGCGTATCGAAAAAGTCGCCGTGACCACCGAGGGCGTTCTGGACGTGCACAAGGTCCGTACGCGCTTTCAAGGGCCAGCATTGTTCATGGACCTGCACATCATGGTGGACCCGAACATGAGCGTTCAGGAGGGGCATACCATTGCCGGAAAAGTGAAAACACGTCTCCTGGAGCTCATCCCCAACAGCTCGGATGTGGTCATCCACCTGGAGCCTTTTGGCGAACACTGAGTTGCAGGCTCCATCTTCTACGATTCAAAGCTCTTACTTCATATTTCCAAAAAACAGTTTTTGTACCCTCTTGCTTTCCACTTTTCAGTTGTCATTATTTTAGCTATAATCGTGACAGTTGAAAATTCCATGAAAGGAGAGAGCCATGCGCTTGGGGAACATACAATTTAACAGGCTGGAATTCGCGGGTTCGCTTGGGGACCTGGGGACTCTGCTGCCCCTTGCCCTTGGAATGATAATGGTCAACGGGCTGAATCCGGCCGGAGTCTTCTGGGCCGTGGGGCTGTTCTATATACTTGCCGGATCCTATTACCGTACGCCCATTGCCGTTCAGCCCATGAAGGTGGTGGCGGCCTTTGCCATTGCCCACGCCTCCAGCAAACAGGAAATTCAGATTGCGGCCATGCTCATGGCCGTTGTCATGCTCACGTTCGGTTCGACAAACCTGATAAACTGGGTACGGGAAGTGGTTCCCAAGGCGGTGATCAGGGGGGTGCAGGTCTGCACCGGTCTGGTGCTGGCCACCAAGGGCGTTTCGTTCATTATGGGCACAACCAGTTTTCAAAAGATGCTGGGTTTTGCCGAACCCTATCTCGGCCTGCAATCCATCGGACCGCTGCCCATCGGCATATTTCTGGGGATTATCTTCGCACTGCTGACATTTCGATTCATCAACAGCCGCAAATACCCTGCCGGACTGCTGCTGGTTTGCGGCGGATTGCTGGCGGGCCTGCTGTTTGGAGGTTGGCGACTGCTTTCAGGCATAGACCTCGGACTGCACGGTCCCGAGCTGTTCCCATACGGCTGGCCGGACTTTTCGGTGATCGGGGGCGTTTTTCTGACCATGATCCTGCCCCAGACGCCCATGACCGTCGGCAATGCCGTCATCGCCTATTCGGACCTGTCTTCCAATTATTTCCCGGAGGAGGGCCCGAGGGCCACTCCCAAGGCCTTGTGCATCAGCATGGGACTGGCCAACATTCTGGCGCTCATTTTCGGGGGCATGCCCATGTGCCATGGAGCCGGCGGCCTGGCCGCCCATTACCGCTTTGGCGCCCGTACCGCCGGGTCCAACTATTTCATAGGCGGTCTGTTCATACTGCTGGCGCTGTTGCTGGGCACGAGCGCAGTGGGGGCGATTCGCCTCATGCCCTTTTCCGTGTTGGGCGTGCTGCTGATTTTCTCCGGACTGGAACTCTGCATGAATGTTCTGGATATAACGGAACGCAAAGGAATGTTCGTGATTTTTCTGATGATCGCGGCCACGCTCGCCTCGAATCTGGCCGTGGCTTTCATCCTGGGACTGATAGTCGCGCGAACCTTGCGCAATCCCAAACTGGCGATCTGATTGGGACGCGGACCTACTTTTTAGGGGACTTGGCGATCATCCAGGGTTCGAGTTCGAACAGTTCGATGGTTTCGCAGTCACTGATCACGCTGCGTCTTGGAGGTATGGGCTTGCCGTGAATCGTCCGTTCCTCCCGAGCGAGATGATCCAGGAGGGATTCCAGTTTCCACAACCCGCAGTAGTAATCCGCAGTGGAAAGATCCATATCCTGCCGTGCAGGCATATTGTCCGGTTCGTACATCCAGAGCACGGAAAGTTCTTCATGCATTGGGAAATCCTCATTGCTGCAATTGTCTTGGGGTAATAATTTCCGACCTGCTTTGTCCGAGCAAGTATCAAGCCAGCGACCTCTACTTTTTAATTCGGCAGTTATCGGAAAAAATTTACTATGCGTCCGGAATTTCCAGCCAAAGCGAAATGGACGGAACCAGCATCAGACTGCTTGTTATCGTTGTTAAAAAAAGCTATTGTTTTCTTTGAAGTGTAAAAGATACATGGGCAAATTCATTCGTATCTGTTGGATACACAGGAGGACCTGATGCGGAGTCTTGCGAGGACACTGCTTATTCTTATGTTGTTGTGCCTCTGCCTGCCGCAGCAGGTGCTGGCGGATAAAACCGACGAGATCTATGCCGTAGCCAACGAGGCGGTCAAGGCGCATGAAGCCGGGGATATTCACAAGGCTCTCGCTTTGTACAGCAAGGTCATCGACTCCGGCGTTCTTGGTCCCGGAGACCGGGTTCTGACGTACTGCTACAACAACCGGGCCATGATCTGGCTGTCGCAGGGAGATGACGACCGGGCGTTTTTGGATTTAAGCAAAGGAATCGAATACAACCCGGACTACACCGCCTATTATAACCGCGGGACCTTGTTTGAAGATCGCGGACGCATTGATGAGGCGCTCTCGGATTACAACAAGGCTCTGGAAATCCTGCCCACGTATGGCAAAGCCCTGGAAGCGCGCGGCCATCTGCTGATAGAAAGGGGCCAGGCGGGCCAGGGACGCAAGGATCTGCACAACGCGCAGATCGCACGACTGAAGATTCGTTTTTTTTAATGATGCCTGGTTAAGGCCCTATATGGAGGAGGCCCCTTTTGGGACTTATCAATTGTCCGGATTGCGGCAAAAGCATTTCCAGCAAGGCAACATCCTGTCTGCACTGCGGATTGCCCAATCCCGCCTCGCATATTCCTCCGCCGCCAACCCCGCCCCCCCCGAAAAAACGCAAGATCCATATGATTCTTCAGGCTATCGGCGGCACATTGCTGCTTGCCGGCGTGGCCTGCATGACCACCGATTACTCGGAATTCGCTTTCATGGCCTTTGTGGGCGGACTTTTCCTTACCACTTTGGGAGGCATTTGGGGGTGGGTGGCAAAGGACGAATGAGCAGGACAACCATCACCTGCGCCACCACAAGAGAATCGCATTTATGAATAATTTTTCCGACACGGCCTTACTGAACGCACGATCCTGGAGAATCTATCTCGAACGGTTACGTTTTTCCAACTGGCCCACCCATGCGCGCTGGCTCGTCCTATGCCTGGCCGTGGGCACAGTGGCCGGATTTGGCGCCGTGTTCTTCGACAACCTCCTGGAATATACCCTGCATTATTTCGTCCACCTGCCCCTTTCCTTCCTGGAACCCGGTCTGTCGCCGCTTTCCGTGGATCTCGAACCCGGGGCACTTTTTTCCTACTGGATCGTCCCCATTGCCACCCTTGGCGGGCTCGCATCCGGAATCCTGGTCTTTACCCTGGCGCCGGAGGCCGAGGGACACGGCACCGACGCCATGATCGAATCCTTTCACATGCGCGGCGGCAAGGTCCGCAAGCGCGCTCCCCTGGTCAAGCTCATCGCATCCGCCCTGACCATCGGCAGCGGCGGTTCCGCGGGCAAGGAAGGCCCCATAGCGCAGATCGGTTCGGGGTTCGGATCCATTCTGGCAGAAGCGCTCAAATTGAAGCCCCGCGAACGCCGGATTCTGCTGCTGGCCGGAGCCGCCGGCGGCATCGGCGCCATTTTCCAGGCCCCCCTGGGGGCGGCGCTGTTCGTTCCCGGCGTCTTGTATCGCGACACCGAATACGAATTCGAAGCCATTCTGCCCTGCATCATCTCTTCTATCATGGCCTATTCGATTTTTTCCGAAGTGATCGGGCGTCATGTGATTTTCAATGCCACGAATCTGGGCTTTTCCATGACCCAGGAACTGGTGCCCTACGCGCTGTTCGGAATCATCTGTGCTGCGGTGGGCTTTTTCTACATCAAAATCTTTTACGGCATGAGGGACCACTTTTTCAAAAAAATCCCCATTCCATTGATGTTCAAACCCGCCATCGGCGGCATGCTCCTGGGCATCACCGCCATTTTCTTTCCCCAGATCATCGACGGCGGCTACGCCTGGATCCAGCTGGCCCTGGACGGCAATCTCCCCTGGATGACCATGCTGGTGCTGGTTTTCGTCAAGATCTTCGCCACATCGTTCACCATCAGCTCCGGAGGCAGCGGCGGCGTATTCGGTCCGTCCGTATTCATGGGAGCCATGCTCGGCGGAGCCTTCGGCTATCTCGGCCAGCTCGTGGCGCCCCACTGGGTCATACATCCCAACGCCTTCGTACTCGTGGGCATGGGCGGCTTCTTTTCCGGAGTGGCCAAGGTACCCATTTCCTCGGTGATCATGGCCTGTGAAATGAGCGGCAGTTATACGCTGCTGGTTCCGCTGATGCTTGTTTCGACCATCAGCTATCTGCTTCTGGGCAAGACCAGCCTGTACGAGAAACAACTGGACAACCGGCTGGAATCACCCGCCCACCTCACGGAATTCGCAAGAGCCCTGCTCTCGAAAATGCGCGTACGCGAAGCCGTCAAACTCTGGTATGTCAGCGTGCTGAAGGAAAACATGTCTTTCAGGGATCTGGTAAAAATCGTCACCAATTCGCCGGAATCCTATTTTCCCATAGTCAATGAGGAAGGGCTGCTGACCGGTATCATCACCATCAACGACATCAGGCAGGTCATGTTCGATGACGCTGTTTCAGATCTGCTCGTGGCAAAGGACGTGGCCAGCACCAAAGTCGTTCGCGTGACCGGAAGCGACACCCTGCAGCAGGCTCTGGACAAGATGGTCTCGCTGAACGTGGACGAACTTCCTGTGGTACGGGAGGACAATATGGACATGATCGTGGCCATGATCTCCAAACAGGACATCATCACCCATTATTACGAAAAAGGCGGGCTCTGAGAATTTCTCAAAACCCGCCCAATTGCATTCGGCGCATATTTATTCCCAGCTTATCAGGCTGATACGCAACCTTCTTTGCTGAAACGTCTGGGGATGGAAAGGGTCTGATCCTGCTGCGGCGTACGCAGCCAGTTGGTCAGGCCCATGGGATCTTCCAACAGCAGCTTTGCGCCTGCTTCCGTAAGCTCCTGGGCATCGCGAAAGCCCCAAAGGACTCCCACGGCCACTGCGCCGGCATTGTTCGCCGTATTCATATCCACATTGGTATCACCCAAAAACAATATCTCATCGGGCTTCACGGACAGTTGCTCGGCGACGAGAGACAGACCGGTCGGGTCCGGCTTTCTCGGAAAGGCGTCGCTGGCTCCATAGGCCGGATCGAACTTCCAGGCCGAAAAGAAATGGTTCATGATTTCCTGCATGAAGGCCTGGGGCTTGTTGGAAAGCACGGCCAGTGCCAGGCCCTGATCCTGCAGCCAGTCGAGCAGTTCGGGAATTCCAGGATACGGAGCGGATTTCCGATTCCAGTGCTGGTGATATTCCTCATTGAAGATTTTCAGGCACCGCTCCAGATTTTCATCATTACGGGCATCCTCAGGCAGTGCGCGCTGCAAGAGGACGCGTACGCCGTTGCCCACGAAATGTTTGTAGGATGTGACAGGATGCTCAGGAAAGCCGAAGGCTTTCATGGCAGCGTTGCCGGCGTCGGCCAGGTCCGCGAGGGAATCCAGCAGTGTGCCGTCCAGATCAAATACCGCTGCCTTGTAGGGCATTGCGGTGCTGTTTTCATGTGTGTTGTTTTGCATGTAACTCGAATACGTCCTTCTGATAATATGGTACTCAAAACAGCGCATGCGCCGTGAATTGCCTAAACTTAAAAAGGGGAACTTCCGCCGCAAGGCAGGTAGAGAGTCCGTGCAGAAAGCATTATTGGACCTTCTGCACGGATTTTCAAAACTTTGAAAAAGGGCTCAACCCTCGCATCAGGCTCCGTACTTCAGAGCCAGCTGTTCGATGATGGCCTTGCAGAATACGGGCAGATCATCGGGAGTCCGGCTGGAAATGAGATTTTTGTCCACAACCACGGCAGCATCTTCCCACAGGGCTCCGGCATTGATCATGTCGTCCTTGATGGCCGCGTAGGAAGTGGAACGCATGCCCTTGAGCACGCCGGCCGAAATCAGCACCCAGCCCGCATGGCAGATATGCGCCAGAATCTTGCCCTGGTCGAAAGCCTTGCGAACAAGTTCCACCGCAGCCTTGTTGCGCCGCATCAGATCCGGTGCGTATCCGCCGGGTACGATGACTCCATCCACGGAATTCGGATCCACATCCTGAAATGCCACGTCTGCGGTGGCCGGTATGCCGGCCTTGCCCTTGTAAACGGCTCCGGCTTCAGGACCGGCGACAATCACTTCCGCCCCTGCTTCCAGCAAACGCAGTTTGGGGTACCAGAATTCGAGGTCGTTATATGTATTTTCTACAAACAAAACCACTTTTTTGCCTTGCAATTCACTCATCCTATTCTCCTTGTATTAACGGAGCTCAATATGGCGAACAACGGGGAGTCAACGCCCGTCGTGGCATACAAGCCGATTCGGACATCCTGTTTGCGAAATGTATCCGCAAACGCGATGTCCCTCGATTGCAAAAAATTATAGGACATGGAAACCACTCTGACAACCCGCTATGGACTACTGTAAAAAAAACGACGAAAATTCAGAAGGGGACAATCAGGAATTCCGGCGCAACTGAAGAACAACCTGGTACATGCTCTCCACAAGCTGCTTCAGGTCCACGGGCTTGGTGATATAGGCATTGAGTCCGGCCTCTCTTCCTCTGGCTCTTTCGCGTTCGCTGGCAAAAGCCGTCACGGCAATGATGGGAATATCCGGATCCACATGGCCGCACTCTCCGGCGCGGATTTTCCTGGTGGCTTCAATGCCGTCCACCCGCGGCATTTTCAGATCCATCAACACAAGATCGAAATGGGGATCAAAGCGCAGACGCTCCAAAGCCTCCAGGCCGTCGCTGGCCAGCACCACCTTATGTCCGCGCTTTTCCAGAAACCGTTTGACCAGTTCCTGGTTGGTGAACTCATCTTCCGCGTACAATACATACAGTGGAATTTCAGGGGTTGGCTTGGACGCGGAAAAACAGTCTTCTCGTTGAAAACTGGGATCCAATGCGATGTCGAAGGTAAAGGTGAACGTACTCCCCCTGCCCGGTTCGCTCTCCACCCAGATATCGCCGCCCATCAGGGTAATGAGCTGCTTGCAGATGGAAAGGCCGAGCCCGGCGCCTCCATAGCGTTTTGTCATGAAGTCTTCCACCAGGGTGAACTGCTCGAAAATGGCCTCCTGCATCTCCTTGGGAACGCCCTCCCCCGTGTCCGACACTGAAATGGCCAGCTGCGCATTGTACTGGCCGCTTTCCTTATCCTTAACAGGCCTGCTGGCAAACTTCGTGGCGATGCGTATGCTGCCCTTTGAGGTGAACTGAATTGCGTTGGCAATCAGATTGGTGAGTACGAGTTTGAAGCAGTTGGGATCGGCAATGATGAAGCCGGGAACGTCCGGCGCATTGGAAAAAGAAAAATCAAGGCCCTTATGCCTGGCCTGCGCCTGGTACATTCCGAAAATGCTTTCCATCATTTCCGTGAGGCAAAACTGCGTACTGACGGAGGAAAACCGTCGCAACTCCAGATTCGAGAGCACCAGCAGGTCGTTGATCAGCATCAGCAGCTGACTTCCCGACTTCATGATCAAATCAAGAAATTCTCGCTGCTCATGCTCAGGCCCGAGTTCCAGCAGCACCCTTGCCGAACCCATGATGCCGTTCAAAGGCGTACGCAATTCATGACTCATATTGGCAAGAAACTGTGTTTTGGCCTTGTTGGCCTCTTCCGCAAGAGACTTGGCCCGTATCAGTTCGTGTTCCTTGTTCCAGCGCTGGATGGCCAGAGCGAACAAACTCGACATGCGCAGCACGGCTCCCAGATCGTCATAGGTATATTCCTTTTTGGCATTGGCGGTCATAATTGTGCCGCCCAGTCGGCCTTCCACGATTACCGGCGCGTTGATGCAGTTGGAGATGGAAAAATGTCCGGAAGGAAGCGCTTTTAATCGCTTGTCGTTCTTGTCATTGCTGAAAAAAGGGCGTTGTCCGAAATGCCCATGAATGGGCAAAGAGCCCAAAATGGATTGATCCGAACCCATTGTCAGGCGGTTGAGGCATTGGGGATCCACGCCGCTGGATGCGAGAATCTGATTCTCGTTGGTCTCGGAGTCGATCTTGGTAATAAACCCGATGCTGCTGCCCGTAAAAGAAAGCGCGTACTCCAATGCGGAACCGGCGACTTCCTCCAGAGATTCCGAGCCTGTGACCAGGCTGTTGGCCAATGCGGCAACAGCCGCGTTCAGTTCGAGCTCGGCCTGCATCCGCTTTTCGGTGTGCTTCCGGACTTCGACCTCATGCTCCAGTCGATCCTTGCTGTCCTTGAGGGACAAGGTTCGCTCCGCAACGCTAAACTCGAGAGAATGTTTTGTTTCTTCAAGAAGTCGCTGATGTTGTTTGCGTTCATCAATGGGTAAAGCCACTTCCACAACACCCAGAATTTCTCCTGTGGCACGCCGCAGGGGGGTGTCGATTATCTCGAACCAGTTCACGTCCGAATCCGGAATGAGGCATTGTACCTCCTTGCGCGAATAGTTCAGCTTGCCGGAAAAAATATCCGTGATCACGCATTGTTTGCACTTGGAGCCCTGGCAGGCGGCGTGCATGCAAAACACCTCGTCACGATAGGACAACAGTTCGTCATAGGCTTTGTTGCACCAGGTGACCGTACGGTCCCTGCCGATCAAAGCCACAGGAACGCCCACCGTATCCATGATGTCCTTGAACCGTTTCAGCTCCTGCTCCAGGCGCAAGGAAAGATCGGCCTGCTCATCAAGATGATGGCGGAGAGAATTGTTGGCACCTTCGAGCAGACGGCGGGCCCGCAAGGTTTCTTTGACTTCCAGGGCGCGCGAAATCGACTGGCCGAGCAGGAGCGGATCCGCGTCCTTTAGAAAAAAATCATAGGTTGCCGGGCTGTCCTTTCCCGCCAACCGCGATACGGATGCCGCGGATTCCACAATGACGATGACCTGGGCGTCCGGATCCTTGGCGAGCACGGTTTTGACAATGCCCAATCCGGAGTCGGCAAAAAGCTGCTCATCAATAATCACAAGGTCGAAGGAACTCTCCGATACGGCTACCAGAGCATCCACGGTGGTGGCCACATCGCACACGACGCATCCATCGCGTTGTATAGCGATGTTCAAACGTTTTTTTTCTTCAATATCCTGGGCAATAAGCAAAATATCCGGCACAAATACGTCCTTGGCCCCCGTCTGCAGACAATGCAATACGGCAAAGAGCCCTCATCCAGTTAGTTGCGGCTTCACGCCAGCGAGGGGTGACACAAAAAACCCGAACGATAGGTAAAAATTATCTGCAAAAACAACGGCAGTTCGAATTCGAGAATGGAACGAAATAACGGAAAATCACCCTTTGATTCCTGCCGGCTTGCCGGCCAGTCCGCAATAGCCCAGGTCAGCCTCGCCTGTTTTGTCCGGATCCTCAAAACGCCACATCATGCACATCCGGGCCTGACAAAATTTGAGTTTATCGTCATGGGTCTTCAACAGAGGGCAATATTTGTATTTCGCATCTTTTTCAGAAAGTAGCACAGTCAGCTCCGGTATCTAAATTAAGTACGAGGGAACAGTGCCCACAGGGCTGCATCGGACTAACGTCTCTATCTCTTGCTGAAAGTCCCCATCAATTCGGCCTGATCAAGGACATGTCCTTCCATGGCTTTCAGCACGGTTTGCTTATCGGCTCCGGGAGGCAATTGCAGCAGACGATCCAGGGCATAGACCCGGAAAAAATATCTGTGCGTACCTGACGGAGGACACGGGCCGCCGTATTCCTGCTTTCCCCAGGAATTTTTTCCAACAAGGGTTCCGGTCGGTAAAGTGGCGACATTTTCAGCCAGAGGGGAAGCATCCGGCGGCAGATCATACAATATCCAATGATCCCAGACGCCCACTGGGGCGTCTGGATCATCACAGATCAGAACAAATCCTGCGGTGGATTCGGGCGCGCCTTCCCAGTGCAGGTCCGGCGATATATCCGCCCCCATGCAGCTGTATTGTTCGGGAATAGGCTGCCCATTGCCAAAGGCCTTTGACTGCAAAGACATTGACATGGCCGTCCCTCCTGTATGCAACCAGACAAATGCAACCAAAACAGCTATCCGCCACATTGAAACAATCCGTTTGAATTACATGCAAACAGTTCGTTACCGAAGCCGCTTTTCCGCACGGTTTGTCGTAACTTCTCAACAACTTTGATATACCACGAAAGCAAATTCATGGCAAAGAAGTCTTGCGAACTGGCGAGAAATTGCCCCTCAAAACCGAATGTCTGAAGCCCGCAGCGGACAGCTATCGCGCTACCCTTCCTGCATTTTCAACATGGCCTCGCGCAGTTCTCTGGAAAGACGCGACATCTCGGAAATATCTTCAGCAGCCGAAGCCATGGTTTCCGCAGATTCCCCTGCAATGCGATTGATCTCATCCGACGAACGGTTGATTTCTTCACTGGTCGCGGACTGCTGTTCGGAAGCTGTGGCAATGGAGCGCACCTGGTCTTCCGTATTTTCCACCAACTGCAGAATCTGGGTCAGGGAGTCACCGGCCTTGTGGGACATTTCCGTGGCCTTCTGAATAACCTGCGTGGTCTGTTCCGTGACCGCAAGATTGTTGCGCGCGCTTTCCTGAATGGAACGGATGAAGGTGCTGACCTCATTGGTGGCATCCATGGTCTTTTCAGCCAGCTTGCGCACCTCGTCGGCGACCACGGCGAATCCGCGACCGGCCTCACCGGCGCGGGCGGCTTCGATGGCCGCATTCAGGGCAAGCAGATTGGTCTGATCCGCAATATCATTGATAACGGACATGATGCGCCCGATACCTTCCGCCTGTTGTCCCAGTCCGTCCATTTCGGACTTCAGCTCCACGGCCTTGCCGTTAACTTCCTGCATGACCTCGATAACCGCCTTGACCTGAGCAGCCCCATGTTCGGCCGTATTCTGCGCAGTGCTGGCCGTTTCCGAAGCACTGGCGGCATTGCGGGCGACTTCGAGGATGGTCGCGTTCATCTCTTCAATGGCTGTGGCCACTTCCATGGTCCGCGAACGCTGCTCGTCGGCCCCCCTGTTGGCCTGTAAAATTTGCGTAGCCAGAGCGTCCGCGGAGGATGACACCTGCTCTGAAACCGCGGTGGCGTGTTCCACCCCCTGGGCGATAACCTTGTTCTGCGCGAGGATGTGATCTTCTTTGAGCTTGATGTTGGTAAAGTCCATGATAGACGTAAAACCGCCGATCAGGCTGCCATCGGAGCTCATTATCGGAGCGGAAGAAATCGAAATATACTTGATATTTCCCTTTCTGGTCGTCATCTGGGATTTGACATAATGTTTCTCTTTGGTTTTCAGGGCCTTGCCCGTGGTGGTCTCCCGGTCTTCATTATAAAAAAAACGCCCCACATCCTTTCCAAAGTAGTCTTCAGGATTCCCGGACTGTTCAGTCAGTTTCAGAAGTGAGTTGTTCATCCAGGTGATTTTCCCCGAGGTATCCACCAGCACCATGGGCATGAGAATATTATCCAATATGGAGTCATTAATGCCGATCTTCATTTTCAGCGTATCGACCAGTTCATTCACGGAACTCTGCAGCTGGCGCATCTCCGGCGTTCCGTCTTCCTGCAAATGAATATTGAGGTTCCCCTGCGCAGCCTTGTGCAATTCGGTCGAAATCTTTCCCAGTGGATTGAGAAACTGCTGTGTAGAATACATCAAAAAAGCAACAAGAATAAAACTGACGATGCTCAGCCCCAGCAGAACAGGCTGTTGCAGTACAAACGCGGACAACACCGCAAGCAAGGCCAATGAAATGAGTCCTGTGACAAGAAGTCGTACTTTCATGGTAATCTCTCACATGTGCAACTGGGTTATGCACTCTGGTTATGAATTGGCACCTGGCTTCAAATAGTTGCACAGCTCAAAACATTACAAGCTTCCCCGCCCCATGTTTTGAAACTCCGCTTCACTGAAACCGACTAAACGACCTCAACCCACTGTCCCCGTTGATTTTCCCTGATTCACATTGATGCGCCACTATCCAAAGACGACACTCCCTGCCCTGCTATTCCTGTATTGTCTTCAGAAGTTTTCCTGCCATTTCATTGGCTGAAAAAATTCAGGCTGCATCGGTAATCATGCGAACTTCAAATAGCTTTTACAAAAATAAAAATATATATTTTATAATGAAATAGAATTTATAAATACATTTCTGCAATAAAAGGAAAAATTATCAGAGTTCCCCCCAAAGTAGCCATTATAAAACCCGTTTGCTTTTCTCTATCGGTCAATTCTTTGCAACCTGTATTTGTTTTTTCAAAAAAAAATACAATCAGTCGCAGCAGGTTACACAGAGCAACAAATGCATGTCACAATTTAATTTTCGCAAATAACATAACGTCCGCCCTAAGCACGGCATTGTTACTTATTTCACAATACCGCCTCCAGGTCAAGATCAGATGTTACGTCTAAAAAATTGTTTTTCCTCAAATAGATGTGCAAAACTTCCTTTCAATAAGAGCCGCTTTGCCGTAAAAAAAAGTGGAAACTATTCATAAAATCTTCCAGCAGCGCAGCCCACAGGGGAACGGATATGCAACTTCATTGTGATCAGTTCGAGATTTCTCTGCGAACCGGGCCTGATATGGCGGATGTGACGCCTCAGATCGGGCGGATTCTGCAGGAGTCCCGCATCGTGACGGGCCTGATTCAGGCCAATGTTGTCGGATCCACTGCCTCCCTGACAACCATCGAGTTCGAGCACGGAGTGGTGGAAGACCTGGCCCAGGCCATCCGCCGGCTGGCTCCGGAAGATCTGCCCTATGCCCATGAGCTTGCCTGGCATGACGGCAACGGGCATAGTCATGTTCAGGCTGCCCTGCTCGGTCCGTCCATCGCACTGGCCATACGGGCCGGACAACTTGTGCTGGGCACCTGGCAACAGATTGTCTGCATCAATCACGACAACAAACCTCGTTGCCGTCAGGTCGAGGTCACCATTATCGGGACAAAGCAACCATAAGCAAGGAGTGCCTTATGACGCTCAAACGCGTTGGAATTCTTACTGGAGGCGGGGATTGTTCGGGGCTCAACGCTGTTATCCGGGCGGTCACACGCGCGGCAGTCATTCAGCACGGCGCAGAAGTTGTCGGAATAGAAAACGGATTCGAAGGACTGGTTACCGGCAAAACGCAAAAACTGACCACCGGCAACACCAAGGATATTCTCACCCTGGGCGGCACCATCCTGGGCACCACCAACAAGGGAAACCCTTTTGCCTATCGCGAGTTCGACGAAAACGGCGAAATCGTCACCAGGGATTATTCGCAACGTGTTGTCGACAATTTCAAGCAGATGGGACTCGACTGCATTTTCGTTGTCGGAGGGGAAGGCACTCTCGAACTTGGGTACAAACTGCACAAACTCGGCGTTCCCACCATCGGCATTCCCAAAACAATCGACAACGACCTCGAGGGCACGGACTACACATTTGGGTATCAAACAGCGGTGGAAGTGGCCTGCGACGCCATGGACAGGCTGCATACCACAGGACGCAGCCACCAGCGCGTAATGATCCTCGAGGTCATGGGCCGTACCGCCGGATGGATCGCCCTGGAAGCCGGAATCTCGGGCGGGGCTCATATCATCCTGATTCCGGAAATCCCCTACAATCTGGACAATATTCTGAAAAAAATCCGCTTCCGCGCCGAAGGCGGCAGCCCCTACAGCATCATCATGGTGGCAGAAGGCGCCCACGAAATGGGGCACGACGTGGTCACCCAGGAAACCGCCACCACCCGCCTGCAGGGAGTGCCGCAGCTGGGCGGCATCGGCCAGCATCTGGCCATGCGGATCAAGGAACACATCGATCTCGAAGTCCGCTGCACGGTGCTCGGACATATTCAGCGGGGCGGCTCCCCATGCGCATTCGACCGCGTTCTGGGAACACGGCTGGGCAGCTCGGCAGTGGAAGCCGCGGCTCAGGGCGCTTTCGGGGTCATGGTCGCGCTCAAGACCCCTGAGATCATCAATGTCCCACTGGAGGATCTTGCCGGGCTCGTACGTACGGTCCCCCTGGATTCACAGCTGGTGCATACGGCCGAGTCCATAGGGATCAACCTCGGACGGGATGCCATGTAGGATTTTTACCGCAAATTTGGCAGAACAGGGAGCGAAATCACCGGGACGGATCCGGCTAATCTGTCCGGGACTTGGGCCAGGCGCTCCAGTCCGTATCGAAAAGCCAGTTGCTCTCACAGACCAGGCGAATGGTCGGCGGAGGACTGCCCGCGGGCAGTCGGGGCGCCAGAGCGGCTTCCTCGGCGGAGATACATACGGGCCGCAACCGGCAGCCCAGCGAATACGGAGGCAGCCAGCGGAACAGATCCGGCGAATCGGATGGAAGGACCAGACCGGACAAGGCCGCGCATCTGGAACACATGGGAATGGTGCCGGCAAAGGCCACCAGTTCGGGATCCGGTTCGAGCCGCACAAAAGCGGCCCCCTGATCCTGGGGATTCTGCACACGTCGCATCAGGGCCACCGTATCGCCCAGCATACGCCCGAAGTAGTCAAAAAAGGAGTCGATGCATGCCGCATCGACTCCTTCTTCTTCAAAAAGCATCCAGACTACCTGGCCGGACAGCTTGGACAGCAGCGGATGTTGCGCCAGCAGCTGTTTTTTGTCCTGCACTGTTATCCTGCCTAATCCGCTTTTATGGCGGGTGCGTCCTTTTCCCAGACGTACTGCCACAGTTCATCGATACGCTCGATATAGCGTACTTTGATCTTGCGTAACAGTTCCGCGGGAATATCTTCGAGATCTTTCTTGTTCTGCGCAGGTATCAATACCGTGCGCATCTCATGGGCCACGGCTGCCAGGATTTTCTCCTTGATACCGCCAACCGGCAATACGCGCCCGCGCAGGGTAATCTCACCAGTCATGCACAGATTGTGCGCCACAGGCGTATTACGCAAAATGGACACCAGCGCCGTGACCAGCGTCACGCCCGCGGACGGTCCGTCTTTGGGAGTGGCTCCGGACGGAATGTGGATATGCAGGTCCAGTTTGTCGATGAAATCCGCATCCACACCGAGCTTTTCGGCATTGGCGCGCGCGTAGGTCATGGCGGCCTGCGCGCTTTCCTTCATCACGTCGCCGAGCTTGCCGGTCAGGGTCAGCTTGCCCTTGCCGGGCATGGTGCTGGCCTCGATGTGCAGAATCTCGCCGCCATAAGGTGTCCAGGCCAGGCCCACGGCAACTCCGGGAGGCAGTTCGTTCTCCCGCTCGTCATCCAGATAGGTGGGCACGCCCAGCAGTTTGTGCAGATTCTTGGTGGTAACCGAAAACGGCCCGTCCTCGCCCTCGGCCTTGCGGCGCGCCAGCTTTCTGAGAGCCGATCCGATTTCACGCTCCAGGTTACGCAGGCCGGCTTCACGGGTGTACTCGCGGACGATGCGTGCGATGACGGCGTCCGAGATGTTCAACTCGGGAATCCGCAGGCCGTTTTCCTTGGCCTGGCGCGGAATCAGATAGGTCCGCGCGATCTTGACCTTTTCCTGCTCGGTGTAGCCGGGAATCCGGATGGTTTCCATGCGGTCCAGCAACGGGGCGGGAATGGTGTCCAGCACGTTGGCCGTACAGATGAACATGCACTTGGAAAGATCAAAGGGCACGTTCAGGTAATGATCGGTAAAAGAATTGTTCTGTTCGGGATCCAGCACTTCCAGCAGGGCGGACGAAGGATCGCCGCGGAAATCAGCGCCGACCTTGTCGATCTCGTCCAGCATGAACACGGGATTGCGCGTTCCGGCCTGCTTGATGCCCTGGATGATCCGTCCGGGCATGGAACCGATGTAGGTTCTGCGGTGTCCGCGAATTTCAGCTTCGTCGCGCATACCGCCCAGGCTCATACGGTGGAACTTGCGTCCCAGCGCACGGGCGATGGAACGTCCCAAAGAGGTCTTACCCACTCCAGGAGGGCCCACAAAGCACAGGATCGGCCCCTTCATCTGCGGGTTGAGCTTGCGTACGCTCAAGTATTCGAGAATACGCTCCTTGACCTTTTCCAGGTCGAAATGGTCTTCGTCCAGGATGGTGCGCGCAGCCTTGATATCCAGGCGGTCGCGGGAAGTCTTTTTCCAGGGCAGTTCGACCAGCCAGTCCAGATAGGTGCGTACCACCGTGGCCTCGGAAGAATCCGGATGCATGGAAACAAGCCTTTTGAGCTGCTTGTCGGCTTCCTTTTTCACTTCCTTGGGCAGTCCGGCCTTGGCAAGCTGTCCGGCGAGTTCTTCCAGCTCTTCGCTGTCTTCCACGCCTTCGCCCAGCTCCTTGCGGATGGCCTTGAGCTGTTCGCGCAGGTAATAATCGCGCTGGGCCTTGTCCATGCCTTCTTTGGCCATGCTCTGAATCTTGGCCTGCATGGAAGCCACTTCCACTTCCTTGACCAGCTGCTCGTTGACCAGGGACAGACGTTCCGTGGGATGTTCGCACTCCAGGATCTGCTGCGCGTCGGCAACCTTGATCCGCAGATTGGAAGCGACCAGATCGGCCAGCCGGCCGGGCTCGTTGACGCTGTTCAACACGGCCATGATGTCCGGGGAGGAGGCACCGCGCAGGGCCAGAATACGTTCGCTCTGTTCCTTGGCGGCGCGCATCATGGCTTCCTGTTCCAGGGTCAGTTCGGAAACTTCCTTTTCCTCGATCAGGCTGATGCGGGCTTCCATATAGGGTTCGGTCTGGATGAAATTCTCCACACGCGCCCTGCTGATGCCCTGGACAAGCACCTTGAGTTTGCCGTCCGGCATCTTGAGCATCCGCATGATCATGGCCACCGCGCCCACGCGGTACAGATCCTCGGGCGCGGGATCATCCACGCCTTCGTCCTGCTGCGTCAGGATCAAAATATAGCGATGCGATCCGAGGGCCGCTTCCACGGCTTCCACGGACTTGTCCCGCCCCACGAACAGAGGCAGGATCATGTAATTGAAGACCACGATATCCCGTACGGGCAATACCGGGACCTCTAGGGGAATGTCCCTGCTCGAGATATTCAAGGCGTCCGTGAAATCGCTGTCCGCCTCACCCCCGTGCCCACCTTCTCCTCCGCCACCGTGATCAGAGGCCATTGGGCTGAAAAATAACGTTTTTCTACTCATAGTTAGGTTCCCCTTATATTCGCACAAAGGCCCGGGTCCGGAAAACGCTCTTTTCCCGGACCGGGCCCCTTCAACTCGGAAATCTAGTCGTCAGGAGCGTATCTCGAACGCTTCGTACTCCTTGTCGTAATCAATCCACTTGCTGTCGACTTTCTGGATGCGGCTCAAGGGCGACCCCTGGTAAAGCCGATCCCTGAAGGACTCGCAGACGTCGTCACCGCCTTGTGCGAGCACTTCGATCTTGCCGTCCGCAATATTGCGGACCCAGCCTTTCAGGCCGAGGCTCACGGCCTGATCATGAATCCATGAACGCAGAAAAACTCCTTGCACCGTTCCAGTCAAAAGGCATTGAAGACTTCTAGTCATGGCGCTCCTCCTTTGCAAAGACTCCAGCGGGACGCGCCCGCTGCCGGGAACACATGTGGTCAAATCAATCCCTGCAACTTGAAACTGAAATAGTCTTCCTCCGTTACTATCACATGATCCAGAATACGTATATCCAATTGGCTGGCCACATGCATAATGCTTTCCGTCAAATTCTTATCCGCCTGTGACGGTTTCGGGTCGCCACCCGGATGATTGTGAACCAGAATCATCCCGCTCGCTTTCTTGGCCAGGGCTTTTTCCATGATCTCCCGGGTATAGACACGGGCCTGGTTGACTGTGCCCTGACTGATCTTCTCCCATGCCAGCAGACGGTGCCTGTTGTCCAGCATGGCCACCCAGAACTGCTCCTTGGCAAGATCTCCCAATCTGGCAGAGGCGAGATCCGCCACGATCTTGGGGTGGTCTACGATAACTTTTTCCTGCAGCCTGGATTCCTCGATCCTGATCCGCAATTCACGCTGCAATTGCCAGAAATATACCACACTCTCGCCGATTCCGGAAACCGCTAAAAGTTCTTCCTCTCTTGCGGCGAACACTCCCTTGAGATTGCCAAAACGCTGCAGCAACTCCTTGGCAATGGGCTTGGTGTCCCGCC
>CAXXHY010000015.1:0-398277 GCA_963667575.2 Desulfovibrionaceae bacterium | reverse complement strand
GGCTGTCCCATGGCCGTGCCCAACTGGAAGCTTCCCTACATTGTGGAAAGCTCGGGGACGGTCATCGTTGGCGAGGAATCCTGCATCGGCAAACGCAACACCCGCGACCTGGTGGACGAAGGCGGAGAGACCCTGGAACAGATGCTCGACGCCATTGCCGACCGCTACATGAAAATCGACTGCGCCTGTTTCACCCCGAACAACGAGCGCAAGGATAATATTCTGCAGATGGCCAAGGAGCTGAAAGTGGACGGCGTGATTCAATACACGTTGCTGTTCTGCCAGCCCTATGGTTTCGAAAGCATGCCCCTGAGCAAAATGCTCGAGGAAAACGGCATTCCGAATCTGAGTATCGAGACGGATTATTCCATGGAAGACGTGGAACAGCTCAAGACCCGTATCGAAGCCTTTGTGGAGACCTTGAAATAGTCATGTTCATCGGAATCGACATTGGTTCGCGTTCCATTGAGCTGGTTGCCGTGGAACAGGACGGGCAACGCTGCATGAAGCGTCTGCCCACCACCTTTGATCCGCTTTCCCAGTGCCGTAAGCTGCTGGAAGAGGTTCGGGGCCAATGGTGATAATCCCGCTTCCATTGTGGCCACCGGCTATGGCCGCCGCTTGGTGGAAAAGCTCGAGACGTCCATGCCCGTGGAGTGCATCACCGAGATCAAGGCCCATGCCCTGGGCGTGCACGAGGATTTCCCTGCTGCGCGTACGGTGCTGGACATCGGCGGACAGGATACCAAGGCCATAGCCCTGCGTCCGGACGGCCGCGTATTGAAGTTCGAAATGAACGACCGCTGTGCCGCAGGTACGGGCAAGTTCCTCGAATCCACTGCCGGGGTCTTTCAGCTGCCGGTGGAGGAATTCGGTCCGTTTGCCCTGCAGGGAACCAATCCGCCCGTGATCAACAGCATGTGCACGGTGTTCGCCGAAACCGAGGCCACCTCTCTCATGGCGGGCGGTACGCCTGCCGTAGATATCGCCCTGGCCTTGCACAAGGCCATCGTCAAACGTACGGCCAATATGCTCGGCCGGGTGGGCTTGCAGCTGCCCCTGGCGTTTGTGGGCGGTGTGGCCCGCAACCAGTGCGTCCACGAACTGCTGGCCGCAGAACTTGGCGTGAGCCAGGGAGCGGACCTGCTCATCCCGGAAACTCCGGACATGACCGGTGCCCTGGGAGCCGCGCTCTGGGGGCGGATGCAGCTGGAAACATCCGATTGATTGTTTGTAACCAAGCAGAATTAAAAGCCCCTGTTCCGATGAGCAGGGGCTTTTTGTTATATTCGAGGGTACAACCTTACAATTTTTTAAGTTAAGCTGTTCCGGGCCGGACTGCAGGCTGTTTCTCTACTGATATATTGTAATTTCAGAATGTTGCATATTCATACCTGTAAACTCTTTTTTCCTTTGGTTTCATTCCCCCAGGTTGTATGCTGAACGCTTCCAAAAATAACACTATGTCATGAAGGAGTAGCTCCCATGATTGAATTTTCTGTGGATGCATCCAAGTGCGTCCAATGCGGCGAATGTATAGATGATTGCCTGGTGCATGCCCTGGAAATGGGCGACAACGGCCCCGGAAATGGTCAAACCCCGGTACTGTATCGGCTGCCAGCATTGCCTGGCCATCTGTCCTACAGGGGCCGTGTCCGTGTTGGGGCGCGATCCGGAAAAGAGTCAGGATTTCAAGGGCAAACTGCCGTCTCCGGAGTCCTTGCTGCTGCTGATGAAGGCGCGGCGCTCCGCGCGCGATTATTTGCCCCGAAGCCGTGGACGCGGATCAGCTGGACATGCTCATGGAGGCCCTGGCCAGCGCGCCCACGGGCGTCAACTTTCAGGGATTGCAGTTTCATGTGGTCCGTGATCCCGCGGTGATGGATCGTATTCGGGAAGATGCGCGCAAGCTTTCAAAAGAGGCCTTGGCCAAACCGGACCATGGCGGCATTCCCAAGCGGATGATGGGCTATTTCGAGGCCTTTGTGGCAGGAGATGACACGGTTTTTCGCGGTGCTCCGCACATGCTGGTGGTCTCGGTGGACAAAAGATCCCCCTGTACCAAGGCGGACCCCTTCATTGCCATGAGCTATTTCGAACTGCTGGCCAACAGCATGGGCCTTGGCACTCTCTGGTGCGGCGTGGCTATGGGGCTGCTGTTCGAGATTTTTCCCGAACTGGGCGCACGCATCGGCATTCCGGAAAAGCATCAGCCCTGCTATGTGATGATGTTCGGCAAGACCGACCTGCACTACCGGCGTACCGTGGAGCGCGGCCCGGCTGCCGTACACGAGATCAGCTGGTAATTTTAACAGACTCATATAAATAAGCCGCCTTCGCGTTCAATCCGGTGAAAACCGTACCGGACGCGAAGGCGGTTTTTTTATGCTTCCCCCCGACTGTGCCGTCAATGATTGAGATAAGAAATCCTTAGGATCAGTATATTTCTACGATATTAATTAATTGTTTTTTATTTAATATTATATTATTTTTAAAGTTGATTTATTGTATCTGTATTTTTCAATGCGTACGTTGCTCGGATGGAGTTGCTGCCATTGCCGGGGCAGTTGTTTTAAGCAGGTGCCCGATGCGTGGTTCTTGACGTCTTCATTTTTTCATATGGGTGGGGACCCATATCCTGGGAGGGGACTATGCGACGTTTTTTTGCTGCTCATCGGCTGGGTTTCCGTAGCATCGTATGTATCACCTTGTGGTTGCTTCTCCTCGCAGTCCCCTGCAAATGCCTTCAAGGGGGGCAAGCTGTACGCTTTTGGAGACAGCGGAATAGATACGGGAAATATTTACGCTTCAACTTCTGGTGCCACGCCTGATTCTTCCCTGGGGTATTGGGAAGGACGTTTTTGCAACGGACCCAATTATCTGGATCAACTGGCGGACTCCTACACCACCTGGAACAGCATTGCCGCATTGCTTGGAGGCACTAACTGCGCCTTTGGCGGCGCGGAGTCAGGATCAGGAGACTCGGCGACATACGGCGTACCGAATTTGCAGAAACAGATAGTTCTCTTTCTGGCTGACCATCCGGGGTTTGCATTTGCAAATGAAGATGTGATTCTGATTTCCACCGGACACAACGACATGCTCTCGAACAAGTCTTCGCCTCCGGATCCGGCGACAATTGCCCAGTACGTGCTGGAAAGCGTTGTCGCATTACAGGCCTTGGGCGGGCGTTGTTTCATTATTCCCACCACCATCCCCATCCATTTGAGCCCGTCGGGGGCTGACGGGATAAGCAGCGCGGATGCTCGTGCCTGGCTTGTATCCTTCAATAGTGCCTTGGACTCGAAACTGGCGGCGTTGCAAAGTGCTTCGCCCGAACTGACCTTTGTGCGTACGGATCTTTTTACCCGGATTGAAGGCATATACAATAACAAATCCGCCTATGGGGTCACCAACGTAACCGACAGCAGTTATAACGGACTTGGTACGCCCGCGACCTATCTCTGGTTCGATAATTGTCATGTGACGTCCTTCATCGGCAGCTACATTGCGCAATGGATTCTTAACGACCTCCGGGTGGATTGTGTCCCGGCCATGTCAGCGTATTGGTATGGATTAATGGGGGGGCTGCTGCTTATTGTTGGGATCTTGTGTCGCCATTCCAGGTTTATGCAGTCGAATTGATAGTGATACGGCGCTTGTCCGTGGTTCGAGCCTTTTCCTTTCGTGGGCAGAGCAAGCGCGAAAAATCCATATTTTCTTTTCCTCGCCCAAAAAGCATGTTATGCCTGTAAAGTCCTAATAGCGCTCTCGCGCGGTGGTGCCCAAGGAGTTTGTTTTCCAAAAGCACCCGGGGCGTTTTTCCTACAGGGTCTCGTATCAAAAATGCCTGATTTGTCGTTTGGAGGCATAACATGCGGCTGAAAAGCATCATCGCTCAGTTGGCAATGGTTGTGGCGCTGCTGGTTATTCTGGCTGTGGCGGCGCTGGTCGTTTACACCTCCAACTCCACGTATGAGGCGGTAATGCATGCGGAATACGACTGCATGCAGATCATCATCGATGCTGCCGTGAACCGGATGGAGAGCGATTTCGTGCAGCTGGAAGCCAACCTGCAGGATATATCGCAAAATCCTCTGGTTCTGGCGGCCATAGAGGACCCCACTCCTGTCAATCAGACCAGGGCTCAGGATGTGATGATCCAGATCATGCGACATCATCCTGAATTTCTGGTTTTCTATTACTTCGACACCAAGGGCATCATCCAGTTCGGCATCAGCGCGCCGGACAAGCGCATCACCGGAGTGGATATTTCCAGCCGGGATTATTTTCAGGCCATCAAAGGCGGCGCCAAGCGGTTTGTCTCTGACATCGGCGAATCCAAGGTCGACGGCAGGCAGTTTTTTTCCATTGTCAGGGAAATAAGTGAAAACGGCCAACTCAAAGGCGCTCTGGCTGTGGCAGTGAACTGGGCGGAGTACAAAAAGGACATTGTCGATTCCATACGCATCGGCAAAAGCGGTTATGCGTTCATGTCCTCATCCAAAGGCGAATCCATCTCGCATCCGGATGCGCAGATGAAATTCCGGCAGAACCTCCTCGAGTTTCCGTTCATGAAAGAGGTCTTGAACAAGCAACAGGGGATCATGGAATACGATTTCCATGGCGAGAAGAAAAGCATGTATTTCGCCACGGTACCATCCACCGGCTGGCGGCTCATCGGTACGGCTTATGCTTCCGAGCTTGCTTCCACGGCCAATGATCAGCGCAATTTCCTGATTTTCATCGGAGTTATGCTGGTGCTGGTGCTGACCGGTGCCATCATTTTTGCGGCCCGTACGCTGGTGGTCAAGCCGCTGGTGGTTATCGAACAATACACCCGGGCCGTGAGCAGTGGGGATTTCAAAGCGCAGCTGCAGGGAGCGTTCAAGTTCGAGCTGGCGGATCTGGCCACGGACATCAGGAATATGGTCAACGAGCTCAAGAAACGCCTCGGATTCGCCCAGGGCGTACTGGACGGTCTGACCATGCCCTGCGCAATCATCGATCAGAATCACAACGTTACCTGGCTGAACGACGAGATGGTGGCTATTTTGGGCAAGCAATGCACGCCGGGCGAATGCTTCGGGTTGAACATCGGGCAGCTGATCTGGGGACGATCCCACCCGGGAGACCATTACTGACAGAGCCTTGAAAAATCTGCAGCGCGAGCGGGCCGAAATGGACTATACCAACCGTCAGGGCAGCAAGCTTGTGGTGGATATCACGTCCACGCCCTTTTACGACCTGGACGGGGCGCTGCTGGGCGCCATTGCCTGCTGGTATGACCTGACCGACCTGCGCAAGCAGCAGGAACGTATCGAGGAAACCAGCAAGGTCATCATGCGGACCGCGGAACAGGCGGTGGAGGTGGCCAGACATGTTGCGGACACGTCCGGCGGATTGGCCGGGCAGATCCAGCAGGTCGTCAGCGGTGCGGAGATGCAGCGCGAACGGACCTCGCAAACCGCGACCGCCATGGACGAGATGAATGTAACCGTCCGCGAGGTTGCCAGCAAACGCGGGGCAGGCCGCGCAGAACGCCGAGGACACCATGTCCGAGGCCCAGGGTGGTTCGGAGGTGGTGGAGCAGGTCAAGGCCTCCATCGGCCGGGTCACCGAGCAGACCAGGGGATTGCAGGGCACCATGCTGGAACTCGGCTCCCAGGCCAAGTCCATAGGCGGCGTGATTTCCACCATCAACGACATTGCGGACCAGACCAATCTCCTGGCTCTCAACGCGGCCATCGAGGCCGCACGGGCGGGCGAGGCAGGGCGGGGATTTGCCGTGGTTGCCGACGAAGTGCGCAAGCTGGCGGAAAAGACCATGGTCGCCACAAAAGAGGTGGAACAGCAGATCAGCTCCATCCAATCAGGCGTACAAAAGGGAATAGACGCCGCGGAGATCATGAAAAGTTCGGTCCAGGAAGCCAATGACCTGAGTTCCAGGGCCCATGAGTCCCTGGCCAGCATTACCGAGGTTTCCCAGCGCAGCGCAGCCAGTGTGGACGCCATAGCCACGGCCGCCGAGGAGCAATCCGCGTCCAGCGAGGAAATCACCCACAGCGTGGAGGACATCACCTCCATTGCTCTGGAGACCGCGCAGGGCATGAACGCGGCCATGGATGCTGTCAACGACCTTACCGAGCAGGCCAGGCGGCTCAACGATTTGATGCGCAAGCTTGGCAGCGGTTAGGCGGCGTCCAGACCTGGGGTATCTGGTAAAAACAAGCAGTCGGCTTTGAATTTTTGTGGAATTGTGCTAACGCGTACGTATTCCCATATAAAAGGAGCGTACGCCTATGGCCGGTTCGAATAATAAGTTGCCCGTGCATTATGTGCTGGAGTCCTTCAACGCCTTTTTCAAGCTGGAGGCCGCCGGCGGCATGGCCCTGATGGCCTGCACCGTGGTGGCCCTGCTCTGGGCCAACTCTCCCTGGGGAGACAGCTACGACGCGCTCTGGCAGACGCCCCTGAGCATCGGATTCGGGAGCTGGGGGCTTTCCAAGGCGCTTATACTCTGGATCAACGACGGCCTGATGGCCATTTTCTTTTTTCTGGTGGGCCTGGAAATCAAGCGGGAAATCCTGGTGGGCGGACTGTCCACTCCGCGCCAGACCATCATGCCAGTGGCCGCGGCCATCGGCGGCATGGTGGTTCCGGCTCTGATTTTCTACTACCTGAATGCTGGCGAGCCCTCGGTCTCTGGCTGGGGCATCCCCATGGCCACGGACATCGCCTTTGCCCTAGGCATTCTTTCGCTGCTGGGCAAGCGCGTACCTGTGGGACTGAAGATCTTCCTCACCGCAGTGGCCATTGTGGACGACATCGGCGCCATTCTGGTCATTGCGTTGTTCTATACGGCCTCTCTGAATATCACGGCCCTGATCATCGGCCTGCTGCTGCTCGGCCTGATGGCGGCCATGAACCTGCGCTGGCGCGTACGCCATTCCATTCCCTATCTGATTATCGGGGTCATTGTCTGGTACGCGTTTCTCAAATCCGGCATCCATGCCACCATCGCGGGTGTGCTGGCGGCCATGACCATTCCGGCCTCCACCAAAATGAACTGCGAAGGCTTCGTACGCGAACTGCGGGAGGCGGCAAACCTGTTCGAACGGGCCATTACTCCGGGCAAGACCGTATTGACCAACAAGGAGCAGCATGTGGCCCTGCACAGCATGGAGCACGCCCACGCAGCCGCCACCACGCCGCTGCAGAACATCGAACATGCGCTCCATCCCTGGGTCTCCTTCGCCATCATGCCTCTGTTCGCCCTGGCCAACGCCGGGGTGGCCATTGACGGATCGCTGCTGGGCGAGCTGTTTTCTTCGACTTCTCTGGGCATTTTTCTGGGCCTGGTCATCGGCAAGCAGCTCGGCGTTGCCGGAGCCTGCTGGCTGACCAAACTCTTTGGCCTGGCCGAATACCCGGATCGCTGCGGCTTTTTGCACATCTACGGCGCGGGTTGCCTGGCAGGCATCGGGTTCACCATGTCTATCTTCATCGCCAACCTGGCCTATCCCGCAGGTTCGGACTTCGTACCCCTGGCCAAGATGGCCATCCTGCTGGCGTCCCTGGCCGCCGGATCCTTGGGCTACTGGCTGCTGAAAAAGTTGCCCGAGGTGTAACGACTTCTTTTCTTTTTCCTGAAAATGAAAAACGCGCCGTTTTCCTTGGAAGACGGCGCGTTTTGCTTTCAGGAAATTCCGGCAGTCAGATTTTTTCAAACCATTGCGGATCCACTTCCACCTCCTCGACCATCCGGACGCGCATGCCGAGGCGCAGATCCTTGAGCAGTCCGATGAGGTTGTCGCCGTCAATGAGGTCTATGGGAGAAGCGCCGTCCCTGGTGGCCTCTTTGGTGGCTTCCTGGGTAAAGGTACCGGTGGTGATGAACAATCCCTTGTCGGCCCGGCCCATCATGGCGCCGCGAAAGTCCCGGATGGCGCCGGAACCCACCGAATTCGCGTAGCGCTTGCACTGGAACACCACATGATAGCTCAGCACGTTCTGGATTTTGACGATGCCCTTGCCGTCGATCCCGCCGTCCCCGGACTTGCCCGTGACCTCCACCTGCACGAAGCCCAGCTCGCGCAGCAGCCGTTTGGCAAGACGCTCGAAAGCGTCCGGGGCCATGGCCAGCAAGGTCTGATGCGCGACCTCGCGCCAGTCGGCGGGAGGTGAAAGTTGTTCGGGAATATCCTGTGCGTGTTTTTTGCTGTTTCCTTTCCCATTGCCGCGTACCTGTTGGACAATGGCGTCCGGATCAACGGCCATGCCCCGCTGGTAACCATCCGTAAAGGACCATACGCCCCGTTCGGAGTTGTCGATCAAACCGACTTTTTTCAAATAGGTACGGGCCCAGCCCAGCCGGTATTCGAGTTCGGTGGCACTGGAGTTTTTCGGATTGTGCAGCTGGGCTGTGGTTGTTTCGGGAAGTCCGAGCTGTTCAATGACACCTTCCGTGATTTCCTGAATGGTCCCGGATCCGCCCAAGGCTTCCAATGCGGCGACTGTGGGAATCATCAATTCGAAATATTTGGGAATGTTCATGGCGTTGGCTATAATTGGAAACAGGGCAGAATACAAGGCAACGCACATAGCAAGGCCATAGGCCATTGCTTTCCCCACAGGTGTTGCGCATACTCCCGGAAAATTCAAACCCCGGCCAGTCCGTGGCCGGTCAATTCAGCAACAGCAAAGGAGTCCTGCAATGCCGTTCGTGAACATCATGATCACCAAAGAAGGCGCCACCAAGGAACAAAAGGAACAACTCATCAGCGGAGCCACCAGACTGCTGGTGGATGTGCTGGGCAAGAATCCGGCCACCACGGTGGTGGTTATCGAAGAAGTGGATACGGACAACTGGGGCGTGGGCGGCGAGTCCATTACCGAGCGCCGGAAAAAGGGGTTGTAGGGCAGGGGATCACTTATATCTGGACTATGTATGCCAAGGGGGGGCTGGGGGAGATTATCCCCCCCAGCGGGGGTCGGGGCAGAGCCCCGAAATGTTTCCCTTGGCTTTTTCAATTCCTAATGCTCGCGCCGGTCCAGACGTTCGTTGTTCTCTGGTGTAAGGCTGGTGGTGCCGTCCCAGTCGGAGAGGAGTTTTTCCACGCCGATGGCTTTTTCCACAGCGCCGTCTTCCTTGAGTTTCAGGTTGCATTTATCGCATTCGCGGTTGCAGAAATTGGCCTCGTAGGTGTGGGGTTCCTGGTAGGTGGTGATGACACCCTCGTAGTTGCGCAGCACGACCTTGTGCGCGCGCCCCAGGAGACCACGTAGTTGGGCATTACCGGAATCTTGCCGCCGCCGCCGGGCGCGTCCACAACATAGGTGGGCACGGAAAAGCCGCTGGTGTGTCCGCGCAGGCTTTCCAGAATCTCGATGCCCTTGCCCACGGGCGTCCGGAAATGGGAGAGCCCTTCGGAGAGATCGCACTGGTAGAGGTAGTAGGGGCGGACGCGGTTCTGTACGAGTTTCTGGCACAGGGTCTTGATCAGGCGCGGGCAGTCGTTGACTCCGGCCAGCAGCACGCTCTGGTTGCCCAGGGGGATGCCCGCATCGGCCAGCATCTGCAGGGCCTTGCAGGAGGTCTCGGTGAGCTCGCGCGGGATGGTTGAAATGGGTGTTCAGCCAGAGCGGATGGTGCTTCTTGAGCATGTGGCAGAGGTCGTCGGTGACGCGGTAGGGCAGCACCACAGGCATACGCGAGCCGATGCGGACCACTTCCACATGTTTGATGCGCTGTACTTCGGTGAGAATCCAGTCCAGTTTTTCATCCGAAAGCATGAAGGGATCGCCGCCGGAGAGCAGCACGTCGCGGATCTGCGGCGTACGGCGAATGTATTCCAGCCCCTGCTCGATGACCTTTTTGGACGGGATGGAGTCCGCGTCGCCCACCTTGCGCTTGCGCGTGCAGTGGCGGCAATACATGGAGCACGTATTGCTGATGTGGAAAAGCACGCGGTCCGGGTAACGGTGCGTCAGTCCGGGGGTGGGGCTGTCCTCGTCCTCGGCCAGGGGGTCGTTGCGGTCGCAGCTTTCAATTTTCAATTCTTTTGGGACTGGGAAAGGACTGCAGAAAGATGGGATCGTTCTTGTAATCCTTGGTATCGATGAGCGACAGATAATACGGTGTCACCGACATGGGAAACGTCCGTACGGTCTGTTCGTATATTTTTCTTGTCTTCGGGGGCGAAAGTTACGCCCAGCACCCGTTCAAAATCATCAATGGTCTTGACGGAATGGCGGATATGCCATTTCCAGTCGGTCCAGTCGGCGAGCGTGGCGCCGCTGTTGAGGGATTTGGCGAATCCTGCGGGTTTTTTTTATGCTGGTCATATTTTTCTCCTTTGCTCCATGCGCAACTCGACACACTACGTCAAATTCGCATGAATGCGTTTCGTATTCGGGCGCTCCGTGCGCTTATCAAGGCAACGGACGCAACAAAAGAAGCGTCAAGCTGCAACGTGATAATGATGATTGGAAGTTACCTGTAACGACAAAAAGACTCGTTAACAAAAGGCGACGGAATACGGTCAGGTGAAAGGAAGACAGAACTGGCGGAAACAGAGTATGGAGCCAGCTTGCGTAGGATTCCCATTATTTGGAAGGTGAAATGGGAAGAAACTGAAAAGAAAGTACTATGCTTACATATTTCATGGTTACACTATACACAAAAAGTGTATTTTTAGCAACCTGAGTTAAAACAATTATGTAAAGTCGATTTGAATCAATGAATTCAGCTAGCTATTACCAAGGTCAAACTGCGTGCGGCCACGCCTGGGCCTGGCCGTTTTCACGGGGCTTTGCAGGAAATGTAAAACCGCACACAAAATGGCGGTCGCTGCTGTAACAACAACCGCCCGGCATGTGTTCTGATGAAACGTATCAGGCCAGGAACGCGTACGCGATGGCGGCATTTCCCGCGGTGGCCTTGATGAGCTTTTCGATGTCGCAGCGGTCTTTGGGAGTGTGGGCATAGTGTTCCTCCATGGGCGAGTAGCCGATGGTGGGGATACCCAGAACGCCCGTGACGTAGCTGGCGTCCGTGCCGAAATCCCAGCGGCAGAAGCCGGGTTTCTGGCCGACGGATTCCAGGGCCTGCACGCAGCGCAACACGGCCGGATTGTCTTTTCCCAGGGCCCAGGCGTGCATATACTTTTCGCATTCGGCGCTGATGCCCGTATATGAGGTTTCCAGCTGCGTACGCATCCGGACTTCGGCCTTGAATTCGGGGATCCTGGCTTGCCAGCGTATCCAGGATGGACTGAATCTCCTTCAGGGCGTCTTCCTTGCTTTCTCCACGGACCAGGCGGCGGTCCAGGGAGACAACGCATTTGTCCGGCGTGATGGGACAGCTCGCCCGGAAAGCAGGAGATGCGGGTCAGGGTCAGGCTTGCGCGTCCGAGAAAGGGGTCATCGGGGAGCGATTCCGCCAGCTCCTGCACCTGCTGCAGCACGGGCATCATCTTGTAGACCGCGTTGACGCCCGCGCCAGGGCGCGCTGCCGTGGCTCGTACGGCCGTAGGTGATCACCTCGATTTCGGCGCGTCCGCGGTGCCCCAGCGAGAGGTCCAGATTGGTGGCTTCGGAGCTGACCATCAGGTCGAAGCCGATGCCGCGTTCGGGTAGTGTCACGTCGCAGAGGTGGCGCATGCCGAACATCTCCGCGGGTTCTTCCTGCACTACCCCGGTCAGGATAAAGTCGCCCTTGAGCTGTACGCCGGGTTTTTTTTCAGCATGTAATCCCGGCGTAAATCTGCCGAAGCCAGGCCGGATTTGACGTCGCTGGCCGCGCGGCCGTGCACGAATCTTCCGGCCACTTCGCCGCTGTAGGGTGCGTATTCCCAGAGCGATTCCTCGCCGGGGTCCACATGGTCCATGTGCGAATTGTACATTATCGAAGGGCCCGTACCATCGCCCTTGATAATGCCGACCACGTTGCCGATTTTGTCCGTGAACACTTCGTCGTAATCCAGCGTACGCATGGTGTCGGGCGATCAGCGCGGCTATGGCGCTCTCCGTTCCGCTGATGCTGGGCGTACGTATCAAACGGCTCGCCAGTCCCGTAATGTCGTTCCGAAGCTCTTCCGCCAGCGTATTGAATGATGCAATCATGCTAAATCCTTGTTTGTAAAATATCGAGGCTAGAAACGTCGTGGGGCTTCTCGCCCCCACCCCCCCTCGCCAGGGCAGCGGCCCTGGACGCGTATAGTCAATGGGGGGAGACCACTCGTTTAGGTTGTATCAGCAGAAAATTCAGGAGGACTCCTGGGATCCTTTTTTTCAGAAAGGTTTCCAGGCCGCCGGTAGCGGAACAGTTTTCCTGCGCCATCCTGGGCTGTTTGATACGATTTCTGACGGACTCCACAATGCCCCAGATGCCGCCAGCGCGCGAAAAGCACGAACAGGATGAAAACCACGCCCTGAATGATCAGCCAGCGGTCCCAGAGGGTGCTGGCGAATTCCGACGCGCACATGATCAGCACCGCGCCGATGAACGGCCCCCACCAGGGTTCCCATACCGCCGATGAGCACCATCATCACGATGTTGCCCGAGGTTTCGAAATGCACGTTGTGGATGTGTGCGAAATTGATGTGCATGCTGTAGAGGCTTCCGGCCAGCCCCATGAACAGACCGCCCAGAACGAACACCGCCACCTTGTAGAGCCGGATGTTGTAGCCCACGGCCTGGGCCCCGAGTTTCGTTTTCACGGATGCCCTTGAGTACGGCTCCGAAGGGCGAAAGCGTGATACGCCGGATCAGGGCGAAACAGATCAGGAAGACTACGGCCGCGAACACGTAGAAGTGCAGCGAGGATTGCAGGTCGATGCTGAGCAGCCCGGGGATGTCCAGGTTCGGGCGGGGTACGCCGGTCAGTCCGTCGTCGCCGCCGGTGAGCGAACTCCATTGATAGGCAATGAAGTAGATCAGTTCGTTGAAGGCCAGGGTCAGCAGTAACGGAGTAGCTGCCCGAGCGGGAGGATGCAAGCCAGCCGAAGAGCAGCGCCAGCAGTCCGGCGGCGCTGACGCCCAGCAAAACGGCCAGGAAAATGTTCTGCGAGATGTGGATCAGCGTCAGTGCGGTGACGTAGACGCCCGTGCCGAAAAAAGAGGCCTGGCAGAACATCATCACGCCGGTGTAGCCCAGGCAGAGGTCGAAGGCCACGGCAGCCAGGGCGAACAGCACGATCTCGGTGCCCAGCGCATAATAGGGCAGCACCAGGGGCAGCAGGACCAGCGCGGCCGCAATGCCCGGCAGCATGGCGTTCCGGGAGAGAAACGACGTTTGTGAAGTTGTGATGGAAGTCATGATATCAGTCCCTTATTCCCATCAGTCCGCGCGGCCGTACCAGCAGGATGATGGCCATGACCACGAAGACGATGATTACGGACGCACTGGGCATTACCAGCGTGATCAGGCTCTGGGAAAAGCCCTACGATGAGTCCGCCGATGATGGCGCCCACAAAACTGCCCCATGCCGCCGATGACCACCACGGCGAAACAGATGCCCAGGATCAGGTCGCCCATGAACGGTTCGACCCCGCGCATGGGCGCGGCCAGCACGCCCCCCCAGTCCGGCAATGGCCTGGGCCAAGCCGAAGATCAGCGTAAACACCAGGGAGATGTTGATGCCCAGGCAGCTGACCATGTCGCTGTTTTCCGTGCCCGCCCGGACAATGGCGCCGTAGCGGGTTTTTTCTATGAACAGCCACATGCCCGCGGCCAGCAGCAATACCAGAAAGAAGATGAACACCCGGTAGATGGGAAAGAACAGGCTGCCCACCTTGACCACTCCGACCAGTGCGGCAGGCATGGAAAAGCTTTTGCCCACCGGACCGTAGACAAGAATCAGCACCTCGCGCCCGATAAGCGCCAGGCCGAAAGTCATCAGGATCTGGTAGAGAATGTTCTGGCCGTACAGCCGGTTGAGCAGGGTGCGCTCCAGAATCATGCCGATGCCCGCTGTGGCCAGCGGCACCACCAGCAGCGCGCTCCAGAAATCTCCCGTCACCTGTACGTAGGTGTAGGCCAGGTACGCGCCCAGCGCATAAAACAACCCGTGGGCGAAATTGATGATGTCCATCATCCCCCAGACAATGGACAGGCCCATGGCCAGCATCACGTAGATCATGCCGAGCACCAGCCCGTTGAATACCTGCAAAATTATCAAATTGGTCATGGCAATGTCCTGTCCGATTTCAAGAGAGAGGATGTTTCCGGCGGTTCGAGGAACTTATTGGAAAAAAGTTCAACGAGGATCCTCAAAAACGTTTAATTGGTTGACCTGACCGGTGCGTCCAGGTTCCATTTTTACAATACTGCGCGTTCGGGGCCGTGCCCTGGCGAGGGAGTGTGGGGGCGCGGAGCCCCCACGAAGTTTTCCCCTCGACAACCTCTGTTGTCCCTAAGCTATCCCATTATCCCATGTTGCAGCCGTTATCTCCGCAGGGTTGGAAGTTGATTGAGCTTCCGATGATATCGCCGAAGTCGTCGGGGTTTTTCATGTCTGCCGCGGCTTTGCAGCGGACGGTATAGTAAGGTTTGATGCACTGGTGGTCGCACGCGCGGTAGACCTCGTCTCCGGTGAGTCCGGCGTACTTGAAGTCTTCCAGTGCCGCGATGACGTCCGCGGGTTTGTCGCTGCCGGCCTTGTCGATGGCCTGGAGCAGGGTCATGGTGGAGGCATAGGTCTGGGCCGCCACGTAGGGAGGAATTTCGCCGTATTTGGCCTTGAAGGTTTCCACCAGTTGCTTGTTGGCCGGGGTGTCTATTTTGTAGAAGTACTGCAGCCCCCAGATGACGCCGTCGAGGATGTCCGGACCGAGCGCTTTCATCTGGGTGATGCCGGAGCCCCAGGCGCAGGCGATCTTGGAGACCTGTTTCAGGCCGAAGTTGTGCGCCTGTTTCAGGGAGTTGACCGTATCGCCGCCGAAATTCAGGAACAATACGCAGTCCGCTCCGGCAGCCATGGCCTTGGTGATGTGGGAGCTGAAATCGGATTCGCCCAGGCTGTGGAAGGAGTTGCCCAGAAATTTGATGCCCATGTCCTTGAGCACTTCTTCGGTATTGCGCAGCAGGTCTTCGCCGAACACGTACTTGGGGGTGATGGTGTAGAAGCTTTTGGCTCCGTATTCATTGATGATACGGGGAACGACCTCGCGGATGGCGCCCCAGGTGGGCACCTGCCAGCGGAAGGTGGACTTGTTGCAGGCGGAGCCGGTGATCTTGTCGCTGCCGCCATGTCCGAACAGGACCACGCCTTTTTTCTTGGCGTATTCGGCAACGGCCAGAATGGTCGAACTGCTGGGTGCGATGGTCACGAAGTTGCAGCCCAGGCTTTCCACTGCCTCCTGGGTTTTGCGGACGCCTTCAGCGGGGTTGGGGGTATCCCGTTCGATGAGTTCCACCGGACGGCCGAGGACCTGTCCTCCGTAGTTCTCGATGGCCAGCTGCATACCGCGCGA
Source organism: Desulfovibrionaceae bacterium (assembly GCA_963667575.2). GTDB lineage: Bacteria > Desulfobacterota > Desulfovibrionia > Desulfovibrionales > Desulfovibrionaceae. Next base: position 382,799 of record CAXXHY010000015.1, on the reverse strand, counting down.
AATGTACATGCCGGAGGACGCGTACGCGCCGGACATGGTGCAGCCGAGAAAGAACTTGACTGATTCGCCGGCTGCGTACGAGCGATGCGGGAAAGCGAGCCCGCCGGCGGTAAAACAGGTGGCGGCGGCAGCTGCGGCCGAATTCCGGATGAAGTCTCTGCGGTTCATTTTCTTGGACATCTGAGAAGTACCTCCTTCCCTGTAAGTTAGTACGCGTCCAGGGCCGTTGCCCTGGCAAGGGGTGCGGGGCCGAGCGGCCCCGGCGACGTTATTATCCGTTTTTGTTGCTCTTATACGCCCAGATACTTTTCCTTGAGTTCCGGACGCTCCTTGAACTCGTCGCAGCTGCCCTTGAACACGGAAACTCCCTGCTGCAGGATGCAGTAGGTGTCTGTGACCTTGAGGGTGGCGTTGACGTTTTGTTCGACCAGAATGATGGTCATCCCCTGATCCTTGATCAGCAGGATGGTTTCCAGCAGCATTTCCACGATGAGCGGAGCCAGGCCTTCGGTGGGTTCGTCCAGCAGGAGCAGATCCGGGCTGGTCATCAGGGCGCGGGCAATGGCCAGCATCTGCTGTTCGCCCCCGCTGAGCTGGTTGCCCATGTGCTTGCGGCGTTCCTGCAACCGTGGGAACACTTCATAGATGCGTTCCAGGGGCCAGTTGGTAACTTTTGGGGCCGCCATGAGCAGGTTCTCTTCCACGGAGAGCGAAGAGAATATCTGCCGCTCCTCGGGCACGTATCCAATACCCTGGCAGGCTATCTGATAGGGTTTTTGCCCGGATATGAGTTTTTCTTTGAAGCTGATGCGTCCGTTGGCCGGGGGCACAAGGCCCATGATGCTGCGAAGGGTGGTGGTTTTTTCCTGCTCCGTTGCGCCCGAGAAAGGAAAAACATTCGCCCTGGCGTACGGAAAAGGACAGGCCCTGGATGATGTGGCTCTTGCCATAATAGGAGTGGATATTCTCCACCTTGAGTTGTGGCTCCGGCATTACCATTGGGATTCTCCGAGATAGGCCTTTTTGACGTCGTCGTTCTGCTGGATGTCCTCAGGAGTGCCCTGGGCGATGATGCTGCCCATCTGCAGAACGCTGATGGTGTCGGAAATGGACATGACCACATTCATATGATGTTCGATGAGCACGATGGTGTATTTTTCGGCCAGACGGTGGATCAGATCGATCATCCGCAAGGTATCGTCCGGGCTCATGCCGCTGGTGGGTTCGTCCAGGAGCAGCAGCTGAGGATCTGTGCCAATGGCAATGGCGACATCCAGGGAGCGCTGACTGCCGTAGGGGATGGTCCCGGCGGGCAGGTCCCGCAGCTCGAGGATGCCCAGAAATTCGAGGATGGAGTCGGCCCGGTCCATGATGTCCCGGCAGAGATCGGCCCGCCGGAAAAGCTGGCGTCCAAGACCGCTTTTGGCCTGGCAGGCCAGCCGGACGTTTTCCGCCACGCTCAACTCCGGGAAAATGCTGGTGACCTGGAAGGAGCGCCCGATGCCCAGCCTGCAACGCTGGGGGACCGAGCGCCTGGAAATGTCCTGTCCCTTGAAAAGCACCTTGCCCGAACTCGGTGGAAAAACACCTGCGAGCAGATTGAACAGTGTTGTCTTTCCGGCGCCATTGGGGCCGATTATGGCATGGATGGACCCCTCGCGTACGTGCAGATTCACTTCGTGTGTGGCGTATAGGGCGCCGAAAGTCTTGGATAGGTGTATGGTCTCTAGCACGTCTTACTCCAGACGTTGTATTTTTATTCAAGTATCTTGAAAATTGTTTAAGCTATTTTCATGCCATTGCGAATATGATCCATGGAATCAACAGGATGCATGTATCAGCTCAACTGGAAAGTATTTAAGAATACGTTTTTTTGTGACAAAAATGTAAAATAAAAAGTGAAATAAAGCCGGATCTGCGGATATTCTGGGCGAATTCCAAGATTCTGTTTGACTGACGAGCCGGTTGCTGTGAATCTTACTTGAATTTTTTTCAAGATATGGTTAGGTGTAGCAAATGGGGAGGAAAGAGTTTTGAGTGAGAACGACAATGCATTGGGGGTGCGCATTCGTCACCGCCGTATCATGATGGGTATGCGGCTGGCGGATCTGGCGGAAGCCGTTGGCTGTTCGGAAAGCATGCTTTCCAAGATAGAGCACGGCAAGGCCAACCCCTCCTTCAAGAATCTGCACCGTATTGCGCGTGCCCTGGACCTCAGCGCCAGCGCGCTTTTCTATCAAAGCGACGACGCTGACTACATCGCCCGTGAGGGTACGCGTCCGCTGCTGAACATTTCCACCATCCGCTCCGGGACAGACATCGTACTGGAGGCTCTGGCGCCCCATTCGCCGGACAGGCTGCTTCAGGCCAACATCCACATTATTCAACCGGGCGGACACACCGACGGCGAATATTCCCACGAAGGCGAAGAGCTGGGCTATGTAATTGAAGGCGAGCTGGAGCTTTCCATTGACGGAAAAGCCCATCATCTGCGAGCTGGAGATTCCTTTCTGTTCCGCTCGGAACGCAAGCACAGCTATCGAAACCCCGGTAAAATTGTTGCCAGAATCGTCTGGGTGAACACCCCGCCAAGTTTCTGATTTTTGCAAAATTGTAATAATTGAATAGTATTCATTTTACAAAATTGCAATAACATCATTTTTTGAATTTACTCGATCTCCTGTTCGGGCCAGCAAGCACGCGCGTGTAAACGTTTGCATGGTCCATCTCTATTTATGTCTTTTGCGAATGTTTCTGCACGAATAAAGTAATCACTTGTTTTTGCATGTAATTGGCTTTGTAAAAGGCTGTTTTATCGTCAAAATGTGATGCAATTAATAGTGAATATTTATATATTGACAAATTCATTAAAAAGAGCAGATTGCAAAACAACTACAATTTCTTTTTATCGGGAGGACTATTAATGTTTCGTACTGTAATTTCTGCTGTGGTATCTTGTTTGCTTATGGTTTGTCTGGTTTCTACTGTTTTCGCTGCCGAGCCCGTGAAAACACTTCCCGGGGATCTGACTTTGAAGCAGGCGCAGGTCATTTTGCAGGCTGCTTTGAAAAAGGCCGAAGAGATCAAGGTTCCCATGAATATTGCGCTGCTGGATGCGGGAGGCAACCTCAAGGCTTTTAATCGCATGGATGACGCATTTCTCGGAAGCATCGACATTTCCATGAAAAAGGCCAAAACAGCACGTTACTTCAACATGAGCTCTCGTGATCTGGGTGCGGCTTCCCAGGTAGGCAAGTCCCTGTACAGCATCGAGGTCAGCAACGACGGTCTGATGCTGTTTGCCGGCGGCGTACTGCTCATTGACAAGAACAATGTGATCATCGGTGCCATCGGTGTCAGCGGCGGCACGGTTGACGAAGATGAAAGCGTAGCCAAAGCCGGTGCGGCTGCTCTGCTCAAATAGTCTCGCTTTTTACGGCCCGTGCTGCCGCAGAGCGGTACGGGCCGAATCCGCGCATTTCTTCCAGTCATATTCCCTTCATTCAGTTTAGTTCCCGCCGTACAGAATTCATTTGCTTTTTTGCCTTAAAATACGGGTCAGGTGCCCCGGAAAAACAGAGCCGCGCAAGAAATCGCCCAGCCCATCATATATATAAGGCGCGACTGATATCCTCAGCGCCCAATACCGCTGCTTCCCAGATAAAGAAAATGGTAACTTCGGTTATGACGTGCAAACTCAAGTTTGCATGTTGCAAAAGTTCTAGTGCAGAAAATCCAATTAAATTAGTTAGATGTGTATAAACAAAAATGGCCTGATCTTTGCTTCCTGTTAGCAGGGCATATTGACCGTCTTGTATGATGCGGCATGCCCTGGACTTAATGCGGCAGTATACGCAACTTGAGTTATCACTTTTTAGAGGAGGAGGGATTCATGGCCGAAAATGAAAATACGAATGTCCCTGCAAGTGAGGTAGTTGTCGACCATGCGAAAAGTTCCTGGAGCGATCTTTGGAAAAAGGAAGACTATCTGACCATCTGGCTGGGGTTCATCGTGCTCATCGTTGGTTTTTTTATTTATTTCAACAACAAACCCGCGGACATGCAGGAAGTTTATGCCAAGTCCAACGCCATTCTGAAGGCCGAGGCGGCCCGTGCGCCGTTCAAGACCATGGCCTGGTACGAGGCAGAGCTGGCCAAGGAAAAAGTCCGCGCGCGTAACGCTCCCATAGGCAAGGCCATTGCCAAATTTACGCACAAACCAAATGGCTGGAAAACCAATCCTTTGGACGCGTTCATCATGAGCAAGGAACAGGCGGACGCCTTGAACGTGAAGAACATGCCCAAATATGAAAAAGCCAAGGCACTTGAAACCAAGGCCAAGTCCGAAGCCATGGAAGCGGAAAAGGCCGCTGAAGCAGCCAAATTCGAGGACAAGTCCCTGAACGCAGCAGCCTCGGACAAGATCGACGCCTGGCTCAAGGCAAAGTCCAAGGCCTCCAGCGCCAAAAAGAAAACCCAGAACAAGCCTTACAATCTGTTTCCGAGCCTGATCGGACTGATGATCGTCATCGCGATCTTTTTTTCGCCCGGCATTTATCTTATGGGCCAGAGCGTCGCCGGATTTCTTAAAGGATTCGGCGTTGTGTATCTCATCTGCGTCCTCTCGTACATGTTCGCCAGCCAGGCGACCATGAAACATTACGGTATAGGATACGCGGCCTGGGCCATTTTCATGGGTATGCTGGTGTCCAACACCATTGGCACGCCCAAATGGGTCAAGCCAGCGCTGCAGGTGGAGTTTTACATCAAGACAGGTCTCGTACTGCTGGGCGCGGAAGTGCTCTTCAACAAGATCATCGCCATCGGCGTGCCCGGCATCTTCGTAGCCTGGGTGGTTACCCCCATCGTGCTTATCTCCACCTATATCTTTGGCCAGAAAGTGCTGAAGATTCCTTCCAAAACATTGAATATAACCATTTCCGCGGACATGAGCGTGTGCGGAACGTCCGCGGCCATTGCCACGGCAGCCGCCTGTAGGGCCAAAAAAGAGGAGCTGACCCTGTCCATCGGTCTCTCGCTGGTCTTCACCTCCATCATGATGATCGTCATGCCGGCCGTGATCAAGGCCGTGGGCATGCCCTACATTCTGGGCGGCGCCTGGATGGGCGGCACCATCGACGCCACGGGCGCAGTTGCCGCGGCCGGTGCGTTCCTGTCGGAAAAAGCCCTGTACGTGGCCGCCACCATCAAGATGATCCAGAACGTGCTCATCGGCGTCACCGCATTCGGTGTAGCCGTTTACTGGTGCACGCGCGTGGATTGCGAACCTGGCGCAAAGGTGCACTGGATGGAAATCTGGCACCGTTTTCCCAAGTTCGTTCTTGGCTTCCTGGCCGCCTCCATCGTGTTCTCCGTGGTTTACGGCAGCCTCGGTTCGGACGCCGGTTTCACCATGATCGACCAGGGCGTGCTGCGCGGCTTCTCGCGCATCTTCCGCGGCTGGTTCTTCTGTCTGTCCTTCGCGGCAATCGGTCTTGCCACCAACTTCCGCGAACTGAAAAAGTACTTCAAGGGCGGCAAGCCGTTGATCCTGTACGTTGTGGGTCAGTCCTTCAACCTCTGCCTCACCCTGCTCATGGCCTACATCATGTTCTATCTGGTATTCCCTGACATCACGGCCACTATCTAGTATACTCGCAACTGCCGGCCGCCCGCTTCCTCCGGGCGGCCGGTATCCAAGCCGGGAGGAGAATAGACATGGAAAATAAAAGTTTGAAGGTTCGTTTACTCAGTTTTGCGGCAAGTCTGCTCGCAGTCTGGTTCGTGATGTTCGTGGCTGCTCCGGCTCTGACCAATGCGGTTCCGGAGATCCGGACCATGGCCAAGTTCGTGGATTTTTCCGGCATCGAGACCGGAGAATTCTACTACACGGATGTGGAAATCGTGGGCCATGCGGACAGCAACGCGCGCAACACCATCGAATACATGCCTCACGGCGGGTAGGGCGTTGTAATATTTCCGGCGGGGACGGGCTCCTTGCGGTGCGGCCGCAGGAGTTCGTCGACCCTCGGATGGGTTCCATCCGTTCGGGCGGTCAGACCGGCAAACAAGGAGGCAGTTTTCACGCCGCAGTTCAAAGCAAGATTTCAGTTGCACTTTCCCCCTGTGCCCCGTAACCTCGGCAAAGCCCTTGATTATACGCATCTTTCAGCGGTGCAACCAGAGAGCAGAGAACGACCATGCAGCTTCCCAGACCCTATTCCATGCAGAGCAAGTTTCTGCTCGGGCTATCCATCGCGACCTTTATTATCGGCGGGTTGCTGGCCATAGGGTTTTATATTCATGTCAGCAGTTTTCTGAACGAGGAAGTGCGCCAGAAAGCCGCCCTTGTTCTTGCCCAGGTGGATGCCATTCAGCAATACGTCCGCCAGACCCTGCGTCCCGCCATGTACGAACGTTATCCCCGCAATTTCGTCATCGAGGCCATGTCCTCATCGTATATTTCGCGCAAGGTCATGGACAATGCCGTGGACAATCCCAACTCCACGGTCTACCGCCGGGTGGCCATAGACGCGCGCAATGCCGGGTACGAAGCCAACCTCATGGAGCACAGCCTCATCGACTATTTTCGCGAGCATCCGGAGCAGAAACTCTGGCAGGGGTACAAGACCATAGACGGGGAGAATTATTATGTCATGGCCCGGCCCGCGCGCTTTACAAAAAGCTGCATGTATTGCCATGGACGCCAGCAGGACGCTCCGGCCGAACTGGTGCAAAAATATGGAAGCAGGGGCTTCGGGCACAAGCTGAACAGCATTGACGGGCTGGATTTCGTAGGCATGCCTGTCACGGCATCGGTGGCCCGACTGCAGGATACGCTTCTGACCTATCTGATATTTTTCACTGTGGCGGCATTTCTGTTTTTTGCCGCAACCAACCTTATTTTCCGCCGCGTGGTGGTCAACAACATGCGTACGCTCATTGGAGCGTTCCGGCGCAATCTGAGCGATACGCAGAGCGACGAGCTGATCCGGTCATTCGAGCATGTGGATGAGATAGACGAAATGACCGAAGGCATGGAACGGCTGGGAGAGCACCTGTTGCAGACCCGGGCGCAGCTCGAGGATTACGCCCAGAATCTGGAAGCCAGGGTAGCCGACCGTACGGAGGATCTGGCGCGTGAGAGTCGCGAACGCCAGGAAGACGTGCGCCTGTTCGTACGCATGCTGGCCGGACTGAACCAGAGCCAGACCATGGGGCAGCTCTGGCGGCATGCCCTGCCGCTCATCGGCCGGCGCTTCGATCTGGAACGCGTGGTCTATGTCTGCTCCATGTCCTCCTTTCGCCAGTTTTCCTGGCCGGATTCGGAACAGCCCATCGAACTGCCGGAAGACTGGATGGATCTTTTAACCGATCCCCAGGCGCGTATCGGGGATAACAGCGCCCTGATTCCCGTGGAGTCCACCGAGGGCGGCACCGAGGGGTTTCTTTGTCTGTATCGCAAGGAGGGGGATGTTTTTCGCCAGCAGGATCACGAACTGCTGCTGGCCGTAGGACGGCAGCTGGGCATTGCGGCCGAAAACATTTCCGCACTGGACGATATTCTTCGCCATACGGAGAATCTGCAGTTCATTTTCGAGGGCATTGCCGATCCCTTGCTGCTGCTCAATCCGCAGGGTTCGGCCGTGATTATCAATGAGGCTGCCCGGCGATTGACCACGGATCTGTTTGGCGAGAAAAAGGATGAAAGCGACCGGAATCTGTTCTTGCTGCTGTGCAAGGAACAGGTGACAAATCCCAACTGCGACCTGGGGCGGGCCCTGGAGCGGGGCCGCCAGGTGGAGCAGGAAGTTCTGTTGCCGAGCGGACGCAGTATCATGATCCGGCTGTTCCCCGTGGGTGGGGAATCCGGGCGGATTATTGCGCATCTTCGCGAAATTACGCATGAAAAACTCATGCTGGCCCAGGCTGCGCAGTCGGAAAAGATGATCACGGTGGGTAGGCTGGCCTCGGGGCTGGCCCATGAAATCAACAATCCGCTGGGAGTGATTCTCTGTTATGCGGAACTGCTCAGGCAAACCGCCCAGGATCCCCAACAAAAGAAGGACATCGAAGTCATTGTCCGGCACACCAAGCAGGCCCAGGTCGTGCTCAGGGAGTTGTTGAATTTTGCCCGTCCCAAGATTTCAACCTCGGAGCGCATCAACATCGGCAACGTGGCCGCCAGCGTGGGCAAGGTCTTTGTGGTGCAGGCCGGAAAAAAGGGTGTGCAGCTGCAGAGCGAAGTAGAACCGGATCTGCCCCTCGTACGCGTGGAAAACCAGGTTGTGGAACACATTGTGGCCAATCTCATTTTGAACGCCCTGGACGCAGTGGAACAGGACAAGGGACTCATTTTCATGAAAGCTGCCTATGACAAGCGGAAATCCCAGGTGGTGCTCACTGTCCGGGACAACGGGCGAGGCATTGCGCCGGAGGCCCTGCCGCATATTTTTGATCCATTTTTCACCACCAAGGAAGTGAGCAAGGGGACCGGCCTGGGCCTGGCCGTGGTCTACGGCTACATGCAGGATCTGGGCGGCAGCGTATCCGCTGCCAACACCGGCGAGGGCGGCGCCTTGTTCACCTTGCGTTTTCCGGTTGCGGAAGACAAGGCGGAGGAGGCATCATGAGTGAAATATGCCAGGTGCTGGTTGTCGATGACGAAAAGGATTTTGCTCACGGACTGCAACGACTGCTGGAAACCCATTTCAAGAAAATGGCCGTACGCACCGCTGCGTCCGGGGCCGAAGCCCTGGAGATTCTGGAGCAGCAGATTTTTCATGTCATGCTTACGGATCTGCGCATGCCGGAAATGGACGGCATGGCGCTTCTGCAACAGGCATTGGTAAAATGTCCGGAGCTTTCCACCATTATTCTCACTGCCTACGGCGCCATCGAGACGGCTGTGGAGGCGTTGAAAAGCGGGGCCTATGATTTTTTGACCAAACCCGTGGAGCCGGATCAACTTTACCATGTGGTTGAAAAAGCGCTGGAGCGCAACCTGTTGCTGCGGGAGAACCGCCGGCTCAAGGAGCTGGTGGCCACCCGGCAGATGGCCATGCTGGGCGAGAGCACGGCCATACGCCATCTGGCGCATTCCATAGTAGCAGTGGCGCAGACCGACTATACGGTGTTGATTCGCGGCGAATCCGGCACGGGCAAGGAACTGGCAGCCAGGCTGCTGCACGCGTCCAGCAACCGGGCCGCGGGACCCTTCGTCACGGTCAACTGCCCGGCCATCCCCGAGGAATTGCTGGAAAGCGAACTCTTCGGACATGTCAAAGGCGCGTTCACCAATGCGGATCGCGACCGCAAGGGCTTGTTCGCCACTGCAGACGGAGGCACGCTGCTGCTGGACGAGATCGGGGATATTTCCCAGGCCATGCAGCTCAAACTCCTGCGCGTGCTGCAGGAAGGGGAAGTCCGGCCTGTGGGCTCCAGCATCAGCAGCCCGGTGAACGTCCGCGTGGTGGCTTCCACCAACCAGGATCTGGAAGGCAAAGTGGCGTCCAAGACCTTTCGCAAAGATCTATACTACCGCCTGAATGTGCTCAATCTGCGGGTGCCGCCCCTGCGCGAGCGCAAAGAGGATATTGCCCTGCTGGCCAATTATTTCCTGCAGCAGACCTGCGTGGAAATGGGCATCACGGAGAAAAATCTGCACAGCGACGTGCTTGTCCATTTGTCCGGTCGGTCCTGGCCGGGCAACGTACGCGAGCTGCAGAACTATATGCGGCGACTGGCGGTGTTCTGCCCGGGGGCGGAAGTGAGCATGTCCAGCGTGGCCCAGGTGGAAAGCGGTGTGCCCCAGCAGGCGAGCTCCAAACCAGAGGCTGACAGCCAACTGCCGTATAAGGAAGCCAAGGCCCAGGTGGTCAATGATTTCACCGCTGGTTATGTGCGTTCGTTGCTGCGTCGTACGCAGGGCAATGTTTCGGAGGCCGCGCGGGCCAGCGGTCTTTCCCGGGTTGCCCTGCAAAAGATTCTGGCCCGTCTGGAGATAGATCTGCAACAGTTCAAGCAGAGCTGACAAGGGGCGACTACCAATCCGTCTGTTGCTGGGTTCTCCGCTTCAGGCAATGTCAGGCCGTGGTCCGGACTTTTTTCGACGCGCCGGGAAGGGCCATTATCAGGCCGAGAACAGCGGCAATGCCTCCCACCAGAAAGACCACGGGGTAGCCCGCATGGTCGGCAAGAATGCCGACAACCGGTCCGGTGGCGCCGTAGGCCAGGTCCTGGAATGCCGTGAACCCGCCGATGGCCGTGCCGCTCAAATGGGCCGGAACCTGTTTGACCACTTCCGAACCCATTGCGGGAAAGACCATGGAGCAGCCGAAACCGGTGAGCAACGCGCCGAGCAGTGCGAGCCAGGGGGTCGGCGCCATCCAGAGCAGAAATTGTCCGCAGGCCTCCACTATCAGCGATACCATGGCCACGCGCGAGCCGCCGATTTTATCCGGCAAATGGCCGAAAAGAATACGGACAATGACGAACCCCACACCAAAGCAGGTCAGGCCCCAGCCCGCGTACGGCCAGCCTTTGGCGAGAAAATACAGGGAAAAGAACGCGCCCAGCGCGGCGAAGCCGACTCCCTGCAGTCCGACCACCGTACCCGCACGCCAGATGCGTCCGATGATATGCCAGAAAGATTCGCGTTTGCCCGTGGTGGGAGTGACGGCCGGAAAGCGGTGGATGACGGCAAGCCCTATGACAGGCAGAACCACTGATACGGCCATGAGCCCCGAATAGCCCAGCCAGTCCAGCAGAGCCAGCCCCAACGGACCGCCGGCTGCCAGTGCTCCGTACATGCCGATGCCCACCAGGGAAATGACCAGACCCGAACGAGCCTGTCCCATGAGTCCGATGGACCAGCTGATCATGCCGATCATGGTCAGACTCTCGCCCACGCCCAGCAGGAGCCTGCCGGCAATAAGCACGACGTAACCCCCCATGGGGGGCAGCTGCGGCAGTGCGGCAGCCAGGCAAATCAGCCCGGCCGCGGCATAGACCAGCAATCCGCGTTGCATGCTTATTTTTCCGCCGATTTTATCCGCGCTCATGCCGGCCCGGCCCCGGGTGAGAATGGTCGAGAAAAAGGCGATACCTGCGGCCAGTCCGCCGAGTACGTTGGCCATGTGCAGGTCATGCACCACATACACCGGCACGGCCGGAAGTGTCATTGAAACAGTGAGATAGGAAAAAAGCAGGGCGCCTGTCAGGGCGATGACCTGACGCAGGGCCCGTGATTCCTGGTTTGAGTTATTCATTGGCTGCTCCGTATGCAACAAGTCTTCAGGACGTGATTATTGTAATTTCAATACCTTTGATCCTAAGGCAAAGGCAGGCTGGTCAGTCAGTTCTTTCAGTTCAACAGTTTGGAAGCCAGCGCGTCATGGGGTGCGGATTGTTTTGAATAAGGAAAGAACTGATTGACTCGTTCTTCATGTCTGCATAAAAAAATATGACTGATTCGTCAGATTTTCAATTCGCATTAGGAGCGTGCCGCGTGTCCGATAAGCCAACATCCCGGATTTCATTACGAAAGCATCCCAAACAGGCCCGCTCTGCGGAGCTTGTGGCCATCATCCTGGAGGCAGCTGTTCAGGTTTTGGAAGCCGAGGGTGTGCAGCGGTTCACCACTGCGCGGGTTGCGGAGCGGGCAGGTGTCAGCGTGGGGTCGCTCTATCAGTATTTCCCCAACAAGGCGTCAATCCTGTTCCGGCTGCAGCGCGACGAATGGCGGCAGACCATGGCTCTGTTCCGCTCCATTCTCGATGACACTCCGACCCCGCCTCTGGAGAGGCTGCGGACTCTGGTGCATACGTTCATTCGTTCGGAATGCGAGGAAGTCGCCATGCGTACGGCGCTCAATGATGCGGCGCCGTTTTATCGGGACGAGCCCGAAGCCCATGCAACACGGGGAGAGCGGGATATGATCATCTTGACCTTCATGCGGGAGGCCCTGCCTGGTGTTTCAGAAGAGGAACGCGGACTGGTTGCCAATCTGGTCATCACCACGCTGAGTTCGGTGGGAAAACTGTTCTCGGAGCAACCGCGCTCCGAGGAGGAAATTCAGACCTACGCGGACGCCATGGCAGACATGTTTTGCGCCTACATGCGGCACATCGAGCCCCGGCAGAACGCTTAGACGGCTTCCCTGACGGCGAACCAGCGCGTGGCCATGACCAGCACCAGCGAGACAAGCCCGAGCACCACCACCAGAGCCATGGCCCGGTCGTATTCGCCGGTGAACACGGCGTTGTAGATTTCCAGGGAGATGGTGTTGGTTTTCCCGACGATGTTGCCGCCGAGCATCAGCGTGATGCCCACTTCGCCCAGAGAGCGGGCCAGAGCCAGAAACATGCCCACGCAGACGCTTTTGCGTATGTTGGGCAGCACCACGCGGAAAAAGGTGGTCCAGGGTGATTTGCCCAGCACGTAGGAAAATTCCACCAGGCGGCTGGTTTCCTGGCGGATGGCGGCCTGAACCGTTTTGACGATAAGGGGCAGGCCCGCGATGAACGACGCCAGCGCAACTCCCCAGAAACTGAAGACGATTTCCACGCCCGTCAGATGAGAGAGGGCTTCCCCCAGCAGTCCGCGCCGACCCAGAAACAGCAGGAGCAGAAAACCTGTGGCAATGGGCGGAAATACCAGGGGAAGCGTGACCAGGAAATCCAGTATGGAAGCCCAGTTGCTCTGCCAGCGCCCCAGCAGGTAGCCGGTTCCCACCCCCACGACGGCCAGAAAGGGCGCCACCAGCACCAGTGTCTCGAGACTCAGCAGCATGGGCCCGGTTGCTGAGCTTTCAGCGAGAGGCATGAAGAAAGTGAGGAACATGGCAGGCAATCCGTATGTTTTTACAGGCCGTGCTTTTTAGCGAGCTCGCGCGCTTCGGGAGTTTGCAGAAACTTGCCGAAGTCAGCGGCCAGATCGATGTTGGGGCAGTCTTTCAGCATGTGGGCCACAATCAGAATCGGACTGTAGAGCGAGTCGTCCACGGGAATGATTCTGGCGACTTTGTCCTTGATGGCCAGGCCGTCCGTGAGGTTGATGAAGCCCAGGTCAACTTCTGCGCTGAGCACGTAGGCGGAAACCTGCGGAACCGTGCCCACCATCAGCAGTTTGGGCCCGAGCGTCTTGTAGAGGCCCAGTTTGTTGAGCATCTCGAAGGTACGGCTGCCATAAATGGCTTTTTTCTTGTCGGGAAAGGCGATGCGGGTGATGGCGTCATTGGTCAGAATGGATTTGGCGGCCGCCGCATCCAGCAGTTCGAGGGTCGAGAGTTCCTTGACCTTGACGCCCTTGGCCACGGCCATGACCACTTTGCCCTGGCCGATGGTGTACTCGGGGCCCCATTGCAGCTTGGTCTTGTCCAGGTAGTTCTTGTCGCCGATGACCAGATCCACCACGCCGCTGTTCTGGGCCTGGGCAGTCACCTGGCCCATGTTGCCGTAAATCTGCTGCACCTTGATGCCGGTGGCCTTGGTGAACGCGGCGCTCATGTCGTTGACCATTTTCTTGTATCCGGCACCGGCCGCGATGGTCAGGCTGTTTTCCGCACTGGCGGGGACGGCAAAGCAGATCAGCAGCATGAGGGCAGAAAGCAGGATGGCAAGGTGTTTTTTCATGACCTATCTCCGTTACGCCGCTTCATCGACGTATTTTTTTTTAGCGTTGGGCTGGTTGATGTTGTTGGATACGGCTTCCAGGTCCTGGGCCAACAATTCCTGCTGGCGCTCGAGCCAGCGGGAGTCTTCGCGACCGTTGATCAATGAAATGATCCGGCCCGCCATGGTCATGGCATCCACGAGGTCATGGGTCACGAGCAGGGCGGGAATGTTCTTTTCCGCGGTGATGGACATGAGCCGCTCGCGCAGGCTCAGGCGGTTTTCCACGTCCAGGGCGGAAAAGGGTTCGTCCAGAAGCAGCAGGCGCGGCTTGCGCGCCAGCACCTGACACAGGGCGCCGCGCTGACGTTCGCCTCCGGAAATCTGCCGGGGTTTGCTGTCCTTGAGGTGGGCGATGCCCATGCTTTCGAGCAGGTTCAGGGCTTCCTTTTCCTGCTTGCAGACAAACTGAATGTTTTCCAGCAGGCTCATGTGCGGAAAGAGCAGAGCGTCCTGGAAGAGCAGGCCTATTCTGCGTTGTTGCGGTTTCAGCATGAAACGCTCCGCACGGCTCCAGACCTTGCCGTCGCAGCGTATTTCCCCGTCGTCCGGTTTTTCCAGACCGGCAATGCAGCGGAGCAGGGTGGATTTGCCCGCGCCTGAGGGCCCCACCACGGCCAGTATTTCACCACGTCCGCATTGCAGGGTCACATCCAGGTCGAAATGAGTCAGCTTTTTACGGATCACCGCGTGCAGACCGGGTTCTTCAGTAATAGACATACGTCGGTTCCCTGGTTTTTCTCGCTTGAGCGGAAACATATTCATGGACGGTTCCGGCCATCAGTTGCGGAGTCGTCACTACGGGAGTTGGGCTTGGTTCCCTCGTAATGCGAATGCCGCAGGTAACCGCAGCCCGACAAAAGGGGCGTATGCGCTTTGTGCCCATTGATTCGCAGAAGCTCGGAAGCCTTGCTCCGGACCCCGCCTCCCTGAAATGTACCGTGGACGAAAATATATCGCGCCATGGTATTCCTCCTTGAACATGATCACCAGCTGTAATGCAAATGCGTCGAACGACACTGGATGAAACATGATGGCATGAAATGGAAAAAACAACTATAAACTGTATAATAAAGACTTGTGTTACGCAGCTTTTGAGTGTGTATCTATCATGTTTCGAAGCTTTATGAAAATAAAATGCAGAACTATCACGCAAAAAAAATCTTTCGTGTCAGATTAAAATTATTGAGTGGCCTTTGCAGGAAAGTATCACGAAAGAAATAGTCTTCGTGACATATTTTGCAGTGTGAGTGAAAGCAGAAGGGTAATTTCAGGTTAAAAAAGAATGTATTTAAGGAGACAGCAACATAATTTGGCAGACAAAAGCGCCAAAAAAGGCAGGCTTAGTCTCACGTTGGTTTGAGTTGCCCCTTTAATGACATTCTGCTCCCCAGGATCGGCCACATGTGTTTTTGGGGGATCCATGGGGTGATAAGCTGGTCACAGAAGGAATGCTGGGATTGGATACAGGATTGAGAGACGTTGAGCCACGCAAAAAGGATTTGCTCAGCTTAGGGGGAATATTCGAAGTATAAGCCCTGCATCAAAGGTCTCGAGCAGGCTCCTTTAGAAAAAAAGTGACCCCTCCGGGGGGGAGGGGCCGAGCAAAGTGAAAGGGGGGTATGTCAAGGAGCCTGCGTAAATAACTATGCCCTAGAAAGATGAATGGAACCTTTCCAACACGTTAACTTGTTGTAATGATCCGAGTGAAAATGAATATGTTTTCTTGGAATACAAAAAACATCAAAAAAATAGGCTGTTATCATAGTGTGCCCAATTTGGGTCAGTCGACTGGAAACAGGGTACTGCGATTTTGATCTTTCAAACAACCAGGGCAGAATGGATGAAAATGAACAGAAGCAGATTGTGTTGTTTCTCGTGAATCACACCTGGGTATTTTATGAGAAGGTGAACTGGGCGTCGATAGACGTATTAGGGAATGTAGAAGAGTATAATATGATGTATTTGTTTTAAGCTGGCCCCTGAATATCCTCAAAAAAAAGTTCTGCCTCAAGAGAATCTATGAAAATAAAAATATTCAATGCAGAAATAAAAAACCAGAATAACGTTGTTGTCTGCATATTCAAGGGGAGTTCTTTTTGTTTGAAATTTGGTAAATCTTCAAAAGAACCTGATGTGACCAAAAAGCCGGATCCCATATTTTGCAAAAAAACATTGGAATTTTCAATTGAGAAGGTTTTCAATTGTCTGAATTGAATTTTTGCATTCGTATATCTGGGAAGTTCACTTTCCATTTCCTGAAAAGGGGAAGTTATACAAATTGAAAGTCCTATTTCAGCCTCTGACTTATCATAATGAATCGTAATAGAGTTGATTCTGGAATCATGAAAGCCATTGGGGAGGTTATTTTCGATCTCTGAAATATGCATATTGGTATCCATGGTGCAACAGGGGGCGGTTGATAAAGTCGGATGTGGTATAATTGATATTTCTATCAGAATACGCAGTGCGGGGAACCATATTTTTTAAAAAGGACGGGTTTATAATTTCTGCAACCACTCAGAATGATTGATTGAGTCCTTTTCTCTTCACACTGTTGGTCTGATTCCCCTGGCGCCTGCCGACCAGGAAAAAGTGCGCATGAAATTACAAAGCGTTAATTTGCCCGCAAGGTTTCCTTAATGTGCTGCTCATACAATCTTTTGAAACAAGTCAATCTCAATCATCGCACCCCCTCATAAACAAAGCCCCTGCTTTTCCCGGCAGGGGCTTTGTTTGCTTGGAAATCTAGTCCTTGCCCGCCACGATTGCCTTGGCCGGCACCAGGCCGGTGGCGGCGGCGGAAACAATGTTGCCGGCCACGCCGGGGCCGTCTCCCGCCACATACAGCCCGTGATAGCGGGTTTCCAGTTCGCCGTTGGTGAGAATCTGGGTGGCAAAGAATTTTATTTCCGGCGCGTACAGCAGGGTTTCCTCATTGGCCACTCCGGGCACCACCTGGTTCAGTTTCTGGAGGCCCTCCACCAGGTTGGTCACAATGCGTTCCGGCAGGGCAATGGCCAGGTCGCCGCAGACCACATTGGTCAGTGTGGGTTCGATAAAGCCCTTTTTGACGCGGTTCCAGGTGGAGCGCCGGCCGCGTATCAGGTCGCCGTAGCGCTGCAGAATGGGTTTGCCTCCGCCGATCAGCGTACAGAGCTTGCCGATGGCTTCTCCGTAAGCCTGGTTGTCGGATACGGGCTCCGAAAGCACGACCTTTGACAGGAAGGCGAAATTGGAGTTTTCGGATTTTTTCTCCAGGTAGGCATGCCCGTTGACGCAGACAAAGTGCTGGTAGTTTTCCAGCGAGACAAAGCCTTCCCGGTTGGTGCAAAAGGTCCGGGTCTGGTCGTCGTACTTGTGGGTCTGAATGAAAAAGGTCGGGTCGTAAATAACGTCGGTGAGGTCCTGGAGGATGTCCTTGTGCACCTCCACACGCACGCCGACTTCCAGTCCGCGCTGGCTGACCGGTATCTGGTATTTTGTGGCAAGGCTGCTCATCCATTCGGCGCCTATGCGCCCAGGAGCCAGGATGACGTTGGGGGCCAGAAATTCGCCCTTGTCGGTGACCACGCCTTTGACGCTGTCATCCTCGATGATCAGATCCTGGGCCTCGACGCCGGTCATGAACGTGACCCCCGCGTCCTGCAGTTCTTTGGTCATGCGTCCGATATGCCGGGGCAACTGATCGCTGCCGAGGTGTTTCTGGCGGATCAGCAGCAGGTCCACGCCGTTTTTCTTTGCTTCCCGGCGCCATTTCTGGGCGGTGTCGTAGTCGGTGGGGTAGACCGGCCCGTCCATGTTGAATTTGTTGAAGATCCCCTCGGTTTCGTCGATGAGATCTTTGGCCGCCTGCAGGGACATGAACTGGGTGAGGTCGGTTTTCCCGAGCTTGTGGATGTAGTTGAGTTTTCCGTCGGAAAACAGGCCCGCTCCGCCGATGCCGGAAAGAATGTTGCAGGGGCGGCAGTGCACGCAGCCGATGGTGTCCTTGATGGGACAGTTTCGGTTCTCCACGCTGCGGCCTTTCTCGAGTACCAGAACGCGCAGGCTGGAGTACTGTGAAATATGGTAGGCGGCAAACAGCCCGGCCGGGCCGGCCCCGACGATAATGACATCATGGACGTTGGAAGTCTGGGTCATGAGTTGATCCTGTTGTGGTTTTAAAAAAGCGCGTACGGCTCAGGCGTCCGGATCCGTACTGGTCAGCTGGTAAATGGTGCTGAAGAGCAGTTCCCTGTCTATGGGTTTGGTGACGCAGCCGTTCATGCCCGCTGAAACAAACCGTTTTTTGTCTTCTCTCATGGCATAGGCGGTCAGGGCAAGAATGGGAATATGCGTGGAATTGATTCCAGAGTTGCCTTCCCGGACTTTTACCGTGGCGGTAACTCCGTCCATTTCGGGCATCTGCACGTCCATGAGAATAATGTCGAACTTTTGTTTTTCAAGAGCTTTCAGCACTTCCAGGCCGTTGGTCACCGGGGTGACGTTATGTCCGGCGTCTTTGAGAAAGCCGGAAATGAAGTGGCGGTTGATGGCATTATCTTCAGCGAACAGGATTTTCAGGGAGCGAGGAGCCTCCGGCAGTGCGCTGAACGGATCGATCTGGGGCGCTGTCGTTGTTTTCTTGCTTTGCACTGGATCCAGCAGGCAGGTAAAATAAAAGGTGCTGCCTTTTTTCTCCGTACTTTCCACCCAGATGCTGCCCCCCATCATTTCGACCAGTTTTTTGGAAATGGCCAGCCCCAGCCCGGTGCCCGGATATTTTTTGGAGTACGAACTGTCCACCTGGGAAAAGCTGAAAAAAAGTTTGTTGAGCTTGTCTTCGGGGACACCGATGCCCGTGTCTTCGACCTTGAACATAAGCTTGAGCGGAAGGTTCGACGGTGATGGCAGGGTGGCTGTCACACGAATGGAACCTTTGTGTGTGAACTTGATGGAGTTGCTGATCAGGTTGCGGACTACCTGGGTCAGGCGTCCGGAATCGCCATGCAGCATCCTGGGGACCGAATCATCGATCTCGCACTCCACTACAAGGCCTTTTCTGTCGGCCTGCGGCCGGAACGAGCGTATGGTCTTGTCCATACATTTCCGGATATTGAAATCGTGCGCCACCAGGTCGAGCCCTTTGGCTTCGATTTTGGTGAAGTCCAGAATGTCGTTGATGATGTCGAGGAGCGAAAGGGCCGAATCCAGGATTGTTTCCACATTTTCCCTGGTGTCGGGATCCAGTTCGGATTCCTGGGAAAGTTCCGCCATGCCGATGATGCAGCTCAAAGGCGTACGTATTTCATGGCTCATATTGGCCAGAAACTGTCCCTTGGCCTTGTTGGCTTCCTCGGCGGTTGTTTTGGCGCGCAGGAGTTCCTGTTCCATTCGCTTGCGTTTGCTGATGTCGCGGAACATGAACAGGATCCGTTCGTCGTCCATTTCTCTGATGCCCACGGCCGTTGTCAGGTACACGCCGTCCTTGCGGCGCAGGCGGCGTTCCAGTCGCAGGGTTTCGCCCGCGTGCACCTTGCGCAGGGCCTGTTCAATGGGCAGTTTTTTCAGGTCCTCGGCGTGGAAAATCGCGGCAGTCTGCATGCCGATCAATTCGTCGTAGTCAAATTCCAGGGAAAGAAGCGCCTGCGGGTTGGCGCCGCGGATCAGCCCTGATTCGTCGATCAGCAGAATGCCTTCGGACGCCTGCTCGTAGATGCCCCGGAACTTACGTTCGCTTTTCTGGAGCTTTTTTTGCGTATCGGTAAGCTCTTTGATATTCTCGTGAAGACCTTGCAGGGTTATTTCCAGTTGCGAGGTCATTTCATTGAAACTTTCGGCCAGAACGCCGATTTCATCCGAACGCTCGATTTTTGCCCTGCGGGAAAGGTCGCCGGCGCGGACCGCGCGGACAGTGCGGGCCAGGTTGCTGATGGGAGTGACAATGCGGCGGATGGAAAAAAAAGCCAGAGCCGCTGCGGAAAGCAGTGAGGCGAAGAACAGCACGGCAACGGTTTCAAACGTGCTGTAGGCCAGCCCCAGAGCCTTGTTGCGGGCCTGTTCGGCAACTACGGTAAAGTACTGGTCGCCCAGCTTGACGCGGTGAAAGGATTTGATCACGGGGGTGCCGAAAAGGCCTGTGTCCAGCCCCGGAGCATTGGGGATCCGTACCGTGGTGTTGTCGGCGATTTTTTGGGAACTGTTGTGGGCGATGATGCGGTTGTCGTTGTCCAGGATGTAGACGGTTTCCTCTTTGCCGAGGTCCAGCCCCGTCAGCAGATCCCAGATCGGTTTCAAACGGGCTCCGGCGAGCAGTACGGCGTCCGTGGTGCCGTTGCCGTCGCTGTCCAGAGGCAGGGCGATCAGATTGAGGGTGGAATCCGGGGAGTTTCCCGGCTGCACCCGTGCCAGGAGCGTCCGGGCTGTTTCCCGTACTGAGCGGACTATGGCGCTGTCTTCCCAGACTTCGGGCCGGCATTGGGGAGCATTGTTTTTTTGTCCGACGCAGGCGGTAAGTTTGCCCTGGTCGTCCGTCATTGCAAGATATTCGAAAGGCGCGTTTCCATATTTGACCAGGTAAAACAGCACGCGTTTCTGGTCCTCGGGAGAGAGTTTCTGGATTTCCGCTAGGGAAACTCCCAGACGCAGGACTCTTTCCAGGGTCTGCATGTATTCCTGCACCCGTGATCCGACCTGTATGGCTATTTCGGTCTGGAGATCCACGGCCTGTTGCTTTTGCACGGAAAATGTCAGCATCAGCATTACACCGCCGACACAGAGCAGAGGCACCACGCCGAGAAAGATGAAGTGAGTGAGTAACCGGGTGCGAATGCTTTTCACAAGGAAGCTCCCAAATGGCATGCGGACCGTGGGCCCAATGATAATTGACGAAAAATTATCCAGGTTACTACATATGACGTAGAATTGCATATCATTTTTACTTGATGTGCTCTAGTGCCAAGACGGCCCGGATGGAGATATATTGGTCCGGGTTGCCAAAGCCCCTGAGTGATTTTATAAATACTTTGTCCGAACGAAACGGTAACCACATGGCTGAAGGTGTATGACTGCATACTTTCTACGACGCTTACTGCTGATAATTCCTACCTTTTTGGGGATAACCCTTGTCGTTTTCGTTATCACCCGCTTTGTGCCCGGCGGACCGGTGGAGCGCTATATCGCCCAGAGCCGCAACATGGCCAGCGAAATGTCCCAGCAGATGAACAATGGTCTTGGCGGCGGATCGCTTTCTGAGGATCAACTTGATGAGCTCAAGGAGTACTACGGTTTCGACAAGCCCGTGCTGGTCAGCTACGGCGAATGGCTCTGGAAGGTGCTGCATCTGGACCTGGGCTATTCGACCCGCTACGGCGAGCCCGTCTGGGATCTCATTGCCGAACGCATGCCCATTTCAGTCTATTACGGTCTGGCCACCATGCTGCTGACCTACCTGGTCTGCATACCGCTGGGGCTGATCAAGGCTTTGCGCCACGGCAAACTGGTGGACAATCTCACTTCCACCCTCGTATTCGCAGGCTATGCCATTCCCAACTACGTGGTAGGCATTGGGCTGCTGGTTCTGTTCGCGTCTCAATGGGACATTTTCCCCCTCAGCGGATTCGTCAGCGATGAATTCGACGACCTGACCTTCTGGGGGCAGGTCTGGGACGTGCTGTATCATTCGATTCTGCCGCTGATCTCGTATATGGCAGGCAGCTTCGCCGTAATGACCCTGCTGATGAAGAATTCCGTACTGGACAACCTGGCCACAGACTACGTACGAACGGCCATGGCCAAGGGCCTTTCCTTTCGCGGGGCCATTTTCAAGCATGCGCTGCGCAACAGTCTGGTTCCCCTGGCCACACACTTTGGAAACAATATTTCGATTATTTTGACAGGGTCGTTCCTGATAGAAAAAGTCTTCAATATCGAAGGACTTGGGCTTCTGGGCATTGATTCGGTCATAGAGCGTGATTATCCGGTGGTCATGGGAACGCTGGTAATATCCTCTCTGCTTTTTCTCATAGGCAATATTTTGTCGGATCTGTGCGTGGCCATGGTGGATCCGCGCGTGCAGTTCAAATAAACGGAAACAGGACCTTACGGATGCCTTTTTTCACTCCTCTTGCCAGGCGCAGATTCAAACGCTTCCGCTCCATACGGCGCGGCTACTATTCGAGCATCTTGCTGGCCGTGATCCTCCTGTTGTCCCTGGGCGCCGAACTGTTCATCAACAACAAGGCGCTGCTGGTACGCTATGACGGGGAGTACCTGTTTCCTGTTTTCAGTGATGTGATTCCGGGGACGACCTTTGGCCTGGATTACAAATATGAGACCAACTACCGGGCGCTCAAAAAACTGTTTGCCAAAGAGGATACGGACAATTTCGTTGTCATGCCCCTGGTGCCCTACAGTCCGACGGAATCGGACCTGGACGCTAAGTACGGGTATCCGCCGTATCCGCCCCATTTCGAGAGGGAGCATTTTCTGGGCACGGATTCCGCCGGTCGCGATATTCTGGCCCTGGTGGTGTACGGATTCCGCATCGCCATGGCCTTTTCTTTCTGCCTGCTGCTTGGAAACTATCTCGTCGGAGTGGGCATCGGTTGTCTGATGGGCTACACCGGCGGCTTGTTCGATCTGTTCTTTCAGCGACTTATCGAAATCTGGTCCAATATTCCCATATTGTACGTCATCATCATCATCGCCTCCATCATGGTGCCCAACTTCATTACGCTGCTGGCGATCATGATCATTTTCGGCTGGACTTCCATGACCTGGTACATGCGTACGGCCACTTACAAGGAAAAGGCCAGGGAGTACGTGATGGCGGCAAAAGCACTCGGGGCGGGCAACGCACGGATCATTTTCCGCCATATTCTGCCCAACACGCTTTCGCTGATAGTCACCTTCATTCCCTTTTCCATTTCCAGCGGCATTGTCAGTCTCACTTCGCTGGACTACCTGGGCTTTGGTCTGCCTCCCGGAAGCCCCAGCTGGGGAGGGCTGCTCAAGGAGGGAACGGAGAACCTGAACGCCACCTGGATTGTCTGGTCCGTGGTGACGGTCATGGTCTGCGTACTGGTGATGGTTACCTTTATCGGCGAAGCCATCAGGGAAGCCGTGGATCCGAAAAAGTACACGACCTATGAATAGTTTTTACCGGCGGATGGCCTCAGGCCACGCCATACTCCAACCAAGGGGGAAATACCCTATGCGAATCGTCTTGTCCCTGTTGTTCTGTCTGTTGCTGCTCGTTCCTGTTGCCGCCGCGGCGCAGGAAAAACTTCCGGACAATCTGGAATGGCTGACCAACGAGACAGACCCCAGTTGGGCCTCGCCCGACGCACAGAAGGGTGGCACCTACCGGACATTTTTCATGTCTTTTCCTTTGACCCTTCGCATCGTGGGACCAGACTCCAACAGCAGTTTCGCGGGAGTCATGCGCGGGCTGGACATGGGGCTGACGGATATTCATCCCAACACCGGCAACATCATTCCGTCACTGGCCACTCACTGGGCCTACGGTGATGACAATAAAACCGTTTATTACAAGCTGGATCCGGATGCCCGCTGGTCCGATGGCGAGCCCGTCACCGCGGATGATTATATTTTCACGCTGGAGTTCATGCGTTCCAAATTTATCGTAGCCCCTTGGTATAACCAGTATTATACCGAACAGTTCGACAAGGTTATCAAGTACGACGACTACACCATCGCGGTGGTGGGAAAACATCCCAAGAGCCACAAAGAGCTGCATTACTACTACGGCCTGTCTCCCATGCCGCGCCATTTTTACAAACTCGACGACAAGTTCGTCCGCGACTACAACTGGAAGATTCCCCCCAATACCGGACCGTACGACATCACCAAGATCAAGAAGGGACGTTTCATCACTCTGGAACGCAAAAAAGACTGGTGGGGCAAGGACAAACTCTACAACAAGCATCGTTTCAACGTGGACAAGATCCGCTTCAGCGTTATCAGAGACATGGATATCGCCTACGAGCATTTCCTGAAGGGCAAATTCGATTCCTTTCCCATCACCGCGCCCGCATTCTGGCATGAAAAGGCCACCGGCGATTATTACGACAAAGGCTATATCGACAAACTCTGGTTCTACAACGACTGCCCGCAGGTGGACATGGGCATGTGGCTGAATCAGGACGATCCGCTGTTCAAGGACATCAACGTCCGTTTGGGCTTTTCCTACGCCATGAACATTCACAAGGTCATCCAAAACGTCCTGCGGGGCGATTACGAACGCGCCAACACCAACAGCGAAGGCTATGGCGAATACACCAATGACAAGATCAGGGCTCGCGAGTTCGACCTGAAAAAGGCCGACGAATACCTGACCAAGGCAGGATGGGGGCAGCGCGGTCCGGACGGTATCCGCGTCAAGGACGGCCAGCGACTGGTGGCCACGGTGACTTACGGCCAGCCTCACCATACGGAGCGTCTGCTGGTGCTCAAGGACGAAGCCAAGAAAGCTGGCATCGACCTCGAGCTGCAGCTTCTGGACCCCAACGCGGCTTTCAAGAAAATGCTGGAGAAAAAGCATCAGATCGCCTGGTCCGGCTGGAGCGCCTCTTACAGGCCGCAGTATTACGGGCAGTATCATTCGGACAACGCCCACAAGCCGCAGACCAACAACTTCTCCAACACGGCCGACCCGGAGATGGACAAGCTGATCGACACCTACCGCAACGAGTTCGACGAAAAGAAAAAATGTGAGCTGGCCTGTCAGATTCAGCAGAAAGTGTTTGATGACGGCGCCTATATTCCCACGTTCACGGTGCCGTATTTCCGGGTCGCCTATTGGCGCTACTGGAAATTGCCCGAGGTACCGGCCACCAAGTTGTCCGAGGAGGCCTTCGGATTGCTGGGAACCACGGGCGGATTGTTCTGGCTGGACAAGAAAGCCGAACAGGAAACCAGGGATGCCATGGAAGACGGCAAGAGCTTTCCTCCTAAGACTATCATCGCGGATGAGTTCAGGAGAAAATGAACGATTCAACCCAAGCCCCTGTTCTGGAGGTCAGAAACCTCTCTGCGGGATTCGATACGCAGTCCTGTTCCCTGCGTGTTGTTGAAGACGTCAGCTTCAGCATACGCAAGGGCGAAACCCTGGGAATCGTGGGAGAATCGGGCTGTGGAAAGAGTGTGACCTGCCTGGCGGTGCTGCGGCTTCTGCCCAAGCCCGCCGGGCAGATATACGCGGGCGAGGTGCTGCTGGAAGGCCAGGATCTTCTGAAGCTCAAGCCCTCCAAAATGCGCCGGATACGCGGCAAGCGCATCGGTATGATCTTTCAGGAACCCATGACCGCCCTGAATCCGGTGCAGAAAATCGGCAAGCAGCTGGCCGAGTCCTACCATCTGCATTTTCCGGAAATGGGCCGCAAGGAGGTCCGGGAAGCCAGTCAGGACATGCTGGCCAAGGTCGGGATTCCTTCTCCGGCGCGCCGGTTGCAGGAATATCCGCACCAGCTTTCCGGCGGTATCCGCCAGAGGGTGATGATCGCCATGGCTCTGGCCTGTCGTCCGGACATACTCATTGCCGATGAGCCCACCACGGCCCTGGACGTGACCGTGCAGGCCCAGATCCTCGAGCTTATGCATCAGCTGCAGGAGGAGATGGGCATGGCCCTGATTTTCATTACCCATGATCTGGGCGTGGTGGCGGAAATCTGCGACAGGGTGATGGTCATGTATTCGGGGAAAGTCATGGAACAGGCCGACGTGGATTCCATTTACGCCAATCCCCGCCATCCCTACACCCGCGGGCTGCTTTCATGCATTCCCCGTATCGATAGCGAGCCCAAGACCCCGCTGCCCACAATGGCGGGCATGGTCCCGGAAATCGGCGCCATAACATCCGGCTGCCGGTTCAATACGCGCTGCTCCTGTCATTCGGAGACTTGCGGCACCGGGAGCGCGGAATTGCGGGAAGTCGCTCCAGGGCATTTTTCCGCCTGCAGGCTCGCGCAACAGGGAAAACTTGACGAGGCGGAGGGCGGCGTATGAGCGACAAGCCCCTGCTGAGCATTCGCAACCTGAAAAAACATTACCCGATCTACGGGGGGCTGCTTTTTCGTAAAGTCGCCACGGTGTATGCCGTGGACGGTATTTCCTTTGAAGTGAATCCGGGCGAAACTTTCGGCCTGGTGGGAGAGTCCGGCTGCGGCAAATCCACGCTGACCAAAGCGATTCTCCGACTCGACGAACCAACGGACGGGGAGATCATCTTTGACGGCTGGAAATTGCGCGATCTGGATAAAAAGAACATGCGCGTCATTCGCCGGGACATGCAGATGATCTTTCAGGACCCCTGCGAATCCATGAATTCCCGCTGGACCGTGGGGCAGATTCTCGAAGAACCCTATATTATTCATAATGTTGGATCACCGAGCGAGCGGCGCAAAAGGGTGCGCGAACTTCTGGACGTGGTGGGACTGCCGCAAAGCGCCGCGGATCGTTTCCCCCATGAGTTTTCCGGGGGACAACGCCAGCGTATCGGCATCGGACGCGCCATTGCGCTGCAGCCAAAGCTGGTGTTTTGCGACGAGCCCGTTTCCGCCCTGGATGTTTCCATTCAGTCGCAGATTTTGAATCTGCTGCTGGACCTGCAAAGGGAATTCGGCCTGGCCTATGTGTTCATCGCGCATGATCTGGCCGTGGTCAAACATGTTTCCGACACCATTGGCGTCATGTATCTGGGTAAGATGGTGGAAACGGCTTCGGCCAGGGAGTTGTACCGCCGGCCTCTGCATCCCTACACTCAGGCGCTTATCGCTGCCATCCCTGTTCCGCAGCCGCACCGGGCCCACTGCAAGCGCGCCTTGAGCGGCGAGGTGCCCTCGCCCCGCAATCCGCCCGCAGGCTGCCGTTTTCACACGCGCTGTCCCTTTGCGGAACAACGCTGCAGCCAGGATGAACCGCTTCTCCGGCAGATCGAGACTCCTGAGGGAGGCCGGCATCTGGTAGCCTGTCATTTTGCGGAACAATTTTTGGACAATTCCTGCACCAGCTGAGTGCGCGGCAGGGAAAAGTTTCGGAAGATTTCCGTCTTTGAATTGCCTATTGCTTCTTATTCCAGTATGATCTGAAAGAGTAAACCGGTTAAATCCGGGGCGATTGAATGAATTGCACAGGTTCCTGTCCGGAATGGTTGGAAAACGCTCCGTGGACAGGGGGGGCCGAATGGGCTCGCAGTATAGTTCACCTGAGCGAACTAACTGCTCGAGGAGGGCATATGAGTGATACAAAGCAGTCCGGCACGGAACGATTTTTAACGTTGACTCTTGAAGACGAGTATTTTGCCCTGGACATCTACTCTGTTCGGGAAATACTCGATATGACCGAAATAACCCGGATTCCCCAAACCCCCAAATTCATGCTCGGCGTTGTCAACGTGCGCGGCAATGCCGTACCTGTGATAGACCTCCGTCTGAAGTTCGGCATGGACAAGGGAGAGGTCACCCTGAATACGCGTATCGTGATCATGGAAATCAAACGGGGTGATGAAGATATCGCAGTGCTCGGAGCAATGGCGGATTCCGTAAAGGAAGTTCTAGAAATGGAAAGCGACAAAATAGACAACCCGCCCAAGATGGGAACCAGTATTCGCACCGATTTCATCCGCGGCATCGGCAAGCACGAGGGTAAATTTATTCTCATCCTGGATATCGACAAGGTGTTTTCCACGGAAGAACTGGAAGCACTGGGCGAGTTCGAAGGAACCGGGGGGCACCAGCCGTCTGTGGCGGAAGAACCCGCGCAGGCATCAGCCTGATCCCATCGGCACATAATACAATAAATGCGGCCGCGTCCCATGGGGGCGCGGCCGTTCTTGCTTGGTCCAGGCGTCCGGTGAGGCTTCCGGATTCTACTCCTTGATGGGCAGATCCACCCAGAAGGTGGTGCCGTCCGTTTCATTGGAGTAAAAACCCACGTTGCCTTTCAAAAAATTTTCCGTCAGCAATTTGATGGAATAGGTTCCCAGTCCGCGCCCCTTGCCTTTGGTGGAAAAGGAACGTTTGAAAACCTGCAGTTGGACTTCCGGGGCCATGCCTTTGGGATTGTGGACCCAGAATCTGGCCTTGTTCTCCTGCCGTTTCAGGCCGAGGCGGACGGTCTGCCCGTTGGGGGTGGCCTCCAGAGCGTTTTTGAGCATGTTTCCCAGAACGCGTTTCAGGAGCGTAAAGTCGGTTCTGATGGCCAGGTTTTCGCTGTCCATCTGGATTTCGACAAGTTTGCCCATGAAATTCGGGTTCCGCTGATAATCGTCGGCCACGTTCATGAGCAGTTCCAGGCCCTGCAGGGTGAGTTCGGAGTACTGGTAATCCCCGTTTTCTATGTCCAGAAGCTGTTTTTGCTTCAGGATTTCGTCCACCAGACCAAAGAGCGCGTCGCGTACGGTTCCCAGCAGATCCTTGAATTCCTGGGGGCCTTCTTCATAGGCCAGATCCACCAGTCCTCTTGCCCCTCCTGCCGTATTCAGCAGATCATGAAAAAATATTTTTTCAAGGATACGGCGTCTTTTTTCATCGCCAATGTCGTACGCGGTGAGGATGTAGTGCGGCTCATCCCCCATATGCAGGGGCGAGACATAGACACGCAGGTCCTTAGCCTTGATCGCGCCGTCAGAGGATTGCAAAAGCTGGCAATCGTATTGGGTCGTTTTCTGATCGCGCATGGATTCCAGGATTGCCTGGAGCATATTGCACTTGCTGCAGTACTCGCAGGTGCCGCAGCCGTTGATTTCATTTTCCGCATAAACGCAATGCAGCGCCTCCCCCGGACGCATGCCGAGAAAATCCATGAGATCATGTTTTCCGAGCAGGTCCATGAACGCTTTGTTGCACAGCACAATCTGCCTGTGCGTGTTCAGTACCAGCAGGGGAAGCGGGAACAGGTTTATCAGATCCGCGCAAAGGTGTTCGGAAATCTGTTTGTAACTTGATTCGATTGCCTCTCGGTCCGCACGTTCCGCCGAGGCGTATTTGGTGGCCGAATGATCCGCCATGTTTTTCTCCTGGGTCCCGTATAGCAAAAAAGCTGACCAGAATTCTGGTGCATCGTATCAAATGTTTGCGGCACTATGAATTGAATAAGATTTCTTGTCAAAGTCCTGCGCAAAAAAAGCGGTGTTTTTAGCGTATTTATACTAGGTTGTACGGTTTGTCCCGAATTCCATTTTTCCCATGATAATACGTTGAAAAAGTGGAATTGCCCTGAAAAACAGCATAGGCTGGCCCAAACAGTCCCTTTTTTCGTTCCATGGAAGTATGGAACTGTTTCGAATATACACGCTGGTTCCATCTGAACTGTACCAGTCCTTTTCTGGCCCTGTCCGGGCGAATACTTTTTTTGCAATGGAAAAAAATCCGGGATTTCCTGATCTTCGGAACGTTTTCCTTTATAGATAGGAGTTGAAAATGCTGTTGATCCGTAAGGCAATACAGGAGGATGCTGGGGATATGGCTGCGTTGCAAAAGGCTTCCATCACCCATTTGTGCGCAAAACACTATGATCCGTACCTGCTGCGGCGCTGGTTGGAATGCATCCGCCCGGAAGAGTATCTGCTCGCGTTTCGTCGAATGGACTGCGTTGTGGCTTTGGGCAGAGAAGCGCTGCTGGGATTCGGTTCGCTGGATCGTCAGGATGCCAGGATCTGCGGCTTGTATGTGGCTCCGGGCCAGGCAGGCAATGGTCTGGGATCGCAGTTGCTGCAGACGCTGGAGAGGCTGGCCTTGTACGCCGGGCTGGAGAAGCTCTTTGCCTTCAGCACGTTGAACGCAGAAAATTTTTTCTGGAATCAAGGGTACGAGCTTGTGCGCAAGGCTACGCATACGTTGTTCAACGCCACCTGTTTGCCCTGCGTGAAAATGGAAAAGGAACTTTTTGATTGAAGGTTGGCGGGGCGGATTTGAACGGTGACATGGAAAACTCTTGTTTGATTGGTTATATATCCATTATTTCAACTGGATAATAATGAGCTCCGATGCTGCGCCGGATATCTGGAAGCAACTGGCCTGGGAAAGTCCCTGCACCATGCCTCCGGCTTATTGTCTCTGACCGGCAAATGCGCTATCCACAATGGGCAACGGTAATGAAATGAAACAAGGGGAAACGTCGTGTCGACATACAGCGTGAATAAAACCATTGACGAAATCAACAAGCGTATCAAGGCCGGTAAGGCGGTTGTCCTCAATGCCGAGGAAATGACCAAGGCCGTCCGCGAAATGGGCAAGGAAAAAGCCGCCCGTGAGGTGGACGTGGTTACCACCGGAACTTTTTCGCCCATGTGTTCGTCCGGCATGTTTTTCAATATTGGCCAGGAGCCTCCGGTCATCAAGACTTCCAGCGTCAAGCTCAACGGCGTACCGGCCTATGCCGGAGTGGCGGCCGTGGATGCCTTTATCGGTGCCACGGAACCCGCCAAGGACGACCCCTTGAACAAGGTCTATCCCGGGCAGTTCAAATACGGGGGCGGACACGTCATCGAGGATCTGGTGCGGGGCAAACCCGTGCGTCTGGAGGCCAAGGCCTACGGTACGGACTGTTATCCGCGTACGCGCCTGGAAAAAAATATCACCCTGGCCAATCTGCCCTATGCCGAACTGGTCAACCCGCGCAACTGTTACCAGAACTACAACTGCGCGGTGAACCTGACCAGCCGGATCATCTATACCTATATGGGGCCGCTCAAACCCAGTGCCCGGAATGTCAATTTCGCCACTTCCGGAAAGCTTTCGCCGCTTTTCAACGATCCTTTTCTCAAGACCATCGGCCTGGGAACGCGGATTTTTCTCGGCGGCGGCGTAGGGTACGTGCTTGGTGCCGGCACACAGCATGTGGCCAATCCCAAGCGTACGGAGCGCGGCCTGCCGTTGACTCCGGCGGGAACCCTGATGCTCAAGGGCGACCTCAAGGGCATGAATGCGCGCTACATTCGCGGCGCCAGCATCGTGGGCTACGGGTGTTCCATTTTCATGGGCGTGGGCATCCCCATTCCCATCCTGAATGAGGAAATGGCCTGGTTCACAGGCGTTGATGATTCGGATATTCTGATGCCCATCAAGGATTACGGCCACGACGCGCCCCAGGGGCTGCCGCGGATCCTCGGACATGCCAATTATGCGGACCTCAGAGACGGCGAGATTGAATTTCAGGGCAAGAAAGTGCCCGCATTCCCGCTGACCAGTTACGCGGTGTCCCTGGATATCGCCAACGAGTTGAAATCCTGGATAGAAAAAGGGGAGTTCCTGTTGACCACCCCTCAGGACAAGATTCCCTCGGAATAACGGACTGAAAGATCATGACTGACAAGCTGAAACGGCTTTCACAGATTCTCGCGGACATGGCCCCCGGTGTGGTGGCCGTGTCCGGCGGGGTGGACAGCCGCTTTCTGGCCGCTTTTGCCTGGCGGCAGAAGCTGGATTACGTGGCCGTGTTCATGGACGGGCCGCACATGTCGCCGGCGGAGCGCTCCTGGGCCATGGGCTGGCTCGAGCGCAATGCGCCCGAGTTTCACGTTATTGCCCATGATCCGCTGGAAGTGCCGGAAATCCGCAACACCACCGATGACCGCTGCTATTATTGCAAGCATCTGGGCTTTGAGAAAATCGTGGCCCTGGCCAGAAAACTGGGCAGGCCCGGTGTGGTGGACGGCGGATCCGGCTCGGATTTGAACGAATATCGTCCGGGAGTCCGGGCTTTACGTCAGCTGGAAGTAAAAAGTCCGCTGGCTCTGAGCGACATGACCAAAAGCGAAATCCGGGCTGCCGGCGCCGAGATCGGCCTGGAATGGCCGGACCAGCCGTCGCGCCCGTGTCTGCTGACCCGTTTCAATTACGGCATGCAGGCCGAGGCGCAGATTCTCGAGCAATTGGGCAGGGTGGAAGACGCGCTGTTCGCCCTGGGGCTGCGGAGTTTCCGCCTGCGCCTGCTGGCTCCGGGACAGTCCGTGCTGCATGTGCTGGAAGGCGAAAAACAGTTTTTTGAAGACAACCGGGAGGCCGTCCGGGCCATTCTGCAAGACAACGGTTTCTCGGAGACAGGCATTGAAATCGTCGCCAAACTGAGCGGTTTCTTTGACTCGCTGCGGGGAAACACGAATGAGTCCTGACAAGGACGCCTTGAGATTCGGCTGCGTATTTTTCGGTTCTCTGCTTTCCTTTCTGCTGGTCCCGATGTTAAATACGCCCGGCGGACGTTTTTTTCTCAATGTTTTTTTTGCGCTGCTGCTGTTCTATACGCTCTGGATCACCCGACCGGGGCGTACGTGCCTGCTCGTGGGCGGCGGTCTGCTGCTCTGGCGTGTCGTGCTGACAGTGCTCCATGAGGTGGTATTCACGGGGGTATTCGTCAAGGGGCAATATCTGCTGGTGCTTATCGCGGGCAACGTCTATGTGGCCTGCATGCTGCTGGTGTACGTGTTCTGCAGACGAGGCAACCACGGCGGCGTGATTCTGGCTGCGCTCACCTCGTACGTACTGATGGGATTTATCCTGACGGATCTGTTCCTGTTCGTGGAGATGGTTCATCCGGGGTCGTTCTGGGTGCAGACTCCCGGTGCCACGGGATTTACCTGGGCGGATTCGGCAGCCTACAGCTTTCATTTGCTGTCCCCCATGGGACCTCCCGGAGTGGTGGCGGTGGGGCTGTGCGCGCGTTCCATGGCCATTGTGGGGGCGCTGCTTGGATTTTGCTATATGGCCATTCTTGTCTCCAAGATCGTCAACTGGGCGCCCTTGCTCAAACCCAAGGACCACAAGGGGTGAGGAGCCGTTGATAAAAAAAGTGCTTACAAAGCACTTGCCATACGTAGAATTTCGCCGTATATTTTTATGTTCCGAGAACAACGAAGGAGTTTTTCATGAAAAAAGATATTCATCCCAAAGTTTACAATGCCAAGATGAAGTGTGCTTGCGGCCACGAAGTCATGATGACTTCCACCAAGGGCGAAGAAGTTGAAGTGGAAATTTGTTCCCAGTGCCATCCGTTCTTCACTGGTAAGCAGCGCTTTGTCGACACCGCTGGTCGTATTGATCGTTTCCGTAAAAAGTACGCCAAGTTCGAGAAGAAAGACAGCTAGAAGCCTCCACATCCGTTCCGTACGGAAGCCGATTACGGCGCGGGTGGAATGGATCATGCAAAAAGCACAAACGCACGAAAAGCCTGTCGGTTCGGCGCCGCCGGGCGTTACGCTCTAGCGAGGAGGCAAAGTTTTGAAACAGGCGAACAGAAAAAGTCTGAGGCTCACGCGTAGCATCATCCCGTTTCTGCGGGCCAATCCCACCATCGGCGGCCAGGCTGTCATGGAGGGGGTCATGATGCGCAACATGGACAAGCTGGCCATTGCTGTCAGAAAACCCAACGGTGAGATCGAAGTCGATTGCTGGCCCTGGTTCACCCTCTCTTCGCTGGCCTTTTTGAAGAAACCATGGATACGCGGCTTCCCCGTGCTCCTGGAGACTCTGGTCAACGGCGTCAAGGCCTTGAATTACTCCGCAGAGAAGGCCCTGGAAAGCGATGAAGAACCCGCGGAGGGTCAGAAAAAGGACGAGTTAAAGCCCTGGCATCTGGCTCTGACACTGGTGGTCTCCATCGGTCTGGCTCTGCTTCTTTTCGTGGTTGTGCCGCATCTGTTCTCCCTGGGGATGGAAGCCCTGGGGCTGGGCGGCGATGTGGACGGCTTGTCCTTCCATCTCTGGGACGGTTTTTTCAAGCTGGCTATTTTTCTGGCCTATATCGCGGGCATTTCCTTTGTTCCCGATATTCGCCGGGTTTTCCAGTATCATGGAGCGGAGCACAAATCCGTCTGGGCCTATGAAAAAGGCGGCGACCTGGACTCCAAGGATCCTTCGGATCCCAACAGTCCCATTGCACAGAGCAGATTGCATCCGCGTTGCGGCACGACGTTTCTGCTGTTCGTGCTGTCCATTTCCATTGTGCTGCATGCCGTGCTGGTGCCGACCATACTGTTTTTCTATTCGCCCCAGAGCATGGTGGTCAAACACGTCTTTATTTTGTGCGTAAAACTGCTGCTGGTGATTCCCATCAGTTGTCTGGCGTACGAGCTTATCCGTTACGCCGGCCAGCATTGTGAAAATATTTTGTGCAAGATTGTCAATTATCCCGGACTCGGGCTGCAGTTGCTGACAACGCACGAGCCTGATGCCGACCAGATCGAGGTCGCTGTTGCCGCTCTGAAGCGCGCCCTTGCGCCTGAAGCTGCGGACTGCAAGACCGAGACAGCCGATCTGCCTAACACCGCTACTGCCGAGACGCATTAAATGTACGCCAAATTAGAGGCTCTCGAGCGCCAGTACATGGACCTCGAGAGTGACCTGAGCAATCCTGAGATCTATAACGACCAGGAGCGCTACAAAAAACTGGCCAAAGCGCATTCGGACCTGAAAGAGATCGTTGCGACCTTTCGGGAGCATCGCCAATTGTCGCAGGACCTTGAAGACAACAAGGAAATGCTGCATGACGAGGACGAAGATATTCGCGCCATGGCCGAGGACGAGATCCACAAGATCAAGGCCAAACTGCCGGAACTCGAGCAGCAGATGAAAGTTCTGCTGCTGCCGCCGGATCCCATGGATGAAAAGAACATCATCCTGGAAATCCGCGCAGGTACGGGAGGCGAAGAAGCGGCCCTTTTCGCGGCGGATTTGTTCCGTATGTATATGCGCTACGCCGAAGAACGCGGCTGGAAAGTCGAGCTCATGAGCTCCAGCGAAACCGGAACCGGCGGCTACAAGGAAGTTGTGGCCCTTATCGCCGGAAACCGGGTTTACAGCAGGCTCAAGTTCGAATCCGGCACCCATCGCGTTCAGCGCGTACCTGCCACTGAGTCCCAGGGCCGGATTCACACATCCGCTGTCACCGTGGCCATTCTGGCCGAGGCCGAAGAAGTGGATATCGACATCAAGCCCGAGGACATCCGCGTTGATGTCTACCGTTCGTCCGGACCGGGCGGACAGAGCGTCAACACCACGGACTCCGCGGTACGTATGACGCACATACCCACCGGCATCGTGGTCACCTGTCAGGATGAAAAATCCCAGATCAAGAACAAGGTCAAGGCCATGAAGGTGCTGCGTTCGCGTCTGCTGCAGGCCGAGCAGGATCGCAAAGCCCAGGAACAGGCCGACGACCGCCGCGCGCAGGTGGGCACCGGAGACCGCTCCGGCCGCATCCGTACGTACAATTTCCCTCAGGGACGGATTACCGATCACCGCATCAATCTGACCCTGTACAAGCTTGAGCAAGCGCTGGAAGGCGATATTGACGACCTCATCGACGCCCTCGCCACCCACTACCAGACCGAAGCTCTCAAACACCAGGCCGACGGCAATTAATCCCGAATTTGTTCCCAAGTCCGTTATCTTGCGCCCCTTTGTGCGCGAGATAACGGACTTTTTGCGTTCATGCGCCGTGGACAGTCCTTCCTTGTCCGCCCAGTTGCTGGTCGGCAAAGTACTCGGGCTGGACCGTCTGGCTCTGATCACCTCTGATACGCGTACACTTTCCAGCGATGAGATCGCCCGTATATGCGCCCTGGTCAACCGCAGGGGCAGGGGAGAGCCCGTGGCGTATCTGCTGGGAGAAAGGGAATTCTACGGCCTCATGCTGCGTGTGACGCCCGACGTGTTGATTCCACGCCCGGAGACCGAGCATCTGGTGGAGGAAACCCTGGCCTGTTTTGCGCATGACCAGGAGTTCCATTTTGCCGATTGCGGCACAGGCAGCGGCGCCATAGCCGTGGCCATCGCCCATGAGCGCCCCAATGCCACGGGACTGGCCGTGGATCTCAGCACCTCCGCGCTGACCATTGCAGAGCAAAATCTCCGTACGTATCATTTGGAACAACGGGTTCGTTGCGTACGGGCGGATTTCGCCTCCTTGCCCTGCGCGTCCGCTTCGCTGGACCTGCTCGTATCCAATCCCCCCTATGTGTCCTGGGACGAATACCATGAGGAATGCGGCCACGAGGTCCGCGACTTCGAACCCAGGTCAGCGTTGATGCCCAAGGCGGCCAGCACTCCTCAGGAGGCTGCCGACGGGCTGGAAGACGTACGGCGTCTGCTGCCTGAAGCGGCCCGTACGCTCAAATCCGGTGGTCTGTTGCTGGTGGAGATAGGCATGCGCCAGGGCGCTGCAGCCCGCAGCCTGCTTGAAGCTGAACCCCGGATCTGGCAAGACGCCAGAATCCTCCAGGACCTTGCCGGTCTGGACCGCGTATTGTTCGGAATCAGAGCCTGAACACGTTCGGTCATCGAACGGCCGTCGACTTTTCAACAATCTGCAGGGAAAGCTCTTCTGAAAGGAAGGGAATCAATCAGGGGGGATGTTTCAACCCCCTGTCGATAATTCTATCTTAGCGAATGCCCCAGGCAGGGGACATGGCGTCGCCGCCTGTGGGAATCTGTACGGCGTCCGCGCCGTGGCGGTTGGTCAGGAAGATCTTGTGTCCTCCGGCTCTGGTGGAGCTGAAGGCAATGAAGTAGTTGTCCGGAGCAAAGGCCGGCTGTTCGTCATTACCCGGTCCGAAAGAGACCTGCTGTTCGGCGCCTGTGGCCAGATCCTGGACAAAGATGCGGAATCCTTCCGAGGTGCGGCGTACGTAGGCCAGCTTGGTGCCGTCGGGGCTGACAGACGGATCAGTATTGTAGCTGCCCTCATGGCTGACCTGTCCGCGTCCCAGAATGAATATCTGCGGTCCGCCGAACCGGTCAGAAACGTAGGCCATGACCGAGCCGCTTCTGTCATAGGAGGGTGAGATATCGATTCCCTGGTTGGAAACCAGCGTACGGATGACCTTGTACCCCTGGTTGAGCAGGAAAATGTCGGATTCGCCGCTGCCGTCGGACATGCCCAGAGCAATGTCTCCACCGGGCGTAAAGGCGGGGCCGATAATGGAGCCCTTGAAACGGTGGGTGCTGACCTTTCCATTGGCCGTATTCAGGATGCCGAGGTTATGATAGCGGCCGTCGATGAAGGTGAAGGCGATGCGGCTCATATCCTTGGACCAGGCCGGAGAAAGGCACAATCCCTTGAGGCTGGTCACCTGCCGTACATCGCGCCCCGTGGCGTGACAAACGAAGATGTTTTTCTGGTTGGCGCCGGTGGTTCTGTCAAAGGCCAGGGTGGAACGGAAAAATTCTCCATGCCCTGTGAGTTTCTCCATCAGGGCCTCACAAAAGCGGTCCGCCACCAGGGCAATTTTGTCCGGGCTGATATCCTCGTAGGACTTGCCCAGATACAGTTCGCTGGTAAAGGACTGAAATACGCGCAGTTCGACGGTGCTGGAACTGGTCCAGCCGGTGGTCAGCACATAATCGGACCCGGCGATCTGATAGCGTTTGAAATCCACAGAATCCGCAAGATAGCCCGCGGGCGTATTGCCGCCCAGAATGGCTCCGGCGGGAATGATCTTCAAAAAAGGCAGAAAACCGATATTGCGGGTCAGTTCCTTTTGAAGACCTTCCGTCAAGTTGACCGCCGCACTGCCCGTGTTGACCGGATTGGCCAGGGCAATCCCCAGGGGGGCCTGCCGTTCGAGTGTGATGTCCACTTCGGCGGCGGATTGGGCGGCGCAAGTGGCGGCCAGAGAAAGTATCAGTAAACACGATGTGAAGAGAGAAAACAAAGCTCTGCGCATGGTTCTCGCTATCCCAGTTCTTGCGAATTGAAGTTGATACGAATGGTCCGCAAATCAGAAGGAGGATCGGGCAGATGCTCCGTCAGGCGGGTTTCATCCACGGCTTTAATGGTCGATGCGTCAAAGTCCTGACGTCCGGAACTCCGGGTGAGAACAAAGTCTCTGATTTGCCCGCGGCTGTCCAGGGTTATCTCCACCTGCGCCTGCAGCACCACCCTGTCGTTGAGTATGGGGTAGGCCCAATGATCCTTGATGATCTGCGTTATGGAGCGCAGATACGCGCCTTCGTGGCTGCCCCCTCCACCGCCAGTGCCGGTGCCTTCGCCTCCCTGTCCGCTGCCTCCCTGCTGCGAATTACGCAGATCGGCAAGGGCTTTGGCCACGGTATCCTGGTCCATTTTGTCCTGCTTGGCCACTTCCATCTGGGTGGCCTGCAGCGCCTGGGCCAGAATCTGATCCTTGGTGGGCGGCGCATTGACCTTTTTCTTCTGGGTGGACGAAATAGTGTTTCGTTTTTGCGGCTGCTCCGCCTTCTGAGTCTGCTTGGACTCTTTTTTAGGCTCAACCTTTGGCTTTTCCTTTTTGGGCTCTACCTTTTCAGGTTCGGGCTTTTTGGGTTCGGCCTTGGCCACCTGCTTTTTGGGCGGTTCCTGTTTTTTGACCACCTTGGGCGGTTCTTTCTTGGGCTCTTTCTTGGGTTCCTTCTTGGGCTCTGGCTTTTTGGGCTGATCCTGCTTTTTCGGACTGATAGGCTTGTCCTTTGTCGCGACAACCGGCTCCGGCACCTTTTTGGGTTCGGGCTTGGGAGGTGGGGTCACGGCCGCAGGCTTGGTTGGTTGTTTGATGGGCTCGGCCTTGGGCTGCACTGCAGGTTTGGGCGCAGGTGCGGGCTCGGGCTTGGGGGCGGCTGCCTTTTTTGGCGCAGCTGCCTTTTTGGATGCAGCACTGGGGCCGGGCAATCCAGGAGCGCCGGAAACGTTGATCAGATCCACATAGTAGACCGGAACGTCCAGTTTGACCGGATGCGCGCCCAGCTGCGACCAGAAAATTGCAATGCCGAACACAGCGGCATGCAGGAAGATGGAGAAAAAGAGACTTATGAAGCGCATAAAATACTGGCTTGGCCCGTATTGATTGTGCAGATTATTTTTTCTTTTCGCCCTTGCCGGCGGGAGCGTTCAGACTCTCATCCCGTTCGGCCACGACGCCCATATGATCGATACCCGCCGCCTTGATCTCGCCCATGACCTGGACGACAATGCCGTAAGGCACTTCCTTGTCGGCGCGCAGGAAAAGCTGTTTGTGCTTGTCCGCCACCAGCCGTTTCAGATGGCCTTGCAGTTCTTCAAAGGGAACAGGGTATTC
Source organism: Desulfovibrionaceae bacterium (assembly GCA_963667575.2). Classification (GTDB taxonomy): domain Bacteria; phylum Desulfobacterota; class Desulfovibrionia; order Desulfovibrionales; family Desulfovibrionaceae. The sequence goes on along the minus strand of CAXXHY010000015.1, from coordinate 344,099 downwards.
GTCCAGGGTCAGCGCACCGTTTTTGCCCACGGTCAGAACAAGATGGTCACTTTCCGTTGGCAGCGCCTCCACCGTACGGGTTTGCGGCAGATCCACGTCCAACCCTTGTTCCAGCATGGGAGCCGTGACCATGAAAATGATCAACAGGACGAGCATGACGTCAACAAAAGGTGTGACGTTGATTTCGGCGAGCATGCTGTTGCCGTTGCCATTGAGTTTCATGGGGTTTCCTTATGTAAAAATTACTTGATCAATTTATGGGGGCGACTCGTGCCGGGATCATCCAAAGAAGGCAGTTCGCGCTGAACCCGGTTCAGGAATACGCCGGCAAAATTGACGAGATCCGCTTCTATCTGACCAATTTTACCCACGTAGAAGTTGTAGGCCACAGTGGCCGGTATGGCCACGGCCAGACCGATGGCAGTGGCGATGAGCGCCTCGGAGATACCTGGCGCAACAATGGCCAGAGCGGCTGTTTTCATTTGTCCGATGGAATGGAAGGAGTGCATGATGCCCCAGACCGTGCCGAACAGACCGATAAACGGTGCGGCATTGGCGCAGGTGGCCAGAAAGGACAGCTGAGCGCCCAGGCGTCCGATCTGCGTACTCACTCCCCGGTGCAGTGCGCGGCGGAGGTTGTCCGTGGCGATTTCCAGCTGTTTGCCGAGACCGCCTTGTTCCTCGAGCCGGTTGAGTTCGTTCACGCCTTCCAGAGCCACCTGGTACGAGGGGGAACTGGTGTCCTGCCCCATCAGCTTGATGGCCAGACGCAATTCATCTGCGTCCTGAAAAGCCGTGACATTGTTTTCAATTTTTTTTCGCGCCCGGGAGAGCGTGAACATTTTGGTGAAAATAATATACCAGCTGACCAAAGACATGGCCAACAGCAGCCCAAGCACACCTTTGACGACCAGTGTGGCATGCCCCAGAAGCTCTAAAAATCCCAATTCGCCCATTCCTCTACGCTCCATGTTTTTACGGGATACATAGCATGCAAATCTAGAGAAAGTCTACATTGCGGCCCCTGCTTTCTCCTTCAAAGTCCATGAAAGTTTTGTAAGACTCAGTCTCAGGGGCATCCCGCGAATTCCTGGCATGACAGGGTGTTTTTTCAATCTGGTTGCGCAGAGAAAGAAACAAAATCCCCTAAGCCTTAGCATTCGAAGTTGGGACTGATATACTCTGAATCACCCCGGTTGCAAGTAAATCTTATGTAAAAGGCAAAACCATTTCCAAAGTGTAATGTGTCTTGAATAACAGGAGGATACGACTATGAGTGGAAGGGAAAGCTGCGCTTTTGTTTGTGCTCCAGGGCCGGGTACGGGCTTGTTGGAACCTGCGCGTTGAACTGCGACATGACGTACCACCCGGCAGCCACCTGGCAGTGGGGACTTACTGTGGGAATACTATTGAATGAAGCAGAAACGGGTCAGAGGGAAAATGTTTGCTGTCTGCGCGAGATGAAAAATCAATCCGCCCGGTGCAGAAGATAGCGCGCGGCACCGGGACTTCCGCCCAGGTGCAATTGGTGCAGCTCGATCTCATTGGGCGTGTTTACGCTTCCCAAAAAAATGTTTTCGTTGCCTTCGACAATGTGCAGACTCTGGTTTGCCGGATTGATGGCTCCCGCGAATTCCACGGAGTGGCGCCGGGATCCTTCATGCCAGATGCGCGAACCGAAAAACACACCATCGTGCTCTTCCTTGATGGAAAACAGGCAGCTTTCGCCTTTTGCAAGGCCTTCCTGCGTATTGTGGGTGGAAATGATCTCTCCTTTCCAGTCTCCCGCGAGATGAAAGGGTGGCTGCGCGGCAGCCGGAACGCTGATAAGCATAATGACGGCGAACAGAACGGAAGCAAGGCGCATGATGAATTCCTTTTGCGAAAAATGGCGAGGCTAAGGAACTATAGCGTATTCTACGACTTAAAGCACAGCTCCGGGCGACATCCGGATGTTACATGAAAATGATGGGGGCGGCCTCTTCCAGGGTGGTCAAGCCTTTTGCCACCTTGTTGATGGCGTCCACACGCATGCTGCGGAATTCCCCGGCATGGGCCGCTGCTTTGGCGATTTCCTTGGAGGAGGTGTTTTTCAGAATCATGTTCTGCACAAGTTCGGTGATGGGCAGGACTTCATAGATGCCCACCCGGCCCTTGAACCCGGTATTTCCGCAGGCAGTGCAGCCTTTGCCGTGCACAAAGTGGATTTTTTTGCCCGGAGGCAGGTGCAGCGCATCCACGAGATTTTTGGGAGGCATATACTCCTCCATGCATTTTTTACAGACACGGCGTACGAGCCGTTGGCCCACGGCGACCAGCAGGGTGGAGGCCACCAGAAAAGGTTCGATGCCCATGTCCATGAAGCGGGTAACCGCGCCGGGCGCATCGTTGGTGTGCACGGTGGAGAGCAGGCGGTGGCCTGTCATGGCGGATTCGATGGCGATATGGGCTGTTTCTCCGTCGCGGATCTCACCGACCATCAATACGTCGGGGTCCTGCCGCAAAATGGCTCGCAGACCGCTGGCGAATGTCATGCCGGCCTTGCGATTCAGCTGGACCTGTCTGATGGTGTCGATACGGGTTTCCACCGGATCTTCAAGGGTGATGATGTTGATGTTGGGCTGGTCTATCTGGCGCAGCATGGCATAGAGCAGGGTTGTTTTACCGCTGCCAGTGGGGCCCGTGGCCAGAATCATGCCGTAGGATTTGTTCAGGCACTCGATGATTTTGGCTTCCTCTTCCTCCACCAGGCCCAGGTCCGGCAGGGTGAGAATACCGGCCTTTTTCATCAGCAGTCGCATAACCATGTTTTCGCCGTAAATGGTGGGCAGGGTGGAGGCACGGACGTTGACTTCCTTGGTTTTTACGTTGAAGGAAAAACGTCCGTCCTGAGGAATACGGGTAACGGAAATATCCATGTTGGACAGCAGCTTGAGACGCGAGATGACAGGCATGAACGCGGATTTCGGGGGGCCCGGAATTTCCCGCAGCTGACCGTCCACGCGAAAACGCAATTGAACGCTGTCGCGCTTGGGGGAAATATGAACGTCACTGGCGCCGGTGTTGACGGCCTGCACCAGGATCTGATTGACCAGCTTGACGATGGGCGCATCTTCCAGGGAGGCGATGCTGATGTCGGTGACTTCTTCCATCTCCCTGTCGGACTCGACATCGAGCTGCTCCAGGGTTCCCATCATTTCGCCCATGTCCGCCTGGGTGCCCCAGAAGGAATAGCTCAGTTCGTTGAGCTCTTCCAGCGGACAAAAGACCGGCTCCAGGTCGAGCTTGGTGACTTTTTCCACCGCGTCGAGCATGGACAGGTTGATGGGGTCGGCAGTGGCCACCCAGAGCATGTTGTCCTTGCGCCGCAGCGGAACCAGCGAGCGTTCCTGGAAAACATCCTCCGGCAGCTCGTGCTTGAGTTCCGCATCCAGGGGATACTTTTCAGGCGTATAACGGTCTATTTTCAGCTGGCCGCTGACATATTCCATGAGCTCGCTTTCGCTCAGCTTGCCTTGGCGTCGAAGATATTCGGCCAGTTTTACACCGGATTTTCGTTGAACAGCCTTAAATTGTTCGAATTCATTTTTGGCTGTGTCTTGCGTTCCGTTGGGAGCCTGATTGTGTTGGGTCATTATAATGTACTAACGTCTTGATTTTGATTGATAAAAAATACTTTTCCAAGGAGAGGGAAAAGCACTGGTCCCCCCAGGCTATAAGAGCTAAAATAGAATTTACATCTATTTTCTTGATTATTCAATTAAATTTAATCAAACCATGATGACATGTTAAATGCTTGATGATTCGGGATGGATGCTTATTGGATTGGCAAAACCGGCTAATCTTGGTATTCAATTGTTCTTCGTACTGTTTTGTACTGTTAAAATTTGAAAAGGAAGATTCGCACCATGGCCAATGATGAGCAACGCATATATACGGATACTTTTTTTGCCCGCCAGCCGATTTTCAATGCCAAAAAGGCTGTCTGGGGGTATGAATTGCTCTACAGAGGAAGCGCCGACGACACCTACGCCTCCTTTAACGACAATGATGTCGCTACCTTGACGGTAATTTCCAATGCCATCATGAATTTGAAGCAGGCCAAGCAGGGGGGCAAGGTTCTGATTCATTTCACTCAGGAATCCATTTTTCGTGAGATTCCCTGGGCGCTGCCTTCCGAGACCACGGCTGTGGAAGTTTCGGAGGATTTTTGCGAGGACATCGAGCTGCTGCGCGCCTTGCTGAAGTTGAAAAAAGAAAAATATCTCATTGTCGTAAACAATTTCACCGGAGATCCCAAAGCCGAAAAGCTCTACAAGCTTTGCGACATGGCTTTTATAGATTTTCTGGGCAAGGAAGAAAGCGAGATCCAGGAACTGGTCAACAATGCCAAGCAGTACAAATTTCTGCTGGCAGCCAAACGTGTTGAGGAAGTGCACCAGTTCGAACTGGCCACAAAACTCGGGTTTGCCCTGTTTCAAGGCTTTTTCTTTGAAAAACCCGTCATCGTGCCCGGACGCAAGCTTTCATCCAATCATATTTCGCGGTTCATGCTGTTCAAGGTTCTGGAAAAGCAAAATCCGGAATTCGACGAACTGGCCAAGGTGATTCAGTCCGATGTTTCCATCAGCTACAGGCTGCTGTCTTTTATCAACTCCGCGGCATTCGGCTTTTCCCGCAAGGTGGAATCCATCAAGCAGGCTCTGGTGCTGCTGGGGTGGAAGCAGATTCGCAGCTGGCTGTGGCTGGTCATTCTCACGGACATCAGCCCGGATGAAAAAACATCCGAACTGCCGCATCTTTCGGTCATTCGCGCCAAGTTTCTGGAGTGCGCCGCGCGCAACCACAAGGTGGACGAGGTCAAGACCGATTCGCTCTATCTGCTGGGTCTGTTTTCCCTGCTGGAAGCCATGCTGGATACGCCCATGTCCGAGATCGCCGAGAATCTGCCCCTGGAAGACCGCATTCGGGCAGCGCTTTGCCAGCAACAGAACGAATATACGCCCTGGCTCGAGCTGGCGCGCAGTTTCGAACGCGGAGACTGGGACAAGCTCGACGGGATCATCGAAGAACTGGATCTCGACCCCATGGTTGTGGCCAATTCGTACAGCGAAGCCCTGGTCTGGGCCAAGAACATTCACGAACAAATCACCGGGCAGTAGCAGCCCGCCAGCGAAACGTGCGCCTGAATACGGCGCACGTTTCCAATCCTCCGGCGGCATCTCCTGCTGAGCAAGCTGCAACACACCTGAAATACTGCTGAAAAAAATTTTCCCCTTGCCATTCGACATGCCGGGCTTATTCATTATTTCTTGACAATGTTTTTCCATTTAACCCAGCAGCCAAAGAGACCATGAGCACCATGAATACGTCGGTTATCCATATCCAGAACGCACGCCAGCACAACCTCAAAAATCTTACCCTCGACATTCCCCGCGAAAAACTGGTGGTCATCTGCGGCCCGTCAGGTTCGGGAAAAAGCACCCTGGCTTTTGACCTGATCTATGCGGAAGGGCAGCGGCGCTACGTCGAGTCTCTGTCCGCCTATGCGAGGCAGTTTCTGCCCCAGATGGATAAACCCCTGGTGGACAAGATCGAAGGGCTTTCACCGGCCATTTCCCTCGAGCAGCAGAGCGCCTCGCGCAACCCGCGCTCCACAGTGGGCACTGTCACGGAAATTTACGATTTTCTGCGCGTATTCTATGCGCGCCTCGGCCAGACCTATTGTCCGCAGTGCGGCAAGCCCATCCAGGCTCAGACTTCCGATGAAATCATCGACGAGATTCTTTCTCTGCCCGACGGAACCAAGTTCATGCTGCTCGCGCCCCTGGTGGAACACCAGAAAGGCACCCAGCAGGACCGGCTCAAAAAACTCAAGGGCCAGGGCTTTGCCAGGGTGCGCGCCGACGGCGACATTCTGCCCCTGGAGCCCATTCCCGAGCTGGAGAAGAACAAGAAGCACACCCTGGAGCTGGTGGTGGACCGCCTGGTTATGAAGGCGGAGCTGCGCAAACGGCTGGCCGATTCGGTGGAGCTTGCGTTGCAGTACGGGGACGGGCGGATCATTCTCCATGTCATGGGAGAAAACGGCGGCGACCGTTATCTGAGCACGGAATCCGTCTGCCCCACCTGCAAAATCAGCCTGCCGTCCCCCAGCCCGCAGCTGTTTTCCTTCAACAGCCCGCAGGGCGCCTGTCCGACCTGTTCGGGCATCGGCAGCGTGGAATATTTCGAACCCGATCTGATTGCGCCCAACAAGGGGCTCAACCTGGAGCAGGGCGGTATTCTTCCCTGGAAAAAGGTCAAGGTCCTGGACCGTTACCGCGTGGATCTGACGCGCCTGGGCAAACAATGGGGCTTCACTCTCAAGACGCCGCTGGACCAGTTTTCCCCCGAGGCTCTGGAAAAGCTGTTTGTGGGCGATCCGGACTGCCATTGGCTGGGCGTGCTCAACCTGCTGGAGCAGGGCATGGAGTACGGGCATATCTGGCGGGACGAGCTTTCGCGTTTTCGGCAGAACCGCCCTTGTCCTGTGTGTAACGGCGCACGGCTGCGGCCCGAATCTCTGGCCGTACGCGTGGGCGAGCACAATATTTTCCAGCTCTGTTCGCTTTCCATCTCGCGTGCGCTGGAATGGATGCAGGGGCTGAAGTTCGAAGGACACAAGGTGGCCATTGCCGAACCTCTGCTCAAGGAACTGACGCACCGTCTCGGATTTTTGAACAACGTGGGGCTGGATTACATCAGCCTGGCCCGGACCATGGGTACGCTCTCGGGCGGCGAAGCCCAGCGCATCCGTCTGGCCGGACAGCTCGGCTCCGGACTGGTGGGCGTGACCTACGTGCTGGACGAACCCAGCATCGGGCTGCATCCGCGTGACAACGAACGTTTGCTGAGTACGTTGCGCAGCCTGCAGGCCAGAGGCAATACGGTGCTGGTGGTCGAACACGACGACGCCACCATCCGCAGCGCCGACCATGTGGTCGAACTGGGGCCCGGATCCGGTATGCTGGGCGGCGAGATCGTGCACAACGACACCGTGGACGCCCTGATGAAAAACAAGGATTCCCTCACAGGCAAGTACCTGCGCGGGGATATGCGTATCGAGCGTCCGACCACGCGCCGCAAACCCCAGGGCGTGTTGCGTCTGGAGGGCGTACGTACCAATAATTTGCAGAATTTGAGCTGTGATTTTCCCCTGGGCTGCCTGACCTGCGTCACCGGGCCGTCCGGTTCGGGCAAGAGTTCTTTGGTGGTGGATTCGCTGTACAAGCATCTGGCCCTGGCCAGGGGCAACAAGGTGGACAATCCGGGCATTATCGGCGGCATAGAGGGGCTGGACCAGGTGGAGAAGATCATTTCCATCGACCAGACTCCCATCGGCCGGACGCCGCGTTCCAACCCCGCCACCTATACCAAGGTTTTCGACGAGATCCGCAACATCTTTTCCATGACCCAGGACGCCCGCCAGCGCGGCTACAAACCCGGACGCTTCAGCTTCAACGTACGGGGCGGCCGTTGCGAAGCCTGCCAGGGAGACGGCCAGATCCGGGTGGAGATGCACTTTCTTCCGGACGTGTACGTGACCTGCGACGTGTGCAAGGGGCAGCGCTACAACCGCGAGACTCTGGACGTGAAATACAACGGCCTGAACATCGCGGATGTTCTGGGCATGACCGTACGCCAGGCCAGGAAGTTTTTTGAGAATTATCCCGTACTTGAACGCCGCCTGGGCGTCTTGGAAGAGGTCGGCCTGGAGTACGTCAAACTCGGCCAGCCCGCCACCACCTTGTCCGGCGGCGAGGCCCAGCGCATCAAGATTTCCCGCGAGCTGGGCAAGCGCAGTCTGCCCCGTACGCTCTACGTGCTGGACGAGCCCACCACGGGCCTGCATATGCACGAGGTGGGCAAGCTCATTCAGGTGCTGCACGGACTGGTGGAAAAGGGCGCCAGCGTGCTGGTCATCGAACACAATGTGGATGTGATTCTGGCCGCGGACCATGTTATCGATCTCGGCCCCGGCGGCGGCGACAACGGCGGACGCATCGTGGCCCAGGGCACTCCCGAGGATCTGATGGCCAATCCCGACTCCGTGACCGGATCCTTTTTGAAATAGAGCTGAAGGGGAGGGGCTGGCCCCCTCCCACTGAATTCTTCTCAAAAGACTGAATACGTCTTTTTTTCGCCGCAATTCTCTGGTAATTGCTGAGGTATGTCCTCCGCCATTGCCATATCGCCGGATGCGCTGCTTTTGGGCATCATCGTATTTGCCTGCCTGCTGCTGGTGCTCGTGGTCCGGCTCCTGTTTCTGCGCCGCTGCCAAAAGTCTGCGGCGGGGGCATTCGATACGCTCTTTTCCTGCACGGAGCAGGCCTTGCTGCTCCTGGACCGCTCCGGGCATATTGTCCGGGCCAACGGCGCAGCCCGGGCTCTGTTCCATGCCGGTTCGGAAGGCTTCGGGGAAACGCCGTTCCGGGCTCTGCTGGCCGATTCAGATCTTGCCGTGGAGGATCCCTGGGATCTGGCCAGGCTCCCTGACAAACCCCTGAGCTGCGTCTTTCTCCGTCCCGAGGATCAGTCCCGTGTCCATGCGCGGGTGGATTTTCAGTTGCTGCGCTTTGAGGATCAGGACTTCCTGCTGGCCACCATCAGCGATCTGTCCGAAATCCGTCGTACGCTTTCCTGTCAGGCGCGGTTGTACGCCATGTATGAAAACGGCTGCCAGGGCTTTGCCGTGCTGCAGGCCGGTATTTTTGTCTATGCCAACACCATGTTCGAACGGTTCTGCGGATTGCAGGGCGTGCAGCTGGGCGAACAGTCCGCCCAGGATATCTTTCATCCCCAAGACCGCGCATTCGCCTGGGACGAATTGACGCAGGGCGCCCGTTGCGATCAGTCCAGCCGCTGTTTTGTCTGCCGCCTGGAGCGTCAGGATACGGGCAACCCAGTTGCCAGGGAGTTGTGGGTGCGTGTCACGGCCCTGTGCATGCAGTGGGAGGAACGCCCGGCCCTGTTCTGTTTTTTTACGGACATCTCGGCGCAAAAACAGCTGGAAGCAATGCGTACGCGCCTGCAACCCCTGGAGCAAACGGAATGCAGGGAGCCGCTGGAAGATCTGATCGGCTTGCCGCGCAGCATATTGCTGCAAGGCGGACTTGCGCCGGAGCAGGAGCAGCAGTTGCAATCCATGGAGCAGGCCGGGTACATGCTGCTGCGGACTCTGCGCCCGCTGGAGGAGTACCGCCTGGAGGCTGGAGCCCGTGTGCTCGCCCCAGGTCCGGTGGAGCTGACGGCCCTGTTGCAGAAAGTGGCGGAAGATTTTGAGGCCCAGGAGACCGGCGAGTCCTTGGGCATGTCCGTGGAAATGGATGGTTCTGACAGCGGCGGAGCACCCATCTGGATCTCCGGAGAAGGACTGCTGCTTTATCAACTGTTTCGCGAATGTCTGCAGGCTGCGTACGTTGGAGTTGTCCCCGGAAGTACGCTGCGCGGGACGGTAACTCGGGAGAGCGGCGCCGCGGTGGTTGCCTTTGTTTTCAGGACAGAGACACCGCTTTCCCTGCCCTTGTCCGGACCGGAAAACCTGGCCCGCCTGCATAAGGGCGAACTGCGTACGCGGAAGACGGGAAAGGATGAAACAACGCTGACGGTACGGCTGCCTCTGTTTCAAGGTTCGGAGGAAGCCGGAGAAACTCTTTCCAACAGGCTCCCCCTGGTGGCCCCGTGGCCTTGCGTACGCCTGCTGCTGGCCACGGCGGATCCGGAGCTGGTTCAAGCCTGCAAAATGCAGCTGAAGCATTTGTCCTATATAGTGGAACTGGCAACAGACGGTACGCAGGCCGTGGCGCAATGCCGTACGCGTCGCTATGACCTGGTGTGCATGGATATGCGTATGGGCGATGGCCTGCAGGCCGTGCAGCAGCTGCGCCGTATGGAACAGGAAAACGGAGGCGACCGGGTGCCTGTGGTGGCTCTGGTTGCCGTAAACGGTGATCCGGGCGATCGCAGTTACCTGGAAGTGGGCTGCCAGGCTGTGCTGCCGCACCCCGTGGATACCCCCAGCCTGCTCGCGCTCATCAAACGTTTCACCGGCTGATGCCTCCCCCCTGATCCGACTCTGGTTCCTGCGGTTGCACTCTCTTTTGAAAAAAGGCATAAAAGCGCTCTTCCATTTTGCGCTGTTTGTGTATAAAGGAAACTCCACGGAGAGATGGCCGAGCGGTTGAAGGCGGTGGTCTTGAAAACCACTGACGGGGTAACTCGTCCGGGGGTTCGAATCCCTCTCTCTCCGCCAGTAGCCATCTAAGCCCCTGGAATCGTTGAAAGACGCCAGGGGCTTTTTCTTTCTGCTTCCCAACTGCTACACCAAGGTGCTACACCGGGGGCATGAAAGACTTGTCAAAACACACTCGCCTTCACCGTCGACCAGGAAGCCGGAACTATTATTTTCGTGCAAAGGTTCCCGTTGATCTTCAAGACCTATACGGTAAAAAAGAGATCTATTTCAGCTTAAAAACAAGTGACCAAAGAACAGCCCTCGAACGGCTCCGCCTGGAATCCGTCAAGCTGGATCAGGAGTTCGCAGAAAAACGCCGCCAAAGAGATGCAAAGCCCTTGGAACGTTTGTCTGTGATTGAGATTGAGCGAATAACGGCCTTGTGGTTCCACGAATGCTTGAAGGACGATGAGCAAGAACGTTTCCGTGGTATCTCTGATGAACAGTATGATACGTTGGATGAGGTATTCACGATTGCTGAAAGTGATGCACGCGAGGCGCTTGCAGCTTGCGATCTGAAAGCAATTGCAAACGACCTTAATTATTTGCTGGAGTCCATAGGAATGAAGCTTGATCCATCCAGCGAAGCCTACGAGCAGCTTTCGTTTGCACTGCTCAAAACCAAAATAAAAGTTTTACAAGCCTTGGAGCAAAGGCATGCAGGCAATTACATTGATACGCCTCCTGCTCCTTTCCTTGCCCATAATCCCACCGTCCTTGATTCATCTACATGTAAAGACAATCCAACCATTACACAAATTCATGCAATGTGGGGAGAAGAACATAAAGCCGCAGGTGGACCGGAAAAAACCGTCAAAGATTTTGGAGTATATGTCCGGCGCTTTGTCGAACTGCATGGAGATTTACCCGTATCGCAGATTACGAAAACTCATATACGGGACTATAAGGACGCTATGCTTCATTACCCCGCAAGGCCTTCTGGCAAGCTGCGCGACATGTCTGTCACTCAAGCCCTCGAATATGTAAAACAACATCCTGAAACCCGCGTCTTGTCATCTCGTACAGTTAATGATCGCGCCTTGGGAGCAGTGGGCGCTGTCTTGGGATGGGCGGAAGAAAACGCCTTCATTGAGTCTAATCCCGCAGCAAAAATCAAAGTCAAAGCAGCAAAAGTATCAAAGACCGTACGCCTTCCGTATTCAGTTGATGACTTGAATACCATTTTCAGATTCCCCATTTACACAAAGGGCGAGCGGCCCAAGGCAGGTGGAGGAGAAGCGGCCAAGTGGCTACCACTGCTCGCAGCCTTTACAGGCGCACGGTTGGAAGAACTCGGGCAATTAACCGTTGATGACATCAAAGAAGATCAGGGCATCAAGCTTTTGATATGACATCGCTTGAGGAAGGAAAAAGAAGGAAAACAGAAAGTTCGAAACGTCGTGTACCCATCCACTCGAAGCTCATTGAATGCGGCTTTCTGGACTACGTCGAACAGATCCGCCAGCAAGGTCAGAAGCGACTGTTCCCTGATTTGAAATCCTCTGATGAAAAGCTGACAGCAGCATGGTCAAAGTGGTGGGGCCGCTATGCACGGCAACAAGGTGGCTTTGATAAGCTGAAGGTCTTTCATAGCTTCCGGCACGCCTTCAAGGATGGATTGCGGGAAGGTGGCGTACAGGAAGAAATCAGCGATGCCATTACGGGACACGCACCACAAACAGAAGGCCGCAAGTATGGCGGGCATGCTTATCCATTGAAGCCCTTGAAAGAAGGGATCGAGCGGCTTTTATATCCTGGCTTAGATCTCAGTCTTTTAAGCTAAATGCTAGGGAGATATTGCGATCAAAATCACAGAGGCGATCAACGACAGTAAGGCTAACATCAAGTTTGGTGAAAGATCCTTTCCTTCAAGGTGCTATTGAAAATAATGATGATATATATAGCATGGTTTTAGTTGTATAATATGCTGTATTTATTATAAATAATTGCACCTCACTACAGAGAGAATAAACTTATTAAAATCATAGTTTATAGTAGCGCATTACGTAGCCAAAGTAGTGATGCGTAGCAGTCTGTCATTCCCACTTCTCTTGTCATCCTTCCTTGAAGTCAGTTCCATTTAATGGGTTTCTTCAAATTTGATATATCCACAATATCAGTAAGTTACAAACAGCTTGGTTATTTTTAAGCTATTTTTCAAGCTCAAATCCCGGCTCAGACATAACATGCTATTATAATAGAAAAAATAATTAACACCCACTTGTAGATAAATATCTCAAAACCGGCGCGGCATTTACATCCAGAGTAACCTTGGATGCACTATGGCCAAGCAACAAATCAACTAACTTAGATCATTAACTATTTATCCTTTTTGAGAAACTCTTTCTCTTTCTCATTTTCAAATTTTCAAATTTTCAAACTCTTAAAATCAGATTAGGTAGTCATTTTTTTTAATAATAAACAATGCAATGTAAATAGGGGAGTGCCAATGAAACAAAAAAATGAAGTAGATTTGATTTTAAAAGCCAAAATTCCAAAGTTACGTTTGAAATGAACAGGTACAAAGAAAGACTAGTTTTTTGGTAGTAACTCTGAAATTGACGCAGAGCTTGAATACATCAAACAGAAGTATTGTGACATACTACATGGTCGACCTGTATCAATTCCAGTAATTTTCAGACGTGCTATCAATCTTCTTTCAGAAAATTTGAAGAAGATAGAAGATAATGACGATGTGAGTGCAGAAGTAATAAAACTGTTCTCAGTAGTAGAGAACAGAGGCCCCAAACTTCAAAAAACAAAGGATTAAATTATGAACGATATTGACAAGAGCAGATTAGTGGAACTGTGGTCAGCTCTTTGTAACGCCTTCCTTCAGCAGCTCAAGGCAGATGAACCGCCTAATGCGTCCATGCTCAATGTAGCAAGACAATTCCTCAGAGATAACGGAATAACTGCAGACAGCTTGAGCAATCCGCTTGAGATGGGAGAAGCAATGGAAAAGATGCTTGATGACCTGCCAAGTTTTGAAGATAGCGATTGGAAGAACTAAAACAGTAATCAGCTTTTCATTATCCAATCTCAAGCAGCCTTCCTTTCTACATCCCATCTTAAATGTCATTTTATATCAGCAATATTTAACATATGCCTATGGTATCTTACTTATGACTCGCTTTATTCCAATTCTCGTACTGTAATATAGTAGCAAAAATTTGGCTGATGCATTTTTAATATAATTGCTCATGTTGAGCAGCTTAAGAAATGAAACACTAATTTAAACAGGAGTAAAAAGTATCATGTCCACGCAAACAGAAACTATTATCACATCACCGGGTAAAGCAATCAGAGTCAAATGCCTGGAGTGTTCCGGCGGCAGTTCCAATGAAGTCAAAGTATGCATCATCCCGGATTGCCCGCTATATCCTTTTCGCTTTGGTAAAAATCCTTATCGAAAGAAACGGGAATTGACAGAGGAGGAAAAAAGGCATCCTCCGAACGTTTGGCGAAGGCGCGAAAGAAAAAGAGAAAGAGGATTGAAGCACGATGAACGATAATGCGCGGAAAAGATTGAACCAGTTGCAAGCCAATCCTCAACAATGCTCAGTTCCTGGATGTTATCATTTTCGAAAAGGATGGGGTCAGTATTGTCCCTATCATGACAGCCGAAACAGGGAGACAGGCCACCCTCTGGGCAAGACCGTCACAAAATCCGAACTCCGTCCTTACCTTCTCAAATCCCAATCTTTCATCGAAAAGAACCAAGACCATCCCGCAATACGAGCAACTTGCCGCATGCTTGACGATCTACTCCAGCAAGCCCGGTGGCATGAAGTGAATCACAAGTCTCTGAATCCCTGGCCGCGTGTCAACAACTGGCTTGTTCTGCTCAGAAACAACGATGTCCAGTCTTCCGATATCCTGGCCATAATCATCGGAATGTACCTGTTCCAGGAGGATGACCCGAGACGATTTAACAGTGACCGCGAATTCCGTCATTCAATGGTTACCCGTATTATGCGGCTCATCTCCTCACGAAAGGAATGGGAGGGAGATACGATCTACCGAAAAGCCCGCGTCACCGTAGGCGTACGTGAGTTCCTGTCTGAAAAGATCTGCATGTCCCGGCTTGGCTTCCTTGCCCTGTCCGCAGCACGCCAGATGAATGAGCATGACCGTAAGCAGCGCTTGATATTGCAAGGAGAAATATCTGGGAAAGACGAGCCTTTCTGCTTATAACAACCAACTCCCCAAAAAGGCGCGGCTACCTCATTGGCCTTGATGGTCGCAAGCTCCACGTCAGATCCGAACATTCCGCCTTGAATACCTTGCTCCAATCCGCTGGAGCAATCGTGATGAAGAAGGCAACCGTCCTTCTTTGGGAACATCTCAGAGAAGATCCTGACTTGATCCTTCCAACCTACCCGGCCCTTGCCCCTTATCCTGTGGATGTCTGGCAAGCGGCCCACGTACATGATGAATACCAGTTGATAGCCCGTGATCATCTTGCTGAATGGGTTGGTGAAATCGGAGTGAAGGCCATTCGTGAAGCTGGTGAATTCTTCAAGTTTCGCTGCCCGCTGGACGGTGAATATAAGGCTGGAGCAAATTGGGCTGAATGTCACTGATTTCAAGCTGTTATTAATTACCCCTCACTAAGGAGCAGGAGAAACCCCCGAAAGGCGGATTGCAGAAATGCAGTTCGCCTTTTCTTTTTTTTAACTCAATAACCTACCTAAAAAGGATGACATGATGTTTACTGAAAACAACACTCTCACTCCAGCACAATTCACTTCCACTGATTTTGGAACCGTCCGCACCCTGGAAGATACCCGCAATGGTGAAATCTGGTTCATCGCAAAAGATGTCTGTGACGCCCTGTCCATCATTAACAATCGGGAGACTGTTTCGTTCCTGGCTGATGATGAAAAGAATACCGTCCGTTTAAATGACGGTAATCGGGGAAACCCCAACACGACTATAATCAACGAATCTGGTCTGTATGGTCTGATTATCAGATCTCGAAAACCGGAAGCTCAAGCATTCCGTAAATGGGTAACAAGCGAAGTCCTCCCGGCGATCCGCAAGACTGGCGCGTACATACAGAAAGAACGTGTGACGCCTTCCTTGTTGCGGGAAGCGGCTGACGAAATCGATAGGAAAAACTTCGAAATCGCAGAAAAGAACGCTGCCCTCAAAGCTGTCCAGCCGAAGGTTGAAATGGCTGACAGCCTGACCACCACACAGACAAGATACAAGCCGACTCACTTGGCGATCATCTTTGGTGTTCCCTATAGCTGCTTGCGTGATGCTGCTGAAAGCATCGGCATGATCAAGCGCCACTACCTTTATGACCAGGGCCGCTACCTGCCCACTGATGCCTCCATTCGAAACGGCTTTTGTATCCCGAGTGTGGGACTGAATTACACCTTCACAAGCACAGGTGCCGCCCTGGTGCGTCGTGCGTTGATCAATGCAGGACACAAGCCGTCTGCTGTGGTGCTGTAATGGTCGAAGTGTTTTTACAAGGTGGAATGATTGGATTCTCGTTAGGCATTCTGTTCTGTACAGTTATCGTAATTATCAACGAACGTTAAAAACGGAGAATTGATACATGATCAATAAAGTCTCTATGACACACTATGATGATAAAAACATTCCTATGCAGGATCTGAAGCCCGGTCAGCTTGCTGTAATTGTCGCTGTTAGTGAACCTTTATATGACAGGTTCAAAGGTGTTTTCGTCATTGGAACAGCTCATGAAAATGTTGCAGAGATACGCCTTGATACTGGCGGTTGGTATAGTGCTGACACAAAGCACCTTGTATGCCCTCTGCAAGCTGGTGAACAGATCACTATTGAAAGTGCATAAGGAACAACGGCACTATGAATGAAATCACATGTGAAAGGCAGTGTACCATCACAATGGGCATTGATGACTTAAATAAAGGACAATACGCCGTAATTGTTGGAAGCTGGATTGAACCGCAACTCAGTAGAATTGTTGTAGGAGTAGCACATGAAAGCATTGCAGCAATAGACCTCGATGGACGCTGTTACCTCAAAAAAGATGAAATCACTGTTCGCTTGTTGAACGCGCATGAAGTCATCACCATAAAGCCCAACACAAAATAACAAATGTAGGATATCAACATGAACGAAGTTTCATGCAGTTCAAGCAAACAGTTCTTGATTATGCCTCTTAGTGAACTTTCACTGGGGAGCTTTGCAGTTATCATTGAAAGCAATGTACCTTTATGGCGTGGTAAAATTGTAATGGCAATCCGCGTTGGGGCGGTTGCCGCTGTAGGTCTTAACGGTAGTTGCTACGTACATGACAAGACCACCAAAGTGCGCCTTCTTTCCCCTGATGAAGTCATCACCATCAAACCCAACATCAACACCTTTGAAGAAGGAGAATATTAATATGTGCAACGCTACTTCCACCACCACCCTTTCCCCTGTTCGCCACGAAGAAGTAACAGTATGTGGCGCGACTGTCCTTGCTGCTGTCACCGAAGATGGCAAGTGCTACTTCTCGCCCCGGCATTTCTGTGATGCTTTGGGAATTGATTGGAACGGCCAGCGTGTAAAAATCCAATCGGACGAGGTACTTAATACCTCCGTAGAGACCATCTCTACGCAGCTCCCTGGAGAGACGCAAAGACGCACCTATACCATGCTTCCCATCGAAATGCTTTCCGGTTGGCTGTTCACAATCCGGCGGGCCAGTGCCGACACTCAGAAGCGCTTGAACCTGTTCCGCGCTGAAGCCTTCCACGTCCTTGACTTGTGGTTCCGCCAGGGCTTGCGCAACAACCAAGATCTTATCAAGCTTCCGAATTTCATGGACCCGGTTGCCGCTGCCCGAGCCTGGGCGGATTTGCAGGAAGAGCTTGCAGCGGAGAAAGAGCAGAACGCAATCCTCAAGCCGAAAGCCGTCACCTATGACAAAGTGATTGCCGACCGGATGCCAACGCTGGCTTCCTTCTGCCGGAAACTCAACGGCGTGAACACGATGCGCGTCAAAGCTGACCTGCGCTTGCTTGGTTTTCTGTATCGGATTGGAGACGGCTATAGGGTTTACTCCCAATACCGTGAAAAGCTGTTCGCTGAGAAGTACGAACCGGAGTATGGGACCACGAAAATCTACGTACTGGACGCCGGAAAGCAGAAGCTTGTTGATCTGTATCAGCGTGGCATGTTGACCATGAAGAAGGGCAAGGAGAACGTTTTCAGGGAGTCAGGTGTTGATCATGTGAAAGCAGATGAGGTGTGGACAGAGAATTATGAGCAACAACAATTGTCGACCTCGGAAATAGTCACATCGACGTATAACGAAATCTTAGTTTAAAAAGGGAACACGAAGTGAACAAAGAAATTACGGTCTCAAAATCTCTCATGCCCCCAGCATTCAACAGTAATGCATTCGGAGAAGTTCGAGTCCTACAGGACAATGATAACAATCTTTGGTTTATTGCCAATGACGTATGTTCAATCCTGGGAACGAATCAAAAGGAAATCCCGTCCATTTTGGACACCGACGAACACACAACTGCGTATACTCTCTATGGTCGCTATAATAACAGTGGATTACGTAAGGATACACGTTTCGTTTCAGAATCCGGGCTTTATTCATTGATCCTGAAATCCCGTAAGCCGGAGGCACAACGTTTCAAAAAATGGGTAACCAGCGAGGTATTGCCTTCCATCAGGAAGCATGGGGCTTACATTAAGCATGATTGTATATCATCTGATTATTTGAGGAAGTTGGCTGACTGTATTGATCGTGGAGGAATTGAATAACTGTGTTCCAGTGATTGGGACTAACCCCATCATGATTTACGCCAAGAGATGCAGGAATAAACTACGGCTTGCTAATACGTAGGCATCTCTTGGCGTAACCTTTGAAGTTCTTTGACTGTTCCCCTTAAGATAACGACTGAATGAAAAAACTGATTTTCAATATTTTACTGAGCTCCCGAGGCCCATGGATCCGCAAATGTTGAAGACTACCAAGTTTTAGTCGTAACCAGCTGTTATAACAACAAGCATCGATACTAGAGACTCCTCTTCGCGTGTCATCCTTATACTCTCCCGTTGCTATCACGATGGCGAATAATATGTCATTCCTTTATGCCAGTTGATTAAGCAGCAAGATCCAGCGAAATAGCACCATACACAAAATTACAGTGCTCCAAAAAATTTCCAAGCATTTCCCACACAATGAGCCATATCAATGGGCTATTGAAAATCAACGCTATCTATTAGACAGAATATTTTGCTACAAAAATCTGAAACGTCTATCGATATATAAGACGAACAAAAATCCCCCCCTATCTACTTCTCTTTTCACCGTACAACGAAGTGCCGAGGTAAATACATAATCAAAGGTTGCCTACCCATCTTATCAAGCATGAAGATAACGGTAGCAGCTTGATACTTATCGGAAAACGATGAATGGGAGCAGACAAAAAAAGCAAAGACCAGCAGGCAAGACATGTCTGGAGGATTAAGAGCAGCACCATAGACACCATGCTCCTTTGATGCTTGTCTTTTCAGTCTCAAAGCTCTTACCTGCAAGCCGTCACATCCAGTCTCAAAAGGTACACCTTGTTTGTCACTTCAGCGTACGCCGCAAAGCCGCATGTTGTCGTGTAATAAAACATCACGATCTAATTTCTTGACACAGTTTCTCGAAAGTTCTAAGTCCTTTTGTTACACAATAGCCAAAAGGAGACTGGAGCTATGGCGAACGTGGGCTATGTCAGAGTCAGTACGGTGGATCAGAAGACAGACAGGCAGTTGGCTGAATTGGAAGATATCAAGTTCGAACGAATGTTCGAGGAAAAGGCCAGTGCGGCCACGACAAAGCGTCCGGTACTTGAAGAATGCCTGCGGTTCCTCAGGGAAGGTGATACGCTGCATGTCCATTCTATAGACCGACTGGCGCGTAACCTTGAAGACCTGCTCCGCTTGCTCAAGCTCCTTTTGGGGAAAGGGGTCGTGGTCCCAGTTCCATAAAGAGCATCTTACGTTTTCAGGCGAGGCCAATCCTTTTCAGACCTTTCAGCTTCAAGTGATTGGAGCAGTGGCGCAGTTCGAACGAGAGATCATCAAGGAAAGACAGAGGGAAGGTATCGCCAAAGCCCAGGCCAAGGGCAAGCACTGTGGCAGAAAGGCCAAGCTTTCGGCGGAACAGGTGCAAGAAATCAGGGATAAGGTGAAGGCAGGAGCGGAAAAGAAGGCCTTGGCGGTTGAATACGGGATCAGCAGGCAGACGCTGTATAGGTTGATATCTGCCTGATTTATTTTATTTATCAGTGTCATTAAACAGGTGGCGGGAGAAAAGTACACGTTGCACCTGCAATAAACTCCACTGCCACCACAAAGGAACCCCTAGCGAATGAATCGGAATGATGAAAATGCCCATGCTCAAACAATAAACATAGGTTATGAAACGACAAAGACTTTCAAACAATCGCAGCTATCAGACAAAACAATCATCAGTCTGCAAAATCAATTCAGGCAGTTCAAACACAGACCAAGCGAGGAAATGTGGACAGCCTTGGAAGACATAGCTTCAATCATTCAAGCCATGGCAGACAGAAATTGTCCGCCTCTCATATACGTATCAAGTCTGGATCCAGGCATCGGCAAGACACAGACAATCACGTACGCGGTAAAGAACTTACTGGCATTACCCCAGTATGACGACATCGGCGTATTGATCTGCCTTTCCACACTGAATGAAATTGCATGTGTTGCCAGAGACATGGACTTGTCCGATGCAGATTATGCCATATTCACGAGCGATGGGAACAAAGATCTGAACGCTCTCGGCCTTGGTAGGGATAATGCGGATCAGGCAAGAGTCCTGTTTACCACTCAGCAGATGATCCAAAGCAGGTGCAAGCGGCATGGCAACTCTTTTCAACAAGCTGACGAGTTCTTTTATCAGGGCAGACCAAGGGACGTAAAATGCTGGGATGAAAGTATCCTTGCAGGACAATCCGTCATTCTTTCCTGTAATGACCTGCTCATCCTGGCTGGCAACTTCGGCAACCTCGGGCAACAGGCATTGCAAGACCTGATACTAACCATGCGTCAGGATGTGATGAAGCTTGAAGATGGGCAGTCTTATAAGATCCCGGACTTTGTTCATTCATTAGGGCTGGAACTTGTGGACGTGCTCGCCATGGTGGTTGATGACGCCAAGACGGAGATGCTCAGGCTCAACATGGAAGCGCTTTGGTTTTTCTCCGGTAAAACAGTCACTGTCAAACATGATGGATACGAGCAAGGCAGTATCAAACAAACCTTGCTGGATTATGAAGATACGCTTCCTGAAGATATCGGGTGTATTCTGGTTACAGACGCTTCGGCCAGGGTAAGAGGTACGTATCCCGAGTGGGAAGGGAACAGAGGCGGATTGATCAGAATGAAAAAAGCGGCCAAGTCATACCGCAACCTGAAAATCCACTTATGGAACAAGGGGAGTGGCAAAACACAGATCAGACGAGAGCCGCAGACGTATTATGAAGCCGTGGCAGCGACGATCAAAGATGCAGCAGGCAATGCGGATCCATCCAAAACAGCCACAGGACAGAAGCCTGAACTCTGGCTGGTGGTCGTTCACAAACAGTTCAAGGAGGATATGGCCAAAGGCGTAGGAACGCTGCTCAATGGGGATGCAATCAAAGACGAATCCGGGAGCATCAAGGCTGTCAAATGGGAAAGAGCGGATAATAAAAGTGAAGTACGCTTCATTCATTGGGGCGAACATCTTGCGACAAACAAGCATCAACACATCAAGAATATCATCCTCATCGGCCCTTATTTTTACACTCCTTCCCAATATGAAGGATTGGGACGTTGCGCCAGTGGGTTGCATGCTTCTGACGGTCCGTATCCAGCCGACAGTCTGAAGCGTATCAAACTGGGAGAGCATGCCCATCACGTCTTGCAGGCCGCTTGCCGTGGCATCGTACGCAAATGCGATGGAGATTCCTGCCCACCGTGCGATATCTATCTTGTTACCTCAGATAAGAACGGCATCAAGGATATGCTCGGAGATATCTTCCCGGACTGTCTGGTCGTGCCCTGGAAGCCGATTCAAAAGCCATTGTCGAAAAAGCAGCAAGCCGCCTTGGATTATCTTGCTCAACGGCTGGATAAGACACCGGAATCAGAGCATTGCGTCGCCAACTTCAAGGAAGTGATGGCAGCAATTGGAATGGCTGATTCTGCCAACTTCAAGAAGCGGATCCGTCGTCATCCTGTTTTTTTGTCTCAAGTCGAAACTATGGGCTTGGCGGAAGGATTGAAAAACAAGCCAGGACATGCAGCACATCCCAATGCTTTTGTTAAAGCGGCTGCTTCTTTTGGATTTACTTCCATCATGGCTGATTGAAATAAAACGGCAAAGATCGGGTCAAAGTTTGTATAGGGATTTACCTTCTTATACAAAAAATGACCCGATTTTTTTATTGGAATCCCACCTTCCTGACGATCCCCTCAAAGAAACAGCTACCTGCAGGCTCGGCTATTTCTTATTCACGCATTATACCAGGCTATTAGCCGGAACATCATGATCGGTTTTTGATCAATCATATCCATTCCTCCAAGCCAGCAAACAGCCCACCTGAAATAGTCACAAAAATTATGAAATCGTGATTTTGAATATTTTCTATTGCTCTTTTTTTGCTTTTTACTTAAGCAAGCCCTTACATGTATAATTCACTATTACTTAATATGTGTATTTTACGTTATTATAAGCTGATTATTAAAGGGGATACCGCATCAATTTCCCGCTGCTGTCACCGTAACTGGCTCATCAAAAACCGGACGGATTTGATCATGACAACACGCTGGCTCACCTTAGTCGTTTCTTTATTGGCCGTTCTCCTGATTTCCTCTGCAACTGTCGCAGCCCAGGGCAACAACGGGCACCAGCAGAACAATTCGTATTCCTCCGCTTCATCGCAACAGACAAAGCAGTCGGCCAACACGACACACCAGACCAAGCAGTCGCCCACAGCGGCGCACCAGGGGCCAACAGCGCCGCAGCATGGACAGCAAACACATACATCTTCGAAGGATAAGCATCACCAGCCGGACCACGACAAGCACGGCAAGCATCCCAGGCCGGAACCGCAGCCAGTCCCGGATCCGCTTTACAACAGAACCTTTACGCTGAGCTGGCCGGGAGTGGCCACAGGGCTGGATTCCTTCAAGCTGCCCGGCGGCTTGCAGCAGAACAGCGACTTTACCTGCACCATTGAAAAAAGCTCGGGCGCGTCTTTGACAGGCTGGCTCCTGCTCAACGGCCGCAGTCTGGCCTCACGCGAGTTTCTGCGGGGCAATGAAACCACCCTGACCACATCCTGCAGCCTCAAACGCAGCAATACCATCATGCTCATGCTTTTCGGCCATAGGGGAGCATCCGTACGCATTACCATCAGTTCGCAAAGCGATCCGGCTCCCACTGCCAGCTTTAGCGTATCCCCCGAAAGCATCACCTGTCTGGAATCCGCAACCCTTACCTGGAGTACGGAAAACGCCGAATCAGTCAGCATCGACAACAGCATCGGCGAAGTGGACACCTCGGGCTCGCTGACCGTCTCGCCCATCACGGACACCACCTATACGCTCACGGCCACAGGAGCGGGCGGCAGCACCACGGCCAGCGCCACGGTAGCCGTCACATGCGCGGCCCCAACCGCCGTATTGTCCGTTGATCCTGCGGAAATCATCGTGGGCGAATCCGCCACTTTGACCTGGAGTTCGGAGTGGGCGGAAAGCGCCAGCATCACGCCGGATATAGGCAGCGTGGACACAAGCGGTTTACAAAGCGTTTCCCCCACGGAAACAACCACTTACACGCTCACCACCACAGGTCCGTCAGGCACCGCCACCAGCTCGGTCACGCTCACGGTCAATGAACCCGCACCAGTGGCCGCCATTCAGGCCTACCCGGAAACCAACGATAATCCTTTGCTCTGTGGCAACTCCGTAACCCTGATGTGGGAAACAGAAAACGCGGAGACCATTTCCATTTCTCCCGACTTGCCAGACCTCGAAGCCAGCGGCTCCGTGTCCGTGTCTCCCAGCGAAACCACCATTTATACCATCACGGCCGCAGGTCCGGGCGGTACGGCCACGGACAGCACCACGGTTGTTATCTCCTGTCCGGAACCCACAGCTTCCCTGACGGCGGATCCTGCCTCCATAGTTACGGGCAACAGCGCAACCCTGACCTGGAGTACGGACAACGCCCTGGAAGCCTTTCTTGACAATGGCGAAGGTACGGATTCCGAAGCGGTGGATCTCAGCGGTTCGAAGGTCGTACAGCCTGAGGAAACCACCACCTATACGCTCACGGCCAAGAACGGCGGACATGAAACCCCGGCGCGTGTCACTCTGGAAGTGACCTATCCGGCGCCCACCATTCTATTCAGCGCCTCGCCCGAACAAGTGACTGCGGGAGAGTCCGCAACCCTGAGCTGGAGCGTGGAGTACGCGGATACGGTGACCATCGAGCCGGGACCGGGCGCAGTGGACGCCTCGGGTTCGTACACGGTCACCCCTTTGCAGGATACGGTGTATACGCTCACGGCTTCCGGATCCGGAGGCTCCGAACAGCAGACCATAACCGTGGATGTACGCGCCAATGTCGCGGAACAGCCCGAAGGCTCATTTGGCGAACAATACGAAGATCTCATTGCCACGGATGCCACCGAGGACTTTGAAGCAAAACGGTTCGCCGTGATCACCGGTGCGGTTGCCGACGAAACAGGCTCGCCCCTCAGCAACGTGCTCATCACCATTCACGGCCATGAAGGATACGGCAGTGTCTACTCCGATGCTGACGGACAGTTTTCCATAGCCGTGGAAGGCGGCAGTTCGCTCAAGGTGCATTATCAGATGAGCGGTTATATCGAGGCTGACCGCGTTGTCGCTGTGCCCTGGAACGATATTGCCGTGGCCGAAACCCCGTATCTTGTCCCCTTGGACAGCCTTACCACCCATGTGGTGCTGGACGGCGACGCGGGGACCATCATCGCCCACGCCTCCACCCCTGTTACGGACGATCGCGGCACCCGCTCAGCACGGCTCGTATTCGAGGGTGACACCCAGGTATGGGAAGTGGATGCGGACGGCAACGAACTGCAGGAGCTGACCGAATTCGACGTGGTGGCCACGGACGTTTCCTTGCTGCCCGAAAACATGCCTGCGGACCTGCCCGAAGCTTCGGCCTTCACCTACTGCGTTGACTTCCAGATCCCAGGGGTGGAGCATGTGCAGTTCTCCAAGCCTGTCACGGCCTGGGTCGACAACTTTCTGGAATTCGACGTGGGCATCCTCGTACCCGTGGGCTATTATGACACCGATAAGGCCCAATGGGTGGCCTCGGATGACGGACAGGTGGTCGCGCTTGTGGATACGGATTCCGACGGCTACGTGGACGGCGTGGACAGCGACGGCGACGGCGCTGCAGACGACATCGACGGCGACGGTGACACCAGCGACGAACTGGCGGGTCTGTCCGATGACGCACTCTCCCAGGTCGGTGCCACGTACTGGCGTTTCAGCGTGCAGCATTTCTCCATTTATGATTGTAACTATGCCATTTACCCTATAGCCGGAGCAACAATTCCCGAGGGGAATGTCACCGTTGCGCCAGAATCAACGCCGGATGAAACACAATGTCCGTATTGTTTCAATTCTTATGCTACCCCGCGTGGGCAGTTGTTTCATGAAGACATCCCTGTTGCAGGCACAGACTTGACATTGCATTACGCTAGCGATCGGGCCAATGGCCATCTCAATCACCTTGAAGTGCAACTGAGCGGTGAAGATGAACTGCCGGAATCATTGAAGCGGATCGAACTGCGCATCACCATAGCCGGACGCTCGTACTCGCAAACCTACGATCCGGAATCCGGTTTGACCATCGAATTCACCTGGGATGGTAAGGATTATCTTGGAAATCAGGTGGACTTCGCCACTGCGACAATCAAAATAGGCTATGTCTATCCCGGTGTTTACGCCGTCCCTGAAGACTTCACCAATGCGTTTGGACAGCCCGGACTTTCCGGCACAGCTTCGACTTCACGCGAAGAATTTACCTATTGGCAGACCCTCCAGCGCACCTTGGGAGATCGCAAACTCCAGCGCGCTGTCAGCGGCCAGGGATGGACGCTTGCCAACCATCATCGCATGGATCCGGCCAGGCCCAATATGCTGTTCAAGGGTGACGGTTCCATAATCTCCCATAATGCGCTGCTGGTTAAGCATGTGGCTGGCACGGGCGTAAATGCTGGATTTGAAGGCCCAGGAGAAGCCCTTGAACGTCAAACCCCAAGGCCTGGATCAATGGCTGTGGGACCTGATGGCAATTTATATTTCAGCTCTTCAAGCTGTATTTTAAAACTAATGGCTGACGGAACGCTGGATTACTATAGTGGAAATGGAAGTCTTTCTCTATTGGATGCTGTTGGAAGTCACATATCAGAAGTTAAGAGTCTGAGTGCAGGATGTCTTACTTTCGATGAAAATGGAAATATGTATTTTTCAAGTGCATACCGAATCTTCAAAATTGATACAGATGGAATATTGCATCATGTTGCAGGAAATGGAACCTGCGGACAAGGGGGCTATGGAGAAGAAGCCACAAAAGCCTACTTGCACCACATCATATCGCTAACTGTCGACAAAGATGGGAATATCTATGAACTCGAGATGAACCCACCAGCAAACAGTTCCTTATCTATAAATAAAATCTCAACTGACGGAATTATTGAATGCCTCTATGGTGTAAACGCCTCCTTCACAGGAAAAGATCAGGACGGCAACTCAAAGCAATATAGCCCCAAGAAGGTTATCTCCGTCGGACGAGGTAGTATCTTCGCACTAGATGATGGTTCTCTGATCACCAAAGGTGGAGCCGGTCTCTTGAAAATTCACCAGGACGGCACCTATGAAACTTATGCGGGAAATAACAATGTTAGTTATACAGGAGAGCCTGGATCGGCACTTGAAACCAACTTGGGTTATATAAGTGTATATACAAAAGATTCCAATGGTAATTTTTATTTATTAGACTACAAAGTCAATAACAAACATAAAATTTGGTGCATCACTGCGGATGGCTACTGTTACCACATGGCCGGTTGCTTGAACGGTGAATGTCAAACTACTCCAACTGCATCCGGCATTTTGGCCACTTCATATTCAGGTTTGAGTAATACTTACGGACTCGCAGCTTCTCCAGTCACCTCAGAAGTCTATATCAATGGTTATTTGCTAAACAAAATCTTCAAAATCGATGCCCCTGCCGACGTTGCAAGCCTCATAGGTGCGGGTGAAATCACCTTTTACGACAACGATCTCAAGTACGTCATGGCCCAGGACGGCAAGCACAAGTATACGGCCGATGCTGAAACCGGCAAGGTGCTCACCTCCTTTGCCTATGACGACGACGGCAATCTTGCTTCCGCAACGGACCGCTTCGGAAACACCGTGACCATCGAACGGAACAGCGACGGCACGCCCACGGCCATTGTCGCGCCCCACGGCCAGCGTACGGAGTTGAACATCGATACGGACGGGTTGCTGCAGTCCGTTACCTTTGAGGACAACACCGGCTACTCCTTCGAATATACGGACGACGGACTGATGACTGCCGAGACCGATCCCAACGGCAATGTCTTCACCCACGAGTACGACGAATACGGCCGCCTCACGGCCATGAAGGATCCCGAAGGCGGAGAGGTCACGCTGACCGAAGAGAGGGACGATAACATCTGCACCCGCCGGATCGTCAGCGCCGAAGGCGACACCATCACCTATACGGACACCTACGGCGAGGGCAATGCCTTCAGCTCCACCATCACCAGTCCGTCCGGGGCCGTCAAAACCTACGAGATGGATACCTCGGGCATGAATGTCGAAGTGTCCCTGCCCTGCGGCGTGGACAGCTCCACCACCTACGGGCTCGATCCTTTGACGCAGGAAAAGTACGTTACCAGCAGTACGCAGACGCTGCCCTCGGGCAAGCAGGTGGTCACCACCCGCCAGGTGGAATACGAAGACACGGACAGCGACGACCTGCCCGAATCCGTGACCTGGACCACCACCAGCAACGAGCGCACCACAACCACGCTCACCGACTACCTGACCTCGCAAATCACGGCCACCACGCCCTTCGGCCGCGTGCTTACCCGGACCTTCGATCCCGATACGCTCCTGACCAAGACCTCCGCAGTCACGGGCTTTTACGGGACCAGCTACGCCTATGACGACCAAGGCCGTATTGCGGGCGTTACCGTGGGCGAAGATGACGAAGCGCGGACCGTGTCCTACACCTACGACGACAAGGGCAATCTGGCTTCCGTCACGGACGCCCTGGACCGCACCACCACCTTTGCCTACGACTCCGTGGACCAGCTCACGGCCATCACCCGGCCGGACAGCACCTCCGTACGCTTTGCATACGACGCCAACGGCAACATGACCCTGCTGACCACGCCCATGACCCAGAAGAACCACAGCTATGCCTACAACGGCGTGGACAAGCCGGTCAGCTATCAGACGCCCCTGGAAAATCTCTACGGCTACACCTACGACAAGGACCGCCGCCTCACAGCGCTGACCACGCCCGCGGGCAAGGCCATCAGCTACGTTTACACCGACGGCCAGCTCGAACGCATCAGCACGCCCGAGGGCGACATCGACTACACCTACAGCTGCCCGGACAAGGTGGCGCAGATCACCTTCGGCAGCCAGTCCGTGGCCTACGAATGGGACGGCCCGCTGCTCACTTCCCGCACGCTCAGCGGCGCTCTGGCCGCCACAGTGGGCTATACGTATGACGACAATCTGCAGCTGTCCGCCATGACGTACGCGGGCGCGGAAACAGCGTATCAGCGCGACGCGGACGATCTGCTCACCAGCGCGGGAGCATTCGCCATCACCCGCAATGCCGACAACGGCAGCGTGGAGGCGGTGAGCGACACGGCCTCCGGCGGCACATTCAGCGCCTCTTTCGGACTCAACGGCTTTGGCGAACTGGAAACCCAGATCAGTCAGGTCAACGGTACGGACGTCTTTGCCCTGAGCCTGGAGCGCAACAAGGGCGGACAGATTACCAGCAAGATCGAAACCTTCGGCAGCGAATCCACGGTCTACACCTACACCTACGACGACCTGGGCCGCCTGCTGGAAGTCAGCGCCAATGGCGGCGTGGTGGAACAGTACATGTACGGCGGCAACGGCTGGCGTACGTGGGAGTTTAACTCCCTGCGCGGCATCACGGACCGGACCTTTTCCTACGACGCCGAGGACCGCATCCTCACCGCCGGGGACACAACTTACGCCTATGACGCGGACGGCTATTTGCAGACCAAGACCACGGCCGGCGGCGTCACCACATACACCTACGATACGCGCGGGGCCCTCCGCTCCGTTTCCCTGCCGGACGGACGGCTCATCGAATACACCATAGACCCGCTGGGCCGCCGCGTGGCCAAGAGCATCGACGGCACGGTTGAGGAAAAGTACCTCTGGCAGGGCATGACCCGCCTGCTGGCCGTGTACGACGGCAACGATACGCTGCTCTACCGCTTCCAGTACGCGGGCGGACGCATGCCCGTGAGCGTGGAAACCGACGGCGTGACGTACTACCTCCACTACGACCACCTCGGCAGCCTCCTCGCCCTCACCAACATCGACGGCGATGTCCTCAAACGCGTCACGTACGACAGCTTCGGCAATGTAATCAAAGACACCAAGACCAGCTTCAGCATGCTCGGCTTCGCTGGCGGGCTCTATGATGCAGATACGGGCTTGATCAGATTCGGCTATCGCGATTATGATCCGGAAACAGGAAGATGGACCTCCAAAGATCCCATCGGCTTCGACGGCGGGGATGCGAATCTGTATGCGTACGTATTCTCAGATCCTGTCAATCTGGTTGACCCCAATGGATTGTATTACGTAGAAATTGCACAACCAATTGTTATCGGTCTGGCCCTGAGCGATAGCCCCGCACCAGGCCCGATGGATATCCTTGCTGGCGGGTTGTACTTTGTTGCCTGGATGGCGGACAATTTTCCTGAAAAGGAAAAGCCTGAAGAAAATGTTTCGCTTGCAGCGAACGCACCAACTGCATGCCCTGGTCCTCCAGATCCAAACAAAAAGAAAAAAGATAACCCAAAGCAAGATAAAAAATTATCAAAGGGTGAAATAAAAAAATTGAAAGAGTATGGTTATGATCCTGAAATAATGAAAGAAGGAAAGAGCACAGGACAAGTGGATTTATTTAAAAAACCTAATGGTGATATAGTTGTAAAACCTAAAAATGGTGCCGGACCTGGAGATCCAACAGGCCTAAATATTAATAACTTATAACTAAATATCGATAATATTATGACAACTGAAATTAAATCACATTTTACTATCTATGGAACATTTGATCCTGATGAACTTACATCGATCATTAATATTACTCCTGATAGGATATGGAGAAAAGGAGATAAATATGCATCAACTTTAGTAACAATGAAAACTGATGCATGGAGACTTTCAGTTTTTCATGAAGGGCAAGGAAGTTGTGATGACTATGCAAAAGAATTATTAGCAAAATTAGAAAAAAAATATTCTTTAATAAAGTCATTATTGGAAGAGAAGAATTTTGAGGCGACAATATCACACATAATATATGTCTGTGAAAATGAAGTTCCAATAATGGATGTAAAAGTTGACACAATGAAAATATTAGCAGACCTCAATGTTGATATAGATATTGATTTATATTGCCTTGGTGATTGACCATTCTGCAGCGACGCGCTGAAGTACTGCTTCCAGTACGCAAACGGCCGCCTTCCCGTGAACGTAGAGACAGATGGCGCGACCTATTATCCTTATGTAGCCAAATCGGAAAAGTTTCATACCAAAGGATCGGAAGAATATTTTTGTATCAGGGCGAACAAAAAATTATTGGCAATCACGAAAGAAGTAACCATCTTCGGCCTGCGTCCTCAAGCCCATGGGAAAGCTCAATCCCCCTTGACCAACTGCCCACCAGACTGCTACACCAAGGCATCGGAAGCAGACAAAATATTCAATGATTTCAGAGGGTATTGTTCGTGTTATGAGAATCCCTCTCTCTCCGCCAGCAAGCACTTAACCCACTGATTTATCTGTGGGTTTTTTCATTTTCAAGGCTTCCTGCTTCACAAGTGTTACACAAAGGTGTTACACAGGATCCATGAAAGACATGCCCAAACACACCCGCTTGCATCAGCGTTCCGGCAGCAAGAACTACTATTTCAGGGCACGAATCCCTACCGATCTTCTGGACGATTACCAGCCCCGGAAAGAAATCTGCTACAGCCTCAAAACAGTGATTACAAAGAAGCTCTGCAAAGGATCAGGGTTGAGTCTGTCAAGATAGACCA
Source organism: Desulfovibrionaceae bacterium (assembly GCA_963667575.2). Classification (GTDB taxonomy): domain Bacteria; phylum Desulfobacterota; class Desulfovibrionia; order Desulfovibrionales; family Desulfovibrionaceae. The sequence goes on along the minus strand of CAXXHY010000015.1, from coordinate 313,403 downwards.
AGAGTTCGAGAACAAACGCAGGGCGTTAGCCAGCCTATCCAAAGAAGCGGTTCAAGTCACTGAGCTATCATCTGTTGAAATTGAGCGTCTGACACTGCTTTGGCTGCAAGAAACTCAGGAAGAAGACGAGTGAATAAGAAAGCAAGGTCATAGTGAGGAAGTCTTTAGACATGTAGCCAAAGCACTTGATAACGCAGGGATTGAATATGAGACCCCATACTGGGCAAATGGAGACAACTGAAACAGGCGTCAGGGATTGTCTGACAGGGGAATGGAGCAATTGAACGAAGAATTGCAAGGTTCTTTATCAGAAGCACAACAAGCGCTTTCACGGGGTAACATTCTACTCTGCCTAATTCTCTGGGGTTTTTTTGAAGGTCTTAAACACGAACACCCGCAGAGAGAAAATCCTGGAGTTTTTTCGCTCGGTAATGTGGATTTTGTACGTATTTTGGCGGACAGACAAAATAGGCGTACCATAGTATCATACTATTTTCAGATGTCATAAGGTGTTTTATTGTTTGTTAATAGTAAATATTTAATTGGAGTTTATCATGTTGAAAAAGTATCTCGCGGTGATCATTTTCGTTCTCACTCTGTCTTGCCCCGCGTTTGCCAGCGATTGGGACGGAATCACATACAAATTGCAGACAAAAGACATTACTTTTCAGATAAACCAAGATATAGTGTCATTTAATTCAGATTCAGGAGATAGCCAGTATAAAATTACATCCGTTACCGATGAGAGCGATTATTACAAAATTACTATGGAATCCGATAGATTCATTATGCTCTCCAAAGAGCTAGACCGTGGTAAAGTTGGCATAGATAATATTGCGTACATGTTTCATAGACAATAAAGATCTTTTCTGTATGGCGTAAGTATTGCAAAAAAATACTGTAGCTTTATCTGCACTTTTTGAAAGTAAAGCATTCTATTAGTTTCTCTACAATAAAAAACAGCCACTCCTGCAGTGATATATGCGGGCGTGGTTGTTTTTTTATTGCAAAGGATAAGAGTGGGTCAAGAACGCGTTTCTTGCTTTCCTTAGCTAGCTTATTGTTATTGATGACAATAGAATTGACAAACTGCCTTGCGTCAAACCGCTTTGCGCCCTGTCCGTCACGAAGAAGTGACCGTATGCGGGACAACCGTGCTTGCTGCTGTCACTGAAAACGGTCCCTATCCCCAAGAGAGTTCCGTACGGATCAGGTCAGGAAAACATGCCCACCACGTTCTCCAAATGGCATACAGAGGGGGCGTACGCAAGTGTGCTTGTTCTTCATGTTCCCCCTGTGATTTGTACCTCATTACGTCGGATAGAAAAGGAATCAAGGACATGCTTGGGGAGATATTCCCGGACAGCCGGGTATTGGACTGGAAGCCCATTAAAGGGCCGTTAACAGAAAAGCAACAGAAAGCCCTTGATTATCAGGAAAAAAGACTGAAAGAGCCCCCCTCCGACCGACATTGGGTAGCTACGTTCAAGGAAGTCATGAGGGACATTGGTGTATCAGACAAAGACAATTTGTGGAAAAATACATGAAAATGATTTTGAATTAAGAAATAAATGGGATCCAGGTGATTCATTAAGGGCAAAAGGGACATTTGTCCAAAACAAGGGAAGGACTATAGTAAAAATACAGTGGGAAAACCTTGGTCTGCTTTTTAAGATCTTTTTTCAGGAGTTATCGTCGAGATCAGGAAATAATGATCGATTTTTTGCACGAATATCTAAAGGCGAAGCAATTAGGACCTCGAATCATGTTGGATTAACAGTAAGGTGTAGAATTTGTATGGATCCGGACAGATTTTTCCCTCATTCTTCAGACAACTGGAATGGGTCATCGGCAAGTTCACTCCGCATTGCCAGCCCAAAAAACAAAAACTACATCAGCAGTTTCCCAATGGCTGCTTGCGCGATTATTGGAAACTGGAGTATCAATCAAGGGTAGTTTCTGTTTTTCCCAAAGCCAGGTCCATGAAAACACAAATGCGGCAAGACCATGATGGAAGTCCAGATAGCGGAGTATTTCCAGCAGGTACGTGAGCAGGGTTTGTCTTCGGCAACGCGCAGGATCCTGCTCCGCAACCTGATTGATTCCTACGCCGGGATATGCGCCTCTTTGCAGGATCTTCCCATGCTCCAGCGGTTCAAGCGCTACGCCGCCAGTACGCCCGATCCTCAGGGGGTGTTTGTCTGGGGTACGGGCCAGCGCGTTTCACCGGTTCATGCCGTATTCCTGAATTCCATCCTTGGCCGGCGCAGCGATCTGGTCAACACCTACCTTGCCCCCAATCACATGGGCGGCAACCATCCCTCAGACAATGTTTCGCTGTTGCTCACCCTCGCGGGCCGGAAGAATTTGAACGGCAAGGACTTTCTGGAGGCCATGCACCTGGCGTACGTGTTTTCGTGCGCCTTTTCCGACTATTACGATCCCGAGGAAGGGGGCTTTGATCACGACGCTGCCGCGGGGTTGTATACCGCGCTGATCTGCGGCCATGTGCTCGGGCTGGATACGAAACAGCTGATTCAGGTGCAGCGCATCGCCGGGGCAATGGGCTTGAACACGAACCAGGCCGGCGAAGGGCAGGTTACGGATTGGAAACACTGCACCTACGCTTCCTGCGCCATGCACGGACTCAGTGCCGCGATCATGGCCGACGCCGGTTTTGAGGGGCCTGTGGACATCTATTGCGGCCAGGCGGGCATAAACCGCTTTTTGCCGCATTCGGACAGTTTTATGGCTGCCCGACCCGATCTGGGGCGTATCGTATTCAAGCGCTGGCAAGCCCTGGTCTTTTGCCAGACAGCCATTGACGCAGCCCTGGAATTGCACGCGCGCCTTGCTGCATTGGAAACTGCGCAGGTGCAGAGGGTGCAGCTATGGACCTATCAAATGGCCCTGGTTCAAGCCGGCACGGCCGAAGCCATGCGCCCCGTATCCCGGGCCGGCCGGACGCATTCCCTGGCCTATTGCGTGGCAGCGGCTTTGCTGCTGGGCACCATAGAGTACGCGAGCTTCAGCGACGTTGTGGCGCAACGGGCCGATCTGCAAGCTCTCATGGCAAAGCTCGAACTGCATGAAGACGCGGGCATGACCGCTGCCTATCCCGAATCAACGCCTTGCCGCCTGCGTATCACCGTGGCCGACGGTTCGGGTTTTGAAACGCGACTGGAAGTGCCGAAAGGGGACCCGCGCGCGCCCCTGGAAGACGAGGAAATTGCGGCCAAGGCTGTGGCGTATCTGCGCGAACTGGTCACTCAGGAGCAGGCCGAAGCCACGGTTCACAGGCTGTGGCACGTCGATGGTGCGGACGATCTGGACTGGTTGCTGCAACCTCTTATCCGCGAGGTCTGAAATGGGCAAAAAATCCATTACAAGTGTGGAAAATTTCGAGGATTTTTTCAACGCTTTCAACAATCGCGACTGGGACGCGGTATTTGAATACCTCAGCGATGATTGCGTCTGGAACGCCTCCGAGCAACGCCTTCAGGGCCGCGAATCCATGATGGAATATTGGAACGAAGCGCACAGGTCCATTAAAGAAACCCTGGGCAAGCCGCAGCATGTGGTTTTCGGACAGGGGCGTGCCTATTTGCAGGTTCCCATCACCATGGAGTTTATCGGGCCCGGCACCTTTATGGGCAAAGCCCATGACAAGGGGGACGTCATTGTTTTCTGGTGTGCGGACGCCTATACCTTCGCAGCCGACGGCACCATAAGCGAATGCCGGGTCTATCTGAAATTCAATGACTGATCACGACGGAAGGAGCCTTACTTTTCCAGGTTGCGCGTCTTTGGGGTAAGCGGTGCGCATCTGCCTCCCTGCCATTGGGTTCCCAGGGGGCAATTGGAAACGCATCGGCTTCCGCTCCAGGTTTTGCCGCCGGGGCAGACCGGGGTGATCCGGTTGCGGTTTGCGCGCTCCCCGGGCTTGCAGGGATTGAGCGGACCGCATTGTTCCTTTGCCTGAACGCCCCCCACAGAGAGCAGAAGCAACACGATGATCATCAGTGCGAGGCGATGCATGCCTTCCTCCTGAAAATGGTCAGGGATGAAATTTGTTGACCCGCCCCTTGCGTACGATACGCAAGGAATCCTGTTTCATACCAGTATAGCGCCGTACACAAGGTTTAGCCAGGAATTCCGCACAAGGTGTTCTTTGTCTGGTTGCAAGGGCACTGAACAGGGCCTGGTGAGTGGAACCAGTGGAGCAGGTGCGCGGCTCAGTGGCGCAGGCCGCCGGGAAAATTCCTGGCCAGCAATACGCTGCCCGCATCCTGATACAGCGCGGTCCAGCCGGGTTCGCGGCTCATGGTTTTAGCGATTTTTTCCCAGGGCTTGAGGATGAGCAGTTGCGTGGGATAGCGCCGCAGGAATTCCCGCCAGTTTTTCCCGTTGGTAATGAATTGGTAGAACAGCTTGCGCGCTTCCAGCGTATAGACTGACTCGTTGCGCCCGTCGAAAGCCACCTTGCAGTTGGGATAGGCGCCCCAGATCATCAGCCCGCCCCAGGCCAGATGGGTGGCAAGGTTGCCCTTGAGATTGTGTTTGCGCAGATGAAAGAGGGCCTCCACCGGGTAATACGCGCTGCCGCGAGGGACCTGCCGCTTCATGAGCGGAGCCGCTTGCAGCAGAACGCGCGGGTTCGGCAGGAGATGCGCGGACAGGAATGCGGGAACCGGGGCCAGGCACCAGACAAAGTATCCGGAAAAAATCAGCAAGGCGGCGTGCTTGGGCCAGGTGCGGAGCGCGTGGGGAGCGCCGGCGAGACTTTGCAGGGATTCGCGCAGCATTGCGGGCACATACAAAACAAAGGCCAGGGCGAAAAATACGATATGCCTGTTGTGCTGCAGTGCCAGCACTGCGGTGACGCCGAGCACCAGCCCGGCGGCAAGGTCCAGGCGTCTGCGCCAGAGCGCCAGGACCACGGTAATGGCCAGCAGCAGCACGAAAACCAGGCTTATGTTCTGACGTTCGCCCCCGAACAGGGTTACCCAGACAGGAAGCCACTCGGTCACCTCCGCGGAGGGGGTCGAACTGACGCCTATGGTTTCGCGCAGGTAGTCCAGGCCGTACGGATTGATTAGGGAGAGTGCCAGGCCCGTTGCGGCCACCGCGAGGATGAACCCAGCCTTTTTCGGGGTCCGCCATTGTCCCGCCGCGTACAGCACCATGATTCCGATGCCCGAGAGATAGCCCGGATGCAGGTTGGCCCACAGCCAGAGCAGGGGAGCGAGCAGCCATAAAAGAGACCAGCGGCCGTTGGAGCGCGTACGCTCCAGCCACCAGATGAAAACAGGAAAAAAGAAATAGGTGAAGGACTGGGCCCTGATCACCGGGGAGCCAAAGCTGTAGACATCGCGGACCAGCAGCAGACAGAGGATAATGCCCGTACGCGATCCACCCCGGCCTTTGGCAGTGGCGTAGGAAAAGACCACCGTGCCGAGGATCAGCCCCCAACGCAGCAGCTGCAACCCGGCGCCTCCCGCGAAGGCGCTGTTGAGCTGAAAGAGCAGTACGTTGGTCAGCCATCCGTGCTGTATCCAGTGTTCTCTTGTGGGAAGGTAGGAAAAAATATCCCTGACCGGAACCGCTCGGTTTTCCACGAAAAGCCTGCCCGCGGCCATGCGCCCCCACAGATCGAAGTCCACCATGTTGTTGGTGAGCGTCTGGAGATAGACCAGCAGCAGGAGAAAAAACAACACCAGGCCGCCGAGTACGGAGGTGTCCCAGTATTCGAGGGTGAAGATGGAGTTTTGTTGCGTCTGTTTCATAGGGGAATCATCGTGCTCGTGACCTGTCTTTGATGCTGTTGACTTAGGTCATACGGGCGGCGTTGTAAACAGAACGGCCGTGCGGGGGCCTACTCATCCCCAGTGCAGTATTTCTTTCCGACTATTTGATTTCTGCCCAGGCTTTTGGCCTCGTAAAGCAGATTGTCGCAGGCGCTGATCAGGTTGACCGGGGAGAGCTCCTCATGGGGGCACACGGTGAGCACTCCGAGGCTGGCGGTTACGTATTCGCTCACTTTGGATTCCTCGTGGGGAATTTTGAGCCGTTCCACCCCGGCACGGATCGATTTCGCCACCTCCATGGCTCCTTCATGGTCTGTAAAGGACAGGATGCAGGCGAATTCTTCCCCTCCGTAGCGAAAGGGCATGTCGGTCATACGCCTGGTCTTTTTCCGCAGCACCTGGGCAATGCCGCGCAGGCAGTCGTCGCCCGCCACATGGCCGTAGTGGTCGTTGAACCGCTTGAAGTAGTCCACATCCAGAAGAATGAGGGACATGGAGGCAACCGAACGCCTGTGATCCTTGATCCGGATGCGCAGGGTTTCATCAAAGGTCCGCCGGTTGGAGAGTTTTGTGAGCCCGTCCTTGTTGGCCTGTTCGGTGAGCCTCTGATTCATGGACTCGAGTTCCTGCGAGGTGCTGGTGACCAGGTGGCTCAAAGCCCGGAGAATTTGCAGTCGACGTGCGTCATTTTCCGGTGAATCAGCTGCGGGTTGCGTGAACGGGGCATCCGCCTTGCTGACGCGGCTTTCGGAAAGGGCCAGGACAGTCATGGTCTGTTGGAAATACAGGGGAGGAGAGCCCGGTTCCGTGAAATATTCGCCAAATGTAAAAAATCCTGCGGCCTTTTTGCAGCATTTGAATGCTTCCATGTCCACAACGATATCTTCTCCGAATATTTCCATTCTGTAGACACAGGTATAAATGAACACCGCCTCGGGTTCATGTCTGCGAAGCGTCCGGCTGAGCTGTTTGGCCCCTTTTTCCTGCAGGGAAATGTCGCAAAGGCTGAACTGAACCTGCTCTCCCGTGCGAATCCCCTGAATGAGCTCCAGGGAGCCGTCTTCGTGCACCGCTGAAATGGGGTTTGTTGTACGGATGGCGTTGCACTCGGTCATCAATGGAAAATTGTTGATGAAATACTGCGTGGATGTGCCGGATTCGATGCCCAGATAGTGTTTGTAGATGACATCCGCGGCCATCCCGTCGATGCTGTAGAGCCTGTTTTCCTCCGCATCGGTTACCGTCATTTTTTTCCCAAGGGGTACCCAGCCCAGGTTGTAATCCGTATGCATACGCAGTTTGTCGCCTGAAAGAGCGGCTGCGACAAAGCCTGTTTCGGTCAGTCCCCGCTCCGTAAAGACAAATATTCTGCTGCCCTGGTGTGCGTAGCCTCCGGCCTGGCCCCCGGCAAGGGGGATTCCGCCGAGTTCTCCGTACAGAACCTTGAGATAGGGCAGATCGTTGTCGAAATTCCCGTTTTTCAAGCCGCAGCCGAAGGTTATCACCACTTCGGGGCTGTATTGAGCAAGGGCCTCGGCCATGGCTTTTCCGGCAGCCTTGAGGTCGCTGTTCTGAGGAACCAAAGCCGTTGTTACGCTGGTATGATCAAACAAGGAAATGCTGAGTACGATGGTTTGTTTCTGTACCTGCGCATTGGCGATTTCTCCAGCCGAACTCGCGCCGATGATGCCGGTTCCGGGAAAATGCTTCAAAAGCTGCGCCCGCAGTTGTTCCACTGCTTCAGGATCCGGGATGCCGCAAAATACCTGGATCAGAGTCTGGTGCGGAGGGTGGGAGGAGATTTCCTCCCGGATACGCAGGAGGTCGTCTTCCTTTGCATAAACAAAGCTGAAATGCCGCATAAAGGGCTCCATACCTGCTTCAACAACTGGTTACGGCGAGATGTCGCTGGCACGCGCTACATGGTTCCGTACATCATAGCATCACTCCCTGTTTTTGGGAACGCATTCGGGCCCGGAGAATGAAAAGATGAATGATTTCGACAAGGGGGTAATGATCCTGACTGTGGGGATAGATGACATTGACACAGGCTTGATAGGCGTTGTGGGTGGCGTGTATGGTGGTGATGGATTTGGATAGTGGCTCAGGTTTACAGTGATTGCGGAGAATAGAGAACAAAAAGAAATGCTCAGTATTGTTTGTTGAGAGACAGTACACGTGTGGAATGATGATATGGATTCGGAAAAAAAACTTATAACGAATTTGTTATGGTTTTATATCCATAAACTATTTTTATGTTTTTTTTTAGTCCGTTTTGGAATGGCTTGTGTAATCATAATTATGAGCGATACCTCACTTTCTTTCAATGAATAAGTATTATTTTTGCGATGATTTTGATTGAGTATATTGTGCTTGTGTGCTTTATGAGGTGTAAAAAAAGTTTATATGAGCAAAAAAGTATTGTTATAAATAATAATGCAATAGAATAGAGAAATATTGATAAAGTGTATTTTCCTATGAATCACTTTAACATGATTATAGAAGAAAAGCAAACATGGAAATTGAGATACAGTCTTATAAGCTTTTTCAGACGTGATGAAATTAGAAAATTTATTAGTTCTAATTTGCACAGTGATTCATGAAAATGAATAATATGATTGAATCAAAAATACTTCGACCAATCAAGCTGCTGGGGTGGGTCTTTTTGTTTTTGGCTTTCTGGGTTGGATTCATCATATTTTCCGTGCCTGAGGAAGATAAAGATGTATTTTTCATCTGTTTTTTTTTCATTGCGTTTGTTCTGCATTTCGTTATGGGCTTGGGCTTGGTGTTAATGAAATCCTGGGGGTACTGGTTGTTTATTTTTTGGCTACGTTTGATGTATCTTGGATACCCTCTTGGAACAAGGTACTCAAAAGCAATGCTGAAATATATGGCAGACAATAATATAAAAGACTACTATACAAAGCCTTTTCTTGAGTTGTGAGCAATACATTAAACCGTATTAGAAATTTTGAATTGATATGATACATCCGGACATCACGAAAATATCCAAGAAGAAAGTTTCCAGTCTCGTTTATTTGTTCTATATATTGATTGTGGTATGGCTGGTTGTTATTTTTATTCTTGGGCTTGTGTGTGATGTATATGTCGATGAAATCATCATTTTTGTAGTAATTATGATCTTTATGGTTGCTGCGGCATTCTTCAATGCGTTATTGCATATTATAGTTTTTTATGAAAAATTTGATAAATGACAGATTGTTATGAAGCTTTTTGACGTGTTTTACTGGCCAAGTTTGATTCTACTCATTGGCGGATCATTAGGGTTCAGTTATGTCGGTCTGCGGAATAGCGTCTGGTTTGGAAAGTCCAGGTCATTATTTGAGCTTTCGCGTAGCCATATAAAGATCTTGTTAATTTCTTTTGGGGTATGGTTTCTGGGGATGTGTTTCTTCTTTCTGGCAGGATTTGTATCTTATTAAGCGACCATTAGGTGGTTGGCGTACTGGCAAGTAGTAGCAAGAAATTAACGGTATTATGCAAAGATAAGCGAAAGGTGCGCATGGATTTATCCGAAGAAGAATTGGCGTATTTGAAAGATGCCTTCAAAGACTTATTGAACTACAAGTCCGAGGATCTATTCGATCCCATTGATCCATTAACCTACCAAGCTCCGGATGAGGACAATTGCTTGCATATTGCAGCGTTTTGCGGAGATTATAAGGCTGTTTCCATTTTGCTGAAAGCCGGCCTTGATGTAAATGCCCTTGGCGATATGGGATATACAGCGCTCCATTACGCGTATATGAAAAAACATTCTGACATAGTCACATTGCTATTGGAAAACGGTGCCTCTGATGAGATTATTAGTGAATTTGGCACAAAGCCAAGTGATAAAATTTAGTATTATTGATTATGTCTGATAATATTGTATATTTTTGTTATGTCTTTGATAAAAACGAAACTAGATTCTAAAGCAAGTCTTTTTTGTCTTTCAGTTGTCGAAAGTGCTTCTGTTATGCTATTGATGCTTGGGCTAATGTCATTTTTAAATTCAAAAAATATATTTTACGAACTTGGGGATGCTTTTAGTCTTAAAAATAAGTATTTGTTGTATGTAATTCTGTGGTGCATTGTAACTATCTGTTTCTGTAAAATGATTGATATGGTCCGCATGATTATTTTCAAAAAAAATAATTATGTTTTTGTTTTCTTTTATGGATTTGTGTCGGGATGTTTAATGATCCTAGTTTCTGATTCAATTGATTTTTTATTTTTTAATAGATCAAAATATTATTTAAATAGCTCATTTCTGGATACCATTAATATTATGCATTGTATTATTTCTGGATTTACCTTTTTTATTGTTAATTTTTTTCTTGCATACGTGAATAGAAGGATAATAAATTTAGTTTTTGTTAAAAATAATATTTATAATATTGTTGATGATGACAGAATGAGAAAGTTATGAAAACATGTTTTCAAAATATTATTGACTATTGGAGTTTTTAGACTCTCTAAAAATATATTATTCATTACGCCATACACAGGAAAAGGCAATTTCTGTTGATGTCGCTGTCCCAGGCGAACGCTGGGAAATAGATTATTATAACGATGGAACAATTGAAGTTGAAGTATTTAAAAGTGACGGTGTGCTATTTGATCACAAAAAACTTTCAGAATTGTGTGAAAGGTTTTCCGATTGATTCCTTTTTTTGTTTTTTTAAAAAAGTATACATAAAACAAGATCGAATCCAATCAAGATTATTTCCTTATTCCATTTCCTTGACTCCCCCTCCCAAAGGGGCGTGGTCCCCCGCGGGTAACGGTTATTCGCCGCGCTGCGATCAGTACAAAAATCAATACTCTTGCAAAATTCCTGATGGCCTTTCCTCATGCGACTGTCACACGCGCGTCGCTATTTTTCGGTATTCAGATTGAAGCTGGACGGTATATGTCTATTTGGGCATAAAAGTGTTATTACCCAGAGCGGTAAGTACTTAACGACCCGCTTCAGTGCGGCTATCGCCGCTTGACCCGGCAACCGCGTGGTCGTTCTTATAACGGGACCAACTAAGTGTTACACACTTTGTGCTTCCGGTACTATTTCCTGGTTATTCAGGGGCGGCAGGGTGTGTTCTCTGCTGCTTCACCGGACGGGATTAGCAAGAAAAACAGCCGGCATCCGCGTGAGCAGGGTGTTGGTGGAAAAATAGCGTATCGTACGCGAATGAGGTCGTATTATGTCGCAAGCGGTTTTGATCAGTGATTTTGACGGGACCATGACAGCCAACGAGTTCTACTTGTTGACCGCCGAACGTTTGTTGTCCGCGGATGCCCTGGGTCCGTGGGAGGAGTATCGCAGCGGGAAGATAACTCATTTTCGCGCGCTGCAGACCATTTTCGGGCGGATTCGGGCCTCGGAAGAGGAGCTGGACGCTCTGGTGCGCGACATGCAGCCGGATCCGGGGCTGGCCGAGGGCATCGGCCGGTTGCAGCGGGCCGGTTGGGAGGTTGTGGTGGCCTCTGCGGGCAGCGACTGGTACATCCGGAGGATTTTGAAATCCATCGGGGTGGAGCTGAAAGTCTATTCCAACCCCGGCGAATATGATCCGTCCGTGGGCTCGCTGCGGATGTCCATGCCGCCCGCGTCGCCGTTCACCTGCGAGGAAACCGGGGTGGACAAGGCCGCGCTGGTGCGTTTTTACCAAGAGCAGGGGCTGCGGGTGGCCTTTGCCGGAGACGGGTATCCGGATCTGCCCGCGGCGCTGGAGGTTCCGGCCGCGCTGCGTTTTGCCCGCAACGCCCTGGTGGAGGCGCTGGAGGAAAAGGGCGAAGCCTACCGGACGTTCGCGGCCTGGACCGACATAGCCGATGCTTTGCTTGCAGACGGGGGCGAATCATGAACAACGCCACACGCGTATCGGTTCCGGGGACTCGTACGTATCAAATCCGGAGCCTTGGCCCGGCTGGGGATTTATCTGCGTCGCGGGGGGCACAAAAACGTGCTGATGCTGACGAGCCAGGGCTTGCCCGAGGCGATTATGGAAATAGCGCGTACCGGGCTGGAACAGGAACGTATCGAGGTGCTGGCCTGGCAGGAAGTCCCGGACAATTCGTTCGAAGAGGCCGTGGCCGGATTCGCCAGGCTGCCCAAAAAACTCGACGCCATTGTGGGGCTGGGCGGCGGCAAGGCCATGGACATGGCCAAGTACATGTCCTTTCTGGCGCAGCTCCCGTACTTTGCCGCGCCCACGTCGCTGTCCAACGATGGTTTCTGCAGTCCGCAATCCAGCCTGACCATCGAGGGCAAGCGGCGTTCGTTGCATTCCACGTTGCCCTGCGGCGTGGTCATCGACATCGACATCTGTCTGGCGGCGCCGCGTATCCTGTGGCTGTCCGGGGTTGGGGATCTGCTTTCCAAGTTGTCCGCTGTGTATGACTGGAAGCTGGCGTTCCACAACACGGGCGAACTGGTCAATGACCTGGCGGCGCTGCTTTCGGACGCCACGGTGCTGCAATTTTTCGCCAGGCCGCAGTTCAACGTACAGGGTATGAGTCTGCTGGGCACGGCGCTGATGCTCAACGGCATAGCCATGGAAATCTGCGGATCCTCGCGTCCGGCCAGCGGAAGCGAGCACCTTGTTTCCCACGCCCTGGACGCCACTTCGGCCCGGCCGCGTTTGCACGGCCTCCAGGTGGGAGTCGCCACCTATCTGATGGTGCGGCTGCAGGGCAATGACGGCAGCACGGTGGACAATGTGTTTCAGGAAACCGGCTTCTGGGACGCCATACGGGCGGATCCTTTTTCCCGGTCCGAATGGCTCGAGGCCGTGAAGATGGCGCCGTCCATCAAAGAGGATTTTTTCACGGTGCTTTCCCTGCGCGACTGCCTGCCGGAAGTGCGTACGCTGATTGATACCGACCCGGCCCTGAAGGGCTGCTTCATCTGAACTGCGTATGGCCGGAATAAGTCCTCCGGCTGTGTTTTGTATTAAAATTTGCGCCGTTGCACTGCAAAACCATGACCGGGGAGGCTCCAGAAAGCCTCCCCTTTGTTTATTGCATAAAATGTCCTGATCTGCATCTGTTTCAAAAGCATATCCTCAGTATTTTTGCTCAAAAAACATACATCTTTTTGTAAGGTAAACTTTACTTGCGATAGTTCAGAGTATGCGGCTCTCAATAGTCAAAGAAGCATGTAAGAAAGCCCGGCCCTTGATCAATTTGTGCATTGCGTTGCATTGTCATTCTCCTGTCGGAACCATTCCGGTTGGTAATAAATAGAATAATGCGGTTGAATATGAAATGTATTGCATATATCCATAAAGCGTTTGCATTGGCATTTGGGAGAGCTTATTGCCTGTTTGTTATAAGACAATGTCAATTGTGTCGGGTGTTGTATGGCTTTGGACCTTTCATTATGCAGAGACCTTGTCCTGCCAGAATTGCGCAAACGGTCGCCGCTGTTCGGGGACTGGAAAATGCGGTACTTTTTGGGGGCGGGAGGCTTTGCCTACGTTTTCTTGCTCGGTCATCAGAGCAAGCCGCTGCCTCCCGTGGCTCTCAAGGTTGTTCCGCTGCTGCCGGAAATCACCAACGGCAAGTATCGTCTGGATCAGGCCCTGTTCGCGTCCGTGCAGGAAATCTCCCGCTATGTCGAACTGGGCACCCATTCCAACCTGGTGGGCATGCACAACTACGAGGTCATCAGGAACGTGGGGCCGTCCAAGGGCGCGTTGCTGCTGATCATGACCGATTATTATCCCAACACGCTGAACGCGCTGCTCACGGAGAGTGTTCTTTCCGAAGAGCGTACGGCGTCCATTCTGCTGCAATGCCTTTCCGGCCTGGAATACATGCACAAGCTGGAAATCGTGCACAGGGACATCAAACCAGGCAATATTTTTCTGGATGCGGACGGGCTGGCGCTCATAGGTGATTTCGGCATTTCACTGAGCCTGCGGCAGAGCTTCAGTCGTAAGCGCTACGCCGGTACGCTGGGCTATATGCCGCCCGAGGCCTGCAACGGCCGCAATGATGCCGCGGATCCCTATCAGCTGGACCTCTATGCGCTGGCCGTAAGCGGCTACAAGATGCTGGAGGGCGTGCTGCCGTATCAGCGCGAGTGCGCGAATTTCAAGGAAGTGCTGCGCTGCCGTCTGGCCGGAAAGCCCATCACTTTTTCCTGGGATGGCGGTTCGGCTCTGCAGTCCATCCTGCTCAAAGCCCTGCGCCTGGATCCGGCCGCGAGATTTCCCACAGCCGCGTCTTTCCGAATGGCCCTTGAACCTCTTGCTTTTGCAACCGTTGAAGCCCGGTAGCGACCATGCACGACACCAGACGTTCGCAGCTCATTTTTCGCCGGTTGGAAAGTATCGCCACGCCCAAAGCCGTGGCCGGTATTCTGTTGCATGATTTACGGCTTCCCAAAGAAAAGGTGCTGCAGATGATCCGGCGCAACGAATCCGTGCTGCTTCTTCCGGACGTGCCCTTTGACACAGCCGAACGGCTTCGACTGCGTCTTCTTGCCAAGGGGTGCATTGCGGAAAACGTGCCCCTCGAAGTTCTGGAAGAGTGTCCTTTCCCTGTGCCCGTTGGCCAATGCAGACAGATCAACAGCGAACTGAGCAAGGCCGACCGGGGCAAAAGCGCCGTGCTGCTGGCACTTGTCCAGATTCATCCGCTCAACGGCCATGCGTGTCTGCCTTCGGCATTGGGACGGGTCAAGGATGCGCTCGGGGCGAGCCTGCGCCTCAGCGATACCGTACTGGGCATAGACGATACGCGCCTGGTTGTTCTGGGGTTCGGGACTCGGGGCGCTATCGCGGACGTATTATATTCGAAAATAGAGCGCTGCCTATTGCAATTGTATGCCGACAAGGTGGATGTTTCCATTGGAGCGGTGGAGCTGCCGCTGGAAGGGCGCAACGTGGGGAGTATGCTGCGCCTGGCCGAGAGCAGGCGTGACAATTCCGAATTGTCCTGCGTAATGCGGACGCACGGTGCAGTGGGGCCGGCAGCCTGCAAGCTCCCCGGACCGGGCAGTTCCGACCAGGGCTACCTGCCCCTGGTGTTCCGACGCGCGCAGGGGCGGCAGTTCGAAAAATTGCTCTCCTTGGATACCGGAGTCCTCTACGCCGGATTGTATACGCTGACTTCCGCCGAACAAAATGATTTTGTGGCGCGCCTGGACTGTTATGCGCCTTTGACGCAGGAACTGCGTACGCGGCTGGAAGACGGAAAACTTCCCGATACGGACGCGCGCGGGGCCATTGCCGGGATTTTTTTCCCCGCCATCTTTCACAAGGAACTGGAACGGCGCGAAGAGACCAAAGGGAAAGTTGAGGAGAAGCTGAAACAGACTCAGTCTCTGCCCACGCTTCCGATCACGGCCATGCAGGTCTTTCAACTGGCTTCCAACCCCGAATCCGACATCAAGGATCTGATCAGGGTGCTTTCCCATGATCCGGCCATGTCCTCCAAGCTGCTGCAGGTGGCCAATTCGCCCTTTTACGGCTTTGCGTCGCAGGTGCTGGACATCAAACGGGCCGTGGCGCTGCTTGGCTTCAGTACGGTTATGGACCTGGCTCTGGGCATTTCCGCGGCCAATGTGCTTAAAAATTCCGCCATTACCAAAATTTACAATCCGGAAGTGATCTGGCGGCATTCCTATGTGACCGGGCTGCTGGCGGGAAAACTCGCTCAGAACGGCTCCGAACAGCTCCGTTCGCAGTTGTTCACCATTGCGCTGCTGCACGACATCGGCAAGATATTTTTCGCCACCCATTTCACGGATCTCTATAAAAACATCGTGGCCAATGCCGCCCGGTTCGAGATTCCGGTGTACGAGCTGGAAAAGGAAGTCTTCGGCATGAGCCACGCCGAAGTCGGCAAGGTCATCGCGCAGAACTGGAAGTTCCCGGACAAGGTGGTGGAAGGCATCGCCTATCACCACATGCCGCACAAGGAAGAACGCAGTTCGGGCATTCCGGCGCTGATCGGCTTTGCGGACTATCTCTACAATCTGGCCAGCTCGGAAATGGAGCACGACGAACCCTACCCGGAACCGCATCCCAAGCTCACGTACGGGCACTGGAAAATGCTGCATTACTACAGCTCGGGATTCAGCGCCTCCAACGTGAACAAGCTCAAAGCCTATGTGGGCAGCCTGATTGCTGAAAATGCCAGCCTGACAAGAATGTTCTAGAAGAGTCTCCTTACCGATCCATATTGCTTCGGCGGTTCCGGATACGCTGCTGCAATGAAGCTCCTCTCGTTTCAGAGGACTTTTTATGGTGCGGCAGGGTTTGACGTGATATGAATAAACCGGCAGAATTTCTTCTGTATTATTTCCGCACGTCTCGGTATACAAATCATCGTACCAAAACAAGTATGAGGAATTGAAACGTGCCATACCATATTCAGTGGGAAGACAACGGGATAGTCTGGACATTTTTCGGCGTGGTTACGGGGGAGGAAACCACACAGGCCAACCTGGAAATTTACGGAGATCCGCGATTCGGGGATTTGCTTTATCAAATAGTCGATATCACGAACGTCGAACAATTTGATCTGACCAGCGATGATCTGGACGAATCAGCTGCCCTGGACGAGGCTTCCTCTCTCAGCAACCTGCGTATTGTTGTGGCTGTTGTCGCTGCCGCGGACGAGGCAGTGGAAATTGCCCTGTTGTACCAGGCCGCCATGAACCAGGCCAGTTGGACGGTGGAGATATTCCCAACCATGGAAGATGCAAAGGAATGGATTCGCAGCACATGCTGATGGAGACCTGCCCCCCTGTCCGTCTGCAGGAGTGATTGCAGACTGTGCGCGTATCGTTCAAGGAATCCTCAATTTTCAGTTTTTTTTTGCGCTGACCGGAGTGTGCGAGCCCTTCGGCAGTGCTGCTCCGTACCGCGTCTGTACGGATGATTGGCGTATCTGCCAAGAAAAACAAGCTGTTTCACCATTCCTTTCTGAAGCTATCGTTTCCCCACTCCCATTTGCTTCCAGTTTTTTTCGGTAATTATTTTTTGTAAGCAGAAAGGATTATCTTTTCTCCGACTGCCAAGCATACTATACTCCAGATGCAGAAGTAATTGCGAAATATCATGAAAATTAGACCTGCACGGCTTATTTACATCTCTTTATTATCATAATCCTGTTGAAAATACGCATTACTGCCTGAAGTGCTTACGGGTTTCCATGTTCGGCATTCACATTGCTTAACAGGCTTAAAATATCCTGGAGGACAGTGATGCGTTTAATGTGGACTCTGTGCATATTGCTGGCAATGGCAATACAGCCCGCGTTCGGCGCGGAAATGTATGTTTCGAATTCGGGAAACAATGATACGGGCAACGGCTCTGAGGAGGCTCCTTTTCAGACCGTAAGCCATGCCCTGACCCAGGTTGCGGACGGCGACAGCATTATTTTGCGGGGCGGCAGCTATTCCGAAGACCTGGATATCCGAACCCCCAATCTGACCATCATGTCCTATCCGGGCGAGTGGGCTGTGGTCACCACTCCCATAGATGATGAAGAGATGGGCTCCTGTGTCTACATTCGTATCGAGGCTGCCGGCTTGCTGCTGCAGCGGCTGGAACTCGTGGGCGGCTATTACTACGTCGTGATGACGGAATCCGAGTGGGGCTGGGGGGATCCGGACAACATCGCAGCCAAAAACATCACCCTGGACGGCTGCAAAATACACGGTTCCGGACGCGACTGCGTCAAGCTGACGCCGGGTTCGGACAACGTGACCATCAGCAATTGCGAAATTTACGAGTCCGGACTGCGGGACGACGGAAATGCCGAAGGCATAGACAACGTCAATGCGGACAACATGATCGTACGGAATACGCATATCCACGATATCGCCACCACGGGGATATATGCCAAGGGCGGAGCGACCGACTGCCTTATCGAGCGTTGCCTGATCCGCAATGTCGGAGGGCTCGGCATCGCCGTTGGCTTCGACACCAGCCCGGAGTGGTTCGATACGGACGTGAACCCAGGGTATTATGAAAATATCAACGGCCTGGTGCGCAACAATATCATCATCAATACGGTATACGCGAGCATCGGCCTGTATGCCTCGCAAAACGGGCAGGTATACAACAACACCGTGGTAAATGCCGCCACGGAAGGCCAGTCTGCCGTGTATTTCGGCATTGCGTTTCACGATTGGGAAGACGGCATTCCCCGGCCGGGCAACGTCAATCCCACCATCCGCAACAACATCTTTGTCAGCGCCGAGGGGGGCATGGCCCTGCAGGTACGCTACACCGACGAATTGGAAGGTTTGAGCGCCCTTCAGGGGGCGGCCGCCATGAGCAACAATCTGTACCAGACCCCAGGCGCAACGGCCCGGTTCGAGGACATGCGTCCGGGCAGCGAATACGAGGGCGACCTGGCAGGCTGGATGACGCATATGGACGAGAGCGCTTCCCTGGAAGGGGACCCCGGTTTCGGGGATTCCTACCACCTGGGCGAATCCAGCATCTGCCGGGGAGCAGGCCGGTCCGTTGCAACGGTTTCGGATGATTACGACGGGGACGGCCGTACGGACGGCTATGACATCGGGGCGGATCAATACAACCCGGCCAATGTCCTGCAGGTGCCGCCTCCGGAAGGCGTCATCGGTACGGGCTATGACGGTGGAAATTCTGATGCGGAGCCCGAGCCCGATCATACGGATTGCTATCTGTTTTTTCACAACCAGGAAAACGGCGAGGTGTGTTTCTGGCGGCTGCGGGAAAACGGCAAACTGGGCGAAGTTCCGGCCAACCGGATCTGGGGCAGGGTTTCCAGAACCCCGTTGATCGGCGGTTGGAGCATCGCGGGAGTGATGCGCGTGGGCACGTACAATACGCTCTTTTTGCACAACGCGGTCAGCGGGCGTGTGGCGTACTGGAAAACGGAAAACGGGCGGATTGTCGATACAGAAAAGGACAGCGGCTGGGGCTGGGTTTCGGAATCCGCCCGTGTCTCGGACGGCTGGCGCATTGCCGGTATGATGGAGGTGGGCGGCACGCCCACGCTTTTCTGGCAGCATTCCGACCTGGCGGAGGTGGTGTATTGGCGCCTTGGAGACGATTGCAAACTGCTTAGCGATGTTCAGGGGGAAGGCTGGGACTGGGTCAGACCCGAAGGCAGCGGGACAGGGGCCTGGCGGCTGCTGGAGACCGCAAGCGTAAACGGCACGCCGGCCCTGTTCTGGCAGAACAGCCGCAGCGGTACGCCTGTTTACTGGCGTCTGGGTGCGGACGCGCATTTGCTCAATGATACGCAGGGGGATGGTTGGGGCTATGTCATGGGCATTGCTAATCCTTTGCCGGGCTGGGGAATGCTCGGCGTCACGGAACTGGGCGGTGTTGCCACCATGCTGTGGAAAAACAGCTCGAGCGGGCGGGTGTGCTACTGGCGTCTGGACAACGGCTGCGAACTGGGCGGCGAGGGCTGGGGCTGGGCTTCATCCCTGGCTCTGCCGGACGATTGGGGGCTCAAGGGAGAGGCCGACATCGGAGGCCGGATGTTGTTCTGGCAGAACCGGACCAACGGCAATGTCGTGTTCTGGCGTATGGAGGAAGGCGGTACGCTTGTCGACCACGACAAGGACAGCGGCTGGGGGTATGTTTGCGAGAGCGTGCGCCTGGGATCCGCCTGGAGCCTGATGGCGGTTGCCGAATAGCCTGTCTGCAAAGGGAAAAGGGTTTGGCCGGAGCCAAACCCTTTTCGGAGATGATAACGTGCGGCAATGGAGCCGCGGCCCCTGGGTGATGGGCCATATCTGGAGTATGAAATTTAGGCTTCTTTGCGCTGGCCGTAGTTGGCGAAGCGTTTGACCATCATGTTCATTTCCTCGTCCGAAAGGATGACCGGCTTGCCCGCGCTTCTGGCCCGGATGTAGACCTGGGCGCAGAATTCGATCTGTTCCGCAATGGCGAAAGCCATCATCATGTTGCCGGCCACCGCGTTCAGGCCATGGTTGGCCAGCAGCACGGCGTTCTGTTTGCCCATGGTTTTCATGGCGTTGGCAGCCAGCTCGGGAGTGCCGTAGGTGGCGTATTCGGCGCATTTCACTTCAGGACCGCCGGAAAAGGCCACAAGATAGTCCACCGCGGGCAGGGGCTCGTTCATGGCGGAAAGAGTCGTGCAGAAAATGGAGTGGACGTGGACCATGGCGTTTACATCTTCCCGTTCCCGGTAGACCGTGGCGTGCATTTCGTGCTCGGAGGAGGGCAGCAGTTCGCCGTCCACCACGTTTCCCTTCAGGTCCATTATCACGATGTCTTCCGGCTTCATGATCATGTAGGGAATGCCGGTGGGAGTGATGGCCATCAGTCCCTCTTCCCTGTTGAAGACGCTGAAGTTTCCGCCGGTGCCAGTGGTCAGCCCGGACTGGATGATGAGTTTGCCGTATTTGACGAGTTCTTCTCTTTCCTTTTGCAATAACATGAGTTCCTGCCTGTTGTTTGTATTGGTAAATACGGCTTTCCGTTTCATGAGGAAGCGGAAAGCCGTGTAAGCGTATTGTGTTCGGGCGGAGTCCGGAATGTTTTTCGGAGTTTGGCACCCCTGAAACAAGGTGGTTGCGGACGCCGACTCTGGTTGCGTGTTCGGGGACAGGAGTCGCGAATGGTGTGCAACCGGAAATCCGGTGCGCTCTTCCTGCGCTGTCCCGGCCAGGGACAATCTGGCGAGACTGTCTTGGTTCCTTTGCCACAGTTGCCCAAAAACGTTCAGATTTTATCCTTGGGGTGCCCAACCGGCCGTTTCCGGACCCGTTGCTCTCCCGGCACCCCTCAGGCAATACGCCATGAAGTCGATCCAGGGGAAGACCAGGCTTACTCGGCGAATTTCTTCATGTATTCCATGTGGTCTTTCACGTTGTTCTTGGTGATGAGCTTGGCGCCGGTGTCGATATGCTGTTCGACTTTTTCGCCATTGACCATCTTTACGATGTTTTCAACACCCTTGATGCCCATTTCAGCGGGGTATTGAGCCACGGTGCCCAGCAGGTCGCCTTTTTCCACCAGGTTCAGAGCTTCGGAAATGGCGTCAAAGCCGATGATCTGCACCTGTCCTTTCTTTTCCGCTTCTTCCACCGCGCGCAGCGCACCAATGGCCATGCCGTCGTTGGAGGCAAAGATCAACTGCAGGTCGGGGTTGGCGCTGAGGATGTTCTGGGTGGCGGTGTAGCCCTGGTCCACTTCCCAGTTGGCGGACTGTTCGGCAACGAGGTCGATGGTGTCCTTGGCGGCATCAAAAAAAAACCATTGCGACGGTCGGCGGCGTTCTGCTGGCCTTCGATGCCGGTCAGAATGGCAGTCTTGGTGCCTTTTTTGAAATGGTCGCGAACGTACATGCCGGCTTCCATGGCTCCGGCGTAGTTGTCCGTACCGTAGAAGGGCACTGCCAGGCCGACTTCCTTGAGAACGTCGTCATGAATCTTGGTGTCCAGGTTGATCACCGGTACGTTGGAGTCCTTGCAGCGTTCCAGGGCGGAAACAAGACCTTCCGAGGAGCTGGGCACGATGCAGATGCCGTCCACGCCGGAGGTGATCATGTTTTCGATGATGGTCAGCTGGGCTGCCGCGCTGGCATGCTGGTCGGCGGCCTGAACATCGAGCTGGATGCCCAGTTTCTCGGCTTCCTGTTTGGCGCCGTTGACCATGGTTATGAAATATTCGTTGTTAAGGGTCATGGGAACAAAACCGATGACGATTTTGTCTTTCGCACTCGCCGCCGACGGACAACAGATGAGAGTCGTAACAAGCAAACACACTGCCAAAGAATTCAGTACGAGCTGTTTCATGGAAGTCTCCTTTCCTGGTTAGGGTTATTCTGCTTTTCTCTCTTTTGCCTTATCGAGGAACACAGCGGCGATGATCGTCATGCCGATGATGATGGTCTGGTAGTAGACTGGAACATTCAGAATCTGCAGACCACACTTCAGCATGCCGAGGATCAGGGATCCGACCAGCGTATTGCCGATGCTTCCTTTGCCGCCTGATAATGCAATACCACCAATGACAACGGCTGCGATGACATCGAGTTCGTAGCCGGTTCCAGCGTTGGGATCCGCATAGGACAAACGCGAAAGTAGAAAGATGCCTCCGATGGAAGCGAACAGACCACCAAAGAAATAGGCCAGCAGTTCGATGGTCTTGGTTTTGACGCCCGCCAGTTTGGCCGCGTTGGCGTTGCCGCCTATGGCGTAGAACCAGCGTCCCAGGCGTGTTTTCTTCATGACCGTGATCATGATCGCGTACAGGAGAAAGACGTAGATGATGGAGATGGGAATGCCCATGATCTTGGAGTTCACCACCATGCGCAGTTCGCTGGGAAAGCCGGAAACCGGGCGCCCGGAATTGAGCACCATGGTCAGGCCGCGAATGATCTGCATGCTGCCCAGCGTGACGATGAATGCGGGGACTTTTCCGAAAGAAACGAAATAGCCGTTGGCTATGCCGATGATGCAGCCGCAGATGACCACGATGAGCAGAGCCATGGGCAGGGGAACGCCCATTTTGAGCAGCAATCCTCCGGCAATGCCCACGAAACCGACGATGGACCCCACGGACAGGTCGATGCCGCCGGTGAGGATGACAATGGACTGCCCGATGGCGATAACCGCGATGACAGCGGACTGGTTGATGATGTTCTTCATGTTGCCCAGCGTGCAGAAACTTTTATCGCACGCGCTGCACCATACGGTGAACACGAGAAAGATCAAGACAGCACCGATATATAATGACAGGGATTGTATATCGATTTTTTTGGAATTTTCCTGGGTTGTTTTCTGGCTCATCAGCGTTCCTCTCCATGCAAAGCGTAAGCTAAAATCTTTTCCTGGGTTAGTGAATCGTCATTATCGAAGATATGACTGATTTTACCTTCATGCATAACTGCCACGCGGTCGCACATTTTCAGCACTTCAACGAGGTCTGAAGAGATCATTATGATGGCTGATCCATTGGCGATGAGCTCATACATTATATCGTAGATTTCATCGCGCGCGCCGACATCAATGCCGCGTGTGGGTTCGTCGAATATGTATACGTCAGCGTCGAGGCATAACCATTTTGCAATGACCACTTTTTGCTGATTCCCACCGGAAAGGGTATTGGTCGGAGCCTTGTGCGAGGATGTCTTGATGCGCAGTTTTTTGATGTAGTCTTTGGTTACGGAGGTTATCTTGTTGTCGTTGAGCAGAAATTGCTTGAATTTCTTGAGGTTGGGCAGGGCGATGTTGTCGTTTACCCCGTGGATGAGCACCAGACCTTCGTCCTTGCGGTCTTCACTCAGGTAGACGATCTTTTTGGCGATGGACTCCGGAATGCTGTTGCCGTTGAGTTTTTCGCCGTGGATCTTGATGCTGCCTTCCTTGGTGTGAAAGGCGCCGATGATGCATTTTGCCAGCTCGGTACGGCCCGCGCCCACAAGTCCGGCGATGCCCAGGATCTCCCCGCGTTTGACATCCAGGTTGATATCCTTGAGCAGGTCCTTGTAGTTCAATCCCTCAATTTCCAGACTTTTGTGGTTCTTGTCGATGTGATCATTGGCCTTTTTGGCAAAGCTGACCGTACGGCCGACCATCATGCGGGTCAGTTCGTCTTCGGTTGTTTCGTCCAGCTTGACCGTGTCCACGTATTCGCCGTCGCGCATGACCGTGCAGCGGTCGCCGATTTCGAACAGCTCGCTCATGCGGTGCGAAATGTAGACGATGCCCACGCCTTTGGCCTTGAGCTCTCTGACAATTTTGAACAGTTCGGCTGTTTCCGTATCCGTGATGGCCGCTGTGGGTTCGTCGAGCACCAGGACCTTCAGTTCGCTGTTGAGCGCCTTGGTGATTTCGACCATCTGCTTCTGGGCCACGCTGAGGTCGCCCACCAGGGTTTTGGGATGCACCTTCAGCCCGATGCGGTCCATGGACTTTTTTGCTTCAGCCACGGATCTTTTTTCGTCGATCAGGCCGTATTTGCGGAATTCCTTGCCCAGAAAGATGTTTTCATAAACCGGGACAAAGGGGTTGAGGTTGAACTCCTGATAGATGACGCTGATGCCCGCGTCTATGGCTTCCTTGGGTGTCTTGTGGACCACCTCCGAACCGTCCAGCATGATCTGTCCGGAGTCTTTCTTGTAGGCCGAGGACAGAATCTTGATGAGGGTTGATTTTCCGGCACCATTTTCTCCCAACAAAACATGCACTTCGCCAGGCAGGACTTCCAGTTTGGCGTCCTTGAGGACGTTCACGCCGAAAAAGCTTTTATTTATCCCTTTCATTTCCAATATGTTCGGGGTCACTCCAGCTCTCCTTCCGAGTTCTTGATAAGCAACGAATCAATCGGCTTCTTGGAACTACTTCGGCTGATATTCTGTCGTTACAATTGATCTTCCTAATATCTCCCTGATCTCTTTTAGGGTCATGTCCGGATAAAAGTAGTTCAGCTGCGTCCCCAGGTTGCCCAGGCAGGTGCTTTCCGCACTGCAGGCAACAACGGTCTTGCCGCTGTAATCGGCTGTCATCTGGTTTATGACCTTGTTTCTGACGCCTCCGCCCACCAGGTACACACGCTCAAAGGGCGTATCCACGACATGTTCCAGGTCCGCCAGGGTTCTGGCATAGTTGCTGGCCATGGAATGCTGCACCACATCAATGAGATGCGGATAGCTGTAGGGAAAGGATGGGTCGGTTTTCTGCAGTGTTTCGTGAATGCGTTTGCTCATGTGCGCCGGATTGAAAAACTGCGGATCATTGACGTCGATGGACAAATTCCTGTCCGTGCCGACGTTGGACCCCAGGAACGCGTCCCAGGTCACGGATTCGCCGTTTTCTTCCTCGTACTCGTGTTTCATGCGTTCGAGGATGAACATGCCGGTGCAGTTTTTGAGCAGGGTGATTTTGCCGAACGCGCCCACTTCGTTGGTCAGGTTGGCCTCGAGGGCCTCACGGGTGATCACGGGCTGTGCGGTTTCCGCGCCGATCAACGACCAGGTGCCGGAGCTGATGAACAAAAAGGATTCTTCCTGGGCCGGCACTGCCGCCACAGCGGCCGCGGTGTCGTGGGAGGGCACGCAGATCACCGGGAGTTCGCCGTCGATGCCCAGCTCTTCCTTGATGGCCGGCAGCAGATCGCCGATGGCCTTGCCGTGCTGGCCGATTTCCGAAAACCAGTCAGCAGGTACGCCGAACTGTTCGCAGACCTGGGTATCCAGAGCGCGTGTTTGGGCGTTCATGAGCTGGGTGGTGCTGAGCTCGCTGGGTTCGTTGACCATTTTTCCGGTCAGCAGATAGTTGAGAATATCCGGAACCATCAGCAGGTGGCTGGCGGACTGCGTACGGGTGGGCATGAGCTCCTGCAGGGCGGTCATCAGATAGACGGAATTGATGCGGTCGCAGAGTATGCCGGTCTTGAAGAACAGTTTTTCGCGTTCTTCGGAGGAGAGCCTGTCCAGGACCTGCTGGCCCATGGTGTTGCGATAGCTCAGCATGTCGCCGAGTCCGAATCCTTCCTTGTCGAAGAAAGCGAAATCAACGCCCCAGGTGCAGATGCCTATGCCGTCGGGACGGATGCCGCGGCGCAGGCATTGTTTCAGGTTCTGCAGCAGGAACTGGTAGATCTTCACGATGTCCCAGCAATAGACACCGTTGATCAGGGTCATGGAGTTCTTTTCCTGCGCCAGAACCTCCATGTTCAGTTTGCCGTCGACGTACGTTCCAAGAACCATACGGTAAGAGGAATTACCGCAATCCATAGCAATCAAGTGTTTTGCTTCACCCATTTCGTATCCCTTAATAGTCTAAAGCAACAATCACCGGACAAATGCTTCTATCGGCGAACAGAGAATCTTATTTCAGTTGCGTACGTCTCACTGTATTTTGATCGGTATCCCACAATCCTTGTAGCGTTCGAGAAGATGATACAAGGCGTTTTTCTTCAACGACTTCATATCCCCGACTTTGTATTCCCTGCCCAGGCTGCGGTATTTCGGTAGCCCGAGCCGGTGGTAAGGCAGAAATACGATTTCGTCCACATGCTTGAGTCCGCGGACGAATTCCACCATGGCGTCGATGGAGTCGACGTCATCGTTGAAACCGGGAATATACGGATAGCGAACAGATAATTCACCTTGGAAATTGCTGCTCAGATAGGTCAGATTTTCCAGAATGCGTTCATTTCCCTGGGCCGTGAATTCCTTGTGCTTTACGGAATCCATTTGCTTCACGTCAAAATAGACGGCTTCCACCGCATCCAGCACGTCGTCCAGATTGCTTTTCGCGACCTGTCCGCAGGTTTCTATGAGGACAGGGACGTCGTGCGCCTTCAGGTCTCTGGAAAAGGCGCGGATGAACCTGCTCTGCAACAGGGGCTCGCCGCCGCTGAAAGTCACGCCGCCGCCGGACATGCGGTAGTAGTCAATGTCTTTCAGCACCAGGTCCAGCAGCTCCTGCCGGGTCATGGCGTACCCGCAGATGGTGCGCGCGTTGTACAGACAGCCGTCCACACAGGCGCCGCACGCGACGCATTGTTCGGGATCGCTGATCATGCCGTACGCGGAATCCATGCGGATGGCCTGTTGCGGGCAGGTTTCGACGCACGCGCCGCAGCCCCGGCAGAGGTTCTCGTGGAACAATACCATGGGCTTGGGCGACTGAGATTCGGGATTCGCACACCATATGCAGCGCAAGGAACAGCCTTTCAAAAAAACGACCGTGCGAATCCCTTTCCCGTCATCGGTGGCAAAGCGTTCGATGTTGAACACGAAGCACTCGCCGGGATCTTCGAATGAATTACACATCAAGCTCGACCCGGCTGATCACGTCCTGTTGCACTACAGGGGCCAGCGTAGTGAACAGCGCGCTGTAACCGGATACACGAACCATCAGGTCCTTGTAGTCTTCGGGACGTTGCATTGCTTTTTTGTAGATCTCGCCGTCGACCACATTGAACTGAATCTGCTGTCCGTAGTTGTTGAACAGCACCTTGACCATATCAATGACCTTCTGGCGCTTTTCAGCAGTTTCCAGGGCAGCGGGGGTCAGGCGCATGTTGAAGATGGCGCCTTTCTGGAACCAGATGCTGGGGAGCTTGGCCACGGAGTTGCAGGCGGCCGTGGCGCCTTCGCGCTCCGAGCCGTTGGCCGGGGAGATGCCGTTGTTGACCGGCGCTCCGGCCTTTCTGCCGTCCGGCGTGGCGCCGATGCTCGAACCAAAGGCGATGTTTCCGGTGACCGGGCTCTGGCTGTAGGAATAGCAGCAGGGGATGGGGCCCTTGCCGTATTTGGAACTCTTGTACTTGTGGCGGTAGGAGGAGCCGATGAAGTCTTCCACGGCCACGATCCATTTGTCCGCCTTGTCGTCGTCATTGCCGAATTTGGGCGCCTTGTTCAGCAGCATGGCCTGGATTTCCGGACCGGTGGGCTTGGTGGTCTCGTCCTCGAAGTTGCTCTGCAGGGCGAAGAGCAGTTCCGACAGGCTCAGCCGCTTTTGCGCGAACACGATTTCCTCTATGGCCGCAAGGGAATCACCGGCGCTGATGGTGCCGGCCGTGGGGCCGCCGTCCACCGAATAGATGGAACCGCCTTCCACCAGGTCCAGTCCTCTGCCGATGCAGTCCTCGATGAGCGATGCCCTGAAGGCGTTGATATCCATGAGAACGTGCAGTTCGTCGCTGATATGCTCGGTGGCGACCTGCAGCTCCATGAAGTAGGTCAGCATCTTTTTGTATTCTTCGAGGATTTCCTCTGTGGAGGTGCAGTCCTCGATATTCTTGTCGACCTCTTTGAACTTGATGCCTGTTCTGGGGTCCACACCGTTGTTCAGCGTGATCTCGAGCACCTTTTCCACGTTGAGCCAGGGGCCCTTGGCCGCGAAATCCCATTTGCCCGGAATCGAGGCTTCTATGCAGCCGTCCGGGGACCAGTTGACCAGGTCTTCCTCGGCAATGCCCAGGTCGCGCAGGGTCCGGATGAAGGCCTTGTCGTTGTAAAAGGCGGGTTGTCCGCCCTGGTGATTCATCACGGCTTCCAGGGCTTTCATCATGAATGCGTCATCGGTGCCCTCGAACCATTTTACGGAAATGGACGGGGTGAACAGCTTCACATCCTCGCAGGCTTCCACGCAGAGGTGCGAAACTTCGTTGACCGCGTTCTTGCCGTCCACGGTCTGTCCGGCCACGGCGAGGTTGATGAACATCTGGTAGCCCAGAAAGAATTCGGAGTCGGGCCAGGATCTCAGTTTGTTGAGTTCGTTGCATTTGATGAAAAAGGCTTCGACGATTTCCAGCCCCTGTTCCCTGGTGAGCGTACCGGCTTCCAGTTCCTTTTTGTAGAGCGGGTAGACGTACTGGTCGAAACGGCCCAGGGAAATGGCATGGCCGTTGGATTCCAGATGCACGGCGAGCAGAATGGTGAAGATGCTCTGCACGGCCTGCTGGAAGGTCTCCGCCGGACCGTAAGGCACCGTACGGCAGTTCCTGGCGATTTGCAGCATTTCGCCCTTGCGGACCGGATCACTGATCAGTGCGGCCTTGGCTTCACAGGCCTGGGCCATGCGTTCGGAATAGCGCAGCACCGCCTCGTTGCTTCTGCGCGCGGCTTCCAGAAACCATTTTTTCCTGACCGTGCCCACGTCCTTGAGGTCCAGGGTTGCGAGCTCTTTGTCGATGCGCTCCAGAACGTCCTTGAGCCCCTTGTTGATGACGAGCTCGTAATCGACGATGACGTTGCCCAGGCCCTGTGAGGTGACCCAGGTGTCGTCGATTACGCCGGCGTTCCAGGCGTTGTTGATTTCTTCGGGCAGGATCTGGCGAAAATTTTCATACAGGGATTTGCCCTTCCAGTAGGAAAGATCCTGGAGAATGGCGTTCTTGGTCTGTTCGTCGTAATAGAAACGATCCCCCGGACGCTTGTCGAAATAATAGGGGTCTCCGGCGAATTCCTCTTCCAACCATTCAACCGAATATTCAGGGTAAATAGGCGAGCTTTTGATCCACTTCGCCTGATTGCCGACGATGAGTTCGTCGTCCTGTATCATGATGGTCATTTTGTCCAGGACATCATAGAAGGCGTTTGCTCTGCGGAGGGCGATGGGCATCCATTCGTTCTTTTTCATGGATGCGGTGAAAATATTGCACCGCTCTGAACAGATTTTCGGGTCTGCGTCAAACAAACGTTGACGTAACTTCTTGATTCTGCTGTTCATTGTTCCACCCCTTTGTGAGAGTTGGAATGATTGCGTTCATATTTTGTGTAGTGGGTATGTAACTTGTTACAAATACCTTTTAGGACCAAGGCTGCTGAATGTCAATAACTTATTCCATCAGGCTATGTCATATGTGCTTGGCGAACCTATTTATTTGCTACCTGATTGGTATGTTTTGTCTGGCGTGTGCCTGGCGTACGCTGGCAGCCAGGCGGATTTCCAGACCGGACGTTACTGGTGCGGGATAGTCTGAGATGGGGACAGTAAGGCTATTCGCACAGTTCGGGCGGGGAGCATGATACAATATCGTCCGGCTGGAAAGACAAAGACTTGCCTTGGAAACGGAGCTGACGGGGCAGAGAACGCTGCGGATGTTTTCCGTACGGAAGGGGTTTACTTTATGGCAAACCTGTTTATATTGCCTGGGCAGACGTAAAGAAACATGTTACATTCTTAAAAATACCCGCAAAAAGTATGACGGATTCAAAGAAAAAGAAATATATCGGAATCAGGGACATTGCCACCTTCGCCAATGTGTCCACGGCCACGGTCTCCCGAGTCATCAACCAGCCCGAATCCACTTCCCCCGAGATTCGGGAAAAGGTCCGCGAAGTAATCCGCAAGTACAACTACGTACCGAACCAGATGGCCAAGAACCTGTTTTCACAGACTTCCAATTCCATCGCGATTTTTGTCTACGATCTCAGCAATCCTTTTTTCATTGCCCTGACCAAGGCCTTGAACAATATCGCTTTCGACAACCATTTCACCCTGTTGATATGCGATACGGAAAACAACAAGGAAAAAGAGGAAAAGTACCTGCGCTACTGTCAGAGCATTCGCTGTACCGGCAGCATACTGACAGAGGGAGTGGATTTCGATCTGTTTACCGGAGCGGACTATACGCAGAAGATCTCCTGTCTGGATCGCTCCATTGGCAAAGAGTACTCCTTTGTAACCTCTGACAATTACAGCGGTATTCAACGGCTGGTGGACTATCTGTACAATCTGAATCACCGCAGGATCGCCTATGCCGGACCCAAGGAGCCGTATCAGTCTGCCATTACCAGAAAAACAAGTTACATGGATGCGCTCGTTTCCCACGGCATAGCCGTGGACGAGTCGTACATCTTCGAACACGGGAGATTTTCTCCGGACATCGGCGCCAGGGCATTGGGTTATTTCTGGTCCTTGAGCGAACCGCCCACCGCCGTGGTCTGCGCCAATGATCAGATCGCCCAGACCCTGATCATGACGGCCTACAAGCTGGGCATCTCCGTGCCGGGCAATATTTCCCGTGGTGGGCTACGACGGGGTGGACACCTCCTATTTCTTCCCCAAGGTCACCACCATCAAACAGAATATCCGCAAGATTGCCCAGGCTCTGTTCGATTCGGTCAAGGACAGGAACGCGCCGGTGGTCCACAAGATCCTGGACAACACCATTGAAATCGGCGAGTCCTGCCGCACCATCCCCCTCGAAGAAGGCAGATAGTCCGGAATTTCCGGACGCTGGTGTTTTTGATCGTCATATTTGGACTTTTTGATCCGTTCGTGTCAGTTTCAGGGCGGTTGCAGCAGAATTTCGTCTGAACAGGGCCTGCCGGAGCACGAAGCAACAGGGCTGAATATGAAGCTGATACATTTTTCGGATATCCACGTATGGCGGATGCGCGGCTGGGACAGGGACCCCAACCTCAAGCGCCTTTTGGGCAAGGTCAACCTGCGACTCAACAGAAGCAAGCGTTTTCCCAGGGATCTGGCCAGAAACGTGGGTCCGCGCCATCCACGAACGCGAGGCCGACGCCCGTATTGTTTACCGGAGACGTGTCCACGGCCTCCCTGGTGGGAGAGTTCGCCAGCGGCAGAATTCTCCTGGCCCCGTTGATGGAAAAGTGGGGCGAACGCTTTATCGCGCTGCCCGGCAACCACGACCGCTACACGTCCCGCTCGGTCCGCAAGCAGCTATTTGAAGAGCATTTTCTGCAGCTCCCGCGTTCGTATCCCTTTGCCGCGACCCTTTCCGAAGAAGTCGGCGTGGTGGGCGTGGATCTTTCCGTTGCCCAGACCATCAGTTCGCGCGGCACCGCCTCCAGGGCCATAATCAACAGCGCGGGCGCTATGGTGCGCAAGCAGCGTCAGAAAACTCCCTTTGTCGTGGTCATGGGACACTACCCCCTGCTGTACCCCAAAAATGTCAACTTTCGCTGGTCCCACGTCCTGCCCATCCGCGACGCACTGTTGTCCGAGCTCATTGACGCGGGCGCCGGCTTGTATCTGCACGGACATCATCATCAGCGCTGGGCCGTACGCTGTTCGGAAACGCCGCCCATGCTTTGTCTCAATGCCGGCTCGTCGGGCATGCGTTCGTCCACGCCCGTGAAGCAGGCCGGATTCCTGGAAATCGACATTCAGGAAGGCCGCGTACACCGGATCACTTCCTGTTCGCTCTCCTATGAGGACGGCTCTGTGATCGAAGAGGAGCTACCGCTTTCCGAGACGTGCTTTCCTGTGTGATACGCAGGGCATGGCACATCCGGCTTGTGGCAATGAAGATATTGACCAGCAATTGCCGGGGGCGCCAACTGTCGTAATTGCTTGCCGAATGGATGAAAGGTCTCCCTTTCCTGTTTGTCTGACCGTATTCCCTGCATTTCCCGCGTATTGTAGCGTCATTTTCGGATGCTGCGTTCTGGCGCCTTTATTTCCCGTCCTGCTGGTGCGTCTGATTCAAAGATACAGTTTCCCCATAACGCTTCTCTAGATAGAAATTCCGAATATTCTCCATGCAATGCCCGAAGTGCGCGCATCTTCGCAGATGATGAATTTGTCCGAGGTCGAGACATGTTTTTGGGAAGAATTTATTGACGTATTTGATCAATTTAGTGATATAGGAAGATAAAAATCATGTTCACTTTGTATCAAAAGCTTATAGTCGTCATATCTCATTCCTATATGGCCTTTCGACAGCCTGAAAATTAAAGGAGAATGCCATGCGCATTGCTTGGATGACATTTCTGTTTTGTACTGTT
The DNA here is from genome assembly GCA_963667575.2 of Desulfovibrionaceae bacterium. Classification (GTDB taxonomy): domain Bacteria; phylum Desulfobacterota; class Desulfovibrionia; order Desulfovibrionales; family Desulfovibrionaceae. The sequence goes on along the minus strand of CAXXHY010000015.1, from coordinate 281,385 downwards.
GATGTCGTTTCAAGCAATGGCCAAAGATACGCTGACAATAGTCTATAACGCCGGCGTGGCTCCCCTGAAGTTCGAAGACAGTCTGGGAATGCCTGCGGGCATGCTCCCGGACCTGTGGCGCTTGTGGTCTGCAAAGCTTGGGGCAGCCCATTCGTTTTATCAAGACCAATTCCTTTGGCGAATCCATGCGCATGGTGCGCGAGGGAAAGGTCGATCTGCATGCGGGACTGTTCAAGACACCTGAACGCGAAAAATTTTTGAACTATTCGCAGCCTATCCTGACTGTCGACTACTACATTTTTTACCCATCCCTCTGTTCAGCCCATGAGCAGCCTGGAAGAACTTTCCGGTTTTGTGGTTGGAGTTCATGAGAGCGGTTATACGCAGGATTTGCTGCATAGCAAGATTCCCGAACAGAAGGGTCATGGCGTTCGAGACGCTCGATGCCATGTTTGAAGCGGCCCTGCGAGGGAAAATACGCGCGTTCATTGCCCCGAAACTGAGCCTTTTCTATTTTCTGTCCCAAAGAAAACTCGCCGGTATATTCGGATACGTCGAGGGCGATCCCCTGTTCTCCAGACCTATTACTCTGCCACGGCCAAAAACACCTCCGGCCTGATTGCCGAAGTGGACAGGGGATTGAACCGCATAAGCCCGGAAGAACACGCGCACTTGAATAGAAAGTGGCTTTCCGGAAAAGCTCGGCCCATTCCACCGGATTTTTTCGCACAAGCTCAATGACGAGGAGCGGGGTGTATCTGGCCAGGAACAATATCATCACCTTGCAAAGCCAGGGAGACTGGGCTCCGATCAATTATTACGAAGACGGCGAACCCAAGGGACTTTCCATAGAGTTCGCCGAAGATGCTGACGAGAAAAAACCGGCCTGGAACCACGGTTTCGTGTACGGAAAAAGTTGGAACGATTATGTGGAAATGGTCAAGCATGATCAGCTGGACGTCCTGCTCAATGTGGTGAGAACTCCCGAACGGACGAATACGCTGCTATTCAGCGAACCCTATGCGACACTCAATTATCAGGTCTACACGCGGAAAGGCACGCCGCCCATCAATTCGCTCGCCGATCTGCAGGGGAAAATCATCGCGGTTCCAAAAGGTGTGTATTATTCCGAAAATCTGGACAGCCTGGATACCATACGCATCCTGTCCGTTAGTTCTTCCACGGATGCGCTTCGTGCGGTTGCCGACGGCAGGGCAGACGCTTTTTATGAACTGGCGCCCGTTGTCGACTGGCTGATGAAAAAGCATGGGATTGAAAATGTCCAATATGGAGGCGATGCGAAAATAGGGGAGCGGACAGCCCTCCAGGTCCGCATGGCGGTGAACAAAAAGAATAAGCTGCTCGCTTCCATTCTCGATAAAGGCATGTCCATGATCGGTGACGGGGAGCTGGCGTATTTGCAGCGCAGATGGCTGGGGGGCAGCGAGACCGAGTCCACCATTCCCTTGACCCAGGTGGAAAGGGAGTATCTCAGGGACAAGGAAAACATTCTGGTTGCGGCGCATACGGAGTTTCCGCCCTTCGAATATCAGAACGAAAAGGGCCAGCTGCGGGGCATCAGCATCGATATTTTCCGGCTCATCGCAAAACGGCTGGGTATCAGTACGGTGGAGGTCATTCGTCCCTGGCCCGATCTGAAAAAAATGCTCCGGAACGGCAAGCTGGATGTCTCTCCCGAGCATGATGTCCACGGAGCAGGGGCGGGAGGATTTTTTATTCACCAGGCCGTTCGTCTCGTCCTTTGTGGCCCTCTGACCAGGGAAGGAACCAACCAGGTCAATTCTTCCAAGGATTTGAAGGGCAAAACCGTTGCCGTGGAAAAAGATTTTTCATTTCCGACATTCTGAGCACGCAATTTCCGGAAGCGAAAAAACAGGAATTTCCTTCGACACTGGAAGCCTTGAAGGCCGTGTCCACGGGCAAGGCGGACGCCTACATGGGCGCTTATGCCGTGGGTACGTATTTATCGATCGTTTACCTGATTCACGGGCTCAAGATGGTGGATTATCTCAACCAGACCCCCCTGAAGCTTGCATGGCCGTGCCAAAGGATAGGCCCCTGTTGCGCAGCATTCTTCAAAAAGGACTCGATTCCCTTTCGCGCCAGGAACTCGTACGCATACAGGATCGTTACTTCCTGAAAGAAGTGAAGGACCTGCCCATCTGCTGTTGTCGGATACGGAGAAAAAATGGCTGGGAGAGCATGCCGAGATGCGTCTGGGAATAGACCCCTCCTGGCCCCCCTTCGAATTCCTGGATTCGTTGGGCGGCTATCAGGGCATAGCATCCGATTATGTCACGATCCTGGAAAATCAGATGAGCGTTGTCCATGACCCCGGTGGAAGGATTGAGCTGGGATGATGCCATTTCACGGGGCGCAGAACAGGGAAATAGACGTTTTGCCCTGCATTACCAAGACAAAGGACAGGGCAAAGTTCCTGCTGTTTACCAAACCCTACATTTCCTTCCCTTCGGCCATCATCACCAGGGACGATGCTCCGCTGGTTTCCGGGTTTGAATCGCTCAACTCCAGGCGGGTCGGCGTTGTCAGAAATTATGTGACCCATGAAAACATCGCCCGTGATTACCCGGAAATCCGGCTCGTGCCCTATGACACCATCGAAGACGGGCTGCACGCCGTGGCGGAAGGGAAAATTTTCGCTTTTGTCGATAATCTGGCCTCCATCACCTACATAACCCGCAGGGACGCCATCAAGGACATCAAGGTGGCGGCAACGGCCAAATACGCCTTCGACCTCTCCATCGGCGTCCGCAATGACTGGCCCGAACTGGTGGCCATTCTCAACAGGGTCATTGCCAGCATACCGGAAAAACAACGGACCGATATACAGAATCGCTGGGTCAATGTGCAGTTCAAGCAGACCATAGACTGGACCATAGTCTGGGAAGTCGGGTTGATCGTCGCTGTTTTTTGCGGAGGCATCCTGCTGGCCGTGTTTATCTGGAACCGCCGCCTGGCCCGTGAAATTGGCGAAAGAAAGCGTACGGAAAAAAAACTGGCCGCGTCTGAAACCAAATTTCGCGCCATGAGCGAGGCGATTCATGACGGGCTCATCATGATCGATTCGGAGTCCCGGGTACTGTTCTGGAATTCCGCCGCGGAAGCGCTGTTCGGCGTGAGTGCGCAGGAGATTCTGGGGCAGGACATGCACACCATTTTTCTGAGCGAGGAAGACTGCAAGCAGGTCAAGCTGGGCATGAAGCAATTCGCCCTTACCGGAACGGGCCCGGTGGTGGGCAAACTGGCGGAATATTCCGCCTATGACAAGCAGGGACGCGAATTTCCGGTGGAGGTCGGCGTTGCCTCCTTTCAGATAGACGAACAGTGGTACGCGGTGGGCACGGTGCGCGACATCTCCGAACGCAAGGCCGCCGAGGAAGCCCTGCGGGACGCCGAGGAACGCAGCCGCCTGGTGCTCGAATCCGCAGGGGAAGGCATTTTCGGCGTGGACGGAGAAGGCTGTCTGCTGTTCATCAATACGGCGGCCTGCGCCATGCTCGATATCTGCAATATCGACATCATCGGGCAGAATGTTCATGACCTCATTCATCACAGCTATGCGGATGGAACGCCTTATCTCATTACGGATTGCCCTATGCATCAGTCCTTCACTCTGGGCAAAACATACACCATAGCGGATGAAGTGTTGTGGCGTATGGACGAGTCCAATTTTCATGCCGAATATACGAGTTCCCCTATTGTTAAAAATGAAACCATTGTGGGCGCAGTGGTCACTTTTCGGGACATTACGGAACGAATCGCATCGGAAAACGCCCTGCGCGAGAGCGAACACCAGCTGCAGTTGATCCTGGATACCAGCCCTGTGGGCGTGGCGTTTTCCACCAACGGGGTGCTGCGCTTCGTCAATCCCAAGTTCGAGCAGATGTTCGGCGCATCCGTGGGGGATCCGTCACCGGATCTGTACGTGGAAGAAGACGTACGCGAAGACATGCTCAATCGACTTCAGGCTGGCGAGCGTATCCGTGATTGGGAACTGCGCATGTACAACGCCGAACATGAGGCGCGTGATTATCTGACGACATTTCTGCCGTACGGGCGTCAGGGGGAAGACGGTATATTGGGTTGGCTGACGGATATCACGGACCGCAAGCAGGCGGAAAATTCCGTACGGGAAAGCGAAAAGCAGCTGCGGACGATTTTTGAGAATTCTCCCGTGGGCGTCATGCTCTACAACCAGAGAGGCATGGTGGTCAGTTGCAACGAAGTGGCGGCGGATATTCTCGGCACTCCCAGCGAAAAGCTGATCGGACTGATCCCTTTGAACGAACTGCGGGATAAGGCATTGCGCGGCGCACTGGAACAGGCGCTCAAGGGGCATACGAGTCATTTTGAGGGCTGGTATTCGTCACTTCTTGGCGGAAAAAAAGCCTACGTCCATTTCCGCTTCAATCCTGTGGAGCAGGGAGTGATCCTCACGGAAGTCATCGGTACGGTGGAGGACATTACCGAGCGCAAACTCGCGGAACAGGCCATCCAGGCCAGTGAGGAACGTCTGCGTTTTTCCCTGGCCGCCATGGGGGCGTTCTACTGGGTGGAAGACCTGTCCGAAGGCACGCTCATCTACGACTCGGCGGATTTCTACACCCAGTATGGCTATACGGAAGAAGAAATTCCCGAAACCATCGAGGCCTTTCAGAATTTCATCCCTCCGGAAGATGTTGCGAACGCTGTGGAGGCCCTGGAGTCTCATGTGTCCGGCAACACCCAGATTTATCAGGCGGAATTTCGTTTCCTCCGCAAGGACGGCACCTGGGCCTGGACCATGAATGTCGGGCGGATAATAGAACGCGATGATTCCGGCAGGGTGGTTAAGGTCGCGGGCCTTACCTTTGACAGCTCGCAACGCAAGAAAATGGAGCAGGAAATCCTGGAGGCCAAGGAGGCGGCCGAAGAGGCGACCCGGGCCAAGTCGGATTTTCTGGCCAACATGAGCCACGAAATACGTACTCCCATGAACGCCATCATGGGCATGAGCCATCTGGCTCTGCAGACCGAACTCAATCCCAAGCAACGCGACTATGTTGCCAAAATCGATTCCTCGGCCAAGGCGCTGTTGCGTATCATCAATGATATTCTGGATTTCTCCAAGATCGAGGCCGGTAAGCTGGACATCGAAAAAGTGGAGTTCCATCTGGACGACGTGATCGAGAATCTCGCCAGCCTGCTGACGGTGAAAGTCGAGGAAAAGGGGCTGGAGCTGCTGTTCCGTGTGGCTCCGGAAGTTCCCGTGAACCTGGTGGGCGATCCGCTGCGGCTGGGGCAGATACTGCTCAATCTCGCAGGTAATGCGGTCAAATTTACCAGACAAGGGGAAATAGTCGTCGCAGCCAGACTGCTGGAAAAGGACGAACAGGCGCAGTCCGTGCTGCTGCGCTTCTCCGTACAGGATACGGGCATTGGTTTGACCGAGGAACAGCAGGGGCGTCTGTTCCAGTCCTTTACCCAGGCCGACACCTCCACCACGCGCAAGTTCGGCGGCACCGGGCTGGGGTTGGCCATCTGCAAACGGTTGTCCGAACTCATGGGCGGGGAGATCGGCGTGGAAAGTGCGCCCGATGTGGGCAGCACCTTCTGGTTTACCGCCCGTATGGGCCTGCACCAGAACAACAAACGTCCGCCCCGCAGGCTGGCCGAAGATTTCAAGAATATGCGCGTGCTGATAGTGGACGACAACAGGACCTCGCGCGAGATTCTGGACGAAGCATTGAAGAGCATGGGCTGCGCGCCCGCCACAGCGTCCTCCGGATTGGAAGCCCTGGAAATACTGAAAGCTGCTCCGGTTGATGCCCCCTACGATCTGGTGCTCATGGACTGGAAAATGCCGGATCTGGACGGCATGGAAACCACCAGGCGCATCAAGCACGACCTCATGCTGGTATCGGTTCCCACGGTGATCATGGTCACTGCCTATGGACGGGAGGAGATCATGCGCCAGGCAGAGTCCGCGGGGGTGGCCGGATTTCTGATCAAGCCGGTGAATCAGAGCGTGCTTTTCAACACGATTATGGAAGTGTTCGGCCATGACAGCGGCAGAGCCCGAAGCGACGCCCTTGATCACGGCAGCATGGCTGAATTGCGAAAGATTCGTGGCGCGCGTGTCTTGCTGGCGGAAGACAATGAAATCAACCAGCAGGTGGCCAAGGAGCTGATCGAGGGAGCCGGCCTGGTGGTGAGCATCGCCAACAACGGCCGCGAGGCGGTTGAAATGGCCCAGGAACAGGAATTTGATCTGATATTGATGGATATTCAGATGCCGGAAATGGATGGTTTGGAGGCCACGGCCCAACTGCGCGCCATGGAACAGTTCAAGGAACTGCCCATTCTGGCCATGACCGCCCACGCCATGGCCGACGACCGCCAGAAAAGCCTGGATCAGGGCATGAACGATCATGTTACCAAACCCATTGATCCGCCGGAGCTGTTCGCAGCCCTGGTCCGCTGGATTTCGGCGGAAAATCGGGAACTGCCCGAGGGCTTGGACAAGGGCGAAGCTTCCGAAACGGCTCAGTCCGAAGCTGATCCGGAGTTTTTGCCGGAAAGCCTGCCGGGCATAGACATGAACGCCGGACTGTACCGGGTGGCGGGCAATCGCAAGCTGTACAGGGAGCTGCTCTGCAAACTCCACGACAGCTACAGCGATGCGTACGAAGTCTTGGGCGGGCTGCTGGAAAAACAGGAGCTGCACGAGGCGCAGATTCTGGCCCATACCGTCAAGGGGGTTGCGGGCAATGTGGGCGCCACAGGGTTGCAGGCTGCGGCCGCCGCAGTGGAAGCTCCGCTCAAGGCCGGAGAGAGCGTTGATGAAGCCGTTCTGGAGGAGTTCGGGGCGAAACTGGCTTTGGTGATGCAGGTTCTGGAGCCCCTGGCGCGTACGCAACATGTCGCCCAGGCCGAAGTGGCTGAAACAGGCGCTGCCGGAACTCCCGAACAGCGCAAAGAGCTGCTGGAGCTCCTGGAACCGCAGGTAAAGGCGCGCAAGCCCAAACTGTGCGAACCTGTTCTGCAGGAAATGGCAGGTCTGGCCTGGCCGCAGCAACAGCAGGCCGCAGTTAAGGAACTGCAGCGGCTCATAAAGAAGTACAAGTTCAAGGACGCCATGTCGGTGCTGGAAAGTCTGATGCGAGAAGTTGAAGGAGAGATAGCATGACCCAGGAAGAGTCTTTTCCCCATATTCTGATTGTGGATGATACGGAAACCAACATTGACCTGCTGCTGGAAGTGCTCGGCGACGCCTACGAGTTGAGCGTGGCCACCAATGGCCAGGACGCCCTGGAGGTCATCGGCGAGCAGATTCCCGATCTGATTCTGCTGGACATCATGATGCCCGGCATGGACGGGTACGAGGTCTGCCGCAGGTTGAAGGCCGAACCGGCCTGGGCCAGAATTCCCGTTATTTTCATCACCGCCATGAGCGAGGTGGCGGACGAAGCCAAGGGCTTTGAAGTGGGCGGCGTGGACTACATCACCAAGCCGATTTCCCCGCCCATTGTCCAGGCCCGGGTCAAAACGCACCTTGCCCTGGCAGATCAGCAGCGCGCCTGCGAACTGACCGTGGAGCGCCAGGTTGGGGAGATTCGCCAGGCCCAGAAGGACGCCATTTTTATGCTCGGGCAGGCCGGACATTACAACGACGAACACACGGGCGTGCATATCTGGCGTATGGCGGCCTATGCGCGCGCACTGGCCAAAGCAGCCCACTGGCCGGTCATCGACCAGCTCCTTTTGCAGCTTGCCGCACCCATGCACGACATGGGCAAGATCGGCACGCCCGATTCCATTCTGAAAAAACCGGCCAAGCTCACGGATGAGGAATGGGTGATCATGCGGCAGCATACCACCATCGGCCATGAAATTCTTTCAGTGAGCAAAGCACCCGTGTTCGTGCTCGCGGCCGAGATCGCCCTGTCACACCACGAGCGCTGGGAAGGCGGCGGGTATCCGCATAATCTGTCCGGAGAGGAAATTCCGGAGTCGGCCCGGATTGTCGCCATTGCGGATGTCTTTGACGCGCTCACCATGCGACGCCCGTACAAGGAGCCCTGGACCATGGACAGGGCCATGGAATACATCGCGGACAGCAAAGGGCATTTCGAACCGCGGCTTGCAGAGCTGTTTCTTTCCATCAGGAGCGAAGCGGATTCCATCAGGAGTTTCTGGAATCGCCGTGAGGACAGCGAACTGTATAAAGTGGAATTGTAACGGACGTTCAGTTGCAGCTCCTTTCAAGGAGAGAGCATGGCTTCAAACACCGTTGGCCCGATTCTGGTTGTGGACGATACGGAAGCGAACATCGACATTCTGGTGGAAACCCTGGCCCCGGACTATGACGTATCCGTGGCCTTGAGCGGCGCGGACGCCCTGGACAGCGTAGCGGAGGAATTACCAGAGCTGATTCTGCTGGATGTGATGATGCCGGAAATGGACGGTTATGAAGTCTGCAGACGGCTCAAGGCGGACGAGCGTACGGCGGATATTCCCGTCATCTTCATCACTGCCCTCAGCGATGCCACGGACGAGGCCAAAGGGCTCGAACTGGGTGCCATCGATTATATTACCAAGCCCTTCAATCCCGCCATTGTCAAGGCCAGAGTCAAAAATCACCTTGCCCTGCGCGAGGCCGCCCGGCTCAAGGATGATGTGGAACGCATCATGCGCCACGATCTCAAGTCTCCGCTGACCGCCGTGATCAGCCTGCCCCAGCTGGTGCTCATGGACGACAATCTCACCGAATCCCAGCGCGACATGCTGCTGCGTATCGAGGATGCGGGGTACATGCTGCTTTCCATGATCAATCTTTCAACCAGTATTTTCAAGATGGAGCGCGGCACCTACCGCATGACTCCCGAGTCCATGAATCTTGCCGCACTGATCCGCAAACTGTTCGGCAGCGTCGAAGATACGGCCGAACTGCGGGACATCCGGCTCGAATTGCTTATTCAAGGGCATGGCGCTACGCCTGATGAATCCTTTATCTGCGAAGGGGAGGAATTGCTCTGTTATTCCATGTTCAGCAATCTTATTGGCAACGCGCTGGAGGCTTCGCCTCACAATACGAGCATCCGGGTTGCCCTGGACAGAACCGAGCAGGGAGCGGTTTCGATCACGGTCATCAATGAGGGAGAAGTGCCCGAGCAGGTACGGGAGACTTTTTTCGAAAAGTACGCAACAGCCGGAAAAAGCCGGGGCACGGGCCTGGGAACCTACTCGGCCCGTCTGATTGCCAATGCCCATGGTGGGGATATCTGCATGCAGAGCCGGGACGGCCTGGTGCAGGTGTGTGTGACGCTGCCCCAGGCCTGACTCCCTGAGTCAGGCTATTTGAAAATTTCCTGCAGTTTGCGTTCGAGCGTCGTGGGGGTGAAGGGTTTGACGATGTAGTTGCTCACGCCGTGTTGGATGGCGGCCAGCACCTGCTCTTCCTCCGCCTCTGCAGTCACCATGAGTACGGGGATGTCCACAAAGTCCTCATCCGAGCCGCGTATCTTTTTGAGCAGTTCGAACCCTGTCATCCGCGGCATGTTCCAATCCAGCAAAACGAGTTCGAATTCGCTTTTTTGCAGTTTGTCCCAGGCCATCAGGCCGTCCTCGGCATAGGAGATGTTGATGTAACCGATCCTGCGCATGATATCGGCAATGGTCCGGCGCATGGCCTGGTGATCATCCACAATGAGTACGGGTATGCTTGTATCCATTGAATAAAAACCTCGCGTAGATCGGTGTCTGCCGAAGCAGGCGCATTCAGCTGCCAATTCTTTTTAGGAACTATCACCTCTTATATACGCCAAAGACAATAAAAATAAACTGTTTTTTGTATGCCGCGGCAACCAAAGCCGGTGGCCAGGTTCGTTGGGGAGTGGATTATGAAAGAGCCCGGAGGCGAATCCGGGCTCCTGTTGCAGACGAAATGCGAAAAGATCAGGTCAGAGCCATGGTGGTGAACTGGCTGGGAACCAGGTTGGCGCCCAGGGCGTTGAGGCTCAGTCCGTTCTGCCCGGTGGGGTTGGTCATTTTGGTGGCGGGCATGCATTCGAGAAAAACAGTCAGCGACCCCAGCAGTTTGCGTCCTGGTCCCATTATCAACAAAGAAGCCAGGCCCAGTTCGCACCCGGCCTCGTCCCCATTGCTGATGGTGTCCTGGGTGATCAGCGTATGGGCGGGCATGCCGGCCATGAACACGGTGGCGCAGCAGGGCAGAGAGGTCATGTCCGTGCTCTGGTTGGGGTAGGGGATGGGGATGGGCGCCCCGGCCGCCAGGGGGGTGTCGCAGGTGTCCGGAAACGCCAGATCCTGTCCGCCCATTTGGGTGCAGATAAACATAGGGTATTCTCCTTTATCCGATATTGATGCGTTCGCCGCCGATATGCACGTCCTCTTCCGCCTCTACCCTTGCGAATTCCCCCTGCAGATGCATCAGGGATTCGGCCTGATAGTCCAGGTTGCCGCAGCGGAGCTGGTCGGATTCCTCCACCTGGCGGTAGGAGTGCTTGCTCAGGCTGGTGACGCGTTGGCAAAAGGATTCCAGGGAGTCGGCGATGGTCTTGATGACCTTGAACTGGCTTTGCAGAATGGAGCCGAAAAAGGAAGCCTCGCGGATCTGGAGTTCGCCCTGGTCCGCGGCGGCGTGGATTTTGGGGCTGAGCATCCCCATGGTCCGCTGCGCGGTCAGGTTGAGATCCTGCCGGGCCGCCAGGCTGATGGTGCCGGTCTGCGAACGTATCAGCACGTCCTCGGCAAAGCTCAGTTCGGTGCGGGCCGGGGACGTGCGCTGCAGCACGCTCAGGATGAAAGCCTGGCCGTTCTGCCCGCAGGAGACCAGTACGAGGTCCTCCAGCATGGGCTCCACCACGCAGCCCAGCGCGCGCTCGGCCTGGATGCGGCCGGATTCTATTTCTATGATGTAGGTCCCGTCCTCAATGGCGACCACTGCGCCGTGGTCGTTCACCGCGGAGGTCAGCGTACGTTTCAGAGCCAGATTGTCCATGGTTCCCTCTAACTGGTAATACGATAGTGAAAAGTTTCGGCTTCCTTCAAATCCGGGTCATCGCCCAGAGTGGTCAGGCGGTCCGTTCCGGTCCAGTCCGCATGTTCGGTTTTGCTGGCGTGCAGTTTGGTGCGCAGCGTTGTTGTCTGGGACAGGTCCGCCCCGGTCAGATCGGCCCGGGAAAAATCCGCGTATGTGAGATTGCAGCCGCCGAACCTGGCTCCCTGGCATTGGGCGTCGGCAAACTGGGCCTGGAGCAGGTCGCAGCCGCCAAAGTCCGCGGCGTTGAGCCGCGCTCCATGAAAAATGGCGTGTTTGAGGTCGGCGCGGACGGCGCTGAGCTCCGAGGCCTGGGCGCCCACGAACAATGCGTACTGCGCCTTGGCATGGTCCATTTTTGCCCCTGTCAGATCCGAGTTGCTGAAATTGACCTGGGTCAGATCCGTGCCCCGCAGGTTCCGCTCCGATCAATTTGGACTTTTGCAGCTGGCAGCGGGCCAGGGGGACGGAGCGCAGGTCCAGGCCGGAAAGATCGCAGGAAAGCATGAAGGCCATGTCGAAACAGGCTTTGTCCAGCTTGACCGGCTTCAGGTCCATGCCCTGCAGAAAGGTCCGGTCCAGCCGCGCGTCCGAAAGGTCCGCGCCCGCCAGAACGGATTCAAAAAAATTGGTGTGGCTGCAATTGCTCTGGGCCAGGACAGCGCCGGTCAGATCGGCCTTGTGGAATGTGGCTTTCCAGAGCCGGGCTCCGGTCAGGTCCGCGCCGGCCATTTGGGCATTGTCCAGCAGGGATTTTCGCAGGTCGGCCCCGGCCATACGGGCCTGTGTGAAATCGCAGGCCGAGGCTTTGGCGTTCTTGAGATAAGCTCCTGTCAGATTGGCCCCGGACAGATCCACGGACGAAAGCAGGCAGTCCTCAAATCGCGCGCCAGCCAGGTTGGCCCCGGCAAAAGAGGACTCCATGAAGATGCCTCCGGAAAGCAGGGCGCCGGAAAGGTCCCAGCCGGAGAAATCCTGGCGAATGATCTCTTCGCCGTTGTAAATCTTTTCAAGCAGTTCTTCGCGGGTCATAGGGTTTCGCCGTCCCAGTTGCGGATTTTGGTCATTTTCAGATTGGCATTGGCCAGCCGGGTCTCCCCGAATACGGCCCGGAGCACTTCCGCTCCGTACATGCTGGATTCCCGCAGGTCCGCCCCGGTCAAACGCGCGCCCCGCAGGTTCGCGTACATCAGATCGATGCCCGGCAGCACCGCGCCTTCAAGGGCGGCCTTGGTGAAGTTGGCCTTGCGGGCCACTGCTCCGCTCAGGCGGGCCTGTCGCAGATCGGCGTTCATGAAGTTGGCCTGATTGAGTTGTGCTTCAATAAGAACGGCCTTTGTGAGGTCCGCGCCCATCAGGTTGGCGCCGTCCAGAACGGTTTTGTGAAATTGCGCTTCGGATAGATTCGACTTGTTCAGAAATCCGGTGCGGGTGCAGTCGGCCCGGCTGAAGTCGGCTCCAGGGGCCTTGAACCCGATCAGACTGGCGGACCGGATTTGGGCTTCACTGAAGTCCGCGGTTTCCAGGCTGCAGTCGATAAAGGTGGCCTTGAACAGATTGGCCTTATGAAAGCAGACATTCAGCATTCGTGTTTTGATGAACTGGGCCTTTTTCAGGCTCGAACCGCTGAAGTCGGTTTGGTCCAGTACGGTCTTTTCCACCAGTTGCAGTTTGTCCAGTCTGCAATCCTTGAACACGGTCTGCGTCATGTCCGCGCCGCTCAGCACAACTTCGCTCAGGTCGGATTGTACGAATTCGGCTCGCTGCAGAATGACCTTGCCCAGATTGGCCTTGCTCAGGTTGCTTTGATGGCATTTCGCTCCGGTCAGGTCCGCCCGGGCCAGAATGGCTTGTGTGAGGTTGGCTCGGCTCAGGTTCGCACTGCTCAGGTTCGCGCCTTCCAGATAAACCCCGGACAGGTCCAGGCCGCTCAGATCCCGGCCGCTGAGATCAATGCCCGCCAGGTCGACTTCCCTGAAGGAGCCGTTGCTTTTTTTCAGGGATTCAAAGGTCTGCAGCAGCTCCTGCCCCTGTTCGGGAGTGAGAGGAGGGGCCTGAAAACTGACCTGGGCGGTTTTACGGTAGGCCACTTTTGTGGCCTGTTCCACGGTACGGAGTTTTTTAACCAGTTCCGGGTCGTCCGGATTCAGGTCCTGAATGTGTTTTTGGGTTTGCTCGAACGCGGCCAGGTCGTCAGAGGAAGCGCCCGTGGCCGTGAGAATTTCCTGGACAGAAGGGCCGCCCAGACTGGCCGCTTCCTGGAGCTGGGTGTCCAGCTGCTGTTTCAATTCCTTCAGCCTGTCCAGCAAAGGCGCCGCGTATTGAATGGGCCGCTTGGGTGTCGGGTTTTCCTCTTTGGCCTTGGCCATCATCTGGTCCAGGTCCAGGCCATGCTGTGCGCACAACTCCTTCATCTGGGCCATGACCGTATCTTTTTTCTCTTTCACCTGCTCAAGGGCGTCCTTCTGCAGTTCGGCAGCCTTTTTTCTGGTGTCCGCCATCATTTGCGCCAGCTGTTCGGGATCGAATTCGGTGATCTCCTGCGCGTTGCCCGCCTGTTCTTCCGCAAGTGAGGGGAATTTGATGAGTTCTGGATCCAGGCCCGAGGCCTGGAGAATTTTTCTGGTATCGGCTTCCGCCTGGGCCTGTTTGGCAAGGGCCTTGCCCTTTTCCCGTTCGCCCCGGCGGAGCATGTTGGCCACCAGCGGTCCGCGTTTCGAAGAATCGATTTGCAGCAGATCAGCCCACCCGCTGCTTTCCCCTTGGGGAATGAGGTCCTTGTCGTAGAGGTCGTACAAGGAGCGTTTTTTCTTGTCCAAGCGCTTGTCCAGGGCCTGGCGGTAGTGCTCCATGGGCCGGGGTTCGTCAGTGATACGCTCGTAGGCGGCCAGGCCGTGCAGGACGTCCTCTGCATCGTCGGAATCGATCTTGACCGCGCCGTGGTACATGGCGATGCCCCGCTCCACATGCGGAAACAGCCAGACCGTGTCCAGGCTGGTGGCAACTTCCTGGAAGGTTTTTTCTCCGTTGATCAGCCTGAGCAGGAACATGCGGGTCTTGAAGCCGGGCAGCTTTCCCACCACCACGTCTTTTTCCGGATGCATGCCTTCCACGGCAAAGGATTCGTCGCCTCGGAAGTATCCGTTCAGCCACTGATCCTGCGGGGCCAGGTTGAAGAAGCGCATGTCCGTGTCCGCGGCCAGTCCGGGGAACAGCTCGCGCAGCCAGGTGCGGTCGTAGGTTCCGGCTCTGGCCATGCGCTGGGGCCAGGTCATGTCCAGGGGGCCGAATCCGGCGGGCTCGGGGCTGTCGTCCGGGGAGCCTATCAGGTGCCGGGGGTTTTCCACATTGGGCAGCGGGCGGCAGGAATGACCTTGCGCGTCGGTCAGTTCCACTGCGCCCTTTCCCAGAGGGTTCTTCGCGTACCCTTTGCCGCCGAAGGCGTTGGCATAGCTGATGTCCATGGTATCAAAAGGCTCGGGGGCGGAAATGGCCAGGTTCATGCCGGCCTTTTTCACCCAGTGGCGGTCGCCGAAAACGCTCAAGGTCTTGTCGATGGAGCCCAGGCGAATCTGGACCTTTCTGCCTGGCACCTTTTCCCGGCCCGCATGGCAGCGACCGCTGACCAGAACCTCGCCGTTGGGCTTGGGCATGACTATGTCCAGGGCCGCGTCCTTGCCGAGCTGTTTCGCGGCGAACTTCCAGAGCTCAGGCGAGGCGAACAAACGGTTGGACTGCTGGAAAGGAAACATGCAGAGCATGGCCCCGCAAAAGTAGAATTCCTTGCGGGACTCGAACACTTTGTAGAGAAAACTGATATTCAGGGGCTTGTGGATCTTCATTGATAACCTTAAACGCTTGCGATGTCCCTGGAGAGCGAGTCAAGTACGTCGTCAAGGTATTCATCTGTTATTTCGGCATTTTCTCCCTCGTCTTCATCCTCCCCCAGGTTGATCTGGTCGTTGTTTTTGCTTGACCGTGCTGTCCTTGTTGGATACTTCCACATTTTTCAATTCGAACAGTGTTTCTCCCATGCAAAGTGTGCTGTAACTTGCAGTGGCGAAAACCGAGGCCTGTTCAGAACCAGGGGAGTGAGGTCGATGGTGGTCTTTCATCAGGGCTGCAACGATGTTCAGGGACGAGACCATGTCCACATTGAGGGCTCCGGCGATCTTGAAAGGATTCCGAAAGGCCGAGCATCAGGTCCAGCTTGTTGCCGATGGTCAGGCTGTTGACCGTTTCCGGCCTTGACGTTCTGTTCGAACCCGGCCGCGGAAATGCCGTGTTTGGCCAGTCCGGTGAAAATGCCGGTCTGCTGCCAGCCGCCCACGTACGAATAGCTCGCCCCGTGGGTCACGGAATGGCTGCCGCCGTGCTTGATGTTTTCGGTGTCGCCATAGGTGGTGGTTTTGAGGCCTCCCTTGTTGGTATAGCAGACATCCTGAAGTAGTACGTATTGTGGGTGTGGCCGTGCACAAATTTGTGCTCGTCGCCCTTTGTCTCGTCTGTCCGGTCCTTTTCCGAGATGACGCTGATTTCGTTGGCGGGAGAACAGTGAGAGTCCTCTTGTCCGGCTCCATTTTGATGCTCAGTTTTTTCTGATCCGCGGTCATGTTGAAATTGTCGGCCACGTCGATGTTCTTGTCCTTGCCCACTTTTTCGGTGGCATTGTCCTGGGTGTTGACGAAGATGCCGGCCGGCGAGTCCAGATCGTTGATCCTGAGGGTGGTCTGGTCGTTGGACGTGGGCGCGTGCTGCGCGCCAAGGCGGATGAAGCTGTCGGCGTAGGGGGACTTGAGCACCATGCTCTGCTGGTTCTGCTGGTCGTTCATGGAGAGCAGGTTGCCGCTCTTGGTGGTTATCAACGACTCTGCCGGGTTTTTGGATGTCACCGGCGAGGGGGTATGCGGATTGGGCACCACGCCCGAGATTTCCATGCGGTCCGGGTCGCCGCCAGTGGCAGATGATGGACACCTCCGTACCCTTGCGCAACGGCATGTGCATGCCTTCGGACGGACCGCCGTAGGGTTGCGTGCATACGCAGCCAGGCCGAAGCCCGGCCATCGCCGTGGTTGGAATCCAGGTCGAATTTCAAACGAACCTTGTAGCGTCCCTTGTCGTCCAGAGAGGCGTATTCGCCGTCGTCGTCGGGCGTCGATTGACGCCGGTGGATGACCCCGGAGATCAGCGGCCGGGGCGTCTGGCGCAGCATGCGGTACTTGCAGGGAGGCGTCGATTGCGGTAAAGGAATTGTGGTAGTCCATTTCCGCCTCGACCTGGTCTGTGTGGGGGCTTGGCGCTCAGCCTGGAGGGCGAACCATCCGGTCTGGTGGTCCCGTATGGGCCCACGCTGACGAGCAGATAGGGTTTGTCCCAGGATTCGCGATAGTGCTTTTGCAGGTTGAATCTGGCGCCCGGACTGAATCCTGGAGGCCGTGCTTTCTCCGTGAAACCTGGTGCGCAGGCTAGTCCCGAGCCTGGGCCTGGATGGCGGCAAGCTGCTTGCCTTCTGAAGGGCTGCGGATGAACAGGCCGTAATCCATGGGTCTAGCACCCGGCCGTTTTCGAACTGTTTGGATTTGCCTTCCACGGCCAGTTCGGTGTTTTTCGTAATTATAGTCCTTCATCATCACCCCTTCCGGGGTCAGGCTGTTGCGCATCTGAAACAGCAGTACGCTGCTTTTGTCATCCGGCCGGTCCATGCCGCTGGAAGGGCGGTATTCGATCTCGGTGATCCGGCTGCACGTCCCGATGGGAAATGGCAGGGTGTCCGTGAAAATGATTTTTTCCCTGTCCGCGCCCTGTTCGATGAAAAAGTAGATGCCTTCGCGTTCCATCCAGCGGGTCAGGAAATTGAAGGAGGTCTCGCGGTATTGAGGTGATGAATTCCCATTTTGGATAATCGTTCTGCAGGCGGAATTCGAAGTCCAGATTTTCGGCCAGTCCTTCTTTTTCCAGAATGGTCTTGAAAATGTCCCGTATGGAAAGGTCCACAAATATCCGCAGCCGGGTGGAGACCGTCAGCAGGTATATTTTTGGCACCAGTACGGCCCGGTAGAAAATAAAGCCGTGGCGCTGGTGGGTTTCATCCAGCTGACGGAGAATGCCGTGAAAGGGCCTGGAGTTGCCCTGGGAATCATGAATGGTGAACGTGGCGGGGTTCTCCATGACTTCCCTGGGATCAAAGTCCTGTTTGGAGGCCAGGACAATCTGGAATTCGTAGGGTCTGGAGATGGATTCATGGCCTTCGAAGCGGTAGACCTGAAAGGTATCGGCAGAGAGACCGGGAGCTTCGGATTGGAATTTGTACGTCGGTTCGTTCTTGGCCAACGGCATGCTTTTCTCCTTTTCATCGTAGGGAAAAGAAAGCGCCTGGAAAACGTAACCATCAAAAAACACGGGTTCGGCTAGTTGAACAAAGCGCTATCCATGATTCTGTTCGGTCCTCTCATCTGCCAGAGTCAAATTATACGCCAAGAAGGGCATACGAGATGTATTTACTCTGGTTCCAGATGATGCAGCCATCAGGAGCCGGTTTGGTTTCGACGACGGATAAAACATCCTTTGATAAAGGTGTTGATTGTTATTCTTTTTAGCTATGATTTGTATAGCTTCATCCCCCGGACAGGTCAAGGCTGGAATGAATCGTACTACCTGGCTTAAAAAAGCTTTTAGCATGAGTCCGTCCCTTGTCTTGTCTCATGCAAGAGCGAAAAAAAAGGCCCGGAACGTTTCCGGGCCTTGTGTTGCTTCAAGGGAACGGCACAGTTGTTGGGAATTGCTTTCAGGGATTGTCCGTGACGAGTCCGGTGACGCCCCACTGGATCAGCCGTTTCTTGTCTTCCGGGCTGTTCACGGTATACGGGCAGACCCCCAATCCGGCCTGGCGTACGCGTTGGATGATTTCCTGCGTCAGAAAGCGGAAGCCCGGATGCCAGGCGTCCGCGTTTACGGCCTTGAGCGTTTCCACCGGGTCCTTGGAAAATTCGTGCGGGGTCAGGGCGCCGGTGAGGACCTCGGGTGCGAGCTCCTTGCTTTGCCGGACGTAATCGTGGTTGAACGAGGAGATGAGCACCTGCTGCCCCATGTTCGCATCGGCCACTTCTTCCAGCACGCGGCGTACGATGGATTCGTGCAGCGGGCGCGGCGCGTCGTGGGAGATGTCCTTGATTTCGATGTTCAGCAGCAGATCCAGCTCCGCGATGAGCTCCAGCACTTCCTTGAGCGTGGGCACGCGGTGGTCCGGATGCACCTGGTCTGATGGTTCCTGCCAGGGGCTGTCCGTGCGTTTGCGCCCGCAGAGTCTGCGCGGGTAGATGTTGGCGGACAGGGTCCTGATTTCCTCAAGGGTGAAGCGCCAGGGCAGGGCGGGCGGATTGTTCGCGAACAGCGGCTGCCCTGCGGCATTGGTGGTGCGCAGCAGGTTCAGGTCGTGCAGCACGATGAGTTCGCCGTCTTTTGTGGGCGAAACATCGATTTCGCATCCGTCCGCGCCGGCTTTTGCGGCCAGGCGCACGGCGTGCAGGGTGTTTTCCGCGGCAAGCCCGCGCGCGCCACGGTGTCCGAGAATCAGGGGACGGTCGTTAAAAAGGATAAAACGGGTCAAAGCTCCTCCAGACGGCAACTGCCTTTGGGCGTACTGCGTACGCAGGCAGCCGCGATCAATGATTGAGTATCTGCTCCAGAAAAGCGCGGGAGCGCTCTTCTTTTGGGCGGTGAAAAAATCCTTGCTGGCCGCGTATTCCACGATCTGTCCCTTGTCCATGAAGACCATGGTGTCCGAGACTTCCCGGGCAAAGCCCATTTCGTGGGTCACGCAGATCATGGTCATGCCCTGTTCGGCCAGTTCGCGCATCACGTCCAGCACTTCCTTGATCATTTCCGGATCCAGGGCCGAGGTGGGCTCGTCAAAGAGCATGACCTTGGGCTGCATGGCCAGGGCCCGGGCAATGGCCACACGCTGCTGCTGGCCGCCGGAAAGCTGGCCGGGAAACTTGTCGGCCTGCTCGGCAATGCCCACGCGCTGCAGGTAGGACAGGGCCAGCTCCACGGCCTTTTTGCGCGGCATCTTGCGTACGTGCACCGGCCCGGAAATGACGTTGTCCAGAATGGTCATGTGCGGGAACAGATTGAACTGCTGAAAGACCATGCCCACCTCGCGCCGGACGCGCTCGATCTGCTTCACGTCGTTGGTCAGGGGCTCGCCATCCACGATGATGCTGCCTTCCTGGTGTTCCTCCAGGCGATTGATGGTCCGGATCAGCGTGGATTTGCCCGAACCTGACGGACCGCAGATAACCACGCGTTCGCCGTGGCGGATCTGCAGGTTGATGTCCTTGAGTACGTGAAACTGGTCGTACCATTTATTGAGTCCGCGGATATCGATGACCACCGGGCTGTCGGCGTTCAATGCCGAACCCTGGGTCATTGCGGTTTCAGTTGTGTTTTCAGTTGAGACTGGCATGTCGCGATTCCCCTATTTGTCTGCGGAAGGCATGCGTTTTTCCAGACGCTGGCTGAAACTGGACAGCGCGAAGCACAGAATCCAGTACCAGAAGGCCACGAAAACATAGGCCTCGTCCAGATGCCCGAACCATTTCGGGCTGGATGTGGTGGCAAAGGCCACCTGCAGCAGGTCCATCAGGCCGATGATGCCCACCAGCGAGGTGTCCTTGAGTATGCCGATGAAATTGTTGACCATGGGCGGTATCACGATGCGCAGGGCCTGGGGCAGGATGACCACGGCCATCTTTTTCCAGTAGCTCATGCCCAGGGCGTCCGCGGCTTCGAATTGCCCCTTGCCGATGCCCTGCAGTCCACCGCGGATGTTTTCCGCAAGGTAGGCGGAAAAGAACATGGTGATGCCCACCATGGCGCGCAGCACCTTGTCCAGCTTGAGGTCCGAAGGCAGGAACAGGGGCAGCACCACCGAGGCCATGAACAGGATGGTGATCAGCGGCACGCCGCGGATGATCTCGATGTAGGCCACGCAGAACGGTTTGGCGATGGGCATGTCGGAAGTCCGTCCGAGGGCCAGCAGCACGCTCAGGGGAAAGGCCAGGACCATGGCGCTGACCGCCAGGATGATGGTCAGCATCAGGCCGCCCCAATAGTGGGTGTCCACGGAAGACAGGCCGGTGAAACCGCCGCCGCGCACCAGGGCGAAAACCACCACAGGGGAGAGCATCCAGGCCAGGCGCAGTCCTCTGCGGGCGCGCAGGCGCGGAAAAAGGCTGGCCAGGGCCAGCACGGCCACCAGGATCAGTGCCGCCAGCGGACGCCAGCGTTCCTGCTCGGGGTAGATGCCGGTCATGAACACGGGCCAGACATCGCGGATGTAGCCCCAGGCGGCGCCTGCGGACTGTTTGGCAAGCTCAGGATCCAGGGTCACGCTGGCATTGACCACGGCCCAGTCCAGAAAAGGCACGGCCACGGCCAGAATGGCCGCCAGGGTCAGCACGCTGAGCACCGCGTTGTACCACGGAAACAGCAGGTTCCGGCGTATCCAGCCCAGTGCGCCCACCTGCCTGGCCGGTGGTTCTCTGTCGGGAATGATGCGGACCATGGCTAACGCTCCACCAGTTTGACTTTGTTATTGTAGATGTTCATTCCCAGGGAAATGACCAGCGAGATGCACAGGTACACGCCCATCCAGATGCCCACTATTTCCACCGCCTGTCCGGACTGGTTGAGAATGGTTCCGCCCACGCTCACGAAGTCCGGATAGCCGATGGCCACGGCCAGCGAACTGTTCTTGGCAATGGCCAGGTATTCGCTGGTGAGCGGCGGCACGATGACCCGCATGGCCTGCGGCAGCACCACGATACGCATGACCTGTGATTCGCTCATGGACAGGGCCCGGGCCGCCTCGCGCTGCCCCTTGGCCACGGACTGGATGCCTGCGCGCATGATCTCGGCGTTGAAGGCCGAGACATATACGGTGAGCCCCACCACCAGGGCTGTGAATTCGGGCGTCAGGCCGGTTCCGCCACGGTAGTTGAATCCCTTGAGTACGGGGAAATCCAGCCCGAAAGGTTGTCCTGCCACCAGCCAGGCCAGTGCGGGCAATGCCACCAGCAGCCCCAGGCCGGGCAGGAACCAGCGGCCGGGTTCGCCGGTCTCATTGCGCATCCGGCGCGAACGCCGCAGCAGCAGCCACACGCCGCACAGGGCCAGAACAATGGCCGTACAGAACAGCCAGGCGCCGGACTGGGGCACGAGCCCCGGGATATACAGTCCGCGTTTGTTCAGGATCAGCCAGCCGCCCAGGTCTATGGACTGCCGGACATTGGGCAACCGCTGCAGCACGATGAAATACCAGAAGAGAACAGCTGCAACAGCACAGGCAGGTTGCGGTTCAGCTCCACGTACCAGCGGCAGAGATTGCGCAGCAGCCAGTTGGGCGACAGCCGCCCCAGAGCCACCAGCAGGCCGAGCACGGTGGAGGCCACGCAGCCTATGACCGTGACCTTGAGCGTGTTCATCAAACCCGTGGCCAGGGCCAGAATATAACTGGAGGATTCGGAATAATGCGCGATTTCGATGGAACCGCGTACGCAGTAGAGCGTTACAAGGGGGATGCCGATGCTGCACAGCAGGCAGAGGGCGAACCCGTTGTTGTCCATGGGGCCTGTCTGACACTGTTGGAGGTGGCGCCGGACCATCTGGCTCAATCCCAGGCCGGCCGCCAGGGCCACCAGGAACCACAGCACCCCGCCCTGGGGCAGGGGGATGCCCGAGATTTCTCCGATACGGAATCCGGCCTCGTCCTTGAGAAAGTCGAAACCGGAACTGATGCCGCGTTGCTGCAGGTTGGTCAGAACGTTGTTGTAGGCCGAAACGCCGAGCCACAGGAAAAACGCGAGCATGGCCACCTGGAACGTCCAGGCCCTGCCTTGCGGACTGCGCCAGAAGGGAACCTTTGCGGGTGCTGCTCGTTCAGCCATGGAATCCATTCTCCGGATTGATTGAAAAACACGTACGCCGTGTGCAGGGCAAGCGTCCTTTTGCCAGGCGGCACAAGTGCGAAAACTGGGTTGTCGGGGTCAGATCATAACACATGAAACATCAGGTGCAAAAAAACGGTCGGCGCCGGAGCGGAAATGATTCTCGGGCAAACAGCTTTGCGAAATTTCGTAGGTTGCGGGGGAGCGCTGTCCGGCAGTGATCCGCGGACTGGCTCCCCCGAAATTCAAATGCCTTGACGGGCTCTTAACGGAACGGCGGGGCGTACATCAGTCCGCCCTTGGTCCACTGGTTGTTCAGACCGCGATCCATATGCAGAGGGGTTTTGGGGCCCAGGTTGCGATCGAAGATTTCACCGTAGTTGCCCACGGCCTTGAGGATACGTACGGGGGCGTCCTGATCCAGGCCGAGATCAGCCCACAGGGAGCCGGTTTTGCCCAGCATACGCTGCACTTCGGGATCTTCGCTCTTGTCGCGCATTTCTTCCACATTGGCCTGGGTCACGCCCTTTTCCTCGGCGGCGATGGTCAGGAACAGGGTCCAGCGCACGATGTCTTCCCACTGGTCGTCGCCCTGGCGAACGTAGGGTCCGAGGGGTTCCTTGGAAATGACTTCCGGCAGAATGATATGCTCGGCAGGATCCTTCATCAGGGAGCGCTGTGCGGCCAGGCCGGAAATATCCGTGGTGTGCACATCGCAGCGGCCCGCGTCATAGGCCTTACGGACGTCTTCCTGTTTGTCGAAAACCACAGGAGTGAATTTCAGGCCGTTGCTGCGGAAGTAGTCGGCAATGTTCAGCTCGGTGGTGGAACCGGTCTGCAGGCAGATGGAGGCGCCGTCCAGTTCACTTGGCGCTTTTCACACTCAGGGCCTTGCGGACCATCATGCCCTGGCCGTCATACAGATTCACGCCCACGAAATCGAGGCCGAGTTTGACGTCGCGGCTCATGGTGTCGGTGGTGGTACGTACGAGCAGGTCGATCTCGCCGGACTGCAGGGCGGGCAGCCGTTCCTTGGAAGTCAGGGGCACGAACTTGATTTCCGGCACGTTCACGGCAGCGGCCACGGCGCTCATGAAATCGACGTCAAACCCAATGCGTTTGCCCTTGCTGTCCAGTGCGGAAAAGCCGGGGTTGTCCAGGTGCGTGCCGCATTTAAGAAAACCGTCCTTTTTGACGTTTTCCAGTGTGCTCGCACCGGCTGTGGATGCCAGAAACAGCAGCATCAAACCAATCACGGTGATACGTGAAAATTTCATCATAATACAAACCTCCATCTCCCGTTAAAGTCCCTGCGGCAAGGGCTTGCAGGTGTTGCTCCCGCACTTTCCAGCCATGTCCGAACGCCGCAGCAGCCACAATGGAAACACAATAGCCAGTCGCCTTGGGCTCTATTGATACGTAGTCCGTATCATACGTAACCAGAAATTTCTTCCCTACACGTATACCCAGCGATTGACAATTGGGTTAAACCAAGAATTCGTCAAAAATGTTACAAAACGGTCGTGACAACGTTAAAAAAAGCGTGTCAAAGGGGACATGACCAACAAACGGGGAAATTTTTGTGGAAAAACAACGCTACTATCAAACAGTCCAGGAACTCATTCTGGAAAAACTGAAATCCGGAGAGCTGCGTCCGGGCGACAAACTGCCCACGGAGCGGGCCCTGTCCGAATCCACCGGGGTGAACCGCAACAACGTCCGCCATGCGTTGCTGGGACTGCAGCGGGAAGGGAAGATATTTCGCCTGGACCGCAAGGGCTGGTACGTGAATCTGCAGCGCCTGGTCTACAATCCGGCCAATCACGTCAATTTCGCCCGGCTGGCAGAGTCCCAGAACCGCAGTGCCCGCTGGACCACCGAGGATAACGGCATTGTGGAGGTGGATGGAAAGATCGACACGGCCGGGGCAGAGGGCTTTCCGCTGGGCACGCCCGTATATGAGATGGAAAATTATTTTTTTCTGGACGAGCAGAAGGTGGCGTATACGCTCAACTACCTCCACAGCGGGCGCTTGCGGGACATCATTCCCCGCATACGGGACCGCGCCATGACCCAGGTCATTGAAAAGGAATACGCCATCAGCCTGATCCAGCGTGATCTTCTGATCCGTCCGCAGTTTCTTTCACGGACAATAAGTATGGGCCTGGGGCTGCCGTCCGGATCCCCGGGAATTTACATCCGGCGTATCAAGACCGACAGCAGCAAGCTGGTTCTGACAGTGGAGCACGAATACTGGCGCTTCGACGCCATAGAACTGCGCGTCAGCCATTGAGAGGGCGCGGACGAAAGGTGATTGTCCGTCATTGAAGAAGGGAAGAAGGAAAAAAGCCCTGAAAAGCAAAAAGGGCTTAGATTTGCATCTAAGCCCTTGGATTTGCTGGCTCCCCGGGAGAGATTCGAACTCCCGACCTAGTGGTTAACAGCCACCCGCTCTGCCGGTTGAGCTACCGGGGATCGTGTCGCGTTCGCGATCAAGGGAATCTGCTCGAACTCGCCTCCGAAGTCAAGCACTTTTTTAAAAAAAGATAAAAAAAATTTACGGGGCCTTTCTTGACGGCCACTGTGCTTTGACCTAAAAAACGTGTTTTAACGTGATTATCCCATTTTCAAAAGAGAGAGGCGTTCCTTGAGTAACAAGAAGCAGGCGAGCAAGAAGCCGCCCAAGCTTGCGACGAAATCTCCCCATGTGGCCTATTTTGAACCGCTGCTGCTGAGTTTCGCCGCCAAGGAAGAGCTCAACGAAGTTATCAAGAACCGTTTGGTAAAGGCCTGTTCCATCCTGGATGCGGGTGTTGAGCTGTTTCCGAATACATTTAGAAAAGATACCGCGGTTGCCGATCTGCTCGAACAGTACGGCGACACCGACGCTGAGGCGTTGGCGGATGTAGATACGGAATTCAAAGTAGCCGGGCGCATTGTCGCTCTGCGCTCTTTCGGTAAAGTCACCTTTTTTACCGTGGCCGACACCGGTGGACGTATCCAGATTTTTGCTGCCAAAGATGGTATGGGCGAAGAAAAATACCAGCTGTTCAAAAAGTTCGACATCGGCGACATCGTCGGCGTATGCGGCAAACTGTTCAGGACCAAGACGGACGAACTGACCCTGGAAGCTTCCGATGTTCAGCTGATCACCAAATCCATTCGCCCCTTGCCGGAAAAGTACCATGGTCTCAAAGACGTGGAAACGCGCTACAGACAGCGCTATGTGGATCTGATCGTCACTCCGCGGACCAAGGAAATTTTTCAGACGCGCAGCGCCATCGTCCGCGAGTTCCGTCGTTTCCTGGACAGCAAGGGTTTTCTGGAAGTCGAGACGCCCATGCTCCAGCCCATTCCCGGCGGAGCCACGGCCAAACCCTTCACCACGCATCACAATGCGCTGGACATCAAGCTCTACATGCGCATTGCGCCGGAGCTGTATCTCAAGCGTCTGCTGGTGGGCGGTTTCGAGCGGGTGTACGAGATCAACCGCAACTTCCGCAACGAAGGCACTTCCACACAGCATAATCCCGAGTTCACCATGTGCGAGTTTTATTGGGCCTACGCCAATTTCGAGGACATGATGAACCTGACCGAGGAACTTTTCGCCAGCATTGCCGAAAAGGCCACGGGCGATACCAAGGTCATGTATCAGGGCAACGAGATCGACCTTACTCCCGGCACCTGGAAACGTCTCAAGTTTCATGAGTCCCTGGAAGAGGTCGGAGGCGTACCCGCATCTACATATAATGATTACGACAAGGCCGCCAAATTCATCCGGGAAAATGGCGAAAAGGTTATCGAAGGGGAAAACCTGGGCAAGCTGCAGGCCAAGATTTTCGACCTCAAGGTCGAACCTAATCTGATTCAGCCGCACTTCATTTACGGATACCCCACGGAGATTTCGCCGCTGTCCCGTAAGAACAACGACAATCCGAACATCACCGACCGTTATGAGCTTTTCATGACCGGCCGCGAAATGTCCAATGCCTTCTCCGAACTCAACGACCCCGTTGACCAGCGCCAGCGCTTTATGGCCCAGGTTGCAGAAAAAGAGGCCGGAGACGAGGAAGCGCACAGCATGGACGCCGACTACCTGCGTGCCCTGGAGTACGGCATGCCGCCGGCAGCCGGGCAGGGCGTGGGAATCGACCGCCTGGTGATGCTGATGACGGATTCCGCGAGTATTCGCGAGGTCATTCTCTTCCCTCTTCTCAAGCCAGAGATTGAGGGTTGAGCTAGAGATGCCGTTCGAGCTGTACATCGCCTTGCGCTACCTCTTTACGCGCAAGCACCATTCGTTCATATCGATCATCTCCGTGGTCTCAGTGCTCGGGGTTGCCCTGGGCGTGGCTGCGTTGATCATTGTTCTGGGCGTCATGACCGGTTTTTCCAATGAACTGCGCGACAAGATTCTCGGAGTCAACGCGCATGTCATGGTCCTCAGCCTGGAAGGCGGCTTTACAGATTACGAACCCTATCTGGAAAAAGCCGCCAAGGTGCCGGGCGTTCTTGGTGTCACCCCCTTCATTTATTCCGAAGTCATGCTTTCCAGCGCCAATGGCGTCAAAGGCGTTATTTTGCGCGGCATAGATCCGCGAACCGCCCCGACGGTGCTGAACCTTGAAAAGAACATGAAGATGGGCAAGCTGGAAGACCTGGAAAACACGGACGGTCCGCCGCGTATCATCATCGGCAAGGAGCTTTCCAAACGGCTGGCTCTTGGCGTGGGGAGCAGGGTCAATCTGCTTTCTCCATCAGGTACGCGTACGGCGGCCGGTTTTACCCCCAAGGTGAAAATTTTCGACGTGGCCGGGGTTTTTCAGACCGGCATGTACGAATACGACAGCACTCTGGCATTCGTGAGTCTGGAGTCCGCGCGCAAGTTGCTGGGCCTCAAGCGCGTCCGTGCCACCGGTCTCGAACTGAAGGTGGACGACGTATACCAGGCATCCGCCATTGCAAAAAAGGTCAAGACCGCTTTGGGACCGACCGTTTATACGCGCGACTGGATGGAGATGAACGCCAATCTGTTTTCCGCCCTGGAACTGGAAAAAACCGCTATGGCCATCATACTCGTGTTGATCGTTCTTGTCGGATCTTTTTCCATTATCACCACGCTGGTGATGATGGTGATGGAGAAGACCAAGGACATTGCCATATTGATGTCCATGGGAGCTACCCGGCGCAGTATTCGGCGCATTTTCATGTTTCAGGGAACAGCCATTGGATTTGTCGGCACTTTTTTTGGATATTTGCTAGGCATCGGTGCTAATTTGTTGTTACAAGAGTATCAATTCATCAAGCTGCCGCAGGATGTCTACTCCATGGATCACCTACCGGTGCAGATGCAGACCATGGATCTGGTCGGCATTGGAGTGGCGGCGATGATTTTGTGCTTTGTGGCAACGATTTATCCGGCCCTCCAGGCGTCTAAACTGAACCCAGCGGATGCGTTGCGCTTTGAATGATGCATAGACTACTAAAAAAAATCATGATTTTTGTTCATATAAAAAATTATCGCGATTTTAACGAGTTGAAAAAAAGGTCGCGTTAAAATGAGCAATTCGCTATTGTATGATTTACAAGAGGTTGGTAAAGAGTTTTCGGGTCCGACAGAAAAGCTTGAGATTTTGAAAAATATCACGCTTTCTGTGGATCGCGGAGACTCACTGGCGATACTGGGATCTTCCGGGTCCGGCAAAACAACGCTTTTGCACATGCTGGGAACCCTGGATGTCGCCACCCGCGGAAACATTCTCTTTGAGGGAAGGGAATTGACCGCTTTGAGTGAGTTGACCAAGGCTCGGCTTCGAAACAGGGAGATTGGGTTTATATTTCAATTCCATCATCTTCTGCCCGAATTCAACACCGTGGAAAATGTGGCTCTGCAGGGTCTCATCGCGGGGCTGTCCAGAAAAAAGGCCCACACCATGGCAGAACGGGCATTGGAACTTGTCGGAATGAGCCATCGAAGAAAGCACTCGGTCACCACACTTTCTGGAGGGGAGAGGCAACGCGCGGCAGTGGCTCGCGCTATCTTACTAGAACCTAAAGTGCTGCTCGCTGATGAACCTACCGGAAATCTTGATCAAGTAACCGGGGACATGGTCGGCAAATTATTGCTGCACTTGAACAGGGAGCTAGGTACTACGCTGATCGTGGTTACCCACAATCGCGCACTGGCGGAAATGATGAACCGACGTTTGGAATTGCGTTCCGGAGAACTCTATGCCCTTGCCAATTAGATTATTTCTGTTATTGGTCACGTTTCTTTTAGTTACAGTCAGCTCTGCGCCATCCTGGGCCGTCAATTCCGACGAAACGCCCACCATCCTGGTCTTGCCATTTGAAATAAATGCGGATGCGAAGCTGGATTATTTGCAGAGCACGCTGCCCCGGATGATTGGGGAACGCCTCAGTAGCGCCGGATTTTCCGTCATTGATGCGAAAACCACTCTCGAGTTGCTGAAAAGCGGCAATGTCAAAATGCTCGACCTCGCCAAGGCCAAGGAACTGGCCACGCGGGGCAAAGCCCAGTTCGCCTTGTACGGCAGCCTCAATGCAATCGGCGAAGGAATGAGCATCGATGCACGGCTGGTTTCGGCCTCGGGCGCCCAGGACACCAAAGCCATCTATGTGACGGGTAAAGGTAAAAGCAATATTGTCCCCGCAGTGGATGAGCTGGCCAAAAAGGTGCGCAATCAGGTGTTTCAGACGGCCATTGTCGCTGATATCGACGTTAAAGGCCTCAAGACACTGGATAAGGACGTTGTCCTGATGCGGATGAAGACCAAGAAGGGTGACCCCTATGATCCGCTTACCTTGAATGATGAAATCAAACGTCTTTTTGATCTCGGCTATTTTGACGATGTCCGGATCAGCGTGGAAGATCTTCCTGAAGGCAAGAAGGTCGTTGTCGAACTTGTCGAAAAACCCCGCATCAAGACCATCGACGTCGTGGGCGGCGGCGGCATCGACAAAGATGACGTTCTGGCTGTGATGAGCACCAAGGTCGGTGCGGTCCTCAACCCCAAAATCCTTTCCGAAGATCTTGCCAAAATCCGCGAACTCTACCGTAAAGACGGTTATTATCTCGCTAAAATCAACTACGAGCTGGAAGGTGTCGAAACCGGACAGGCCCGCTTGAACATCGTGGTTGAACAGGCCAAGAAATTGTATATTGAAGAGATCGTGCTCGAAGGCAACACTGCTTTCAGCGACAGCGATCTCGAGGGCGAAATGGCCCTGAAGGAACGGAGCATCATCTCCTGGCTGACAGGCACCGGCGTGCTGCAGGAAGAGCTGCTGGACCGCGACGCTGCCGCCCTGGAAGAATTTTACGCCAATCACGGTTATGTAGATGTGAAAGTCGGCCAGCCCAAGGTCGAATACCTTGAAGAAGGCATCAAAATCACCTTCACCATTGTGGAAGGCGAGCGCTACAAAGCAGGAACCGTCAACTTTGCCGGAGATCTGCTTGTTCCCACGGACGAACTGCTCAAAGTGTCCAAGGCCGACGAGATGCCCGAAAAGGATGACGGCTGGTTCAACCGTTCGATCCTGCGTGACGACTCCAACAATCTGGCCAACTTCTACAAAGACTTTGGCTACGCGTACGCGACCACCGACGTTGGCTTGCAGCGTGACGAACAGGCCAAGGTCATCAATGTTACCTACAAGATGAAAAAGGGCCAGAAGGTCTACATCCGCCGGGTGCTCATTGAAGGCAACGACAAGACCCGCGACAACGTCATCCGACGTGACGTGGCAGTCAGCGACGGCGACCTGTTCAGCGGAAGCGCTCTGGAGGTCTCCTCCAACAAGCTGAAACGTCTCGACATCTTCGAGTCCGCTGACATCGAAACCGTGCCCACCGACGATCCTGCCCTTGTCGACCTGAAAGTGAAGGTCAAGGAAAAATCCACCGGACAGCTTTCCGGCGGTGTCGGCTACTCCAGTTACGCAGGCGCATACATTGCCGTAAAACTGGAAGAAAAGAACCTCTTCGGCAAAGGCTACAACGCCAAGCTGACCGGTTCTTTCAGCGGCATCGATACCAACTATGTGGCCAGCTTCACGGATCCCCGCTTCATGGATTCCCAGATGGGTCTGGGCGCCGACCTTTACTACACCTACTACAGCTACAACGACTTCGATAAGGACACCATCGGTGGCATCCTGCGTATGTCCTACCCCATCGGCTACTTCACCCGACTTTACTGGGCGTACCGTCTGGACTGGTATGACATTACCGATGTGGATGAAGACGCCGCCGATTCCATCGAAGACGCCAAGGGCGAAGCCTGGGCCAGCGTGTTCTCGGTTTCTGCTCTTCGCGACACCACCAACAGAAACATCAACCCTTCGGACGGATCCAAGAACTCCCTTTCTCTGGAGTACGGCGGTGGTCCTCTGCAGGGTGATGACGATTACTTCAAGGTCATTGCCGATACGAGCTGGTACTTCCTGCTCCCCTGGTTCACTGAGAACATTTTCCATACTCACGGCCAGGTCGGCGGCGTCTTTGACAACGGAACCAACAACGAAGTTCCGGTGTTTGAAAAGTTCTACCTCGGTGGTATGCAGAGTGTCCGCGGTTACGACACCCGGACGATTTCGCCTCGCGACTCGCGGACGCATGAACTCATCGGTGGTGATTACGAAGCATTCATCAACCTCGAATACATCTTCCCGCTTGATTCCGATATCGGACTCGTGGGTCTGTTCTTCTTCGATGCAGGTGATGCATGGGATGACTCACATGACTTCGACCTCAAAAAGAGTGTCGGTGTCGGAGTCCGTTGGTTCTCCCCCATGGGTCCGCTGCGCCTCGAATACGGCTATGGCATGGATGAAACCTACGACCAGGATAGCCAGTCCAAGATTGAGTTCTCCATCGGTCAGTTCTTCTAAGCCGGCGTACAGTTAATTGGATAATGCAAGCGGGGCATGATCAAATGATCTGCCCCGCTTGTCATAAAACCTTCCAGCCTTATTATCACTGTCCCAAATAACCAATAATATGTTTATAATCTTTAGCTTAAGGGATTAAAGGGAGTCATTCACATGCGTAAGACCATTCTGTTTACTATTGTCCTGTGCCTAGCCTTTGCTTCTACTGCGTTTGCAGAATTGAAGGTGGGTGTCATCAATGTAGAACAGATCATTGCAACTTCTACCAAGGGTAAACAGGCCAAATCTCGTATTGAGCAGAAAATGACCGGTATCGAGGCCAACCTGAAAAAAATGCAGACAGACCTGGAAAACTTCCAGAAAGATATGCAGAAACAGAGCATGGCTCTGAGCAAAGACGCCCAGGCTAAAAAACTCGAACAGTACCGCCAGAAGCTTTCCGCTTTCGAGCAGGCGCGCAGAAAGTCCCAGGAAGAGTTCTCCCAGGCACAGAAGACCATCATCGAACCTGTCATCTCCCTGCTGGTCAAGACTACCCAGGATTACGCCAAGAAAAATGGCTACGACCTGGTGCTCAATGCCAAGACCACTGTGCTTTACGCAACCAAGGCGCTTGATTTGACGGACGAAATTCTCAAGGCCTTCAACGCGGCCAAATAGACGGTAGAAGAATATGACCTTACAGCTCGCGGCACTGGCACAGCAGCTTGGCCTGGATTATTCGGGCGACGACATTGAAATTCATGGCGTCAACACGCTTGATAAGGCCGGGCCCAATGAACTGAGTTTTTTGGCGAATCCCAAGTACATCGATCTGCTTCCCAGTACTTCTGCAGGGGCGGTCTTTGTTACGGCTGAATTTGCGGAAAAAGTTCAACGACCATTGGTTAGCGCCAATCCCTATCTGGATTTTGCCAGAGCCGCGACGCTTTTTGCCAAACCACAAGGCTCTTTCAAAGGCATCAGCGATCAGGCCAGTATCGACCCTTCCGCTAGCATCGCACCGGGATGTACCATTTATCCTTTTGCGTACGTGGGCGCGGGAGTTTCCATCGGCCGGAATACTACAATATTTTCGGGTTGCTATATCGGCGAGAACAGCAAGATAGGCGACCAATGCATTTTGTATCCCAATGTTGTGCTCATGGCCGGGACCGTGCTTGGCAACGGAGTCATTCTGAATCCTGGCGTCGTACTTGGAAGCGATGGATTCGGGTTTGCTCCTTCGCCCACCGGATTATTTAAGATCCCCCAGCTGGGGCATACGGAAATCGGTGACGGCGTGGAAATCGGCGCCAATACGACAATCGACAGGGCCACTTTGGGAACCACCAAAATCGGATCCGGCACCAAGATCGACAATCTCGTGATGCTTGCCCACAATGTGGAAGTCGGCAATCATTGCATTATCGTGGCGCAGGTGGGCGTTTCCGGCAGTACCAAGCTGGGAGATCAGGTCACTGTAGCCGGGCAGGCAGGGCTTTCCGGACATTTGAAAATCGGTTCCGGCAGCGTCATAGGCCCGCAGGCGGGTATTTCGCGCTCGCTGGAAAACGGCTCGGTTGTGGCGGGTACGCCTCAACTGGAGCGGTCCACATTTTTGCGCGTCATGGCTGCTTTGCCTAAATTGCCTGAACTGGCGCGCAGGGTACTTCGATTGGAAAAGAAAATTGACAGTTGGGAGCAGTCGCAGGGAAAAGGAGAAAAGAATGACTGAAGTGAATGCCGTATGCATTGACGTACGGGGAATAATGGAGCGTATTCCGCATCGTTATCCCTTTTTACTGATAGACCGTATCGTGAAGATTACCTGCGGTGAATACATCGAAGCGCTCAAGAACGTGACTTTTAACGAACCTTTTTTTCAGGGCCACTTTCCGGGCCTTCCCGTTATGCCCGGGGTTCTTATTCTGGAAGCCATGGCCCAGGCCGGAGCCACGCTGCTCGCCGAAACAGCCAAGGAAGAAATGGCCGGCAAACTTTTCATGTTTACCGGAATAGACAAAGTCAAATTTCGCGCACCTGTCATTCCAGGTGATCAGCTTATTCTCAAATGTACGGAGATCAAAAATAAGCTGAATCTCTGGAAGATGGTGGGCACGGCTGAAGTCAATGGCGTAGTAAGAGTACAAGCCGCATTAACTGCTGCCGTAGTAGATAAAAACGAGATCTAATCAGTGTCTGTTACCATTCATCCCACAGCCATTGTCCACCCTAATGCCGTATTGGGGGCAGACGTCGAGGTCGGACCGTACGCTATCATCGAAGACAAGGTCACCATCGGCGATCGGTGCAGTA
This sequence comes from Desulfovibrionaceae bacterium, assembly GCA_963667575.2. Lineage (GTDB taxonomy): Bacteria > Desulfobacterota > Desulfovibrionia > Desulfovibrionales > Desulfovibrionaceae. Next base: position 248,142 of record CAXXHY010000015.1, on the reverse strand, counting down.
TTGCCTCCCATGCGCAGGTTCTCCCCTATACGACTATGGGCTCTGATAACCATGTTTTCTCCTATGCGGCCGTTGGAGGAAAACCTCAGGATCTGAAGTTTCAGGGTGAGGAAAGCTTTCTCGTCATAGGCAACAACAACTCCATTCGCGAGTACGTGACTCTGCACAGAGGTACGGCCGGAGGCGGCGGCATTACCCGCATCGGTGATAACTGCCTGCTTATGGCCTATGTCCATGTGGCGCACGACTGCAAGCTGGGTGACAATGTCATTCTTTCCAATGCCGCAATGCTTGCCGGCCATATCGAAATCGGCCACGATGCCGTTATCGGCGGCATGTCCGGCGTACATCAGTTCGTTCGCATTGGCGAATGCGCTTTTCTGGGAGCCATGAGCGGTCTGGGAATGGACCTGCCTCCGTACATGCTCGCCAGTGGAAGCCGCGCCCGTTTGATGGGGCCCAATGCCATAGGGTTGAGACGCCATGGGCTTTCCCATGAAGTGAGCACGGCTCTGCGTACGGCCTATAAACGCATCTGGCGTTCGGAGATCCCCCGCAAGGAAGCATTGGATGAAATTGCAGAGGAGTTTTCACACATCAAGGAAATCAGCCGGATGTTGGAATTCATCGCGCAAAGTCAGCGTGGTGTTCTTCCCGCTCCCAAAAATCTTGATGACATTGAAAACGGCTTTTCCTGATTCCTTTCATTTTTCAATTATTCTGAGCATATGAAGTTGCCTTTGACCTCTGGAACATCCGTAGGGATAATTGCAGGGCAAGGGCAATTTCCGTTTCTGGTGGCACGCTCCGTACGGGATGCCGGCGGCCGCGTGGCTGCCATAGGGTTCAAGGGCTACACGGATCCGAATCTGGCTGCGGAAGTTCAGGCATGGTGTCAGATCCGGCTTGGCCAATTGAACAAAGCCATCAATTTTTTCAAGAAAAATAAGGTAGATGCTCTTTGTTTTGCCGGTGGAATCAACAAACCACGGGCCCTTTCCCTGCGTCCGGACTGGCGCGCGGCGCGTCTGTTGCTTTCCGCTCTGGCCAAAGGCGACAATGCGCTCTTGAGCATTGTGGTGGCTGAGTTTGAAAAAGAAGGGTTGCATGTGGTCCAGGCTGCGGACCTGGTACCCGACCTGCGTGCTCCAGCCGGTGTGATCAGCCTGCGCAAGCCCAGCAATGAAGAGATCGACGACCTTAGGTTCGGTTGGAAGATCGGCAAGACCGTGGGCGCGCTGGACATCGGTCAGTGCATTGTGCTGAAGCGTGGCGTTGTGACAGCCGTGGAAGCCATCGAAGGATCGGATGCGGCCATACTCAGGGGCGGCGAATTGGCTGGAGGCGGTGCCGTGATCGTCAAAACGGTCAAACCCGGGCAGGATGAACGCATCGACCTGCCTGCACTCGGACAACGTACCATCCAGACCATGATCGCGAGCAAAGCCACCTGTCTCGGCTATGAAGCGGGAAAGTCCCTGTTTTTCGATCTGGATGAAAGTCTGCGCCTGGCAGACAAACACGACATCTGCATTGTGGGGCTCAACGATCCGGAGCAGGATTTGTAGCGCTGAAAAATTGGATTTCAATCAGAACGACCGGAATGCCCCTGGGACATCCCGGTCGTTTGTTTTTTATGGGTACGGGTACGACGGTTATTTGGGGCTGATGCGTTCGAGTCCGCCCATATACGGCTGCAGCGCTTTGGGAATGCGTACGCTGCCGTCCGCATCCTGGTAGTTTTCGAGTACGGCCACCATGGTTCGTCCCACGGCAAGTCCCGAACCGTTGAGCGTATGAACGAGCTGCGCCTTTTTTCCCTGATTGGGTTTGTAGCGAATACTCATGCGTCTGGCCTGGAAATCTTCGCAGTTGGAGCAGGAAGAAATTTCGCGGTAGGTATTTTGTCCGGGCAGCCAGACTTCCAGGTCGTAGGTTTTGGTTGCGCCAAATCCCATGTCTCCGGTGCAGAGGGTGACCACACGATAATGCAGGTCGAGCTTGCGCAGAATGTTTTCCGCATGCGAACGAAGAAGCTCGAGATCTTCATAGGAATGGTCGGGATGGGCGATGCGGACCAGCTCCACCTTGTTGAACTGGTGCTGGCGTATCAAACCTTTGGTATCCTTGCCGTAGCTGCCGGCCTCGGAGCGAAAGCAGGGCGTGAAGGCCGCGTATGTCAAGGGCAGTTGATCTTCGGTCAGGGTTTCTTCCCTGTGCAGATTGGTGACAGGTACCTCGGCAGTGGGAATGAGGTACTGTTCGCGTCCCACGAGTTTGAAGAGATCCTCTTCGAATTTCGGCAGTTGTCCTGTGCCCGTCATGGTCTCGCGCGTAACGATGACCGGAGTCATGACTTCGGTATAGCCATGTTCGCGCGTATGGACATCGAGCATGAAAGCGGCGAGTGCGCGTTCCAGTTTGGCGGCCCAGTCCCAGAGTACGGCAAAGCGCGCGCCGCTGAGTTTGGCGGCACGTTCGAAGTCCAGACCTCCGAGAGCCTGGCCTATTTCGAAATGCTCCTTGGGTTCGAAATCGAACTGGGGTTTTTCACCCCAGACGGAGAAAACAGGATTGTCCTTTTCATCCGCCCCGACCGGCACGCTTTCGTGCGGAATATTGGGAAGTGTCAGCAGCCATTCATTCACTTTTTCGGTAAGTTCAGCTGCCTGCTGATCAAGTTCTTTTATTTTTTCAGACATTCCGGAAAGGCCTTCCAAAACATCGGAAGCGTCTTCTCCGGCGCGTTTGCGTTTTGCAACTTCGGCAGAGGCTTTGTTGCGTTCGCTTTTGAGTGTTTCCACTTCGGTGAGCAAAGCGCGACGTTGTCCATCGAGTTCGCTGAACACGGACAAATCAATGGAAGACCCGCGTTTCTCCAGGGCAGCCTGGACAATTTCAGGCGAGCGTTGCAATAATTTCAAATCGAGCATGGTAAGGCTCCTTTTCATAATCGCTGAAAGCAGGTCATAATAGCCAGGAGGTATTTTTAAAGTCAATTGGTATACGGGCCTGATTAGCGGCCGTGGAGTGCAACTCCTAAATTTAATTGTAACTACTGTTGTTTCCTGGTAAAGAAAAAGATAGGTTTTATGTAGAAGGAAGATAAGGCCAGATACGTTTCTTCCTGTAAATTTGGTTTTGCCAGACAATGGCAAGAACTGGGGCTGCCAGATGTCCGGATGTCCCCAGTATAGGTGAGGGGGAAGATGCGCGAACTATCGTCGCATCTGGAGTGTTTTTCCCAAAAACACTCGCACGGGATACTTTACAGCAGGGTGTGAAGGCATGAAAGAATTTCTGACTCCCCAGATTGAAAAGTTTATTTCGTACGGCGGACAATACCTTACATTGTATTTGCTGGCTGCCGTTGTTCTGCTCTTCATTGTTTTTGTCGGGTATTATTGGGGGCGGACAGGTCTGATTCGTTTGACGCTGCGTCGTGCGCGCAAGAAATTCACCGAAGAATTGATGCAGAAGAACCGTTTGTTGCGCCCTTATTGGGAACGCTATGCGAATACGTTCATATTGGACCTGGAAAAAAACAGACGAACTACCTACGACGCCAGAGATTTTTTCAACAGCTCACGGGTCATGACGGAACATATCAACGAACGCTGGTGGCTGTTCGCACCGGGGCTTCTGTTCATCATCGGTTTTTGCGGAATCGTAGCCCAGCTGGTTCTGGGGCTAGCTGTTTTCGATATCAGCTCCTCGGACAGTATCATGTCCAGCATAAAACAATGCCTGCTGTATCTTGCCAACGGAATGGTCGTGTTTATCGCCGGCATGGTGCTTTCCGTGGTTCAGCTTTTTATCGCCAAACATCTTATTGCGCGAACCCGGGATAGGGTGGAAAAACTGGCGGAAATGCTGAACAGCCGCTTCAAAATGAGCGCCATGGAAGAACGGGCCGTGACACTGGCCGAGTATAGTGCGGTTTTTCGCGAAATCATGCAGGAATTGTTTTTGACGCAAAAAGGGGACATGACGCTGACCCCCGGCGGAGTCTCCAGCGCCATGCTCGAAAGTATCTCACAGCAGGAAAGGGCTCTTATTCATATGGCCAAGGCCAATGGCGGTAATGGCAATGGTTCGGATTCATTGCTGCGTGCAAGTGAAAAAACCGGCCAGGCCATGGCTGCGAGCCTGCGTCCGGTGTTGGAACAGATCGCCCGCTCTCTGGCTTCACTGGAAAAAAAGCAAGCGGATAGCGGTTCGTCCCATTAACGGTCCTGCATCCTTACGTACATTCAGCAAAGAAAAAACCGGGTCGGAAGGATGTTCCGACCCGGTTTTCAATTTTCATTGTGCACAGATTGATTTCCAGGAACACGCGGCGAAAAAATCATCCCCGTCTGGATTGATCGGGGGCGTTTCCAGAGTGGTGCAAAGCTGCAAAGAAGGCAGAATGGTCAAACGACCATACTGTCGATTTCGGCCTGCGAGATCTGCGTATTGAGTCGCAGGGCCTCTTCTGCAAGTCTGTTCAATTCCTGCAGTTTCTGTTCACGCACACGCTGCGTTTTTTTTTGTTCGTTTTGGAGTTCAACCATTTCCTTACGATGTTTGTCCAGTAAATGAGAAATATCGTACATAACAAACCCCGCCATAAAGTAAATAAAGAGAAAATCCACTATAAAATTTATCTAGACTTTATCTAACTAAATGGTTAGTGTCAACGGCAATCAGGATTTTTCAGGGAATCTTTTTACTCAGACTTTGGCGGGCTATGTCTGCCAGGGTTTCGCTGAGATGGTCGATTTTGTCGAGCGAGCGTTCGAGCTGGCTGTCTTTTGCTCTGAGCTGTTTCTCTTTTTCCAGAAGAAGTTCTTTGAGGAAGCTGTTTTCCTGAATGAGTTGCGTCAGGAGGACAACCTGGAAATCCCGATCCTGCACGTCGGCAGGCATACCGGAAAGCTTGCTTTGCAATATTTCCGAATCAGTTCCCACTCGTTGTTTTTTCCTCTCAACTTCTTTTTCCAGGGTTTGCAGATTTTCTTGTAATACCTGGGAGTTTTTTTCTGGTACTTCTGCCGGAAAAGAAATGTCAGCAGTCGCGGATTTTTTTCCAGTCGAACGCTGGCGTAAAAAAAACATCAGATCTTCACGCCGGAAACGGTATTCCATCACCCCACGTATATTGCGTTCCTTGAAAAAAGGAATCTTGTTTGCTTTGCAGTAGTTGCGCATGGTTTTTTCACTTACTCCCAGAATTTCCCTGGCATCGATTAAGGAGCAGGTGTCTTGATCTGTCATCACGCTATCCTCGTTGTCTTTAATTGATTGTGGGCAACTCCCTGCATTGACTTGCAAAAAAATTTACCAGGATAATACCAGCTTTGCAATTTTTTTACAAATAATTCGCTGAAAATGATCAAGAAGAAGATGTTGAAAACTGAAGGACAATACCAAATACGGAGATTTGGGGCAGCTCTTCATTGCCTGGGCCTTACTGTTCCGCTCGCGATTGTGAGAAGTTTGCACTGTTATTTCTTGATGCGTTGACCTATTCCTCTGGTTCATCTATATTATGCAATACTCGGGTTTTTTGTCCGGCCTAGTTCGTCAATTCCTTGCCGTCAAAGGGGTTCCGCTGTGAAGATAAGCAGTATTCAGTTTCGGATTGTTGCAACGCTGATTGGTATTTTTATCTTGGTAAGCGCAGTGAGTTTCAGTACTTTTTACTTCAGCCTCGATTCATTTTCCGAGCAGCAGTCTGAAAAGCGTGAAGCGCAGATGTACAAGGAAGAAAAGGAAAAACTGCGGGACCTTGTCGGGATTGCGTATAATATTGTCGATATGTTCTACAAAGAATCTCAGGACATCGAGAAGCTCAAGCGGATCAAGTCCGAAGAATTGAAAAAAGTGCTGGATGCCGTTTTCAGCCAGGTGGAAACCTTTTATAAGGAGAACCACGATAAATTACCAAAAGACGAACTCGAAGGCGCGTTGAAGGAACTCGTACGCATGGCCAGGTACGATGGCGGCAATTATATCTGGATCAACGATATGACTCCGGTCATGGTCATGCATCCCATCAATCCCGCCTTGAACGGAAAAAGTCTGTCGGATTTCAAGGACCCTCAGGGGGTGTATCTGTTTAACGAGATGGTCAAGGTCTGCAAGGCCGACGGTTCAGGCATGGTCGGTTATATGTGGACCAAGCCCGGCGAGCAGGAACCCAAGCTGAAGATTTCCTATGTCAAACTGCTGCCGGAACTGGGATGGATTCTCGGAACAGGGGCCTGGCTCGAGGATATTGAGGGAGCCATGAAAGCGCAGGCCATGAAGCAGGTCGAAAAACTGCGGATCAATGGCAATTATTTCTGGATCCAGAGTGCTGCGCTTCCGTACCCGAGCATGATCATGCACCCCATTGTTCCGGAGATGAACGGAAAGACCATGCAGGGGAAACAGTACGAATCCGCCACTTTTATGCAGTCCGGAGTGAAAAACGCTGCTGTTCCCTTGAGCGGAAAGGAAAATTTTACCAAGGCCCTGGTGGAGGCCATCCAGAAAAGTCCGGATCAGGACGGTATTGTCGGGTACCAGTGGAGCAAACCAGGAGGCCAGTCCGGACAAATGTATCCGAAACTCGCCTATGCCAAACTGTTCAAGCCATGGGGCTGGGTCATCGGCCTGGGCGAGTATGTGGATGAAATCGAGGAAAGCATTGTTCAGGAGAGAATCGCCTTTGAAAATTCCATGAACTGGCTGCTGCTTAAAACCACCGGCATCATCATTCTGGTGGCTTTGATTGTGACAACAATCGTGCTGTTCATGCTGCGCCGTGATCTGAATATTCCTTTGCAGACTATCGTGAATTATTCCAAAAAGGTGGCACAGGGGGATCTCAAGACGGACATTGACGGGCGTTTCATTGGAGAACTCAAGGATCTCAAGCTTTCCATCGAGGCGATGGTGTTGCACCTCAAGGACGAAATGGAACTGACCAGGGAAAAGCAGATGGAAGCCTCGGAAAATGCGGAAAAGGCCGAGCAGGCTGTGGCCCGCGTGCAGGGGCATGTGGCTTCGCTGAACAACCTCCTGGAGACCATGAACGAAGTTGTGGGCAAGTCCAAGAATGTTTCTGAAAAGATGGAGACTACGGCGCACACGCTCAATGATCGGTTCAACGAGGTGAATCGGGGGGCACTGGAACAGAAGGAACGCCTGGATGAAACCATCAACGCCATGCAGGAAATGAATCAGGCTGTTCTGGAAGTGGCGCAAAGCGCCAGCCAGGCGGCGGAGAGTTCGCAGGATTCCAAAATTCGGGCCGAGGAGGGCGCCTCCATTGTCAATGAAGCTGTTGGTGCCATCGCAAAAGTGAGCGAGATGACAGCCGATCTCAAGAACAGCATGGTCAAGCTCGGTTCGCAGGCTGAAGCCATTGGCCAGGTGATCAATGTGATCAACGACATAGCCGACCAGACCAATCTGCTGGCGCTCAACGCGGCCATCGAGGCGGCTCGCGCAGGCGAGGCAGGCCGCGGATTTGCCGTGGTCGCCGACGAAGTTCGCAAACTTGCGGAAAAGACCATGAGTGCTACAAAAGATGTGGGGGACAGCATTCAGTCTATTCAGGATGCCGCCAGACTCATCATGGGAAATGTGGACAGTGCTGCGGAAGCCGTTGACCTGGCAACGGAAAAAGCCAATTTGTCCGGAGGCAAGCTCAATGAAATAGTTGACCTGGCCATTGAAAACGCCAGACAGGTGCAGAGCATTGCTTCCGCCTCCGAAGAGCAGTCCGCATCCGCGGAAGAGATGCGCGGCTCCGTGGAATCGGTCGGCGAAATCGCCAACAGGACCATGGAGGAAATGGGGCAGGCTGTGGCCGCGGCCGATGCGCTTGGAAAACTGGCTGTGGAAATAAACGAAATCATAACAGCGCTGAAAAACAGGAATTGAACCGGCAGCGGATTCGGTATGAAATACAACCGGGATTGCAGATGACGTCCGGCTTTTCTGCGTGCATTGAAGTGAGCTTAATTTGGGGGATGGGGAACGGATGAGCAAAGTGAACGATTCGATAGCAGAAGATGCAGCCAGGAGGGCGGGCCTGAGGGAGGACAAGGGGCCGTCGCCGGACGCTTTGGCGCTCATTGCCGCGGCCTCGGACGCAACCTATATGCTGGCCACTGACGGGAGTATTCTCGCCGTCAACAACAAGGGCGCGGAACGATTGCAGGTGACATCGCCCGCGGAATTGACGGGCAGATATTTGTTCGATCTCGAAGGTGAAGATCGCGGTTACGACCACAAGGAGATTTTCCAGCGGGTCCTGCACCAGGCTAACACAGAGTTTGTGGAGGACAAGGTGGGCGATCGCTATGAGAAGTACACCTATTCGCCCGTGACCGATACTTCCGGCAATGTGCAGCGTGTCATTCTGTATGTAACCGACATAACCGATATCTATCGTTGGGATGAGGAACTGCGACGGGAGCAGCAACGACAGATATTTTACATGGAATCTTTGCCCGGATTCGTCTTTTTACTGGGTGAAGATTATTCCATTCGGTACGCCAACAGATATTTTCGGCAGCAATTCGGCCGCCCCCGCAATCGCAAGTGTTTTGAAATCATCCACGACACCATGAAAGCCTGCTCCGGGTGTGTGGCCATCAATCTTTTCAAATCCCAGTCCCCTGTGCAGTGGGAATGGACGTACACGGACGGCCGGACGTTTCATATGTATGCCCATCCCATGACGGATGTGGACCTCGCGCCAGTGGTCATGGTCATGGGCATAGACATTACCGCCCGCAAGATGGCCGAAGATGCGTTGAAGCTGGCGCAGCGCTATCAGCAGGCCATTCTCGACAATATTCCGGACATGGTCTGGCTCAAGGATGAGGCCGGCAAGTTCGTGGCCGTCAACAATGCCTTTGCCTCGGTCTGCGGCGTTTCCCAGGAGGAGCTTATCGGAAAAACCGATGCCGAGGCCTGGGACAGCGAAACCGCGCAGATTTTTCAATACCGCGACAATGAAGTCATGCGGCTGAAGGAACCCAAGACTACGGAAGAGGTCATTGTCACGAAGGAAGGAGAAATCCGTTGGATGGAGACCATCCGCGTGCCCATTTTGACCTCCGCGGGCGGCCTGGACGGGCTAACCGCCATTGCGCACGATGTCACCGAGCGTAAGAAGACCGTGGACCAGTTGATGTACTCGCACAGTGAGATGGAAAAGCACGTACGCGAACGCACCGCCGAACTGGAAAAGGCCGTCAAACAACTGGAGCAGGAGATCGAGGAACGCAAACGCACCGAAGCCAAGCTGGTGCAGGCGCGCAAGAGAGCGGAAGTGGCCACACGGGCGAAGTCGCAATTCCTCGCCAACATGAGCCACGAAATACGCACGCCGTTGAATGTAATCCTGGGGATGACCGAGATGTCTCTGACCTGTACGGACATCGTGGACCAGCGGCGCGCCCTGGAGATGGTGCGCGAATCCGGAACCTCGCTGCTGGCCATCATCAACGATATTCTGGATTTTTCCAAAATCGAAGCTCGGAAGCTCGTTTTGGAGGTGCTGCATTTTGATTTGTGGAGACTGCTGGAACTCACGCAGAATATTCATTCCTATCAGGCATCCAAAAAGGGGCTTGAGCTGGAATTGCAAATTTCCCCTGATGTTCCGCGAGTGATCCAGGGCGATCCCAACCGGCTGCGCCAGGTGCTTAACAATCTCCTGGCCAATGCGGTGAAGTTTACGGAAAAAGGCGCCATAAGCATCCATGTCCGTTCGGAAGGCGCGTGCAGCGTGACGGGCATGTGCCATGTGTCCATCGCTGTCTCAGATACGGGAATCGGTATCGCGCCGGAGCAACGAAAGATCATTTTCGAGAGTTTTCAGCAGGCGGACGGGTCCACGACCCGCCAATACGGGGGCACGGGGTTGGGGTTGACCATTTCCAAGCGTCTCGTGGCCATGATGGGCGGCAGCCTGACTCTGAAAAGCCGCGAAGGGGGCGGGTCGACTTTTACATGCAGAATGCCTTTCAAACTTGGCGACAAGAACAAGGTGGTCGATACTGATACCGAGGAAAAAACCAAGAAAAAGGTTGTGACGCCGGATAAACTGCGCATTCTGCTTGCCGAGGACAATGCCCTGAACAGAGAACTGGCAACACGCTATTTGCAGGGGCGCAACAATGAAGTGCTTGTGGCCACCAATGGGCAGGAAGCCCTGGATCTGCTCAAAAAAGAAAAAGTGGACCTGGTGCTGATGGATGTGCAGATGCCCATCCTGGACGGAATTTCAGCCACGGAACAAATTCGCAGCTCCAATGATCTGGCCGTTCCCAACGACATTCCGATTGTGGCCATGACGGCGCACGCGCTGCCCGGAGACAAACAGCGTTTTCTGGAAGTCGGCATGAACGGCTATATTTCCAAACCCATTGAATTGAGAAAACTTTCCGAGGTGATTGTCCAGGTTCTCACTCCCTCTGGGGAAGTCCCTGCCGCGGACTCTTCCCCAGCACCTGGGCGCGATGAAGATACAGCGACAGAAACTGCTGGGGATACCGAAGTGGTGACAGAGATTAGTCCCGATACCCTGGAGTCCGGAATGACAGGCCGTGCTACTGCATTGAATCTGTTGCAAGGCAATGAAAAGTTGTTGAAGCGCCTGGAAAAAGTATATTTACGCGATGCAGAAAGGGATCTGAAACAGTTGCGCCAGGCTATTGATACAAATGATAAATCAGAATCCATACGGATCGCTCATATGCTGAAAGGTGGATCATCCACAATCGGAGCGGCAAAGGCCAGTGCTTTGGCTCGAGATCTGGAATATGAGCTGAATCTTGAGGAAAGTACCACTGCTATTGCATTGCTTGAATCTCTGGAAAGAGAAATGAAAGTTGTTTGCGATATCCTTCGCGAAGAGCATGCAGTGACAGAGTGAGTCCAGCCTGTAGGGTATATTGATACGTTTGACAGAACCTCAATAGCTATTTATCAATAAATAGAAACAGATGTTCCGTTTTGACGGTGAGCATTCAAATCAGTAAAATTGACAGAGCGAGGTGGCGTACCGTGAAGACAATACTTGTAGTTGATGACTCTCCCATGATCAGAGAACTGTTGAAAGGCTTGCTCGAAGACGAAGGCTACGGCATTGTTGAGGCTGCGGACGGAGAAGAAGCGCTTCAGCTGGCCAAGGACAGGCCTATTGATTTGAGCATCATCGATATTTTCCTTCCCAAAAAGGGCGGACTTCAGGTCATCGGCGAGATAGTCAAGTACAATAAGAACCATAAGATAATCGCCATCTCCGGTGGAGAAGCGTTCAATCCCGATTCCATTCTCGAGCTGGCGAATATTTTTGAAGTTGTGGAAACGTTTTCCAAGCCCATAGACACGGTTAAACTGGTGGCAACAGTCAAGCGGGCCCTGGGAGAGTAAGCTCCTCGTGCCGCTTCTGTTTCATTTCCTCTGGTACGAATTTTTCGAAAAGCTGAGACGCGGATGCTCTGGTTTTCATTCGCGTTGCTGACGGCATTGTTCAATGCCACGGAAGCCGCAGTGGTCAAGGGGTGTCTGAAGGATCTGGATCTTTTCGAGACGGCCGCATATCCGCTTGCCTACAGTTTGCCGTTTTTTGTCATTGGCATGTGTTTCGTGCCTACTCCCCATTTGGAGCCGGGGTTCTGGCAGACCTTGTTCCTTTTGCTCCCGATAAATCTGATTGGCTATTTCTGTTACCTCTGGGGAGTCAAGGAGGGACAGCTTTCCCTTTCCGTACCGTTCATGGCGGTCACGCCGGCGGTGGTCCTGCTGACCGGATATCTGTTCCTTGACGAACTGCCGAACCTCTGGGGTGGATTGGGGGTTCTGGTGATTGTGGCCGGCAGCTACATGATCAATATCCAACAATGGAACGCACGGGCCTTGCTTGCTCCGTTCAAATCCATTCTCAGCGAAAAAGGAACTGTTCTGGTGCTCATTGCAGCGACCATATTTGGCCTGGCATCTGTCATGGGAAAGAAAATGATAGTGTTATCCTCGCCCATGTACGCAGCAATGCTTTTTTTCTGTATTCAGAATGTTGTCGCCGTGGCCATTTTGCTTGCTGCAGGCAAAGTTACACCGCGCGCGTTTCAGCGGAATATACGTTCGGGCGTATTGATCAGCTGTATTTTTTTCGGGCATATTTTTTGTCACTTCTTTTCCATTTCTCTCATCAATGCTGCTTACATGATTGCCATCAAAAGGCTAAGCTGCCTTTTTTCAGTATTATACGGGGCGTTGTGGTTCAAGGAGACCCATTTTGCCACCCGTCTGGGAGGTGCCGGCCTGATGTGTGTGGGCGCTGCTTTCATCGCTCTGGGCGGTTGAGCTTGCGGGACCTGTAAAATAAGTTTAAAATATATAGTTCCGATTTTTTTGGGGACGAATTTGTTTTTGGAGGCTACGGAGTGCGGGTACGCATTTTCCTTGAAGATGCAGCAGGGCGTACGGATGAGATAGAAGCCGTCTCGGATGAACGGCTGGTGGAGTCCATATTTCTCAGCGGGCGTTTTGAAGCACCGGCTCTTTGTTCCGGGCTCGGCCGCTGCGGCCAGTGCAAAGTACGCGTATTGCAGGCTCCTGAACCTCTGCAACCCACCAAGGCGGAAGAGCGTTTTTTCTCTCCGCAGGAATTGACGGACGGATGGCGTCTTTCCTGTCTGCATCAAAGCCAGGACGGTATGCGTGTGCAATTGCCGCAGAGGACGGGCCGCCGACGCTCCTGGCAGGTAGCCGCGGATGTCGAGGCTGGTAGCAGATCGTTGTCCCTGGCGCTGGACCTGGGAACAACCAGCCTGCAGTGGCAGGCTCTGCGGGATGGAACGCCGGTTCGGGCCGGATCCGAACTTAATCCCCAGCTTGGGGCCGGCAGCGAGGTGATGTCCAGGCTCGCGTTCGCCTTGAAGCCCCAGGGCAGAGCACGTCTGCGGGCGCTGGTCTTGCAGCGTCTGGATGCCATTGTTCGGGAACTGGCCCCGCTTGGGGCGGTTGAGCAATGTTGTATTGCAGGAAATTCCGCCATGACCTACGTTCTTCTCGACAGGGCAGTTGACTGCCTTTCCCACGCTCCCTACCATCTGGAGTACGCAGGGGGTGCAGAGGAACGTCTGGAATGGCAGGACAGTTTTTTTTCAGCGTATATCCCTCCCTTGCTGGCACCCTTTGTGGGGGGCGACCTCAGCGCCGGACTGGCCTGGTTGACCATGGGACAGGAATCGGCTCCCGAACCGCCTTATTTGCTTGCCGATCTGGGGACCAACGGTGAGTTCGTCCTGGCTCCCGACCAGAATTCCTTTTTGACATCCAGCGTGCCCATGGGACCGGCTCTGGAAGGGGTGGGGCTGGCGTACGGCAATGTTGCCGGACCCGGCACGGCAATATCTTTTGAAATGCGTCCCTCGGGACCGTTTCCACTTTTTTTCGAGGAAAAGGAACAGGGCAGCAGTCTTTCCGGCGCTGCCTATCTGTCTCTGCTGTCTCATCTGCTGCGTATGGGCGCGCTGACAAAGGAAGGCCATTTTTCGGAGAACCCCGCATCTCCATTGGGGCTTCGTATCATAAGGCAGCTTGAACTGGCGCGAGGGGAAAATAGTCTGCCTCTGGCCGGTTTTGCCAACGACGCCCGTCTGTTTGCCTCGGATGTGGAAGAAATTCTCAAGGTCAAAGCGGCGTTCAATGTCGCGGTGGCCTGTCTGCAGAAAGAAGCCGGAATGCGGACGTCGGATTTGAAGGCGATTTATCTGAGCGGGGCGTTCGGAGCTCATGTGGGTGCGAACAATCTCGAGCAGCTCGGTTTTCTGCCGCCTGGAATGGCAGCACGTACGCGGGTGATGGGCAATACGTCTTTGCAGGGTGCGGTGTTGTTCCTGCAGCGTCCGGATGCCCGTGCATGGGCGGCTGAAATAGCGGGCCGTTCCAGTGTGCTGGAATTGGCTGAAAAGGAGAATTTTAATAACATGTACGTAAAAGCCATGAATTTTGAGTATGGGGAATAATGTCTGATTGTTATCGAAATTTTTTTGACCCCTCTGGAGGCCCCGAGGATGCCCGTATATCCGAGGAGCTGGGGCAGGTGGAGAAACTGCTGCCCCGTATCCTGCAATTGAAGCCCAAGCATCGTGCGTTGCTTCCGCAAAAGGTGCAACAGCTGTCCCGTATGCTGACCTGTCAACGTGGTGAACTTGGCCAGGGCTATTTGCAGTCCCCTCCGCATTTTTCCGCGTATGTCTGCTATTTCCTGCCCTGGAATCTTCACCGGCTGACACGGTTGCTGGTGGATTTGAATCTTGATTTTCCAGGTCAGGCACGTATTCTGGACCTTGGCAGCGGACCGTTGACATTTCCTTTGGCGCTGTGGCTGGCCCGCCCGGATCTGCGCGAAAAGCAGCTCACCTTCATCTGTTCCGATCGCTCCAAAAAAATTATGAACATCGGCTCGGAAATATTGCACGAGGTAATGAAAAAATCCGGGGCCGGGAACTCATGGAAAATTGACATCCATCATGCGCCATTGAAAAAAGCGTTGGAAAGTCATTCCAACATACATTTATTGAGTGTGTGCAATGTGTTGAACGAGACTGGCGGCAAACGCGGACGTGACGGCTTCCAACAGATAAAGGAGTTCGTTCGTCTGGCCACTTCACGCCTGTCCCCGGAGGGGAGACTGCTTGCTGTTGAGCCCGGAACCCGAATCGGAGGCAATTTGATTTCCATGCTGCGCAATGAGGTGTTGAAATCGGGTTTTGAGGCTCTGGCTCCGTGCACACATCAGGAAGAATGCCCCTTGCAGGGTCGGCAGAAGAGCGGTTGGTGCCATTTCAATTTCAAGGGCATGGGCGTATCCTCCGACCTGCGCAATTTGACCAGACTGGCCGGGCTTGACAAGGATGGACTGAGCTTGAGTTTCGGCCTGTTCGGAAAGGGGGCGCAGGAAAAGCCTGAAGCTCCAGCGGCATCTCCGGCCAGAATCGTATCGAACGTCTTTGTGCGCTCGGGCAGACCCCCGGCAGCCTATGGCTGCAGTTCGGAGGGACTGCTTCTGGTGGAAGACAAAGCTTCCGCAAATCTCTGGCAAGGCAGGATCTTGTCCTATACTTCTCAGGGAAAACAGGATGGTAAATCCGGCGCATTGCTGGTTACGGTGAACGATTGACCGATGTGAGACCGAACTCGCATTGTTGACATTTATCATTTTAATTTTATTGATGTTTGTAGCTCGCCTCTGGTTTAAGAAATTTTGGTTGAAAAAAGATACGAGTGGAAGGCGGCAGACATCGATAACAAACAAAGCGTTCGCACTAGCTTTTTTTGGCCAAATGTGTATTGGAATAGTAATTTGGTTTAACGCGAAATTCATTCGAAATCGTCAACAGGAAGTAATAGTCTGACGGTAACAGTAACCTTATACCTCAACCCGTAAAAAGGAGGCTGCATTATGCCATCCAGTGGATTGTACAAGGTCATTTATGAGGTCGCCAGAATCATCAACCTCAGTCTCAAGCCTGCAGATGTTTTGACCAAAATTGCGGAAGAAACAACCAAGGGCATGGGTGCCAAAGGCTGTTTCATTCGTTTGTTGAGCAAGGATGGAAAAACATTGGAGCCCGGCGCCCATTTCGGACTGTCCGAACGCTATGCCAAAAAGGGCCCTGTGGAGGTTGCTAAATCCAAGCTTGATCAGGAAGTAATGAAGGGTGAAATCGTCAAGATCGCGGACGTACGTTCGGATTCCAGATTTCAATACCCGGAAGAGGCCAGCAAAGAGGGCTTGTGCTCTCTCGTAGTTGCTCCGCTCACCGTCGGAGGCGAACGGGTCATTGGCTCCGTGCGTGTCTACTCCGGTGAAGAACGGACTTTTGACCAGGAAGAACTGGATTTTCTGCGCTGTATTGCGGATTTATCCGGCCTGGCTTTGGAAAACGCGCGCATGTACTCCGCTCTGAAGAGAGCTCAGCAGCTAGCGCACGAATATACTTACCAAGTTTTTGAGGATTAATTTATGAGCAAAATCAAAGTAGCCATCAACGGTTTTGGACGTATTGGCCGTCAGGTACTTAAGACTGTCTGGGAACATCATCGCGATGTCATGGAAGTTGTAGCTATTAATGACCTTTTTGATATCAACACCAATGCCCATCTGCTGGCCCACGATACCTCGTACGGCCGTTTCGCTGCGGATGTCAGGGTGGACGGCGACAAAATGCTCATCGGTGATGATTTTGTCGTAAAAAGCCTGGCCGAACGCGATCCGAGCGCACTCCCCTGGGGAAAGATGGGCGTGGATGTCGTAGTTGAATCCACCGGTATTTTCCGTACCGGCCCCAAGGCCAAGCTGCATGTGGATGCCGGCGCCAAGCGCGTCATCATCTCCGCTCCGGCCAAGGAAGAAGACATCACCATCGTCATGGGCGTCAACAACGACCTGTATGATCCGGACAAGCACGTGATCATCTCCAACGCCTCCTGCACGACCAACTGCCTGGCTCCCGTGGTCAAGGTCATGCATGAGAAGTTCGGCATCGTCAAAGGCGTTATGACAACCGTTCACTCCTACACCAATGACCAGCGTATTCTGGATCTGCCCCACAAGGACCTGCGCCGCGCACGTGCAGCTGCCTGCAACATGATCCCCACAAGCACCGGTGCCGCCAAGGCCGTTGCTCTGGTCATTCCTGAAATGAAGGGACGTTTCGAAGGCTATTCCGTCCGCGTTCCTACACCTACGGTTTCCCTGGTGGACTTTGTCGCCATTCTGGAAAAAGACACCACCACTGATGGTCTCAAGGCCGCTCTGAAAGAGGCTTCCGAGACCTACCTCAAGGGTATCATGGGCTATTGCACCGAAGCATTCGTATCTTCGGATTTCATTGGTAACCCTCTTTCCTCCATCGTTGATGCCGACTTCACCGTTGTGCAGTCCGGCAACCTGGCCAAGGTGTATTCCTGGTACGACAACGAATGGGGATACTCCACACGCGTCGGCGACCTGATTGCCTACATGGCCGAACGCGGTATCTAGAACATTTATTGCCCCTATTTGCCAACAATTTACAGGGCGACCTTTACCGGTCGCCCTTTTTTATATCCAGTTGCAATGAAAGTTGTCTGGCCGAAGCCCTGAAAACATGTTATTCAGGATAATACTGTTCTTCCGTCCGGAAAAACGTTTGCAGGAGGACTTATGAATTTCCAGCGGGGTGGCCCGGCAATTATCGGGATTGTGCTGCTTTTGGCGTTCGCATCTTTCTGCATGGCGGATACAGAAAAAGAACGCATCCTGTTTCGCATTTCTCTGGAAAATATGGCCGACCATGTTCAGGCTCGGGCTGTACGACGTTTTGCCCAGGCTCTGGATGAACGTTACAGAGACGTCCTGAATGTCGAATTTTATGATTCAGCCAGACTTTTTCGCGATCGGGACGTACTCGGCGCGCTGGTTGAAGGAAAAGTCGAAATGGCCGTACCCGGGACGTGGCATGTGGCCAAATTTGAACCTGGTATCAACATTTTTTTGCTTCCTTTGTTTTACGGGCGCAGTGCGGAGGAAAACCACAAGGTCTCCGCCAGCGCTGTGGGGCGCGAACTGGACCGGCGAATTGAAAATTCCCTGGGAGTGGTGGTGCCAGGAAAGTGGCTGGATCTGGGGCATGCGCATCTGTACCTGCTCAACCGCAGAATCGAGGCTCCGGATGATTTGAAGCACCTCAAGATCCGCGTGGCCGGAGGATTGGCCAATACTCTGCGAATCGAGGCCATGGGAGGTGACTCGGTGATTGTCCCCTGGCCGGATCTGCCCTTGTGGCTGGAAAATAGAAAAGTCGATGGTGTGCTGACCACTTATGAGACCTTGCGCAGCGCCAGGCTCTGGGAGCATGGCCTTGATTTCTGCTTTGAGGACAGAGAATATTTTCCCATGTACGTTCCCCTTATCAGCGAAAGAATATGGCGTTTGTTTCCTGAGGAAATGCAACAGAAAATACGGTTGCTTTGGGATGAAAGCGCCGAACAGGAACGGAGGGATGCTGTAAAAGCCCAGCAGGATGCCAAAAAAGAGGCGGAAAAGCTCGGCATGGAAATTTTTGTTCCCAAACCGGAGCAAATTCAGGCCTGGCGCAGGGAATTGATGACCCGGCAGCAGAAAATCATGTCAAAGGTGGGCGTGGATAACGAGCTCTACAAGCTGGCTGCGGATATTCTAAAACAGTGAGGACTCTGTGTTTCAGGAAATGAAGGTTCGCAGGTTTCTGCTGTTTTGGTTTGCAACGTACCTCTGCATTCTCGCGGGGGTTTTTCTGCTTGTGCTGTGGTATGTGGCCTCCCAGAAACAATCTTCAATGGATCTGGCCGAATACCGGATTCATAATGCCTCGCAACAGTTCGCAGCCTATATGGGGAGCCAGCTGCGGGTGGTGGATCTGGCCTTGCTGGCCACCAGTGAAATGGGCGAATTCAAAAAAAATCTGTATGCCAACAACCTTGGCGAACTCAAACAGGTGATCCGCCGCAAGGCGCCATTGTTCCCCAATACCTGCAGCCTGCAACTGGTGGACGCCAAGGGAGAACTGCTGCTCTGGCGGGGCATGGAAAACACCCTGATACGGGACATATCTTCCAAAAGTTTTTTCAAGGAACAACGAAATTCATTCATCAGCTTTCTGACTTTCGTCTATCCGGAAGAATCCGCACAGCCCGGACTGTATATGAGTCGCAGGATGGAAGACAGGGATGGAACGTTTCTGGGCGCGCTGATCGTCTGCATCTCCATCAACAGCCTGATTGCCGAATACTGGGAGCAGCAGGTGGAAAGCCCCGATTACGTGGTTTTGTACGATGATGATTTCAAACTGCTGGGGTCCTGGTCCTCGCCGCTGGCAGAGGCGGCCAAGGGCATTGTCCATTTTCCCAATTCTGCCTTGTTCGATTCGGTTCCCCCGACTTTTTACCAGAAGGGCGGAAGTCAGCTGCTTTCCACGGACAAGGCGATCCTTGCTACTACCCAGTTGAAACGGCTTTCCTTTCATGTCGGAATGGCAAGCGGACTTTCGGGCCTGCTGCGCGAGTGGAGGAAGCGCGCACAGCTTACCGTACTGTTTTTGTTGCTGAGCGCCATCGGCACCACCTTTGTTCTGGTGTACGCGGCCAAGCAGTTTGTCAGGCGTTCGGGCGTCGAGGCCGAACTGCGCCTCGTCAAGTTTCGTGAGGCCTTGTACAACGCCATGTTCACCCAGAATCCGGCCATGCAGCTGCTCATAGAACCCCGTACCGGGCGTATAGTGGATGCCAATCCCAGTGCCTGCCAGTTTTACGGTTTTGATGCGGAAAAGCAGAAATACGGCAATCTGGCTGATTTCGATCGTTCGGATTCCGAGGGTCGGAACAGCATGTTGCAGGAGAATAGCGGGAGCGTACATCCGCGTCATCAGTTCCGCCACATTGCCGCCAATGGAGCTGTACGCAATGTGGAAGTGTTCGTGGGCAATGTCACCCTGGAAGAATCAGTGTATTTTCACGCAATCGTATACGATATCACTTCCCGCCTGGAAGCTGAAACAGCATTGAAGGTAGCCAAATCCAAAGCTGAGGAAGCCAATCAGGCCAAGTCGGCCTTTCTGGCGAATATGAGTCATGAAATCCGTACGCCCCTGAACGGCGTCCTGGGAATGCTGCAATTGCTCGAGGATACGCCAGTGAGCCCGGAGCAGGCCGAATTTGTGGACATGGCCCTGCAGGCTTCCAAGCGTCTCAACCGGCTGTTGGCCGATATTCTGGATCTTTCCAAAGTGGAGGCCGGCAAGCTGAGTCTGTACGATGCGGAGTTCAATCTTGCCGATGTCAGGGCCTCTGTGCTGGATATTTTTGGAAGTATCGGGAAAAGAAAGAAGATCAAGGTCAGCTTCACCCTGGACGAGCAATTGCCCGAAAGGCTCATCGGCGATGACAACCGTCTGCGCCAGATTCTGTTCAACCTCGTGGGCAACGCGGTCAAGTTCACCGAGCAGGGCAGTGTGGAGGTGGAGGCGACACTTGCACAGGAAATCCCGGAAAATGGACCGGTGCAGGTGGCCTTCAAGGTGTCCGATACGGGGCATGGTATTCCGCAGCGGCGCCTTAAAAATATTTTTGCGCCTTTTGAACAGGTGGAAAATTCCTTTGTCAAAAAAGAAGCCGGGTTTGGTCTGGGGCTGGCCATTGTGGACAAACTGGTCACATTGATGGGCGGGACAGTTGTCATGGCCAGCGAGGAAGGCAAGGGGACCACCTTTCGTGTGACCCTGCCGTTCAAACAACTTGTGAAATTGCAGGAAGGGTGCGGGGATCAGCAGCATGCCAACGTTCCGCTGAGCGCCAGCGGCGAAAAGCTTCGGGTGTTGCTGGCTGAGGATGATCTTGTCAGTCAGATGCTCGTGGTGCGATTGCTGACGAAACAGGGCTGCGACGTCCTTGCCGTGGAAAATGGCCTCAAGGCTCTGCAGACACTGCGCGAGCAGGCTTTTGATATGATAATCATGGACATGCAGATGCCGGTCATGGACGGCCTGACTGCCACCAGGGCTATTCGTACGGGCCAGGCCGGCGAGGACAAGACGAAAATACCCATCATTGCCCTGACCGCCTATGCCATGGCAGAGGAAAAACAGAAAATCCTTACTACAGGTGTTCAACACTGTCTTGCCAAGCCCGTGGAGTTCAAAGAATTGATGCAGGCCATACGCGATATTTTTCTGAATAAGGATTGCGGCGGTTTCTCTCCGGATGATGCATGCCCGATTGATACAAAATAGTTTCGTGTGACAAATTGAAGCGAAAACAGCAGTATATTTTTTTATGATGCCCGTGATTTTTTCATAACACATGGTGAACCATATGTATTTTCCTGGTTCCATCAGGATCAATCTTGTTCTCGTTGTCTTGCTTGGCGTACTTCCAATGCTCGGCGTGATCGTTTCTTCCGGTGCCGAGCGCCGCTCTGATGAAATCGCCCATGCCAGACAGACGACATTGCGGATGGCCGAATATTATGCCGCCACACAGGAACATGAATTGGAGCGCATCAAAATAGTCCTGCAAAATCTCGCTGCCTCGGAGGCCGTACGTACGCTTGATGAAGCCGCCTGCAATGCTCTTTTCAAGGACTATCTCAGGGGCAATCCCAATTACGCCAACTTTGCTCTTATTGATTCCAAAGGCCTTGCCCTTGCTTCAGCCCTGCCTTTCAAGAAACCCAAGGATCTTTCAAAACGCAAGGAAATCATCGAGGCTCTGGCCTCGGGGGCATTTTCAGTTGGGGAATATTCCGTGGGAAAGGTCAGCAGGTTGCAAATCCTCCCTGTGGCCTATCCTGTTTTTGACCAGCAAAATCAGGTGTTCTGCATTGTCATTGCGTCATTGAAGCTTGAAAAATATCCTGCACTGTTTCAGCGTGCCAATATGCCTTCCGGATCCTTCCTCGCGCTCGCGGATCATAAGGGCAAACTGCTGTATCTCTATCCTGAAGAATCGCAACGGATCGGGGAAAACCTCGAGCGAACAGTATGGGCCCATTTGTCGGACATCAATAAAGGCGGCATTTTCTCGGAACAATCCCAAGACAGTGACGAACGTCTGGTTTATGCGGTACGGAAGATGTCGTCTGAAAAGGGAAAGAGACCCTATCTTACCATTCTCGTAGGCATTCCGGAAAAGGTGCTTATAGCCAAAGCCGACGCCATCACCATGGTCTATGTCAGGTGGGGCATACTGGCTTTTGTTCTTTCTGTCTTTCTGGCCTGGCTTATCGGCCATTTCGCCATCCATTCCAGGATCGTGAAACTGGTGGCCGTGTCCAACCGTCTGGGAGCAGGTGATCTGAAAGCCCGGTCCGGCCTTGCCCGGTGCGGTGGGGAGATAGGTCAGCTGACCAATGCGGTGGATCAGATGGCGATCGCGCTGGAGCAGGACACCTATGCGAGAGAACAGGCAGTGCATGAAGCCAAAAGGGCCAATGCCGCCAAAACCGTGTTTCTGGCCAACATGAGCCATGAGATCCGTACTCCTTTGAATGGGGTGCGGGGGATGCTGCAGCTTCTTCAGACAACAGATCTTTCCAGCGAGCAGGACGAATATGTGACCTATGCGCTTCAGTCCACCAGCAGGCTTACGCGGCTGCTTTCGGACCTGCTCGATCTTTCCAAGATTGAAGCCGGCAAGGTGGAGATCATCAGCGAACCTTTCGACTTTACGGACGCCGTGCAAGGTATTGTGCAGTTGTTCGAGTCCAGTGCAAAGGAAAAAGGGCTGGAGTTGCGGTGCCTCATCAATCCCGAGATTCCTTCCATTCTTGTGGGGGACCTGATGCACTTGCAACAGGTGCTCAGCAACCTGGTGGGCAACGCCATCAAATTTACCAGCGAGGGGCATGTCGAAATTCAGGTGCATCCCGTCAGACCCAAAAAAGGCTACCCGTATCAGGTGTTGTTTTCCATCGAGGATACGGGCATCGGGATCAACAACAAAAAGCTGGACAGGATCTTTATTGCATTTGATCAGGTCGAACGCAGCTATACCCGGTATTTTCAGGGGGCCGGTCTTGGCCTGGCCATTTGCAAGCGCCTGGTGAAACTCATGAACGGCAATATGGCCGTGGAGAGTGAAGAAGGGGTGGGGTCCTGTTTCAATTTTACCCTTCCTTTTGATTTGCTGGAAGAGCTCCCGATACAGGAATCCTCCGAAGAGGAGATTGCGGGCAAAAACGCCATAAAACCCATTCCCAAAGATGCCAATGTGCTTGTGGCGGAGGACGATATCGTTTCCTCGCTGCTTGTGGTCAAGCTGCTGGGCAAGATCGGCTGCAAAAGCACCGTGGTTTCCAACGGACGGCAGGCCCTGGAAAAGCTGCAGGAGCAATCTTTTGATCTGGTGTTCATGGATGTGCAGATGCCCGTACTCAATGGAGTGCAGACCACGAAAGCCATCAGACATGGTCAAGCCGGACCTGAAAATCAGGATATTCCCATCATCGCCATGACCGCCTATGCCATGGCCGAGGACAAGGAAAGATTTTTGAATTGCGGGATGAACGGGTATATTTCCAAACCCATTTCAATTGATGAAGTGCTGCATGCCTTGAATGTCGTCATTCCGGACAAGGATGCATCGTGACGGAAGTTACTGGTCGGCCGTATTCTTTCCGTCATACGGCGGTTTTTTTTGAAAGTGCATGTAGTCCTTGTGCGAATTCCAGTCTCCCCCCCAGCTCCAGCCCATGGCCTTGAAAGCTTTGACCAGGGGATCGCCCCGGACCAGGGTGCCTTTGTGGCCCGGGTCGTACGCCGCGCCGGGAGGCAGCACTTTTTTCCCTTTGATATAGGGATTCTGTCTGGGGTTGATGTCCAGGGCCCAGCCGCGCGCGTGGTAGGAAAGCTTGCTGCCGGAAACCATGGGGCGGTAGACGAAGCCGGAGGTGTTGTTGGTGTCCGAGGTGAGTCCGAAGGGAGCTTTGGCCAGATTTTTGGGATGCGCCACAGGCAGCACGGACTCTATGGGAAACTGCGCCTGAAGCGCAATGTCGAAAGCCTTGCGTACGTCGTCCGCCAGGGCCTTGTCCATGACGATCTGTCCCTGATGAACCTTTCCGTCATATCCGTAATAGCGAACGTCAATCAACGCCTGTTTGTGCTGGATGGTTTCCGGAGTGCCGGGAGGCTGGTTTTCCAGGACGGCCTGGTCGAAGGTCATGGAGCTGTCCATGATGGGATTGTCCACGGTGCCCGGGGCCAGGGCCGGCAGGGGGAGAACCAGCAGCAGAAGAGTCAGGAAAAAAGTACGCATTGGAAATGCATACCCCGGACGCTTTGCGGGGGCAAGGGGCGTCACGTCTTCGAAAAGATCGGGATGTATAGCTGGTGATGATGTTTTTGTGAAAAGGCGTATAGTTGCAGGCAGACAGCAAGGAGAGACTGTTCGTGTTCAAACCCGTGAAAAGCAGGCAGGAAGAAAACGTGAACGAAGAACCGCTCGTATACGTAGGCCCAGGACAGGATTTCACCCCGTTTACGCGCAACATCGTCTTTGGCCAGGGAACCCTGGAGGATCGGGAAGTGGAGGCGCCGGACAGCCTGGCCGCCGACCTGCCCAAGGGGCAACTGCGCTGGCTCAAGGTGGCGGGAGTCCACGATACGGAGTACGTCCGTGCCATCTGCCGGGTGTTCAATCTGCCGCATTCGGTTCAGGAAGATATGGTGGACATTTCGCAGCGTCCCAAATGCGAGGAGCTGGACGATCTGTTTCTGGTTATTCTCAAGACCCTTGATTATGACCAGAAATTGAAGACGCTGCGCGTCGGGCAGGTCAGCCTGGCCCTGGTGGACAACACGGTGCTCACCTTTCAGGACGGCCCCAGAGCCCCCTGGGACAACTGGCTCGAGCGTCTCAGAAAGGGCAAGCATCTCAAACGAAACGACCCCTATTATACTTTTTTCGCCCTGATTTCGCTGGTGCTGGACAGCTACATGAAAACCCTGGGCAAAATCGCCGACGAAGTGCAGGACATGGAGGAAAAACTCCTCGATGTGCAGACGGAAAAGACGCTGTTCAACATGTATTCGCTCAAGCGGGTCACGGCAGTGCTCAGAAAGCATATCTGGCCTCTGCGTGAGGTGAACCATGTTCTGCTGCACAAACGGAATTCCAAGGAAGTCAGCGGCTATGCAAAACCATACCTGCGTGAAATAAAAGATGATATTCAGCAGGTCATCGACATGCTGGACATGCTCAGCAGTGTGGTGTCGAGTCTTATTGATCTCAACTCCGGTATTGCGGACATGCGCATGAACCGCGTCATGAAGGTGCTTACCGTGCTTGGTACGATCTTTTTGCCCCTGACGTTCATTACCAGCTTATACGGTATGAATTTCAAGAACATGCCCGAGCTGGAATGGCATTGGGGATACTACACATGCCTGGGGATCATGATTTGCATAGCAGGAGTCATGCTGGGCTGGTTCAAGGCCAAAAAATGGCTGTGATCCGGACTGTCGGACTAGAGATCGTAAATGGTATCGTCTTTTTTGGGTGGACGTAGCCGGGCCGCGCGTATTCCCCGTTTTCCGGCCGCATAAAAAGGCATATCCTGATCCAGATTGTCCAAAGCGTCGCCCAGCTCCGTCTCCAGAGCTTCTGGATCCTCTCCGGCCTCCATGCGTCGCATGGCCTCCTCCATGACCGGAGTCATTTCCAGCCCTGCTGCCTTGGATAACTCGCGCATTACACGGGCCGCTGCACGGGGATCTTCTTCATTTATGTTGCCCGCCTCGCGTTCGAGTATTTGCATGGCCTGTTCCATCTTATTCGCATCCAGATCCGGCAAACCGTCGGCCATTTCGTCGTTGTCCGCCTTGTTTTTGGCAACCGCGAATAGCGAAGCCTGCCGTTCCAGATGGGGACGTTTGCATTTGGGACAGGCCGGTTGCGTCTGTGTGTCTATCCGGGAAGAAAAAAACGTGTAGATGGTATGGCAGTCCTGGCAGTAGAATTCGTACAGGGGCATGTTCGTATCCTGGGTGTTGTTTAGTTGCGGGCAGTTGAAGCAAAGGACAGATACAAGGTGGTGGTGCGCGCCTCGTCGTTGCATTCGAGCCGTATGCTGCCGCCCTGGATTTCCGTCATCAGTTTGGCGCCGTAGGTCCCGAAACCTGTTCCGCCGACCTTGTCGGACGTGACGTATTTTTCGAAAAATATTTCCCGGATGGCTTCCGGCACGACGCCATCGTTCCTGATGGCGATGGTCTGGCTGTTGCTTTGCGAAAAAAGCGTGATGCCGATTTCCTTGTGCGACTCAGATGCTTCAATGGCGTTTTTGATCAGGTTGGTGAAAATGGAATATAACAGCGCGTGGTCTCCCTGCACCAAAAAATGTTCCTGCGGATTTTTCTGCCGGATTACCACGGTTATTTCCTTTTTCTGAATCAGCTGGAACATATCGTTTTGGATGTTGTCAAGCATGAGGCTGATGTCAACGGGTTCATGCAGAATCGTGAATCCTCCCCTTTCGATCTTACTCAATGTGAGGGAGGAATTGATGGCGTGCAGCATGCGGTACGCGACTTTTTTCAGCTCGTGCAACAGTTCATGGTTTTCATCGGACTCGGAAGTTTTCTGGCTGAGGATATCAAAACCATGAATCAGGGAGGAAAGAGGGGATTTCAGATCATGGCGCATGATCTGGTCCATTTCTTCGGTCAGCAGTTGATGATTTTTTCCCATGACCTGCTGTTTGGCGCGCACCAGCAGCGTCAGTGTCAGCCCGGCAAACAGCAGAAAGGCCAGCACAAGAGTGCAGGTGTTCATATAGTCGAGCAACCGCCTGATGGAATGGTACGTATCTGTAACGTCCAGATAGAGTTCGATGGCGCCGAGGAATTTGCCGTTATGCATTATGGGTACGTAGGACTCCACCACATCGCGGTACAGGACCACCCCTTCCAGGGATTTCTGATTCCGACGGGTGAGCTTTGAGTATTTGCTGCCTTTCGCAATAATTTCGGTAAAATAATCCATGGTATTGCGTTCGCCGACTTCCGCTCCCAGAGTGGAATGGATTATGGTCCCGGTGTCGTCGTAAAAACGGATCTTGTATAGTTTGAGATCCTTGGTCAGCCGGGCGATACGTTTCTTCGCATCTGGTCCGAACTGGGAAACGTTCAGGGCCTCATTGTCCAGCCTGAGTTGGTGTACGAGAAATGTTGTCAGATGCAACGCATCCTGTTCCTTGTACAGGATCAGATTGAGGGAAAAGGCGGGAAAAACAACATAGATGAGCAGGGCGGCGGCGCCTGCAATGCAAAGACTTCCTCCGAACCAGATGATTCGTGAAAAGGTGTCACTGAGTATTTCCCGAAAGAGCGCGCTTTTTATCAACCACATGGGCTTTTGCCTTGAGGCCGTAGAAATGAAAAAACGGCATTGAGCCAGTCTCCACGAATTTAGGATACTATCAAATAAGCTCTGCGGAAGAAAGCTCAATCCTTTTTTTCAATGCCCATGGCGGCTTCTTTGCCGATTCTCCAGTCCTTGAGCCGCAGGTCGATACTGGCGACACCATTGTACGTGTCGATCTTCGGGGAAAAGGCCACGCGCATGGGGCCGCCCACGATGTCGGCATTGATTTTTCCTGCCATGCGCCAGGCTTTGGCGCGCAGGGTAATGCCGGATGCGGGGTCGGTCAGGTCCAGTGCCACATGCTTTTTGCCAAAGGTGCTGCAGTGGCGCACGGTGAGTTCCGGCGAGGCGAATACGGGTTCGGGATTGCCTATGCCAAAGGGCTGGAGCATTTCCAGCTCCTTGAGCAGCGTATAGTCCAACGGACCGAAGCCCAGCTCCGAGTCCACCTTGAGACGCGGCTCCAGCGGCGTGTCGCCGAGCTGCGTACGTACTGCATCGTGAAAACGCTGCCGCAAAGGCTCCAGCGCTTCCTGTTCCAGGGTGAGCCCTGCTGCCTGGCGGTGTCCGCCGAATCCGTTGAGGATGTCCGCGCAGTCCTGCAGTCCCCCGTGCAGGTTGAATTCCGAAATGCTTCTGCCGGAGCCCTTCAGATGTCCGTTGTCATCGCAGAGAATCAGGGTCGGACGATACCAGGCCTCCACCACGCGCGAAGCCACGATGCCGATGACCCCCTGGTGCCAGTCCGGTCCGTAGAGTACGAGTCCCAGGCGTTGCCGCTGCTCTTCGGCCTGCTGCAGGGCCAGCTCCAGAATGCGCTCCTCTTCCTTGCGCCGTTCGAGGTTCAGGGCGTCCAGTTTTTTGGCCAGGGGCCTGGCTGTTTCGATGTCCGGCGCCAGAAGCATGTCCAGAGCCTGGTAGGCGTCCCCCACGCGCCCGGCCGCGTTGATCCGGGGGGCCAGTCCGAACGTCACCTGTCCGGTGCCCAGGGCGGCGTTGAGTGCGAATCCGCTGACTTCCTTGAGAGCAGCGATGCCCGGACGCCGGCCTTCGGCGATGAGCAGCATGCCGTTTTTGGCCAGAATGCGGTTCTGCCCGGACAAGGGCACCACGTCAGCCAGTGTGCCCAGGGCCACCAGATCCAGAAAGCGGCGCATGTCCAGTGGCTCGCCGGGAAGCAGGCGATTGACGCGGCCGAGCAGAAAAAAGGCCACGCCCACACCGGCCAGATCGGCCAGCCCGGGATCGCCGCAGGTGGAGAGCCGCGGGTTGCAGATGGCCTCTGCCTGGGGAAGCGTTTCGCCGGGAAGGTGGTGGTCCGTGACGATGACCTGCATGCCGTAGGAGCGGGCCAGCTCGATATGATCCGCCTCGGTGATGCCGCAGTCCACCGTCAGAATGACTTCCGCGCCCTGATCGCGCAGCTCCTGAATGCCCTGCGTACTCAGGCCGTAGCCTTCCTCCTGGCGGTGCGGAATGTGGTGCAGTGCATCATGTCCGCGCAGTTTGAGAAATTCCTTGACCATGGCCGAAGAGGTCACCCCGTCCACGTCGTAATCTCCCCAGACCGCGATGCGTTTGCCCTGTTCCAGAGCGGCGGCCAGGGCCTTGGCCGCATCTTCGAGGCCGGGAATGCAGGAAGGGGCTGCCAGATGGCGCAAGCCGGGACTCAGGTAGCGGTCCATTTCCTCGGCATCGCGCAGGCCGCGTTTCCAGAGCAGCGAAACGATCAATGGCGAAATGCTGAGTTTTTGTCCGATTTGGGAAATTTCTGATTCTGAAGGCAGAGCCTGGTCAAATTTTCGCAAACACCAACGCATGGGATTCTCCGATGGAAATACAGTGGAAGCAAAGAACAGCGCGGCTGTCAGGCCAGGGCGCTGACAAACTGGTTCAGTTCTTCGCCGGCGAGCAAGGGAGTGATTTCATCAAGCAGTGCCTCTGGAGTC
The DNA here is from genome assembly GCA_963667575.2 of Desulfovibrionaceae bacterium. Classification (GTDB taxonomy): domain Bacteria; phylum Desulfobacterota; class Desulfovibrionia; order Desulfovibrionales; family Desulfovibrionaceae. The sequence goes on along the minus strand of CAXXHY010000015.1, from coordinate 219,250 downwards.
AAGCCGAGTTTATCAAAAAGTTGCGCGGCTTCCTCGGAGTACTGGTACTCCGGGTCCTGAAAGGCGTGGTGCAGGGCGTTGGCCATGCAGATGATACCCGCCTCTGTGCCGAATTCCGGCGCCAGAGAGGGCGCGTGGTGCCAGTTGACGGGTTCGTGCAGCTCGGGCGGCAGGTTCCAGGCGTTGAGGGTCAGCGAACCGATCAGCCCGTGTTCCAGTCCCCAATGGTTTTCCTCGGCCTGGTTGTAGGGCATCTCCCGGCTCAACTCGCCTATGGCGAGCCAGTCCTCCGGACGGTAGAGGGCGGTCAGCAGCTTGCCGAAATCATGCAGCAGACCGGATGTGAAAGCCAGGTCCGGAGCCGGATGCGCGGTTTTTTCCGCCAGCAGTCTGGCAATGATCCCCACGGACAGCTGGTGGGACCAATGCTCCCGGATGTCGAATTCTCGGGGAAGACTGTGGCGGGAGCAGAGGCCATGGGCTCCGAGGACCAGCACCAGGTTGCGCAGCTCCTTGAAGCCGATCAGGGCCACGGCCCGTGGAATGGAGGAAACTCTGCCCTGAAGGCCGTAAAAGGCCGAATTGGCCAGGGCCAGTATCCGGGCGCTGAGTCCCTGGTCGCGTCCGATGGTGTCCCCGATGTCGTCGGCAGTGGCAAAGGAATCCGCACTGGTGGAAGAAAAAAGATCCTGCAGCAGCGAGGGAGAATAGGGGAGATCCTTGCGGATTTCCGCCAGATCTTCGAGAAACTGCAGCCCGCGGGCCTGATTCGTCATGGAGCCTCCGCCAGAGAGTTTGTCAGAGGTTCACTTTGTATTTGTCCGGATCGCTGGGGCCGTGTTGTTTGGAGCTGCCTTCAAGGTCTTCGGGCAGCAGTGAGGCATTGGGGTTCACTTCGCCATCTTCATTGATGACGCCTTTGGTTTTGAGCCAATCGTGAAATTGAACGGCGGCATCGAGCTCTGGGTTCATCTCCAGGGCCATTTTCAGGTGATGCACGGTCAGTTCCAGTTCGTTTTTGGCCAGATAGGCCCTGGCGATATTGTAGTGCAGGTTTTCATCGCCCTGGGACAGGTCCAGTGCGCGCGAATAATAGTCCACGGCCTGGTCGTACATTTTGTTTTTGCGCAGGTTGATGCCGAAATCGTTGAACAGGTGTTTGTGTTCCGGTTCGAAGGCCGCGTCCAGGTTGACGAGGCGTTCGAAGATATTGTCGGCTTTTTTGGTTTCGCCCCTGGAAAGATAGGTCAGCCCGAGACCAAAGTTGGCGCGTACATTGTCCAGATCTATGTTCAGGGCGTTCTGGTATTCGAATTCAGCGCTGAAACTTTTGCCTTTGTTACGATGGGATTCCCCCAGTTCGATGGCCTGGTTGAGTTTCTGCATGGCCGGATACACCGAATGCAGATAAAATTCGGGTTCCGGTGAAAATTTCGTGAGAAAGTCTTCTTTGGGGATGATTTTTTTAGGGCCGGAGGGCACGCAGTTGACATTCAGCGGCTGGAGCTGGAACGAACCGCTGGCCATTTCCTCGCACATCCAGAACGTTTTTTGGATGGTCTTGCGGATGGTGGTGCCCGTCCCCACTTTTTCTATGGTCTGGGAGGAAAAAACACCTTTGAGGAGTTTTTTCTCAGGCTTCGTTGCGTCGGATTTTGTCAGATCCGGGGCGCTGTCGCCTGATCCGTTGGAGGCCTGAGCATCGGTTGCCACACCGGAATCATCTCCCAGTTCCAGGGCTTCGTTGTCTATCTGGATTTCCTGTTTTTCCGCTTCCGCCATTGTTGTCTTCCTCGTAAAAGCTATTACGTACAGGAGACTGCACTTTGGCCCAAAGGGCGCCGCAAGCTGAGACCACACAGACATACATATAATAAACTAGTAAAAAAAACAAGGTTGTTAGGAGACTTGAACAGACTACTGCTCCAGAAGTTTTTTGAGAAAAGCGGCATGCAGCCCGGGCCTGAGGGTTTCCCTGATATAAGCCGCGCGCAATTGCTCATAGGCCAGATCCAGGTCGTCGTTGACGATGACGGCATCGAATTCCCTGGCCCTGGCAATCTCTCCCACGGCATTGTTCATGCGCGTTACTATGGCCTCTTCGGAATCCGTGCCGCGGCTGCGCAGACGCTGCTCCAGCACTTTGAGCGAAGGAGGCAGGATGAAAACGTAGAGCCCGTGCAGGTTGTGACGCAGTTCGCTCGCTCCCTGGACATCGATGTCCAGGATGACGTCCTTGCCCTTGGAGAGCAGTTCCCGCACTCCGGCCAGAGGCGTGCCGTAATAATTGCCGTGCACATGGGCCCATTCGGCGAAATAGCCCTGGTCGATGCGTTCCCGGAAGAGGTCTTTGGATATGAAGTGGTAATCCACTCCGTCCTGTTCTCCATCACGAGGGGCACGGGTGGTGCAGGAAATCGAATAACCGAAATTGGTGATGTCCTGGCGCAGTCGTTTCAGCAGGGTGGTCTTTCCGGCGCCAGAAGGCGCGCAGACCACCAGCACAACGCCTTGCTCGTGTTTGTACATCAGGAATCTTCCTCCTGGGTGAAGCGTTGACCGATGGTTTCGGCCTGAATTGCCGACAAAATAATATGATTCGAATCCGTGATGATGATGGAACGGGTTTTGCGCCCCTGGGTGGCGTCGATCAGCGTGCCTTCCTGGCGCGCTTCCTCACGAAGCCGGCGCATGGGGGCCGAAGTGGGGTTCACAATGGCCACCACGCGCGAATTGATGACGTAATTTCCGAAGCCGATATTCAGTAATTTCTGTTTTTGCATGGAAAATCCGTTGGCTTTGAGTGTGGAGTTTATTCCAGATTCTGCACCTGTTCCCGGCATTTTTCCAGCTCGACCTTGAAATCCACCACAAGTTCGGAGATTTGCGAGTCCTGGGCCTTGTTGCCGCAGGTATTGATCTCGCGGAAGCATTCCTGCAGCGTGAAGTCCAGCCGCTTGCCCAGCTCTCCGCCTTTCCTGGCGATCTGCTGCAGACGTCCCAGGTGTGCGCCCAGGCGCGAAAGTTCTTCGCTGACGTCCAGCTTGTCGGAGAGGACAGCCACTTCCTGCAGCAAGCGGTTGGGGTCCAGGTCGATGGAATAGGCTTCCATGGTGTTCTGAATGCGGCCGCGCAGTTGTTCGATTTTTTCTTCCCTGACCTGGGGAATGCGTTCCTGGATACGGACGAGCAGGTCCGCCAGAGTCTCGAAGCGGGCGTTCAGATCGGCAATGGTGGCGGCGCCTTCCTTGGAACGCGAATTGTTCCAGTCTTCCAGCACGGCCAGCAGCCCCTGTTCCAGGCTTTTGACCAGTTCCTGATCCGGTTCGCCGGATTCGTCTTCCCATAAGGATGAGATGTTCAGCAACCGGTTGAGGTCCGGAGCGAGAACCATGTTGCGCTCCTGGGCAAATATTTCGAGCTGGTCGAGCATGGCTCCGGCCTGCACCTTGTTGAAAGTGGCGCCCAATAGGTCCGGGCGGCTGATGTGCAGCTGGAGCGAAACTTCCAGCCGTCCGCGTTTGGCCTTTTCCCGGACAATGCGTTCCCAGTCTGTTTCGAGGCAGCGCAATGACCAGGGCATACGCCAGCGCAGGTCCAGATGGCGTCCGTTGACGCTACGCATTTCCCAAGTCTGTGTCCAACCAGTGTCTTGCAAAGAGACGCGTCCGAAACCCGTCATGCTTTTAGCCATGTTTGTTATCCTTTAAAGAGTGTTTCCGGAATGCAGGTCCGTTCGCGCCTGTTTATAAATTTTACGCATTTCATGCAAATGCTCACGCAAAGGCGAGCTGGCGTAGTCGGGAAAGGTCCACGGGTGCACCTGCCAGTCGCCGGCCTGGAAGGTCAGCGTAAGGTCCGCCCAGATGCCTTGCCCGAGGTAGATCCGGTGTGTGAAGTTTTTGCCCGTTGCCAGTACCAGCCGTTCCAGAGTCAGCAGTCCGGGGTCCAGATTGCAGCGGCGCGTCTGGTCCGCCCGGGCCAGGGATTGTTCCCAGGTATTGGTCAGCAGCTTGACTTGGGCCAGTTTGTCCTGGGGCAGCAAGCGTTGGAAGGCCATGACCCGGCGATAAATGGGCGAGCCCAGTTCGGCGTCGTAATAGGCCGTACGGTCAAAAACAAAGGGCTGGGTAAGATAGCAGAACGAGCCGAATTCCTCCCGCAGCAATGTCTCCAGCTCCGGCCAGAGCGTGTCCATCTCCGCGCTGAGCACGGAAAGAAAGAGCAGGGCCGGATCAGGAATTTTGGGCGCGCTCATCGGTCCGCCTCCTGGTCGGCGGCACGTACCAGCAGTACGCCCTTGTCCGCGCCGACCGGCACGGCCTGGAGCAGCGAACGTTCGGGAACGTCCGGAATCGTGCCGGCGATGCGGCAGGAAACATAATATTCGTTCATGCCGGCGCCCACGGCCTTGTCCCGCAGGGACATCTGCACCTGGGGCAGGGCGGTCTGCGTGGCCACGAAAGCCTTTTTCTTTTCCGATACAAGAGCGCGCAGCCGTGCGGCGCGGTTCTTGCGGACGCCCATGTCCAGCTGGTCCGGGTAGGTGGCCGCAGGAGTGCCCGGGCGGGGCGAATACGGAAAAACATGCGCGTAGCTCAGTGGGAGCTGCTTCGCCAGTTCGCAGGTTTCGTCAAACTGGGCGTCGGTTTCGCCGGGAAAGCCCACCAGAAGGTCCGCGCCCAGTCCCAAAGCCGGGAATTGGGCGGACAGCCGTTCGACCTTGTCCGGAATGGCCTGCGGATCGTAATGGCCGCGGCCCATGCGGCGCAGGGTCTCCGGACTGCCGCTCTGCAGCGAAAGGTGCAGATGCGGACAGATCAGACGTGAGGCCCCCAGAATGTCCAGGGCCTTGTCCCCCAGCTGGGCGGGGTCCAGCGAACTGCAGCGCAGACGGCCGCGTCCCTGCCATTGGGGGGCAAGCTGTGCATCCAGCCATTGCAGCAGGTCCCAGAAATCACCTTCGGGCTTGAGGGAAAAAATATACTGGCGCAGATTGATGCCGCTGAGCGCCACCTCGCCCACACCCGCCTCGAACAAACGCTGGATTTCTTCCAGAATTGCATCCGCCGGGCGGCTGCGCGCCTTGCCCCGTGCCAGGGGTACGATGCAATAGGTGCAGCGGTGCGAACAGCCGTCCTGAATTTTGACCACGGCACGGGCCCGGTCGTAGTTGCTGATGCGAAAAGGCGGAAAGTCGGCTTCGTCGGCCTGATCGGAAGGCGTAAACGGATCGAGCAGCCGGGCTTTGTCCGTCTGCGGCAGCAGACCCGCAACTCCCGGCAGTTTGCGCAATTCCTTGGCATGAAATTTCGCTGCGCAGCCGGTCACCAGAATCCGGGCCTGCGGATTGGCGCGATTGGCCGCGCGGATGGCATGGCGCAGGTCCCGGACGGCGTTTTCGGTAACGGCACAGGAATTTACCAGAATGTATTCGGCGTCCTCCGGGCTTTCGTGCTCCAGCAGCCCCAGTGCGGACCAGGCTTCTCGAATGGCCTGGCTTTCGTACTGGTTGCTGCGGCAGCCCAGGGTGATTATGCAGAAATGGGCAAAGCCCTCAAGAGGAAAAAGAGGTTGCTCTGTAGGCAATGCGTCCTCGTATGGTTAATGTTTTTGCAGTATGGAAGAACCCAGATAAATATCCGTGAAATCGCTGAGAGTAAAGGTCAGCGCCAGCTCGCCGGATGGCGTGAGCCGGCCGGTGTACGTTCCCTTGTCCCCCACCAGGGTCAGGTTGCCCTCGGCATCGGCTATTCCCACCACTGTCCGGGATACGCCGTCGCGCTGAAGGGTGCCGTAAAATCTGGCGCCTTTTTGTTTGTCGATCCGCAGAACCAGCGTTGTGTCCACGAATTCTGGAACGGCATCAGGATTGACCTTTTTCGTTTTGGCGAAATGGACTCCCTGTTCCTCACCCTGCCAGGTCCCCGGCAAGTCAGCGGGAAAGGCCAGGGCCCAGGAGCTGGAAAAAACCAGCAACAGCGTCAGAAAAAAAGCTTTGTTCCACATGGCTTCCTCCTTGCCGCGAATGCAGCAATTATGACTGCGAAAGAGTATATGCCATTTTTCCGGAAAGTTTTAGGAGAATCTCAACCCGCCTGGGGCATCGGTCTAAGCGATGATCCCTGCCGCGAGCACGTGCCCTGTGGGAGCGTAGACCACGGCCAGCTGTCCGGGGGCGGGTAGGGCGTGAGCATCATGGAACGCGACGCGCATGCTGCGGCCGTCAGCGGACAGCTCCACGTTCGCGGGAGCGGCCTTTTGACGGTAGCGTGTCTGCACCAGAAGGTCCGCGGGCCATTGTTCCGCGGGCAGATGCAGTACGCAGTCACGGGCGCTGCAGGTCCGGGTGTATTGTTCGCTGTCCGGCCCCACGATGAGCGCGTTGGAGCGCATGTCCTTGCCCAGGACATAGAGCGGTTCCTTCCAGGCCACGCCCAGGCCCCGGCGCTGCCCAAGGGTATGGCGCCAGAGTCCCTGGTGGCGCCCCACAACCTGTCCGTACGCGTCGCCGTCCTTGAGCACTATGGGACCTTGTCCCGCGAGTTCGATGGAAAAACGGCTGCAGGCCTGCTGCAGAAAACTCCGGTAATCATTGTCGGGAATGAAGCAGATCTCCCGGCTGGCCGTGGGGTTGGGCGGTGTCAGGCCTCGTTGCGCCAGGGCCGCGGGAACCTGTTCCTTGAAGGTCTCCCCCAGGGGAAAAACAGCACGGGCCAGGCGCTCGGGAGGGGTCAGAGAAAGAAAATAGCTCTGGTCCTTGGCCGGGTCGCAGCCGCGGCAGAGCAGTACGTGCGCATCATCATAGCGCGTACGGCGAACATAATGTCCCGTGGCCACGCCCACGGCCCCCAGTTCGCGGCTCTTGTCCAGAAGCAGGCCGAACTTGACGCGCGGATTGCACAGCCCGCAGGGATTGGGCGTACGGCCTGCCGCGTAGGACCGCGCAAAAGGCGCAATGACCAGCTGCTCGAACTCCTGGCGCAGGTCCAGAACATGCAGCTTTACACGCAGAGTCGCGCATTGCTCCTGCAGGGCCTGCTCGCGTTCCATCCCGGTGGCGTCCGGGGTGAAAAAACGGCCGTGAACTGCCAGCAGGTCGTACCCGGCTTCCTGAAGCAGGGCCAGGGCCAGCAGGCTGTCCATGCCGCCGCTGACCGCGACTGCGAGTGTTCCCTCCTGCGGCAACATTACAATATCTCCGTACTATATAAGAACATATTGACTTTTTTCATTATTTGCGTATTACTTTCAATAATGCCATTATGATGAACATGGAGGATGCGCCATGAAACGAATCTATGTATTGCTCATCGGGGCGGTGCTGCTCATTTCCCTGGCCGCTGCATGTTCAAAAAATGCAGAGATTTCCGTGCGCGGACAACACGACGTTACTTTTGAATATAGAAAAAATTAGCATCTTTGCCTTTTTGCAGCAAGAAGCAGTATCCCGGTCGACCGGAGCCAAGAGGGAAAAGTGGAGAACTTAGCGCCGATCATCTATGTTGATTCCAAAACCGGTCAGGAAGTCCACGAGTATTTCCATAGCAAGGACCATTGGAAACTGGAACAAGGCAAGATCATCAAGGCTGTTGTTGCCGGCAAGGAAAGCAAGCGTTTCCGCATTGTGGATATCCAGGCCAATGAATTCAACACCAAGGTGTATATTGAACCCATCGCCATTGATTTTGGGCAAATTATCAAACTCTTGATCATCGCCACGCTCTGCTGGTATATCTTTGATGCTTGGTGGTGGCTGTTGATGGAATAATTCCCGCCGGGCAAAGCTCCCGCAATAGTTTTCTTTTCACCTTTCCTGCACAGGGCTTTTCACTCCACCTCGCGGGCTCTTGTCAAGCACAAGCAGCCTTGTGCTGCGTCCGGGATTTGTGCGCCCCATTGCAGGCCGCTTCCGTACTCTTTTTCCTGAATGTTTTTGTTAAGGAAAAGCAAAATCGTTAAGGATTCGCTTCCGCTGCATGATATCACCTTGCCAGCAATTTTGATTCCATAAAATATAGCGCACAAATTAAAAATAGCTTCCCTGAACAATCTTTTTTTGATGGGCCCGGAGGGCTCCATGCGCTACAATGTGCCAATTCAGACATAGGTTCAAACCTGAGCCCGCACGGGATGTCTCCGGCAGGTTCGTCTGAGTATCGTACAATAATGCCAAGCAAGCGAGGTAGGCATGGATAAGACCGATGCCGTTGAAAACATGGTCTGCGTGGCCAAGGGACCCAAAAACGGCCCTGCTCCCATTCCTGAAGAAGGCAAGTGGGTCAAGGCTTATGAAATCAAGGATATATCCGGATTGTCGCATGGTGTGGGCGGCTGCGCGCCGCATCAGGGCGGTTGCAAACTGACACTGAACGTCAAGCAGGGCATTATCCAGGAATCCCTGGTGGAGATTCTCGGCTGCTCGGGCGCAACGCATTCCGCGGCCATGGCCTGCGAGATTCTGCCGGGCAAGACCTTGCTGGAAGCCCCTGAATACGGATCTGGTCTGCGACGCCATCAACACGGCCATGCGCGAGTTGTTTCAACAGATGGTCTACGGGCGCAGCCAGACGGCTTTTTCCGCCAACGGACTCCCCATAGGAGCGGGCATGGAAGATCTGGGCAAGGCGCTTCGGAGCCAGGTGGGCACCATGTACGGGACCCTGGAAAAAGGGCCGCGTTATCTGGAGATGACCGAAGGCTACGTACGCGAACTGGCTCTGGACGCTGGCAACGAGATCATCGGCTACAAATACACCAATCTCGGCAAGATGATGCAGGCCATTGAACGCGGGTACGGATCCGGCCCACGGCCTTGGAACAGGCCACAGGCACTTACGGCCGTTTTGATGAAGCCGTCCAAACAATCAATCCCCAGGCTCAAATAGGAGGGCGGCATGGAGCTTTTTGAAAACTACGACAAGCGCATCGGACAAATAACACCCGTACTGGAAAAGTACGACATGAAGAACCCTGTTCGAGGCCAAGGCAGTCTGCATGGAAAAAGGGCTGGATGTCTACGCCATGGTTCGCGGCATCCAATCCATTTGTTTTGAAAACGCCTGTTGGGCTTACACCCTGGGGGCTGCAATCTGCATCAAGCAGGGCATTCAAAGCGCCAAGGCGGCGGCCGAGGTCATCGGCGAAAGCCTGCAGGCCTTTTGCATCCCAGGTTCCGTGGCGGATCAGCGCAAGGTGGGCTTGGGGCACGGCAATCTGGCGGCCATGCTGCTGGATGAAAAGACACGCTGCTTCGCCTTTGTGGCCGGGCACGAGTCCTTTGCCGCGGCAGAAGGGGCCATGGGAATCGCCCGTTCTGCCAACAAGGTCCGGTCCGAGCCCTTGCGGGTGATCCTCAACGGCCTGGGCAAGGACGCCGCCCAGATCATTTCGCGTATCAATGGATTCACCCACGTCAAAACCGCGTACGACTATTATACGGGCAAACTTTCCATTCTGGAGGAGCATGCCTATTCGACGGAGACCGCGGTCAGGTCCGTTGCTACGGCTGCGACGACGTGAGCGAGGGCGTGGCCATCATGCATCTGGAAAAGGTGGACGCCTCCATTACGGGCAATTCCACCAACCCCACACGTTTTACCCATCCTGTGGTCGGCACGTATAAAAAAGAATGCGTACTGCAGGGGAAAAAATACTTCTCCGTGGCTTCCGGCGGCGGAACAGGCCGTAACGCTGCATCCGGACAACATGGGAGCCGGTCCGGCCTCCTACGGCATGGACAGACACCATGGGGCGCATGCATTCGGACGCGCAGTTCGCCGGATCATCTTCTGTTCCGGCCCATGTGGAAATGATGGGTTTTCTGGGCATGGGCAACAATCCCATCGTGGGCGCCACCGTCAGTGTGGCCGTTGCCGTGTCTCAACTGTAGCAGGGAAACGTTCGGAAGGATCCCCTTTCAGAAAGATCTGAAAAGGGATTTTAAGGGGAAGAGGCTCCGGAAAGAGCTTCTTCCCCTTGTATTTTTTACAGCCCCTTGGGTTCTCCCAAAGTCGGCAGCACCTTTTCCAGGGCGTTGGCATAGCCCAGGATACGGTCTTCTTCAAAAGCCTTGCCGATGAATTGCAGGCCAACGGGCATGCCTGCTCTGGCCGCCAAGTCCCACGGGCAGGCTCAGGCCCGGCAGGCCGGCAAGGTTGACCGCAGGGTGAAAATATCCATCAGGTACATCTTGAGCGGGTCGGCGTTGAATTCGCCCAGCTTCCAGGCCGCCACAGGGGAAACTGCGCCGCAGATAACATCGCATTGTTCGAGGGCGTCCAGGAAATCCTGGCGTATCAGACGCCGCACCTGGGCCGCCTTGGCGGTAGTAGGCATCGTAGTATCCGGCCGAAAGCACGTAGGTGCCGATGATGATCCGGCGCTTGACCTCGTCGCCAAAACCATCGCTGCGGGATTTGACGTACATGTCGATAAGATCGTCGGGATTCTCGGCGCGATGCCCGTACCGTACGCCGTCGAAGCGCGCCAGGTTGGAGCTGGCTTCGGCCATGGCGATGATGTAGTAGGTGGCCACGGCATAGGCCGTATGGGGCAGCGAGACCTCCACCAGCTTGGCGCCCAGTTCCTCGGCCTTGGCCATGGCGGCCTTGAGCGAGGTTTCCACTTCCGGATCCAGTCCGGCGCCCCAGTATTCCTTGGGCAGGCCGATGGTCACGCCCTTGAGATCCTGCTGGCGGGAAAGCGCTTCCAGATAATCGGGCACGTCGAGATGGGCGCAGGTGGCGTCCTTTTCATCGTGTCCGGCCATGAGCTGGAGCATCAGGGCCGCGTCCTCCACCGTACGGGTAAGAGGGCCGGCCTGGTCCAGGAAGATCCGTAGGCAACCAGCCCGTAGCGCGACACCCGCCCGTCAGGTGGGTTTGAGTCCCTACGCAGCCCGCACAGGGAAGCGGGCTGACGAATGGAGCCGCCCGTATCCGTACCCAGGGAAGCGTAGACCTGACCGGCGGAAACACCGGCAGCCGCACCGCCGCTCGAACCGCCGGGAACCCGTTGGAGGTCCCAGGGGTTTTTGGTGGGCCCGAAATAGGAAGCTCTCGGTGGTGGAGCCCATGGCGAATTCGTCCATGTTGGTCTTGCCCATGATCACAGCGCCCGCGTCGAGGATCTTGTCACGCAATGGGCGTTGTAAAAGGCTTGAAATTTTCCAGAATCCTGGAGCCGCAGGTATTGGTGACTCCGGCCCAGCGTGATCAGATCCTTGACGCCCACGGGAACGCCCCAGAGCGGCTTGGCGGCATCGGGCCCCTGGCGGTCCAGTTCTTTGGCCTGTTCCAGGCTTGCTCGCCCAGAACCGTGACCATGGCGTTGCATTTGGGCTCCGTGGCCTCAATGCGGTCCAGGCTGCTTGAACGGTTTCCTGGGCGCTGATTTCCCTTGGCGCGCAGCATGTCGCGGATTTTGGTCAGCGACAGATAGGACAACTCGGACATGAGAACTCCTCTCTCTGAAAAAGAAAAAATATAACTGCGTCTGCAATGCGCGAACGCATCAGACGATTTTGGGCACGATGAAAAACTGGCCGTCGGCCTCGGGCGCGTTGTCCAGAACCTGGTCACGGGGTAACCCGTTTGTTCACCACATCTTCGCGGAACACGGTTCCGTGCGAAACCGGACTGTACAGCGGTTCCACATTGGTGGTGTCCACCTCGCCCAGGGTTTCCATGTGGCCGAGGATCTCATTGAACTGCTGGGCGAACAGTTCGAGTTTGTCTTGCGGGGGATCCAGGCGTGCCAGACGGGCGATGCGCGCCGCGTCTTCCGCAGTAAGCTTTGTTTTATTCTCAGACATGTTTTTCTCCAGTATCTTCCTGGCCGGCGACTGTTCCAGCCGAAACCAACTCATTTCCACAAAGCGATTCGCTTGTCAAAACCGGACAGCAGGGGATGTCGCTTCAAGAGGCCCGAATTCTTTATTCGAAAAGATTCCGGGCCTCCAGTACGTGCATTTTTGAATGGCTGCATCCATCTGAATCAGCCGCTGTGTTCCTGTAATCAGTTCGCGTTCTGCTCCGCCGGTGTGCTGCTTTGCGTGTTGGGGTCGGGCAGTTGCTGGTACGAGCGGATGATGTAGTTCTGCTGCTTGGGTACCTCTGTGGGCTGCGCCTTCTGTTCGGACGGATAAGGCACGTCGGGCATGTCCACGGGCAGTTCTTGGTCCTTGTCAGAACTGGAGGTCGCTGCTCCCGACGTCGGGTTCTGTGGTTTCGGCAAGGGCTGGGCCCCAGGTCCTGGAGCAGCGTATAGCCGGTCTGCGTGGGCTTGAACACGAACAGGTGCTGCGTGGCCTTGCCAGAGGCATCCCAGCTCAGAGGCGCCATGCTCCAGCTGATGTTTTCCGCACTCTGCAACATCTGGTTGATCTGCTGCGGCTGCCAGTTCGGGGGAATTTCACCCATCTGCGCGGCCATGCGTACGAAGTCGTATCCCAGCGCAACCCAGAAGTCCGGGGCCGGCTGTTTGTTGGCGACCACCTGCCGGATCAGGGATCTGGTGGCCGGGGTGCTGTTGTGTTCCCACCAGACACCGGGAAAGATGGTTTTGTTGAAGCTGGGCATCTCGGCATATTTCTTCTTGGCCAGGGTCTGCCCCCAGATAGTGGTGCCCATGACCAGTGTGTTCTCAGCGCCGTGATAGAGCAGATACGGTACGAGCATTTCCGCATCGGACCAGTCTCCTGGCAGGAACACCGCATTGCAGCCGGATTTGACCACTTCACCCACGTTGTCGCCCCAGTGCAGGGATTCCTTGGGCGGATAGTTGATGGTGCTGCTGATGCTCATGCCGCGCGACATTGCGGCCTGTTGGAATAACTGGGACATCTTCTGCCCGTACTGTTCGTCCGGGGACAAAATGCCGATGCTGGTGACTCCGAAGGATTGCGTGGCCGCATCCAGCAGGGTGTGGATTTGATCCGTGGGGCTGCTGAAAAAACGCCAGGCATCCTGTCCCTCGCGGGCGTCGCCCAGGCTGGACAGGAAGGTAAACACCGGTTTGGCCTGGATCAGGCCGCCGGCCTGCATGCGCTTGAACACGTCCACCTGCAGCGGACCGCCGATGATATGCACATCCGCGGGCAGCGAACGCAGTGAGTTTTCCCAGTCCGACGAGTCGCTGTTGATGATCTGGATGTCCAGGCTGATGCCCTGCTGGGCCAGCTCGGCCTGCGCATATCCGGCGCCGCGTACGACTTTGCTGCCGACCCGTCCGTAGGGGCCGGTGATGGGCAGCACCAGGGCAATGCCGTTAGTGGCGGCGGTGGGCTGTTCTATGCCCAGCACTTCGGACAGCAGATCCTTGTTGGCCAGAAACGGGCCCACTTCCTGAGCCATACGGGCTCCCTGGGCCTTGGTGGCCGGAGCGGACAGCATGCGCCGGGCCAGTTCGAGGCGGAGCACGGTGGCCGGAAAATTGTTGTGTTCGTTGGGGGGCAGATAGGCCAGCAAAGACTGGACATTATCCTCGGACAGATCTGCCAGGTTCAGGAAGAAATAGCGTTCGATCAAGGCCTTGTCGTCACCGGCTTCGGCCAGACTCCGGACGTCCATCAGCATGGTATAGGCGGAGAGCGTATCTCCCTGCTTCAGGCTGAGGGCGGCCAGAATGGCTCCTGCTCCGGCGCGCAGCCGGGCCGGGCGGTTCTGGTTCTGATACAGGGCGCTGAGCTGCTGGCGGCCCTGGTCGGTATCCACAATGCCCTGCAGGGTCCGCAGCATGGCCTGCTGCCAGACTTCGGAGTCCTGCCCCTGAGGCAGGAGATTTTCCCATGTGGGCAGGGACTTCAGGGCGCGCTGGTAATGCTTGTTCTGAATGGTGCTTTCCATGAAACGCTCCCAGCCCTGGAGGCGTTCGTCCTTTGTCAGGTCCGCCTGCATAAGCAGTTTTGCATAGAGCGTTTCGCACTGGGCATAGTCTTTTTTGTCCCAGGCCTTGGCCGCCTTGGAGCGCAGGGTCTCCTGGGGTTTGGGCTGGGCCACCGGCTCGGACTTGGGCATTGCGGTCAGATCGCGGATTGCGCTGCAACCGCCAAGAGCGAAAACAAGCACGCCCAGACAAAAAAGGAAAGAAAAATAATGGAATGCACCACGCATGGTATGACGAGATAAAATATTCATGGGAACCTGGCGTTTTTTGAAGGCTTTGCGAAGGTTGTTGATTTCTAATGAATTCAAGGTGTTATTGTTTGATAATCAAAATGACAATATACGGAAATATCAGGAAATTCAAGAGCGGGGCGGAGAAGATGCAAAAAAAAAGCGGCGCATACAGTGCCGGATGCGCCGCTTTTCAAGCCGGTTACTGTTTTTTGGGGAGGAGCAAGCCGCCCGAAGTTTTTGTTGGGGATGCTTAAAGTATGCAGGAAATGAGGTATGCAAGGCGATCCAAAATCTCGAAAAGGTCGCCTGAGTTGAGTTACTGCATACGCAAGGATTTTCTGAGTCCTGCGCCCAGAAGCAGCAAAGCGAACAGGATGAGCGAGCTGAGGGGAAGCAAGGGGATAACCTTGTCCGAACGTACGGCTTCAATGGCGCCGGAGTCCCAGAGTCCGAACTGCGGACGGGCCAGATCGCGCATATCGGTTGTAACGTACGAGGGGATGGCGGCATCCCGTACGGGGCTGTTGCGGCCGGGAATCATGCCCAGCAGTCCTGCGGTGGTGTTGGAGAGAACCTGCAAGGGGGTCAGGTAGAGATGCGCGGACGTGATGCCCATGCGGCTGGCGTAGATACTGCCGGCATAGGCGTCCGAGATGCTGGCGCTCATGTAGCCGATGAAATTGCCCCCTAAAAGGCTGATGCTCGACGGGCTCGGCGCATACAGATCCACTCCCCCGTTATTGCTGTTTGCCAGCAGGGTGTTGGTCATGGTGACGGTGGTGGTCTGTCCGGCAGGCAGCATGATGGCGCTGCCGTTGGAGGCCGTATTGTCCACGATGGTGTTGAAGATCATATGCAGGCTGTTCCCGCTGACCTGGGAAGCCGCGTACAGTACGCTGCCGTTGACAGCGCTGTTCTCGCTGAACGTGTTGTTGGTGAAAGTGACTCCATAGCCTTCGCGTAGCAATACCGCACCGCCCAGATTCTGCGAACTGTTCCCGATAAAGGAACAGTTGGTGATGGTCTGGGTAGGCATTGCCAGGGAGTCCAGTGCGCCGCCTCCGGCACTGGGGGAGCTGGCGGTGTTGTTGCGAAACAGGCATCCCGTGAGGCTCAGCGTGGCGCCGCTTTCGAACTGCATGGCCAAAGCGCCGCCATAGGCCGCGTATGTGGCCTGGCGGAACAGACATTTTGTTCGAACGTGCAATCGCTGGCAACGAGCGTGCCAACAACGGAGAGTGCGCCGCCGTAGGAAAGAGCTCCGGAACTGCTGCTGGAGTTGATGCAAGTGTTGTTGCTGAAGATCGAAGTAATAAGGTTCAGGCTGCCTGAAAAGAGGGTGAGTGCGCCGCCGTCCGTGTAAATGTCCAAGGCGTTGCTGCTGGCCAGGCGTTGGTTGCTGGCTCCGCTCCCGGAAAAAGTGACGGAGTTGTTGGAGAAGGTGCAGGAAATGATGGTCAGCTCTGACGTGTCGGCATAGATGGCGCCGGCTGAAAAAAGAGCGCTGTTGTTGCTGAAGGTACAGCCGGTGGCCTGCAGTATGCAAGCTTGGGCAAACATGACGCCACCGGCCTCAGGTCCGGAGTTGCCGGAAAAAGTGCAGTTGTTGAAAAACAGATCCGACGCCCCGGCATCAATGGCCCCCGCAAGATAGGCCGACGTGTTGCCGGTGAAACTGCAGTTGGTAAAAGTGGCGCTGCAGAGCTGCAGCATGGCCGCGGCACCGGAGGTGACGGCGCTGCTGTCCGCAAAGGTGCAGTTTTCACAGACTAGTTCTGAAAAAAAGGCCAGAATGCCTCCTCCCGAGTCTGCGTACGCATTTTTAAGGCGTAGATTTTTCAAGGTGGCGGTAACGGAAAAGTACGAATTGGAGCCCAGATCGTTCCGGCTTGGATTGGATACAGGCAGCGTGACGCTGCTGTTGCCAGGGTCGAAAATGGTGAAAACAGGTTGCGCAGAGCGGTGCCCCTCGATGATCAGAGTGTAGACCGTGGGTCCCTGGATGGTCAGGTTATGCTCTATGGCCAGCCCGCTTGAAGCTGAGGACAGCGCAATGGTTGCGGTTCCTCCGGCAGAAGCCAGATTGTCCGCGAATACGATGGTGTCGCCTGCGTTGGAATTGGTGAGCGTATATCGCAAGGTGCCCGATGAACCGTCATCGGGCAGTGGAGGTGACAGTGTGTACGGCACCCCATGATGGGCCTGGAATCAGAAAAAAAACAAAAGCGAGTAAAAGGAAAAAGCCTGTCAGTGCTGCCTGTTGAATTTTCATTTCGGGCATCATCTCCAGGAGTGATTTTTTGCAGATATTTAAAGTTTTATGGTTATGTATCGTAAAAACAAATAAAAAGAAAGCGCATCAAATTTCAGTCTGGTCAATGTGTAATATATAGAAACGAATACAATTTGATATTATGTCTGGATGATTGTAAGGAAGAATGAGCCTTTAATGAATAAAATGGATAACTTTACACTGCAACGTAAAGTAATATATCTGGTGTAGCTCTTTATTGAGATGCGTTACATGGCTTTGATTTGGTTATGGCATATTTTTTATTGCTGCTTAAAGTTCTATTAGGTCTTTAAGTGTTTAAAATTATGCTGCCGATGCAATAAATGTGGCAAATCTTGCAAATCGGTAATGTTCAGGTAAGAAATCGGCAACTTTTCATCTGTATATTTTTTTTCAACAGCACGAAACATTCCCCCCGATTGTTTCATACCAAACTGCTTTAGGGCCGGGTCTGCTCCACCCGGCCCTATTTTTTTGTCCGAAAAATGCGAAAAAAAACGGCGCGGAATCCAGTGGATTCCGCGCCGTCCGGCTTGTTTCGACAGGGTAAACAGGCTGCTTATTTTACTTCGGTGTAGTCAGCGTCGACCACATCATCATCGTCTTTGGGGCCCTGAGCTCCCTGCGCACCGGCATCCGGACCAGGAGCTCCAGCTCCCATGTCGGGGCCGGGCTGTCCGGCGCCGTCGGCTTTCTGGGCATACAGCTGCTCAGCGAGCTTGTGGGCGGACTGGGCCAGGTCTTCGGTGGCTTTCTTGATGTCCTCGGGGCTGTCGCTTTCCATGACCTTTTTCAAGGCTTCCGTCTTGGTGTCGATGTCTGCCTTGAGACCGGCATCCAGCTTATCGCCAAGATCGCGGATGGATTTTTTCCGTGGTGTAGATGAGCGTATCGGCCTGGTTGCGGGCTTTCGATCAGCTCCTGCTTCTTTTGGTCTTCATCGGCGTGGGATTCGGCTTCCTTGACCAGGCGCTGCACTTCATCCTCGGACAAACCGCTGGAAGCGGTGATGCGGATGGACTGTTCCTTGCCGGTGCCCAGATCCTTGGCGGAAACGTTCACGATGCCGTTGGCGTCGATGTCGAAAGTGACTTCAACCTGAGGTACGCCACGGGGTGCCGGCGGAATTCCGGTCAGTTCGAAACGGCCCAGAGTCATGTTGTCCGTGGCCATGGGGCGTTCGCCCTGCAGTACGTGGATGGATACCGAAGGCTGGTTGTCCGCGGCGGTGGTGAACACCTGGCTCTTGCGGGTCGGGATGGTGGTGTTGCGGTCGATGAGCTTGGTGAACACGCTGCCCAGGGTTTCAATGCCCAGGGACAGAGGCGTGACGTCGAGCAGCAGCACGTCCTTGACATCGCCGGCAAGGATGCCGCCCTGAATGGCTGCGCCCATGGCGACGACTTCATCGGGGTTCACGCTGCGGTTGGGTTCCTTACCGAAAATTTCCTTAACCTTTTCCTGCACCCGGGGCATACGGGTCATGCCGCCCACGAGGATGACCTCGTCGATCTCGGAAGCGCTGAGGCCTGCGTCGGCCAGGGCTTTGCGGCAGGGTTCGGTGGTACGGTCGATGAGGTCTTTGACCAGGGCTTCGAGTTTGCCTCTGGAGAGCTTGATCAGAAGGTGCTTGGGACCGTTCTGGTCAGCGGTGATGAAGGGCAGGTTGACCTCGGTTTCCATGGAGGAGGAGAGTTCCTTCTTGGCTTTTTCAGCGGCTTCTTTCAAACGCTGCAGAGCCATGCGGTCCTTTCCGAGATCAATGCCGTTGTCCTTCTTGAACTCGTCGACAAGGTAGTTGATGATCTGGTGGTCGAAATCCTCACCACCCAGGAACGTATCGCCGTTGGTGGCGCGTACTTCGACGACGTTGTCGCCTACTTCGAGAATGGAAATATCAAAAGTACCGCCGCCCAGGTCGAATACGGCGATCTTTTCGTTGGCCTTCTTGTCGAAGCCGTAAGCCAGGGAAGCGGCCGTGGGCTCGTTGATGATCCGTTTTACTTCCAGACCGGCGATGCGACCGGCGTCCTTGGTGGACTGGCGCTGGGAGTCGTTGAAGTAGGCGGGAACCGTGATGACGGCTTCGGTGACGGTTTCGCCGAGGTAGGTTTCAGCATCTTTTTTAAGCTGCTGCAGGATCATTGCCGAAATTTCCGGCGGGCTGTATTTTTTGGACTCAACTTCGACGTAGGCGTCGTTGTTGGTGCCGGCTACGATTTTGTAGGGGCAGTGGCCTTTCCAGCTGCTGACTTCTTTGGAATCCACGGTTCTGCCCATCAAGCGTTTGATGGCGAAAATGGTTCTTTCCGGATTGGTGACGGCCTGACGCTTGGCGATTTCTCCAACGTGGCGTTCTTTATCTGTAAAGGCGACGATGGAAGGGGTCGTACGTCCGCCTTCGGGATTCGTGATGCACTTGGCGTCTTTGCCCTCCATGACATAGACGCACGAGTTGGTCGTGCCCAGGTCGATGCCGATAATTTTACCCATTTGAACAAGCCTCCTGGTTCCTTTTTAACTTTGGCAGAAATATGCAATGAGATTAAGTAAGATTTACAGATAGTCTAGGGGGTCATAGCAATTTTTTTTCAGTCAGGACTTGCTGACGACCACTTTTGCGGGCCGCAGCAGCCGCTCTCTGAGTTTGTATCCCCTTTGCAATAAAGAGAAAACATGACCCGGAGCCATGTCGGAGGTGCTTTCCTCTCCCACGGCTTCGTGAAATTCCGGATTGAATTCCTCGCCTGCTGAGCCGATGGCTTCCAGACCGTGCTGCTTGAGTGCGTCAAGAAACATTTTGCGCGTCATGTCCACTCCCATGACCACGTCTTTGCAGGCTTCCACCTTGCGGCCGTGCTCAAGAGCGAGATCCAGATTGTCCAGAGTCGGCAGCAGGTCAGCGAGAACGCTTTCGGCGGCGTATTTGCGAAAATCTTCCTGTTCGCGCATGAGCCGCTTTTTGAAATTGTCCATTTCGGCCAGGGAACGCAGCCGTTCGTCGTCGGCCTGTTCCTTTTCGTTGCACGTCGCGCAAACCCGTTCCTTGCAAAGAGCCACCAGCTCTTCATCTGTGAGCGTCAGCTCCGTAGCCGGGGATGCGTCCGCGCCTTCAGAGGGCGTTTCCACCTGGCCTGTTTCGGATTGTTTTTCCGACATTGAAAGCCTCCTCAAAAAGTTGATGTCGTTGCCGGTTCTGCGCCGGCAAATTGTCCTTTCATATATTCCGGGCATTCGCCCTGCGGCAACGCTTCCCGGATCCGGCGTGCCGCCGGCCCTCATCCGGAATCAGGCGCGTCATGAACGAGGGCGCGATGTGCGTACATCATCGCCCGCCATGAGAATGAGCCTGGATGAGGTAGAAAAAAATTAGAAACGATTTTTTAACAGATCAGTAAGTTTTTTTGAGATATAGTCAACCACCGGAACCACTTTTGCGTAATTCATCCGGATGGGTCCAATGACACTGACCACGCCCAGAGGCGAGTTGGGACCATAGCTCGAGGAAATAACGCCGCATTGTTCCAGTGACTCCACATCTGATTCGTCTCCCAGAATAATGCGTACGCCCTGTTCCATGATGGTCTGGTCCAGAAGCTCCAGCAGTCGCGAACGTTCTTCGATGAGCAGCAGGATGTCCCGCATTTTCGTGAACTGGTTTTGCCCTGCGGCTTCAAGAATATGCAGGGTGCCGTCCACGAACAGACGTCGTTCCTCGGATTTTTCAAAAGTGGACCTGGCCAGATTGAGGGCGCTTCGGTAGAGCTGCTCCAGACGGTCTTTTTCATCTTCCAGATCCAGCAGGATCCGGTAACGGACCTCGGAAAGCAGCATACCCTGGAAATTTTCATTGAGATAATTGCTGAATTTGATCAGTTCGTCCGAGCTGATCTCTTCTTCGAACTCCACCAGCCGGTTTTGCACCATGCCTCCGTCCAGTATCAGAACGGTCATGATCATGGACGGGCGTCCGGATTTTACAAGGATGAAGCCGATTTCCCGCCAGCGTACGTCTTCCTGGTTGGGGGCCAGCACCATGCCCACCTGATGCGAATAGGAGGACACGAGCCTGGAAGCCTGGTTGAGAATGTCGTGCAGTTCGAGTCCAGCGTTCTCCAGCGTAGCATTGATACGCTGTTTTTCCTCTTGGCTGATGGGGCTGGTTTCGAGATTGGTGTCCAGATAGTGCCGGAAAGCAAGCGCCGTGGGCACCCGCCCTGCGGATGTATGCGGCTGCTCCAGGTATCCTTTGTCCGTCAGATCAGCCATGACATTGCGCATGCTGGCCGCGGACAATTTCAGCGAAGACTGTTTGGAAACAGTACGCGAACCCACGGGCTGGGCATGTTCAATGTAATCCTCAATAATTACTTTGAGGACCTGAATTTCACGATCAAGGAGATTGGTCATACTAACACCCTCATTGGCACTCCCTAGGGAAGAGTGCTAAAATGGGTAGCAACGGGAAAGCGCTCTGTCAAGGCGCGGAACCAACGTAACTGTGAAAAAATATTGATAGGTGGGGCGAAAAACCCGCAAAACAGGCTGAAAAAAAGGAACCGTGCCGGAACCGGCACGGCTTCCTGAGTTATCGTAAAAATGAATTGTCCGTGGCCGGGCGGTCAGTTTTCTTCTACTTTCAACAGTTCTTTGGCCAAGTCAACGACTTCGTCCGGATCAAAGGGCTTGGTCATGTAATCATAGGCTCCGAGTTCCAGTCCCTTTTTTCTATCGGCTTCCTGTCCCTTGGCGGTCAGCAGGACAATGATGGTGTCTTTCAGTTCCGGATCCTCTTTGACGGATCTGCAAACTTCATAGCCGTTTTTCTTGGGCATCATGATGTCAAGAAACACTGCCTGAGGTCTGTGTTCGCGGATCATTGCCAGGCCTTCCTCTCCGTCTGCAGCAGAAAGCACTTCGACGTCGAAGTCGTCCTCAAGGTCCTCCAGAGCCTGCTCCAGGAGCGTGCGAATATGAAGCTCATCTTCAACAATGAGGAGTTTTTTACCCATGTGTGCTGCTCCTTACTTGTAAATGTAACTTGCGATGAAAGTATACTTTAGATTGTTGGCCCATTTAGGAAAAAAAAGCAAGCTCATATCAAAATAGTTCATCACTCTCATTTTCACAAAACAGATCACAATAAATAACAGACCGGGGTCTGATGAGCAAGGGGTGTACTTATTTTAGTTCACCAGTACAGTCAGCGCCAACCGGATCAAGTGGAACAAAAGCCAGCAGAGTGACTGGATATTTGTCAGTGGCCAGCAGCAGGCCGTTGATTGCGCTGCCGGAGATGTTCTCCATCTGTGGTTCCTGCAGCCGGGCAATACCTTCCCAGTTGCGTGGTATGATTCCATTGCCGATGATTACTGGTGGTGTATCCGATAGTTCTATTTTGTTCGCGGAATAGCGCAGGCAGAGCAGTCGTTCCAGGTTCATGTGCGCCGGATCAATAGAATGCTGCCCGAAACGGCGGGCAACGAGATCCGTGCCCGGACGAAGCAGATCGTACTCGCCCCGCCAGTAGAAATTGCTGGCCCAGAAACAATCCCCTTTGCCCAGGGCTGTGGCGTCCGTGAGCCGGTATTCGATACGCGGCATGGGGATCGAGCCGAGGGGTTTGAGATTCCGGCTGAAGACCCGGGCCACAGGTTTGTTAATTTTTGTGGGGGAGTTGATTTCAAAAAAGGCCACCAGTTTGTCCGGGGTCAGCAGCAGGGCTTCGAAGCCCATGTTGCGGATGTTGGCCGGAGGAACGACCCTGGTCAGGGTCTCGGGTTGCAGTACAAGCCCTTTGCCCTCCTGGAAACGCGCACGGATGATATAGCCGCGCATCACTCCCCATGCACGGGCTTCAATGGCCAGCCAGGCATCGTCTCCGTCAATGGCAATGGCCTCGAATCCTTCGGAACCGGGGGCCAGCGTACGCAGGGGCGGACCATATACGGGGATGCCCGTCGGATACAGAGCAGGGCTGTCAGGATTGCGGAGCGCCGCCACAATAGCCTTTTTGTCCAGAGCGAAGATGCGGCCCACAGCGTTCTTTTCCAGCCCCTTGGGCTCCAGAAAGCGTTCCGGAAACTGCGGCAGCAGGATCAGCTGGTCGCCGTGCCAGGCGAGTCCGGAAAGCTCCGCACGGGAGTCGGCGGCCGGACCGGCGAGCTGGAGATACTGCAGCGGGTGGGCCTGCGCCGGGAGAGACAGACTCAGGATGCAGACCAGCAGGCCTGCCATAGTAAGAAATGTGTTCAATGGCGTACGCATGTTCTTCTCCAAATAGACGAGGCCAACCAGCTGTTCCGGATGACAGAACCGCGACGTATGCGCTACAGGCCTCGATAGATGAACGAATTTTCGGCCAAGTGTAGCGCTGCCGGCCGGGTGTGGCAATGGATAAGATAAAATGGGCGGACAGGGGAAAACAATGGGGATAGCCGGAAAAATATCCGGGAACGGGGCGTTGCCGAAGTGGCTGCCCCTGATCTGCATAGTGCTGCTCGCCATGGGGCTTGTGCTGGGGAAAACGGTCCGGGATCTGCGTACGTTGCAGGCCAGCCCGTCCTTTCAATACGCCGATGGGCAGATCCCCATGCTGACCAATTTTGACGGGTACTTTTTCATGCGGCTGAGCCAGGACCTGCTGTCGGACTCCTACGAGGCGCAGGATCCCTTGCGGGCCTACCCGCGTCCCCTGCCCGCACCTTTGCTCTCCCGGGTGCTTTCCTGGCTGCACCAGGCAACAGGAGGCTCGTTGCGGACTTTGGGAGTGTATCTGCCGCCGTTGCTTTCCTGCGCGCTGATTGCAGCGGTGCTGCTCTGGGCGCGTATGCTGGGGGGCGGCTGGTGCGTTGCCGTGTCCGTGCTGGCGGCTGCGTCCGGCCCGTACTGGCTGGAGGTAACAGCTGCGGGGCGCCTGGATAAGGATTGCCTGAACCCGGTTTTCCTGTTGCTGCTGGCCTGGTGCCTGGCGCGTAATCAACTGGCACGGGGTGCACAACGCTGGCTTTTCCTGCTGGGAGCGGCAGTGGTTCTGCTGCTTTTCAACTGGTGGTGGCAAAAGCCCGGTGCGGCCCTGGGGCTGGGATTCGCCCTGATCTGGGCGCTTTTCGGGTATGCTCGGGCTTCCTGGCCGGAGCGGATTCTGAAAATCCTGCTGCTGGTCGGAACCGGAAGTGTGCTGCTGTATTTCCTGTCCCAGGGGCAGGGGGCTGGTATGCTTTGGGAGCGTTATGCCCAGGCCCGAGACCTGCTGCCTCTGATTTTCAAAACCGGCTCCATGGCGCAGGTGTCCGGTTCCATAGACGAACTTACTGGTCTGAGTCTTCATGAACTGGCTTTGAGCAGCAACGGCAGCTGGTGGGCCCTTGTGGCCGGAGTGATAGGCATCCTCTGGACCGCCTGGACCAGCCGGGAAAAATTCCCTGCGTTGGTCTTTTTCATGCCACTGTTTCTGTTCGGCCTGCTGGCTCTGGGAGCACAGCGTTTTGTTTTGCTGTTTTTTCCCCTTGCGGCTCTGGGATGCGGCTGTTTTGTGGAGCGTATCTCGGCGTTGCCGTTATGCCGTACGAAGTTTTTTTCTCGTCAGGGGTGCTGTATGGCACTGGCGGCGCTGTTGCTTGCTCCATCACTGCTGTCCGCCTGGCAACAGGCTCCAAGGCCTTTTCTGCGGCAGGCAGAGGACCGCCTCGCCCTGGACCTTCGGGATAATGCCGGGAAAGACGCCGTGATCTGGAACTGGTGGGATTACGGCTACTTTTTGCAATACCGTACGGGCTGTTTCACCCTGCTGGACGGCGGTATGCAGACCGTCCGCAACTGCATGCTGGCGGCCGTGCCTCTGGCTTGCGACGATCCTGTCATGGCTGCCAACTGGATCCGTTTTTTCGCCGCGTACGGACTGGACCGTTTCGAATCCGTCAGTGCGGACAGAGGCGGCGAAGCCCAGGCCGTGGCCTGGCTGCAAGAGGTCTTCAGCGGAAAACAACCGGCACCGGATGCCTGCTTTCCCGAGGTCGAAGTCTATGTCTATCTGCCGGTCCGGTTTTTGCGGTTGAGCAAATACTGGCTGGATTTCGGCACCATGTACGGGGCATCGCGTCCGGAAAAGAGAATCCACCTGGAACTGTTTCCCGCAGCCGGGTTCAGCTTCGGCCCCCAGGAAGTCCGGCTCTCGAAAGCCTGCCGTACGCGGGGCTATACCAGCTTTCCCACCGTGCTCAAGGCCGGGGAGGACCGTCTTGACGGCCCGGCCCTGCATTCGCGGCCGGATCCTTATTTGATTCATACGCCCGCCTCCCCCTGGGTGTACGCGGCGGATTTTGCGGTAACGCAGACTCTGGCCTTTCAACTGGCCGTGCCCACCGGCTTTCACCATCCCTGTTTCGAGCCCGTATCGTATGATCCGGCTTTGGGCGGCGTCTGGCGCGTACGCTCCTGCCGTCCCCGGTAATGCAACAAAAAAGGCGGCCTTGCGGCCGCCTCGATGTCTGGCGATTTCGTCAGGCTACCATTCGTAACGCAGAGTAAAGGAAAAGCTCGTGTTGTAGGTATGATCGCGGAAAAAGCTGTTGGTAACGTCCGCGGTCAGGTAGGTCGTGTCGAAGAGCCGCGCTGTGGCGCCCACGGACCCCTGAAATTCGTCGATGTCGGTATCCTGCGGACTGCGGAGCGCGTAATCGACGACATAGGCGGCCCCGAGGTACGGGCTGAAGCGGTCCCAGCTGTAAGTGGCGCGCGCGGCGAATTGCAGTTCCCCGAGGTAGCTGTTCATGGATTCGAAGGAGTTGTTGGCGTCGTCATCGTAGGACGGGCGGTATTCGTTGGCGTACAAATGGCTGATGCGCGCCAGAAATGACCAGCGTTCAACCAGGAAATACTGGTTGATGTTCACGGCCCAGAGGGTTCTGGTGGTATTGTAATCGCCGTCCACGTCGCCGTTGTTGAGGGCGCTGTAGCGTCTGGTGTCGTAGTCCATGAAGGTGAGGCCGAAGCTGGAGTCCACGATGGTGGTGGGCAGGATGGCGTAGCTTGCATAGGGCATCAGGGTGAGGCCGTCGCCCTGGACCCAGCCGTCGTTGAATCTGGTTTTTACATAGACGTGTTCCCAGCCCACTCCCAGGCCGAGAAGCAGGGGATCCACAGGCTTGTAGTCGAATCCGCCCATCACGGTGATCACATTGCCCCACATTTTCGTGCTGGTCTGGTCGTTGGATATCAGCGACGTGCCCTGCATGGCCCAGACGCCGAAGCGTTGCTGGGATTCATCGCGTGCCTGGCGGCGTTGCTGGTCTTCGATGGAGGTAAGCGCCATACCGACGGCCTGTTTCCAGGAAGTTGCGGACTCGGGATTGTCGATAAGCGAAGAAACGAAATAGGATTTGGGGAGAACCGCCTGCCTTCCGGCGGGCTGCGGGGTGAAACTGGAAACGAATTTGGAGCCTGGAATCTGGCTTTCAACGGAATCCGAACCGCCTCCGCTGTCACTTTTGGAAACCTGGCGTGTCTCTATGCGCGAACTGACGAGCTTGTTGTTGGTATTGATAGTGTTGCGCAGGATTTCCTGTGAAGTGATATCCTCTCCGGGGGTGGTCTGTTCTTCCGGAGCCGGGTCCGGCTCGGGAGGTTCCGGAGTGCCGTTGGAGCTTGCCCGCAGTGCCGACACCGGAAGCGCGGCCAGAAAAAAAACAAGCAGGCAAACAGACATGCAGACAGACATGGACTGGAATTTAGCTTTCATACCTTGGCCCCCTTACCCCAAAATATACAAATAGATTTTGCTATTTATTACAGGAAACTTTCAGTAATGACAAACCTGAAATAAAATGGATCGCCTTTTCCTCATAAAAATACGTAAAATTTATTGACGAAATCTAAATTTTTATTAAAAATTTTTTAAGTAAATGTCCATCAAAAAAAGAAACCGTTGATAGCGATCTGAAACTTGCCTGGGGAAGGGTGTAAGTAATTCATTGAAATAGACAGTCTTGTCCAAATATTGTAATTCTAAAGACTGGAAACCTTGAGTTACACAAAAAACGGTTGATCAGGCTCAAACTCATGAAGGGGAGTGCGATGCGTTTTCAGTATCTTTTTCGTACAAAGCTGCTCGTGGTGTTGCTGATGAGTATTCTGCTCGTCACGGGCGTAGTGTATTCCGCCATCGCGGAAAGTCCCGGCGACAATTTGCTTAAATTGTTCGAGGTAGAAGAAGTGGCGAAGATTCTGCCCCAAGGGGTCACCGTGGCGTCCTCTTTTGCCGACGGTCCGGGCGATGCCGTGGGAGCCGTCGAATTTGTGCGCAACGATACATTCGTCATCCATTCGGACAAGCAAAAGACGGCATTCCGCCTCAAAAAAGGGGTTTCCGTGTACCAGGGGGATCTGCTGCTGTCCGACGCGCAGTCCAGCATCATTGTCCTGCTCAACGACAAAAGCCAGCTGACCCTGGGAGCCTATACCAAACTTCGCATCGACAAAAGCGTATACAATCCGCAGACGAGCTTTCGCGATACCCTGTTGAACATGCTGATCGGAAAAGTGCGCTACATAGTTTCCAAATTTCAATCCAAGGAACAGAATTTCCGTGTGGAAACGCCTCTGGCCACTCTGGGCGTCCGCGGATCCGACTTTGCCGTGACGTACGTGGGCAAGGAAAATACCAAGGATTACGCCTCCACCAACTGGCTGCAGCTGTTCACGCCGCCTCTGGCCCATGCGGAATCCTTTGGCGACGACATCTTTCTGGCAACGGGCGACGACACCCACCTGGAGCTGACTCCCAAAGCCGGGGCGTCCTTCTCGGCCATGAATATCACCTCCAACATGGGCACACTGTTTTCCGGAGCCAAGGTTATTTCCCACCTGCCCCTGACTGCCGGCTTGTATTCCCAGACCATGCGGTTGAACATGCCTACGGCAAGTGTCATGGATATGCCTGAAATTCTTGAGTAATTATGAGTAGTTCAATTTCCGGCCGGCAGCCTGATCGGCTGTCGGCCGTTTTTTTCAGCTTCTTCGTCGTTCAGTCGTGCAGAGCGGCGCTTGTTCTGCTTCTCCTCTCCGCCACAGCCTGTACTTCCTTTGTCGAACAACAGCAGCAACTCTCCCGCAATCTGCAGAATATTGAACAGCGGCATGAGGACAAGACCAGCCAGGATGCCAGGTACTTTTCCCAAAGCGAAGTGACTCCCCGTATTCTTGAGGTTGCGGCGGGTATTCAGGGGCGTGACGACTTCGAACGGCTGGGCGCGGCCATGCGGCTGATCATCGAGGATTTCGCCTATGATCCGTGGCTGAATCGCAAGCAGTTCAGCCGAACCGCGGACCAGATCTTTCAGGACCGTACCCTGGGGGGCTGCAGTGATTACGCGTTGGTGGGCCTGGCTCTGTTTCGCGCCATGGGCTACCCCTCGCTGCTGGTGCTCACCGCGAGTTACGACTGGGTGGAGCGTTACCGCGAGAACAATCTCTCGCTGGTGTACGGCCATAGTTTTATCGAGGTGCTGGTAAACGGACGCTGGTATTTGATTGACCCCAACCATTTCAATTTTTTTGAGAATTACAATCCCGAAGAGCCTTATTATCCGCGCAACGAATTGTTCGTGACCAGAGGGTATGATTTTTGGGATATCGGCGTACGCTCCACTGACGATGTCACAAAACTGCTGACGTTTTTCGCGGTGGAGACCGGACTGGTTTGGCGCAGCCCGAGCATGCGCGAAAAGTTTCAGCTGCATTTCGATCTGCCCGATCTGTTCACCGGCCTGGGCAATGTCCTGGCCTCCCACAGGCACGACTGGCTGGCTCTGAAACGCTACAACCAGGCACTGGTGCACGACCCGAAACACGTTCCAGCCTATATTGGACGTGCGGCCGTACGCATTCACCAGGGGGACAACCTGGTAGCGCTCAAGGATCTCAACAAAGCGCTGGAACTGGATCCCGACAACACCGAGGCCTACTACTACCGGGGGCTTGTCCGCAAGGCCCTTGGAGATCTGTCCGGAATGAACAGCGACTTGGACCGGGCTGCGGTAAAGCGTGAAGACGGCAACGGCACGGCAGGGTCTCCGAAAAAAGAGACCGTCCGTCCGCTCTGATTTTTCTGGGAGATAACCGGCTGCTCAGCGCCCCAGCGCGAGCTTCAGTGCCGTACTTTGCAAGGAAAGGTCGAATTCGGGCGTGTCCGTGGTCCAGAGGTGCGGATGCAGCACCAGTTCCAGTACCTCGCCGGGTTTGCTTTCCCGCAACGAGTGCAGCAGATACTGCAGCCTTTCGCCGGGCTGGGCCTGAGTGTCTGAAATGGTGCGCAGCCATGCGGCCTCGCATTCGTCCGGCGGCCACACGGCATTTTCCAGACCGGCGTCGCGTATGCGTCGTTGTTCCGCATGCATCCAGTCGGAATAAGATATTTTTCCCAATGTCCGGATCGTCTGTCCGTCCGGGGTGCAACTGACCGTATGCCCAAGCTGCTGGAAGGTCAGAAAGTCTTCGAGTGCTCCGGGGCGGTGCATGAAATGTCCGTTGGCACCCGCCAGGCCGTAAATGCAGGATCCCATGTTGATGTGGAAATTGGCCGGGATGGACTGGAGCGCTTCTTCAAACGCCATGATCTGGGCTCCGTAAAGCGATGTGTCCACATCGTGGCGCAGAAAAACCGTGACCTTGCCGGGCTCCCACGGCTGGCCCGGCCGGGGCATTTTGTTTTCGAGGCGGTAGCGGTTCTGCTTCAATTCGTCCAGAATGACCTTGAAATCCATCCATTCCGGAGTGTCGGCCCGCAACCCCAGCGTACGGCCGATGCTTTCGGCCTGTTCCTTGTTGGCCGGAAGCAGGGAAAGCAGGGTGCTGTTTACCTCCTGACGCGCTTCCTTGTCGTGCATCCAGCGAACACGCCAGTCTATCAGTGCAAACCATTCCCAGCCGGCCTTGAGCACATGCGCCTGGCCGTCCGTGATGGCGCCCTGATCGTGAAGGGCGGGTGTATAGCCGTCCCAGTCGCCGCGCCCCTGGGAGACTCCCATGGGTCTTGCCACGGGAGAAGGCGCGATGATGAACGCCCGAGGGCCCGGAGGGCAGGAGTCGTACAGGGAAAAACGGATGCGGCACACCCAGTTGGCAATGGCGTTGTCCGTGCCGGCGGCAAAGGTCAGCGGACGCAGATAAGCCACGTAATGGCGGCCGTTGGCGCTGTAGGCCACACCCAGCGGTGCGCCGGAACTCACCCGCTGCCACAGTCCTCCCGGATGCTCCAGGGAGCTGGCAAGGGCAGGTGCGGGAATACTGAAAAAAAGCAGCAGCAGAGGCATTGAAAACAATGCAAAGCCTTTGCAATCATACACTTTTCGTATGATAGAGGGTACTACGGATGCTACGTTCATACTTTGGTATATCACAAAACAGCAGGTTGGCACGCAAAAAAAGAGCTTTTTCAAGTTCTTTTATGTAACTACCACAAATATTTGTTAAAAAAGGAAATCATCCGAAAAAATTTTCATGTGCTCCTTGGTGCCAACCAAGAAAAAATACCAGATGGATTACGGCCTTTTCATTTGCGGCTTCAGGAGAGCGGACTTCGGATTTCAGGAAGTATACGCGCGTTTCTTTTTCAAGGGCAAGGTGCGAGAAGGTTAAAAAAGATTCACCTGGCCGGAAATGATGTCCGAGCCTTTGAAAAGTCTAAAGTTTTTGCGCCCTCCGGACGATTATTCGGTTGTTGAATGAATTTTTCATTGAAAAGGGACGCACGGCGCCAGGAACAAGACAGCGGCAGCGCCGCAACAGATGATTTTTCGACGAAAAACGGATTGATCATTCACTTGCTTGATGGTTTCAGGGTCCGTTTGCTATATGGGAGCGCATGGGATTGAAATCTGCTATTCGCCGTCCGCCACACTGGGCGGATCCATTGCATACGCGTATTGTCGGCTTGCTCGACGCCCGGGCCTGCGAACAGGCTGAGGCCTTGTTGCTGCGCGCTTTGCAGCGGACTCCGGGGTCTCCCTGGCTGCTGCAGCAGCTGGCACGGGCCTGGAGCGGTTGCGGAAGCCATTCCGAGCAATGCGCCGCATTGGAAGCGCTGGTGGTCGATCGCGTACCCCATATGGGGGACAAGTCCTATGTGGACGGGCTTTGCGACGTTTTCGACCAGGCCGGGCTTCCTGCCATGCGCAGGCTGGTTCTTTCCCGCTATTGCCAGCGGCGGCCGGAAGATGCGGACGCGCAGCAGCGACTGGCCGCGGATGTCAACCATTATGCCGAGATCTATCACGCCCACGAGCACGGACAGCATGGCGAGCCGGTTCTGCCGGATTCAGGTGAAAGTCCGTATTTTTCCGTCATTACTCCGTCTTTCAACCAGGCCGCCTTCATAGAGGACACCATTCGCGCGGTGCTCTGGCAGGGATTCCCCAGCTTCGAGCATATCGTGGTGGATGGGGGCTCCACCGACGGCACCCTGGAGGTGTTGCGGCGCTACCCGCATCTGCGCTGGATTTCCGAGCCGGACAAGGGCCAGAGCGACGCCTTGAACAAGGGCCTGCGCATGGCTCGCGGCAAGGTCGTGGCCTGGATCAACTCGGACGACTTCCACCTGCCCGGAGCTTTTCAGACCACGTACGAATGGTTTGCGGATCATCCGCAGGAAAGCCTGATCATGGGCGACTGCCTCTGGATATACGAACAGTCAGGGCGTCAGTTCGTGCTCATGAACCGGGAAAGGCATTTTGAAGAACTGCTGCGTTATTGGGATGATTACGTGTACCCGGCGCAGCAGGCTCTGTTTTTCAAGCGTGACCTCCTGGACCGCGCCGGTTTGATTGATACGCACCTGCACTACGGCATGGATTGCGATTTCTGGATGCGTCCTGACCCGTTTGCAGGCCATCCGCCATACGCCGCGCGTACTGGCCGCGTATCGTTTCCACGCCCAGGCCAAAGGCGGCAGTGCCGACAGCTGGGAGCCGTTTTATCCTGACTTTCAGACCATTTTTCACCGTTATCGGGGCATGTCCCAGGACAGCACGCTGCGGACCCATACGGACCCTCTGCTGAGCATAGCCCTGCCGCTGCGCAAAGAGCGTACGCAGGAAGCCGGGCAGGTGCGGGAAACTATCCGCAGCATCAGCCGGGACGTGTTCCGGGAGATCGAGTTTCTGGTCTGCACGGATGCGGCCAATGCAAAAGAGCTGGTCCCCGCGGACTGCAGCCACGCCCCCATCCGTTACCTGGCGCTGAACAGGAACGATTTTGTCGGCAGTGCGGCCCGTGCGGCCAGAGGACTGGCCCTGCACTTTCCTTCGTTGACCGACCCTGTGCCTGAGCGCTGGTACGTGCCGCGAATGAATGATCTGCTGGACTGCGAGAAACTGGCCGGATCCGCGGACGAGGGACTGGCTCCCGCAGCACATGATCTGCTGCCCGATGCCCCGGCGTTCGGCGCAAATGTGGTGCACCGGACAGATTGCGTGAGCACTTTGCCGCGTAGTCGTACGCAAAAGCCCCTGATTTCCGTGGTGATTCCCACCTTTGAAAGGGCCGAGGCCCTGGAACAGTGCCTGGAAGCCCTGGCGCATCAGACCCTTGCCGCGCAGGATTACGAGGTGATCGTCTGCGACGACGCTTCCGCGGACCGTACGCAGGAGGTCCTGGCCCGGCAGGAGCGCCCGTACCGGCTGGTGACGCTGCGCCAGGAACGCCGGAGCGGACCGGCTGCCGCACGCAACCGGGCCATGGCGTACGCCAGAGGGCAATGGCTGCTGTTCATCAATGACGACACTATTCTGCATTCCGACGGTCTGGCCATTCATACGCGCTACCAGGCCCTGCATCAGGATGCGGGCATCGCCGTGCTGGGCAGAACCTATTTTCCTGCAAATTTCCTTTGCAAACCCAGCGGTTACGTGCTTGAATATTCGGATCTGTATTTTGATTTCGCCCGGGCGCGTACCAATCAGTTCTATCCCTATCCACATTTCTACACCTGCAACATCAGCGTCGGACGCAAGGCCGTGCTGGATGTCGGCGGGTTTGACGAGGCCTTTTCCGGGCCAGGTGCGGAGGACGTGGAACTGGCCTGGCGTCTGTACGGAGACGACCCGCGTATCCTGTATCTTCACCACCTGGCCGCGAGGCATGAGCACCATCTGGGCATCCGGGATTTTTGCAGGGCGCACACCGTACGCGGCGCCGGGGGCGTGGTGCGGCTGGCATTGCATCCGCATGTGGGCTGCCATTATCTGGATCTGCCGCCCGTACGTGCGCGCGAACTGGCTCAAGAGCTGGATGTCATCCGTACGGCTGAGCTGGAAACACTGCTGCAGTCTTTGGAAACGCTGGATGCGAGCTGCGTACCGGATATGGTGCTGTGTCATGCGCATCTGTTCGAGCAGCCCACGGCTTTTCCCCTTGGCCCGGACAGGGAAGGCCTGCCGGAGATGATGTGGCTCTGGCGGATGGAGCCCGGGCAGATCGCCGCGGAATGCACCCGTCTGGCGGAACGGATGCAGACATTGCCCGTGCAGGGGCGTTTTCTTGATCCTGCAGCACTGCAGCAGGTGTATGAAACGCTGGACTTTTTACGCTGGTTTCATGATACCTACGGCATCGTGACGTCGCCCTGGCTGGAACGCTTTTACAGCGTACGCAATATTCGCGCTGCATAGTTTTTTGACGAGGACAAAGTGTTCCACATAGTTGATGCGCAGGCGGTTTAGGGGCCGCGCCCCAAGGTTTTTTTTCAATCAATGACCAGATAACGACCAGATAACGACCAGATAACGACCAGGCAACGATCATAACGGCACTATCATAACGACACGATAATAACGACACGTCAAAGGCGGTACGCGTATGCATCTGGTGCAACGACTGAGATTTTCCCCGCTGAACGAAATCAGCGGTTTGTATTATCGCAGCAACGCCACTGTGGCGTTCGAACAGGGCCCTGAGGGCGATCATTATGTTCTGAAACAGAACCAGGAACTGTCCACCAATACCTATTTCAACAGTTTCTATGAAAAGTTCTACATAAAATACACAAGCCTGCGCCAGTTGGGCTATGCCTTGCGCCTCAAGGGTGATTTCCGCGTGCAGATCTACCGCGAACGCTTCAACCATGAAAAACAGATCGTGGGCGAGGTGCATTTCAAGGACCAGAGTCCGGACGATCCGGCCTGGGTGCCCCTGCCGCTCAAGGACAAGGAAGAAAACAGCGGCCGCATGCATTTGAGCATCCGTTGCGTCAGCGATACGGGCGTGTTTTACGGCGGCAGTCTGCTGACCGATCAGGCTCCGGCGGAAGTGCGCCTGGGAATAGCCACCTGCACCTTCAAACGCGAGGAGCTGATCACCAACACCATCGGCAAGATTACCGATGACCAGGACCTGAAAGAAATGTCCCTGGGAGTGATCGTGGTGGACAACGGCCGGACTCTGGCCCCCTCCAGCTTTCCGGACCAGCGCGTACGGTTGATTCCCAACAACAATTGCGGCGGATCCGGCGGATACAGCCGGGGCATGCTGGAAGCCGTGGACAACAGCGATTTTACCCATCTGGTGGCCATGGACGACGACGTCACCCTGGATACGGAAATCGTGCTGCGGACCATCACTTTTTATCAGTACGCCACGGACAACTATTGTATTTCCGGCGGCATGATGGACTTCGAACAGCCCCATGTACTTTACGAGGCCGGCGCGCGGCATAATGTGGGCAAGGATTATCCTTATGCCAACCCCTTGAAGATATTCGTAAACCGCCATCAGACCTACATGCAGCAGACCGGCGCGCTGAACAGCCTGCTGGTGGAATGGGGCATTGATTACGGCGGCTTCTGGTTTTTTACCATGCCCATGTCCTATGTCCGGGAGATCGGGCTGCTCATGCCTTTTTTCCTGCTCGGGGACGATATCGAATACTCGCTGCGGATCAGGAAACATTTTGGTGAGAAGATCCTGTTTCTGCCGCCCATTTCCATCTGGCACATGCCGTTTTATCGCAGTCCCAAAGCCCGGTCGCGCTATCTCTGGATACGCAACCTGCTCATCGTGGGGATGATCTACCGCAAGAGCTCCTGCCTCAATACGCTCTACTGCTGTACCTACGAATTCATGATGGAACTGCTCAAGTACCGCTACACCGGAACCTTTCTGCTGATTCGGGCCATGAACGATTTTCTGGAAGGGCCCAACCTGGTGCTGGAAACCGACGTCATCAAACAGTCCGCCGAGCTGCAGACCCAGGCGCGCCAGCGGGAGTTTCGCCCGGAAAAACTGGACAGCATTCCGCCCAGGGACGCGCACAAGTTCTTCATTCCGGCCCGGCTGTCCGCCTGGCGGACCCTGCTGCGCTGGTGCACGCTCGGCAACCATCTGCTGCCGCGCTTTCTGCTCTCCAACAAGCCCGCCTATACGGACGCGGTGGGTATCAACCAGTGGAAGAAATTCACTTTCAAAAGACGCTCCGTGGCCTATCTGCTGGACGCGGGCTACATGAACCAGACCGAGATCGTGCCTTTTCTGGGAATCAAGCACTGCTGGCAGTGGAGCAAATTGATGGTCAAGGCACTGTGGCGCTGGCGCAGGGTACGCAAGGAATGGGACGAGGCCTATCCCTGGGTGAGCAGCGCGGACTATTGGCGCGTCTTTTTCGCCAGACAGGACGAGAAGGAGTAAGCGGATGCACAAAACAGCAAAAGTATCCATCGTGGTGCCGACCTACAACCAGGCGCAGTATCTGCCCATCTGTCTGGATTCCATCTGGTTTCAGGACTATCCGGAAATAGAGATCGTCTGCGTGGTGGACGGCTCCACGGACAATACCGCGGAAGTGCTGGAAACGTACCGGAAGGCGGTGCAGGAGGATCAGACCTCCTTTGCCGCCAACTACAACGAAGACAGCGGCGAAGTCGAACGTATGTACCATCCGCGCTACCCGGCCCAGGGGCGCGAACTGAAGGTGATCTTCAACGAGCAGAACCGCGGACTGGGCCCCACGCTGAACACCGGTTTCAGAGCCTGCACCGGCGCGTATTGCACCTATATCGCCTCCGACGACATGCTCGAACCCACCATGGCCGGCGACCTGGTGGCCGCCCTGGAAGACGGCGCGGATCTGGCGTACGCGGACATGTTCGTGGTGGATGATACGAGCCGGATTCTGCGGCATTTCGCCCTGCCGGACTATTCGTTCGAGGCAACGTTCTGCCATTGGTATTTCTGCGGCGTGTGCAAACTCTACCGCCGCGAACTGCACGACCGTTTCGGATATTACCGTGAAGACCTGCTCTCGCACGACCACGAACTCTACCAGCGCTTCGCCATGAACGGCGCGCGCCTCAAACACGTCCGCAAGGTCCTGGCCCGAGTCCGGGATCATGGCGCGGAACGCCGGGAGTACAACCACTCGCCCAGGCAATGGTCCCGCTTGTTCGAGGAGTCAAAATCCCTGGTAAAAGCCGCCCGCGAATTTTCCCGTGAGGTGCATGATTGATAAAGGGCGGCGTCCCCATGCCGCCCTTACAGGGCTCGAAGAATAACAACGACGCAGACCCAGGGTTGCACCCTGTGCTAAAGATATGCCGTCCCGTTGGGGCTTGTGGAAGGATACGGTTTGGAAGAGGTCGGTGGGTACGATCGGAATATGCGGCATGAGGCAACCGGGTGGATGCATCCCATGATGCGGATAGTCCACAAAGGCAGAATTGGCTGGGATCGGACATCGAGATGTGGATCCCAATAAATAGGGGAATATCGGGAAGGTTCCATCGCAGTTTTTTTATGTTTACCGGCGATGGCTGATCGAAATATTCCCGGCAACGCCATGCCTCAAGCCCCAACGGGGCGCGTTAATTACAGCCCAGGGTGCAACCCTGGGTACCATGGCAGGAGAGAGAAACAAGCCCTGTAAGGGCGGCATGGTCATGGCAGGGGGGTGGAATAAAACATGATATTTTTTGGGTAGGTATATCGAACTTAAAGGCGTCCGCATGTCGCCCTTACAGGGCTCGAAGAATAGCAACGCCGCAGACCCAGGGTTGCACCCTGGGCTAAAAATATGCCGCCCCGTTGGGGCTTGTGGAAGGATACGGTTTGGAAGAGGGCGGTGGGTACGATCGAAATATGTGGCTTGAGGCAACCGGGTGGATGCATCCCATGATGCGGATAGTCCACAAAGGCAGAATTGACTGGGGCCGAACATTGATATGGGGATCCCAATAAGAAGGGGAACATCCGGAACGTTCTTAGGCTGTTATCTTTTGATATTTGTTGGCGATGGCTGATCGAAATATTCCCGGCATCGCTTCGTATCAAGCCCCAACGGGGCGCGTCAGTTACAGCCCAGGGTGCAACCCTGGGTACCATGGCAGGAGAAAGAAACAAGCCCTGTAAGGGCGGCATGGTCATGGCCGTGCGTTGGGAATCCGAATCATTTTTGGGAACGATGCGGGCCCGCACGCATACCCCGTTGTGTTTACTACGTTGCGTTTATTCCGCGTCATACCCCATACGGCGGATGCGTTGTCCATGGAGTTCGGCGCAGAGGGATTGTTCTTCCGGGCTCATGGTCTGGCGAAAGGTGACGGTTCCGCCCGCATGGAAGTGCAGCAGGGCCTTGGTGTGGTCGTCCGAGAGGCTGTTCTTGTCGTAGGCGGCGATGATGTCGGCCTGTACCTGTGGCGATGGTTGCAATCCGCAATAGGCGGCAAAGCGCTGGAGTTCGGCCACCGGATCTTCCAGAAGGTCCTCGTAGCGTACGTGCAGTACGCCCGGCTGGGCGAACCAGGCTTCCCATTCGTCGATCCAGAACCCGACGCGGTGAATGGCCTTTTCCAGGGTGTCCAGATCCACAAAAGGGCCTTGGTAGTTTTGGGCGCGATCCTTGGCTCCGTGGTTGTAGGCCGAGACTGCGGCGTCGCGCGGATCACGAAAGATGTAGGTGGCTTTGAGCGTACCCGCGGCAAGGCCGTCGCGGATGGCGGGCAGAGGCGGGCAGTGGGTTTTGACCACGGCCAGCTGTTCGGGAGAAATGATGCCGGCAAGTTTGGCGAGTTTGTCGCTGGTTACCTCGCCGATGTTGCAATTGCCCCACTGGAGCAGATCTTCCAGCCCGTGGGCGTCTTTAATTTGACGGATGTCGCAGTGGTCGCAACGTTTGAGCAGGTCGTTCTGCATGTTGAAATACCAGGCGGAGCCTGCTTTGCACATTCCGGCAGAGATAATCAGCATCCCGAAGCCTCCTTTTGAAATTTTTTATGCAATAAATGTACCCTTGTCTAGATGTGTCGTTGGATATACATTTTTTATGAAAAGCTGCAGAGCATGATGGAACAGACTATCGGCACACCATATCAAAAGCTTAAGAGGTTCTCAGGAATCTTTTTTCTCCCTAAGAGGTGCGTATGAGCTCGGATACACTGGGCATTCTGGTTTTGGGACACAAGCGTCCGGAGGCGCTGCGCAATGTGCTGGAGAGTTTGCGCCGTCAGGGCGCCCTGGGGCAGACCCAGGTCTGGATAGACGGCCAGACCTTTTCGCCCCCGGATGTCATTGAAAAGGTCGAGGCATGCAGGGCGCTTGCCACGGAATACGCGGAGGCTGCCTGGAGGCCGCAGTACGGGAAGCTGGGCATCGACAAGCTGATGTTCGACGGCCTGAGCGCCATGGCCGAAGCCTACGGCAAGATTATGGTCATCGAGGATGACTGCTTTCCCACCAGCAGGGCCGTGGAGATTTTCAGCCGCGAACTGGACGCCGTGGCCGATGATCCGTCCATTTATTCGGTATATGGCCATCATTTCGGGGTTCCGGCCGAAGGGGAGACCATCACGCGTTTTCAGGGCTGGGGCTGGGGCACGACGCGACAAAAGCTGCTGCCCGTGCTCAAGCGGCTCAAGGAGCTGTTCATGCTGCCCGAGGCCGAATATCTGCGATGGGTGCGTTCGCAGATGACGCCCGAACTGGGGGCCCGGTTGCTGGTAACGCCCGGGCGGGATGTGACCTGGGTGCTGGAGCGCTTTTTCGTCTGGGATGCGGCCACCACATTCGTCACGGCCCTGGCCGGCATGAAGCACAAGAAAACCCCGGTACGGACCATTTTCAACTGCGGGCTGGGCCCGTATTCGAGCCATTTTTTCCGGGACGAGGAGCGCTTGCGCAATCCGCCCTGGAACATGGTGGCCGAGGACGAGGTCTGGGATCATTTCGAGAGTCCGGAGTAGGCATGGACAAACCCGTTGTCCGCGTATTGCATCATCTGGCGCGTACGGGTGGTACGCTCGTGGCCAAATGTCTGGCCAGCATGGAGGGCGTCTGCCTGTTCAGTGAGAATCACCCAAGCGGTTTTTTGCCCGAAGGCTATGATTTTTTTGATATCATGGTCCAGGCGCAGCGCTGGCACGGGCTGCTCTCCGAACAGGAGCTGAAGGACTGGCAGTCCGCGGTCTGGCCCCTTGCGGACCGTCCCCATGTACCCGAAGCGGATCCGCGCTTCCTGCGGGCAGTGGCCCTGCTTCAGCAGCGTTGTACGGAACGCGGGCTGCGTATGCTGCTGCGGGACTGGTCCCATGTGGATTACACGGCCAAGCCCTTTGCTTTTCCTCCCAGCTACAGACCGCGACTGGCGGAGGCGCTGGAACCGTCATACCGCGTCGTACGTACGGCCACCGTACGCCATCCGTTGCGGCAGTATGTCAGCCTGCTGGCATTTCGTCCGCAGGACCAGCCCAAGCCTGAGCCCGAGGAATTCTGCCAGGGTTGTCTGCGTTTCGCGGAGTACGCCCGGGAGATCGGTTTTATTCGCTACGAGGATTTTCTGCAGGATCCGGACGCCGTGTTGCGGACAGTGTGCGAGCGCCTGGAATTCTCCTTTGATCCCGCGTACGCGCAACGCTGGATGCACTGCCAAACGATCACCGGCGACCAGTCAACAGCCACGGAGATCCGTCCGCAGCAGGCCCGGCCGGTGCGGGAGGAATTGCAGGCGACCTTCGAGGCCTGCGACGCGTACCACAGGACCCTGGAATTGCTGGGCTATGAGGAATAGTTCGCGGGTCCAGGGGGGTGTCCCCCCTGGCGGTTTTTGGGGCAGGGGACCAATAATCTTCTTCAAGATTGAAACATCCTATCCTACCGCGATTTCCAGACCATCCCTGTTGAGTTCGATTGCCTGGTCAATGAGCGGCTGCGGGCTGTCCGAAGCCACGAGGATCACGTCGGGCGTATCGTTGAGCAGAACCATGGGCTCGCAAATGGTCAGGTCGAGTCCGTCAGGCTGTGCGCCGTTTTCCGGCACAAAACAGCTGATGTTCAGCTGCAGCCCCTGGGCGCGCAACTGCGGCAGCAGGGCCGCGGCCTTGTCCGGAGCGCCCCAGATGACCGTACGTTTTCCCGCCAGGCGGGCGGCCAGTTCCTGCGGATCGACAAAGGGCTTTTCAATGACTTTTTTGATGTCGTCTTTGCCGGTGCCGGACCGGACGGTGAAAACCCGGTTGCGCAGCTCGGACGGATAGGCCGGACAGATGGCGCAGAGCCGGTATTTGCCCCGTTTGCCAGCGGCCAGGTCGTTGGCCATGTCGATACGGTGCTGGTTGAACCAAAGTTCCTTGACGGGCGTATCCAGAGCGTTGCCCAGGCCGTATTCGGTGAGCATGTCGTTGCAGCAGATGGCCACAGTGCCGTCGTAGTGTACGAGCAGCTGCTTGTGGGCGAAGTCGCAGGGGCTGTTGGGGAAGCATTTGGGCGTATTGATCATACGCTCGTCCGCTTTGATGTGGTTGCGCCAGAAAACTTTGCTGATCTCGCTGAAGAGCAGGTTGGTGCCCTTGAGGCGTTCGCGCCACATGGCTTTTTC
This sequence comes from Desulfovibrionaceae bacterium, assembly GCA_963667575.2. GTDB lineage: Bacteria > Desulfobacterota > Desulfovibrionia > Desulfovibrionales > Desulfovibrionaceae. The sequence continues at coordinate 178,986 of CAXXHY010000015.1, read as the reverse complement.
CGCGGCCACTTCGTCCGGATCCACGGTATCGTAGATGCCCACGCAGACCGACTCGTACAGCTCGGCCACTTCGGCGCAGCGCTCCGGATGGGCGCGCAGGTAATCGCCGTTGGTGGCCTCGAAAGGACGCAGCCCGCGTTTGCGCGCCTCGCGTACCATGTCCAGAAGACGCGGATCCAGAAACGCTTCGCTCAGATGGCGGAAGGCCATGTCCCCCTGAAAACCCAGGGCCGTGGCCTCGTCCATGATCCGCAGTACGTGCTCGCTCGGCATGGATTTGACCACCTTGGAGCCGTCCGGGTTGCGGCGCTTGCCGCTGTTGTCGCCACTGCGCGGACAGAAAAAACACTCGCGGTTGCAGTTGGACTGCAGCTCCACGTTCAGCTTGCGAAACAAGGGAAAATTCTCGAGCGTCCAGGTCATTGCATGCTCCTAAAGTGCCTCCGGCGGGTAAAGAACCTTTTGAAAAAGGTTCTTTACAATCTCCAAAACTTTTTGGCTGGCAGGAGGTATACAGTGGTATAAAAATTCCCCCATACGCGTCCAGGGGCGATCCCCTGGCCGGGGGAGTGGGGGCGGCAGCCCCGCATATCTATCCTTATCCTACGGCGTCACCACTTCAAGGCCGGGGATGTCCATTTCGTAAATCTGCGTGGCTATCTTCAAGGGGGCGGCCGAGGCGATGAGTATGATGTCCGGCGCCAGTTCGCGCAGTTTTTCCGGTGCGGTCACGGGTTTCCCATCCACGCTGGTGTTCCATTTGTCCGGGTTGTTGTCCACGAAGCCGAGCCAGGTGGCGCTGCCGTTGAGCGAGACCAGCTGGGCCTTGTAACGCTCCTGGTAGAGCTCGCCCGTACCCCAGACCAGAATACGCTTGCCGGCGAGTTCCTTGAGCAGGGCGTCGTTGTCCGGGTAGCGCCGTTCGTCCACGTTCTGGATGTTGGTCTCGGGATCGCGTTCGCGGGTGGTGAAGATCCGGTTGTTCAGCTGGTAGGCCGGTTCGTGGCAGAATTTGCAACGCGGGTACAGGTAGCGCCTGCCAGCTTCCAGGTCGTTGAGAATCTGAATGTGCCTGTCGGAGAACCAGATATCCCGCAGATGCGTTTCAAAGGCGTTGCCCAGGTCGTATTCGGTGAGCATGTCGTCGCAGCAGATGGGCACCGAGCCGTCGTAGTGCACGAACAATCCCTTGAGCGGCCGCAAACAGGGACTGTGCGGAAAGGCCCTGGGCGTGGTGGTCATGCGCGGATCGTAGCGCGTATGGGTTCGCCAGATCACGTTTTCGTATTCACTGAAATTGATGTCCACATCGGGCAAGCGCTTGCGCCAGAATTCCTTTTTGGCCTCTTTTTCTTCCTGACTGTTGTAGTCGTAGAGGCCGATGCTGAGAAAATCGTATATTTCATTGGTCTGACGCGCGATTTCGTCGTTATGCTGCAGCACGTCTCCGTTGGTGGCCTCGCCGATGACAAACCCGCGATTTTTTGCTTCTCTGGCAATATCCATCAGACGGGGATCAAGAAACGCCTCGCTCAGATGGCGGAAGAACACCAGGCCGTCGTAGCCCATTTCCTGCAGCTGATCCAGAAAGGTCAGGACCCGTTCCGTGGGCATGATTTTTTTGACATGCGAACCGTCGGGATTCCGGCGTTTTCCGCTGTTGTCCCCCTGGCGAGGGCAGAAAAAACAGTTGCGGTTGCAGTCGGCCAGGATTTCTATGCTCACCTGCTTGGGCAAGGGCAAAGTCTCTTTAGTCCAGGGCATGGGTGTTGCTCCTTTGTCTTCTGATGCCTGGCGCGGAAAGCCTGTAACGGCCCGCTCCAGCGCGGCTTTTTCCGTTTGCCCCCGCCGGGGGCGTGGTCGTCCTTATGACCGGGATCTATTGCTGTAAGACTCTTTATGCTCCCGGTACTCGTTGCCGGAAAAATCTAAAAAACTCGGCAAAGTCGGTCTATTGTAGAAAGAAAGTGTGCAAGAAGCAAACCGACCTCTCATAAGATCGGACGAAAATAGAAAAAAATTATGTTTCGGCATTTATGAAATGTAAAAACTGCCGATAAGTAATCTTGATTTGCGCATGCAGACCTCTTGGGCTAGGGTCACCGCAACTTTACACATAGGGGGACTCATGCCGGATACCGATAAACAAATACAGGATGATGCGGTAAAAACGCATGAAAAACATCTTGAAGAGTTTCTGGCCTATTACGAAGGCAACATGGACTCGTTGCGCTCGAAAAAATACTACGAGCAGCATCTGCGAATCTTCCGTATGGCGTTGCACGGCATCGGCATTTTGAACTATTGGGACCCGGAAGTTTCGGGGGAGGCCCATTTCCTGAGAACCTGGCTGGCCGGGAAGCAACGACCGCTGGTGCTGGACGTGGGGGCGCTCAAGGGAGGGTACGCCCGGCTCGTACGGGATGCCGCGCCGGATGCGGAGGTGCATTCCTTCGAACCTCATCCCAAGTCGTTTATGGAATTGCAGAAAACAGCCGGAGAACTGGGCACCAACGCGCATCCCTTCGGCATGTCGGACGTATGCGGAAGCAGCATGCTCTATGACTATGAAGATTCGAGAAAGCCGCAGCATTCGTCGCTATACAGGGACGTTATCGAGCGGATTCATCTGGGCAAATCCACGGGATTCGAAGTCCGGCTGGAGACGCTTGACGGATTTTTGGCAAAACACGAGTTGGAAAAAGTCAGTTTATTGAAAATTGACGCGGAAGGGCACGAGCTGCCCATTTTGTGCGGCGCGCTGCAGACCATAGAAAACGGGTTGATTGACGCGGTGCATTTCGAATTCAATGAGATGAATGTCTATTCCCGTACTTTTTTCAAGGATATCTACGAGATACTGAACGGTTACAGCTTCTATCGCATGCTCCCCGACGGACTGGCTCCCTTGGGAAACTACCGCAATCCCTTGTTGTTCGAGCTGTTCGCATACCAGAATATTGTTGCTCTGCGCGAACCGGAACGCGCGTAACAGAGCGGGAGGCAGGCCAAAAAGCTGAATAATTTTCCGGAATAAACCTTGCATGGACTCAGGGCATGACAGAAAGACCCCGGAAGATTTCTCTTGCCTGGCGTTTCACGCCCGAGGGCGAGGCTCTGAACATGGAGGGCGCAATCCGGCCGAATGCCGCCGGACGTACGCCTGTTCGGGGAGCCTGTGCGGCCCGTCCCGCGGACGGAGTTGCAGAGAAACGTCCGGAAGTCATGGTCCTGATTCCGGCACGGGGCGGTTCCAAGGGCATTCCCCGCAAGAATATCCGGCCTCTGGCAGGCAAGCCGCTGATCGCCTACACCATCGAAGCCGCGCTCAAATCCCGTTTTGTCACCCGGGTGCTGGTTTCCACAGAAGACGAGGAGATTCGCGACACCTCGGTGGCCTATGGGGCGGAAGTGCCTTTTCTGCGCCCAGAAAAACTGGCCGAAGACCATTCCAACATTGCCCATGCGGTGGACTTTACGCTCAAGGAGCTGCGCAAGCAGGAGTACGAACCCGATGTCATCGTGACGCTGTTCACCACGAGCCCCTTTCGCAATCCGCGCCTGGTGGACAGCCTGCTGGAAAAAGCCGTGGGCCCGTATCGCCAGGTCATCACGGCCAGACCGATTCATATCGACCCCAAACGCTATTTTCACACCAACGGCAACAAACGACTGGAACCGCTGTATACCCAGGCTCCCCAGGGGCAGGATTTCGACAGGCCCTTTTTCCGGCGCTACGGCCTGCTGGTTGCCAACCGCCGTGTGCCGGGGCCGCTGGGCGTTTACGTACACAAAATTACCGATCCCATTGCCGCCCTGGATATAGACACTGTCCACGACCTGCGGTACGCAGAACAGATCATCGAGAACGACCTCTTCGATTTTGATCTGCAATGAATATTTTATTGCCGCTGTATCCCACCGACACCATAGTCCGGGCTCTGCTGCCCGAGACGCTGCATGCTGCGCCCTTTTTGCGGGAGCTGGACGCCCTTGGCGGTCCGCCGCCGTACTGGCGCGTGCTGGCCGTGTCCGACGATCAGGATCTGCTGGACATAATGTCCGCGTCCGGTGTGGAGTGCCGCAGGCTGGACCTTTGTCCAGATTCTGAAAACTGCGGATTTTTGCCCTGCGGTGCGCGCGAGGCCCTGGACCTGTTGCTTGCGGAAGAACCAACGCCCGAAGCGGGCGAGGCAGCACGGGAAGACGATGCGCTGTGGTGTGTTCTGGATCTGTGCATGACCGGTCCGGGCGCGCCGACTCCGGGCGGTGTGGAAAAGGCGCTGCGGCTTTTCCAGGAGCAGGCTCCCCTGGCCGTGGCCAGCGTGGTCGAAGTGGAGGACCATCCGGCCCAGCTGGACGCCTACTTCCGTCTGCTGGACGTGGAGTTGCTGACTTTGCTGCAACCCGAGGCGCAAGGGCCGTGGCTGCGGACCGGCCCCCAGATCGTGAACTGGGAAACCTTTGGTGCCGAAGATCCGCCTGCTGAAAATACGGCCTGCATTCTGGAACCCGCGGCGGACACCTGGCGGCTGCGTCCGGACGATTCCTCCGCAAAAACAGGATCGGAAATTGGCGACGTGATTCGCCTGCTTCCTGCCGCGCGCGGCAAGGCGCGGCGGTTAGTGTCCAAAGATGCGCTGCGCGCCGAAACGGATCTGCCTGTTTGCGCCGTTCCTTTTTTCAAGGCCCTGAATGCGGGGTCCTGCCTGTTGTTGCAGGAGTCGGCAACGCAAGAGGGGATGGAAGCCGGGCTCTATATCCGGGAAGACGCCGGAAAGTCCGTACCGCAGGTCCGGGGCTGGCCCCTGGAGGGCGAGCGGCTGCTGCCGATGGATCCGCTGGAGAACAATGACGCGGAAACAGACGGCAAGGAACAACAACGGGTGCTGCTGGGGCGAACGGCCTACACGGGGCCGGTTCTGCGTTTTGTTCTTCCGGAAAACGCGGATGCCCTGGCTGTGGCGGTGCTGGAACGTTCGTCCGGTGAGGAAGTGGATTTCATGGAGCCCCTGGAAGCGCCCGCCCGGTCCGTTCCTTTCTGGCTGGTGGACAAACAGACAAAGCAGCGCAGCAACGGGTTGACTGGCAAGCCCATCACCGGGCGTCAGGATTTTTACCCCTTGTATGAGTTCGACCAGGCTCTGTGCCTGTTCCGTGCGGGCGATTTTTCCGGCCTGTCCGCAGCTGCCGAGCAGGGGCAGGTTGTGGGGGTGTTGCTGACAGAGGATCCCACAGGAGGAGGCAGCTGAGATGCGCGGTTTTTTTCTGACCTCCCTTTACGAGGATGTGGCGGCTCTGGAACAACGGTTTGAGGATTGCCTGGCCAGGCAGACGGATCAGGCGGGCCAAAATGTCCCTTTTCCCGGTTCTCCATGGCATACGGGCTTTCAGGAGGATTACGCACGGGCGGCGCGGCAGTCGCAGTTGCAGCTGCAGACTTGCAACCTGCTCGAGATTTTCGCCGAACCACCTTCCAGCGAGTGGACGGCAAAGCGGCGCTATTACCGTGATATTGTGGTGGAAGCCAAAGACCGGGCCATGGGCCAGTGCGCCATGCTGGAACGGATGCTGCGGCGTCTGCTGGAAGCTGGCGAAACCTGCATGGAAGACGGCCGTCCGGATGAGGCTCTCGAACTGTATCGCTTTGGTCTCAGGCTGTCTCCCGAGGCCTCCTTGCTGCGTTTCGGCGAATGCCGCGCCTTGAGCTGTCTTGGGCAGGAATCGGCGGCTCAGGAAGCCCTGAACAGGGCGTTGGAAAGCTGTCCTGTCACCAGCAATCCGCGCGACCAGGAGCAGCGTATTGTGCGTTTCTGGCTGCGACGCGCGCTGCTGGCCGTGGGCAACCATTTTTTTTGCCAGAAGGACTGGGTCGGCGCCTGCATGGCCTATGAAGCCGTTCTCAAGAGCGATCCCGCCTATGAGGCCACGTACGGGCAACTGGAAGCCGTGGCCCAGGCCCTGGAAAGCGGCCGGGTTCCCAATGATGCAGACGAAGACGGACTTGAAACCCTGCCCGCCGCTGATTCCGGACTGCTGAGCAGATTTGCCCTTCGCAATTTCTGGAGCCCGTACCGGGCGCAGACCCTGGAATGGTCCGGACCCGAGGCCGCCGAACAGGTGCGGAATCTTGGCAAGAGCTATGCCATCCGGCGCCGGGCCGTGCAGTTGGAATTGGAACTGCATTCGCCCAGGGTCATGCATCCGGACGGCCGGGGCGGTATTTACGTCTGCGATTGCCTGTACGCGGATTCTCCCAGCCGGCTGGCCTATGTGCATCTGCGGACCGGAGCCTGCAGGGTCTTGTCCGAGGAGCGCTTCTACACCGGGCTCTGGCTGGAGCGAAAGTCCGGCAGGCTCTATGGCTCGCTGACCACCCTGGGCCGGGAGCGCGCCTGCAAGCTGGACTGCATGGATGCGGAAGGCAGGCTGCTGCAGAGCGTGGAGATTGATTCGCCCGCCCATGGTTCGGTGGGCGGTCCGTTTAGGCTGGCGGAAGACGGTCTGGGCGGTCTGCTCATGCTGGATACACGCAAACGCCGTCTTTTGCGGTATGCGCTGGACGATTTTACGAAATTTCAGGTCGCGGACCTGGGGGGCTGGTCCGTAACGCCGGACCTGGTGGTGGCCGGAGAGCGCATTCTTCTGGTCTGCCCCGGACAGAATTCCCTGCTGGAACTGCCTTTGCTTTTCGGTCCGCAGGACAAGCCGCGCCCGGTGGCTGGGCCGCGTTTGCTCAGCCCTTATCGTATTGCAATGGGGAAGGATTCCGGTGGCGATACGATCTATTACGTGATCTGTTCGGAAGAGCTGACGGTTCTGGAAGCGGACTTCCGCATCCGGTTTCGTTACAAGCTGCCGCCCGATCCTGTCCGCGACATCTGTCATATTGACGGCGAATATGGTCCGGCTCTGCTGATGATTCAGGAAATGCGCGGAATCAGCTTCATAGAATCCGGCGTCTGAATTATTCCCGCAGCATTATCTTTTTCTCCCTGTCAGAAACAGCCCGCACACTGAAGCCGCGCAAAGCATCGCGGCGGCCAGGAGCACGGACTGCAACCCGTAAAGAGGCAGCAGGAGCAGTGAAACCAGCAGGGATCCTCCGGCTGCGCCCGCAAGATCCAGAGCGTAGAGCTTGCCGCCCAGTCCGGCCAACAGCCGTCCTTTTTCCTCCAGCAACCTCGATGACAGTCCGAAATGGAGGCCGCCCAGCGCGCCTCCCGCCAGCGCCAGAGTCATGCAGACCGCCAGAATTATTCCGGCAGGCAGGGCCGGAGTAAAGGTCTGCAGCCAATCAAACAGAGGGGCGAAAGCTGCGAGTAGCAGACAGAACAGGCTTTGCACTCCAAGCAGCGTACGCAGTACGGGCCTTTTTTGCGGAGTCAGCCAGGCGCCCATTGCCAGGCCTGTCATGGATGCCGCCACCAGCAAAGCCAGGCGGCTGTAGAGGCTGCCGGACATGATCTGAAACACGAGCAGCAGAAAAAACTGCCAGATCATCAAGCAGGCGCCCGTGAGCGCCACAGCGGCTCCCACGGCCAGAGACAGACCAGATGCTTTGCCGACGAGAGGTCCGAGAGCCAGCAACAGCCCTCCACAGCCAACAAGAATCCACAAAGCGTATTGCCCGCCATGGGAAAACCTCTCGAGCAGGACGAACAATCGCTCGTCCAGTTGCCGGCCCCAGGCCAGCAGCGTGTCCAGATAACAGGCCGGGCGAAAATTCCGGTTCAGTTCCGGGGCAGGGGAGTCCTCCAGTACGCTCCGGAGATACTCGCGCTTGAACGGGCTGAACAGTTCGCGGACACTTTGCGCCCGGAAAAAGCGGGTGGGGATGTTGCGCCGGTGCAGGCGTTGCAGCAGTGAGTCCGGTTGGATGGCTGCATAGCTGGTGTCTGAGGAGGCCACAAAGCGGATCTGATCACCGGGAAGGGCCAGCACCAGGGGGAACACGGCTTGTAGTGTGGCATTGAGACTGCGCAGCAAGCGTGCCTGCACGGGGCCCACGGCTTCTGGAGCTCCCGGAGCGGTAAAGGAAAACAAGCCGCCTGGGGCAAGACGTTTTTTCACGTCTTGAAAAAATTCCAGCGTATAGTATCTGTTCCGGCCTGCATTGGAGGGGGCGCCCAATTGCAGGAGTATGATGTCGTATTGCTTTCCTGGGCGACGGAGCAATATGGCCGGATCCGTTGCAAGGGGCTCTGCAACAGTTGTTTGCTCTATTGGAAAAAGCTTCAATACGCGGTGTAAAAGAACAGGGATGGCGGGATCCTGCTCGACCATGGTGATGCGGTCGAGTTGCGGATGCTTGCGGGCCTGGGCAGGGAGTTCCAAAGGATTGCCGCCCAGCAGCAGAATGGATTTCGGGTGCGGATGCAGCAGCAGAACCGGCTCCAGGGCAAACTCCGTACTGAGGAGATCCGGCAGGGAAAAAAGCCAGCTGCCGTCTGAGAACAGGGAGAGCTGTTCGGACTGCCTGCAGACGGCCAGGCTTTGGTACGGGCTTTCCTGTCCGGCCACGTAGCCCGTGCCCCATTGCCAGGTCCGGGTCAGCCGGTCCAGAGGAATGGTCAATTGAGGCGCCAGTGCGAGAAGCAGGACAGGCAACAGCAGCAAAGGAGGGAGAAACCGCGTCCGGTTCGCAACCAGTCGTACGGCCAGGGCGGTCAGCATGCAGGCTACGATCAGGACGCTTTGCAATACGGAAAACAGGGGGAGAAACATGAAAAAAAGCAGCAGCCCTGCCAGCCCGGAGCCCAGGCCCTCCGCCAGGTATACCCGCATGGGCCGGGGGCAGGATGTCTGCGAGACCCGGGCCCAGCAAACTGCGAACAGGGCACCGGAGCAGAGGCAGAACAAGGCGGGAGACAGGGCGCAGATGGCCAGCATGATGCCGAGTCCGGGCATTTCGCCCATGGGGATATTCCAGAGCGGGCGTGTGGCGCGCAACAACAGCAGGGTAAGGGGCAGAAGCACGGCAAGGCCAAGCAACAGTGGTTGCGGGGAGACAGCCTGCGCTTTCTCCGCAGCCAGACGGCTGCCCAGGGCGGTCCAGATGAGCCAGAAGGCCAGGAACAGTCCTGCAGGGAGTTCGAACCCTGAAAAAAGGGCCAACAGTTCCCGCAGTAAAACCATCTGGGCAAAGGCCGCTACAAAGCCGGCTGCGGCTGCTGCCGGCAGAAGGGTGCCTCTGGGGGCGTTGGAACAATGGCTGTTTGCAGCGGTCATGCGTACTGCATGGCAAAAGAGGGCATCTGCGTCAATCCGCGATGATCTGTGGCTGCCACGACTGTGCCTGTGCTCAGATTCAGGGAGGATGAAAATCCCCATGGATCTGCGAGACACTTGTAAGCGGTGGTTCACATGCAAGTTTGTTGCAAAATGGATGGACCTGGTAACTCTCAGGCAATATATACTACAAATAGATTCTATCGATAAAAAAATATATGGCTGAAATTTGACAAGTTGTGTTGCAAGCCATAGTAATACTTCTGAACGACGTTTTACTTTCTGCTTCTTCCAGTGCTTTTCAGCCTTGTCTGAGAAATAAGACAGGGACCAGCTTTGAAATTCTGGATTTTATTTTTCAAAATAACAAAGATCATGAGGTGAGGGAAAGTTTACTTTTTGTACGTTTCCCTTTCTGATCGTTAAACGTGTAAAAAAAGCAGGACAGATGGCCCTTTTTGTTCTTCGTTCAGGAAAAAATGCAGTGCGGGTGAACAAAAAGCAACGGAGCTGATGACCCTGGCTCTATTTTTATTCTCCTAGTACATAGGGTCGTTTTAGGAAGAAACGAGGTGGGCACGTTTCAGCCTCATGTAAAATTTACATTAAAAGATTTTTTGGCCCTTACCTTTGAATGAAAAATATGAAATACGTTTCATTTCATCTTTGTAAGGTTTTTGTAACAAATTAGAATTGTTCTACTAGAGAAAAGAATAATTGCGAATTACTTTTTTTTTATTTACAAGCGTTATACGAATGCCGTAGAATTCTTGTGATCAGTAACTTTAAAGGAGTGGAATATGGAAGAGTACGTAAAAGAGGCATTGGAGATTGTTAAGGCGCAGGCAAGTGTCCGGAACATGACTGAAGAAGAAATCACCTCCATGGTAAAAAAACTCGCCGACGGCATCAAAGGCATCAGCGAGTGCTTGGATGAAACCGAAGTTGTTCAGGTATCACGTTCTGACGCGCAAAAAGCGATCAAAGAAAAGTCTGTTATTTGCCTGGAGTGCGGCAAGGCTTTCAAGATCATCACCAAGAAACACCTTGCTACCCATGGGCTGACTGCCGATGAATATCGCGAAAAGTACGGCTACAAAAAGAACCAGCCTCTGGTATGTAAAGCCCTGCAGCGTGAGCGTCGTAAAAAGATGAAAGACATGAAGCTCTGGGAAAAGCGCAAAAAGGCTTAAATATTTTTTTGTATAAGCCACAGTCAAGCCTTAAGAGATTGTCATATAAAGCACGCGTTTTACCCTGATCGCCTTGCTTATTGAAGACTTTCTGGTCGTGGAGGCCATCACACCCGCTTACGACAGCGTCGCAGGCGGGTGTGATATTTACACCTTTTTTTGAAAAAGTCGTACATGCCCGAATTCAGAACTTACGGCAAAGCTCCGTACACTGTCGCAGTGTTGCATGGAGGCCCCGGAGCACGGGGCGCCATGGCGCCGGTGGCGGAGGTCTTGTCAGTCAAACACGGTGTTATAGAACCCCTGCAGACCAGTACGAGCATGGACGGTCAGGTCAGCGAACTGCAACGGGTGTTGCAGGTGAACGCCGGCCAGCCCGTTTGCGTTGTCGGCTCTTCCTGGGGCGGCATGCTGGGATTTTTGCTGGCTGCGCGTCACCCAGAGCTGGTTCGCAAGCTGATTCTCGTGGGAAGCGGCGTGTTCGATCAGCGCTATGCCCAGGCCATCACCAATACGCGTATGGAGCGTTTGCTGCCCATCCAGCAGGAACAAATGAAAGAGCTGGCCTGTCGCCTGGCGGATCCCAAGGAGACTCGCAAGGATGCCCTGATGGGGGAATACGGCGAACTCATGTCTCTGGCGGATGCGTACGCGCCCCTGCCTCAGCCGCAGGGGGACCAGGAATTCAGCTTTCAGGTTTTCAACGGCGTCTGGGATGATGTGACGCAGTTTCGCAAGGAGGGTGGTTTTCTGCGCCTGGCTTGTCGTGTCCAGTGCCCGGTGGTGGCCATTCACGGCGCCTACGATTCGCACCCTGCGGACGGGGTGAAAAAACCCTTGAGCCGCGCATTGAAAGACTTCCAGTTCATTCTGCTGCAGAAATGCGGACATATTCCCTGGCTCGAGAAATATGCCCGTGAACCATTTTTCGAGCTTCTTGATTCTTTGATCCCTGATTCCTCGGTGTAAAGTTCTCATATTGCCGGAGTCGTTTTCCGGCTTCTTTACACACCTTCCATGAACAGGTCCCCCCTTGGTGCGCAATGGCCAATATGGTCTGACTCCTTCGCATGTCGCACGTCCGTGCCTGTCTTGTGTCTCAATTTGCTACATTCAGCTGTATACGCTTAATTCCTCTTTGATCCGTCAGGCATGGGGCCATGGACGGCTCGTATCTTGCCTATTTCCTTCTGGAAAATGTAGCAGAATGTTGTGCTCTGATAGAATATTGTTGTTTTATCGGATTTTTTTAGGTAATGATATGTATATTATGTATACAAAAAGTGATGATTAATTTTCATGTAAATTTAAAAAGCCGTCAAGATGATGGAAAATGAAACAATAAATGTGCATCTGCCTGGTGTATCTGTTTTCAATTCGAGAAAGATTTTTAATTAATCTTTCAAAAAAGTTCTTTTGTTTTAAGAGGTAATATGTATTTTAAAAACCTATGCGTGTAGCTTGGAATCATTTTAGATAATTATCAGGATAAATACGGTCCGGTGTTTGCATAATTAATTTCACCCTTAAGCTGTTGCAGCGTTATTACACATTAACCAAGCGTTTTTGTTGAAACTTGAAAGAACTGTACTGTAATTGCAGCGTATCTTTCAGGTGGACATGTAAACGTACATGAACAAGCCGTTCAGGATTTTATCCCGAGCGCATCATGGAGGGGTGACATGCCGTCTAACACACAAGAAGTTCAGGCAGATGTAACCATTAACAATGGTGAAAAAAAGAGTCTTACAGCCGAGTTGTTCCTGTTGGCCATTCCGGCATTTATTCTGATTCTGGCCATAGCATCTTTTATCATCGGAATTTTCGAGCACCAGTTTTTTTCAACCTGGGTCTGCTTTGTCTTCATGTGCGGTGTGCCGGCCCAGTTGGTTACCTGCATGATCTGGAAATGCAGTTTCCCTTCATTTGTCACTGAATTGGGGCAACCCGCAAAAGGGATTGTTCTCACGCTGATGACGGCCACCATCGCGGGTGTTGTCGCTCTGCTGACCTTTACGCTGGTGGGAGGCAGCATGTCGCCGCCCACGCCTCTGCTTATCCAGTACATCATTCTTACCGTCATCACGACATTTTGGTTTGTGCCCATCATGAACTGCTGGCCTCTGTCCCGCTTTATTTCCAGTCCCGGATTGCTGGGGGTCGCCACCCTGATTTTCGTCTATGTGTTCTCCTGGGTGCTGTACATGATCTTCTTTGATTTTTCAGCCATGGCCGGCGCGCCGTTCTATTCGGAAGCAATGGATCCCAAGGGGTTGCTGTCCGCGGAAGTGGCGCTTTCCTATTTCGTCACCATCACCGGCGCCATCCTGGTTCTGCTGCTCACGGACATGACCTTGATAACCAAGCTCACAGGTCAGTTGAAGCAACCCGTGATGGGCATTGTCGGAACCCTTGTGGTCCTGGTGCTGACCTGGATCTGCTGGTTTGTGTTCGTCAAACTGCTTGATTTCGACATGACCGTGTTTTTCGTCAAGGTGCCCATTTGTTTTGTGTTCGGCGTATTCCTCGCCGACACGCTCATGCAGCACCGTTTGTTCGAGGGAATGAAGCAGCCCACCCGTGGCCTGCTGCTCACGCTTCTTGCCGCTTTTTACGGATTCATCATGTATTACCTGTATGCCGCTCTCGGTCCGATGCTTTCCGGAGTGGATCTGCAGGCAGGCGGTCCTACCTATGACATGGAATTGTGGGTAGCCAATGCACTGCTTTCGATTACGTTTCCTGTCATTGTCATCATTGCCGACTATTTTCAGTTCTGGCCTATCAAACGCTAGGCAACATAAGGGAAAGCGCCGGAATGGTTCCGGCGCTCGAAGCCCATGCGCTCCATAATTGTGGAGAGCATGGGCTTTTTATTTACTGTTGCATACGATACACCAGTATTGCATGATGGTATCAATGGTATTGTAAAAAGCATACACGTGAGAAATATGTTCTATATGATGAACTTTATGGAATTTTTTTATAGTGTAAGAACACATATTATTACAAATTTCTGAGTAGGAGTAAATGTTTGCAAACAACTAAGGCTGAATTTTATTCCAATGTAAGGTAAAGGCTTCTAATATACGAATTAAAAGCTTTACACAGGACTGAACATGTAAAGCATCTTTAACATGCCTTGACACACATGAACACCGCTGAATTTTAAAAAGTGTATGTATATTGGCTATTTGTCGTGAAATTATGAAGTGGCACGCACATTGCTATTCATAAAGAAAAACACGGGAGCAAGCCATGAGTTCAATGTTGCAAAAACGGTTGTACATCAATGGAGTGGAATACAATATTCTTACTTCATCGAAAAGCACACTGGCAGAGGTTATCAGGGATCAATTGCACCTGACCGGTACGAAAGTGGGTTGCGGGCAAGGGCAGTGTGGTGCCTGTTCCGTTCTGCTCAATGGAAAGGTCGTCCGTTCGTGCATCACCAAAATCACACGCGTTCCTGAAAAATCACAGATCACCACCATCGAAGGCATCGGCCAGCCCGGCGCTTTGCATCCGTTGCAGAAGGCCTGGGTCAAGTACGGCGCCGCACAGTGCGGTTTCTGTTCGCCCGGTTTTATTGTTTCGGCCAAGGGACTGCTGGACGAAAACAAGGCTCCGAGCCGTAATGAAGTCCGCGATTGGTTCCAGACACACCGCAATGCCTGCCGTTGCACCGGATACAAACCCATTGTCGACGCTGTCATGGACGCAGCCAAGGTCATGCGCGGTGAAGCGTCCGAAGACAGCCTGGAATTCAAGCTGCCCGAAGACGGCAGAATCTGGGGCACGGAATACCCCAGGCCCACAGCCGTGGCGAAAGTCACCGGTACGCTGGACTACGGTGCGGACCTTGGCCTCAAGATGCCCGCGGATACGCCTGCATCTCGGTCTGGTGCAGGCCAAAGTGCACCATGCCAACATTATCAGCATAGATACTTCCAAAGCGGAAAAGATGCCCGGCGTGCACGCGGTGCTCACGGCCAAGGATGTGAAAGGCAAAAACCGCATCTTCGGTCTGGTCAACCACCCCAACCACAAGGGTGACGGCTGGGAACGTCCGATCATTTGCGACTCCAAGGTATTTCAGTACGGCGATGTTGTCGCCCTGGTCTGCGCCAGCACCTATGAAGAAGCCCAGGCTGCTGCCGAAGCCGTGACCATGGAGCTGGAAGAGCTTCCCGCCTATCTGAGCATTCCGGAAGCCATTGCCGAAGATGCCATCGAGATCCATCCCGGCACCCCCAACATTTATTTTGATCAGCCTTTGATCAAAGGCGACGAGACCGAGCCCATTTTCGCCGGTGACGATGTGGTTGTGGCGGAAGGGGATTTCATCACGAGCCGCCAGCCGCATATGCCCATCGAGCCTGATGTAGGTTTCGCCTATATGGATGACGATCAGTTGCTGCACATCCACAGCAAGTCCATTGCTGTCCATTTGCATTCTTTCATGATCGCCGAAGGTCTCGGACTCACTCCGGACAAGATTGCCGTTGCCTCCAACCCCATGGGCGGCACCTTTGGCTACAAACTGAGCCCGACCACTGAAGCGCTTCTCGGCGTGGCAGTGCTGGCTACCGGTCATCCCTGCTACCTGCGCTACAACTACTACCAGCAGATGACCTACACTGGAAAACGTTCGCCTTTCTACATCAACGCACGCATGGCCGCGGACAAAAAGACCGGTCGCATCAAGGCCCTGCAGCACGAATACTATGTTGACCACGGACCTTACTGTGAAATGGGCGATGCGCTGACCGGCCGCGGCATCCAGTTCCTCGGCGCCGGGTACGACATCCCGAACATCCGGGGCATGGGCCATACGGTCAACACCAACCACGCATGGGGTTCGGCCTTCCGCGGATTCGGCGGCATCCAGTCGCACTTCGCGGGCGAGACCCTGATCGAAGACCTGGCCAGGGCTCTGGACATGGATCCGCTGGAATTCCGCTATCTCAACTGCTACCGCGAAGGTTCCACCACCACCACCGGCGCCACTCCGGATGTCATTGCCTTCCCGCAGCTGCTGGATGCCATACGTCCCAAGTACAAGGCCGCCAAGGAAAAGGCCGCCAAAGAATCCACGGCTGAAATCAAGAAGGGCGTCGGCCTTGCGGTGGGCGTCTACGGCGCGGGCACGGACGGCGTGGACTCTGCGGATGTCTTTATCCAGTACGATCCGGACAACGGCGTAACTCTTGGCTGCTCCTGGGAAGATCACGGACAGGGCGCTGACATCGGCGCTGTTGGAACAACTCATGAAGCCCTGCGCCCCATGGGTATTCCGCCGGAAAAGGTTCGTTTCAGCTGGCCTGATTCCTCGAAACAGCCCCCGGCGGGTCCTGCCGGCGCATCCCGTTCGCAGGTTATCGTCGGTAACGCCCTCAATGCGGCCTGCAAGGCCATGCTCGAAACCCTGAAAAAAGACGACGGCACCTACATGACCTATGAAGAGGCCGTTGCCGCCGAAAAACCCACCCAGTTCAACGGCAGCTACAGCACCGCGGGCAGCGTATGCGATCCCGAAACCGGACTGGGCGAGCCTTTCACCAACTGCATGTACACCCTGTACATGTCCGAGGTTTCGGTGGAAATCGCCACAGGCAAGGTCAAGGTGGACAAGTTCTCCTGCGTAGCCGACCTGGGCTCCATCAACAACCGTTCTGCCGTTGACGGGCAGATTTACGGCTGCATCGCACAGGGTATCGGTCTGGCTCTGAGCGAAGACTTCGAAGACATCAAGAAGCATTCCACCATGATCGGTGCGGGCTTCCCCTTTATTGAGTCCATCCCCGATGAAATGGAAGTCGAATACTTTGAAAATCATCCGCGGGACAACGGTCCGTTCGGCGCCTCCGGTGCCGGCGAAGGCCCCATGGTCAACCCGCATGTGGCAGTCATCAACGCCATCCGCGATGCTTGCGGCGCGCGGGTCTGCAGGCTGCCCGCCACGCCCGAAAGGGTCCTGGAAGCTCTTCAAAACGTGTAACAAGGCGACAGGCCCCCGCTTGCGCGGGGGCCATGCCACCTCATGAGATAAGTGTTGAGGTGTCGGCGCCGGATGACGCCTGCAATTCGCAATCTAAACACTACGAGGCGAGCTATGATTACTGCGTTTCAATTGGCCAAGATGGTTTTTACCGGTGCGGGTGCGTTGGAAAAAGTGCCAGAAACGATCAAGATGAACGGGTTCAAAAAACCGTTGATCGTTACGGATAAAGGGATTGTGAAGGCCGGTCTGTCAAAACAGGTTGAGGATGTTTTGACTGCTGCCGGAATTCAATACGCCCTTTATGATGAAACCGTGGCCAATCCCAATGAAAAGAATGCGGAAGATTCCTTTGCCATGTACGAAAAGGAAGGCTGCGACTGTCTGATCGGTCTGGGGGGCGGCAGCGCCATGGATGCGGCCAAAGGATGCGGCATTCTGGCCACCAGCGGCGGCCCCATCGACGCCTATCGCGGCATGGGCCTGCTCAAGGCGGACATTCCCTTCTACATCGCCATTCCCACCACCGCAGGAACCGGCTCCGAATCCACTTGCGCATGCATTATCACCAACACCAGAAGCGATCACCACTGGAAGATGGTTTTGCTGGACGGTCGTCTGCTGCCTGACGTGGCCGTCATCGATCCTCTGCTGATGATAGGGCTTCCTCCGCACATCACGGCTTCCACAGGCATGGACGCCATGACCCATGCGCTCGAGGCTTTCATTTCGGTCGGGGCAATGGAATATACCGACGCACTGGCCATCGGCGCCATTGAACTGGTTTTCAAGTATCTGCGCAGGGCCGTGGGTAATGGCAACGACATCGAGGCCAGGGAAAAAATGGCCTATGCCCAGACCATGGCCGGTATGGCGTTCTCCAACGGAGGCCTGGGACTCGTTCATTCCATGGCGCATCCGCTGAGCGCCTTCTATAACATCTCCCACGGCAATGCCAACGCGGTTTGTCTCCCGGTGGTCCTGGAATACAACAAGATCGTCTGTCGTGAGAAAATGGGACTGATCGCTCAGGTCAGCGGTTTGAAGGATCTGGGCAATTACCCGGAAGATGCCGCTGTTGCGGCCATCCAGCGCCTCAATGATGAAGTGGGCATTCCCAGGACGATCACCGAATGCGCCGAGCAGATAGGCGCCAAGATCGACCCCAAGGACATCGAACTCATGTCCACTGATGCGCTCAATGAAATTTCGACTTTTACGACACCCAGAGTGCCGTCGTTGAATGCGATCAAGGAACTGTACGAAAAGATTTGGTAATCGGCTGAAGTCCGGGCCATCAACCTGAACCCAAAAGGGGCTACTGACCATGATTTCTGCTTTTCAAATGGCTAATATGATTTTTACCGGAGCTGGTGCAATTGACAAAGCACCTGAATCCCTGAAAAACAACGGTCTGAAAAAACCCTTGATCGTGACCGATAAGGGTATTGCCAAAGTCGGGTTGCTTGCAAAAGTAGAAGAAGTCCTGAAACAGTCTGGTTTGGAATACGCCGTATATGACGGCACCGTTCCCAATCCGACTGAATCCAACGTTACCGAATCCATCGCCATTTACAGAAAAGAAGGCTGCGACAGCATCATCGGCCTGGGCGGCGGCAGCTCCATGGATACCGCCAAGGCCTGCGGCGTTCTGGCCACCAGCGGTGGCGACGACATCGGCGCCTACTGCGGCATCGGCCTGCTCAAAGCGCCCCTGCCTTTCTACATCGCTGTTCCGACCACCGCGGGTACCGGCTCCGAATCCACCTGCATCGCGGTTATCACCAACACCAAGGGCGAACATAAAGTCAAAGTAGGCGTCATGGATCCGCGACTGCTGCCCGCAGTGGCCATCATCGATCCGCTGCTCATGACCGGACTGCCCCCGCACATCACCGCTTCCACCGGCATGGACGCCATGACCCACGCCATCGAAGCCTACATCTCCCTGGGCGCTTCCGAATACACCGACGCCCTGGCCATGGGCGCCATCAAGCTGATCTTCAAGTACCTGCGCCGCGCAGTGGGCAACGGCAACGACGTTGAAGCCCGTGAAAAAATGGCCTACGCGCAGACTATGGCCGGTATCGCTTTCAGCAACGGCGGCCTGGGCATCGTGCACTCCCTGGCCCACCCTCTGAGCGCCCATTACAACATTGCTCACGGTGACGCCAATGCCGTTATTCTGCCCTACGTGCTGAACTTCAACAAAATCGTCCGCCGTGAAAAAATGGCCAAGATCGCCGCTGCCAGCGGGCTTGCCTGCCTCGGCAATTATCCTGAAGATGCCGCTGTCGAAGCCGTCAAACGCCTCAACGCCGAAGTCGGCATTCCTGCCACCATCAGCGAAGCCGCCGGCCGTGTTGGCCTCAAGGTAGACAGCAAGGACATCCCTGTTCTGGCTCAGGACGCCATGAACGATCCCTGCTATGGAACCAATCCGCGCATAGCCTCCAAAGCCCAGATCGAGGCTCTTTATAACGAATGTTGGTAACCACTCACCGGTAATCTCACACATGGCAATGCCGTCTCCCTCCTAACCCTGCCTGGAGGGGGGCGGCGCTTTTCTGCATAACCCGCGGACTTGCGATACAAGTCTGCGGGATCTGTCTGTGCGTCCTGGGGGGACAGTGGTCAGGTTGGACCTCTTCTGAAAAGTCGGCTCCATTTTGCTGCAGACTGTTTTGGTGCAGAGGAGGTGAGGACAATCCATACTATCTTGGAAGGAGATATTGCCTGGATTCTGATATAGTTTTGTTGCATTGCAAGGAGTTTCTGCAAGAATAGCCCCATCAGTATGCCCAGTGTTTTATGCAGTGTTCCAAATACCGTTCATAACTCACACTTATTTATAATATCGAAGCGCTATGATTTTTACTGGAAGGCAGAAGTTTTGGTGATTCCTGTCACGAATTTTCTTGTGTACGTGCTATTAGAAGCGTAGAGTATAAGAAAAGTATTCAGGAGGATCCTCCGTGGCGTAAACGCGGTACCCGTTATTCATTCAACATAATTGGAAGGAGTGACTCATGCACACATTCACTTCCGCAAGTTATCTCAGGCAATTTGAAAACGACCCAGTAGCGCAGTATGGAGAGTCCGAAGCAAGCGAATTTTACAGAAAATTTTTTGCTTCCAGTGATTCAAGAGATCTATTCTGGGATGAAATATTCACCGCTCGTGAAAAATTTCATAAAGGTGACCCTGCAGATTTCAATCACATCAGACCGCATATATTGCGTTCCTGGAAACGTTCCCGTGCAGCCGGTGCCCCTTTTACGGGAATGTCCTCCGTTCGTCTGACCAGCAAAGAGCTGGAAGCCATACTCGAACGCAACAAATTCTTTGTTTCCACAGCCCAACCCATCATGGAAGAGCTGCTGGAAAACATTCATCCCACCAGCAATTCCATCATTCTTACAGACGCTTCCGGAGTGTTTTTGCTCACCATGGGCGACGGACGGGGCTTTGGCCGCGGAGCCACCTGTGCGCTGCGCGGATTGCTCAGCGGAGAATCCCATCGAAGGCACCACTTCCATGGGCATTTGTCTTGTGGAAAAAGAGCCCACCTGCGTCCTGGGCTGCGAACACTACAATCCCTTTTTCGACGGCTGGTCCTGCGCGGCAGCGCCGATTTTCGACATCAAGAACAAAATGATCGGAACCATCTCCCTGACCATGGGGCGGGAAAGTTTCAATCATCACACCTTTGGATTGATCATTGCCGCGGCCAAGGCCATGACCGAACAAATGCGCCTGCGCTACCTGCTGCAGGAAACCCAGACCATCATGGAACTTCTGGGCGAGGCAGTGGTGGTGCTGGACGCCAACGGCTGCATCCGGATGATGAACCGCTATGCCAAGCAGCTTTTTCATGTGCAGGAAGATGCCACGGGTTGGGATTTTTTTGATGTCGCAGTGGCCACCAGCGGCGAGTGCTTTCAGGTGCAGGACCAGAAATCCAAGGACAACGAATGCACCATGCGTCTGGCAGACGGCACCACGTTGCAGTGTCTGTATTCCTCCTGTCCCACGCCCGAGGGCGGGCTTTGCGTCACCTTGCGGGAAAGCCGGCGCGTCCATAAGCTGACCAACCGCATCACCCGTGCCAAAGCCGTGTATACCTTTGCCGACATCCAGGGGACTTCCGACCCCATGCGCACGGCCATGCGCATGGCGGCCAAGGCCAGTGAAAATTCCATGACCACCCTGATTCTGGGGGAAAGCGGCGTGGGCAAGGAACTGTTCGCCCAGGCCATCCACAACGGCGGAGACCGGAGCGAGCAGCCATTCATCGTTATCAACTGCGGCGCCATCCCCCGTGATCTGGTGCAAAGCGAACTGTTCGGATATGAGCCCGGAGCTTTTACCGGGGCCAATCGTCAGGGGGCGCCCGGCAAGTTCGAGCTTGCGGATGGCGGTACATTGTTTCTGGATGAAATCGGCGACATGCCCCTGTCGGCCCAGGTCAGCCTGCTGCGGGTGCTGCAGGAAGGCGAAGTGACCCGTGTGGGCGGCAAGCGTCCGCGCCAGGTGGACGTACGGGTGGTGGCCGCGACGCACCGTGATCTGGCCAAGGCCGTTGAACACGGCACGTTTCGTCATGATCTGTATTACCGGCTCAATGTGCTGCGCATCACGGTTCCCGGGCTGCGCGAACGCCGAAGCGACATCCCGGTGCTGGCCAATTTTTTTCTGGCCAAAATCGCCCGGACCCTGGACAAGCAATTGACCGGATTTTCAAGAGACGCCATGCAATGTCTGCTGGACTACGACTGGCCGGGCAACATCCGCGAGTTGGAAAACTTCGTGGAGCGGACGGCGGTCATGGCGGACGGTCCCTTGATCAACAAGGATGACCTGCTGCCGGAATTCTGGACCGACGCCAGCCAGGAACCAGTGGAGCACAGAGTGGTCATTCCGGAAGTGATCCCAGAGCCCCCAGTGCAGGGGCAGGCCAAAAGTCCTGACCGTGAAAAACAGCGTGTGGTGGAGGCCTTGACCAGAGCCCGGGGCAATGTCCGGGCAGCATCCAAGGAGATCGGCGTTTCACGGGTTACACTGTACGCGCACATCCGCCGTCACGGCCTTTCCCTGGATTCCTTCCGAAGCCAGCGTTGAATCCTCGCATACTAAGGCACCCGGCGGCACAGTCCGCAGGGGGGAGGGTGCCTTTCCTCAATAGGCGTATGGTTCCTCGGTTTTGACCTGAAAAAGAAAAGGCAGGCCGGTGGGTTCGCTGACCTTGATATCGTCGGCCTGCATCTGGAAGTTTTCCCCGACCACCGTGGTTATGGCGCCCGGTACGGGCAGAGTGATGTGCAGCAGGGCTTCGTCCACGGGCTGGATCGTACCTGCTGCCCGCACCCATTCGTTGTTTTCGTATTTTTGGGGATCAGCCACTTTCACCAGGTAGGCGGTGGCTGTGGCGTCCGCGAAGCAGCAGGTGATGAGCAGCCTGGCCACGGCAATGGTCCCCAGCGCATCCAATTGCTTCGTACGTACCACTGCCCCTTGAATCACGAACCGGTCGCCGGGTTTCGCATGATGGTCGCCGTCCAGAACGATCAGCTCGGCCTGGTTGATTTTGACGTATTCCTTGCCGTGCAGGGTCAGGCGGGGTGATTGTTCTTCTTCCGTTGGTTCCGGGAGTCCGGAAAAACTCACCGGAGGCTCTTCCGGTCCGAGATCCGCCAGTTCGCTGTTCTGTTGCTCCGCTGCTGTGTTCTGCTGCGCCGGCACCACGGGTTGCTGCGCGATCTGCTGCTGTACGTCAGTGCCCCCGAAAGGGGTGGGCAAGGCCGTGGCTGCATAGGCAATGATGCAGAACAGCGCGATGCAGGCCAGTTCGCTGAAATTGGCTTTTTTGGAGCGGTTGAACAGGGAGGCAATGCCCAGAATGGTTATGCAGGCGCCTGCCGTCAAACTAATCCAGGCGTATTTCGGGTGAATGAAGCGCCAGTACTCGGCGGAAGTCGCCAGCATGAGCATGAAGGTGCCCATGAAACAGAGCAGACAGGCTTCCACCATTCGCAGCAGAGAGGCCATGTCAGATGCCTCCCAGAGCCAGGAAAACTCCCAGAACATAGACGACGATAATGGGAACCATGGTCAGGCTCATTGCCATGCGTTTATTGAATACGGCAAAGAACATGGGGATCAGCTTCAGGTCCACCATGGCGCCCACGGCCATGAATGCGGCCTTGGCCCCCATGGGAAACGCTGCGAATGAGGCCGCCACAAAGGCGTCCGCCGAGGAACACACGGACAGCAATATGGCCAGCAGCATCAGTCCTGCAACGGCGATAAAGGCGTTGCCGGTGAAGTACATGATGGTTTCCGGGGGCAGCCAGGTTTTGAAGGCCGCTGCAACAATGGCTCCGAAGACCAGAAAGCGGGCCATGGAGAGAAATTCCGCCGCCGTATGGTACAGGACGGCCATCAGGCGGTTGCCGCTGTGGGACGCGCAGGCCGCGCAGCCGCAGCCGTGTTCGTGCCCGTGATCATGAAGGTCGTGGGAATGTTCGGAATGCTCGTGGATCTGCGGATTGTAGCGTTGGAGCTCCAGGCTGGATGTTTCTGACAGAACGCGCTTTTTGCGCAACACGGACCGGGCGCTGGCATTTCCCAGAGAAAGGCCGAGACCTGCAGCCGGGACCACCACCAGGAGCAGGCGCAGGAGCACGGCGCTGACGTTCCCCTGGAACGCGAACAGGGTGGACGCCAGGGCAATGGGGTTCACCACGGGAGCGGCCATCATGTAAGGAATGGCGCAGCGCGGGGGGACCCCCTTGAGCAGGAGCCTGCGCGCCACGGGAACAATACCGCATTCGCAGGTGGGAATCAGGATGCCCGCAAACAGCCCCACGGCAACCTGGCCCAGGGCGTTGCGGGGGATCCGGCGCAGCAGCGCTTCCTCGGAAACCAGCACTTCCAGCAGGGCGCCGATCAGCGAACCCAGCAGGAGAAAAGGAGAAGCCTCTACAACAATGGCCGTGGCTGCGGTGGCGAATATCCCAAGACTGTCTGTATACATAAGAAAAATGGAGAATCAGTCCGGTTGAGAATCAGTGAAGGAGTGTCCGCAGAATGCGGAAACATTACAACAGAGGGCATTGATACTCCCGTAGTTTTCCAAAGTCCAGATGCGTACCAACAACGCTCAGGGCAGGCCGTTTCCCTGGTTCTGCTGCAGGTAGTTTTGCGGAGAAAGCCCGCAGTAGCGTTTGAATACGCGTATCAGGTGGCTCTGGTCCGTGAATCCGCAGGCCAGAGCTGTTTCGACGTGGGACTTCCCCAGTTGCAGCATTTCCGCGGCACGGCGTACGCGATGCCGCGCAAGGTAATCCTGGGGTGAGACCCCGACCTCCTTGCGAAAGACCCGCTGCAGATGGCAGGGGCTCAGATCGGCCACAGCGGCGAAGGTTTCCAGACTGCATTTTTCGTCAAAGTGCGAGTGGATGAAGGTCCGTACGTTTCCTATCGCTTGCCGTTCCTCAGGCGCGCAATCCGGATTGTCCGGCCTGTGCCTGTCGAACAGCATATCAATCATACGCAGCAGGGAGTTGCGGCGCAGCGCAAGGGCGGCCCGGTCTTCCATGGCCTGGTGGAAGGTGCGGACCTCCGCGGCCAGTTCATGGTCCTGGAAAACCGCGCTGAAGCGACCGCCCGCGGGCAGGAGCTCAGGCTCGATACAGACCACGCGGTAGGCATGGTCGCTGCTGCACAGGCAGCGGTGCGCGGTGCCGGAGGTGATCAGAAACAGTTCGCCGGGACGTACCGTATACTGGACGGACGCGCAGGCAATGGTACGCTGGCCATGTTCGCACAGGCCGAACACATGGCGCGCATGTACGTGGGGCGCAAAATCCTGGGACAGCCCGAAGCCGCGTACCGCCGTGGCCTCGGGCATGTCTTCGGGAGCGTAAAATCGAATGCCGCTTTTCTGTGGCATGGTCCTTCTCTACTTCAAAGGCGGAAAAAACTTGGCCAGCAACACCAGCCCGTTGTCTCCGGCACGAAGTTCATGGTGGCAGCCTTTGGGGATGACGCTTATTGCGCCCGGCGCATAGGCGATTTCCTTTCCTTCCATAAGCAATGCGCCCGACCCTTCGAGCACTTCATGCATTTCCCACTGCGGGTCGTGGATATGCTCCGTCAATGCCGCTCCGGGATCGAGCCGCACCACATGGCAGCTCAGTGCCTGGTTGGTGCTCTCGCCGGAAACAAGATGTTTCAGGCTTACCCCGGCGCAACTCGGGTGCGCATTCCAGTCCTTTTCTGTACATGAGTATCCGCCGTCAGCCAAGGCCACCTGTCCGGAGGCAAAACAATTGGTATGCATAATCTTCTCCTGGTTGTTTTTGTTGAGGGAAGACTACGCCGGGCGGTCGGCCGCGTATTGGATAATCTTGTTATGAGCTGAAGATTTCGTGGTGTCGGCAGACAATGCAGCAGGTCATGGCGTTGTGGTGTCCGGTATGCCATAGGTGTCAAAGAGCGCGTCCAGGGTCCTGAACAAGTGCTTCCGCGCCTTGTCCGGGTTGCCGTTTCTTCTGCCGCGTAAAAGTTGTTCCAGGTCCATGGCGGCCTGCTGCAGGGCCACAGCGCCGATGGTGGCCGCAGTGCTTTTCAGGGTGTGCACGGCGTTCAGCGAATCGCAGAGAGGGCCGTTTTCACAGGCCAGGAGCCTGTCGCGCAGGTTCTTCAGTTCCCCGAGAGAGAGTTTGAAGATGCTCTGATAGGATTCTTCGTCCAGATCCAGGCGCAAACGGGCGGTTTCGCTGTCCAGAAGGGGCAGCCCCTGGTCCTCGGTCTGTCCGGCAGTCAGCGCATTCGCGGCGGACTGCGGCTTGTCCTCGGAATCGGCATAGATGCATTTGTTGATGCGGGCGGCCAGTTCATGGAAGCTGACAGGTTTGAGCATGAACCCGTCCACGTCGATGCCCTGGCATTGTTCCTGCGCGTCGGAGAGACTGAAGGCAGTGAGCACGATGATGGGAATGCCAGGATTACGTACGTTACCCTGTCCGGACCGGATGCATTTGATGGTTTCCACTCCGTTGAGCCGGGGCATTTCCAGATCCATCAGCACGATGTCGAAGTTTGCGCAGGCCAGGGTCTGGAGGACCTCCTCGCCGTTTCCCACTGCCGCGGTGGCGTATCCCAGCCGCGAAAGGTGCGCCACAGCGACCTTGACGTTGATGAGGTTGTCGTCCGCGATGAGAACTTTGATGGTCGGGGCGCCCTGTATCTTTGGCGGGGTGAATTGTTCGCGGAGACTTTTTTCCGGACTTCCGGGTTCCAGAACAATGGTGAACGCGAAGGTGCTGCCCTTGCCGGGTTCTGATTGCACCTGAATATCGCCTTCCATGAGCCTGACCAGTTCCTTGCAGATGGACAGCCCCAGGCCCGTGCCCTGGGGATCGCTTTGTCGGTGGGCCTGGATGTAGTCTTCAAAAATAAGCGGCAATTGCTGGGGGGGAATGCCTATGCCGGTGTCCGTAATGGCGAAACGCAGCCGGAGTCCGTTGTCCGGGGCGTGGGGCAGCGCTTCCACCGTCAGGTCCACCAGACCCAGGTCGGTAAATTTGATGGCGTTGCCCACCAGGTTGACCAGAATCTGGCGCAGTCGCTGCTGGTCCCCCCGGACGTACTGCGGGACATCCTTTCCCAACTGCCAGTGCAGTTCGAGGTTCTTGGCGGCTGCCAGAACGGAGAGTCCTCGGATTGTGACGCGGACCAGGTTGTGCAGGTCGAAATCCTGCGGGTCGAGGCGCAGTTTCCGGGCTTCTGCCTTGCTGAAGTCCAGCACGTCGTTGATGACGTCGAGGAGATGCTGCCCGCATTGTCTTACCGTGATGAGCTGGTCCCGTTGTTCGGTGGAAAGCGGACTGTCCAGAACCAGTTCGGTGAACCCGAGAATGGCGTTCATGGGCGTGCGCATTTCATGGCTGACCTTGGCGATGAAGATGTTTTTGGCCTTGTTGGTGGCCAGGGCGACCTCCTTGTCGCGGCGCAGCGCATTGACACGGTCGGCCAGGGCGAGCATCAGCAGCAGGCCGGCGAGGGCGGAACTCAGCGTCAGCATATGATACGTGAGCTGCGAATAGTCGATGAGGCCCGCATAGCAGAGCAGCTCCACCGTCCCTCCTGCAGCCCAGAGGGACCAGGCGGCCAGGTAGAAGCCGTTTTTTTCCCTGGTACGTCTGGCCACGGCAATGCAGGCGGCCAGCGCAATGTAGGGGCCCAGGCACAGGATCAAGACGAATAACAGGCAGAATTCGTAGAAGTACTGTTTGTCGATCCAGATGCAGCCCAGAGCGCTCAGAAAGCTGGCGGCCATATAGATGCGTATGACGCGATGCCAGCGGGGCGCATGAATTTTAAGGTCCAGAAATTTGATGGCCAGCAGTCCGGTGGTGACTCCCATCAGTCCGAGAATGATGAAATAGAGCGTATTCCAGAGCTGCAGATTGGTTTGCCTGAAAAAGAGAAAGAGAACGCCGGTGGAAACGAGAAAGATCATGACTTCCGTGAGCACATAGACCACGAACCAGATGAAACGGGGTTCCCGCAGGGTGATGGCCATGGCAAGCGCAAAGATGATCAGCGACAGAATGATGCCGTAGTAGATGCTGTAGAGGAACTCCTGGCTGCGCAGATCCTGGACATAGCGGTCGGAGGTCTCGATTTCCAGCGGCAGGGGGAGGTCCTGGCCGGACAGTCTGATGAAAAAGGTTCTGCTTTGCCCCTGGTCCAGTTCGAAGGCCAGTGCAAAGGGGGTCGTCAGAGAGAATCCTTCAGCCAGGCGGCCATCCCGTACGATTTGATATTTTTCAGAGATTGTGTTTGCATTGGCATTAAGCATGTAGAAGCTTAGTGACTGGAAGCCGATCCAGTCCCAGTAATTGGGCCATTTGGTGCTCAGAACAAAATGATCGTTGGGGCGCTGGGATCGGACCTGAAGTCTGAGCCAATAGCCAGGAGCCTGTTGCGTGAGCCAGACCATGTCGCTCTCAGCAACAGGAGGCGAAAAATCCTGTGCGGAAAAAATCTGCTGTTCCTGTAACTGCTGCTGGTCTTCAGAGCGTATATACGTATACGGTGCGGCGTTCCAGATTTGCCGCTGTGCGTCGAGCACAAGCATATGAACCGGTTCTTGGGGGGTAACCGCCCAGGAATCCAGATGAAAAAGAAGCATAATAAAACAAGAGAGAAGTGCGGCAAAAGTTTTCTTCACGTATCTGCTTTTTTCGATGAGTGTTTATCCTTTTGCTCTATAATTCCATATAACTGATTTCTCCGACTGTCCAGGTACGTATACTTTTTCACATGTTTTTCTGCTGTAGCGATGAAAAAAGTGGGGCGGTTCGATGCCGTCCGGGAGCACACTATGTTTTTCAAACCAGCAGTATTTTGCGCTGCTATGCTTTTGGCCTGCTGCATTCTGTGTTGCGGGCAAAGCCCCGCCTCTGCCGCGGAACAGAACAAAGCCGACCGGCTGCTAGTGTGGCAGAATTATACTTCCGGTGATGTTGTCTGGTGGAAGGTGGACGGCCAGGGGCACATCGTGGACGAGGACCAGGGCTCGGGCTGGGGGCTTGTCTCCAAAACGCACAAGGTGCCCCGAGGCTGGGATCTTGTCGGTTCCTATCCGTCAGGGGAACAGCGGGGTGCTGATCTGGCACAACCGCAACAAGGGGTTGGTGGCCTATTGGCGTATCAATGCGGACGGCCGCCTGCTGGGCGTTGACGACTCGGGCTGGGGGCTGGTTTCTTCGGAAATGCGCGTGGGCTCCAACTGGGAATTGAGCGACATCAGCAGGGTAGGCGAACATGAAGTGCTGTTCTGGAAAAATCTGGTCAACGGCATGGTGGCTTTCTGGCGTCTCAATTCGGACGACACGCTTCTGGACACGTTCGCAGGGCAGCGGCTGGGGCTATGTGGCCGAAGGCGTAGACCTCTCCAAGGGCTGGGTACTCGGGGGGGTGGTGGATATAGATTCCCGTGACCACCATGATCTGGCGCAATGAAAATGCCGGCAAGGTGGCGTTCTGGCGAATCAACGCGCAGGAATGCACCATGCAGGATATCCAGGAGGGTAGCGGCTGGGGGTTGGTGTCCGGAGACCTCAAGGTCTCGGCCTCCTGGAAGCTGCGCGCGGGTTCTGGCCGTGGGCGGGCATCCCATGCTGCTTTGGCAGAACAGCAGCACCGGTTCCATCGCCTACTGGAATCTGAACAACCAGGGCCAGCTTACCGATGAAATTCAGGACAGCGGCTGGGGTCTGGTGAACATGGACCTTGATTTGGGGGACAATGTTGTTTTTGCCGGGGCCACGGTGGTCGGGGGCAAGATCATTTTTTTCCTGCAGCAGCCCGACACCGGAGCCGTGTATCATGTGGAGCTGAATCCCGAGAATCCGACCGCTTTCCAACCCCTGGACGCAGCGCAGTCCGGGCAGGAGCAGGAAAGCGGGGAATCCTACGGCCTGGTCGCGCCTGCTCTGCGTATGAATGCGTCCTGGGCGCTGCGGGTCATTCTGGACAGCTCCAAATAGTCCTGCAACGCCAAGGGTGGAGTCCACTGATCCACCGAAATTTCCAGGCGTCCCGGTCCGTACCCCTTGCATTCCTTGAGCATGCCGGTCAGCGCGCCCATGAAGATCCGCTGCACAAAGCCGTTCATGGCCAGCAACTGGCCGTCTACGCGGATTTCCAGTTTGGGTGTCGATGCCAGGCAGTCCTTGGGCTCAGCCGTGCCGCTGACGATTTCCCGAGCCAGTTCGTGACAGCTTTCTCTCCCGCACAAACCGCAGTCCAGGCCGGGCAGGGCGAACCCGCGTTCCAGCACCAGGTCGGCGAGATCCTCAATACGTTCCACTGCAGGAATCCCCGCCACCCGGACCGGCCCCCATGTCGCCAGGGTTATGCCTTGCAGCAGCAGTTCCGCATCATCCAGAGTCCGCAGTATGACGATACGGGGCAGCCAGAAAAGACTGCGCCCGCCTTCCATGATTACCAGGTCGCTTTGCAGGGATTTGAACATGTGCGCATGATCCGGCTTGCCGCGTCGCATCAGGGAGGATTCCTCTCCAAAAGCGGCCGCGACCGTATCGCAGACCTCCAGCATCTGTCCCGTGTCCGTATCGGATAAATGCATCTGTTTGTGATTGGAGGATTTCAATGGCTGCCGGATGCAATCCGCGGCGGCGCAATTCCTTGAGAAGGTCAATGCAAAGTTTTGTTTTTCCGGATTTTTTAAACCCATGGATGCTTGCGGCTCTCATTGCGACTCCTTGGTGGCGTGTATTTATGAACAGTGCTATGGTGCGAAAAAAGCAGAATATGTGATTGATCTCTTCTACGGGGCTGGCGTTAGTCCGTATGGTGATTATAACAGCAAAAGGGCCGAAGCGTTAAGCGCTTTTCGCGCCCTTAATACATTGGGGCGAGAGCGTTTATGAAACCTGACAGACATGGCCGTACGGTCAGTTATTTGCGTTTAAGCATCACGGATCGTTGCAATTTGCGCTGCCGCTACTGCGGCTGGGGCAAAGATACCCAATTCATTCCCACGATGCTATCCTGACATACGAGGAGCTGTTGCAACTCATCGGCCTTGCGCAGCGGCTGGGCGTGAGCAAGGTGCGCCTGACCGGGGGCGAACCCATGGTGCGCAAGGGATTCATGGATTTCATGGCCCGGGCCTATGCGCAGTTCCCGGACGTGGATTTTCGCCTGACCACCAACGGCACCCTGCTGGAAGGCAAGGTTGCGGCTCTCAAGGCCATGGGCATGCGGCGTATCAATGTCTCGCTGGACACGCTGCGGCGCGATGTGTTCAGCGATCTCGTACGGGTGGACGCTTTTGACAGCGTACAAAGGGGCCTGCACGAATGCATCGAACACGGACTGCAGGTCAAGGTCAACGTGGTGGCGCTCAAGGGCATCAACGAAGACGACATCCCCGGATTCATGAAGCTGGCCACGGACATGCCCATAGACATCCGATTCATCGAATTCATGCCCATTGGCGAAAGCACCGCCTGGGAGGAGCAATCCTACTGGTCCACGGAGTCAATTCTCGAGCACATCGGCCGCTATGCGGAACTCGAAGCCCTGCCCCGGTCCGAACGTACGGGAGGGCCCGCGCGGATGTACTCCATCAAGGGGGGCAAAGGACGCATCGGCATGATTTCTGCCTTGTCGGATCATTTCTGCTTGACCTGCAACCGTTTGCGCGTCACAAGCGATGGAAAGCTGCGCACCTGCCTGTTTTCGGACAAGGAATACCGCCTGCGGCCCATACTCCGTAACCCCAAACTCGGCATCGAATACGTTGCCAGGGTTATTGAGCGCGCCTATGACAAGAAACCCATTGGGGCTGAAATTCTGGCGGCAACGGCCAGAAAAAGGGTCGCTGGTTCGGGAATGTCCCGTATCGGAGGCTGAAGCAGCCATACCTGTGCCTGCTTCACTGTGCAAACGAGTTTGAACTATTTTTAACAAAACGAACTAACCAGCTCGTTTTGTTAAAAAAGATCTTTTCATTCTCCATGACCCCTTTATTTTTCTTTGCAACTTCTTTGGTATGATTTAATATAGATTAATCAATCCAAGGGGCCAGTATGAATGTTTCTCTTATCAATCTGATCGGCGGTCTTTCCAGAGCCATGGACATGATCAGTCCCACGGTGGTGAACCACCATATGAGCGTGGGGCTGGTCGCGACCCGTCTGGGCAGCCATATAGGGCTGGACGCGGGATGGCAGCGGGATCTTCTGATTGCGGGTCTGCTGCACGACGTCGGAGCTTTTTCCCTGAGCGGCCGGCTGGACGCCCTGCAGTTCGAGACCGACGCCACGGTGCATGCCGAGGTGGGCGCTCGCCTGGTACGGAACATGCCGGGGTTCCAACGCGTCTCACAGCTCATCAAATATCATCACACCACCTACGCGGAGTGGCAACAGCGCCCCGAGGCCTTCAGCATCCAGTGCAACATTCTTTGTCTGGCCGACCGCTTTGACGTGCTCATCGGCCGCAGCCTGCCTCTGAAGGATCAGGTCGGTGTGATCATGAAGCGGCTGCGCCAGGGGATTGGTACGCGTTTTTTCGGGGAGTACGTGGAGGCACTGGACACCCTGGTGGCGGACAAGGACTTTATCCAGTCCATGGAGCGTCCGGAGAAGCACATGTTCACCTGCGCGCCCGAGCGCCTGGAGTCCGAAGGGCTGGACCTGGATTCGCTGATGCATTTTTCCCGGTTGCTGTCCCAGATCATCGACTTTCGCAGCCGTTTCACGGCGACCCATTCCAGTGGCGTGGCCGAAGTGGCCGTGGCCCTGGCCAAGGATACGGGGCAATTCAATTCCAGAGAACTCAATCTGCTGCGTGTGGCCGGGGATCTGCATGACTTGGGCAAACTTTCCGTTCCCAATGAGCTCCTGGAAAAACCGGCCCAATTGACGCACGGGGAATTCGAGTGCGTCAAAGGGCACGCGCTCAAGACGCACTCCATCGTCCGCTCCATCCCCGGGCTGGAAATGCTGGCGGACTGGGCCGGTCTGCATCACGAACGGCTCAACGGCAAGGGCTACCCCTACGGGTATACCGCGGAAGATCTGTCTCTGGGATCGCGGATCCTGGCAGTGGCCGATGTATTCACGGCCATTACCGAAGACAGGCCCTACCGCAAGGGCATGGACAAACAGCAGACCCAGAAGGTGATCATAGACATGGCCGATATGAACGCCCTGGACGTGAACATCGTGAATCTGCTCCTGGAAAGTTTCGACACGATCAATGCGGCCCGGGTGCAGGCGCAATTGGCGGCGCTGGAGGATTTTCGGGATTTCTACAATGACGACGTGCCTTTTCACAAGGTCTGACCGGATTGCCGTTGCCCGGGCAACGCGCTTCAAATAATTTCCCCCCGCAGAGCATCAATGGTTGCCAAGTGCTGCAAAGCATCGTAGATCCGTAGAGGTTGAGTCTTTATTTCGCCAACCATACCGGCAGCCTGACAGCAACATCGTGCCGCAATTTCAACGAGGTGACGAGTGCAAATCACGCGCGGGGCTCTGTTCACTACCGCTCGCAGGAGCGTCATTTTTTCCTTATTGCCGATTCTGGTCCTGTTGTTTTTCCTGGGGGGCTCACCAGCCACGGGCAATGCCGCGGCTCTTGTGGTTGCCACCAGTGAAGACAGTGCTCCCCTGTCCTATCTTGACGACGACGGCCATCCCGCCGGACTCTTGATCGACCTGTGGTCGCTCTGGTCCCGGAAGACCGGCCGGGAAATACAATTTCTTCCCAAACCATTTGGGGAATCTCTGGAAGACGTTCGTACGGGGCTGGCACAGGTCCATGCCGGGTGTTTTGAAAGCCCCGAACGTTCGGACTATCTTGATTTCGCCGTTCCTCTCTATTCCGTCCCCACGGACATCTATTATCAGAACAATCTCCGGCTGCGGCGTCACGAGGATCTCCTGGGGTTCCGGGTGGGAGCTCTGCGGGGGGGATTATTCCATAGAGTTTCTTAGTAATGAGGTCCCTGGAATCGTTTTCAGATACTTCGACAAGTACGAGGAGCTTTTTGCCAGCCTGAACCGCAACGAAGTCAAGGTCTTTGTGGCGGATCGCCCGGTTGCCAATTATTATCTCAACCAGTCCAATCTGCAGAATAAGTTTCGTTTCGACGCAACCAGTCCGCTGTATACGCGCCGTTTTTTCGCGGCCGTGGAAAAGGGCAACAACGAATTGCTGCAAAGCGTACGCGAGGGGTTTCAGGCCATAGGTCCTTCCCCTATGGCGGAATTGCAGGAAAAATGGCTGAAGAGCAGCGTTCAGAATCCGAAAAATCAGCTGCGGATTTCCTGCCCCAACGAGTACGAACCATTTGCCATGCGGACGATCACCGGAGAAGCAGCCGGCTTGCTGGTGGATCTCTGGCGAACCTGGGCGCAAAATGTCGGCGTCAAGGTGTCGTTCATCTTCAGCGATTGGAGTGAATCAATCCGCAGCGTGCAGGTGGGGGAGAGCGATTTTCACTGCGGCATGCTGCCGGTGGATGTTCCGGATGGTCTGGTGTTCGGCCCGCCCACGTTTCCCACGGACGTCAATCTGTTCTTTTCGCAGGAACAGGGGATCTCGACCCTGGCGGACCTGGCCGGAAAAAAAGTTGCCGTGCTGAAAAATTCGCAGCAGGAGTCCTGGCTGCGCGAACATGCGCGTCATGTGGATCTGCAGCTTTTTGACGATACGCAAAACCTGATGGCGAGCGTATTCCAGGGGCAGACCGCCGCGCTTTGCAATTCGCTGGTAAACACCATGGCGGTTCTGGACAAGAACGGGCTCACGGACCAGCTGCGCGCTTCCCCGGCCGCCCTGTTTCACGCGTATCTGCGCCCGGCCCTGCGCCCCGGCCGTCCGGACCTGCTCAAACTGCTGCAATCGGGGTTTGCCCGGATCGGCAATCAGGAACTCCTGACACTGGAAAAACGCTGGATTTCCAACCCCAGCGAACAGCTTTTCGCCACTTACGGGCGCAATGTGCCTTTTTCCAAGGAGGAATTGGAACAGATAACCGGGCTGGGCAGTCTGAAAGTGGGGATTTACCAGGACAATCCGCCTCTGGAGTTCGTCACGGAAAAGGGCGAATTCAGGGGCATCATACCCGAAGTCCTGAAACTTCTGGAGCAGCGTTTTCCTGTTTCCTTTCAACCGCAGCTGTCTTTGGACAAGGCAGAGGCTCGGGCTCAAGCCCTGCGCGGAAATATCGACATGCTCGCGGAACTGCCCAGAAACAGGGAAACCGAGCAGGATTTTCTGTTTACGGAACCCTTTCTTGAAAACCCGCTGGTTGTCGTTACCCGGAGCAATTTTCCGATTTTTGCCGATCTTGCCGCTCTGGAAGGCAAAAACATGGCTGTTCCCGACATTCCGGACCTGATTGCCTATCTGAAAAAAAATTACCCAAAAATCAAGCTTCTACCAATGGAGAGCTATGAGGCAGCTCTCAGGAATGTTTCCGCAAGGCGGGTGGACTGTTGCCTGGGCGGCATGCTGACACTGCCGTATCTCACCAGAAAACTGGGGCTGGAGAATCTCAAGGTAGCCCTGCATACGGGCCGTTCTCAGAAAAAAAGCATGGCCGTTCCCAAAGAAAACAAGGAACTGGCCAGGTTGCTGGACAAAATGCTTTCCAGTCTCCCGCAGAAACAGCTGCAGAAAATTATCGAAAGTTGGGCAACGGCACGCTTCGAACCCACCATTGACTGGAACTACGTCTGGAAAGCCGGGCTATCCGTGGCAGCTGTGGCCGTGTTGGTTCTTGGCGTGATCCTGGTCTGGAACCGTCGTCTGGCTCGGGAAATCAACATTCGCCGGGCCGTAGAGCAACAGTTGTCTTCCATGGCGTCCAATGTGCCTGGAGCGCTTTTTCAGGCCTATGTCAGGCCCAACGGAGAATACGGCTATTATTATTTCAGCAAACGCAGCGAGGAATTGTTCGGTTTCACGGAAGAAGAGGCCAAGGCCGATCCTGACATCCTGAAGATTTTTCCGGAAGACGACGAGCGTTTCAAAAGCTCCTACAAACAGGCTGTGACCGAAATCGCCGACTGGAATTTTACGGGCAGGGTTTTGCTGGCCGACGGCACCGTCAAATGGATCAACGCCGTGGCCAAGCCCATACACGAGAAAAACGGAGAAATCGTTTTCAACGGCATCCTTCTGGACATCACCGAGCGGAAGCTGGTGGCGCAGAAATACATGGAAACGGAAAAAAAGATCCGGGCCATGAGTGAAGCCACCCATGATGCGCTTTTGATGGTTGATGCGCATGGTGTGGTGCAGTTCTGGAATCCCGCGGCCGAACAATTGTTCGGGATTCCCGCCGACGAGGCATTGGGAACCGAACTGCAGGTGCTGTTGCCCATTGTTGCCAACCGGGATTATTTTTGCAACCAGGTGCTGACTTTTCTGGTCAATGAAAAGCAGCGGATTCCTGGCGAACCCGTATTGGAAACCGTTGCCCGTAATCGCAATGGTACTGAAATGCCTGTGGATCTGGCAATGAATTCCTTTGAGGTGGAAGGGCTACGCCATGTGGTGGCCACTGTCAGGGATATTTCCGCACGCAAGGAAGCCGATGCGCGGATTAAGGACCAGCTCATGTTTTCCAGCGCCCTGATCGACACCATTCCCAATCCCATTTTTCTCATGGATACGGAGGCACGCTATCTGGGGTGCAACAGGGCTTATGAAGACACCTTCAATGTGCCACGGGATACGATTATCGGAAAGTTGACCCAGGAACTGGACCATTTTCCGGAATCCCTGCGT
Source organism: Desulfovibrionaceae bacterium (assembly GCA_963667575.2). Lineage (GTDB taxonomy): Bacteria > Desulfobacterota > Desulfovibrionia > Desulfovibrionales > Desulfovibrionaceae. The sequence goes on along the minus strand of CAXXHY010000015.1, from coordinate 143,211 downwards.
ACCATGCTGCACAACGAGGAACTCACCGCCCTGAGCGAGCGGCAGATGCGGCATCATGAAATCAGGATGCCTTTTCCCGGCGGGCAGGAGCACCATCTGTTGTACTGGTGCACCACCTTCAATCTGTCCGACGGACGCCTTGCCGGATTGATCAACGTCATGGTGGACATAACGGCGCAGAAGCGGGCGGAGCAGGCTCTGCACATTCTTTCGCAAGCCGTGGAGTCCTCCCCGGTGTCCATGCTGCTGTTGGATCGCGAGGGGAACATAGAATACGCCAACTCCACCTTTTACAAGCGTCTGAAACTGGAAAAGTCCGACGTGGTCGGGGCCTCGTACGCAACCTATCTGTCCGCCGGCAATTCCGATGAACTGGTTGAAGTCCTGAAAGACACTCTGCAGAGCGGCGGCACCTGGCAGGGGGATCTGGTCAGCGCCTCCTCACGGGGGGAAAGTATCTGGGAGTCGGCCTGGTTTACGCCCATCATGGATTCGGAAGGGCAGATCACCCATTATATGGTCGTGAAAGAGGACATCACCGGCAGAAAGAAGATGGAATACGAGCTTATCGAGGCCAAGGAAGCGGCTGAGGCCGCCACCAGGGCCAAAAGCGAATTCCTGGCCCGCATGAGCCATGAAATCCGTACGCCCATGAATGCCATCATGGGCATGGCCCACCTGGCCCTGCAGACCAACCTGGATGACAAACAGCTTGATTATATCAAGAAAATTCAGATCTCCGCCACTGCACTGTTGAATATCATCAATGATATCCTGGACTTTTCCAAGATCGAAGCCGGTAAGATGCATCTGGAATCCATAGAGTTCCGCCTGGAGGAAGTCCTGGAATCCTTGGGCAGCCTGATTTCTTTCAGTGCGGGGGAAAAGGGGCTGGAGCTGCTTTTCAACCTGGATCCCAATGTCCCGGAAGTCCTGGTGGGGGATCCGCTCCGGCTCAATCAGATTTTGATAAATCTGGCCAACAATGCAGTGAAGTTCACGGAGCAAGGGGAAATAGTCATCAGCACGCGTCTCGAGCGCAAATCCGACGGGCAGGCCCTGATCACTTTCGTGGTCCGGGACACGGGCATAGGACTGAGCAAGAAACAGCAGGGCTACCTGTTCCAGTCCTTCAGCCAGGCGGACGGATCCACCACCAGAAAATTCGGCGGCACCGGTCTGGGGCTGGCAATCTGCAAACGTCTCGTGGATCTGATGCACGGCAAAATCTGGGTGGAAAGCCAGGAAAATCAGGGCAGTCAGTTCAGCTTTACCGTGGGGTTCGCTTACAGGAACAAAACAGACGACCGGCTGTTCAGCGCTCCCGTCAACATGCGTCGGTTCGCCACCCTGGTGGTGGATGACAATCCCACGGCCCGCAATATTCTCAAGCAGACCCTGGAGTCCTTTTCGTTTCAGGTCTCCACGGCCGGCTCCGGACAGGAAGCCCTTGCCATGCTCCAGGATGCGCCTGCGGACAAACCGTTCCAACTCGTTATCCTGGATATGTCCATGCCCGGACTGAATGGCGTGGAGACCGCGGAAAAAATCAGGAATACGCTGCAGGGCGTCCCTGTTCCCAAGATCATCCTGCTGACCTCCTACAGTGGAGAGGAGGCTTCGCAGGGCAATGTATCCGTGGGCTTCGACGGTATTCTCGTCAAACCCGTAGGTCGTTCTCTGCTGTTCAATACGATCATGGGCGCCTTTGGCGGCGGCAGGGGGCAGATTGTTTCCTCCGACGGCCTGAATCCTGGCAGTATGATGGGCAACACTCTGGAAAAAGCCAGAGAACGGCTGTCCGGTGCGCACGCGCTCCTGGTTGAGGACAACGATATCAATCAGGAAATCGCGGTGGAACTCATAGAACAGGCCGGACTTCGGGTGGAAGTGGCCTGCAATGGCCTGGAAGCCATTCGTCTGGCAGGTACCACGGATTACGACGTGATTTTGATGGACATTCAGATGCCCGAAATGGACGGCCTGGAGGCCGCTTCGATCATCCGCAAGCAGAATACGCCCTGGGGCAAGGATGTGCCCATTCTGGCCATGACCGCCCACGCCCTGGTGGGAGACAAGGAGAAAAGTTTCGAAGCCGGCATGAACGCGCATATTGTCAAACCCATAGATCCGGATGAACTGTACGTGACCTTGCTGCAATGGACCCGGCCTCCGGGAGTACGGACCAGTCCGGCTCCCACTGAGGAATCCGATACTGCGGGACGTCCGCCGGTTGAAGAGGATTTGCCCGGACTGTCCGTTTCTGCGGGGGTGCGGCGCGTGCACAACAACAGGAAACTCTACGGAAAACTGCTGCGGCGTTTCCGTTCCTCCAATACGGATTTTGTTTTTCTGTTGCAGCGGGCCCTTGCAGGCAATGATACGCAGAGTGCCGTTCAAATGCTGCATACCGTCAAGGGCGTGGCTGCCAATCTTGGGGCTGAGGGCTTGTCCAGGGCGGCCGCCGCACTGGAGGCTTTTTTGAAAAACGGCGTCGGCGTCGGGCTGGAAAAACAGCTGAAAGAGCTGCAGTCCCTGTTCGGACAGGTGATGGAGTCCATCGGCGTGCTCGAACCCCTGGAGCAGGAGACCATAACGGGCAGCGACCCCTTGTCCGCATCCCCGGAGTCGGTGCTGCAGGTGCTCGATACGTTCGAATCCTTTCTGGAAACGGATATCAGCGAAGCGCTCGGATGTCTGGACACCTTGTGTCCGCTGGTGTCCGGGAGCGCTTTCGAAGCAGCTTGCCATGCCATGCGGGAGTCGTTGAAGGCTTTCGACATCGACGGCGTTCAGGAGAAAAGCAATGAGATGCGCAAAGGGCTTCTGGCCTTGAGTTCGCCGGATGCGGCGAACGCTCCGGAGTCCCTGGCCGGGGCCGTTCCTCCCGAGGGCGAGGCGGTGGATGCGGAAGTGCGGGCCGCGTTGGCGCCGCTGCTGCAGAAAATGGCGGACTCCCTGGAGGTCGACCTGGTGGAAAGCCAGGCATTTCTGGACACCCTGACTCCCATGCTGGAACACACGGCCTGTGCTCCGCTGCTCAAGGAATTGACCGACCAGCTGGAGCGTTTCGACACGGACGGCATGCAGAGCACGCTGGTCTCCATTGCCCGGCTTTGCGGACTGTCTTTGCGGCAAGAGTAAATCCGTATTGCCTACGCGGTGTTGCGTTCCCCAGGCGGGACGCTTTCCTCCTTGTGGTTTGGACGAGCCGTCCGTATAGTCGTTTAATTGGAACGCAAGCAATCATCGAGGAGAATTCCGGATGCCGAATATACGCAAGAGTCTGCTGCAGTTTGTTTTTGCCGGTGCTTTCATGAAGCGCTGGAACGATAAAATGCGCCCCATGGAATTGCTGGAAGTGGACAAGCAGGCCCACAAGATGATCGTGGCCTGGTTGCTGTACATGCACGAAAGCCAGGGGCTGAGCCTTGAGGAACGATTGGATCTCGGACAAACCGTGATTGAAGGCGGCATGTTCGAGTACTTCTACCGACTGGTTATCACGGACATCAAACCGCCCATTTTCTATCAGATAAAAAGCAATCCCGATCATTACAAACTGCTGACCGACTGGGTGCTGGAACAGCTGGCTCCCCGTGTGCAGCCCCTGGGCGGAGAATTCTGGTCCCGCCTGGAAGCGCATTTCAAGGGCAAGCCCGGCAATGTCCAGGGACGCAGGATTCTGGAGGCGGCACATCTGTACGCCAGCAGCTGGGAATTCAATCTGATCAAGGGCGTCAATCTTCAGGATGATGAATTCAAGGAAATCGAGGCTTCCTTCACCGAGGGCATGGCCGGATACACGGACCTGCGCGGCGTGGAGGAACTGATCCGCGGCGTGGAAACTCCGCTGGGGCGGTTTGCCCATCTGTGCGGTCAGCTGCGTTTTCAGAAACGCTGGTCGCAGACGCCGCGCGTGCCGGAAACATCCGTCATCGGACACATGTTTCTGGTGGCCTGCTACGCCTATTTTTTCAGCATTGCCCTGGGAGCCTGCAAGGCAAGAAGACAGAATAATTTTTTTGCCGGGCTCTTCCATGACATGCCCGAACTGCTGACCCGGGACATTATTTCGCCGGTGAAAAAATCCATCCGCCATGTGGCCGAGCTGATCAAAAAATACGAAGATTCGGAGTTGTCCCGCCGGGTGCTGGTGCCTCTGGAGCAGGGGGGGCATGAGATTATTGCCCAGCGTCTGTGCTATTTCCTCGGACTGGATGTGGGCAGCGAGTTCAAAAACACCATTATGGAAGACGGAAAGATCAGGGAAATCAGTTTTGATGAATTATCCGGTCCGTACAATCGCAACGAGGTGGACCCCAAGGACGGCGATGCCCTGAAGGTCTGCGATATTCTGGCGGCCTTTATCGAGGCCTATACGGCGCTGCGCAACGGCATTTCCTCGGATCAGCTCCAGCAGGCCATCTGGCGGATGCGCGAACGCTATCAGAACGCCATGCTTGGAGATTTGCACATAGGCGCGTTGCTGGCTGATTTCGACTAGAAGCTGCCGGGATCAGAATTCGCCGGTCTGGTACGCGAGCTGGAGCACTTTGGTGTAGCGCGCGTCGTAGAGTTTGCTGCCGGCCAGTTCGGTGGCCGCCTTCAAGGGCTCTTTGGCCTTGGCATAGGGCCTTTCGCTGACCATGGCGCAAAAAGAGTCAACTACGGCCATCAACCTGCCGACCTTGGAAAAATCCGTGCCCGAGGTTTTGCGCGGGTAGCCCGATCCATCGAGGCGTTCGTGGTGTTCGACCACGCAGGATTTTATTTCATCAAAGGTCAGGCCGAGCTTTTGCGCCAGTTTGGCCCCCAGTATAGGGTGCATGTTGATCTTTTGCCGGTCTTCCTGGGTCAGCGGGGTGGTTTTGTTCAGGATAAACTGCGGAATCTTGCACATGCCCATGTCGTGCAGGAAAAGCGCGATGGCCGTACGGTCCAGTTCGCGGCGCTGAGCCCCTCCATCCCTGAGCTTGAAATACAGCCAGAGTCCGACAAAACCGCAGTTGAGCGAGTGATTGGTAAGATTGTGTTCCTTCTGGATGCGCCGGATCAGGGATTTGGAACGGTAGCCGTCCTTGCTCAGGTATTCCGTCAGGACCATGATGTCCTTGTAGAGCAGGTCGAACGTGGGCTGCACCGGCTGCTCGAAAAAGCCCTGGAGGCGGAACTGGAAAGCCTGCACCAGAATATCGGCGATTTCCTTTTCTATGAGGTTCCTGTCCACCAGGATCAGATCCAGCTGCTTGGCGATATGCTTGGAATACACGGAGTGGTCCGAACGGCAGACAAACAGTGACGCGTCAGCGCACAGGGCCTGCACTTCCTCCACCTGCTGCTTGGTCAGGCGGTTCCCTTTGCGCGAATACGGCTGCAGCTGTGCGATGTCCTCATTGAATTTGAAGAGGTCCAGGGGGGGGCGGTACTTGGGAAAGCTGGCCAGAATGTCCGGACTGATCTGGTAGTATTCTTCGGAAATATTATCGGGAATGGTGCTTTTCACTGCGCACATGCTTATGGCCCCGTGAGTTGTTTTATGTCTTTAGCGGACTTTTTTTACCGGTTCGGCACTGTCCGGAAGTTCCCCTGTTTGAGCATCTTAGGTTGTAAGTATAACCTTATTTTATGGAAATCTGCAAGTAGTGCTTTGGCAGTGTTCCTTTTATTGCGCAAAAGCGAAAAGGAGCTTCGGGGATTTTTTCAGCCCGTGGGATATATATGAAATGCTGTTCCCTGCGGTTGTTGCAGCAGATTGGGGCTGTTCATCAGCAGGTCCCATCATCAGATGAACAGGGGGACAGTAACGTCATCAGGCGGATGGCCCGGTTGTTTTTGCATATTCCCAAATGAACAGCAGGACACGTTGCACACTGATTGCGCATGCTGAAAGAGTCGGCCAGAAACATTCATCGCCAGGCAGAGAAGCTGCTGCCTGGATTGCCCGGTCCTGTTGCTGCGGACATGCAGAGGCAAAACGAAACATCCGCATTGGGCAGCCATGTATCTCTCTTGCCGTCCGTTACCCATGGCAGTTGGGGCATTTGGGTGACTGAGAGTAGCCCGGCATTGAGACAAGGAAGCGGCGCCTGATCAGGCGCATTCCAACGTGCTGTTCCTTTTCATGTCCCCGATGATTTTTTTCAATTCTTTTGCCATGTTCGCCAGATCGCTGACAGCGCTGGTGGATTCGTGCATGGCTGTGGCCGTTTCCTCGGCAGAGTCTTGAATGTGCTGGGTGGCGGAGGATACCTGGTCGCTGACCAGGGATTGCTGTCCCACCGCATCGGCTATGTCGCGTACGCGGCCGGAGGTCTGCTCGATGAATGCGAGGATATCCTTGATCTTTTCCCCGGCGGATGTGGCGGATTCCACACCGGCCATGACGGAGGACACAGCCGCTTCACTGGATGATCTGCTCTTTTCCACCCCGTCCTGGATGGCCCGGACCACACTGCCCACTTCTTTGGTGGCCGTCATGGTCTTTTCGGCGAGTTTGCGTACCTCGTCGGCCACCACGGCGAATCCGCGTCCGGCCTCTCCGGCACGGGCTGCCTCGATGGCGGCGTTCAACGCCAGCAGATTGGTCTGGTCCGCGATGTCGGAAATGACGTTGAGCACATCGCCGATACGTTCGGCCTGTTCGCCGAGGTGGGTCATGTCCTGCATCACCTCTTCGGCCTCCTTGCGAACGTTCATGATTACCTGCTTGGTCCGTTCCACTTCCTCGGCGCCCTGGGCAGCCTGATTGCGCGAGTTTTCAGCCAGTTCTGTCACCGAACGGGCATTGTCCGCCACTTCCAGAATGGAGGCGCTCATCTGGCCTATGGACTGGGCCACTTCGCTGGTACGCGCGCGCTGTGTTTCCGCGAGGGAGCGGCTGTCGTCCACCTGCGCGGACAACTGCCCGGAAGCAGTGGCCAGGGTCTCGGCAACTCCCGTGGCCCTGTCCGCCGCATTGCCGATCAGTTCGTTCTGTTTGCAGATCTCTTCTTCCTTGGCCTTGAGCTGCGTCATGTCCAGGTAGATGCAGATGCCGCCGATGCAGTTCTCTTCCAGGTCGTACAGGGGGTAGACATTGTACAGGACATGGCGGACTCCGCCTTTGTGCCCTGTGATGGAGACTTCCCGGTTGGCGAAGATTTCGCCGGTATTCATGGCCTTGCCCACCACGCTGGTGCGCGTGCTGTCGTTGTAGAACACTTCGGAAAGCGTCCGCCCGTACTGGCTCTCGGGCGGCGAGTCGATCTCGAGCATTTCCATGGTGGCCTTGTTGGTCATCAGGGTTCTTTCCTTGGTGTCCACAAGCAAAAACGGCATGGGCAGTCCGCCGAGAACGCCATGGACCAGCCCCTTCTGACGGCGCAGTTCGGCAATAAGTTCTTTGATGGAAGTTCCCAGTTCTCCCTGCATCTCAAGCAGGGCGTAATCCACTTTTCTGTCCTGCATGACATTGGAAATCTGTTCGGATAGTCCGGATCTGAAGCTCTGGCGGGCATTGGTCTGCAGCAGGACCCCGATGGCAAAGGCAAGAGCCAGCGCGCAAAGCAGCAGCAGCCAGATCAGAGTAGATGTCATGGGAAAAATACTGCAAAGAAGGACGATGACAAGAGTAATGCAGGCCAGACAACTGAACGAGAACAGATTTGCTCGCATGGGGAACTCCTGGTGAATGCCGTTGAGGAAGATTCTCCGTTTTTGACCAAAGAACACTATGAAGCCGCGCAAGAATGCGGACTTTGAGTTGAGAATAACTTCTCTTGGTTTTGTATTAAAATATGCTAATGGAATATTATGAATAGTTCAATGGTATTTTGCTGAAAAAGACTGGTGCTGTGCAAGAATCTAATATCTTGAGAAAAAAGGAGTGTAATAAAACAACGAGGATGGTTCAGCAATTGCGTACGGCGTACAGCAGGTACTCCTGATTGCCTTTTGGTCCGAGAATGGAGGACGGAACCACGCCCACAATCTCGAATCCGCAGGTGTCGGAGACGAATGCGCGAATTTTTTCCACGGCTTCCTGGCGATCCTCTTCGGAGCGGACAACGCCTTTGTCCGTGCGTCCGGGGCCGAGTTCGAACTGCGGTTTGACCAGCACCACGAGTTCTGCGGAAGGTTTCAGGAACTGCAAACAGGGTTCCAGCACCAGGGCCAGGGAGATGAAGGAAACGTCCGCTGTGAACACATCCACTTTTTCCGGCAGCAGGTCCGGTGTCGCCAGGCGCAGATTGACCTGCTCCAGACTGATGACGCGCGAATCCTGGCGTAGCCGTTCGTGCAATTGCCCGCGACCCACATCCGCGGCAAAGACTTTTACCGCGCCGTGCTGCAGCATGCAGTCGGTAAAACCGCCGGTGGCCGCCCCGGCGTCCAGAGCGGTCTTGCCCGTGAAATCTATCTGGAAATGCTCGATGGCGGTCAGCAGTTTGTAGGCCCCGCGGCTTACGAAACGTTCGCGCTCGCGTACTTCCAGGGTGGTGCCCGGTGCGAGCTGGCGTCCGGGTTTGTCCAGTTTTTCCTTGCCCCCTCCCCGCAGCAGGTAGACTTCGCCGGCCATGATCAGCCGTTTGGCTAGTTCGCGTGTGGAGGCGAGCCCCTGGTCCACCAGGAGCTGGTCGGCTCGGAGTTTTTTTTGTGCCACTGAAACATCCAGTATTGCTGTTTGTTGGAAAAATCAAAGCGTTGCGGACAAGAGGACCGTATGATGCGCCAAAGATGGCTGAGGCGTCAAGCGCAATGCCGACAAGAGTTGCTACACATCTGTACCTTGCGGACGAAATTGGGTAATCTGTAAAAAAGCTGGAAACTGTTTTCGGGAGAATGCAATGCGCCTTGTTACCAGAGCAGATTTTGACGGACTCGTGTGCGCGGTGTTGCTGGCCCAGGCCGGCAAAGCAGATCATTTTGTTTTCACCCATCCGCAGGAAATCAAGGACGGGGTGGTGGATATCGGATCCAACGATATTCTGGCCAATTTGCCCTACGTGGAAGGAACCGGCGGTTGGTTCGACCATCATTTAAGCGAATTGGAACGCGTACGCAGTGGAGCCATTCAACTGGATGGCAAAGAGGCCGCCATTTTCATTCTTCCCAGCGCCGCCCATGTTATCTGGGATTATTACGGAGGTGAATCCTTTTTCCCACCGGCCCTTGCGGAATTGCTGGAAGCCGCGGACAAGGTGGACAGCGCCATGCTTTCCGAACAGGATATTCGTGATCCGCAGGGCTGGATATTCCTGGGGTTGTTGCTGGATCCGCGTACGGGGCTGACCCTGCCGTTGGCGGAGGAGGGCGACCTGTACCGGGACCTGATCGATATGTGCCAGACCCTCCCGGTGGAGGACATTTTGCAACTGCCGGAAATGCAGCGGCGCATAGCCCATTACAGAAAGGACACCCGAGAATACGAATCGGTTCTGCGTTATCACGCGCGCTTGTGCGGCCGCGTACTGGTTATTGATCTGCGCCAGGCCAACCAGGTCCCGGCGGGCAACCGCTTTTTGCCTTATCTGCTGTTTCCCGAATGCAATGTGAGCGTTCAGCTCAGGTACATGGAAGGCAAAAACATGTGTTCGCTCTCCGTGGGCCGCAGCATTTTCAACCGAACCTGCGAGGTCAACATCGGCAGGCTCATGGCGGACTTCGGGGGAGGCGGCCACGCCCAGGTGGGCGCATGCAGACTTTCAGCCGAAGATGCCGACAAAGTGCTGTCCACTGTGGTGGCCCGTCTGGGCGAATACGTCTGTCTCAATCCTTTCTGATTTTCACAATTTTTCCCAGCGATTGAAACCACCTGTTTTAATACAATAAATTCTTGCAAAAAATATATGTGATTTTTTGAACAATACTGCAAAAAAAGTGAGATGCGTGTAAAATAGTTTACCTTTATAAAAAACAACCGCCGGACGGCTGGGAGAGTGTTGTGCGGACCGCTTTGCGTTTCTTGGGCAGGAGCCGGCGTCCCGGATCACTTCGGGATCGCTGGTGGAAAGACGTCTTCCTGCCAAGTAAACGCTTGTTCTCTCCGTTGCGGATGCTGTTTACCTTCCTGAATTCATTTGTCGATTTTTTCTGTGATGTTCCACATGCACACTGCATAAGCTTTGCGAAAAACGTTTTGCGTACTGCGCATGGCGTTGCTTCGAATAGTGTGGCGCGTATTTCGCCGGGCCTGGGGCCGGACCGGGGGAACGCCGGGGTCTGCTGTCTTTTTGTGTTCTTTTCCGGGTCGTCGGGCGCGGTAATGAACGAAGAAGTCGGTTTGCGGTGCACAAACTTACTCCAGGAGGTGTGTGGGTATGAGGGTACAACACGTTCATTGGCGTCCGGTAAAGTCTGTTTTGTTTCTGCTGGTTTTTATCCCCTTGCTGCTGGGCTGGGTCTACCAGGACACCAACGGCATTGATGCCGCGTATCAGGGAGGCGTGGCCTACGTGCAGGCCGGTGAGTACGAGATGGGGCTGGGACTGCTGGATTTTTACCTGGAAAACACTCCCGAAGGCGAGAAACACGCCAGCGCTTCGTATTACAGGGCCAAGGCCTTTGCCGGCCTGAAGGATCAGGCCAAGGCCACTGCGGTCCTGCAGATGATTCTCAACAAATACCCTGCCAGCATGGAAGCCGAACTGAGCCGGTGCGAGCTGGATAAGCACGGTTCCGGTTAACCAGGTCGGGCAGGCTTTACGCCTGTCATGTACGAAACGGGCCGCCGCAGACGGATTGTTCGGCGGCCCGAGCCTTTTATCTGGTTTCTTTCTCCTTGCTCCTGGTGTAAGCATGCTTTAGTATGTTGTAATAACGTACTAAACAGAGCGGTGCAGTGTGCTGCAACAGGCACTTGAAAGGAGAGCGAATATGCCACAGATCAAAAAAATTCTTTGTCCCATCGATTTCTCGGAAGCCACCGACAAGGTCGCCACGTATTGTTACGAACTGGCGTCCAAGATTGGAGCGGAAGTTGTCGTATTGTTTGTAGCTCCGCGAATGAACCGTTATGCGGAATTGTACGTTGCCCAGGAGGACCTGGCCAAGGTCGTCGATTCCATTGTTGCGGGCGCCAAGGAAAAGATGGAAGCCTGCGTGGAAAAATACTTCCATGATGTCAAAGCAGTGGGAAAGATCAAGGTCGGCTATGCGCCGGAGGAGATTCTCAAATCCATCAAAACCGAAGATGCCGATATGGTGGTCATGGGCACGCACGGACGGCGGGGCATCAATCTGGTGCTGTTCGGATCGGTGGCCGAGTCCATCGTCAAGAAGTCCCCGGTCCCTGTACTGACCATTCGTCCCGTATAATCCAGCTTTCAATGCAACCATGCCTGGAGACGGAAAAATCTCCAGGCATGGTTCGCTTTTTTCATATTTCCTTGTTTTTCAATCCATTTAACTGACGCAAGGCATCGTACAGCAGAATGCCGGCCGAAGTGCTCAGGTTGAGGCTGCGGACATGTCCCCAGATGGGAATCCGTACGCCCTGGGCGCAGTGCTTGTAGACATGGGACGGCAGTCCGCGCGTTTCCGGCCCCAGCAGCAGCACGTCCGAGGGCTGGTATCCGTAGGTGTCGAAGGAGACACCGCGCTTGCTGCTGGTGGGCACCAGGCGTACGTCGGGCCCCAGTTCGCCCTTGGTCACGCCTGCCAGAAAGCTTTCCCAGCCAGGCCAGACGCGCAGTTGTACGTGGGGCCAGTAATCCAGCCCGGCACGTTTGAGATGTTTGTCGTCAATGGAAAAACCCAGCGGTTCGATCAGATGCAGGGGCGTTTCCGTGGCCGCGCACAGACGCGCGATGTTCCCGGTATTGGGCGGAATTTCCGGTTCGTATAAGGCTATCTGCATCTTCGCGCTACTCCACTCCCAGTTCCTGCAGCGCTGCGGACAGGTTCTTGATGTCCACGGCGATGAGATCAATGGCTTTCTGCCAGAATGCCTGCGTACGCAGTTCCAGCCCCAGGGCTGTACCGGCGACGTTTTCCGCGGTGTCGCTTCCGCTCAGGCGCAGGAACGCCTCGTACTTGGGCAGAAATTCCTTGGGATTGGAGCGAATGCGTTCGCACAGGCTCAGGCTCAGCAAATAGCCGAAGGTGTAGGGGAAGTTGTAGAAAGCGACCCCGGTGATGTAAAAATGCAGTTTGGAAGCCCAGAACATGGGATCCAGCTGATCAGCGTCCAGGGTGTCGCCAAAGGACGTACGCTGCGCTTCGAGCATCAGCTCCTTGCAGCGGCTCACGGAAAGCGCGCCTTGCTGGCGCTCCGTATAAAAGGCCTTTTCGAACAAAAAGCGCATGCGGATATCGCACATGAAGGTGGCCGCGTCGTTGCAACGGGCGGTCAGCAGCGAGCAGCGCTCTTCCAGGCTGGTACGCGGATCGTTGAGGATGGCGTCCTGCAGGAGCCGTTCCGCAAAAGTGGAAGCGGTTTCAGCCAGTGTCATGGGGTAGCGCGAGGCAAAGCTCCGTTTGTTCCGCAGCAGAAAGCCGTGGTAGGCGTGTCCCAGTTCATGGGCCAGGGTCTGGACATCGCCGATGCCGCCTCCGAAGCTCATGAATACGCGTGATTCCCGTGACTTGAGGGAGGTGGTGCAAAAGGCGCCGGGGCGTTTGCCGGCTCTTTTTTCAGACTCCACCCGTTTGGTCTCCAACATGCTGCTGGCAAACTCGGCCAGAGGCGGATAGGCGTCCTGAAAGGCGCCGAGCATCAGTTCCACGCCTTCGTCCCAGGAGTAGCGCTTGCTTTTCAAAAAGGGCAGGGGGCAGGCGAGATCCTGAAATCCCAGAGTGGGCTGTTTCAGGCAGCGTGCTTTCTGCCGCAAATAATTCCAGGCCACTTCCCGGTTATCGGCCACCACCTGCCACATGGCATCCAGGGTTTGTGGTTCGACGGCCGCGTCAAAAAGAGGCTCTTCCAGAAAATCCTTCATGCCACGCCGCTTGTTCAAAGTCAGACGTGTGCCCGCAATGGCGTTCAGGCTGGCCGCGGTGACCTCCTGATATTGCTCCCAGGCAGCGTTGCCGTTGACCAGGGCGTTGCGGCGGATTTCCGGGTCCGGGTCTTCCAGCATGGCCCGGCGCTGGGCCATGGGAACGCGTTTGCTCCCGCCGGTATCCGGATCAGGCATTTCAAAGGTGATCTGACCGCTGAGCGTATCGTACAGACGTCCCCAGGCGCTGATGCCGTCTACGCCCAGTTCCGCGGCCAGGATTTCCAGCTCCGGATCCATGGTCCGGGAAGCTTCGTCCCGCAGGCGTCCGATGGCGTATCCTGCCCCGGCCAGGGGCTTGGAAGACAGCAGTTCTTCGAAAATTTCGTCCGATACGTCGCGCAGGGCGGACATGACAGGGGCCATGGCCGAGGAAAAAGTCGCTCCGATCTGGGAGAGCATGGCGTCTGCCTGGCCGTAACTTTCGTTGGCCGCATCGGCCGAACTCAGGCAGACCACGTAGCAGGCCAGGTGCGAATAATCCGCCATGACGCGTTCGTCGAGCAGAAAGAGCTCCACCCACCCTTCGATGTTTTCCTGGGTGATGGGGCCGAGGTCCTGGGCTTTCTTGCCGAGTGCAGCGATGCCCTCCTTGAGGGCGTCAATGTGCGCAAGATACTCGGGGCCGTTGAATTCGGGGAAAAAGGACGTCATGTCCCAATTGAGATAATCTGCCATGATCTCTCCTGGCGTTTTGCTCATGCATGTTGAAAAGGCAATGTTTGACTGCAAAGGAGGGATGGTAATTTATTGCTATTCGGGCGTCAAAGTGTGGAAGGGTTTTTTGAAGACGTTTTTGGAAATACTCTTTGGCGGTCAGTAGCTGGGCAGGGTGCAGCATTCGGGAATGGTGCGGCGTATGCTGGGCATGTGGGGTTCGCATTTTCCGAGACGGATGGCCTGGATGAGGTCCGCGCTGTTGTTGATGGGGTCGAAAAAACGCGTGGGAACCCGGCCGAGTTCCTCCCGGCTGTGGGCATCGCTGCCGCCGGTGGCGGTAAGGCCCCATTCTTCGATCAGATCTTCCGCCTGTTCGTTTTCATCAAAATTGTTGCGTCCGTTGTAGCGTTCGATGGCGTGCGCTCCCCAGTTCAGGGCGGAAACTTCCAGGGGACGCCAGCTTCTGAAAGGGTGCGCGGCAATGGCCACACCGCCCTGGGCGTTCACGATGGGCAGCATTTCTCTGGCCTGCAGACCGGGCACGAGGCGGTTAAAAGGACCGAAAATCAGAAAATCCCCCTGGGGAGTGGCGTATTCCATGCCGATGATCACCAGCAGGCCGTCCGGTTGCAGGCCTTCCTGGATGAAGCGGGCACTTTCCATAGTATCATGATCCGTGATACATACGCCATCAAGGCCTGTCGCACGGGCTGTCCGGAGCATGGTCTCCAAGGAGAGATTGCTGCAGGGGGAAAAGGTCGTATGGACATGAAGATCTATTAACATTGAACCATAATACGCCTTCGGAGAATTTGGGGCCAATATTTAATCACAATACATAACCTGTCATCCATCGAGTTCCTCTATATGAACGGTAAAAAATGTGTTCTGATTCTGTTGGACGGGCTTGCGGACCGCAGTTACGAGCTGCTCGGCAACCAGACTCCTCTCCAGGCAGCGCGTACTCCCTGCCTAGACAACCTGGCCCGCACGGGCGGGTGCGGCCTGTATCACAGCACTTCTCCAGGTATTCCCATGCCCAGCGAAAGCGCCCATTACGGTGTTTTCGGCTATCCGCCGGAAGCGTTTCCCGGGCGCGGCTACCTGGAGGCTCTGGGGCAGGGATTGCGTCTCGCTCCTCAGGATGTGGCCATGCTGGCGCATTTGAGCTGTGTGGAAAATCGCGAAAATGTGCTGTTTTCCGTCAAGGATTGTCCGGAAATTGACGAAGCCGGCGCGGCTGCGCTGGCCGAGGCCTTGTCTGAATTCCGTCACGAGGGCTTGCGTGTGCGCTTTCATCGCGGCGCGGGCATTTTCGGCGTCATTGTGGTGGAAGGGGGCGCGTCGACCTTTTTTACGGACACCAACACCATGCTCGAAGGGCGTCCTTTGGCGGCGCTGCGCGCGTTGCGCGGCTGGGAGAACGATTCTTCGACCATGCGTACGGTTCGGGCGTTGTATTTGTTTTTGCGCAACGCCTACACCGTATTGAGTTCGCATCCCCTCAATTCCGCGCGCATTCTGGATAACCAGCCCATAATCAACGCGCTCGTGACGCAGCGGCCGGGGCGTTTCGTGGAGGTTCCCCCCATGCACGAACGCTGGGGCTTGCAGAGTACGTTCGTGGGCAGCGGAACCCTTTATGCGGGTATGGCCCGCCACCTGGGCATGAGCTACAGCAGCGTACCGGACAGCGGAGACCCCGGCGCGGATCTGACCCGGAGGCTGCACATAGCCCGCGAACTTCTGGCTGTGCAGGATTTTGTTTTTGTGCACACCAAAGCGCCGGACAAGGCCGCGCACACCAAGAATCCGCAAACCAAAAAAGAGGTGATCGAAGCCCTGGATGCGGGAATTGCCCAGGCCATCGAACCTCTGGTGGCGGATCCGGATGTGCTGGTGGTGGTCACGGCGGATCATTCGACGCCCAGTTCAGGTCCTTTGATCCATTCTGGCGAGTGGGTGCCCGTGCTTTTCTCCGGACCCAACGTACGGAGGGACAACGTGGACCGCTTCGATGAAGTCGCTGCCGCCGGGGGGGCTTTGGGCTGCCTCAGAGGGCAGGAGCTGATACAGATGCTGGTCAATTGCCTGGATTGCGCAAGGCTGCAGAGCATTCGTGAAGTTTCCGCTCCGGCCTTTTTCTGGCCGGGCGCATACAAACCTTTCGTACTTTAGCCCGACAATGAGGTCATGTTGAATCGGCAGACAGAGAACAGCGCGTTGGTTGGGGTGGCTCATGGGCGTTTCCAGGTGTTTCACAGGGATCATTTGAAATACATTCTGGCGGCCAAGGCCCAGTGCCGACGTCTGGTGGTGGGCATAACCAATCCGGACCCCACCCTGACTCGGGAGGACTCCGCGGACCGCAACCGTTCGTCGGCCCTGGCCAATCCCTTGAGCTACTACGAGCGCATGCTCATGGTGGAGGCCACCCTGCTGGAGGCCGGTTTACTGCATACGGAGTTTCTGGTCACACCGCTGCCCATCAACATGCCGGAGCTGTTCAAGTATTACGTACCGCTGAATGCGACGTTTTTTCTGACCATCTATGACGCCTGGGGACGTCGCAAACAAGAGCGTTTGCAATCCATTGGACTGCGGACCGTGGTGCTTTGGGAACGACCGGAAACGGAAAAGGCTATTCAGGGAACCGACGTACGCCGTCTCATAGCAGCGGGCGAACCCGTGGGGGCGTTGCTGCCTCCAGCGGTGGAGTCTCTGGTCATCGAATGGAATCTGCAGGAAAGGCTGCGGGAACTGGCTGAAACAGTGGACACGCAGGACACGGACAGGACTGACCTGCCGCAGGCCTAGTCGGAGACGGCTTCGCAGGCGAGAGTTTCCACCCGATTGCGGCCTTTTTTCTTGGCCGTGTACAATCCCTTGTCCGCGATGCGCATCATGTCGTCCACTGACTGGACGTCGACGCGATCGCAAGCGCAGATGCCCAGGCTGGCCGTCATGCCTATGTCACCCTGCGGGGTGCGGATGCGTTGTCCTTCGATGGCCTTGCGCAAGCGCTCCGCCACGAGCATCGCTGTATGTTCGTTGCATTCGGGGAGCACCACGGCGAATTCCTCGCCGCCCAGACGGCCCAGGATGTCGAAGTTGCGGAGACTTTCGCGGCTCGTCTTGGCCAGGGATTGCAGAGCCTCATCCCCGGCGCTGTGTCCGTACTGATCGTTGATCCGCTTGAAGTTGTCCACGTCGAACATGATCAGAGACAAAGATACGTTATACCGTTTGGCGCGTGAAAATTCGCGATGGGCCAGCTCCATGAACTGCCGCCGGTTGTAGAGTCCGGTGAGGTCGTCCGTGGTGGCGAGTTTATGCAGCCTGACCTCCAGGGCTTTGCGCTCGGAGATGTCCACAGCGAAAAAAAGCACGGTGCTGTCCGTGACCAGATCCAGGGTCAGCTTCCAGGTGCGGCCAAGTGCCTGAATTTCCTTGAGTCGATTGACCATGTCCTGGTTTTGGGGAAAACCATGGGCCAGGGCTTCGATGAGCACGGGAAAGTGGTCCAGAAAAAAAGATGCGTTCAGGCTGTCTCCCACGGAAATGCCCAGTTCGGCGGCGAACCTGTTGACGGAAAGCACTTCGCGGCTGTCTCTGTTCAGCAGCATGGCCGGGTAGGGCAGGCTGTTCAGCAGGAGTTCGTTCAGCCGTTTCTGTTCCACAAGCTCGTGCTGTTTTTGGAGATCCTCGGCGATTTTGGCCAGGGCCGCGTAGAGCATTTTGGGAAAAATAGGCTTGACCACATAGGAGCTCACCCCCAGTTCGAGGGCCTGCTGCAGGAAACGGGCGTCATCCATGCAGGTGGTGATGATCAGGGGCGTATCATGCTGGATGGCGCGGATGTTCTTGCACATCTGCAAGCCATCCATCTTGGGCATCAGAATGTCCGTAACCACCACGTCGGGTTTGTATTTGACAAAGGAGAGCAGGCCTTCCTGCCCGTTGACGGCCGTGTGGAGTTCGCCCACGCGATTCTTGAGAATTTCCCTGACGGTATCCATCGTACATTTGTCGTCCTCCACATAGAGGACTTTGAGGGATTTCAGGGCCTCCATTGCTATGCCGGCGCCTTGAAAAGCGGCTGCAAAAGCACTGTCCTTGTTGTCAGACGCGCGCTCGCCAGGTGCTGTGACCTGCGTATGGGATGCCGGAGTATCAGTTGGCTTTTTCAAAATAGGACTCCGTCCACTCCAGGGATTGATGATAGCTCATGGCCACCTGTCCGGGGTTGAGAGCGAGTTCCTGCATCAGGCTGTCCAGCTTTTCCCAGTCGGCATTTTCAAAACAGATGCTGAGTTCCAGCCAGGACCGGAAAGTGCCCGGCTGTCCCAGAAGCGCCTGCTTGATGGGGGCTGCCAGAGGCAGTTCTTCCAGGATGTCCTGCATGGGGATGTCGAGCATGGAATCCAGCAGAGAAAACAAGCCCATCAGAAACAGCGCACCCTGCATCTCGCTTTTAGCATGGTTTTCGGCGATGGTTTCCAGAAGCTTGCCGCGCAATAACGCCGAATGGGAAAGTTCGCGGGTCTTTCCCGGCTGGATCATGTCGGTCATGATGATTACGCGCAACCAGCTTTTGAGCTGCTTCCAGCCCAGCAGCGTAATGGCATGTCTGACAGAATCGATTTCCTTGCTGAAACCGAATGCTGGAGAGTTCAGGAATTTCAAGAGCCTGTAACTGATGGATACGTCCGACTGGATTGTTTCCGCCAGTTTGTCCACCTCAGCGGATTCACTTTCGATCATCTTGATCAGTTTCAGCCGCATCATTTCATTGGAATTCAGCTTTCTGCCCGTGATGTTTTCCGGGCGTTGAAAGAAGAACCCTTGAAACATGCTGAAGCCCATGGAGGTAACATTTGTGAAAACTTCATGGGTTTCAATGCGTTTGGCCATGAGCTGGACATTGGCCTTTTGCAGCACGGAAACCACTTTTTGCAGCCAGTCCATGGAACGATCCAGTGTGTCCACCTTGATGATGTCGCAAAGCTGGATAAGAGGAATGGCGTGTTTTTTCCCCTCAAAATCATCGAGGGCAATGCTGTAGCCGTCCCTTTTGAGAGCCTTGAGCGCTTCTATAACCTCAGGCTGCAATGGATCGCGCCCGTCGACCTCCACAATGGTCTGCTCCGGAGGCAGAGCATAGGGCACATTGTCCAGGATAAGGTCCGAGGTAAAGTTTATCATGAGCTTCTTGTTTTTTTGCAGCAGTTCATTCAGGCAGACGAACGTACCTGCTGCAACCTGCATGCTAGCATCTCCCTGGCTGGAAAAAACCGCCTGTTGTGCTGAAAGACTGTCTCTGAAAAAGAGCTCGTAGCCCAAAACATTTTTTTTCTGGTCGAATATGGGTTGCTTGGCAATAAAAAAGTCTAGATATGTTGACATACTACTTTACTTGACAGCATTGCACTTTCGTTATGTACTCTGTGTAATCTTTTTGAAAAGGCCTGTTGCCAGAACAGGGAAGGTCCACGCCGACCTCTTCCGGATTTGTGTCACGGGAGGTAATCATAAAAGACCACAGGAATTTGCTGAAGCCTTTATTGTTGTTGGAGCCGCACTACTGCCATGGCAGGACGACACTGCGCATGCCGCCTGTGGCTGTGATTGTTCGCTATGACCATACACTTGACAGTTGAAATAATTTTAACGGTTCCGGCAAAGGATTACAAGGCTTCGTCAAATTTTTTTGAAAAAGGGTAGTGCATTGCAGATCAGGATGGCGATAAACAGCAAACGAATGTCATACAGTCGTCTGCACTTTTTCGTGGAGTTGAGTTGCATGGACATGCAAAAGCGTCAGGCGCGTATGGCACAAGCGAGAATGTATCATGATCTCTTTTTGTAAAAAATGTCCTTTGCGCCGGATTGCCGAAAAAAGGCCGGATTCCCTGTTTTACAAACTTTGGCACTGGCATACGGGCTGGTGTCCGGGGTGGAAAGCCTACCAGAAGTCTCTTGCCCATGAACGGGGCAAAGGTGATAACGCGTAGCGTATGTCGGAAGGAGAGCGGTTAATGAGTAACGGCCGCCCCCGAGACATTTGCCAACGGCTCCGTCAATGACACGGCCTTGCTTATGACACGGCGCAGAAAACAATTCTGCATCGATCACTTTTACTCACGGGATAAACAGAAGCGACCATGCAGATAGACCTTTACCAGCTGCTCCAGACAACCCCCGCACTTGTTTTTTTCCTTGTCCTGGGATTCGGCTACCTGTTGGGCCGGATCGGGGTCAAGGGCGTACGTCTCGGCCCCACTGCAGGCGTGCTGCTGGCCGGGCTGGTATTCGGCCATTTCGGCTTGACCGGCCCCAGGGGAGTCAACGACATCGGTTTTATCCTGTTCATGTATTCCGTGGGTTTTCAGGCCGGACCGCGCTTTTTCAGCGTGTTTCTGGAAGACGGCCTCAAATACATCTGCCTTTCTTTGCTTGTGGCTCTCTGCGCCACGGGAACTGCCCTGGGCTATGCCAAGCTTGTGGGCTTTTCCAATGGTCTCTCCGCCGGTTTACTGGCCGGATCCCTGTCCAGTACGCCGACCCTCGCGGCAGCGCAGGATGCTGTTGCCAGCGGTCTGGTGCAGGTTTCCGGGACGGAATCCCTGGCCAACATCAGCAATGATATCAGCATCGGCTATGCCTTGACGTATATCATCAGCCTGGTGGGCATCACCCTGATGGTACGGGCCATTCCCGTTATTTTCAAATTCGATCTGAAAACCGAATGCCAGAAGCTGAGCGAGGAAAAACGCCTCAAGGATGACAGCGAGGACGACTCCATCGAGGAGTATCAGCAACTGCGCATCCGGGCTTTTCAGGTTTCCAATCCGGATATCCTGGGCAAGACGCTGGAGGATTTGGATCTGCGGCGTTCGACCGGTTGCGTTGTGCAGGAAATCAAGCGCGGCAACGAGATTATTCAGCCGGATGCCCATACGCAGCTGCAGGATAACGACCGGATCTCGGTGGCCGGCAGTATTGAAAATCTGGAAAAATTGACGACTCTCATTGGCCCCGGCATTTTTGACCGCGAACTCCTGCGGGCGAGCATCCAAAGCGCCACCGTGGTCATCAGCTCGGCGGAAACCGCAGGAAAGCGTATCGGCGAACTGCATACACTGGCCAGGTACGGCTGCTTTATCACCAAAATCGTACGCGCGCAGATAGAGTTGCCGGTGAATTCGGACATAGTTCTGGAAAAAGGCGATGTGATCAAGGTCACGGGTTTGAAGAACCGTCTGGATTCCCTGATCAAGCGCTTCGGGCATGCGGAGCGCGATATCGTCAAGACCGACCTGTTGACCTTTGCCTTCGGCATTGCCGCGGGTGTCCTGCTTGGCAAGATCACCATCAAGGTGGGCGCGCTGACCCTGGGGCTCGGCATGTCGGGCGGGCTGCTGGTGGCGGGCATTCTTGTGGGCTTCCTGCGTTCGGTGCATCCCACTTTCGGCCGCGTGCCTCCCGCGGCGCGCTGGATCATCATGGAGCTCGGATTGCTGTTCTTCATGGCCAGCATCGGCCTCAACGCCGGGAACGACATCTTTGAAGCATTGAGCCGGGTGGGCGGCTGGATGCTGCTCGGAGCCCTGCTGGTCGGGATGGTGCCCATGGGCGTGGGCTTTTTGTTCGGCCGCCATGTGCTGCATTTCAATTACGCGCAGCTTCTGGGCGCCATGACAGGGGCCATGACCAATACGCCCGCCCTGAATGTGGTCACTCAACAGGCCGGGAGTTCGTTGCCGGCCCTGGGCTATGCCGGAGCCTATACCTTTGCGAATATTTTTCTCGCACTATGTGGAAGCATGATCATGATGCTGTAGTCGGGGAAAAAAGAAGGCAGGGAAGGGGGGAGATGTTTAATCCAGGTCCAGACCAAAGTGTCTTTTGACTTCATTTACGTAGTTTTCAATTTCATCCAGGGCGTCTTCGGGAACTTCCTTGAATTCGATGCCCCATTGCAGCCTGTTGTCTCCAGGAATCTTTTTCTTAAGCGTACCGAACAGTGAAAAATTCAGGTCGGAATTGAGCATACTGAACATCACCAGCACGACTTCCTCTTCTTTGAGAACTTTGGCGCGCGGAATGTCGCCGTCCCCAATGGAAAACTTGCAGCCGCTTTTGGAGATGTTGATAACATGTCCGCTCAATTCATAGTCCGCGTAGTAGATCATGCCGGGAACGAAACAATCCACCCGCTCTTCCTGACGCAGGCTGATGGTTTCTATGGTTTTCGGATAATCCAGGAACAGAATGCGCTGTGGGGCGTAGACAGCGGTTTGAATGGCTGATTCAAATCCGGAGATCTGTCCTTCGTCATTGAGGTAGCGGACTATGACCAGTTTGCCGGTATAAAGAAAATCCCGCATGTCCAGTTTGGCCGGAAGCTTGAGCATAAAATACTTGCCCAGTTCCCACCCAAGGATAAGCGAACGGAATTTGCCTCCCACCCCCTGCAGTTCGATGAGACAGTCATCCCCCACATTGGCATCAAGTTGCTTGCCGGATTTGCGAATGATTTTTTTAGGATCAATTTTCATATCTGTTTTCCAGCGGGTATGCCCAATGTCGGATAGCGAATACTCGTTTTTTATACTATTTGCAACTTTTTGAAAATATTGGTGGGAAGAAAAATACGCAACAGCCCGCTATCATGGCTTTTGCCGCTGTACCCGCCAAAGGCATGCCGTTACGTATACACCTGTGCATGCTAATTTACCATTTTATGCGCTGATCAGCAGCATAGCAATGAGCAATCACGATAAAAAATGTACTGCCGACCGCAATGCCGCAGAACATCGGAAAGTGCAATTCACGCAGCCATTTGTATTTTGATGTCCAATGCAAATGACCTTCATTTTGTTGAATCGAAGTAAAGAAGTGTGGTGTTATGCATCTGGAGCAAATCCACACTGTAGTGCTTAGTATATTCTGTGCCATATTCGGATAAAACTCTATAGAATGAGAATGTATGGCTCTGCTGGTATGGAAAATACTGCCCTGTGAATACTGAAAGACGCGGACCATGACCAGCAGATGGCATTTCCGTCAATCAACAACAGTTTTTGACCCCGTAAAGAAAAAACTGGCTGGGCTGGTCCGATTGTTTTGGCTTGCCGCTGTTTCCTGTGCTTGAAAGGGGAAAGGCGAGCTCTTTCCCCTTTTTGTACGAGTGTTTCTGAAGGCAGCGGGTGCCGTTGTCTATTTGTATCCCTTCAGAAAATCGATGTATTCCGGCAGGAACATGGAGATCTGCGGGATATAGGTGATGAAGACCAGAAAGGTC
Organism: Desulfovibrionaceae bacterium; assembly: GCA_963667575.2. Lineage (GTDB taxonomy): Bacteria > Desulfobacterota > Desulfovibrionia > Desulfovibrionales > Desulfovibrionaceae. Next base: position 120,264 of record CAXXHY010000015.1, on the reverse strand, counting down.
AGCATGATCAGCAGCCAGGGTAGGGCCGCGCGCAGCACCCAGGTGATGCTGTGTCCGGTGATGCCCGCGGTGACAAAGAGGTTGAGCCCCACCGGGGGAGTGATCATGCCGATTTCCATGTTGACCACCATGATGACGCCCAGGTGGATGGGATCGATGCCCAACTGCAGCGCGATGGGCAGCAGAATGGGCGCCATGATCAGCAGAATGGCCGAGGGCTCCATGAAGTTTCCGGCGATGAGCAGCAGGATGTTGACCACGATGAGAAAACCCCAGGCGGGCAGTCCCCATTGGGTGATCAGTGCGGCTATTTCGTGCGGAATTCGTTCGGTTGTGAGCACATGGGCAAAGAGCATGGCGTTGCCGATGATGAACAGCAGCATGATGCTGACCTTGGCGGAGTCCAGGGCCACTTTGCGGATTTCCCGATGCACCATGCTTTTGGGCAGGGCCAGGGCCATTTGGGAGAGATTGCGTACGAGGCTAGCACCCGTGCTTTCGTTGGTGTGGCGCCAGGGGATGTTTTTGAGCGGCCCCATGTCGCGGTAGATGAACACCGCGATGAAATAGGCGTACACCGCGGAGACGGCCGCGGCCTCCGTGGGACTGGCAATACCCCCGTATATGGAGCCCAGCACGATGACGATGAGCAGCAGGCCGCCCGAGGCTTTTATCGCGGACGTTGTGATGGACGCCAGTCCGGGCCAGGGTTGGGACGGCAGATTGCGGATGCGCGCCACGATGTAGATGGCCAGCATCAGCATCAGCCCGAGCATGATGCCCGGAATGAATCCGGCCATGAACAGCCGGGCCGCGGATTGTTCGGTGGCGGCAGCATAGACCAGCATGACAATGGAAGGCGGAATGAGAATGCCCAGGGTTCCGGCGTTGGTGATCACCCCGGCGGCCATGGATTCCGGATATCCCGCCCGGACCATGCCGGCGATGACAATGGAGCCGATGGCGGCCACTGTTGCCGGTGATGATCCGGAAACCGCGGCAAAGAGCATGCAGGCCAGGACCGAGGCCATGGCCAGTCCGCCCTTGATGTGTCCGACGCAGTCGATGGCGAAACGGATCAGCCTGTTGGCCACGCCTCCGGTGGAAAGGAAGGTTGCCGAGAAAATGAAGAAGGGGATGGCCAGCAGCGTATAATGCCCGCTTTCCGCTTCGAACAGTTTCAGGGCGATGGAGGCCAGTGAATCGTTGGAGAAAATCAGGATGGTGGTGATGCTGGACAGACCCAGTGCGCAGGCAATGGGCATGCCTGTGAGCATGAAGACGAACAGCATGGAGAAGAGTGCGGCAGTGGTCATGGATCAACGCTCCTTGTTCGCGAGTGTTCGCGTCTCTTGCGCCAGGGAGAGGCTTTCCTTGACTTCATCCGTCATGCTGAAACCATCCGCCTTGCCCGTGATCAGCTTCCAGAGCAGTTGCAGAAAACGCAGGGCCAGCAGAGCGAAGCCGATGAGCAGGATGCTGTGCGCCAGCCATTTGGGTATGGGAATATCTTCCAGTTCGATGCCCAGCTTGAACATCTTGCGCGTGTAGACCCACGAGCCGGAAAGGAAGAGTCCGCAGTAGATCAGGCAGAGCAGCACAGCCAGGATGGAGACGATTCTGCGCGTGGCCGAGGGCATTACGCGGACCAGTGCGTCGACCCCGAGGTGGGAGCCCACCTTGAGGCCGTAGGACATGCCGAAGAGCACCATCCATGCGGAGAGGTAGAGCGTGGCTTCCTGGGCCCACATCAGGCCGGTGCCGAAACCGAAACGCAGAACCACCTCGACAAAAACCAACAGGGTCATGGCGGCCAGGAGGAAGGAAATTATTCCTTCCTCCAGCCCGTTGATAAAGGACTTCATGAGTGCCTGCGATCCGGATCAGTTGTTGGAAGCGACAGCGGCTTCGATGACATCCTTGCCGATATCGCCTTCGAATTTCTGCCAGACGGGTTTCATGGCTTCCACCCACTGGGCGCGCTCTTCAGGCGTCAGTTCGATGATTTCGGATCTGCCGGATTCGGCGATCTTCTTTTTGTCGTCCATGTTTTTTTCAAGGGAGATGGAATTGCCGAAATCCAGGGCTTCATCCATGCACTTTTGCAGTTGCGTACGGATATCGTCCGGGAGGCCGTTCCAGAATTCGGCGGAGGTCACCACCAGGTAATCCAGCAGACCGTGGTTGGTTTCGGTGATGTAGGGCTGCACTTCGTAAAATTTCTGCGAATACATGTTGCTCCAGGTGTTTTCCTGGCCGTCGATGGCCTTGGTCTGGAGCAGGGTGAACACTTCGGAAAAGGGCTTTTTGAGCGGCATGGCGTCCAGAACGTCGAACTGGGCCGCGAGCACGTCGGAAGTCATGATCCTGAATTTCTTTGCTTTGCAGTCTGCAGGAACCTTGAGGGGGGAATTGGCGGAAAGCTGTTTCAGCCCGTTATGCTGATACCCCAGACCGATGATGCCTTTTGAGGACATGGACTGCAGCAGCTTCTGCCCTGCAGGACCTTTCTGGAATTTGTCCACGGCCTTCATGTCCTTGAAAAGGAAAGGCAGGTCGAATACCTGGAGCTGCTTGGTGTAGGATTCGCATTTGGAGAGCGCGGGAGCTGCAATCTGTACGTCACCCAGCAGCATGGCTTCCAGCACGGCGTTGTCTCCGAAGAGCTGGGAGTTGGGGTAGACCTCGACAACAACCTTGCCGGCCAGGGATGCCTCGACGCATTCCTTGAACTTGTTGGCCATCAAACCCTTGGGAGTATTTTCGGCCACGACATGGGAAAATTTGATCACAATGGGATCGGCAAAGGCGGTGCTGACAAGCAAGGTCAGTACGGCTGCAGTTGTCATGGCTGCGATCAGGAACTTCTTAAACATCTTGCGCTCTCCTTGTTACATGTGTTTGGTCGCACAGACTGCACAATGCAGTCTGGAAACATATGCAAACTGTTATAGATGCCAAAAAAAGATTATATAAATCTAAAGGGCAACGGAAATGGAGAGTGGCGGATGAGTAGAAGCGGAGGAAGCCTGAAAAGTTGGAAGTACATTTTCGTGCAGCTGCAGGACTTGGAGCGCAAGAATACGTATTTTTCAAGTAAAATAGTATTTTACTTTTCCAGACAGTCAGGGTGCGAAACAACAGCAAGCTATACCGCCTTGAAAAACATATCTGGAAGAACATCAAAAAATTGTGATTCCAGATTTACGGATACAAGAAACCTGTTCTATATAATGACAGGTATTATCTATTCAGTAAAAAAAAGACAAAAGATCATTTTTTACTGTTTCTTGAATCAGCTTATGTAATTATTAACTGGAAAAAGAATTTGGAGTCAAGATTTTTTAAGGGATAGTGAAAAAAAGAACATGAATCGGACGCGTCAATAAAAAAAACCGCATCGAAATGCGGCTTTCATTGAATTTGATATGAGGGCCGGGTCAGGCTGAAACATAGTCTTCCAGCGATGTCCTTTCCAGCTCCTTGCTGACCCAGTAGGCAGTGGCCCAGACCATCAGAGCGGCAGCCTGGGTATCGTCAAGCTTTTTGAGCTTGGCTTCAAGATTGTCTTTGCTGGCACCGTGCTTGGTGTGGAGCAAATCGAGGTCACAGGCATCCTGTACGCGCAACTGAAGATAGGCCAGTCTGGATTGGTCCGGCAGCAGTTTGACGTCCTTGTGCGCTTCGACAATGGTCATCAATTCGGGTTGTGTAAACTGCCCCTTGACCGTGTTCAAGGCCCGAAAAAATGTATCAACAGCCCAAGGTAAAATAAATTCAGCGCCTGCGCTCTTGGTTTTGAAAAAATCCTTGAGCCATTTTTCATGATTGGATGTAATTCTGGCGGCTACCTGTGGCATGCCGTCCCCCTCGTTCTAGAAAAAGGCTATGTCAAAAATTGCTCCACAAACATGCATCATCAGTCAGTTACTGCGAAAAATATATACAACAGAAGGCTATTTTTGATCAAGAATTTTTCTAGATTGAATAATAGTGATATATTCTATAAAAACAGCATATTATTGATGTTGAAAAAAAACTGAAAAAATTTTTCGAATTATTTTTAAAATTTGCAAGCAATACTATAGCGTTTAATCGTCAAATCCGTCTTTGATCTTGCGCAGAATCACAAGCAGAAACGGATCAGGTACGGAATTGCCGTCTATGCTCAGGCTGGTCAACTGCACCACATTGTTGCGGTTGGGAGTGACTGTCTGGAAAACCTGCAGCTCATGTTCGTGCTTGCAGCGGTTGTCCAGGTCATTGGTAAATATGGTCAGTATCCAGCTCTTGTTGCGGCGCTGCCATTGCAGGGAAACCGTTTTTCTGGCGCTGGTGTTGCTGCGGACGATACGGATGAATTCGCTGAGATTGAAATGTTTGGTGCGTCCTGCGACTCCCAGGTACTCGCCTTCGGATGTTCTGATGACCAAAGGCAGTTTAAGAAAGGTGTCGGGCGGTTGCGTCAGATTGTCATGCTGACTGTTGGCGAATTCCAGAAACTGGCGCATCAGTTCGTTGCGCTCCGCCTGCATTTCTTCGAGCTCTTTTTCCAACCCTTCGATTTTGTCCTTGTAGAAAACTTCCAGGTCGGCCTTGTCCTTCCGAAGCTGGGTAACCTCTGCGCGCAATGTGTCGATTTCCGTACGAAACAGGGCCTGGTTTTCCAGGACGCCGGACATCTTGTCCAGCACGGTGGTGATTTCATTGACCAGAGCCGGACGGTTGTCGTTTTCCCCGCTACCTGCCTGTCCTCCAGAGGTGGAGCCATTGTTGCCCGGTTTGAACAGGTGGGAAAAGTCCTGGGACAAATTCTCCTCGATCTGCTCGGCGGACCAGTTATTTTCAAACATCGAACGAATCTCCTTGAAAATTGTTAGCGCCTCGGATGGATATTTTTTGCGACGACCCGTGCCCGCGTACGGGGGGATGAATTCAGAAAAGCGGTCCTTGTAATAGACCACAGTGGAAGGGGGAATGTTCAGACGCCTGCCGATTTCGCGCAGACTGAGTAGTTCGTTGCTCATAGCTCGTTGCTCGATTGCTCATTGCAGGATTTTCTCCTTACCACTTACGGCAACCAGGCCTTTTTGTCTAGAGATTTTATAGAAAAAATCAGTCTGTTGCGCAATTGTTGGTCATGGCCTTGAGTTGGGGCAGGGGGGAGCCGAAAAAGGGGCATTGATGGTGAAAAATGCCGAATGCCTGGCGAGAGTCATGAAGAGGGAAGGATATGGCGGGCAGGATGGGTCCATGCCCCATGCCTGTTATGGGGAAGCGGCAGCACGGACCTCTGATGTAACGTTTGCTCAGGGATAATGAATGAACAACAGAAAATTGTTCAGGCCCTTTTGCGCCCAGAAAAAAGAATCTATCACTCCGTAAGGTCCAAGAACGAGGTTGAGAACAAGTATGCAGATGCTGCAGCCCAAAAAAGGCTGCTGGATTTTTTTGCCTTTTTCTTCAAACATAGTCCATACAAAGAGCATGTAGAGCAGGATATTGGAAAAGCTGAACCAGCGTGAGTTGTCTATTCCCAGAAAAATCAAAACAAGAGGAAAAAACGGCGTAATGTAGACTATTGAGATTTTGAATCCGTTTTTGACTGATAAAACGATAAAATAGAGAAAAGTACCTAGTAAGTAAAAGGACATCATGAAAAGGTAAAACAGTTTTCTCAGGCTTTTCAGATTGTCCATTCCCATGGAAATATTGTCTGAAAGACTTCTCGTCCAGACTTTTGCGGAGTCAAAATAGTTCCAATCCAGACCAATATCGGTATTGAGATGAGCTACCAAAATATTCAGACCCGGTTCATATTTTCCAAAACAGTACAATAAAAGTGTGGTTATGGCCGGCAAGGTCATTAGTTTGAATAGCGATAGGAACGTATCTTTCCGGTGGTTGTTTTCATGTAAAACAAAAATCAGCAGCGGAAAGGTGAATATGATAATATAAATTTCATGAGTTAAAATTCCGATGCAGGAAACAATAGATGATATAATAAGTAAATTCTTTTTATAAAGATAGAACTGCAACAGGAATACTAGCGTTATTGTCAGATCCAGTCTGCCAAAATCAAACACGAAATGGGAAAAAGTCGCAGGTGAGAGCAGGATTATGAGTGAAAAGACAAGGTAGCTTTTTGAGGAATTGAATTTATCCCTGATTTTATGAAGAAAATATATTGTCAATAAAATGGCCAGCAGCAACTGTAATGCGAACAAGCAGTTTACGGCTTGAATAGAAAATGTTCCGAAAATATTCTTGAAAAGTGTTCCGATAAAACCTCTTTTTACAAAACCGTAGTCATTGTAGTTGATAGCATACATTGCATACTTCCAACTATCCAATAGAACAAAATTATTGTGCTCCGTGAACAGGGAGTACAAATAGAAAAAAATACAATAGGAAAAAGTGATTATGGAATAAAAGGCGTTTTGTTTTTTGATCAGGGAGTGGAGCACGATTTTGATTCTTTTTTCATGTGGAGTAGTGCGGACCTGATCCGTCAGTCACTCCAACCGGTCTGTGAAAGGCAATTTCCTCGAACCTGCGATCTGCGTTTGCCAGACAGTTTCGCAGCCATTCATAGTATTCAAGGATGTGCGAACGCAACATATTTTTCCCGTATGAGATTTGCTTGGTCGCCTTTTTACGGCCATCGCATCGGTCCTGCAGGGTAAAGTGAAGCTGTGCAGTTCCCGGTTTCATACAAGGGCGTTTTGTGCTCAGACGGGCGGCTGTACGGGCAGTCGGCGCCCGAGGCCGATGCCTTGTTCGCTGATATTCAGTTGGTAGGGCCAGATTTCCACGCCGGCTTCCACGGCCTTGTAGAACCACTGCGCGTATTCCGGATCAATCATGTCGGCAGGGCCGAAACAGCAGGCGTCCGGGCGTTGGATGCAGAACAGCAGGGCGGCCCGTTCGCCTTCCTCGACCACGCGAATCAGTTCGTGCAGGTGCTTGCGTCCACGTTCGGTAGGGGCGTCGGGAAACAAGGCCACTTCATCCTCGGACATTGTGACGTTCTTGCACTCCACCCATAACCGGCCCGCCGGACCGTCCAGCATGGCGTCCAGCCGGCTGTCGCCGCGTACCGCCTCGCGTTTGAACTGCTCATACTGACGCAGTTCCGGCATGGCGCCGGCCTCCCAGGCGCGTTGCAGCCATTTGTTGGGTGTGGAGGTGTTGACCCCCACCCAGAAGCCGCAATGCTTCACCAGTTCGAGCGTATAGGGCAGCTTGCGCTTGGGATTGGTCGCCGGAGAGAGCAGCACTTCCTGTCCGGGGCGCATCAGACCGAGCATGGAGCCCGTATTGTTGGTGTGCGCCCGGAATTCCTCGCCTGTCTGCGGATCTTCCGCAATCACGGTAAATCGCTTTTCCCGTCGCAGAAACAGAGCTGTCCGGCAGTTTTCCGGAAAAGGCAGTAACAGAGTTTCCGGCATGCTACTCGCTGTAGAAGTACTGGTTGTAGATGAATTCCGGATACGCCGGTTCGGGCGGCCGGAAGCCATCGGGAATGTCGCTGTGCAAAGGAGCGATGTGCTTGCCGTCCCGCAGCAGGGCGTAGGCCCGGATGGGCTGGTCCGGGGCGGGAAAATAGTCGCTGGGCAGGAATACGGACCATTTGTCTCCGGCGTTGTCCTCGCCCTTGGTGTTGGCCTGCGCGGATACGGGAGGCAGCCCGGGCCTGGCGGCAAAGACGATGGTGTCGTTGTTGACGATCAGCACGTATTCGGGCGGTTCCTTGGTCTGCGGATCAAGTGCCGTGCCTTGAAGCAGGACGCCCGCGGGCCTGCGCGAATCCGGATCCATGGGCAGGACCTCGGCCTTGAGCAGTTCGCCGCCGGATTGTTCCACAGCCCTGTAGTCCGGGAACTGTTTCAGGTCTCTGTAAACGCTCAAGCGTCCGGTAAAATACAAGGGAATGATTTTCTTGAGATAGGCCGTATCCGGAAAATTGCGGGCCAGCAGGGCATCGTCCCGCAGCCTGAAAAGTTCGTCCCGGGTTTCACGGAAGCGATTGCCCCGGTTGTAGAACACCAGTACGGACATCACCGTGGACACGGTGAAGACCCCCAGCAGAACGAGCAGAGCGTATTGCTGCCGCCTGGGAGTGAACAAGGGCGGATTTTTGCCGCGTTCGGCCTGATAGGCCATGTGGATGACCAGCAGGGCGATCCAGAACAGGTTGGAAAAAGCGATATAGCGGCTTTGCAACGCGTGGGATTGAATGCCCATGCCCGTGCGGCCCACGGTGGTGGCGGCATCGCTCATCAGGGCAAAGGCCAGTACGGCCAGCCAGGGGAGCAGATGGAGGAGCCGTGCCGGACGTTTTTTTGCAAACCAGCCCAGTTCCCAGGCCAGGAGCAGCATTCCGAAAGCGCCCAGGGCCAAAGGAATCGGGTAGGGAATCTGGTCCGAACTGAAGGGGCCGCCCAGATAGGTGAAGAAAAAAGCAACGGCTTGCAGCGGATGGGCCAGAACATAGCCAAGGGCAGGATGCTGCTGTGGTTTGGTGTATCCGTAGAAATAGGCGCCCCAGGCCAGCAGCCCCAGAATCAGAAACAGACCTGTCCAGAAATGGCGGCGCTTTTTGGCCGACTGGTCCCAGATGAAAAAGGGTAGCAGAAGTATCCAGTAAAACAGCCCGTTGACGAAATTGTACGAACCGAGCAGGCCTACGCATCCGATGGCCGCGAAGCGCAGAGGGGTCATATGGAGTGGGGCGGCGATCAGGATGCCCAGCAATACGCAGCATACGGTCAGGGAAATGGAAGTGTTTACGCCGACGGTGAAAACCTGCCATTGCAGGGCGGAAAACAACAGCAGGGCCGCAAAAGGGAAAAGCCAGTAACTGCCCGATATGCCGAAGCGGCGTTTGGTTCTGGTGAACAGGGGAATCAGGGCGCCGAAGCTGATGCAGGTAATCAGCACGATGCAGTAGAATTCGGGAATGCGGTCCAGTTTATACTTGGACATGAACAGCAGCCCCACGGCCCGTGCCGCGAAATTACGCTGTTCGTTTTGCTGGGCCCATAGAGAAGAAAGATGGAAATGCCCCTGCTCCAGGGAATGGATCAATTTCGCCCAGATGACCCATTCGTCCCAGAAAAGGATATCCACGCCGAACAGCGCCACGCACAGGCAGATAAATGCCAGAGGAATCAGGCACAGCAAAAAAGCCCTGGTGCGGCTGACGTGCGCGAGGGAATCCAGAAAACGCAAAATGTGAGAGTGTATTTTCATGGCTTGGAGCGGCTAAGGGTAATAAGATCAGCCGGTCCACCGGCAAGTCAAATAATATAACCAAGACGAGGGGCATAATCAAGATGTCCCAGGGACGTCAAGGGCTGGGGGCCAGGAGAGCGCGCTTGCGTATGTTTGCGGCAGAGCGGGAAAAACAGGAAGTGTTTTTACGCGCAGCGGGGCATTTCCCGATTGTGCATCATTTTTCGTTTTTTCATCGGAGCTGTTTCAATAATACCGATTATGGTATACACTCCTTTACGCTAACATCATTTTCTATGTGGAGATGTCATGAGCAAACACGCTGCCGGATTTGTCGTAGTGGATGACGGAGGCTGGATACTGTATGCCAACTCCGTTGCTCAACAATACATGGAAGACGAATGCGATATGCATTTGAACGAACTGCATGCCGGGGGCGAGCATTATTTTACCCTGCGCGACGGGTCGTCTTTGCCGGTTCTGGCCATGATTGTGCCCATACAATGGGAAGGGAAAAAAGTCCGTGCCGTGAGTTTTGAGGTCCTCACTTCCACCAGTGCTCATACGCTGAAGTCCGAACAAAAAAGCAATGAATGGTCCATAATCTTCGACACCATACCGGATGCGGTTCTGATCCTGGATTCCAAAGGGATCATCAAAAAGGCGAATCGGGCTGCATCCCTGATGTTCAGCATCGACGAGCAAAAAGCTTCCGGCAGGTCTTTCTGCCACTTGCCCGGCTTCCAGGACATGCTTGCGGAAAGTTGTTCCTTGATGGGGGGCGGCAGTCCCGAATCGGTCTACATAGAAAAACAACTGCCCCACAGTAACGACTGGGTGCAGATCTGCCAGTTGCCCATGTATGACCCCAAAGGTCGTCTCACCGGGTATGCCATGGTGATTCGGGATATCACCGCGCACAAGAGAGTGGAGCAGGCTCTGCAGAAGGCGGAATTGCGCTACCGGGACATTTTTACCAACGCCGCCATAGGCATTGCCCAGTCCACCATGGAAGGACGTTTTTTGCGTGTGAATCCCGCCTTGTCTGGCATGTTCGGGTACGCGTCTCCCACGGAAATGGTCATTGAAGTGCAGGATATTGCCACACAATGCTATGTGAATGATAAGGACAGGGATGAATTCATTCGCAGGCTGATGCGGGATGGCCATGTTGTGGGCTTTGAAACAAGGATGCTCAGGAAAGACGGCCAGGTGGTCTGGGCTTCGCTCAACTGCAGACTTGTCAAGGATGATGAGGAAAATCCGCGTTATCTGGATACCTTCATCAATGATATCTCCGCCCGCAAAAATGCCGAACAGGCCCTGCAGGAGCAGGCGCAGCTGCTGAGTGGTGTCCTGGAGGGCATGGAAGCAGCCGTTTTTATCGTGGACGTGGAATCGCACAAGATCATCGAGGCCAATTCCGTGGCGGAAAGTATGTTCGGCAACAAACAGGAAAAAATACTCGGCAAGCAATGCAACCTGCTGCTTTCCAGCGACGGCAAGCAGCATCCCTGCAACAGCCTCACCGAGCCCCTGCGCAATATTGAAACCACCCTGGAGCTGCCTAACGGCGAAATTCTTCCCGTGCAGCGTACCATCATGCCGCTGGAGGTCAGCGGCAAAAGACTTATTGTGGAGACCATGATCGATATTTCCGAGCGCAAGGCCCTGGAACGGCAGCTGACTTATACGCAGAAGCTCGAATCCGTGGGGGAACTGGCAGCCGGCATTGCCCATGAGATAAATACGCCCATCCAGTATATCGGGGACAATGCCCGTTTTCTGCAGGATGCATTTGAGGATCTGCTCGAGTTGTACCGGACTGCGGACGAGCTGATGCGTAAAAATGATCCCGGCTTCAATTTCAATCAATGCCGTGCCCTGTACAAGGAAGCCCTGCGCAAGGCCGATGTCGAATATCTGGGGGAGGAAGTGCCCAAGGCCTTGCAACAGACTCTGGAAGGCGTGGAGCATGTTTCCAATATCGTCAAGGCCATGAAGCAGTTTTCCCATCCGGATACGGGGGAATCCGTGCTGACGGACATCAACAAAGCCATCGAGAACACCATCGCCATTTCCAGAAACGAATGGAAATACCATTCGCAGATTGTCACGGATCTGCCGGAAGATCTGCCCCTCATCGAATGTTCGCCAGGAGACATCAATCAGGTGCTGCTGAATGTGCTGGTCAATGCGGCCCATGCCGTGAGTGATGCCGTGGGGGACAGCGGCGATACCGGAAGCATAGACATCTCCACGCGTCAGCAGGGAGAATTCGTGGAAATACGCATCAAGGATTCCGGAGTCGGCATTCCTCCGGAAAACAGGGACCGCGTATTCAATCCTTTTTTCACCACCAAGCAGGTGGGCAAGGGCACCGGTCAGGGGCTGGCCATCTGCTACAATATAGTGGTGAAAAAGCATGCCGGCATTCTGGATTTCATTTCCACGGTAGGCGAAGGCACCACCTTTATTATTCGATTGCCCATCCGGAAGCAGCAGGAGGGGGATGATGCTTAAGAAATGCAGCATTCTTTTCGTGGATGATGAACAAAATGTCCTGGATGGATTGCGGCGTATGCTTCATTTCATGCGAGAGGAATGGATCGTAGCGTTTCATTCGAACACTTCCGAGGCTTTGGATTACCTGGAGCAGGAGCATGTCGACGTGGTGGTGAGCGACATGCGTATGCCGGGCATGGATGGCGCTGCATTTCTTACCCTGGTCCGCGACCGCTATCCGCACATTGTCCGGATCATTCTTTCGGGCCATTCCGAAATGCATAGCGTGATGAAGTGCGTCAAGCCCGCGCATCAGTTTTTGAGCAAACCTTGTTCCACGGAAAAGCTTGTGGAGGTGCTGCGGCGTTCGTGCTGCCTGAGCTGTCTGCTGGCCAACAATTCCCTGCGGGAGGTGCTGACTTCCCTGGACAGTCTGCCGGTGCTGTCGCCGAGCTATCAGGAGCTTGTCGCCGAAATCAATGCGGAAGATACTTCCATGGCCAAGATCGGGGAGATCATCTCCAGAGATGTGGGCATGACGGCCTCTTTGCTGCGTCTGGTGAATTCATCGTTTTTCGGCTTTGTGAACAGGATTTCCAGTCCGCCCCAGGCAGTCGCCCTGTTGGGGTTGGAGATTGTCAGGGGGTTGATCCTTTCTGTGGAACTATTTTCAACCTTCGACAAGCTATCAAGTCCGTTCATCAACTTCAGCTTCCTGTGGGAACATTCCCTGCGAACGGCCAGTCTGGCCAAGAAAATCGCTAAAAAGAGCGGTGCGTCCAGGGAAGTGGTGGACAACAGCTACATAGCCGGCCTGCTGCATGATGTGGGAAAGCTCGTACTGGTAAGTGAACTGTCCGAGATTTATGAACGCATTATCGTAAAAATCAGAGAGGAGAACAGCATTCTCTGGGAAGCGGAAAAGGGCGTTCTCGGCGTATCCCATGCGGAGGTCGGAGCCTTTCTTTTGGGCCTTTGGGCCCAGCCGGAACCCGTTGTCGAGGCCATAGCCTATCATCATGAACCGCTTGTCGTAGGGAATGATTCCTTTTCACCGCTGACCGCCGTGCATCTGGCCAACTGTATGGAACATGAGCTTGTGGTCATCCATCCGTCTTATTGCCAGCGCGTGCCGGATAAGGACTTTCTGGCCAGGCTGGGATTGGAGAAGCAGTACGGCGAGTGGAAAGAGGAGTTCAGGCAGGAAATGGAAGAGGAGAAAGCCGATGACTGAGCGGATCCTTTTTGTCGACGATGAAAAGAACATTCTCGATTCCATGAAACGCCTGCTTCGTAAACGTTTTGAGGTGGACACGGCTCTGGGGCCCACGGCCGGGCTCGAGATGATGAAAAAGGGCAGATTTGCCGTGGTGGTGTCGGATCTCCGGATGCCGGGCATGGACGGCATCGAGTTTCTGTCCCACGTACGTTCCATAAACCAGGACACGGTACGGATCATGCTAACGGGCTATGCGGATCTGGACGCCTCCATTGCGGCGGTCAACGAAGGGCGCGTATTCCGCTTTCTGACCAAACCCTGTCCGGATCAGCAGTTGATCCAGACTCTGCAGGCAGCGCTGGACCAGTACCACCTGGTTACGGCAGAAAAGGAACTGCTTCGCGATACGCTGAAAGGCATGGTCAGCCTGCTTTCCGATGTGCTTTCCAACCTCAGACCGGAAATTTACGGGATGATTTCCCGAATACGCCCCTATATCCGCAAGCTTTCGCGCAAGATGCAGGACCCGAAGCCCTGGGAAGTGGAAACGGCCTCCATGCTGTGCCTGCTTGGATTCATTTTTCTGCCCGACAACCTGATTGCCAAGGTCGACAAAGGAAAGGAGCTGTCCGAGCTGGACAAGCAGACCTATTACCGCCATGCGGAACTGGCATCCGAGCTGATTTCGCACATTCCGCGCATGGCTCCAATTGCCGAGATTATCCGCTATCAGGAAAAGGGCTATGATGGTTCAGGAGCGCCCTATGACGATGTCATGGGCAGCAAGATTCCCCTTGGCGCCCGCATGCTCAAGGTGCTTCTGGATTTCGATCGCCTGAGCGAGGACGACACGCCCAAAAAGGACAGCCTGGCCCGAATGAAACGTCATGCCAATTTGTACGATCTCAGAGTGTTGCAGGCTCTGGAGGAAATTCTCGGCGACGATGTCAAATACGAGGTCAAAACGATCAAGCTGCTGGGGCTGCGGAAAGGGATGTATCTGATGAGCGACATCATGATCACCCATGGCGGCAAGCAGATCAAGGCTCTGGCCAAGGGACAGGTGGTCACCGAGGAGACGCTGACGGGGATCAAACGGCTGGCCCAGCTGGCGCCCATGTCCGAACGTATCGACGTGATCGAGGCAGGAAACGAGTTTCCGGAATGACGCGTGAGCGGGGCGTTACGTATTTTCCGCTCCCATCAAGATCTGGCGAATCGTTTCGCGGCCTTACGTTTTACACGGTTCCGGAATGTTCAATGATTTCTACTTTGAGTAATCTGCTGTTATTTTTGTGCTACAGCAACAACAATATGATACGTTTGTAACATTGCATTAACTTCTTGCTGATACTGTCCTTCTCGCTCAGCTTCTCTCGATTGTTTGCCAATGATGGCATGAAAGTTGCGTGATGCCATTGTTCACACTATTTTAATACCGTGGGTGATAATGCCGGAAGAGAGTGTCAATATTGGTATTGAGGGTGAGTTTGGCAACGTCGACAAGATGTTGTATTTGTTGTCACGGACGTACTATCCGGACAGTCAGTTGTTTTATTGGTGAAAATTTCGCAAAGCACTGAAGAAAGCAATGTAGACATGCTTAGTTATGGTGCGATGGTGCAACCTGATGAAACTATTTACATATTTAAAATGCTATGCCATAATCAAAACAGATTGGTGTTAAATAACGGCGTACTGCTTTTTTAGTCGGACGGACAGGGGACGGCACTGCTTGCCCATGTCCCTGAATCCAGGTTGATGGCGTTCCGAAATGCAGATTTTTTTTGATCAACCCTGAGTGCCCGTTTCGTATCCTCGTATAGAATCCGCTAGTTGCGACGTGACGTATCGAGTCGAGTAAATGAAGGGGCATATATGGCCAAGGTTCAACTTCTTTCCCTTCAGCCGGGCATGGTGCTTGCCTCTGAAGCTCGGGATAGAAATGGCCGACTACTTGCTGAAGCCGGAACATTTTTGACCACGGATATAATCCGCGTACTGAGAAGCTGGGGGGTGACAGCCTGCGAAATTCAGGAATCCGACGGCGAAAGCAGTCCTCCTGCTGAAAACGACAAACTTACGGAGTTGCGCGCCCGTGTAAAAATCATGGCCGAACTCCGATTCAAGGATTATGATCAGGAGGCCGACATTACCCGTGGTCTGCGGGAATTGTGGGAACAGCACAAGTTTGCAGCTCTCAGCACCGGAGAGCCTGAGACGGGGGGACAATCCGAAGAACAACATGCGGGCGGGTTTCGATTTTCACTCGAACGGTTGCCCTCGTTGGAAGAGCTGGCGCAACGGGAAATAAGCTGCGGCAAACTGCCCGAAGTGTTTCCCCGGCTTGTAGAGGTCGTCAACGATCCGCGCATAAGCGTCAAAGACGCCGTGGAGGTTGTGGTTTCCGATGCAAGCCTGTCCGAGCGCCTTTTGCAGATAGTGAACAGCTCGTTTTACGGTGTGCAGGCCTACGTGGATACCATCCACGCCGCGGGCTATATCATCGGGGCGAGCCAGTTGCTGACGCTTGCTGCGGGCATTTCCATAGTGGAGGCTTTTTCCTGCGCCACTCCCGAGATTGTCAACCACAGGCAGTTCTGGCGCCATGGAGTAGCCTGCGGTGTGGCTGCCCGGACCCTGGCCAGCTATTACCGCTCTCCCAATTGCGAGCGATTTTTCATTGCAGGTCTGATTCACGAAATCGGACGCCTGGTGCTCTCTGCGGAAGTTCCCGGCCTTTCGGAGCGGGTGTTCGCACTGGCCAAGGACAGGGAAACACCGCTGCATATAGCGGAAAAGCTGATTTTCGGCTTTGACCACCAGGAACTGGGATGTCTGGTTGTCAAAAGATGGAAATTGCCGGTTTCCCTCGAACGGTGCATGGGATATTTTCACAACTCGGATGTCGGCCCGCACCAGCGGGATGCCGCGATCATGCAGATTGCCGACATCATGGCCCATTCCCTTGGTTATGAAGGCAGCGGGTACTGGTACGTGCCGCCGCTGCCCAAGGCGCTTTGGGCCGTATTGGATCTTTCGGCGGACACTATTCATCATCTTGCCCAGAAGATCGAATATCAGCTGGATGAAGTCATGAGGTTTATTATTCCCGATGAATAGACAAGGCGGTGATGCAAGAACCAACGACGAGCTTGAGCTGCGTATCAGGCATCTCGAGGAGCAGGCCCGGTTCATCTACGATATTCTGGAGCAGGCCGCCAATCTCGGTGATTTTCAGACCAGCATCAACAAGCTCACCGAACCCGGCGACATCCTCCTGGAATCGGCTTCGCGCATGCAGGGGGTGGTGCAGTTCCTTTGCACGAGTTTTTACCTGGTCGACGAACGAACCTCGGACTTCGTGCTAAACATGTGTCTTCCGCCGGAATACCAGGCGGAAGTTCAGGAAGAGGTCTCCATCCTCATCGACAACGGCATTTTCGCTCTGGCCCTGCGCGAGAACAGGCCGACCATGATTTATTCCAGCAGCAAGAAGTACAGGATCATGCTGCACGCGCTTTCCACCAGTTCACGTACCAGGGGTATGTTCGTGGGGCTGCTGCACAAGGGAGACCGCAATATTTCCGGGATTGTCCTTTCCATGCTCACGGTCATTCTCAAGTACTGCGCCAATGCCATTGAAAGCTTCGAACTGTATCGCCTGTTTCGGGAAAAGGAACGGCGTTACAAGGAACTGGCGGATTTTTTCCCGCAGACAGTGTTCGAGACGGATGAAGACGGACGGTTGCTGCTGGTCAGCGCCGGGGTGATAGAGCAGCTCGGGCGTGATCCTCTGGCCCTGGCAGGCAGTGCGCGTCTGCTGGATCTGCTTGCGCCGGAGTCCCATGAGGCGGCCAAGGAGCTGATGAAAAAGGCCATGGCCCCGCAGGCGGAAAGGCGTACTGGATGCAAGGTACGCGTGCTGCATGAGGACGGGAGCAATCAAGAAGTCTGTCTGATTCTGGGGCCCATCAGAATCGACGGACACGTCAGCGGCGTCAAAGGGGTTCTCCTGCCTCCGAGTTTCTGCGATTATCCCGCCGCATCCTGAGATATCCAACAGCAGTGGTGTGCAATCAGCTGCTTTAAAACTGCACTTTTTCAAAATAAAAATCAGCCAGGTCGAATAGCAGAATCCGGCCCGGATGGGCCTTGCCGTTTTGCCGGGCCAGGAGAATGCGCAATGCTTCGGAGGCTTGCAGCGTTGCCGCGAAACGGACTCCCGGAGCCGGGCAGCCGAGGGTTTCTTCTGCGCCGCCCCCTGATCCCGCTGCCTGAAAAAAATGTTCCAGCCCTGTCTCGCCGGGCTGCTGCGATCCAACGAATCCGGACCAGCCGGCCACAGCCGCGCTGACCAGGGGCAATCCCGCCTCCTGTGCGGCCTGATGCAGGTCTGTACGAAAATCCAGTCCCCCCAGGCAATCCACCACCAGATCCGCCTGCGCGCAGTAGTCGCGCATTTCTTCTTTGTGCAGGTAGCGGTTTACGGCGACAAAATGCACGTCCGCATTCAGATCGCGGACACGGGCCGCGGCCACGGAGCTTTTGGGCTGTCCGAGCACTGATTCCGTACACAGGGCCTGGCGGTTCAGATTGCTTTCCTCGAATACGTCTCCGTCGGCTCCAATGATGGTGCCCACCCCCATACGGGCCAGGATTTCCAGCACGGTGCCGCCCAGTCCGCCCAGTCCTACCAGCAGAACGCGCGTATGGAGCAGTCCCGCCTGTTCTTCCGTGGTCAGGGAATCGAAATTGCGCAGATAACGTTTGGGCACGATGCCCCGGAGCAAGGCCTGTCCCTGGATCTCGCGCTGTTCCTTGCGGCTCGTTGCGGCCAGGTGTTTTACTGCGGCCATGTCTAGAACACGGCGGGTTTTGCCGGTTGCCGATGTATCGGTACCGGCGCATTTCAGGATGGCGTCCGCGGACAACGGGGATGCAACAGGTTCGGGCATGGATGGAGCTCTCTTTTGTTTCAAGATCATCGAATCAGAGCTGGGCCGTTTCCCGCCGGTTTACGG
Source organism: Desulfovibrionaceae bacterium (assembly GCA_963667575.2). Lineage (GTDB taxonomy): Bacteria > Desulfobacterota > Desulfovibrionia > Desulfovibrionales > Desulfovibrionaceae. The sequence continues at coordinate 102,279 of CAXXHY010000015.1, read as the reverse complement.
CGGTCATTGTAAAAGTAGCGTTAAAGATGGACCTCGGCAAGACTGCCGGTTGATTCCGCGCACTTTACCCGTTATCAAAGGAACCGGCGTCAAGGGGTGTGGGGGTGAAACTGGCCGGAGCGCGTGGTTCCGGCGAGCCATGTCTTCATGACGCCTAGTCCCTGCAGATGGAGAAGCCATGAAGATTCTTATTGCCCCTTTCGCGATTCCCTTGTCCACTTCGGGCCCTGCCATGCGCCTGGCTTCGCTGGCTTCCGCCATGCTGCTCCGGGGGCATACGCTGGGCGTATGCGCCGCCAAGGACGGTAACCTCAAGCTGGTGGAAGGGGCCAGGCAATACGCCGCGCCTGTGCCGACCATGCTCGGGTTGCATCCCTTTCTGGCTTCATCTCTGGGCGTTCTGATGCGCTGCGGGCGCCTTCAGGGGCGCTGGAAGGTGACGAGTTTCGAGCATGTGCTGCATCTGGGGGGCATGCTGCGCAAAAAGTACGTGGCCGCGGATGTGCTCGCCATGCGTCAGGCCATCGAGGAGTTCGCTCCTGACGTTGTTTTCTCCGAATTTCGTTTTGCCGCGATTCTGGCGGCAAAGCTCTGCGACGTGCCTGTCGTCACCACACATTCTTTTCCGGCCCAGGCCGGCTATGCATCCAATCCGGAGTACAGCGAAGAGCTGCGGGCGTATCTTGCTGAAAATCAGCTGCCCGAGTGCCAGTCCGCCCTGGAAATTTTCGAATGGGCTGATTTGCGCTGCATTCCCAGTTCCGCACGCCTGGAGCCCGTAAAGGGGGAGAATGTTTTTCATGTGGGCCCGCTTACGCGCATCCGGCGTCATGGCCTGAGGCAGGAGCGGCGCAATAATGTTCTGATTTACCTGGGCAACGGCGTGATCAGCCCCAAAAAGGCCGTTTCCACGGCCATGACCCTTTTCAAGGATGGCCCCTACGACGTGTATGTGGCCGGCAAGGGGTTGAAGCCCAAAAGCGAAGGCCGGGTTCAGGTCCGGGAATTTTTCGATTTTGGGGAGCTTTTGCCGCAGGCCGCGTTGTTCGTGAACCACGGCGGACAGAACAGCGTGCTGGCCGCGCTGGCCAATGGCGTACCGCAATTGCTCTGTCCGGGGAATGTTTTTGAAAGACGTTACAATGCCGAATCCGTTGTGCAGGTCAATGCGGGCAAACGCATCGAGCCCCAGGATTTTACGCCCGGAGTTCTCGAAGTCTACGTGCACGAATGCATCGAAGAACAGGCGTTTGCGGAAAACGCCGCCAGAACCGGAGCCGAGTTGCTGCATCTTGGCGGAGCCGCAAGGGTGGTGGACCTGCTGGAGGAACACTACGGAACCGAGTGATCACCTGTGGATCTGATTCGGATCCGGCTGTCCGGTCGGCTTTGGTGTCGTGACATTGGTCTGAAAACGCTTATATTTTGAAATGAGCAGCTGAAAAGCCGCGAAACGCTTTCGGGTCTTTTTTCGTGCAATTCGCAGGAAAGAGCAGTACTGTCTTTCCCGTCCGCGGATTGCCTCGAACAGCAGTAAAAGTCGCAGGTGCATAAGTCATGAATACAACGAATCCAGCATACGTGCCCGACGAAAAGATCACGCCCAGGCCTGCGTGCGCCACGCCGCCGCCCGAGTGTCCGCTCAGGCCCGAATCCCGCGGGCTTATTCCGGATGAACAGGCCTGTGTGGCCCTGTGGGACAAATACGAAATGCCGGACCATATCCGCGCGCATAGCCGCATGGTGGCCCATGTGGCGGTGTGGCTTGCGGAACGTGCCCTGAAGAAGGGCATTCATGTGAATATCCCGGAAGTCAGGGCCTCGGCCCTGTTGCACGACCTGGCCAAGCCGTATACCATTCACCATGGTGGAAATCACGGTCATCTGGGAGGAGCCTGGGTGCTGGAGGAAACCGGCAATCCGCTCATTGCCCACGGCGTGCTGCACCATATTCACTGGCCCTGGGAGATCAACGTCCGCCAGCATTATTTGCCTATGGCCGTCATATACGGGGACAAGCGCGTGCAGCACGATACGCTGGTCACGGTGAAGCAGCGCTATGAAGATCTTATCCTGCGTTACGGCAGCACGGATTACATCATCAACCGGATCAGAATATCCGAACAACAGGGCTATGCCATTGAGCAGGCACTGGAAAAAGAACTTGGAGTTGAACTGAAATGCGAATCCTTCTGATAGCGGGCGGGTGGTCCAACGAACGCGATGTGGCGCTTTCGGGCGCTGCCCAGATTGAAAAGGCCCTGCAAGCGCTCAACCACGAGGTCGTCCGCTTTGACCCCAGGGACGAGTTCGATTCGCTTTTCACTGTTGCCCGTACGTGCGATTTCGCTTTCATCAATCTGCATGGCCAGCCAGGAGAAGACGGTTTGCTCCAGGCCATACTGGACCGTGCAGGCTGCCCTTATCAGGGGCCGGATCCGGCCGGATCTTTTCTGGCTTTGAACAAGGCTTCGGCCAAACAGGTGTTCCGCCATTGCGGACTGACCACTCCGGACTGGGTCTTTTTGCCCACGCCCCCTGCGGAGGGCTGGCTGTGCCCCTTGCCGTTTCCGGTGTTCGCCAAGTCCAATGTGGGCGGTTCCAGCCTGGACATGGGGCGTGCCGAAGATCAGGAAGCCCTGGATGCGATTTTGTCCGGGTTGTTCGCCAAGAACAGAGAAGTGCTGGTGGAAACCAGCGTCAGCGGCATCGAGCTGACCTGCGCGGTGCTCGGCGATGAAGCCTTGCCTCCGATCTTGATCAAGCCCCTGAAAAACGAAACTTTTTTTGATTACGAAAGCAAATATGCCCAGGGTGGCGCGGATGAGATCTGTCCTGCTCCCGTGGATCAGGCCGTCACGGACGAACTCAAACGCCTCAGCCTGGAGGCCCACCGGGCCCTCGGACTCCAGGGCTGCAGCCGGGCGGATTTCATTCTCAGCAATGGAACTCTTTATCTGCTCGAGGTCAATACGCTTCCCGGAATGACTCCCACGAGCCTGCTGCCCAGGTCCGCGGCGGTTCATGGCCTGAATTTCGAAGCATTGATTCAACGGCTGATCGACCTCGGCATGGAACGAACATGAAGTAAACCCCAACAGCGAGTACAATGCCTTCCCAAAAAAATCTCCCCCACACGCGGCTGATGCCTTTGTATGACGCGGCTTGGCGTCTGTTGATTCCTCTGCTTTCCCGTTGTCCTCGATTGCGAAACAGCGCGTACCGGCGCATAGTGCCCGCCGCCTACACCGGCCTCGGCTGGGGCGGCGCCATCAGCGAGCAGGATATCTGGCTCCATGCCGCCTCGGCCGGAGAGGCGTATCTGGCCTGGGAGATACTCAAGCACTTGCCCAAGCGTACGGACAAGTGTTCCGTACTGCTGACCACCTGCACGGCTCAAGGGCTGGAACTGCTGGACAAGGCCGCTGCCTGGGCAACAGCCAAACGTCCGGACCTCGTATTGACCAGGGAGTTTTTCCCCTTTGATTCGCGCCAGCAGATGCGTCGGGCTCTGGAGCGTGTGCGTCCCAAAGTGGTCGCCGTGCTCGAAACCGAAATCTGGCCGGGGCTGTACTGCGCCTGTGCCGAAGCTTCGGTCCCTCTGCTGCTGCTCAACGGTCGGATGCGTACGTCCAGTTTTGCCCGTTACCTGACTCTGCGCCCGTTTTTCCGTACCGTGGCTCCCAGGCAGATACTGGCCATATCCGAAGCGGACGCCATGCGTTTCGGACTGTTGTTCGGCGAGGAACGTGTCCGGACAATGAACAATATCAAGTTCGACCGGGTCAGCGTACCGCAAGAAGACAAGGAAGCCGAAGCCGCTCTGCAAAAAATGCTCGGGCCGCGTACGCCGTTTGCCGTACTGGGCTCCATCCGCGAACAGGAAGAGCAGGATGTGCTGGCCGCATTGCAGGTGATCCACAACGAGCGCCCCAAAACCAGCATCGGTCTGTTTCCCCGGCATATGGAACGTGTGCCCGCCTGGACCGCCATGCTTCGTTCGTCCGGTCTGGAATGGACCCTGCGTTCGGAGATAGTTGATTCCGTGGCGCCGGGTACGGTGATTCTCTGGGATGTGTTCGGCGAATTGGGTACGGCCTACGGCCTGGCCAAGGCCGCTTTCGTGGGGGGCAGCCTGCGTCCCCTGGGCGGGCAGAATTTTCTGGAGCCGTTGTCCCTGGGCGTGGCCACCTGTACGGGCCCCCATTGGAAGAATTTCGCCTGGGCCGGGCGCGAACTGGTGGATTCGAATCTGCTCAAGGAAGTTGATTCTGCCGAGGCTCTGGCCGAACAGATGGTGAAACACCTCAAACGTCCGCCCAAGCCTGCCAGCCTGCGCAAACGCTTCGAACAGTATCTGTCCACTCGCCAGGGAGGCGCATCCCAGGCCGCGGAAGTGATCACCGGGTATCTGGAATAGCCCGTGGCTCTGGGGAGCTCTTTCGTCAGGGCGTTGCCCTTTGCGACGGCTTATATGGCAGGCGTCGAGGAGGGGCAGGCAGGTTTTCCGGTCAGCGCGTCAGGTATTCATGGGAGAGCAGAGGCCCCCTTTGTACGTGGGGAGCTCTGCCATTCGCCCTGTTTATTCTGCCCGCTATTTCTTTTAGTATCCGTATAACTCGTGCCTGTTTGCAAAGGCATGACGCAGTTATTCTGCTGTTCTTCCAAAAATATAGTTGAACTGTGAGGAAAATCTGCCGCGTCGGGTCATTTCGGATTGATTCCTTTGGATAAAACGCATTCCGGCATCAGCGAACAATTTTGTGATGTAAGCGATCTGCTCCTCGTCACGAGAATCCAGCTCCACCAGAACACTTTTTAAGCGGTTATCCTTGAGCGTTTTTTGCGCTCCCTCAAGGATACGCACCTCTATGCCGTCGACGTCTATTTTGATGTGCGAAGGAAAATCAATGTGGGATGAAGTCGCAAGATGATCAATGGAATACGTGGCAAGTCCCTGAACAAAGGAAACAGGAAAATCAACCGCGCCAATGTGCAGTTCTTGTTTTTCACTGCGCGAACAGGATAATGACAGGGCATTTCCCGGTTCTGTGGAACTCATCAGGAGCTGGCCGATATAGGATTCATTATCCAGGCCACAACAAAAAGTTATTACTTTATTGTTTAGAGCATTGAGTTCGATATTTTTATTCAGGAGGTAGAAATTGGAAGAAGCCGGTTCGAAAGCTACTGTTTTGATGTTTCTTTTCGCGGCATATAAGGAGTAGGTACCCACATTGGCCCCGATATCCCAGAATACATCTCCATTGTCGAAAGTATCAATCCATTGCAGTGTTTCGGGTTCTTTCTTATGAAAAGTATTTACACGCCACGCTGCTTTAGTTGATGGACAATAGAAAAGAATAAAACCGTGTTTTGTTTTTACTGTAAACACAGGAGATAATTTGTTGTGGAGAGATGATAATGTGAAATTGCGCTGATCATTTGAGAGCATATAAACAGGAATGCACATTAAACGCAAAAATGAACTATATACATCGACTAAGGCACCTTTAAACCCCATCATACTTCCTTATTGAAAAAAATATTCATGAAAGACATTATAAGCTGTTCATAAAACTATTCAATTTTCAATTGAAACGTTTACTTAATTATTTCAATGGAATTGAACAGAACAAAACAAAGGACACCAGGCACACCTGTATAATCCCCACCGCTCACATGTTGGCAGATGTAGCAGATTATTTATCCAAGTGGTTTTTGTAAAGTTTTTAGCGCATATTTCCAAATATTAATTATTTTTTACTACAGTCCGTCGAATATTGAAATCGAGAAAATGAGTCATCACCAGCTTTTCGGAACAACGGCACAAAAGAGATCCAAGGAAGGCCATGGAAGGCCGGATGCTTCGAGTTTGGCCCTGTTTTCATGGCTTCGCCATTGCGATTTATTGTCTCTGACCAACAGGCTCCGCCCTTTTGATGCGTTGCTTGGTAGCCCAAAGGGCAGATCCGGCTTCCGTTCCAACTGCGACGGAAAATCTCCCCGGCCTGCCCGTTGAGTGAAAATCCGGACGCGTTGCGCTTAATCCAGCGCTCTCCAGAGCGAAAGTTCGGATTCGCCGTCCAGGAAGGGAGTGACCACTTCCAGAAAACCGGTCAGATGGGGCTTTTGCAGGTGTTCATCCAGAGCGGTTTTGGTTTTCCAGACTTCATGAAAATAGATTTTGTTGTCGTTGTCCAGGGGGATGTGCGCCGTGTAGCTGATATTGCCTTCTTCAGCCCTGGTGGTTGCGATCAGATTGGCCAGGGATTCCTTGACCGAGTCGGAAATGGAGCCTTTCAACGACATTTTGGACAGAACGATCACAGGTTCGTTGCTCATGGTATTTCTCCTTGTGAATTCGAGCTGGATTATGTTGCGGTGGCGGTAGGGGGCTGTTTCAACAGCGGAATCACCAGAGACAACAAGGAAAGTGCTTTTTCCCTACCTTTCTCCGGGGCATAAGTCGAGTCGGTCATGGGAGAATGGAGTGATTCAATGCGCGGCAGAGGGACGCTGCAGTTCTGCTCTGAAGGGGCCTGGCTGAAACGATCATGAATGCCGGAAAAATATCTGCCAGGATAACTCTTCTGGTTACAGGCCAGGATTATTCGCGGCCCGGGACGGGGCCAGGTTTTGCGTTTTATTGCAAACGTCGGCCCCGATGTCCAGGCTGCAGGATTTTTTTTTGGAAAATGGAAAAATGCACAGGTCTGGGTCTGGTCTCAATGCGAAATGCGTTAATCCAGCGCTTTCCAGAGAGTGATTTCCGGTTCGCCATCCACGAAGGGGCCGGCGGTTTCCAGAAAACCGGTCAGGTGGGGCGTCTGCAGGTGTTCGTCCAGGGCGGCCTTGCTTTTCCAGACTTCATGAAAATAGATTGTGTTGTCGCCATCAACCGGTATGTGCGCCTTGTAGCTGATGTTTCCTTCTTCGGCTCTGGTAGCGGCCAGCAGGTTGGGCAGGGCCTCTTTGACGGGCTCGGGCAGAGAGCCTTTGAAAGGGATCAGGGCCAGAACAATAATGGTTTCGCTGCTCATGTCATTCTCCTTGTGCGTTCGCAGTTCGGGCAAGCAAGAACTTCATTGGCCGGGGGCCGTCCATCCGCATCATCAAAAAGCAATAGCGATGGTTTTTCATACCCCGCCGGAGAATGTAAGTCGAGTCTGCCGCGCAACAGCATGGCAGAAAACAGGGAGGCCTTCATAGCCCGGATACGGCGGATGAATCAGGTGCAGCCGACAACCAGAAAATTGATCCCCGCGGGCTGGTCTTGCAGGTCCAGTGAAAGTTCGTTCAGCGTATTTCTGGAGAGCACGAAGGTACCGCGGAAACCATCCCTGATTCTCTGGTTCACGGTATCGGCCGCAATATGTTCCACATCATCAGGGACCGATATCAGGTCCGCGGGTAGGCAGTCCGGATGGTCGACAACCAGAACCGGAGTCTGGGTACGGCGCTGGCGCAGCAGACTGTTGACCACTTCAAGAAAATGTTCCGGATCCACGGGCTTTTCCAGCCGGGCGTCTCCGGTGTAGTCCAGCGAATCCTGTGAGATGCTGATGATCAGAATGGGCACGCAGGACAGTTTGGGGTCCGAACGGAAATGGCGGATGGCCATTTCTCCCCCCATGCCGGGCATGAGCAAATCCATGACAATGAGGTCAGGGACGTTCTCTCTGGCTTTTTCCAGAGCCTCTTCGCCGCTTTTGGCCTGGATGACTTCATAGGCCGCGTCGCTGAGCAACTGGTTGAAATATTCACGGATAAAAGCGTTGTCGTCCACCACCATAATACGCGTATTGGATTGGGGAGCGCGTGTTTCCATGATGCAGGCGCTTGGTTGCAGCGGTTGAAAGCCTGGCAGTTCGATGATGAACGTGCTGCCCCGGCCCGGTTCGGATTCCACCCAGATGCGGCCGTTGTAGTGCTGGACAGTTTCACGGCAGATGGCCAGCCCCAGACCGGTTCCGGCAGGTTTTTTCTCTCGCTGATGCTCGCCTTCCTCCACCTTGTGGAATTTGTCGAAAATCTTGACCAGCTGGTCCTGTGGGATTCCAGGACCCGTATCTTGTACCTCGATACGCAGTTTGTCCTGATGCAGGGCGGCTCGGAGCACAATATGCCCGGAGGGGGTGAATTTGATCGCATTGTTCAGCAGGTTGACCAGCACCTGCATGATCCTGTCTTCATCCACATGAAGCATGGGCAGGTTTTCCCCCACCTCCAGCCGCATTTCCAGAGCAGGCTTCAGTGACAGCTGTCCCTGCACGGCTTCCACAGCTTTCTTTGTCAGATGACGCAGGGAAATATTCGTATCGCGCCATTGCATACGGCCGGACTCGATGCGGGAGAGATCCAGAAAATCATTGATGAGCCGCGTGAGCCGTTCGCCTTCATGCTGGATGATCAAAAGATTGTGTTTGATGCGTTCGCCGCGTTTGAGCAGTTTTTTATCGTTTCCGGCGAAAGGCAGAAACAGTTTGCAGAAGTCCTGGTTGATGAGTTTTGAAAAACCGAGAATGGAAGTCAGAGGCGTACGCAGGTCGTGGGATACGGTGGAGAGAAAGCCGGATTTCAGCTGGTCCAGTTCCACCAGATGCCTGTTGGCAGCCTCCAGAGCGGCATTTTTTTCTGCAAGCTCGGAACTGCGTACGGTGATTTCTTTTTGCAGAAGCCGGCCTTGCGCATGCAGCCTGTTGTCGCGGTCAGCCAGAGCCTCGATCATCCGATTGAAGCGTTGGGACAACTCCGACAGTTCGTCTTGGCGAAGTGTTGCCGGGACAATGTCGGCATATTGCCGGCTGCCGATTTGTTCGCCCGGTTCGGAGAGTGTGTTGAGCGGCGCGAACACCAGCCTTTGCAGGAGAACGTACAGAACCGGACATAGGACCGCCAGCAACAGGAGCAGACGCAGCAGCCCTCTGGTCACTATATCCTGCAGTGCCTCTTCAATGGGGGCTTTGCTGTAGACCACCGTGAGCCATCCCGCAGACTGCCCTTTGCCGTCCAGGGGGGTGGTTTGCGAGAAAGTCCCTTCTGGCGCAGGGCAGGACGTCACCGGACTGAGGCTCTCGCCATCCTTCAATAGTCCGAATGTTTTATCGTCTTTGCCGGAGGAGTGAAGCACCATGCAGCGGATGCGGGTATCCTGCAGGTTGGCGTGCAGGATTTTTTCAGCCTGGGCGAATTGTCCGCCGGCAAGAGCCGGTTCCAGGGACAATACCATCTTTGCGGGGAGGAATGCGGCAAAGGCCTTGAGTTCGTCCTGCAGTGCAGAGCGTGTTTGTACGTAGTCATAGGCGCACAGTGCGCAAAGAACGACTGCGGACATGAGCGAAACCAATACGATCAGTTTGGAGCTGAGAAGGCGTCTGCGAAAAAAATGAGGGACCAGTCGCGTATACGTCATGCAAGACTCTCTGCCTGGATGCTGCATTGCTTATTTTAAGGCTATATAAGCATAACTTCAAAAAGGCTTTGGCTCAACAGGATTTTTTTTACGATATTAGTAATCCAAAGTGTATTGCGAAAAAGCGGGGTTGCAGATAGAGTAACTGCAAATGTTTCCTCCTGAGCCGGGTCCTTCAGTGTGTTGCTGATGGTCCCGGCTTCTTTTTGGCGGAAAGCTTGCCGCTTTTTGGGACATGTCTTATACTTTAAGTAAGAATGCAATATTTGCGGCGGGCGGCTTGAAAAGCGTTCCTGTTCTTTTTCGGTTGCACATGGTTCCGATGCCGGCAGTTTTCAGGCAGCCCTTTGTGGGGAGCCGTGGAGAGGCTCCCAGCCTTCGGTCATACGCGGGTATGATCGGCGGCTGGCTGAACCGTACAATGCAGGAGGTGACTGCCATGCAACTGAAAAACATTCTTTTGCCTTACGACGGCTCCAAACATTCGGCCAACGCGGCAGCCTACGCCGTGCACCTGGCCAAGGCCAACGGTGCAAAGGTCACCATTGTTCATTGCTACGACCTCAACGAGCATACGGTCATTCCCGAAGGGTTTATTATTCCGTTGGAAACCGGCATGAAAAAACGCGCAGAAAAGTATGTCTCCGATTGCTCGGCCATGCTCGAGGAAGCGGGAATTCCCCATGAAAAGCGGATTATAGCAGGGGATGCGGGCAAGGAGATCACCGATCTGGCCAAGAGCAAGGACTATGACCTGGTCGTCATGGGGTCTGTCGGACATTCCGACATTGCCGGTTTGCTTATGGGCAGCGTCTCCCACAAGGTCATCAGCACCATGCATTGTCCTGTTATGATCGTTCCTTGAAGAATGGAAAGAAAAACCGCCGCTTTTTCAAGTGAAGAAGCGGCGGTGTAAAAAAGTCCACCACGGATTATTGGGGGGCAGGCGGGGGCCGCGGCGAACCGTTTAGGGAACGTAGTTATAAGCGATTGCCGTTTGTTGAGCCGTATCAGGTGTTTTCACTGACAATGGTTCCCGTCTGAGCCAGTTCAGCGGCTTCTTCCTCGTACTGCATGTCCCGGTCAGCGGTGACCACCAGGTTCTGCCCGAGTGCATCCTGTTCCAGATGCTTGTACTCTTCGTAATAATGCAGCCGGGCCCTGGCATTGTCGCTGGCCATGGAATGTGAGTGGCTGGTGAGCATGGCCACAGCCCGCCACATCTTGTCTTTGGTCCATCCGTCCATGCCGGTGCGCAGCACCAGTTCCACGGGATCAATACTACCTTTCATGCTCACTCCCCGGTACGTCCTTTCAATCGCCTCCGACGCTGAAAAACGTATTGGTAAGAACGTGCGCGTCATAGTAGCTGTCCGCCACGGCATCCGGCCTGAGCCGGAGGTGGGTGATCAGCCTGTCCATGTTGTCCCAATCCGCATTTTCCATGCGGTGCGCCAGTTGCAGCCAGAGCCGGTCGATTTTTATTTCACCGCACAATCCGGCCTTGAGTTGCTGATTCAACGGCAGCTCTTCCACTATCTCACGCATGGGGATATCCAGCAAGGATTCGAGCATGGAAAAAAGGCCCAGCAAAAAGAGCTGATCCGGCGGAGCCACATTGTACCCGCACCGTATGGCGGTACGTTTGAAGAAATGGGCCCGTTGCGCTGCCGTGCGGACTAGTTCAGTAGTTTTCTGGGGCGGGGCAATGTCGTTGAGCACGGCGAGTCGCAGCCAGTTCCGCATCTGTTCCCAGCCCAAAATGACCACGGCGTGGTCAATGGACGTTATTTCCACAGGGAAGCTGAATGCGGCGGAATTCAAGAACAGCAGCAACCGGTAGCTGATGGACGCATCCATGGAGATGGCGTCCGCCAGGCCTTGGAAGTCGGGTTTATCGGTTTCGATAATTTGAAAAAGTTGCAGCCGTGTGGATTGATCGGACTCCAGAGCCTTGCCCTCCACAACCGAAGAGCGTTTGAAAAAACCGCCCTGGAAATGGGTGAACCCCAGTGCCTTGGCCGCGTTGTAAAGTTTTTTGGTGTCAACCCCCTGGGCCACGAGCAGGCAATCCTCTCTGGGCACCATGGTCATCAGGCCCAGGATCCGCCTGGGAGTTTTTCCCAGAATGGAAATGGAAACCACATCGGCGCGTTGCAACAGCGCCTCCGCCCCCGTGAGCCCCTGGAAATCGTCCAATGCAAGGGTGTAACCGCGATTTTTCAGCTCATCGAGCGCATCGAGCAGAGCCTTGTCCGGATTGGAAACCTCACGGAACTGGACCACTGCGTTGGCTGAAGGGAGACTGCGCGGTTGTCTGTTTTGAATCGCCTCAGTGGAAAAGGGCACAACGACCTTTTCCTCCCCGATTTTACCAGGAGGAAAGGCGTAGGATTTGACGGACTGGTTCGACAGCTCGTCAATATAGCGTATTTCCTGAGAAGGCGGATGGGCTATGGTCCATGGGGCGTTACGGGCAACAAGGTTGTGCCCCCAGACCTTAAGATTGTTTCCAAAAATTGGTTGCTTTGTGAAAAAAAGGCGGCTTTCGTCACCATGGTAGAGTACATTATTCATGATGCATCCTCCAAATCGGAGATATGCCGGGAATCCCAGTGGAAAGCCGAAGAAAGGTAATTCGCTCGGTACGTCTGAAGGACTCCAGGCAGCCCGGCTGTCTCAGTGAGACCCGTGGCTTTCCGTCCCTGCTTCGCAGCAGGTTTGGCATTTTTCTGTTTCTATAACTTATATATAGTAAATGGCAAGGAAGTGTCAAGCTTTTTGCCGCGTCCCATTAACATTTCTACCCCCCAGGCAGATTTCATAAAATATGCACTGAGATCGCGGAATTGTAAATGCAATAAAAGGGATATTTCGCAGGTCGAATGCTGGAAAGGAAACCTTTGGTTTGTAAATTCTTACATAATATCAAAGGTTTTTATTTGGAACTGTGCCGCAGAACGGCATCGAAAAGTTTTTCGTATTTCTTCGTGATCAAAGGCGCGTCATAGCGCGTACGGACGCTATCCAGCACGGAATCACGTTCAAGATTTTTTTTCAGACTGTCGGAAATCAGCCGTGCGAGGCTGTTCGTGTCTTCCGCAGGAGCCAGTTCGCCGTTGATTCCGGGCAGGATGATTTCATCAAGCCCGCCGGGACAGGCAAAGGAAAGCACGGGCGTGCCGCAGGCCAGGGCTTCGAGAACCACATTGGGAAATCCCTCGTAGCGCGAACTGCAGATAAGCCGGTGCGCACCGGCCAGATACGGGAAGGGGTTGGCCTTGGGCCCGGCGAAATGCACCTGGTCCGCGATGTTCAGAGCGCGTGCCTGGCTGCGCAGGGCGCTTTCCTGGGAGCCTTTGCCCAGAATCGTCAGCTGCAACCGCGTGTCCGGCGTGAGTCCCTGTGCCTGGGCAAGGGCCTGCAGCAGCAGGTCAAAGCCTTTTTGCGGTTCGAGTTTGCCCACGGCCAGAAAATGGGGGCCGGGTCCGGAAAAGGGCGGCTTGCCGTCCTCTGTGGCGCACTGCGAGCGCTGCCGGGCCCCGGTGATGTCCACAGGATTGGGAATGCGTACGGCCAGACGTTGGGGCAGGCCGAAGTGACGTACCAGATCTTCTTCCATTTCCCGCGACTGGCAGACCACCGCGTCGCAAAGAGGGTACAGCCGTTTGTAGAGCAGCGGAAACAGGCGGCGAAAACGCTCATGGGCCAGCTTGCGGCTGGGGATGTTGGTTTCCCTCACAATGATCCGCGTCCCACGGGGCAGAAAGGGTTTGCAGAACAGCAGCATGAAATTCAGATGGGCCTGCGAGCAGAACACCAGATCGGGGCGCAACCTGCGGATTGTCCGGATCAGGGCCAGAGGAGCCTTGCGCGCGCGTCTTGCTTTGAGATCGCAAATGGCCAGCCCCGGAGGAAGCAGGTCGAGCAGAGGGCCCGTATTGTGTACGAGTCCCAGTGTCGGGGTGAACCGCTCGTAGTCCAGATGGTGAAGCAGCGTACAGAAGATCCGTTCCGCGCCTCCCAGTGTCATGGAAGGCGACAGGAACAGGATTTTTGCGGGATCAGAAGGCATGGCAGGAGGATCAGTCGATGCGGACCGTGTATTTTTTGAGAAACTCCACGGGATTGTACGACTCCTTGGCTTTGCGCAGGCCCGGGTCGTCCAGATCCTGCTCGCGGTTGACGTACAAAAAGGACTGGGCCTGGTTTTCCAGGAACATCTGGTTGATGCCCTGATAAATGCCTTTGTAGTTGGGTTTGCCCTTTTCAAAATGGATGACGATGGTATCCTTGGAGAGCGCTTCGGCCACGGTGTAGGCCACCATGACGGAATCTATATGCAGGGCCCCGCCCATCAGGCCGGGAAAGCTGTCCCAGCTGGTCAGGATGCGTTCGATGGCCTGGTTTTCCGCGATCAGGGCCGAGGAATCCTTGAGTTCCTGCCATTCCACCCATTCGTGCTGCATTTCCAGGGTTTCTTCGATGCATTCCATGCCCATGGGGCGGTATTCGAATTCGTAATTTTTCTTGAACTGGTTGAAGAGGTTCTTTTTGCGGTGAAACTTGTTGCCCTTGAGGGTGATGAGTTCGGGTACGGAATAGATGTAGTCCCACTGCCCACGGGCTTCTTCCAGGTGGACACGGTCGCCGAGCTGCTCCTGCCAGAGCAGGGCCAGGATTTCGGGAACGCGAATAAAGGTTTTTCCGGCCAGGCAGCAGCTTGACCAGTCGACGTTCAACCAGGGGCCCACGGGCGCCCAATAAACAGGTTCCGGCGAATTCTGCCGCAGCCAGACCAGATCTTCGTGCCAGCACCATTCCAGGCCGTAGACTTCGGCCCAGCCCCAGATGTTGGCAAAACTGTAATCAGAACCCTTTTGCGGACAAAGGGCGTATTTTGCAAGATAGGCTTCGTGCCGGGATTTATCGATAGCTTCGTATGAGGGTCTCATGATGAGGCGATTTAGCTCCATTTTGAATTTTGCGCAAGGTAAAGCGCTGCCAGTTTTTGAATTGAAACACGTACCAGAGGCAAAAACACTGGACGATGGTGGATATGAGCTGCGCGGCCCAGATGCCGGAGGAATCTTTCCAGATGAAATGTCCGAGCATATAGGCCAGAGGCAGCCGGACAACCCAGGTGCTCAATCCGAAAATGGCCATGTTGTATATTGTGGCTCCGGCGCCGACCATCACCCCGCCCAGGATCATGTTGCCCATGGTAAAGGGAATGGCGCTGATATTGTAGGCGAGATAGCTGATGGTTTCGCGCTGGACGGCCGCATCGGGCGCCAGCAGGGCGGCGATGGGATCCACGCGCCACCAGACGATGATGCCCAGCAGCCCGATGGACAGAATGCCGAAGCCCATGATTTTGTATGCCGTGATCTTTGCGCCCGCGGTGTCGCCAGCGCCGAGCGCGTGCCCCACAAGTATGGAGGCGGTCATGTTGAAGGACAGCCCGGGCAGAAACAGCAGGCTTTCCACCCGCATGCCGGCGGTCATGCCGGCCAGGGCGTCAATGTGCCCCGCAGGCAGGGTTGAGGTGATGGCGAAGAGCACCAGGTAACCGACCTGCCAGAGAATCTGCATGGCGCCCGCGGGCCAGGCCACCTTGACCAGATAGGGAACTGCCCGGCGACACCAGCGCCAGGGCGCCAGACAGGCTTTGCAGAGCAGTCCGCGGTTTCTGAGAATCAGCAGGCTGCACAGGGCGCCCGCCGTGACCGAGGCAAAGGTGCTCCAGGCCACGCCGGCATACCCCAGTTTCGGGAATCCCCAGTAGCCGAGGCCCAGGCCGAAATCTCCCACCGTGTTGATCACCGTGATGATGACCGTGCTGAAAAGCGGGTAGTAGACCCATTTGTGGGCGCGGAAAATGGCGTTGGCCAGGATGACTATATAGAACATGGGCAGGGTCAGCATGTAGACTGCCAGAAAATAGCCGGCCACGGGCATGATGGAGTCGGGCGTCTGGATCAGCTGTAAAAAGGCGCCGCGCAGGGGAAAGATCAGAATCGTGATGGCCACGCTGAAAACCGCTGCCAGCAGCAGGCAGAGCCCGACATAGCGCCGCGCCCGTTTGGTCAGCCCGGCCCCAAGAGACTGGCTGATGGCTGCGGTGGCGCCGCTGGCCGTGGCAATGGCGATAATCTGAAAAAACATCATGCTCTGCACGATGATGCCTACCGATGCCTGGACTTCCTTGCCGATACGGGCAGCCACCAGCACATCGAAAAAGCCGATGAAGAAATGGGCCAGCATCATCAGCATCTGGGGCCAGACCAGGCGCCAGATGGAACGATAACTGTCACTGCGGGGTAAAGATGCGCTCATAAACCTTCCTGAAAGACAATGAATGAACAGACGCGACAGGAAGATGCTGAAAGGCGGCTCGAGTCGCAACGAATAAAATTAAGTTGCGAGGGCTTTAAGTCAAGAGCAAAAAAGAGAAACGGCGCGGTCCAGATGGTCGCGAATGAAAAAAATATGAATTACTATCAGTCGGTTAAGGAAAAGATCTTTTGGCGACATTGCAGCCGTATTCGCAGATGTCACGCGTAACGGAAGGGCAGCCGGCTTTGCAGACAGCCAGGGAGTCGGTTTTGTTGCCGGAAGTCGCGTAATTCTGCTGGTACATGGTGCAGCCCTGCATGCAGGCATCAACATAAGTCCGGATGCCGAGACGTTTGTAGCTGCAGATCTGGCTGCAGATTTCGGAGTCCTGGGCGGTAGACAGCTCGACTGCGCCGGTCTTGTGGACGGGAACCAGCAGAACAAGCGCCGTGAACAGTATGATGCAGAAAGTGGATATTTTCATGATTCTTAAGGTGTCTTTGGGTGAACAGATTGCAGTGGACCTAGGCGACAATCAATTGCAGCGTACATACCTTGCTATGGGCTTTCTGACAAGCTAATCCCTGAAAAAATGACAATCATGAAGCTGTTTGATGATAATTTTTTGTATCCCGCCCGGTTATGTGCCTTGTCGTTCAAAAAGGACCGGAAAAATATTTCAGGTGATGGCAATCATAGGGAAGATCGGAACGCAATCCATGGTGCCGCTGATTGGAAAAATGCGGGCAGATCCGGATTTTGTGTCCCCTTTGGTGTTCAATACGTACGGAGGATGCTATCATGGTCGGCAGTTTTCAAAGACAGCAGGGTGACTTGCTCCACGGATTGCCGGACGCAGAACAAGGCGGATGCGGAGTGCGATGCCTATGCTGAAAGAATTTATGTGTATCTTCTTGACAATTGTGTGAGGAGTGCATTAAATTCATCCCACTTGCGCTAATGCGCGAGGAAGTTAGCTATGAGCAACATATTCAATACCACTTCTTTTTCCCCCATTCGTATCGCGGGCCTGATTCTCATCGGGCTATCCGCTCTATCGCTACGTGGGCTATAGCTCACGTAATTACCCCCACCCTTAATCGGGCCACCCTAAGACGGTTTCCGTCTTTGTTTTCAGCTTAGGTTCAGTTTATCCGCCACCAACAACGGCCTTCTGTCATTGCGGTCAGGAGCAAACGCTTTCCTTTCCGGAGGCCAGGGCATAAGGAGAAATACCATGTCCAGCAATCGTGTATATATTTTCGACACCACTTTGCGTGACGGCGAGCAGTCCCCCGGTGCAACCATGAATCTGCGGGAAAAAATCCGTATGGCCCGCCAGATCGAATCCATGGGCGCCGATATCATCGAAGCGGGTTTTCCGGCAGCCAGTCCGGGTGATTTCGAGGCGGTGCAGGCCATCAGCACGGCCGTGCAGAACTGCCAGATCGCCGGCCTCTGCCGCAGTCTGAAAAGCGATATCGAAGCTGCCTGGAATGCCATCAAGCATGCCGCGCATCCGCGTATTCATACCTTTATCGCCACTTCGCCGCTGCACATGAAATACAAGCTCGGCAAGGAGCCCGAACAGGTTCTGGAAATGGCCAAACAGGCCGTGACCCTGGCCAAGAGCTTCACGTCCAATGTGGAATTTTCCGCCGAAGACGCCTCCCGTTCGGAGCGCGAGTTTCTGGCCCGTGTGGTGGAAACCGCCATCAACGCAGGCGCCACCACCATCAATATTCCGGACACCGTAGGGTACGCGGCTCCTGACGAGTTTGCGGATTTGATCAGGTATTTGCTGGAACATGTTCCCAACAGCGACAAGGCTGTTTTCAGCGTGCATTGCCACAACGACCTGGGCCTGGGCGTGGCCAACACCCTGGCAGCACTCAAAGCCGGAGCGCGCCAGGCCGAGGTGACCGTCAGCGGCATTGGCGAACGCGCCGGAAACGCCGCACTGGAAGAACTGGTCATGGCCATGCGTACGCGTCATGATTTCTACCAGCTGGATACCGGCATCAAGACCGAGCAGCTCTACCCGACCTGCAAGCTGCTCTCCATGATCATCGGTCAGCCCATTCCGCCCTACAAGGCCATCGTGGGCGCCAATGCGTTCGCCCATGAGTCCGGCATCCATCAGGACGGCATGCTCAAGAACCGCCAGACCTACGAGATCATGACCCCGGAGAGCATCGGCAAGACCGAAAGCGAACTGGTGCTGGGCAAGCATTCCGGACGCCATGCCTTGAAAAGCAAGCTCGAACAAATGGGTTACCAGTTGGATGATGATCAGCTGGCCACGGTGTTCGAGGCCATCAAGCGGCTGGCCGACAAAAAAGAGCAGATATTTGATGAGGATATCCAGGCCGTGGTTTTGGAGGAAGTTTTTCGTATTCCAGATAAGTACAAATTGCGCTATCTTAATGTTAACAGCGGCAACACGGGCGTACCGCCCACTGCTTCCGTGGTCATGGAAGTGGACGGAGAAGAACACAAGCACGCGGCCTTTGGTGTGGGTCCGGTGGACTCCGCCTTCAAGACCATTCGTGAGATTGTGGGGCGTCATCCCGTGCTGAAACGCTTTACCATAAACGCCATTACCGGCGGATCCGACGCACAGGGCGAGGTGCTCGTGCGTCTGGAGGAGGAACAGGCCTCCGCCGTCGGTCGCGGCACCGACCCAGACATCATCGTGGCCTGCGCAAAGGCCTACGTCAACGCACTCAACAGATTGGCGAAGAAAGAGGAGGAAGCCTAAAATGCCGTTAACGTTAGCTGAGAAAATTCTGCAACAACATACAGACCAGACCGTAACCGGAGCCGGACAGATCGTGCAGTGTCGCGTCGACATGGCCCTGGCCAATGATATCACCGCGCCTCTGGCTATCAAGAGTTTCCGCGCCCAGGGCGCCACGGAAGTCTTTGACCGCGATCGCGTGGCCCTGGTCATGGACCATTTTACCCCCAACAAGGACCAGGATTCCGCCGAACAGGTCAAGGTTTCCCGCGAGTTCGCCCGTGAGATGGGGATTACCCATTACTACGAAGGCGGCAATGTGGGCGTCGAGCACGCGCTGCTGCCCGAGCTGGGCCTGGTGGGCCCCGGCGACATCGTTGTCGGCGCAGACAGCCATACGTGCACCTACGGCGGTTTGGGCGCTTTCGCCACCGGCATGGGCTCCACCGACGTGGCCGCTGCCATGGCTCTGGGCGAGACCTGGTTCAAGGTGCCGCCCACCATCCGCGTACAGTTCGACGGCAAGCTGCAGCAGTATGTGTCGGGCAAGGACCTGATCCTGTTCCTCATCGGTCAGATCGGCGTTGACGGCGCGCGCTACAAGGCTCTGGAGTTCCACGGCACCACCATTTCCGAACTGTCCGTGGAAGGCCGCATGACCATTGCCAACATGGCCATCGAGGCCGGCGGCAAGGTCGGCCTCTTCCCCGCGGATGACAAGACCCTGGAATACACCAGAAACGCCGGACGTACGGGCGACGAACGCAACCACGCCGATCCGGGCGCTACCTACGAACGCGAACTGGTGTACGACGTCACCGACATGATGCCGCAGGTTTCCTGCCCGCATCTCCCCGAGAACACCAAGCCCGTCAATGAAGTCAAGGTCGCCATCGACCAGTCCGTCATCGGATCGTGCACCAACGGCCGTATCGAGGATATGCGTGCGGCAGCCGCCATTCTCGCCGGCAAAAAGGTCAACAAGAACGTCCGCTGCATCGTGCTGCCCGCCACTCCGGGTATCTGGAAGCAGGCGCTCAAGGAAGGCCTGATCGAAATCTTCATGGATGCCGGCTGTATCGTGGGCCCGGCCACCTGCGGACCGTGCCTGGGCGGACACATGGGCATTCTGGCTGGCGGCGAAAAGGCCATCTCCACCACCAACCGGAACTTCAAGGGCCGTATGGGCAGCCTGCAGTCCGAAGTGTACCTCGCCAATCCCGCCGTGGCAGCCGCCTCGGCCATCGCCGGCGAGATCATTCATCCGGACCAGGTGTAAGGGAACAGGAAAGATACGGCGAGATACGTCGTGGGGGCTGCTTGCCCCCACACCCCCCGCCAGGGCACGGCCCTGGACGCGTATAGGGGGTTGGGGGAAGAGGAATAACCTTTTCTCAAGGGGTTCACCTTCCCCCGGTAAGTGCCACAAACCATACATGGAGAAGTATTCATGAGTCAGCAAGCAACAGCGCACACTGTTGGAGATCATATAGACACGGATGCCATCATCCCGGCCAAGTTCCTGGTGACCACGGACCAGGCCGAGTTGGGCGCCAACTGCATGGAAGGGCTGGAGCCCGGCTGGATCAAACGCGTAGCCCAGGGCGACGTGATCGTGTCCGGCGAAAACTTCGGCTGCGGTTCCTCGCGCGAGCATGCGCCCATCGCCATTCTGGGCGCGGGCGTACCCATTGTCATCGGCAAGAGCTTTGCCCGCATTTTTTACCGCAATTCCATCAACATGGGCCTCGTGCTCCTGGAAGTGGGCGATCAGGCGGACAAGATCAACGACGGCGACAAGCTGGACATCAACCTCGAAGAGGGCACCATCAAGAATCTGCGCTCCGGCGAGACCATCACCTTTGCGCCGCTGCCCGAATTCATGCGCGAGATTCTGAGCAAGGGCGGACTGGTTCCCTTTGTCCGGGAAAAACTGGCCAGCAGGAAATAGCATGCTTCTGGAACTGGATTGTCTGTCCTGTCTGATGCAACAGAGCCTGGCGGTTGGCCGCGCTGCCGCTGCCCAGGATTCGGCATTGCAGCGAAAGGTGCTGCAGGCCTGGGCCGAGCATGTGGCCGCTCTCAAGGACGCGGATTTCCAGCGCACGGCCCCGGATGTTGCCGCGGACCTGTACGCCCTGGTGCCGAAACTGACAGGCTGCGACGATCCTTACAAGGAACATAAAAAACGGGCCAATGCGCGGATGCTGGATTTGCTGCCCATGATGCGCGAGCAGGTGGAACAATCGCCGGAGCCGCTGCGCGCGGCATTGGGGTACGCCATAGTGGGCAACTACCTGGACGCCGGGGCGCCTCACAAGGGCGACCTGGACAGCGAAATCCGCATTGATCCGCGTTCGCATATTGCGGACGACAACTACCGGGAGTTCCTGCAGCGTCTGGGCAGCGGCACGGATGTGCTGATGATCGGCGACAACTGCGGAGAAATCGTGGCCGACACCCTGGTGGTACGCGAACTGCAAAAACTCGGCTGCGACGTGACCTATGCGGTACGCGGCGGCTGCGTGCTCAATGACGCCACCGTATTCGATGCCGAACATGTGGGCATGGCCGATCTCTGCACCATATGCGATTCGGGCTCCATGGCGCCGGGGGCGGTGCCCAGACTCTGTACCGACGAGTTCCGGGCCCGTTTTCATCAGGCTTCCCTGGTGGTCAGCAAGGGCCAGGGCAATTTCGAGTCCCTGGAAGGATTGCGCTCGGGCGTATGGTTCGCCTTCAAGGCCAAGTGCGATCTGATCACCCGCTACCTGGACGTGCCCATGGGAGCATCCTTGTTCGTCGAACGCTGAGTATTGGCCTTATCAAGACTATCCGGACCGGGGTTGCGTACTGTTGTCGCAACCCCGGTTTTTTTGTCTGTTTTTCCAAATAACGCCATTAAACAGTCTCGAATGGAGTGCCAATGTTGGGAACCAGCGGAGTTTATTTTTTGAACGCTGTATTTTTATTTCAATATGCTGTATTTTAATCATGTGCTGGTAACAGGTACTATTATGAAAATAGCTTAGGCTGATTTTTGCTGGATTTCCAAAAAGAAGGGGGACGATTGTGAAATTGAAGCTATCGGCGCTGCTTCCCGTAGCTGCAGGCTGCCTGCTGCTGCTTGTTCCGACTCCCAATGGTCTGACCCCGGATGCCTGGCATTTTTTCGCCCTGTTCATTGCGGTGGTGCTGGCCTTGATTCTGGAACCCATCCCGGCTGCCGCGTCCGGGTTGCTGGGGGTGGTGCTGGCCGCCTGCTTCAGGCTGGTCCCCGGACCGGACGGCGCCGCAGCCTCCACCAAGCAGTCTCTGGACTGGGCCTTGTCCGGATTTGCCAACGGCGTGGTCTGGCTGATCTTCGTGGCCTTCATGTTCGCCCTGGGGTATGAGAAAACCGGCCTGGGCAAACGTATTTCCCTGGTGCTGATCAAGACCCTGGGCAGGCGCAGCCTGGGGCTGGGATACGCGGTGGCCCTGGCGGATCTGGTGCTGGCGCCTTTCATGCCTTCCAATACGGCCCGCAGCGGCGGGACCATTTTCCCCATTGTCAAGAATATTCCCGAACTCTATGGCTCGACCCCGGAGAACGAACCGCGCAAACTGGGCGCGTACCTGATGTGGACCGGACTGGCCGCCACATGCGTCACCAGTTCGATGTTCTACACGGCTCTGGCCCCCAATCTGCTGGCCTTGTCCATTGTGGAAAAGACCGTGGGCTTCACTTTTACCTGGGGCGAGTGGTTCATGAATTTTCTGCCCGTAGGGCTGCTGCTGTTCGTCATCACCCCGTACCTGGCCTATCTGCTCTATCCGCCCACGCAAAAGGTCTCCGAAGAGGCTCCGGTCTGGGCCGCCAGGGAACTGGAAGCCATGGGCGGCATGCAACGTCAGGAAATCCTCATGGCCCTGCTGGCGGTGCTGGCATTGCTGCTCTGGATTTTCGGAGGGGATCTGCTGGACGGCACCACAACCGCGCTGGTGGTGCTTTGCCTGATCATTCTGACCGGTGTTTTGAAATGGGACGACATTATCGGGTACAAGCAGGCCTGGAATGTGCTTGTCTGGTTCGCAACCCTGGTCACCCTGGCCGGCGGTTTGAGCCGGACCGGTTTTCTGCCGTGGTTCGCAGAGATGAGCGCCGACGCATTGAGCGGATTCGGCCCGTTGATGGTGCTGGTCAGCCTGACGGTGCTGTTCTTTGTGGCGCATTATCTGTTTGCAAGCGTTACCGCCCATGTCACCGCCCTGATGGCCGTGTTTCTCACCACCGCGGCCGCTATTCCGGGCGTGCAGCTGAAAATCGCGGCAATGCTCTTTTGCAGTTCCCTGGGCATCATGGGGATCATTTCGCCCTATGCCACAGGGCCGGGTCCCATCTGGTACGGCGCGGGCTATATCCCGCAAAAGACTTTCTGGACCCTCGGGGCGATTTTCGGCGCCATTTATCTGGCCGCTCTCCTCGGCATCGGGCTGCCCTGGCTGACCATGAGGTACTGAGGAATGTCCGGGGGACAGCGATCTCTCGCGAAGGCTTGCAGCCTGGCAGGGGGCCGTAGCGTCTCGGCTTGTCAACGGGCCTTCCGCTGGTATATCCTGCCTTGCCGTCCTGGAGAAGGCGGGGCGAGATTTGCTGCAAGGAGACGCCATGGCGTACAAAGATCTACAGGCTTTTCTGAAGGTGCTGGAAAAACAGAACGAACTCAAACGTATTGACGTTCCCCTGGATCCGTATCTGGAAATAGCGGAAGTCACGGACCGCGTGTCCAAGTCGCGGAACGGCGGGTCGGCTCTGTTGTTCAACAACCCCAAGCAGGGCAATTTTCCTGTGCTGACCAACATGTTCGGATCCTACAACCGGATGCACCTGGCTCTGGAAGTGGAAAGCCTGGACGCTTTTGCCGCGGATGTCCTGGAGTTCATCGAGATCGAGAAACCCGACGGGCTCATCAAAAAACTCAAGTTGATCCCCAAATTGCAGCGGCTGGCGCACATTTTCCCCAAGGAAGTCTCCAAGGGGCCCTGCCAGGATGTTGTCTACACAGGCGATGAAGTGGACCTGTCCATTCTGCCCGTATTGACCACCTGGCCCGAGGACGCCGGACCTTTCATAACCCTGCCCGTGATCTTTACCAAAAATCCTGAAACCGGCATGCGCAATGTGGGCATGTACCGGATGCAGGTTTTCGACAAGAATACCACCGGCATGCACTGGCACCGCCACAAGGGCGGCGCCTACCACTACCACCTGGCGGAAAAGCTGGGCAAGCGGCTGGAAGTGGCCATGGTTCTGGGGCCGGATCCGGCCGTGACCTATTCGGCCACCGCGCCTTTGCCGGACGAACTGGACGAGCTGCTGTTCGCCGGTTTTCTGCGCAAGGCTCCGGTGGAGCTGGTCAAATGCAAGACCGTTGATCTGGAAGTCCCGGCCAACAGCCAGTTCGTGCTGGAAGGCTATGTGGATCCCGGCGAGCGTCGCCGCGAAGGGCCTTTCGGCGATCATACCGGATACTATTCGCTGGCGGATGACTACCCGGTGTTTCATGTCACGGCCCTGACCCACCGCAAGGACGCCGTATACCCGGCCACCCTGGTGGGACCGCCTCCCATGGAAGACTGCTACATGGGCAAGGCCACGGAGCGTATCTTTCTGCCGGCCATCAAACGTCAGCTGCCCGAAGTGGTGGACATGAACCTGCCGCTGGAGGGCGTGTTCCACAATCTTTGCTTTGTCAGCATAGACAAGCGCTATCCCGGCCAGGTGCGCAAGGTGATGTACGCGCTCTGGGGCATGGGGCAGATGATGTTCACCAAGATCATCGTGGTGGTGGACAAGGACGTCAACGTGCAGAATATTTCGGAAGTGCTCTGGCGAGTGGGCAACAATGTGGACCCGCGCCGCGATCTGGTGGTGCTGGAAGGTCCGCTGGACGCCCTGGATCATGCCTCGCCCCAGGCTTTTTACGGGGGCAAGATGGGCATAGACGCCACGAAAAAGGGGCCCGAGGACGGGCATCACCGCGAATGGCCCGATTCCCTGACCATGGACCCCAAGGTCAAGGCCCGGATCAAGGATATCTGGCCCAAACTGGGGTTATAGGATTTTATTGGTGCAAAGTCGCATAGTTGTCGCCATGACCGGGGCCAGCGGCATGCCGTACGCCCTGCGTTTGCTGGAATTGTTGCGGGCCGCCCAGGACATCGAGACCCATTTGATAGTCTCCAACGCGGCCCTGAAGGTTCTCGAACTGGAATCCGGAGCAAGCCGTACGGAACTGGCCGCCCTGGCGGACGCCGTGTACGGGCAGGATGAACTGGCCGCCGGACCGGCCAGCGGCTCCTGGCGCCACAAGGGCATGGTGGTCTGCCCGTGTTCCATGGCCAGCCTGGCGGCCATTGCCAATGGCCTGGGCTCCAATCTGGTGCACCGGGCCGCGGATGTGACGCTCAAGGAGCGTCGTCCCCTGCTGCTGGTCACCCGCGAAACACCGCTTAACCGCGTCCATCTGACCAATATGCTGGCTGCCAACGATGCCGGAGCCACCATTCTGCCGGCATGTCCCGGTTTTTATCATGCGCCGCAGCACATAGGCGAACTCGTGGACCAGGTGGTGGGACGTATCCTGGATCATCTGGGGCTTTCCCTTTCCGTGGGTCCGCGCTGGCAGGAAGCATAACCGCTTTCCGCGCTTGCCTGGGTTCGGCGCAGCCTGATATACTGAACCTTCCATCAGACAAAATAAAGATGAAGCAAAACGGCCAGGACACGCCCGGCGTGTTCCTGCAAGAACGATACGAGGTGTAAAAATGCAATGTAATCTAACCTGGCACGGCCATGCCAATTTTCAACTGTCCATGCCGGACCTGGAAATTATCATTGATCCTTTTTTTGAGGGAAATCCCTGCTGCACGGCCAAATCCAGCGGAGTCACCGATATGGATCTGGTGCTGATCACCCATGACCATGGCGATCATGTGGGAGATGCGGTGGAAATCTGCAAGCGGACAGGGGCCAGCATCGGCGCCATTGTCGGCACTGCGCAGAAGTTCGTGGACCAGGGCGTGCCCGCGGAGCAGATCATCAACGGGATCGGTTTCAACATCGGCGGTTCCGTTCAGTTCAAAGGTGTGACCGTGACCATGACCCAGGCCTACCATTCGTCGGATTCCGCCGTACCCGTGGGCTACATTCTGACTCTGCCGGACGGTTTTACCATTTATCATGCCGGAGATACGGGTATTTTCGCAGGCATGGAGGTCTGGGGAAAGCTTTATTCCATCGACCTGGCCCTGCTGCCCATCGGCGGCGTGTTCACCATGGATCCGCGTCAGGCCGCCCACGCGTGCGACCTGCTGCAGTGCGAGAGTGTGATTCCCATGCATTGGGGAACGTTCCCGGTGCTGGAAAAGAACACCGAGGAGTTCGCCCGTCATCTGGAAGATATTGCTCCTCAGACCAGATTGATCGATCTGGTCCCTGGCAGCAGCATTGTTCTGGATAAACCGGTGGATACCTGCGGCTGCGATCTCTAGCCGCATAGTGGCGTACTCTGGCGGGGAGGATCCGGCATTGGAAATATATGAGTCGTTTTTCCGGAATTTGCCCCTGCCTTCCCTGATCTGGAAGTTCCGTGACGGGAGCTTCGAACTTGTCAGCGGTAACAGGGCGGCTGCCCTTGTGCTCGAGCTCGGTTCGCTCGAACAGGGGGCCAGCCGTGCTGAAACCGAATCCATATTCAACCGTATTTCCTACCTTGAGAAAGACCTGCGCTTCTGTCTGGATTCCCAGGAGCCGGTGTTCATGTACATCAGCCGCAGAAAGGACCTGCGTATTGCCAAGGACAACGGCCTGCTCCGGCTCGATCCCGGACCGGATGGGCATGTCTTCATGCAGTTGATGTCCTGCGAGGAATCCGACGCGCGCCAGTGCTTTGAATTGCTCGAGGACAATCACCAGTTCCTTCAGATCTTTTTTGATCATGCCGAGGCTGGGGTCGCGGTCTGGGATCTCAATTTCCGCTATCTGATCGTGAACAGGTCCGAGTGTGCGCGTCTGGGCATGTCGAGGGAGGATGTTCAGGGAAAGCGGCTCAGCGATCTCATGCCTCCCGAACGGGCTGCCCTGTATTGCGACAATTCCGCTGAAAGCATGCGCCGGGGGGTGGATTTTGAGGAATACTCCTGCATAAACGGAAAAGAACGCTATCACAGGGTGTATCTTTTTTCTTTGTCCGATGCTGCCGGGGTGGTGTACGGAGTGGGCAGCATTACCCGCGACATCACCGAGCACAAGATGGTGGAACTGGCCTCAAAGGCCAACAAGCTGGAGTTCGAACACGTACTGCAGCATGTCCCCCTGACGGTTTGCTATCTGGACAACACTTTTCATTATCGTTTCGTCAATGATTCCTATGCGGCCTGGTACGGCATGAAAAAAGAGGAAATAGAGGGGCGCAACATTCAGGATGTCTTGGGGGGGAATAGATTTGAACGGGTCAGGGTTCCGATCCTGGCGGCCATGCAGGGCCAGACCATGTGCTTTGACAATGCCGTGACGGACTCCAACGGCGTCGAATATGTGATGACCGCCTATTATATTCCTCACTTCGGCCCGGACAGGGAATTGCTGGGCATTGTGGCCATGGGCGTGGATATCACGGAGCGCAAACGGGTCGAGCTGGAAATGCGGAAGCAGGAAAAGCTGCTGCGGGATATTCAGGACGCCATCCAGGACGGTGTCGCGGTGACGGATACGGAATTCAGAATCGTGAGCGTCAACAAGTCCATTGCAAAGAATTACGGAGACGGTTCCCTGCTGGTTGGCAAGAGATGTTTTGAAGTTTTTCATCAACGGGATTCCATCTGTCCGGACTGCATTGGCCTGAAGGTGCTGCAGACAGGCAAAGCCCAGACTCTGGAACGCGAATATTTCCTGCCTTCGGGCGGAACGGGCTGGCTGGAGCTGTATGCGTATCCGATGATCGACGACCAGGGGATTTTCACCGGCATCGTGTCCTATTTTCGGGATGTGACAGAGAAGAAAAGACTGATGTCCGAGGCGGTCAGAGCCGGACAGCTGGCCTGTGTCGGCGAACTGGCCGCAAGCGTTGCCCACGAGGTCAACAACCCCATAATGGGCATGATCAACTATGCGCAGGTGCTGCTGGACAGAAAGCATCTGCAGGGGGACGGCCCCGAGGTGCTCGGACGGATTATCGGGGAGGGCGAGCGGATCAAACAGATTGTTCACAACCTGCTTTTTTTCGCACGGGATCTGAAGCAGGCGCATGGGCCGGTGCGTATCATGGATGCGTTGCAGGGCGCACTGGATCTGATCCGTTCGCAGCTGAAGCGGGATCATATTGCTCTTGTTTGTGACATTCCCGAATCGCTTCCGCTGGTCTGGGGCGGAGACCGTGAATTGCGCCAGGTCTTTTTGAATCTGGTCAGCAATGCGCGGTACGCGGTGAACAGAAGACACCATACGCCGCCGGACAAAAAGACATTGCGCATCTGGGCCGAAACCATAAATAAAGATAACAAGGACTACGTCCGTTTATATTTCTGGGACAACGGCACAGGGATTCCAGAGGACGTTCGTACGCGCATATTCGATTCTTTTTTTACCACCAAACCCGAGGGCGAGGGCACGGGCCTCGGCTTGTCCATCAGCAGCGACATAGTGCGGGAACATGGCGGAACCATGCGGGCGTTGAGCGAATTGAACAGTCATACGCTGATTATTGTGGAGTTGCCCACGGCCGCGGCATGGTGAGTCCTTGTTCGCAGGTTCCATTGTGTCACGTTGACACTGGCGAACGAGATGCTTTAGGGTTGAAACTGTGTGAAGAAACAGCTGATTTGGCGAAAAGGTTCCTGAAAATGTTTTTCGGTCCGGGGCAGTCGCAGGTATGACGGATAGCAAGCATCCTTATCATGAGATGCATTTTCTTGTCGTGGACGATTCCCAGAGTATGCGCCGCATCTTGGCCCGTGTTCTCAAGAATATGGGGTGCGGTGCGGTGTTCGAGGCCTACAACGTTCGCCAGGCCTGGGAACAGCTGGACAAGGAGCACATTGATTTTATTGTAAGTGACTGGAATATGCCGGGTAAAAAGGGCATTGACCTGCTAAAGGAAGTACGTAGTTCGGAGCGATACAAGGATGTTCCTTTTCTCATGGTATCGGCGGAAGCTACCGCGGATGTCATTCTGGAGGCGATTAAAAGCGGTGTGAACAATTATCTGCCCAAGCCGTTCACTCCCGACATCCTGCAAAAAAAAATCGAAGTGATACTTGATGCCCTGAAAAACAAGTCCTGAGTCGGTTCGTTTGGGGTGAGGGGCGTGTAAGAAAACGGCCAGTGGCGGCTTCTATCTTTTCAACGCCCGTACTGTGGAAAAATGTCTGCAGCAGTTTTTTCAATAAGGGCTTTTTCGAAGTTGGGATGGGTTGTACGACAGGTGCGTACGGCTGTTTTAGCGACATATGGTGAACAATGGCTCTGGCCAAAGACAATACTCCTGCCAAAGAATCCCTGGCTCCTTACAAGAGCCGGCCTTTCCATCTTGTCATTCGTGATAAATTGCTGCGCGAACAGGTCTCTGTTGTACTCGCGCTGCTCGGCTTCGAGTTCGTAACCAAGCATCCGGTCACCGGATCCTACATGGACAACGTGCGGCGTATCGCCAAGCTTCTGGCCATGGAGGACGGAGTGTTCCTGATCAATCCGCCCCTGATGATCCAGCGGCAGGGCGGCAAGGTCAAAATCCGCAAGGAATTTTCCGATTTCTTCTCCGATCTTTCCCTGCTCTTGTCCAAGGGCCGCCGGAATGCCATGAAATCCATTTCCAAGTGCGTGCCGATTTTTCCGGACATGCAGCTGACCCAGCGCAGAGAGCAGCTCATACTTTCGCTGGCGGAATACGGCGTTTGCGGTGCGTTTATTCTCAAGCCTCTTGATTCTTTGGAAAAACTCAGTCCCAGCCTGTACAAGATCCGCATGAAGGAACAGGTGCTGGAGCGCCTGGAGGAATTGGGGAGCTACCTGACCGACTATCTTCCGCATATGGACGGCGCACTGGAAGAACTGGTGCAGAAAAAGGAAGAGATGGAGCTGACCAAGCGCAAGGAGGAAGCGGAAGCCCTGATGCGCGAGGGACAGAAAGCCAAGTCCAAGAGGGATTTCAACAAAGCCATCGAGTGTTTCCAGAAGGCCATAGATCTGCTGCCCGAAGATCCCTCGGGTTATATGGAAAGCGGGCGCGTTTTTGTGCATGTCAAACGCTATTCCAAAGCTCTGCTGCGTTTCAACCAGGCCGGCGAGATTTCCTCCACCATTCCGGAACCCAACAAGGAAATAGGCAATGTCCGCGTGCTGCAGGCCAGGGATCGCATCCTCAGAGGGGAATCCCCCACAAGCCCGGCTGTGATGGAACTGTTGCAGCAGGCCTACGAACACTATGAGATCGCCCTCAAAAAAGCCGCGGCCATCAAGTCTCTGCACCCGGACGACAAACGGCAGAGGGATGTGGACGCCGTGTCGCGCATTGCCGGTGAAATGGTCAAGTTGAACATGAAGCAGCTGCTGGGAGCCAAACATACCATGGCGCTCCGTTTCGGAAATCTTGCCAGGGAAGCCTTTTCCAAGGTGGGACAGGAGGGCCAGCCCCCGACTCCGTCGCAGCATCTGTTTCTAGGAATCGCCGCCATGGACGACGCCAGCTTCAAAGAGGCGGAAGACCATCTGCTGGAAGCGGCAAAGGATCCGGATTGTTTCAAGGACGCCTGCAACGAGCTGACCCATATGGGCATTCTCGTACGCAAGCATGCCGGTCCCAAGGAAGCCATTGACATCTATAGAAAACTCCTCGAGCTGAATCCACCCAACGGTGCGGCGGTCAATTTCAACCTGGCCGTGGCCTACAGCCTGGAAAAGCACAATCTCGAATCCACCGGAGCCATTATCCAGGCGCTGTATGAGGATCCGAGCCTTGCCGAAAACGACATGTTCTACAACAATCAGCAATTGAACATGATTCTGGAAACCGCCCATGATGTTTTCAGCCGGGTGGTGGACTATAAGGGAAGGCCCATGCAGCTTGTGCTCAAGGCAGTGGAACTGCAGGAGCGCCTCGAAAATCTGATTCTGGACGGCATGGAGCGCAAGGCGCTGCTGCTGGTCAAACATGTTCTGGAAGTCATGCCGGACTTTTTTTTGCGCGAACATGTTGCCGCCAGCCGGATCATACTCAAATTCATCCGGGAAAAAAGCCAGCTCTGCATGCAGTCCAAAAAGGCCGGCTTGAGGGAGTTCGGAGGGCATCTAGAGGGCCTGCATAACGCCATCCGCGCGCGCAAATTTTCCAAACGGCTGATTGCCTATACCAGCTTCAAAATACAGGCATTGCGCCTGTTGCGAGATGACCTGCCTGAAAACGAGCCTCTGGCCGCCAATCTGTACGCCAGGGCAGCCGTCTGTCATCCGGAGTACGTGGAAGCCCCTGAGTTCCATGCCAACGAACGCCTTAATGCCTTGGGCAAGGTGATTTTCGAGAAAATGGAATCCGTGGATTTCGACCGTATGGAGTAGCCCGGATCAGCCTTCCGTCAGTTGCAGCTCCCAGCGCTCGTCGCAAAAGGAGCGCCCCCAATGGCGGACCGGCGTGGATTCCGTAACCCGGAAACCGAAAGATTCGTACAGGTGCCTGGCCGCGGGCAGAATGTCGATGGTCAGCAGGAAAACTCTTGAAAATCCCTGTTCTCGGCAGAACTCCAGGGCCGTGCGCAGCAGTTCTTTGCCCAGGCCGTACCCTCTGGCCTCCGGCTCCACAAGAAACCAGCGCAGCTGGGCCTCTTCCTTGCTGTCTCGCGCGATGGCCACGCACCCCAGTGCTTTTCCCCTGTGCTCGGCAATCCAAAGCCTGTTCCCAGGGGCGTCAGCCTGCTCGGCATAGGGCAGCATGCCTTCCAGTACATAGCGTTCGAAGTCCGTATCAAATCCGTACTCCTGGGCATAGACCTGTCCGTGCCGCATCAGTACCCACCCGAGATCGCCGGGGCGGCTTTCGCGGATACCGGGGGCGGGGTCAGAAGATTCGGGAGCAGGACTGAAAGCTTTTTCCAGGTCCGCCATGGCCGTGATGACGCGGCTGCGATCAGCAGGGGGCAGAGGGGCCAGGAGCTTGCGAGCCTGCTCGTCAGCAGCCTGCTCCAGGTGTCGCAGCAATTCCTCACCCGTTTCTGTCAGGTAGAGGGGGATGGCTTTCCTGCCCGACGGTACGCCGTTTTTGCGTACCAGCTGGTTTTTGGTCATTTTTTTCAAAATGCGGCTCAACTGGCCTCTGTCCATGGCTATTCTGCGTCCAAGGTCCGCGGCGGTGGTGCCGGGTTCATGGCCGATTTCCAGCAATATGCGCGCTTCGGAGAGGTTTGTTTCTCCTCCGGGAAGATAGCGCTGCAAGAGTCCCGTATGGTTGGTATAGTACCGGTTGAACCGGCGAAAAGCATTGATGCTGTTTTTCATGGCGGCCTCCTGTTCAGAGCTTTGCGGGATAATGTTGACAAAGTCAACATTAAGATGAATAGGCGGACAAAAGACCGGCTTGAGTAGGGCAATTGTGGAAAGCAATTAAATGTTAATAGTACGTATAGCAAATAATAATATAAGTTAAATTGACATTCATTTGGTATGGAAGCAGATTCCACTGTTTGCAGAGTGTATGGTGCTGTTATTATTTAAATAGATTGGAGCTTTTATGAGATTTTTTTCAGCGGTTGTTCTGATGCTGGTCGTACTGTTTGCCGGAAACGCCTGGGCGGATTCGGTACTTGTCGTACATGAGGCGAGCAATTATTTGACCTATTCGAATGCCCTTGTGAGCAAAATCGGGGCAAAGGGGCATACGGTCACCCAAGCCACCAGTTTTCCCAGCGACGTGTCTTCCTATGATCAACTCTGGGATCTGAGGATTGGTACAGCCCTGAGCGATACGGAACAGGCGAGCATTGTGGCGTTTCTGAATACCGGAAAATCGGCCTTTGTTTTGGGGGAGAACACCAGCTTTGCTACCAGGAACGCCAGCATTGTGTCGTTGGTGAGCCTCGCGGGAGGCGGAACTGTGACCATTGGTTCTGACGTATCCGATACGCAGAACATCAATTCACCGTGGAACACGTCCGCATCCAGTGTGACCTACGGGGCGGCAGCAGGTTTTGCCACTCCTCCCGGGACCGGCACATACATCACCGATACGGGTGGCTCCAGCGGTAATATCGGTTCGGCCGTGGCCTGGACAAAAGGCACACTTTCAAATGCCGCATCCGGTACTCTGGTGTCCGTGCTGGACATCAATTTCTTGAGTTCGACTAATAACGGAAATCCTGAATTGTGCGATGCCATTATCAGCTACATAGCCGATAACAGCGGTTCCAGCAGTTCCACCTCCGTACCGTTCGCGTCGTTTTGGCAACTGGCGTTTTTTGCCATGCTGCTTTTGGGCGGCGGAGTATGGTGCGTACGTAGAAAAGGCTCTCAGAGATAACAAACATCTTTTCAACAGGCAGCAGCAACGCCGTGGTTTTGCCCTTTGCAAAATCACGGCGTTTTTCGTTTGCGCCTCCGAACAAGCGTTTTTACCTGAGCCGAGTCCGATTTTTCATACTAATTTGGGCGAGATAATGATCTTTCGGGAATGTTTTGTTGCAGAGTGCGGGAGGGAAGGGCTGCGGATTCCCTACCAGAGCCATTCTTGCCAAAGGCAGCTTGTGGAAGGTAGGGTTGCCGCACCAAATGATTCAAGTGAGGAGAAATTGCTATGGACTGGAAAAACGTACGCAAGACAGCGCGCGAACGTATGAAAGGGTATTGCAAAATGTGTCCTGTCTGCGACGGGCGCGGTTGTGTGGGCGAGGTTCCCGGCATGGGAGGCCTTGGCACGGGTTCTTCATTCTCGGCGAATCTGGATGCTCTGGCCAAGGTGAAACTGCGGATGCGGACCTTGCACGGCGTAACGGAAGCCAAGACCGATTGCCGGCTGTTGGGAATGGAACTTTCCACGCCCATCATGGCGGCGCCTGTTACGGGTTTGAAATACAACACGGGCGGAGGCATCAGCGAGGAAGACTATCCGCAGCTGGTCGTGGCCGGCTGTATCGAGGCCGGAAGCGTGGGCTGGATAGGCGACGGCGCAGACCCGGCCATGTATGAAAGCGGACTTGCGGCCATCAAGGACAACAAGGGACGCGGTGTGGCCATCATCAAACCGCGCAGCCAGGAAGAGATCATCAAGCGCATCAAAATGGCCGAGAAAGCCGGTGTGCAGGCCGTGGGCGTGGACGTTGACGGTGCGGGGCTGATCACCATGGCCCAGTTCGGCCAGCCCGTGGGCCCCAAGAGCCCGGAGGAAATCCGCGAACTGGTAAGCAGCACCAAACTGCCCTTCGTACTCAAGGGCGTGATGACCGTTGACGAAGCCGAAGTTGCCGCCCGAGCCGGATGCGCGGCAATCGTGGTTTCCAACCATGGCGGCCGTGTTCTGGATCATGCGCAGGGTGCTGCGGAAGTGCTGCCTTCCATAGCCGCTTCGGTGCGCGGTCGCATGCTGGTGCTCGCCGACGGCGGCGTACGCAGCGGAGTGGACGTGTTCAAGCTGCTGGCCCTGGGAGCCGACGGTGTTTTGATCGGCCGTCCGATCATTCAGGCCGCATACGGGGCCGGTCAGGAAGGAGTTGTCGAGCTGCTGGAAAAAATGCGCATGGAGCTGATACAGACCATGCTGCTGACCGGAGCCGCCAACGTGGGGGTGATTCCCAACGACAGCGTCGTTCGCAGCGCTACTTTGCGCGTCTGATCAAAGCGGGAAAATTTGGAAGGGGGCGGGTAAAAACGCCCCCTTCTCGGAGGAGGGATCAAAGATGTTCTAAGCTGTAGCGATGCCGTCCGCATAACCATACAACCCCTTTCTTGCTGGGGTGGAGATGCGGGAAAACACGTTCAGTGGATCCACAGATGGCACAAACGCGTTCTTCTGGTTGTTTCATGGGCAGAAGCTTCTGCTTCTTCATCGTGTTGATGAAGGAGCGAACAGCGTTGACTTTAGGATCATCATCGGCACGAAGGACGTCCTGTTTGTTCAACGTTCCCGTACGGGAGATTCGCAACGAAGCCGTTCGTTTTTTTCCTATGGTGAAGGTATCCTTGTTCAGGACAACTTCCCTAGGCTCGTCCCAATTGCATACGACACGCATTCTGTCCAAATCTAAATACATATTCATTGGCAATAACTCTTCTTATCCTTTTTTCCCCCGTAACGCCGCAAGATTTTTCAATATCCTGCCATATATAGCATGATCCGAACCACTCCTGGGAAGGCGGTTCGATTTGACACGATTGTCCTGCCGGGTGAAGCGAGCGGCTTACTGGTTATATTATGGTTCGTCAAGAGTGAACTTTCACTCCTGGCGAACCATTAACTAATCTATGACTCATATTCAGCTAGTAAAGTGGTAATTGCAA
Source organism: Desulfovibrionaceae bacterium (assembly GCA_963667575.2). Classification (GTDB taxonomy): domain Bacteria; phylum Desulfobacterota; class Desulfovibrionia; order Desulfovibrionales; family Desulfovibrionaceae. The sequence continues at coordinate 67,266 of CAXXHY010000015.1, read as the reverse complement.
TTTTTTTTGCAAATTGACCGTACCGGCTGCATAAAGTTGTTTAGTTGAGCGCTTTTTCAGCTGCCAGTTTCTTTTCCGCCTGGGCCTGAATGGCCGTAATGGCTACGGTGTTGACGATATCCGGCACGGTGCAACCGCGGCTGAGATCGTTAACAGGCTTTCTGAGGCCCTGGAGAATGGGGCCGATGGCCACGGCTCCGGCGGCGCGCTGCACAGCCTTGTAGGTGTTGTTGCCCGTGTTCAGATCCGGGAAGATGAACACGGTGGCCTTTCCTGCGACGTTGCTGTTGGGCATTTTGGTAGCCGCAACAGTGGGATCGATGGCCGCGTCGTACTGCAGCGGGCCTTCCAGGAACAGATGCGGAGCGCGTTCCTGAGCGAGTTTGGTCGCTTCGATAACCACGTCGACATCGGCGCCCTTGCCGGAATCGCCGGTGGAGTAGGAAAGCATGGCAACCCGGGGTTCAACACCAAAGATCTTGGCTGTTTCCGCGGAAGTAAGCGCGATTTCGGCCAGCTGCTCGGCATTGGGGTTGGGGTTGACGGCGCAGTCGCCGAAAACCAGAACGCGATCCTTGAGGCACATCAGGAAAACCGAAGACACGATGGAAAATCCGGGCTTGGTCTTGATGATCTCAAAGGAGGGGCGGATGGTCTGGGCCGTGGTGCAGATGGAGCCGGAAACCATGCCGTCGGCGTCGCCCTTGTGAACCATCATGGTGCCGAAGTAGTTGGTATCCATCATCCGGTCGCGGGCCATTTCCTCGGTAATGCCTTTTTTCTTACGGAGTTCCTGGTAGGTGGCCACGTAGTCGGCAAAGTATTTGCTGTTGGGCGGATCCACGATTTCCACGCCGGGATTGAGCGTGATTCCGGCCAGCTGAGCCTTGGCCTGAATTTCATCGGGCGAACCCAGCAGGGTGATGTGACCGACGCCCCGGCGCTGCAGGATGTCCGCAGCCTGGAGAATGCGCTCGCTGGTGCCTTCGGGAAGCACGATGCGCTGCTTGTCGGAGGCGGCGCTTTCAATGAGGCCGAATTCGAACATTTTCGGGGTGATCCGGGTGGAAACAGCGGAAATCAGACGCAGGCGGAGTTCTTCGCAATTGACGCTGGATTCGAAAATGCCCTGAGCAGTGGCGATCTTGCGCGTATCGTCAGGAAAGATTCTGCCGTTGAGTTCGTTGAGTTTGCGCGTGGTCAGGAAGGTGTTGGACTTGACGGAAAGCACTGCCAGAGGCACGCCGGTCCATCCTTCAATAAGGCGATGCACTGTTGCCGGAGGCTGCAGGCCGCCCGTGAGCAGAATTCCCGAAATGTTCGGGAAGGAAGAGGACAGCCGCGAGGTCAGGCAGCTCAGAATGATGTCCGCACGGTCGCCGGCGGCGATGACCAGACCGCCCTCGGTGACGTAGTCCAGAAAATTGCCGATGTGCATGGCGGCGATGATGTAGTCCTGCACCAGGGCATCCAGACGGCCGTGTCCGTAGAGCACCTGTGCATCAAGCCATTTGCGCACGTCGTTGATGGTGGGGTTGCCGAGAGTGGGCTCTTCGGGAATGGCGTAGACCAGCAGGGGCTGGGACCCGTGGGTCTTTTCCTGCAGAGCGGCCACGGCTTCCTTGCGGTCTGCTTCCGAGCCGATGAAGCGGTTGATGATGGCGCAAACGAGTTCCACACCCTTTGCATCCAGCGTATCGATGGTGACCTGGGTGGTGGAGATCAATTCGTTGATGCTCTTGTCGGAAGCATTGGCCACCAGCAACATGGGGCAACCCAGGTTGGCGGCGATGGCGGCGTTGAGGTCGAATTCGAAGGCGGCGTCTTTGCCCAGGAAATCAGTGCCTTCGCAAAGTACGAAATCATACTCGGATTCGAGATGCTTGAACTTTGCAAGGATGTTTTCCAGCAGCATGGCGCTCTGGCCGTTGTTGATCAGCGCCCGCGCATCGCCCAGGGTGTAGGCGTAGGTGTCCTCGTAAGGAAGATCAAGGTTGTATTCACTCAGAACAAGGTTGATGTCGTGGTCGCGTTCGCCTTCCTTGTGATCGTTGATGATGGGTCTGAATAAGGCGACGTTCTGAATACCCGTCATCAGCAACCGCATGACGCTCAGTACGATGGCTGATTTACCGCTTTTGGATTCCGTAGCGGAAATATAAAGAGTTTTGGACATGGTAGTTCCAGTGGGTTTTTCCTGTGGAGGAAGTTAATTAAAAAAAGTGCACTAAAATGTAATGCAAAATTAGTACCGTGGCCTTTGAATTATCCGAAAAAGTATCTTCGAACTGGCCCATGCATGATAAATGTTATCATATTAACTACTCTCACACCATATTTTTACAAGGGATCCTTGGGAAACGACAAGCCTTTTGCAAAGAAAGCCACAAATTGTATTCAATTTTTTTAAAATTCTTGCCTGGTTGGAAAAAAAGACAAGGATGTTTCTGAAAAAAAAGAAAACGCTGCTGGTTCACTGCGTTTTATGGCGGTATGGAGAAAAGGATGTGTGTTTGCAGGTGTTCCGTTTGGAAACAGGGTGGAGGGTCTGCTCTGCATAGAGGTGTTTCCAATTGGAACACTTCTATGCTGGTGTATCTCCGAAAGCTGGAGCACTCCTTGTGTAAAACGTCGAAACAGGGTTGCCTGCTGCGATTATCAGTTCGTTTTTCAGGGACGCATGCCTCTGGTAAAGAAGAAAACGGTCTGAAATGTTCCGGTAGCTCAGACACGGATTTCTGCTTTCAGATGCGTTTGTTACAGAAAGAGCCGGAGATGGCAATAAACCCGCATAAAAAAGGGAAGAATTGGTGTGTTTGCTCATTATTACAGTAGGATGATGACTTAGGTATACATACTTAAATGGGGTGATATATTGATGGTGGTGAGCGCGTGTCAGCCACGAAATCAATTTATCTGAAATATCGGACCGCGCCGGAGGCAGCTGTTCCAAAAACAGACGTTCACATCCCGGCATGTCCGAAAACAGGCAGCCGTTGCCTGCCACCGCATCAATACGAGATTTTATCGAAAGAGCTGCCTGGGGTGTCGCCTGTCTCCATGCGGGGCAGGGTGACCGTGACGGCAACGCCCTGCACGGGGTCCGAGGTCATTTTGATGCTTCCCCCCATGGTATGGGCTATGAGCCTGGCGGAGTATGTACCCAGGCCGGTCCCGTACTTTTTCCCTGCAGTGGCGTACTTGTCAAAAAAAGTGTCGCGAATGGACTCGGGAACTTCCCCCTGGTTGCGGATTTCGATGCTGTTTTCCTCGCCGGTATGAATCGCAATGGTTATCGGACTGTCCGGCGGCGCGGCTTCCACAGCATTCTTTATCAGATTGCCCATCATGGAAAGGAAGAGCAGATCTTCACCTTGCAACATGATTTGCGCGTCCTGTTCAACCTCCTGGCCGTTTACCTTGACGCTCAACTGCAATTGTCTGGTTTTGATAGAAGATTCCAGGTCTGACAGCACGGTCTTGATGATTTTGCCGATGTCCACGTCTTCCGGGACAAATTCGTAGGAGTCCATTTCCATCTTGTACAGGTCCAGGGACATGTTGATCATTTGCAGCATCTTGACCCCGGCCTCCTTGACTCCCTGCAGCAGCGAACGGTCTTGCGGGCTGAGTTCAAGCGTCTCCAGAAGATAATCGGGGACGCCGATGATGCCGTGCAAAGGGGATTTGAGGTCGTGGCGGGTGATGCGGTCGATGTCTTCCTTGAGCTGGGTCAATTTTTTTTGTTCGGAGATGTCGATAAAGGTTTCGATGAGGTGCGGCGCGCCACCCAGCAGAGTCCAGGAAACCGTCTTCAAAATGGGAATTTTGTCGCCCGACTTGGTGATCATCAAGCGCTCGGCGTTGTCGAAGCGGTGTCCCTCGTCCGTGATGGGGCAATAGCCTGCTTCGGACGGGCACAGGAACTGGAAACATTTCTTGCCGACCACTTCCTCGTGCGTATACCCGATCATCTGCAGGCCCGCGGGGTTGATGTCCACGATGGTGTGGGTGGAGGCATTGACCAGCAGCACTCCCGCCAGAATATTGTTCAGAACAGTATTGAGATGTTCGTTGGCTTCTTCCAGCTGCGCGGTGCGTTCGCGAACCTTGCGCTCCAGTTCGGAGCGGTGTTGCCGGAAACGCAGGTTGAGTTCGAAGCTTTCCAGCGCATGGGCTCCCGCCTGCATCACCACGGTAAACAGGCTGAGCACGGTGTCGGGAATGGTCTCCTTGCTCTGCTCCAGCATTCCCATGAACATGCCGCGCATCCTGCTCGGTGTGGCTATGGCGTGCAGCAGCAGCTGGCGTTGTTTGTCGCTGGCAAGAAAAAAACAGGGGCGCAGCGTCTGCATGGCGTAGGAAAAGGACTGGTCCATGATCAGCCCGTCCATTTCCTTGTTCATGGCCTCAGCGAATTCCTCCCGGTCATGATGCTCGAGTCCCAGGTCCTGGGTGTCCTGATCCACCAGATAAACGGCTGTGCTGCGAAAAGGGATCATCAGATTGGCCCTGCGGCAGATTTCCAGGAGGATGGGCATGCAGTCCGCCTGCTGGCTGAAGGAGGTTTCGAAATTTCCCAGGGAAGCGGCAAGGTCCAGGGCTTCCAGGGCGGAAGCCCGTTCGCGTTCCAGCATTTCGATCTGTTTTTCATAAAAATTGAGCGTACGTTCGGCGTCCATGAATCATCCCAGGAAAGCGGTGTAAATGTCTTCGAGTTGCCGCTGGGCCTGTCCGATGACAACGGCGAGCACGCTCGGGTTGCATTGCAGCAGGTTCCAGGAGCTGTCGTCCAGGCCGGTGAAAAAGGGCTGCCCGTTGTTTCCGTACCCCAGCGCGATGGTCAGCGCATCGGCAACGGCAACGATCGCAGATTCCAGAGGGGTCTCGGATTGCTCGGGGGAATGATGTCCTGCGATGACGGATACGAGCGTGGTAGGCAGTCGCCAGCGGTCCATGAGATCGTGGGCCACGTCACAGTGGGTGTAACCGAAAAGATCCTTTTCCGCTTCCCAGGTGGGGATTCGTTGCTCGTAGGCTCTGCGGAAAACCTCCCCCGTGGCCTGGGGGGCGAGCTTGAGCAAGACCAGCCGCCCGATGTCGTGCAGCATGCCGGCCACGAAGAAACGTTCCGGATCCGGCAGATTGAGCCGGGCCGCCAGGATTCTGGCGAATACCGCACAGGCCAGGGAGTGCTTCCAGAATTCCACCATGGGAAACCCTTGCAAGGCCTGGCCTTCGAAGGTGGAGATAACCGTCACGCTCAGGGCCAGCTGGCTGACTTCCCGTATTCCCAGCAAGACCACCCCGCGGGTCAGGGAATCCACGCTGCGACCAGGGCTCAGGGCCGGACTGTTCACCAGGCGGAGCAGTTTGGCGCTCAGTCCGGAATCCTTGGAAATGATGTCTGCCAGGTGGTTGGCGGTGCAGGCGGGCAGCTGCAGCGCCTCGTTGATACGGTGGAACACGTCCGGAAGTGAAACCAGGCCGCCTTCGTCCGATACCAGCTCCTGCAGCGTGGGAATGCGTCCGGGCGATTGCGCCTCCGGTGGCGCGTAGCAGGGTTTGCTTTCCGGAATCCAGCCATCGGCCAGACGCTGGGCAAAATGCAGCACGCATTGGCGCCTCAGTTCCGCCAGATGGGGCGGGTAGGGTTCAGATACGGCAAAACGGGCCGTTACGTATTCTTCGGCGGCTGGTAGAAAATCGTCCAGATTCAGTGCCGCTTCGGCTTCGTCGCCCTCGATGTAAATTTCGGAGACACCCCACATGTTCAGAATGCGAAGGTGCTTGTCCTCCAGCGTGACTCCCTTGCCCAGAAGCATGCGTCCGTTGGATCCGCAAACTTCGCGGGCAAGAGTCATACCCGGCTTGATTTCTTTGACATTGACCTGTTGCATCAAGACAATCCTGTAATGGCTACGCAGTCTGCAAATGGAAATGCAAGTATAGCATGTTCCTTCGCTGGTGCGTCAAGAACTCTTTTGTAGGGCAGAAAAGTACGCGACAGCCAGGAAAGCCAGGCGAGTGGAAGAAAAGTAAGGGGAAAAAGTCTTAATGAATGGGAAAATCGGAGCCATCTCCGGATTTTTTGTTCTTGGTTCCATTGCGGAAGCTGCGTTTGCCGCGCCCCTTTTCCTTGGCGGCTTTTTTATTGCTGTTGGGGAAGAAGATGTTGTGTATGATTTCAGAAAGTTGGGACTTGTTATAGGGCTTGATGACCACGTTGAGGATGTTCTTCTGCTTTTTGGCCTCTTCGACGGCGTTCTTGCGACCGGAAATCAGAATCACCGGCATTCTGGGGGCGAGTTCAGCCGCTTTCCTGGCCAGGTCCAATCCGTTGGTATTGGGCATGTCGTAATCCGTCAGCAGCAGATCAAAGCCGTTTTTATTTTTTTTCAGCAATTCCAGAGCCTGCTGCGGATCCTGGCAGGCCGTCACCTGATATCCGAGGCTTTCCAGAATACGCGGCGTTGTCGCCAGTTGATCTTCGTCATCTTCAACGAACAGCAAGTGTTCGTGTCCCGGATAGGAAAGCTGGGATCTGTTTTCCTCGATGCGGGCCATGGCGTCGGCATGCAGGGGCAGAAAAATGTCTATCCGGGATTCCACCCAGGGCGTGCTGCTCAGGTGGATGGCTCCCTTGTGCCCTTTGACGATGCCGTGGACCACGGCAAGGCCGAGCCCTGTGCCTTCACTTTTGTCCTTGGTGGTAAAGAAGGGGTCGAAGACCTTGTCGAGATGTTCCGGAGAAATGCCGGGGCCATTGTCCGCGATGCTCAGCCGCAGGTACGTGTCCTGCGGGATGTTCAGCATCTGGGCCTGGTCTTCCGTAATGGTTTCCTCCATGAGCGAGGCCTTGATGACGCCGCCGCTGTCGCGCAAGGCATGATAGGAGTTGGTGCACAAATTCATGACCACCTGGTGGATCTGGCTGGGATCGGCATAGATGACCGTGTCCCTGGCGTCGATGAAACGCTGGATCACGATGTTGCGGGGCAGGGAACTCTCCACCAGGTTCAGGGCTTCCACGACGCTGTCCGCCACCTTGGCGTTCACGAAGCCCTCTGTGCTCGGGCGGCTGAAGGTCAGAATCCGTTTGACCACGCTGCTGCCTCTGTCCGCGGCCCGGAGCACGCGCGCCAGGTCCTTGTAATCTTCCGATTCCGGTTCCAGGCCTGTGAGCACGAGTTCCGTGGAATTGATGATGGAGGTGAGAATATTGTTGAAATCATGGGCCATGCCCCCTGCGAGCGTACCTATGGCTTCCATTTTCTGCGACTGGAAAAGCTGCCTCTCCAGGCTGACTTCTCGGGTGATGTTTTCTGAAATGGACAGGGTGCCGACCACATTGCCCTTGTCGTCCCGCAGGGGCACCTTGGTGATGTTCAGCCAGAGGGGTTCGCCTGCTGGCGAGTGCACGGTGATCTTGTGTTTCAGCAGCCCCTGCCTGGTCCGGATGACCTCCTGGTCCAGCATGGCCACTTCAGCCACAAAGGACCTGTCCAGTTCGAGTTCGTCATCCCGGCGTCTGAGAATGTCGTCGCTGGAGTTGAGGTGGAAAAAGTCCAGAAACGAGCGGTTCACTCCCTGGTAGCACTGTTCCACGTCCTTCCAGCAGATCAGCATGGGAATGGTGTCCAGAAGCAGTTCGAGAAAGGAGAGCTGGCGCTTGATCTGTTCTTCCACAGCCCTGCGGCGGGCAATGTTGCGCAGCAGAAAGGCCAGGGTGATCAGCAGGGCGATCAGCGACGAGATGATTGTCCAGAAAAGTTCCTTGTCCAGTTCGTAAAAAGAGCTTGGGGCGTTGATCAAGGTGCTGCCAGGAGGAAGCTGTTCTTCACTGATATGCAGTTTTTGCAGGATGTTGTAATCAAAGATGTTGTGGCTGGGCACCTTGTTCTGAATGGGGATGGATGCGGCGCTCTCGCCCTTGAGGACGCGCAGGGCCAGGTTGGCGGCGTCTTTGCCGTGCTCGAAGCCGCTGATCAGATGGCCGCCCACAATGCCGTGGCCGAGCAGAAATTCCCAGTTGCTGTAACAGGCGATCTTGCTGGTGCCCCGTGAAATGATTTCCACCAGCTCGCCCGCGGTGTAATTGCTGCCCCTGATGTTCTGGAACATGGGAATGAAGTAGATGATGGTGTCGCTGGAGAGTTTCGAGCTCTTGTTGAGAATCTGCTCGATGTCCAGGGCTGTGGCGAACTCGAAGTGCAATCTTCCCTCGAACTGGGGAATGACACGCTTGATCTGCGCGCGGATGGCCACGCCCGTGGCGCTGTTGTCTCCCACCACCATGACATTCTTGATTTTCGGATTCAGCTTCAGGGCCAGATCAAAGGTAGGGGCCGCGTCGATGTTTTCGATGACGCCGGTAAAGCCGATCCGCTTGAGCATATCGAAATCATAGTCGTTGATGCCGCAGAAGACCACGGGAACCCCTGGAAACAGAACCCTGCCGTACTCCAGAATGAAGTTGAGGGCATTGTTGTCTGAGATGATGATCACGTCGAAGTGTTCGTTGGCGTATTTGTGTCTGTACAGCTCGAACAGTTTTTTCGTGATGTAGCGGTAGGGGTATTTCTTGGTGTCCAGGTATTCGACCTGCAATTCGATATTCATGCCGCTTTGAGTCAGAACATCGCTGATGCCTTCCTGTATTCTGTCGGACCAGGTGTAGCCGTAATGATAGGAGTTGAGATAGAAGACGGTCTTTTTGGGCTTGTCATTGGCAGATGCGCTGTCCGGGAAAAACAGCATCAAAGCGGACAGGGCCGTGAGCAAAAGAAAGAGCCAGCATGTTCGGCATGAGCTCTGCGTACTGTGCGGTATTTTCGTCATCGGGAATTGATGTCTGTGCGATAAAAATGACCCATGCACGCATGCGGGCATGAAAGCGTGCTAACCGTCCAACAATTTTCGGTTATTGTTATGGAAACAAAGGTAAAGCAGTCCCGGCGCTTGGGACACGCACCTGCTATAGTACAGGCTTTCCCCTGTGTCCCGCAAGTGCGTACGGTGAGGTATTTTGCAGGCGCGGCGTCATCCGGGCAGTGACGACGCCGCGGCAGAAGAAATCAGTCGTTCCAGGCGGAGTGACTGCGGTCGATTTTTTTGCGTACGGTGGTCCAGGTCTTTTTGCTGAGAAAGGACTCATCAAAGCGGTCGAGCATGTCGCAGAACAGGGTCCAGGGCACGGTGAAGCTCAATTCGTCGGTTTTGAAGAATTTGCGTGCGGAGGGATCCCAGCCGCCCACCACAGCCTTTTTTTCTCCCTGGGAAAGATAGCGCAAGGGCCAGGTTAAAGCTCCCAGTGCAGGCCGCGCCCCAGGGCGAAGCGACCACCTGCGTATCGTCGGTGACGAAAAAGGCCAGCTGATGCAAACCGCAAAGGCTTTCCGGCCTGGCGAAAAACTGCACCAGCAAGGGAGTTTCGTCGGCTTCGAACAGATCCAGCGGCTGCACCACGCAGTAGGGTTTGGGTACCGGAACCGGACCGATGGCATCGAAAACATCGCTCAGGGTGGTGGCGGAGGAGCAGTACCATTCGCCCTCCATGGCGTTGGGGATGCCCGTGGATACGTAATGGATGATGGCCTGGGTCTGTGGTTTCATGAAACCCAGCCAGAAGGCGCCCCCAGGGCAGCCGAAATGTTCCGCGGAAAACCAGGCCCGCGTATGTTTACGACGGGCGCGCCAGATATTGCCCATGACGCAGGAAAAATTTCCAAAGATTTCATGCCATTCAATGGCATTTTCATTTTCGCGTTCCCGAGTGGGCAGCGGCAATGGCTTGGGAGTGAATCCGTCCTTTGGTTCGTTATCAGTAAAAAACACCCCCATGGGTTCTTCTGTCAATCCGAGGAGTTCGAGCAATTGGGACAAACGTGCCTGGTCGTAGTGCATTTTTACCTCACAAAGGTCTGGGGTCCAGCCGGGCCGACAGTTGCTGCAGCAGATCCGCAGCGGCCTCCAGGGCATCCGGAGAGAGCTGGGCAATGATTTCCCCGGTGGCCTGGTGGTAGGCCGTGATAATCGCATCAAGCTGCTGCTGGCCCTGTTCTGTCAGCATTACCAGCCTGGCCCTTTTGTGGTTCGGGTTGTGGTGAAACTCCACAAGCCCCCGTTGTTCCAGAATTCCTGCCGAACGGCGTACGCTTTGCCTGGTCAATCCCATGCGGCGGGCAATCTGGGCCTGGGTTTGCGGACCCTGTGCCGCGGCGCCCAGTACGTGCCACAGGGCGCTGGTCAGGCCGAATTGCTGCATGAGCCTGTCTCCCCAGGCCATGGCAACGCCGTTGAAATGGAAAGACTCCAGGAACAGTCTTGTCAGAGGTTCGGAGATAACCTCGCTATAATCCGTTGCGAATGGTGACATGACAGCAGTTTGTCAATTCGTTAGCACGCTGTCAATAGAATGACTTATCAAACCATTGGATGACAAGCCTTGGGAGAATCCTTAGAATTGAAGAAAAAAAGCGGTCCTGTTGCCGCAAGACGGGAGAGTGTTATGAAGCGTAGTGAAATCAACGCCTTGATCCGCCAGGCTGAACAATTTTTCGCGGACAAGGGCTTTCGGCTGCCCAAATGGGGGAGCTGGAGTCCGGAACAGTGGAAAGGCATGGGGGATACCGAGGTGGTGCGCAACCAGCTGGGCTGGGATGTCACCGATTACGGCGAAGGGGATTTCGAACGCAAGGGGCTGCTGCTTTTTACCATCCGCAATGGCAATCTCAAGGCCGGGGACCCCAAGCAGTACGCGGAAAAGATCATGATCACCAAGGAGAGCCAGATTTGCCCCATGCATTTTCACTGGACCAAACGCGAAGACATCATCAACCGCGGCGGCGGCGATCTGGTCATCGAGCTGCATGGCTCGTCCGCGGATGAAGGCTTTTCCAAAGAGCCCCTGACTGTCAGCGTGGACGGCATGCCCCGTACGGTCGAACCCGGAGGCACGGTTGTGCTCACTCCCGGCGAAAGCATCACCCTGGAGCCCGGCATGTACCATCGTTTTTACGGTGCCAGCGGCAAGGGAGATGTGCTGGTGGGCGAGGTCAGCTCGGTCAATGACGACAATACGGACAACCGTTTTTACGAAAGCATGCCGCGCTTCCGGAGATCGACGAGGACGAAGCGCCGTATCGTCTGCTGGTAACGGATTATCTGGCCTGGGTCTGAGCCTGCCGGCTGTCTGTTTTTTTTCGCAAAAGAAAAAGCCTCGCGTATGGACGAGGCTTTTCCTTTTTGATGTACCCGTGTCAGGCGTCAGCGTTTTGTGCAGAACGTTTTGAGCACCCGGCAGCCGTATCCCCTGCAGACCTGCATGGTCTTGTCCGCGGATTCCTGCTTGCTGTGCCCCCAACTGGAGAAGGCATCGGCGCGATCATTGGCGGCAATGGAAATGCAGCCGTTCTTGACCCAGCGAAGGCTCCGGCAGTCACCCCCGCCGCAACCACGAACGGCTTCCGCCTCAGCGGCTTCCGCACTGGGGAGGTTTTTGGATATGAAATAGCGTTTGGTGCTGAAGGAATGGGCTATGGCCGCATAATAGTCGTGATGTCTTGGTGGCGGCGGTTGTCTGTACCCAGGATTTGGCTGCTGCTGATAATCCGGTACGGGCGGTTGCTGCTGGTATGCCTGGCCGGGCGGTGGCGGCGGCGCCATGTAGTTTTGATTGGCCGGCGGGACCGGAGCATAGCCCGAACCGTTGGCAGGACGGAAAAAACGGGCCAGAGCATAACCCTTGGCTCCCTGGTTCAGGGCGATTTCCAGCCAGTCGCCGTAATGGGCCGTGACCTGCACCTGCTGTCCTCTCTGAAGGGTTCCCAGAATCTGATACTGGAGGCCGGGACCTGTGTGAAAATTGACCGTATCTTTTACGACAAAGGCTTGCGCATAGCAGTTGCCGGCGCCAAAGACGAACAGAACGACAAGACAAGTCGACAACACAATGAAGTTGTACAATCTCCCTTTCATGGTCTTCCTCTTTCTGAATTTTATCCGCCAGAATACCCATACTTCAGGAAAAATGAAATCCAATGAGTTGTAGTGTAATGATGTTTCTCTATATCATAGAATAAAAAATTATAGTGCTATGGTAACTCAAATTAAGCGAAAGAAGAATTTCGTTTGCGTGAAACATCAATAAAGCAGCATAACAATGTTAAAATTTCATTAAGTTTTTATGAAATATGTTTTTTTGTTAGGTATTATTAATATTGAAATGCAAAAACATGAAATTTGTGACTGATCCAGATATAGTAAATTAGATCGTGCTCTTGTTTTTATAAAAAGAGCTGGAAAGGCTGGAAACAGTACGATACACAGAACATGGTAGTTTTTGAGCAGAGATGAAAAGAGATCAATTGAACGGTATTTGCCGTTTAACGCGTTAAATTGTAACATGAATTTAGTACTAAAAGAATAATGTGTCAGCCAACGGCCAGGATGGGGGGCCCGGAGCCGAATTTCTTGCCTTGCAAGACACTCCGTGCCACAGTACTGCACTTTGCTTGCGTATGGTGTCCTGCCGGAGAGAAGTCCGGCAGGACAGATCAATTTTTTGAGATAAAGTACGATGCACTGTTGGCGTAAAGGGGGAATCCGGATTTTATGAAACGGCAGTCAATGCCTCGGCAAAGCGGTTCGCCTGTTTTTTCCGCATCGCAGGACAACGGCAGCCTGATCCTGCGTTTTGAGGGAGCCTGGACCATTGGCCACGAGTTCCCCTCGATTCCGCCACTGGAACAAGGGCTCAAGAGTTCTGCTCAGACAGATACGCTGGCCTTCGACACCTCCGGTCTGACGGATTGGGACAGTCGTTTTCTGGTGCTTTGCAAGCGCTTGCTGGATCTGGCAGCGTCCGCGAATATTGCCGCGGACACCGGCGGTCTGCCCCAGGGCGCGGTGCGTCTGCTGGATCTCGCCGCCAAGGTTCCGGAACGCAAAGGCGCGGCGCGTACGGCCGTTTCCGATCCTTTTCTGGCGCGCGTGGGCGAGAAAACCCTGGATGTCTGGCGCGGCGCGGACAGCCTGTTGGATTTCGTGGGCGTAACCGCCCAGGCTGTTTTTCGTCTGGCCACGGGACGGGCTGTTTTCCGCCGTAGCGACGTGCTGGAACAGATGCGCATCTGCGGATTCGAAGCCCTGCCCATTGTTTCCCTGATCAGCCTGCTGGTGGGGGTGATCCTTGCCTACATCGGCGCCATTCAGCTCAAGACCTTCGGCGCTGTCATTTATATTTCCAGCCTGGTGGGCATTGCCATGGTGCGCGTGCTGGGCGCCGTGATGACCGGCGTGATCATGGCCGGCCGTACGGGCGCTTCCTTTGCCGCGGAACTCGGCACCATGCAGGTCAACGAGGAAATCGACGCCCTGAATACGCTGGGCATCTCGCCCATGGATTTTCTGGTGCTGCCGCGTATGATCGCTCTGGTGCTGATGATGCCGCTGCTTTGCCTGTACGCGGATTTCATGGGCATGCTCGGAGGCCTGTTCGTGGGCGTGGTGATGATGGACATCAACCCCCTGCAGTACGTGTTTTTTACCGTCAAGACCGTTGCCTTGAGCAATTTCTGGATAGGACTTTTCCATGGTTTCGTGTTCGGCGTGCTCATCGCCATGGCCGGATGCTACCGGGGAATGCGCTGCGGACGCAGTGCTTCGGCCGTGGGCCAGGCCACCACAACGGCGGTGGTCAGCTGCATTGTCAGCATTGTTCTGGCCACCTCGGTGATCACTGTTCTCTGCGATATTATCGGAGTGTGAGTGGCGCGATGAGTGAAGCGCGAATTTCTGTTTCCAACCTGACCATGGCCTATGGTGATTTCGTGGTGATGCGCGATCTGACCTTTGATATCAACAAAGGTGACATTTTCATCATCATGGGCGGCAGCGGTTGTGGCAAAAGCACCTTGCTGAGCGTGCTCGTGGGCTTGAAAAAACCTGCCAAAGGCCAGGTGCTCTACGGTCAGCAAAGCCTTTGGGGGGCCACATCCGAGCAGCGGGAAAACATTCTGCGCGGCACGGGCGTGTTGTTTCAGAGCGGCGCGTTGTGGAGCTCCATGACCCTGGCCGAAAATATCGCTCTGCCCCTGTCGCAGTACACGGACCTCAAGCCCAAGGAAATCCGCGAGCTGGCCTCCTTGAAGCTGGCCCTGGTCGGTCTGGCCGGATTCGAGGAATACTATCCGTCCGAAATCAGCGGCGGCATGCGCAAGCGCGCCGGCCTGGCCCGTGCACTGGCCCTGGATCCCGGCATCCTGTTTTTCGACGAACCCTCGGCAGGGCTCGATCCTGTCAGCGCCTATCTGCTGGACGAGCTGATCAAGGAATTGCGGGACAGCCTGGAAGCCACCATCGTGGTCGTCACCCACGAACTGGCCAGCATCTTCGCCATTGGCACCAACTCCGTATTTCTGGACGTGAGCAAACGGACCATGACCGCCACAGGCAACCCCACGGATCTGCTGCACCATTCGGACGACCCGACCATACGCGAATTTTTGACACGAGGTGAAGAGTCCGCCGCCACCAGGTGATTGTGGGGGGAGAGTGATGCCTCCGGCGGCTCAAGGAACTTTTTGGAAAAAGTTCCTTGAGAATCCTCAAAAACTTTTGACTGATAGTGATATGTGCTTTGCCTGAGGTAAATTTATTATACCGGGGGTCCAGGGGAATCATTCCCCTGGCGGGGTATGGGGCGGAGCCCCAATACTGACGAGGACGACATGGCCAAGAAAGTGAATGCGAGCGCCTTGGGTGCTTTTGTCTTAGGGGCGATAGCCTTGCTGGTTGCAGCTGTGGTGCTGTTCGGTTCGGGGAAGTTTTTTCACAAGACCTTTCCCTACGTGATGTATTTTCAGGGTTCGGTGGGCGGTCTGAGCATCGGCGCCGACGTCACTTTCAAGGGCGTACGCATCGGCTCGGTAAAGAGCGTACGTCTGGAAACCGACCTCAAGGATATGAGTTTTTCCATCCCCGTGATCATTGAGCTGGATCCCAATCTGATTGGGGTTCAGGGCGGTACCACGGCAGAGGGCCAAAAGCTGGACAATGAGGCCAGGAACGAACTCATAAAGCGTCTGATCAAAAAAGGTTTGCGTGCGGAGTTGAAGCAGGTGAGCTTTGTGACGGGTGAGTTACAGGTCACTCTGGACTTTTTTCCTGACACGCCCGTGCGTCTGGTGGGCAACGGCAGCATGATGGAGATTCCCACCAAGCAGTCCACTATTGAGGAATTGACGGAAACCGTGCGGCAGCTGCCTCTGCAGGAACTTGTGAACAAAGTTATCCGTACGGTGGACGGTATTGATAAATTTATGAATTCCAGGGATATGCAGAATATCCCGCAGAAGGTGAACGGCGTGATGGACGAGGCCGGATCACTGGTCAAGAGCATCAAGCAGGAAGTGGTTCCGGCCCTTGAAAAATTGAACGATACGCTGCAGAGTTATCAGGATCTGGCGCAGCATGTGGACCGCAAGGTCGATCCGCTGATGGACGGTTATACGGGCGTGGCGGATCAACTGAAGGCCAAGATAGGGACCTTGTCGCAGCAGCTCGGCAATACGCTGCAGACTCTGGAAGGCGCGCTGAATCAGGGCAAATCCACCCTGCAGCAGCTGGAGCGTACCGCTGGTTCCAATTCCGCCACGGTCATGGATCTGCGCAAGACCCTGGACAACATTTCGAACATGGCGAAATCCATCAGGCGTCTGGCCGATTACCTCGAACGCCATCCCGAAGCGCTCATCCAGGGAAAAGGCCCTTATAGGAAATAAGACATGAAAAGTTCGTTCCGATGTTTCTGGCTCCTGGCTGTGGTCCTGCTTGTTCCGTTGTACGGTTGCGGCACGAGCGCACCTGTGCATTTCTATGCCCTGTCCGGCGGTGTCCCGGACCAGCAGGCCGTGGAGAACGGCGCGCATTGCTTTTCCCTGGGCGTGGGGCCCGTTGATATCCCGTCCTATCTGGATCGCTCCGGGGTTGTGACCCAGGATGGCCCCAACCAGATGCACGTTGCCGATTTCGACCAGTGGGGCGAACCACTGAACGACGGCCTGACCAGAGTGCTGATGGAAAATCTTTCGGACCTGCTCTGCATCAGGCCCATCGCCTCGGTGCCCCTGCCGGAAGGGATTCGTACGGATTATCAGGTGGCCGTGCAGGTCCGTCGTTTTGACGGAAAACTGGGCGGTCAGGCCTGGCTTCGGGCCAACTGGACCGTACTGGATGCCGACGGACGGCTGGTGTTCTGGAAGCGCAGCGACCTGGAGGAACCGGTCAATGGATCAGATTACGGCTCGCTGGCCGCGGCCATGAGTTCTCTGGCCATGGGATTGAGCCGGGAAATCGCGACCGAGCTGCAAAAAATTGTAGTGGACAAATCCGAAGAGCCGGGGCAGACAGACTAAGAGGCGAGGGCAGCTGTTTTTGTGGTGCAAAGGTTTTGATCCGCCGGAGGCATCATGCGTTACGAAGTGATCTCGTACGAGTCCATGTGCCGGCGCGAGGGGCTGGTGCTGCAACGGGGCATGTATTATCGTCCCCGGAGCACGCATTCGGTGGTTCTGGCCAGCCTGCGGGACAACGCGCCCTATGCGGACGCGGCCGAGGATAACGGCCAGATCATGATCTATCAGGGCCATGACGCGCCCAAAAGCCGACGCCTGCCCGAACCATGGCGTACGGATCAGCCCAAATACACGGCAGCCGGGTATCTTACCGCCAACGGCCGCTTCTACCATGCGGCTCTGAACTTCAAGTTCGGTATCGCACTGCCCGAAGAAGTCCGGGTCTACCAGAAGCTGCAGCAGGGGCTCTGGACCTATAACGGGCGCTTTCGTCTGGAATCCGGCTGGAAAGAGCAGGCCCCTGTCAAAGGGGGCGGACAACGCCGAATCTTCAAATTCCGCCTGGCCAGCCTGGGAACCAACACCAATCTCCAACACACGCCCACGCGGCGCATTCCTTCGCGCGTCAAGGTCGCGGTCTGGAAACGCGACAGGGGCCGCTGCGTACTCTGCGGCGCCACCGACGACCTCCATTTCGATCATATCATTCCCCTGTCACGGGGCGGTTCGTCCTATTCGGCGGACAATATCCAGCTGCTTTGCGCGCGGCACAATCTGCAAAAGGGTGATGAGATAGTCTGAGAGGAATCGCGGGGGCTTCGGGCCCCCGCGAATTGATTCGAAGACAAGGTCAGCTTTTGGACTTGGCCTTGGACTTTTTGCCGTTTTTGCTTTTGGCTTTGGTCTTTTTGGCGCCGGCCTTTTTGGTCTTGGCCTCAGGTTTTTTGGCGGCTTTTTTCGGAGCAGGCTCTGCCATCCTGGCCTCAGGCTCGGGCTTGGGCGCGGCGGCTTCCGCTGCCTTTGCCTCTGGTTCCGGAGTTTTTTTCGATGTTGCAGCCTCAGGTTTTGCCTCGGCTTTTAGTTCGGCGGCAGGCGCAGGCTCAGGTTTAGGCTCAGTTTTAGGCTCGGGAGCCGCTGCGGATGCTTCTGCAGCTTCCGCAGCTTTTGTCTCGGCTTTTTCCGGTTCAGGCTCAGCCTTGCTGGCCTCAGGTTCGGGCTTGGGCGCGGCGGCTTCCGCTGTCTCGGCCGCGGTTGTCCTGGCTTCCGTGACTTCCTTGGAAACAGATTTGGGCGCGGTTGTCGCAACCTGTTTTTCGCCGGGAACGGCAACTTCCTTGGGGTCCGGAACAGCCACTTCACTGGGCTTTTTCACCGCCACTTCCTTGGGCCCGGGTGCGGCGACTGCCGTACTTTGCCGTGGGGCGATGGTTTCGGTGTTGACTTCCTCTTGAGGCTCGGCTTTGGATTCAGCCTGTGCTTCAGGTTGTGCTTCTGGCTTGGCTGTTGCGGCTTCGGGTTCGGGTTTGGCCTTTTTCTTGGAAACAGGCGGTGTGCCCTGGAGGCTGATGAACTGCCGGTTTTCACTGGGTTTGCGGTAATTGGTCTGATGGCTCAGGCAGTGCTTCGGACAGCTGTCCACGCAGATGGAGCAGTAGACGCAGGCAAAGGGGTCGCATTCCCAGGTGCCTTTTTCGCGGTCCACGCTGATGCATTGAGACGGGCAGACCCGCTGGCACATGCCGCAGAAGATGCACTCGTCGATGTTGTTGACGAGTTTGCCCCTGGCCTGCGGAAAGGGTTCGCGGACAACGAACGGATGGTTGCGGGTGGCGCGCTTGGTGAAGAAGTTCTTGAGGATGTTGGGTGTCATGAACACGGCGCTTCCCCCTTATCGTTCGGTGCAGCTGATGCACGGGTCAATGGAAAGGACCACCACCGGCACGTCCGCCAGTTCCGAGCCGGGCAGCATGGCCACCAGGGGCGGGATGTTGGCGAATGTGGGCGTTCTGATGCGTACGCGGTCCAGGATTTTCTTGCCGGAGGCCTTGATGTAGTACATGCATTCCCCGCGGGGTTGTTCCACGCGAGAAATGACTTCGCCTTCCGGGTTGCCCTTGAACTTGGTGGCCAGTTCGCCATTGGGCAGTCTGCGGATGGCTTCGCGTACCAGATCGTGGGATTGCAGGGTTTCGTAAAAACGTACGGCGCCACGGGCCCAGCAGTCGCCTTCGGTCTGTACTATGGGCTCGAAGGGGATGTCTTCAAAGGCCGCGTATTTGAGCTGGCGCATGTCCTGGGCAATGCCGCTGGCGCGCAGGGTGGGGCCCGCAGCGCCCAGTTCGTAGGCCTGTTCCCTGGTTAGAATGCCTTTGCCAACAGTGCGTTTCTTGACCGTGTAGTCGTCCAGCAGCGTGGCCTTCAGGCTTTTGATTTCCTTTTCGCATTTGTCCACTTCGTCCAGGATCCACTTGCACTGTTCGGGCGTGAGGTCCTTGCGAACGCCTCCGATGACATTGACCGAGACGATGACGCGGTTGCCCGTGGTTGCCTCGTTGATGTCCATGATGCGTTCGCGGATGCGCCAGAACTGCATGAACAGGCTTTCAAAGCCCATGGAGTCCGCGAACAGCCCGAGCCAGAGCAGGTGGCTGTGGATGCGGTGCAGTTCGGACCAGATGACCCGCAGGTATTTGGCCCTGGGCGGCGCTTCGATGCCCAGGAGCGTCTCCAGCCCCTGGCAATAGCACATGGCGTGGATTTTCGAACAGATACCGCAGACGCGCTCGACGATCTGGACCATCTGGTGCATGTCGCGGATGTTGGCGAGGGTCTCCAGGCCGCGGTGAACAAAGCCCATGGTGGGCACCGCGCCGGTGACGATCTCGTTTTCGGTTTCGAGCTTCAGATGGATGGGCTCCGGCAGCACCGGATGCTGCGGGCCGAAGGGTATTACAGTCTGTGACATTGTCGGCCTCCGCGTGGCTACTGTTTATCGCGTACGGTGTATTTGCAGAAAGGCAGAGTGGTTACTTCCTCTTCCAGGTACAACGTACGGTCATAATCCAGAACCAGGCCATCGAAGCTGAGGCCGAAGTGGTCCTGTGTTTCGTTTTCGATAAGAAATGCCGCAAAAAAGACGCCCGAAATGCTGGGCACCGGCGCGTCCTTGGCAACCGTCATCCGCAGGTGAGCCATTTCGATGTTCTTGTCGAAATGGTACAGCAGATCACAGGAGTTCTCATCGAGCTCCACGCAACTCATGGTGACGAAACGCCACCCCTCTGTCTTCTTGGAGGCAACTTCCTTGACGATGTTTTCCGGTGTAACGGATATGGCTTGCATAGAATACTTCCGTAGCTTGCTATTATTCATATAACTATGTTCTTGGGGCTCTGCCCCAATCCCCGCCAGGGGGGAACGCCCTCCCACAGGGATATAACTGCCTCTATACCTCGTGAACTCGCTAACAGGCAGTAAACCTGAACCCGCGCATAGGCCAAGTGCAATGAGTTATCGTGTTTGTCAAAAGTTTTGGGAGATTTATAAAAACCTTTTTTATAGGGGCCTTGGCGAATTCATGAGCCTTAGGGGCTCTTATTCAGCCAAGCCGGGCAAAAGGTTCTTATGCCGCCAGTGGCATTTTTTCTCAAAAAACGATTGCACTAAACAGACGCGGCCTGGGCTGTTTTCTGGGCCAGCAGCTCCAGGCCCTTGGCCACGCCGTCGATGATGGCCTCGGGTTTTGCCGGGCATCCGGGCACGTAGACGTCCACGGGTATGACCTTGTCCACGCCGCCCACCACATTGTAGGCCTCGCGGAACACGCCGCCGGAGGTGCCGCAGGCGCCCACCGCCACCACGATCTTTGGGTCGGCCATCTGTTCGTAGATGTTTTTCAGCGCCTTTTTGTTGCGGTGGTTGACCGTACCGGTGACGATCAGCAGGTCCGCGTGTTTGGGATTGCCCACGTGGATGATGCCCAGACGTTCGACGTCGTATACGGGCGTCAGGCAAGCCAGGGTTTCTATGTCGCATCCGTTGCAGCTGCCGCAGTCGAAGTGCAGCAGCCAGGGCGATTTCAGCCGTGATTTGTTGATGAAGTTGGTAATGGCGCCCATGTCTACCCCGCGTACAGCCAGATAAGGTTGATGCACGACAACAGCACGCCGATGCCCAGGACCGGCCCGATGAGCCAGCGCCAGGTCATGCGCGCGCAGATGTTGTCCACGACTATTTCCGCAAAATAGGTCGCCAGCGGCAGCAGGATGATTCCCAGCCAGCTGGTGGACCAGAACAACGAAACCAGCCCGAGCAGCAGGAAAACCTCGAACCAGTGGGCCACTTCGATCATGCCCAGATACGGTCCGGAGAATTCCGTGTACACGCCGCGGACGATCTCCTGGTGCGCATGGTGCGACCCGGCGATGTCAAAGGGCGATTTGCGGAGTTTTATGGTCAGTACGTAGGACAGGACGATGAACAGCAGCGGCAGCTTGAACAGCATGGGCCGTTCCAGTCCGTAGACCGAGCCCACGGTGAAACTGCCGGTGTGCAGGCCGATGCCGATGAGCACCAGCAGCAGCAGGGGTTCGTAGGTCACCAGCTGCAGCAGTTCGCGCTGGCCGCCGACCTGGCTGTAGGGCGACGGTACGGAGAGCGCGCCGATGACCAGGAATACGGCTCCCACGGCCTGGACAAAGAACAGCACCAGCAGGTCCGCATGCAGCACGAACAGCAGCACGGAAATGACGGCGGCCAGCAGATAGACATAGGCGCAGAAGGGAATCCAGGCATTGGGCGTGGTCCGTTCCTTGCCGAAGAGCTTGGCCGCATCATAAAAGGGCTGCAGTACGGGGGGGCCCATACGGGATTGGAATTTGGCCGTGATCCGGCGGTCCATTCCACTGACCAGACCACCGATGAGCGGCGCCGCTACCAGGGTAACCAGAACGATGATGATGTTTTCCAGAAAAGACAGGAATTGCATTAGAGTCCGCCTCCCAACAGCAAGAGCAGCAGCAGACCCGCTGCGATGTTGACTTTAAGCGTGAGTCTGGATTCTCCGAAGATGTTCTCCATATAGTAGTTGCTGGTGGTTGCCTGTACCACGCTGCGCATGGGGCCGGTGAACGTGCCCGGTTCGGGCAGGTCCAGGCCGCTCATGTAGGGCGCGGTATAGCGCGAGCCGCGGCCTTTGCGCAGGCCCAGCCAGGCCGCGATGAAGCCGAGCAGGGCCACAAGGTACATGGGGCGGATCCAGCCCGAGGCGGTGTCGGCCATCCACTGGCCGTCCAGGGCGCCGCCGAATCCGGGCATGGTAAGCAGGTTGGTCCCTGCGTTTTTCATGCTGTCGAAGATGGCCAGCACAGGCCCGGCAAAGGTGGAATAGAGCCAGGGAGTGGCCAGCGGAAGCACCAGGGCCGCGGCGCAGAGCGCCACCAGGGGAGCGCGCGTAAAGAAGGGCTGCGGCTCCGGAAAGGGCTTTTCATCCAGCTTTGGGGAGGCCGATTCGAGCATGATGCCTGCCCAGCGCGCCCAGTACATGACAGTGAATGCGCTGCCCAGGGCGAGCATCACGATCAGCAGCAGATTGCTGGTGGCGGCTTCTATGGCCAGCCATTTGCCGAACAGCATGCCGAAGGGCGGCAGGATCATGGTCAGCACGCCGATGGTGGCGATGATGGCCGTGATGGGCATGGTCCTGTACAGGCCGCGCATGAGTTCAATGTCCCGGCTGCCGATGGTCTGCTCGATGGTCCCCACGCAGAGGAAGAGCAGCGCCTTGGAGGCGGCGTGGAACACGATGAGCATCAACCCGCAGACAATGGCCGTGGGGGTGTTGATGCCGGCGCAGGCGATGATCAGGCCCAGGTTGCTGATGGTGGAGTAGGCCAGGATTTTCTTGCCGTTGCTCTGCCCCAGGGCCAGAGCCGAGGCGGCCAGGAAGGTGAATCCGCCGCAGATGGCCACGGCATAACCCACGAAGGTGCCCTCGAAAGCAGGGGCGAAGCGCAGGCAGAGGAACACGCCGGCCTTGACCATGGTGCTGGAGTGCAGCAGCCCGGATACCGGCGTGGGCGCGACCATGGCCCCCAGCAGCCAGCGCTGGAAGGGGATGGAAGCCGCCTTGACCATGCCGGCGATGACGAAAAAGGCGATGCCGGTGATGGCCATGGGAACAGCCGGAGTCAGTTTGATGAAGGCCTGGATGTCCAGGGTGCCGATGGATCCGTAGATGATCCAGATGCCCATGAGCAGGCAGACGCCGCCGATGCTGTTCATCCACAGCGCGGTCATGGCGTTGTGTTTGGCCACGGCCGTACGGTCATGACCGATGAGCAGGAATGAACACAGAGTGGTGACCTCGAAGAAGAAGTAGAGGTGCAGAATGTTGTTGGTGAGCACCAGGCCGTGCATGGCGCCGAAAAAGAGCAGCATGACCGCGAAAAAGGCTGGTTCGCCCGCCGTGGCCGTCTCTTTTTTCATGTGCGCTTCATGGGTTTTCATGTAGGGGATGGCATACAGGGCAATTGCCGACCCCACCAGCGACACCACCAGCGTCAGGATGATGCTGTGCGTGTCGCAGTGAATGCTGGGAAACGCATTCTCGTGATTGACCAGAAAGAATTCGATAAAGGTTAACAGGACAAGTTGAATGGTTGACATCACAATAACCAGCTGATGCTTGCGTCTGAGACCTACTCCCAGAATCACGAACAGCAGAACATAATCCGCCAGTGTGATCAGGGCGTTGATACTGATGCCGGCGATGGCCTCGGGCGCGGCTTCAAAGGAGCCCGCGCACGCCAGAAGAATGGCGCCGACGGATACGACAACAGCTGAGACAACGACAAGCCCGTTCCTGAGGGGTCTGCTGCGAAAAACCGTGAACGCGGCAAGCCCGGCGAGAAAAGGGTACACAATGAGAAAGAACAACAGGGAACTGTGCATGCTAACTCGCTCTAATGCATGGGGCGATACTGATTATCCCCCCGGTTAGCTCCCGATGAGCAATAAGGTGACTGCCTTAGCCATATTTATACAAATTTTGTACTGCGGGTTTCAACTTTTTTCAACGGCTTTTCGAACTGACGCGATTTGTTACACGCTTTTTGTTTTCATGTTATTTTTCAGGGTTTATCTGTCTGAAATTTTTTTTGGAAAAAAACTTGACGGGCGCCGATGATCTGCCTAAAAGGATTTCTTCCGTACGGGCCATTGGCTCAATTGGTAGAGCAGTGGACTCTTAATCCATTGGTTCAAGGTTCGAGTCCTTGATGGCCCACCAAAATTTCAGGGATTGCGTTTGAAAAGACGCAATCCCTTTTTTCTTTTGATGCGCCGGCAAAAGGGGAGGAGGAAAACGGAAGGTGCTTGTGCGGGGGGCAGGTCAGTAGGAAGCCACTTCGGCCGGCAGGTGTTCCAGACTCATTCCCGTGAAAAACGGCCCTTCTTTTTCCCAGCGGATTTTGACAATGGCGGTATTGCCCATGCGAAAGGCGGATCGCCAGTTGCGGAAGCGAAACATGGATTCGGTCATGTCCATGGCCCCGTTGCTCTGGTTCAGGAACAAAGACCAGAGGCATCCCCGCATGAATTGTCCGTGAGAAAAAACAAAGGTGATTCCGTCCTGGGCTCTGGCGCGTTCGATGAAGGCGTTGACGCGGTCCAGAAACGAAACAAAGGACTCGGCCCCGCGCCCGGTCGGGGTCTCGGGATCCAGGGCTTCCCAGTAGGCCTGGACCGCTGGCCTGCGCTCGGCAGGTGTCGAGCCATGGTAGGCGTCCGGGCTGATATAGGTGAATTCCTGTACTGGCCATTCCTCGTGGGCACAGCCGGGCAGTCGGTCCAGAAGCGGCTGGGCTGTCAGGAGCGTACGGATATAGGGCGAGGTGACGATAAGGTCGGGTCTCAGGTCTATGGAATTCGCCAGCAGTTTGGCCTGTTCGCGCCCCAGGTCGGACAGGGAAGTGAGCGCGGGTGTTTCGGAAGGCAGACCGGCGTTGGAGGTTGACTGGGCGTGTCGTATGAGCCAGGTTTCAGGCATGTGTTGATCTCCGGTTGTTGGGCATGACAGGCAGTAAACCTGCGCAGGGAGGCTCCGCGTATTTGAGTCTTCCCCGAGGATAAGGAAACCTACCCGAACTTAGGAGGCATTGCCAGCTTTCAGAAATGGGGCAGATTCCGCTGGATCCTCTGAAGGGTGATTTTGGGAGGGAAACAGAAAGCGAAGCATGGCAAAAACCTGAGCGCCGGGGCCAGGGACCTGTGTTTTTCATGAAATATTCCGGGCGGCATTGCAGAAACCAATGCGGAAGCCCGCATGCTCCATGTCGCGGATTTACTGGGCCGAAAAAGGCCATGAGCGCCGCGACAGCAACACAGCGAAGGAAAAAAATCAAAAATTTTTGAGAAAAATCTTGACGGGCATTGTTGATCTGCCTATAAGTATTTCTTCCGCACGGGCCATTGGCTCAATTGGTAGAGCAGTGGACTCTTAATCCATTGGTTCAAGGTTCGAGTCCTTGATGGCCCACCAGAAATTTCAAGGGGTTACGTTTGAAAGAACGTAACCCCTTTTTCTCTTTTGGTGGTGAGTTCGCCTTTGGTAAAAGAGTTTTTTGTGACGTAAAACAGGTTGAAAAAAGAGGAACATCCTGAGGGCGGGGCTGCTTCTCCAAAAATCTAACGCTGCTTGTGTCGCAAAAGGGTCCCCAGCAGTTTTTGCAGTTCCTCGTAATCCACGGGCTTGGAAATATAGCCGTCCATGCCGGACGCGAGAAAGGACTCCTTGTCTCCGGTCATGGCGTAGGCGGTCATGGCTATGATCGGGATGGTTTTGTTCGTCTCTCCCGCAGCTCCATTTCTGATGGCACTTGTTGCCTCGAGTCCGTCCATGCCGGGCATCTGGATGTCCATTACCACCAGATCGAAGGGGGTGGATTTCAGCTGCTCCAATACCTGTTTGCCATTGTCCACCGCGCTGACAATGTGCCCCATTTTTTCGAGCATTCGTTCCAGGGTGAGCTGACTGACCTTGTCGTCTTCTGCCAGAAGAATACGGACCCTGGAGCCGGATGCTTCCGAATCTTTCGTCTGTTGCTGCTGCTGTTGGGCCTGCGTCTGGTTGCAGGGGATGGAAACATAGAACTCGGTTCCTTTGCCGACTTCGCTCAGCATGGTAATGCTGCCTCCCATGAGGGCGATGAGTTCTCTGGAAATGGCCAGTCCCAGGCCGGCCCCCTGGAATTGCCTCGTGACGTCCCTTTCCGCCTGCGTGAATGGTTCGAAAAGTTTTTCCTGCATGTCCTCGGCAACGCCTATGCCCGTATCAGTGATGATGAACAGCACCTGGGGGGTGTTGAAGTGCTTTGCCGGAATGAGGCAGGCCTCGAAGGAAACATGCCCGGCTTGCGTGAATTTTATGGCGTTGCCGATGATGTTGCTCAGAACCTGCTGGAGGCGCAGGTTGTCTCCGATGAGCGTCTTGGGGATTTTCGGGTCGATTGTAATGGGGAACTCCAAACCTTTCTGGGAGGCAACCGGTTCGAACAGCTGCGTAACGGAGCGGACCATGTCGTCGAAGTCGAAGGGGGCGTCATTGAGTTCCACCCGTCCCGCTTCGACTCGAGACAGATCCAGAATGTCGGACAGCAGTCTGGTCAGCCGCCTGCTGGATTGCAGGGCCGTGATGACGTATTCGTCCTGCTCGTCGTCGAGGCTGGTGGTCTGGAGAAGTTGCAGCATGCCTATGACGCCATTGAGGGGCGTACGTATTTCATGGCTCATGTTGGCCAGAAAAATGGATTTGGATTTGTTCGCGGTGTCGGCATCGGTCTTGGCTTTTTGCAGCGACAGTTCGAACTGCTTGCGTTCGGTGATGTCCTGATGTGTTCCGCGAAGGGCGACTATGGCGCCATGTTCGTCTTTGACCGCCTCGCCGATCATGCTGATGACTTTTTTTGGTGCCGTTCTGATGTTGAATACGCATCTCGAGGTGGTAGGGCTTGCCCTTATCCAAGGCTTCCCTGAGCGTTGCCTTGAACGTGGGGTAGTCCTCCGGATGAATATAATTGACGTATTCATAAGGGGAGGGTGCGCCCTGTTCGGGATCGATGCCCCAGATGTTGAACATGCCCGAGGACCATGCAGGTTGCTGCGTGGTGATGTCGAAGGCCCATGAGCCCATCTGGGCGAGCTTTTGAGCCTCTTCCAGATTACGTTCCTTTTCCTTGAGCGCTTCCTCGATCTCTTTGCGGTGGGCGACCTCTTCGCGCAACCTGGCCATGGCCATGGTCAGTTCGAGGGCCTGCTGTTCGGCAAGCTGTCGTTTTTCCACCTCATCGTGATGAAGATCCCGAGACTGCAGCAGTTCGAGTCCTTTGGCCATGAACGAATCGCGGATGTTCCTGGTATACAGCGCATCATCCTGACTCTGGGATCTTGGCAGCGCCTGCAGCATGCGTTCTTTGAAATATTGCTGCAGCGAGGCGGTTTTGCGGTTCGCATCCCAGGCGTCATAGCAGTTGTAAGCCTGCTGCCAGTAAATCACCGCGTTGAGTTCGAGCCCGCGGCTTTCCCAGAACAGGGCTGCCCGTTCGTTGGCCACGCCCTGCCACTGGATAAAACCTCCCTGCTGAGCCGCATTGATGGCGTTTTCATAGCGAACCATGGCCTCGCCGGAATTGCCCTGAAGTCGGGCCATTTCGGCTTTTGCGAGTTCGAGTTTGAAACCGTAATTATCCGGACAATGTGCGGCCCACACGGTCAGCCGTTGGAGAATTGCCTGCATCTGGGCTTCCCACTCGGCGCGAACGTCTGGTTCTTTGCCCGTATAGAGCGAAGACAGCAGCATGAAGCGAATGAGCAGATGTTCGGGCCAGGGGAGCAGTCCTTGCGCCCCAACAGTGTAAAGGACCTCATTGGCCTGGTTCGAAGCCTCCAGTGCTTGCTTGTGCTTGCCCAGGACGAACAATTGAAAGGAATGAATAATGGAATAGATGCAGAAAACTTGAATATTGTGATGTTCCTCCAGACTCGTGAGGTACGTGTGTTCCCATTGCGCGTGCTGCGTCTCTGCCGCGGCCGAAGACGTCAGGTTGTCGATGATGTTGGAACCTCCGACGATGAGATCTATGGCCCATTGATTATAGCGCGTGCGACTGAAATTGAGATAGTTTTCCGCCAGATTGCGCAATTGCAGCAAGGGCATTCCCTGAAAGAAACGGCAGTACAGATCATGACCAAAGGCGTACGCCGCGTATTGCAGATTGCCGAATCTGTGGCCGATTTCATAGGCATCGGCATAATCCCGGCTGCAATGGCTCATATGGTGAAACCAATGCCTGGCAGAGCTGCCAATCATGAGGTAGAAAACGCTCCGGTCGGAAGGGGAGTGAAAGGTCTTCGTCATCAGATCCATGGAAAGATCCGTGAATTTGCGCGCCAGATCGAAATCGTTGCCCACCCAGATCAGCAGACCGGCAAGGGCCGTGTGACTGTATCCGGCTTCGGGCATGTTCCCGTACTCCAGGATGAGATTGACCACCGTTGGAACAAGGACTGACCATAGTTGTTGATGCGAACGATAGCAGGGCGGCCCCATGGAGATGAGCAGCTGAGTGGCCTTGCGCATTTCCGGATGGCTCATTTCCGGCATGACGAAGAAATCGGCAACAGCCTGTTTCCGAATGTTTTGTCGGATCAGACCGATTTCCCGGTCCCGGTAGGTTTCGTACTCTTTTTCCGGTAAAAAAATACCCAGGGTCCGCAGACCATCGCGACCCGCCTCGATGGCTTCGGGATAGCGGGCCTGAAGCGTGTAATGGACAATCATCAATCGTTGCACCTCGGCTTTTTCAAGCGGTGTCCGGGCGTGCTCCAGGGCCGTTTTGATGTTCTTTTCCGCTGTGTCCTGATCTCCTTCGAAAAATTCTGTTTCTGCCCATTCCAGATAAAGAGCCGTGACCATGTCGTGCTGCGTATTCCATAGATCGGAGTCAATCGCGGGATCCGTCAGCAATTCTCCCGCCTCTCTGTGAAATTCCAGGGCAGCTTTGAAAGCGGTGGCGGATATGGCCTTGCGTGCCGCTTGCAGGTTAAGTTCCAGCAGGCTAATACGTTCGGCCTGCGAGTCGAGCAGGTGCTTGCCGCTGTTCATATGCCTCGTAATGGCGAACAGCTGATCGTTCACTGCCTTGGAATCGAGATTATTCAGGAGCTTATTGCCCAGATAGAGGAGTTCCCAGGCCCGTGATTCTTCCGGGATGAGTCCGTATGCAGCCTGCTGCACCCGGTCATGGGCGAATTGCAACTGCGAAGGCTGCGCCGAGCCGCCTTTCGAACCGTTGGGCAGTGGTACGAGGTACTGTTTTCTGATTTCAGGCTCCAGCCATTGGTAGCATCTCTCCGGTGTGAAACCGCTGATCAGGCTGAGGTGGGCGAGTTCGAAGACATTGCCAAGGCTTGCCGCCTGAAAAAGCAGCTTTTGTCTGCTTGGTTCGTAATTGCGAAAGCGCTTGGCAAACAATTCGACGACATCATCAGGAAACGCCTCGGTGTCAGCCCTGTTGCCGCTCCAGCACCATTTGTTTTCCAGTGGATCAAAACTGAGCATCCCCTGCTCATGAATGTATTCCAGGAACGCATGCAGGAAAAAAGGGTTTCCATGCGTACGCTCATGGATGATGGCTGCCAGGCCATTGAAATTTTCAACCTCTGGCTTCAGGGTATCCTTGATGAATTCCGCTGTTTGATCAAAAGTCAGCGGCATTACTTCCTGAGAGCTTATGGGTACGCTCAATTGTTTCAGCTCGCGTAATACCAGGGCAAAGGGGTGCGTGGCAGGAACTTCATTGTCACGATAAGCGGCAATGACCAGCAAATACCTGAGGTCGCCTTCGGTCATGAGCTGTCCGAGCAATTCGAGAGAGGACTGGTCGGCCCATTGCCAGTCGTCAATGAACAGGACCATGGGGTGTTCCGGCCTGCAGAAGAGCTGCAAAAGATTTCGCAGCAGCCTGAGGAACCTGTGTCTGGATTCCAGGGGGCTGGCTGCGGGTACCTGAGGTTGCTCACCAATGAGCAGTGCGAAAACCGGTGAAAAATCAATCAGGAGTTGCCCAAGGTCACCGCATGCATCGAGAATTTTCAGCCGCCATTCGTTTTGAATATCCGGTTCTTCCAGGAGCAGTTGATGCAAAAGGTCTGTCATGGCCTGCTGAACGGCCAGATAAGGTACGCCTTTTTGAAACTGATTGAATTTTCCCTGGCAAAAAAAAACCGTTGCGCTTTGCGACAGGTGCCTCGAGCTGCCAGACAAGGGATGTCTTGCCTACGCCCGAATAACCGGGCACAAGCAACAGCCGTCCTTCGCCTCTGCAAACGGACTCGAAAACCGCAACCATGGAAGAAATGGCTTCAGTTCGTCCGTACAGTTTGGACGGGATGCTCAGCTGATTCTGCCGATTAGGGCCGGCATCTGCCTGAGGTTCGAGATCCGGTTTCAAAAGGCGATCCTCCTGAAAAACAGCTTTGACGTTCCGCTTTCCCTATAATTCGAATACCCTGGCTTTTGCGGAGGCAGGATGCCATCTTCAACTGGGAGTTAGCTTTATTGCGTCACCAGAAAATAAGAGGCCAATGGATGACTTTTCTAAACAGTATACCATTTGTGGTCGTGTTTTCAATATCAATCGTTGTTTTTGAATGATCAGCTGCCATTTCAGCCGAATAACGTTGAGGTGCCCTGGTATAAGGACTCAGAACCATCCGGAGGGCGCAGGAAGTCTGGCAAAATTTTGCCCTTTCTTATTTTTTTCAGTATTTCAGCACTTGTTCAGAAGATGTACGATGCCGGGGCTGCGTTGATAGATAGGGGGCAGGATGCATCCTTTTGGGGGTTAATCGATTGAATCTGTTGACAATTCAATGTAAGCAATAACATAATGATTCCGTAGTTCGCCAACGTGACACCCTAAACACTGGAA
The DNA here is from genome assembly GCA_963667575.2 of Desulfovibrionaceae bacterium. Lineage (GTDB taxonomy): Bacteria > Desulfobacterota > Desulfovibrionia > Desulfovibrionales > Desulfovibrionaceae. Next base: position 36,920 of record CAXXHY010000015.1, on the reverse strand, counting down.
AACTCATGAAAACAAATAAATTCCGGGGCTCAACAGCCATTTGTCTATGGTTATGCGGTCTGTTCCTTGTTTTGGCTCAGCCTGTTTTTGCACAGACGAACTCCACGGATGTTTTCAGTGACTCCATGGCTCTCATGATTGATGACAACACGCCGGGCATGGTGCGTGTGGGAGATATCCAGATACTTTACGGGAGATTTCATGTTCCCTGCGGTTATCCCGCCCAGTTGTGCTCGGTAAGCGTAAGATTTGTGGCGCCATTTTTAGAAAAACCCGTTGTAACGTTGACAAGCCTTTCCAACTCCGGTACAAACAAAAATTCGTTCGCGACATTGGTTCAGGATCATTTGACGACAAGTTCATTTGTCGCCAGGGTCCAACTCCAGGCTAACATCCAAAGTTTGCGGAATATTCCCTGGATGGCCATTGGACGCTGGCGATAAAAAAAAGATTTTTTTTCTTGACAGTCTCATAAGAAAAACATAAAAAGATTTTTTTTACGGGCCGTTAACTCAGTCGGTAGAGTATCTGCCTTTTAAGCAGAGAGTCGCGTGTTCGAGCCACGCACGGCCCACCACTGAGAATTCAAGGGGTTACTTCAGAAATGAGGTAACCCTTTTTTCGTTTATGCTGATTTTGTCCCGCCTTTTTGTATCATTTTCGCCCTAGAACGTTTCAGTTTCCTCCAAAATGGTTTCAGCGCGTCAGCTCCTTTGCCGTCCCCCACAAAAATTACTGCGCCGCTTTTCAAATCCATGACCAAAGTGAGATATTTTTGTCCCTTGCGGACACTTATTTCGTCAATGGCAAAATATCTGAGCTTTGAAATCTTGGGGGTGCTATATTTCCGTTGAAGGTTGCGTTTGAAAATATCTTTGACGCTATCCCAGCCGATACCCAATAGATTGGCGGCATCAAGCATGGTCATATTAATGGGAGCGGAAAATACTTAACGACCCGCTCCCGCGGCATTCGCCGCTGGCCCCGCCAATGGCGTGGCCTTACTTATAACTCAGTGCAAGAAATTGTAAAAATTTCTGCACTGATTAATAGTTTTTACCAAGAACAAAACGAATAGTTCAAATGCCTTTGTATGCCAGCGTCTTTTATTCGCAATTTTGATGTCTATGCGTCGTACACAACCACATTTCCTGCATTCGACGCGTGGCACGTTTACCACCAGCCATACTGGTTTGAACCCAATAGGCACTGTCCTCAGCCACCGTTCAGATTTCCCGCGTCGCAATACGTTTTTGCTCTTGCAAGAGGGACATCGGAGCATCTTGGCTTTCGGTTGGACATGAAAAAACAGGCTACCAGAAACGTATGTTTGCCGAATGTAGTCGTAGCCGACCAACCCGAACGCCTGGTACATCAAACTCGTGGACATGGTGGTTCCTCCGTTCGATTCTCATTGGCGTGAAAATCGACTGGACTCCATGTTCACTCTTTTTGTCAAAAGTACGCTTCACCCGGATGAACCTCTTTGTATGGGGTTGCACACCCCTGCGCTTCACCAAGAATGTGAAGTTTGTGCCCGTAAATTCCCCCATTCCCCAATTCCAGCATGTAACTTGCCCGTGTCGGTTAACAACTCCGAGCACTCCAGAATAAAAAAAATAGCTGGTTCCGCTGTTTCTAGTAAATATTCATTACGTAAACCCTCAGTTTAACAGCCATAAGTCTATGTATGTGACTATGGCGGAATTAATTCGGTTACAAGCAGGATTTGAAAGCCGAGGTGCAATATGGTGGGCAGAAGAGATGGGTACATTGAAATAGGCAAAAAATTAATAGAATTGGTCTATTCTTATTTTTGTCAGTAGTTATTATATAAGGCAATGAACGATCTGGATATCAACATTGAATGTTTACAGAAATTGTCAGACATATTCTGGCTATCTGTAGAATGAATGTTGATAGCGTGCAGCTAATCTATTTTTTATTGATAAGGAGAAAGACAATGTTTATTTTTCAAATTATACCACTTTTGTGTGTCATATTTTTATTGCTCTCTGCAGGAGGAGCAAGTGCCGCTGAATACAAGCAGAATCCTTTTACTCTGGTGTACGAGGGAGCACTTACCAAAAACGAAAAAGGGGCAGTCAATATCCATCCTGTCACCTATAAGTTGAACGGCATCGATATTTCGGCAAACGTGTATACTCCGGCGAACTATGATCCCAGCAAAAAGTATCCGGCCATTGCTGTTGCCCATCCCAACGGTGGGGTGAAGGAACAGGTAGCCGGTCTTTACGCCCAGCACCTGGCAGAACAGGGCTACATCACCATCGCGGCAGACGCGGCATATCAAGGTGCGAGCGGAGGAACTCCCCGCAATGTGGATAAGCCTGCCAATCGCATAGAGGATATACATGGCATGGCCGACTATCTCAGCCAGTATCCCGGTGTTGATGCCAATCGCATCGGCCTGCTCGGCGTCTGCGGTGGCGGCGGCTACGCCTTGAAAGCGGCGCAGACTGACAAGCGTTTCAAGGCAGTAGCGACGTTGAGCATGTTCAACTCCGGTCGGGTAAGACGAAACGGCTTCATGGATTCGCAACTCGATACCATCCAGGAACGTTTGCAGCAGGCCTCGGATGCCCGCGCGCAGGAAGCTGCCGGAGGGAAGATCCTGTATGCGGCAGAAGCAAAACCGACTGAAGAACAAATCGCGAAGCTGCCTTACGAACTGTATCGCGAAGGATTTGCCTACTATTACGGGACCCATGCCCATCCAAATTCGACTTTCAGGTACACGATGAGCAGCCTGCTGGACCTTATGAATTTTGATGTGGCAACAAATATGGATTTGATTAACCAGCCTTTGCTCATGATGGCCGGGAGTAAGGCTGATACCCTTTATATGACTGAGGAGGCCTTCAATCAGGCCGCTAATGCGAAGGACAAAGAGCTGTTTTTAATTGAAGGAGCAACACATATTCAAACCTATTGGAAACCGGAGTATGTAAAGCAGGCCATGGCCAAACTGACGCAGTTCTTCGGAGACAACCTGAAGTAGGTGGAAAGCCTTTTTGTCGACGGCGTTCACATGTGACTCATCATAGAAATTCTAAGGCGGTCGTAAAGGCCGCCTTTTTTGCGGGCTGAGGAATGCTTCAAATGACAGACCATCCTCGGGCGTTTTCCTGCCGTAGAATCATGCAATAATTCCGTAGAAACGATCTATCATCCGTTTCCCTCGCAACATAGACAATAATCAAAGAGATACGCAGCGTTTTGCGCCGTGATTATTCGGTAAGAGGTTGAGTCATCTTGCAAGACCTTTAAACGAACAAAACGAGGAGAATGTGATGAAGTACAATAAAATGATAGCAGTCGTGTTTTTAATGCTGGCCATCGCCCTGCTGGGAACCGCTGTATTTGCCCAGGATAAAGCTCCTGACAAAAAGCAGACACGGGCTCAGCAGCTGTTCGGGGAAATAGCCCCCAAGATGGCCGAGCTTACAGACGATGTGCTGTACGGAGACATCTGGGAACGCCCCGAGTTGTCCAAGCGGGACAGAAGTCTGGCGACGGTCAGCGCACTGGTGGCCATGAACCGGCCTGCGCAGCTTCGTTCGCACATCCGGCTTGCCCTACGTAACGGCGTGACCAAAGATGAAATTGTCGAGACTATTGTTCACCTGGCCTTTTATTGCGGCTGGCCTAATTCCGTGACCGCAATTCAAATCGCCAAGGAAGTCTTCAACGAAAAACAATAATGGGAGCGGAAAAGGAGTTCTTATGAAACTATCAGCCGCAATTTTTATTCTGATCACTTTGCTAGCTGCAAACGCATGGGCGCAACCAGAATCGTCCATAGCCATTACCCGGCTCGGGGCGGCTCCTGCCGTAAAGGCCAGCGACAAGTATTTCACAGGAACTGCGTATGTCGACTCGCGATTCAAAGCAGCCGACCCCGCTCGTCTGGCTGGAGGTACCGTCGTCTTTGAACCAGGTGCCCGTACGGCATGGCATACGCATCCGCTCGGACAGACTCTGATCGTGACTGAAGGTGTCGGGTGGGTACAACAATTTGGAAGTCCCATTCAGGAAATCAAGGTTGGCGACATTGTCCGTATCCCACCGGGAGTCAAGCACTGGCATGGAGCATCGGCGACTTTCGGCATGACGCACATTGCCATTACTGAAGTCTCGAACGGTAAGACGGTGGATTGGATGGAGAAGGTGAGCGACCAGCAATACGGCATGGGTAACAACCCGGCGGAAAAGTAGGAGCTATCGTTATGAATAGCAAACAGTTCGATCATGCTCAGGAAGGCCCTGCCAAGTTGAACCGGCGTACATTCATTCTTGCCGGAGCGGGGGTGGCCGCAGCCACACTGCTCCCGCATATCTCCTCCGCAGCCCGGACTCAGGAGACAAGTGGGGCCGACAGTGGTGCTTTTCATACGCCTTTAAGTATGGGGAACCGCAAACTCGGAGTGCTTGAGGTGTCGAGCGTCGGTCTCGGTGTCCAAAACATGAGCCGCAAGTATGAAACCACCGTGCCGTACCGGCCCGAAATGATCGACGTCATTCGTTCCGCCTTCGACCATGGCGTTACTTTCTTCGATGCGGCTGAAGCATACGGTCCGTTTGAGGTGGAGCGTATTCTTGGTGAAGGCGTGGCTCCCTTTCGGGACAAAATCGTGATTGCAACGAAATTCGGCTGGAATATCGATATGGAAACAGGCAAGCGGCTGCCGGGACTCAATAGCCGCCCTGAGCATATCGAGAGGGTGGTCGAGGCGATGCTGAAACGCCTTCGAACCGATCGCATCGACCTCCTGTATCAACACCGGGTTGATCCCGAAGTACCGATCGAAGACGTCGCAGGCGTGGTCAAGAAATTAATGGACAAGGGCAAGGTGTTGCACTGGGGACTCTCGGAGATGGGGCTCGAGACCTTGCGTCGCGCTCATGCTGAGTTGCCGGTCACTGCCGTCCAGAGCGAGTACTCCATGCTTTGGCGAGGACCGGAGAAAAAAGTACTCCCGACATGTGAAGAATTGGGCATTGGTTTTGTGCCTTGGAGCCCCCTCGGCGTTCAGTTCCTGACAGGCTGGATCGACGCGAATACAGTATTCGCTCCCGGTGATTTTCGAAGCACTGAGTCCCGATTCTCGCCGGAGAATCTGCCGCACAATCTCGCGCTCGTGGAATTGATAAAGGAATGGGCTGAACGAAAGTCCGCTGCACCCGCGCAAATTGCGCTGGCCTGGCTTATGGCGCAGAAGCCCTGGATTGTTCCTATCCCTGGAACAACTAACAAGGCTCACATGCTCCAGAACATAGGTGCGGTTGCCATTCGTTTCTCGACCGCCGAATTGGCCGAACTGAATGCGTCGGTTGCTTCGATCAATATTATGGGTAAGCGCCTCCCTGACAGAGTGCAGGTTTTTTCTGATGTAGAGGCTCCTCAGAAACAATAATTGAGTCGTTTATATGAAAACGGAAAAAAGCATGAAGCACAAAGATAACATGAAGTTTCCGAATTATTCTCGCAGGCAGATGTTGAAGCTGACCGGTACGGCTGCCGTTCTGGGAGTCCTCGGTCCCGCAGCGCTGGCCACTTCATCTCTGGCGGCAGAGACAGGAGGGAAGATTCTCGTCGTCTACTTCTCCATGCCGGAAACAGACAATCCCGATAACATGACCCGCGACGAAGACAACAGTACGGTTGTCATCAACGGAAAGGTACTTGGCAATACGCAATATGTCGCCCAACTGATCCATGAAAAAACCGGTGGCGACATCTTCCGTATAGAGGCTCAGAAGCCATACCCAAAAGATCATCGAACGCTGGTTGATCTGGCGAAAAAGGAACAGAACCGAAACGCCAGACCGGCCCTTGCCGTGCAGATTGATAACATGGACGCGTACGATACGGTATTTCTTGGATACCCGAATTGGTGGGCGGACATGCCAATGATTCTGTACACGTTTCTGGAAGGCTATGATCTGTCAGGTAAAACCGTAGTCCCGTTCAATACGCATGGCGGAAGTGGTTTTTCGGATACGATCAGCACCATCGGCCGGTTGCAGCCGAACGCGCGGGTTTTGAAAAACGGTTTCACTGTTTCCAGAAACAGCGTGGACCGTGCGGAGCCAGACGTTGACGAATGGCTGGCCCGGCTTGGCTACAAGATAAAAGGGAACGTGCTGTAAAAGAACGTTCCCGTTTATCCCGGCACTACGAAAAAAAATTCCGATACGCGTTACTATGAGCCCATGAGCGGATGAGAGGAAGGCGGTTATGCCGACCCCGACAAGCCTTCCTCTTGTCCCATTTGATACAGGTTTTTGATGTCTCGCAGAGGAGGGAAACCGAATTGGCGTTTATACTCGCGGCTAAACTGGGACGGACTTTCATAGCCTACCTGCATAGCCACTGATGTGACATCAAGACGTTCCGCCAACAGAAGACGACGGGCTTCGTGAAGCCTGAGCCATTTCTGAAATTGGAGGGGGCTCATTGCCGTCATGGCCCGGAAATGCTGATGGAAGGTGGATATGCTCATGCCGGTTTCTTTCGCCAGCCCTTCAACCGTAATTTGTTGGACATAGTTTTTTCTCAGCCAGTCGATAGCTTTGGCGATTTGATGCCCTTGGCTGCCCTTGGTGGCGATGTGTCGAAGGCGCGGCCCCTGGTCTCCCATCAGTAGGCGATATAGAATTTCTTTTTGAACAAGAGGGGCGAGAATCGGAATGTCCTTGGGGGAATCCAACAACTCCAATAAATGGTGGAAGTTGTGGAGCAATGGCGCAGATACTTCGCTCAGGGACATGCTTGGTTCTGCTTCAGGAAACCGCGCGGTTGGAAAATCTTTGTCCACAAGAAGTTGAGATATCATGCTTAAATCGAGTTTTAATACCAGTCCAAGAAGCGGGTTCTCCTTGCTTGCCATGACAACTGAAGCGACGACTGGCAAGGCAGTGGAAGCGATTAGGTAGTGGTTGGCGTCATACACGTACTCCTCTTCGCCGAGCATGACTCGTTTGGATCCTTGGGCGACGAGGCAGATGCATGGTTCGTACATGGCGCTGACCGGCTTGGTAGGCGCTTCATATCTGACAACCAGCAATCCGGGGATAGCTGATTCCAGGCGGTGCTGCTTTTCGGTTAATTGGGCGATTTTTTGCGCCAATGAGCTACGTGCAACACTAATATCATTTATCATGTCACTGCTCATGGAAGACCTCCTTTAAACTATAAAATAACAGCTTCCTCTTCATTTGGGCAACACTCGCCCAGGACTTTCGGACGATCGTGCAAAAATTTGAGAAAATCAGTCTATTCGCCGACCGGGTGGAGTCATAAAATATGCTCCATCTGGTTGAAAAGCATTGGGGGAGAGTCTTTATTCCGTAGGGGAAGCACTCTTCAATTTAGTTAAGACAAGAAGCACAGGAACTCGAAAAAATGAACACAGTTACTTTAAATAATGGCGTCAGCATGCCTGTCCTGGGATTCGGCGTGTATCAAATCAGGGACTCTGACGAATGCGAACAGTGCGTATCAGGTGCCTTGGCAACAGGTTACCGCCTTTTTGATACAGCTGCCGCCTACATGAATGAAACTGCCGTAGGCGAGGCCATCGCCAAAAGCGGAGTGCCGCGTGAAGACCTTTTTATCACCACCAAGCTCTGGGTTCAGGACGCGGGGTATGAAAAAACCACAAAGGCTTTTGAGCGCTCGCTCTCCAAGTTGCAGCTGGAGTATCTTGACCTGTATTTGATTCATCAGCCGTACGGGGATGTCCATGGGGCCTGGCGGGCCATGGAGGAACTGTACCGGGCCGGTCGTGTGAAGGCCATCGGAGTGTGCAATTTTACCCCCGACCGTATCATGGACCTCATTGTCCACAATGAAGTGGTGCCGGCCGTCAATCAAATTGAAACCCATCCATTTTGCCAGCAAAACGAAGCCCAGCTGTTTTTGCGGGACAACGGCATCCAGATGCAATCCTGGGGACCCTTTGCCGAGGGGAAGAACAATCTCTTCACCAATGAAATTCTGCAGTCAATTGCTGCAACGTACGACAAGAGCGTAGCCCAAGTCGTCCTGCGCTGGCTCACACAACGAGGAGTCGTCGCCATTCCGAAATCCGTACATTTGGAGAGGATGAAGGAAAACTTCGATGTGCTGGATTTTGAACTCACATCCGGGGATATGGACCGGATCAAGGAACTGGACATGGGGAAAAGCAGTTTCTTCGATCATCGCGACCCGGAAATAGTAAAATGGCTTGGTACAAGAAAACTGGAACTGTAGCCTTTTGGTTGCAGGGGCTTTCATCGTAAACCAATACAGAAGGACAATATCATGAAAAGAAAGATAAAATTGTCGTCATTGCTTTTTTGGGCCGCAAGTCTTGTGCTGACCGTTTGTGTTGCAGCTACGGACACAAATGCAGCCACATCCGCGCAGAACAGCGGCCCCCTCCTGATCAAGGAACAGGGCAGTTTTTCCGTCGGTGGAACTGTCATAACCATTCCGGGAGCCTATAAACTGTATACGCATGAACCGGCAGGACAGACGCTCCATGCCGATCACGCGTACGTGTTCTACCAGGTGCCTGAAAAGGCTCGCAAACTGCCCATGGTCATGTGGCACGGTTTCGGCCAGTTTTCCAAGACCTGGGAAAGCACTCCGGATGGCAGGGAAGGCTTTCAAAACATTTTCCTGCGTCGGGGCTTCAGCGTCTATCTCATTGACCAGCCGCGTCGGGGCAATGCCGGACGTACTTCCAAGGGAGTGACCATTTCGACCACTCCGGATGAGCAGTTCTGGTTCAACATGTTCCGGGTTGGTTCCTGGCCCGATTTCTACCCCGGCGTGCAATTCTCCAAGGACCCCGAGGCACTGAATCAATATTTCCGCCAGATGACTCCGGATACCGGCCCCATTGATATCAACATCAATTCGGATGCCGTGGCCGCGCTGTTCGACAAAATCGGCGAAGGCATTCTTGTGACCCATTCGCACAGTGGCGGCATGGGATGGGATGCGGTGCTGAAGAGCTCCAAAATCCGAGCTGTTGCCGCCTATGAGCCGGGCAGCAATTTCATCTTCCCGGAAGGCGAAGTCCCGGCACCCGTCAAAAGTAAATTCGGCGACCTCAAGGCCGTCAGCGTACCTTTATCCGATTTCATGAAACTGACACGCATACCCATCGTCATCTACTACGGCGACAATATCCCGGATAAGCCTTCCGAAGATCTCGGCAAGGACCAGTGGCGCATTCGTCTTGCCATGGCGCGGATGTGGGCAGAGGCCGTCAACAAACATGGCGGTGATGTGACTGTTGTGCACCTTCCCGAGGTTGGAGTTCACGGCAATACCCACTTCCCGTTTTCGGATCTGAACAATCTTGAAGTGGCTGATTTGCTTTCGGCGTGGTTGAAGAAAAAAGGACTGGATTAGAAAAGCAAGCGCAGGAGTTGATAATGAATGGTCAGCAACTGGAGCAATACATGATGCAAATTCATCGATGGAAGAGGTATCCCCCTGTATCCTAAAAAACGACAAATGTTTTCTGAGTATAAGGCATACTCAGAATTTGGGTAATCCTGGACTCAAAGTGAAAGTGTCCCGGAAAATATCCGGGACACCCTCTCCAACTAATGGATGACTGTCAGATCCAGTCGAGACTACTTCAGATAAAGTTCGTTGCGAGATACGGGTTGTCATTCTCCATTTTGTTTGGAGTTTTTGTCTTTTGCTTTTCCATGCCGCCCATATCCCCTTGGCTGTTGATAGCCCTGATTTTGGCAGTGGGGTTGCTTTTCGGGGTGGGAATGTGGCTGCTCTTATCGCGACCGGCGGATTGACAGCAAGCATAAGCACACCGGGAATAACTTTCTCAGATCCGCAGATGCAAAAATCTTGCTGCTACAACACCTTCCAGGGAAAATCCGGATGAAGAAGTTGCTGCAATGCATCGGATGCCGCTTCCAAAGAAGCCAGGGCTTCCTGGTAGTTTATTTCAACCAGGACCAGCCATTTTGTTTTGGAAAATGACAGCGGACAATAGGCAGCAATGACCTTTTGCCCCTCACTATTGGTGCTTTCCATAATGCCCGACGTTCCCTGAAGGGCATTGCGGGCCTGGGGGAGGGGGGTGGGGGATAACTCGATGTCAGCGGAATGCTCCGGCGACGTGACAGGAGATGTCGTACGCGGGATCAGGTCCGGGCCGAGCAAATAGCTTTGGCCCGAGGCGCCGAGTCCTGTGCTGTCGTTGATGATGGCATTGAGCGTACGCAGGTCCAGCCGTGCTGCGATCACTCCGCGCAGCTCGCCGGCCACCCGTATGGGAGCGGCCAGGATACAACCGGCCGGCGTGTCTTTCCCTGCTCCCTTGTCCGGGGCAATATCAATAAAAGCTGTTTCCCCGTCAGCCAGGACTTGTTTCCAGGCCTCGAACTCCGGATTTTTGCCGGAACTGTTCCCTGACTCGGCTTCGTTGCCCGTGTAAATCAGCACCTTGCCCTGGTTGTCCAGCACGTACAGAGCCGTCCAGCAGTGTTCCAGGAGGTCTTCAGATGGAAATAATTCCCTGTCCCCATGGGAGGCGGCCAGCGCATCGGCCAGTTTGCTGCTCCCTGCAAGACACTCCAGAGCCTGCATGGCGTCGTTCAGATAGGCCGTGCACTGCAGATCCTTCAGCCGCAGGGCCAGCATGAGTTTGTCCCGTACCGTACGCTGCAGTATTTGCGATACGTCCTTTTTTTGCCGGATATCCTGGTTGAGCGGAGCAAGGCGGACGCTCAGGACATACCCCAGCGCCACTGTCAGAATGATGATGACGACAGCTGCGCTCTTGCGTTGTGCGGAAGTCATTTTCTTTGTTGTCTTCATTAGTTGCCTCGTCGGATCATGAAAAAATCAGGAGCCGTTTGAACCCGCTGCCAAGGAACCAAAGGCAACAGGAAAGCTGGACAGCGCTTCCGGCTGCCTGGTGTTTTCCCCTGTGACAGGGGTGTTTCGCTGAAGAGCGCCTTTGCAAAAGGAGCTCAGCAGGCCTGTCCGCAATGAACGTATGCGTCTTACGACTCTCCGGCCTCGGTTTTGAGTTCTTCGACCAGATTCTGAAGGTGGGCGGCTTGTTGGGCCAGGTTCTTGATGTCTCCCTGGGTCTGGGCCACGGTGTCCGTGGTGTCCTGGGCGATCATGTTCACCTGACCGACATTCTGGTTGATTTCGTCAAAGGTCGCGGACTGTTCCTCCACGGCGGTGGCGATGCTTTGAATCCGTTGGCTGGTGTCCATGGTCTTTTCCACGATCTCCTGCAGGATGACCACCGAGGACTCGATGTGCTCCACAGCCTTGTCCACGGCGCCCGAGGATTTCTGCACGCCCTGGATGTTGTTCTGGGCGGCCTTTTGAATGGTGGAAATGACCGTGATGACTTCGGATGTGGCCGACATGGTTTTTTCTGCGAGTTTTCGAACCTCATCCGCCACCACGGCAAACCCCCGGCCTGCTTCTCCGGCTCGGGCTGCTTCAATGGCGGCGTTCAGGGCCAGCAGGTTGGTCTGGTCCGCGATGTCCTGAATGACGTTGATGATGCGTCCTATCTCTTCCGTACGCTGCCCCAGTTCGTTGGAATTTTCCGAAAGTTCGGAGGAGGTCAGGCGGATGCCGTACATGTCGTCCTTGAAGCTGTTAACAACGTCGGCTCCCTGTTGCGCCTTGTCCTGGCTCTGCCGGGCGTTTTCATGGCTTGCGGACGAATTGGTGGCCACTTCCATGACAACCGCGTTCATTTCTTCCATGGCAGTCGCGGTCTGGGCAATACGGGTCTGTTGTTCTTCGGCCCCGCTTACGATGAGCTGGACCTGTTTCTGCAATGAGGAAGATACGGACGTGATATGGCTGACCACGCTTTCCAACCGGTTTGCAGCGTCAAGGAGGCCCTTGCTTTTGGCGTGCTGGACTTCCAGCCTGGCAGATTCGGCTTCCTTGCGCGCGCTTTCCATTTCCGATTCGCGTTTTTCGGCCAGTGCGCATTGCTGCTCGATTTCATTGATATTCTTTTTCAGCTGGTCCACCATGCTGTTGAGAGCCAGCTGCATGGAGGCCACTTCGTCGTTGCCGCGGACCTGCAACCGTACGTCCAGGTCGCCTTTGGACACCTGGTCGATGGCTTTGGCGGTTCTTTTTATAGGATTGATAAAGGCCTTGCAGAGAAGCAGGGTTATGAGACCGCCGATGATGGCGAACACGACAACGGCTGTGAGGGTGGCCTTGCCGATGGCCTGAACGGATTCGTCCCGGGTGGTCTGGATATTGTTGCTGATCTGCTGGAGCTGCCCTGTAATGGTCTGGAGATCGGCCAGGGCTTCTTCCAGGGTGACTTCCGCCACAAGGGCCCATTGCTGGTTGAGGAACACCACGGGACTGTACGCGGCGATGACCTTTTGTCCCAGGTAGTTGGTCCCTTCAAGTATGCCGGACTCTCCGTTGAGCGCCTTTTGCGCCTGCTGTGTCTCCACTTTTCCACCGGACGTTCCGGACAGGGAAGCCGTGACAGAATAGTCCTGGGGCGAGAGCAGCGAATCCGAACGCATGGTGAGATCAGGGCCCAGCAGATAGCTTTCGCCTGTGGCGCCCAGGCCCGTACGGTCGCCCATGAAAGCGTTGATGGCCTGCAGGTCGAACCGGGCGACAAGAGCCCCTTGCGTCCTGCCGTATTCGATGACGGGCGCGGCGATGAAAAAGGACGGCTGGTTTTCGGCATCCTTGTACAGGGAGACATCGGCAAAGGACATCTTCCCGGACTCGACACCATTTTTCCAGACGGTAGTCAAAGGATCGGTACGCAGTTTCTTGCCCAGTTCAGGCCCGTTTTGCACGGAAAACAGCACGCATCCGTCCATATCCACTGCGTATAAATCCGCCAGGCCGTTCTGGGCGGCAAAGGTGTCAAAGGTTTTGCCTTTGAAATCCCGTAATGTCTTGTAGGAGTCCGAAGTGATATCTATGCTGCCGTCCGTGGAGTTGCCGGAACTCTTGTAAGGGGACATGCTTGTGATGATATCAGACCCGTTTTTGCTTGCGGCGAGGGATTTCAGATTTTGCAGGGCATTGTTCATGTAGGCTGTGAACTGGTACTTTTTGAGTTGCAAGGCCAGCTGCAGCCGTTCTTCGGTGCTCTTGTGCAGGATTTTGGATACGTCGTTCCCTACGACTGTGATGCCCTTGTCCCTGGCGAAAGTTTTGAGTGCGTCCATACGATCGACAAATACGTAGCCCAAAGCGGCGGCCAGTAAAATCATTGGAAGGATCATGACTCCAAGGTGTGATACTGCCAGCTTTGTCTGTATCTTCATAATTGACCTCGCAAAGTATGTAAGATCCAATTCAATACATGGGGCATTGATGGTCAATGCATATGAACGCACTCTATTCAATCAAATCATGATGGATGAAGATCCCCTGGATGGGCAAAGCACATGTGCCCGTTGTTTACATAGAGGTCATCTTCTCCACTTTCCTCCCTGTTCGATACTGCCTTGTACTTGTTCTTAGATATGTTTTTCCACAAGTAAAATGTCAAATCAAATCTTGCTTCCGCAATACTGACAGAATTTGACATCCTTGCCGTGAAGCGGTTTTCCGCATTTTTCATTGGGACAGACCAGGGGAACAGGGCAGAGTTCGACGATGAGTTCTCCCTCGCGAACCGGCACCATGGTTCTGTCTTCGCGGTAATCCGCCTGGCGCAGCACCCGTTTGACCATGCCGTCCACCGGCGCGTACACGGAGTTTTCCAGCTTCATGATGGAGACGTTGAACAGTTCCTCTCCCTTTTTCACCAGATCTCCAGGCACCACGTACGTGACCCACAGGTCGCCCTTTGACGGCGAGCCGATCTGATAGGGGTTGGCGGGATCCGCCATTTCAACGCCGTCCGTACCCTGTACAGCGGTGGGTTCGGTCACCTGCACTTCATGGGCCCACCGTTCGGAGTCCAGAATATACCGGACCAGGCTCACGCCGTGTTCATCGGGGTCCTCGATATGCAGGATGTTCATGACGTGCGGCTTGTTGTTGCTGTCAGTGAAAGACAGCTCCTTGTTCTCTTCCAGTCCTTCGAACCAGACATCCAGGGGCACGCGGTTGGGATCCCCGAATTCATTGTGAAACTGGATGGTCTTGAGCGCATCGCCCGGATGGTTGAGGAACATGACGAATTCTTCTTCCGTGGGCTTGCGTCTCAGATGTTTGATAAAGGACTTTTCTTCGGCCGCGAAATCAACCGGCTCGAGGGAATCCAGGGGCGAAGTGCTGGTACGGCTTCTTACGGCTGTTTCCCATTCGCTGCCAAAAGCGCTTTCGTAGACCCAGTCCGGCGGGAATCCCAGAGGGAGCGGGCCGAATTTGCCCAGCAGCAGATCGCGGAAGGCGTCGTTGGCTTCCCGATACAGTGCGAGCCGCGCTTCCAGTACGTAGGAGGGCAGTTCGGTTTCAGGAATTCTGGAAACCTGATCCAGGATGTTGAGCAGATATTCCACTTCCTCTTCGCCGCCGCGTTTGTGCGCGCTGGTGATTGCCAGAAAGGCCGTGTTCCAGGTGATTTGGGAACCGGGTGTGACGTCGTGATAGTGGATGATCTTGCGGGTACCTTCCAGGAATTTGAGCATGTGGGGCAGCAGATGGATGTAGCCCTGCTTCATGGCCCCTTCCTGGGAGGAGGAGGTTGCTCCGCCCGGCATGCCGTGCCGCACCACGTCGTGGTCCACACCCTTGAAGTAGGGCGAGGTGTAGCGGTCGTAAAAAGGCATGACCTGTTTGAGCACGAAGTTGGCCTTGCGGATCATGTCCTTGTTCACATTGGTCTTGAGACCCAGCTCTTCTTCCAGGTACGCGGTGGTGGAAAGGACATCGCCCTGTCCGTACCAGCGTACCGAGGCTCCGAGGCCCGTATCGATGATATGGGCGCCGGCCTGGGCTGCCGCTCCCACACTGGGGACGAACAGTCCGTCCGTGTAGTGGCGGTGGTAATGCAGCACCAGGTAGGGGGTGCGCCTTGCGAAGGGCCGTTATCAGCGTACGCATGAAGCGGGGAGGGCAGGCGCCGGCCATGTCCTTGAGGCCCAGGATGATGCGCTTTGCGGCCTGGTCGGCGCTGACGCCGGCAGCCTTGGCGACCATGGCGATGATGTTTTCCGCCACTTGCAGATAGTGCTCGATGGAAAAGCTTTCGGACCAGGTCAGCGAAATCGCGGGTTCGAAGACCACGCGTTTGTCGTTCAGAGCCAGCTCGGCAAAGGGGAGCATGTTCTCGACGTGATTCAGAAAGTCGAAGCAGCGGATGACCTGGTAATCCTCGCAGATCATCTTGCCCGTGATTTCCATGAGGTTTCTGGGCTGCGGTTTGTACCCCAGAACATTGGTGGAGCGGATCAGGATCTGCTTCAGGGTCTTGGGCGCAAACACATTCCAGCGCTTCGCTTCCGTGAAGGGGTAGGTCATGTTGGCGAGCATGGCCACATGGAAATGGGCGCCGCCGCCGTTTTCGATGGAGAAGTAGTTGCAGTTGTCCAGATACGGGCCGATGAGCATGTCCTCGGCCAGGCGAAAGCGGTTGCCTCCGTCGGACTGGGTCTGGTCCCGGGGCGTCGTATCCGTGATATGGACATAGTCGGAATCCCGGATGTACTCGAGCAGCGCATCACGATCATTGCGCGGATAGGGAGAAGGCTCCCTGCGGAGTTTGCCCGTGATGGCAGGGAGTACGGGCGAGAAAATGCCGGTCTTGGGAGTGCAGCGGGAACGGTATTTCCCCAGCGAGACAAAGGAGTTGTAACCCTTGGCGGAAATTTCGGCGATCAGCCGTCCGATTCTGTGGGCTTCCGGCTCCAGATCGTTGTAGCACATCAACTCCGGGGTGTTGTTGATGAACATGGTGTCGAAGTCGCCGCTGCGGAATTTGGGGTGTTGCAAAACCTGCTTGTAGAACGGAATGGTGGTCTTCACCCCGCCGATGGAATATTCCCCGAGCGCGCGTTTCAGAATGCCCAGAACCTTGGGCCAGCTCGAACCGTAGGCAATGAGCAGGGCGCCCGCGGAATCGTAGTTGGGCGGAAAGTCATAGCCCGAGGACAGGGTCGAATCGAGCCGTATACCGGGGCCGCCGGGGGAAATATAGTGCGTGATTACGCCGCAGTTCGGAGCGAATCCGTTTTTGGGGTCTTCACAGTTGATGCGCAGCTGAACCACGTACTGCGAAGGCACATGCCGTTCTTCATTGAGGCGCAGCTTGCCGCCAAAGGCGATATGGATCTGCTCTTCCACCAGGTCGATGCCGTAACGGCATTCGGTGATGCCGTGTTCCACCTGCAGCCGGGTGTTCACTTCGATCAGATGGGCGGATCCCTCGGGTGTGATCAGGAATTCGACGGTGGCCAGCGAATCGTACTCGGCGGCGCGGATGATCTGCCGCGAGTATTCCTTGAGCTTGCTTCTGAGCTCGGGGGTAATCAGTTCGGATGGTGACGGAGTGATTTCGATGAGTTTCTGGTGATTACGCTGAACCGTGCAGTCGCGTTCGTCAAAGGCGAAGACATTGCCGTGCTTGTCCGCCACGACCTGAATTTCGATATGGCGGATGCTGGGCAGATACTTCTCCACGTACAATCTGGGATTGCCGAAGGACGCCTGCGCCATGGTGGAGGCTTTGGTAAAGGCGCGTTCGAGCTCTTCCTCGCTGTTGATGAGAAAGATGCCTCGTCCGCCGCCGCCGCCTTCGGCCTTGAGCATTACGGGGAAACCGATTTCCTTACAGGCCTCGCGTGCGCCGGGAATGTCCACGCTGCCTTCCGAGCCCGGTACGACCGGAATGCCCAGGCGCTGGGCCAGGGCACGGACCTGCACCTTGTTGCCGAGCAGGTTCATGGCCTCGGGAGAGGAACCGATGTAAATGATGCCTTCTTCTTTGCATCTTTCAGGAAAACGGCTGTCTTCCGATGCAAATCCCCAGCCGGGATGGATTGCGACTACGCCGTGTTTCTTGGCCAATCTGATAATGAGGTCAATATTGAGATAGGCCCTGGGATCGCTGCCGAGAAGAATGAGTTCCTGGGCGGCCGAGGTGGCTGGAGAGGATTTGTCAACGTCGGTAACGGTCATTACGGCGATTGCGCCGAGACGTTCCTGGATGGAGCGGCACACCCTGCGGGCGGGAATGCCTCTGTTGGCAATTAAAATTTTCTTGCCGTTGATCAATCTGAGTGTTTCTGCAAAATCATGCATTTTTAACTGACTCCTGCATTGCAATAACAAAAAAGAACTGTACCATTAGGGAAGTTAAGCTCCGGCGGCCCAAAAGACTGTTATCTGTTTTTCAGCCCGCCGGAGACAAATTCGAGTTCTACCCAGATTTTGTCCAGCGGCGGTATGGGGCTTAGCAACATCGAACAGAATAGCGAACACCCCCGAATCGCGTCTTTTCGAGGGTGTTCTCTGGCCTAGGAGGTTAAGCGCTCTCGTAAAGGCGAGTAATGATGTACTCGCGATGCCCCAGAACCTCTGCAGAGGTCATGCGGCCATTTGCTGTACGCAGCATCATTTTTAACAGGGAATCTCCAGCCTCGTCCAGAGTCATTTCACGGCGAACCAGGCCGGAAACATCAACGTCAAAGTGCTCGCTCATGGTACGTAAGGTACGGGGATTGGAGCATATTTTGATTACAGGCAGGATGGGATTGCCGATAATGTTGCCCTGGCCGGTAGGAAAAAAATGCACCACGAATCCGGAAGCGGCGCAAAGAGTGACCATTTCCGCTGCGGCGGAAGAGGAATCCTGAAACCACAGACCCGGTCCGGTGGGGGCTTCGGCCTTTTCCAGGCAGCCGACAACAGGAGCCTTGCGGCCGATTTTCTGAATGTTGCCCAGGGCCTTTTCCTCGATGGTGGTCAGACCGCCTTCGATATTGCCCTTGGTGGGCTGCGAGTCGGAAAGGTCGTTGGTCTTGTGATCGTCTACCACCTTGGCGTAGCGATCGAAATAGAACTGAAACTGTTTGCGTACTTCGTCGTTGACGCAGCGTTCCAGCACCAGGTGCTCGCCGCCGGTCAGCTCGGTGGTTTCACCGAAGAGCAGCGTATTGCCCAGTTCGTACAGCTTGTCGTAGGCGTTGCCCACGGTGGGGTTGGTGGCGATGCCCGAAGTGGTGTCGGATTCGCCGCATTTCGTGGAGATCCAGAGATCTTTTACGTCGCATTCGACACGCTGCTGTTCGGAGGCGAAGTGCATGAACTCCTTGGCCTTGCGGGAGGCGGCGCAAATGGTGTTCAGGTCGCCGTTCTGCTCGATGGAGAAGCCGGCCACGGGCTTGCCGGTCTTGGCGATGCCTTCGACAATGCGGTTGGTCCACTGGGGTTCGATGCCGATGACGATGACCGCGGCAACGTTGGGGTTGCAACCGGTGCCGATGAGGGTACGGAAGTAGAGTTCCAGATCTTCACCGAACTGCAGGCGGCCATAGGCGTGGGGCAGGGCCAGGGTGCCTTTGACATTGTTGGCCACTGCTTCGCTGGCGGCATTGGACAGGTCGTCCAGGGGAAGAATCACAACATGGTTGCGTACACCGACGCGGCCGTTCTCACGACGATATCCGAAGAATGTGGTTTCCATGGCTTACCACCTTTTGGTTTTGACGTTATGGACATGCAAGTGCTCGCCTTTCTTGATGGGGGCCACGACCTTGCCGATATCCGTGTTGTACTTGATGACGGTATCCCCGGCAGCGTAGTCCTGCAGTGCCACTTTGTGCCCGATAGGAATGTCGTTCAGGAGCTTAACCTTGATAGTTTGGTCTTCTTTCATAACCCAGCCGCTGATTTCCTGGCCGGCCGTGAGCCCTTCCACCACTACGACGCCTACGCCGTCAGCGGCTTCATGAACCAAAAAGTCGATAGCCATTGTGGTCTCCTTGAAATAGTTATTGTTAGGTTTCTCGAGGCAGCGGACCGTCCGCTGCTCCTGTCGTTTGTTCCTTTCGGCTGCGGTAATCCCGCCTGCCGAACCTCATCGCCGGGCTGCCGCCCATACGGCAGCAGGTTCTGAAGAAATTTATCGTGCCGGTCGCTTGTCCGGCCGTTTTTCAGGCCATGATTCAGGCCATGGTGCTCAGACTCACCAGGTTGAAGCGCATGGCTGCGATGTCCGCCACCAGAAGCTTGCCGCGCAAGGCGGACGAACCTGCGATCAGAATCCGGACAAGCTCGGCGGACTGCATGGATGCCGCAAAGGCCACGGTGGGGGCCAGCACGCCCTGTACATCGTCGCTGCTCAGCATCCTGCCGCTCATGAATTCGCCAAGGCCCGCCTCGCCCGGCCAGGTGCTGCAGACCAGGGCGCTGAATCCGGAGATTCCGGCTGACACCATGGGACAGGCAGCCTGGGTGGCCAGTTGCTGCATGACGGCACGGCGTCTGGGGCCTCCTGCGCAGTCGGCCACGGCCTGGGCTTCTTCCAGCAGTTCGGGCCCCACCGCATCCACAACAGCCTGGACTTCAATCAGCGGATTGATTCTGCTGATGCGCTCGCTGCCCACCTGGGCTTTGGGTCTGCCCAGGGTTTCCGGTTCCGCCAGGGGCTGGCGGTTGCAGTCGCTTGTCTCGAAGCTGCCCTGATCACAGACAATGATCCGACCCACACCGATGCGCGCCAGGTTTTCCAGCACATGTCCGCCCAGTCCGCCGCATCCGGCGAGCAGCACGGTCGACCGTGCCAGGCGTGCCTGGTCCGCAGGACTCAGACTGTCCGCGTTGCGCTGATAGCGGGCGGGCATTTCGCCAGCTTCCAGGGCCAGTGCTGTTTCTTCCATGTTGCTGCGTCCGGAAGTCCGTGCGCGTTCCAGCAGTACGGCGTCGTCCAGTAGCTTCATGTCCGCGGCTTTGCTCATTGACCGCTCCCGTAGAAATAGGTGGTGTTGGCGTTGGGCACGACGGCTATCCGCAACGCACGCCCCTGAAGTTCCTGCAGCCAGGAATCCAGTGTCTGCTGTGCATCGCCTTTTTGGAGATGGCAGCCGGCCAGTGTGTCCGCATCCAGATCGGAATCCACAACCACACTGAAGCGCGTCAAAGTCCGTGAAAACAGAAAGGCCTTGTGCGCTCCCATGCGGAATCCCTTATCGATGAAGTCCTGCATTTGTTCCTGCGGAGTGGAGAATTTGCGTACGTAGTCGTGGTACAGATGGTCGCCGACGCCCTGCGGGCAGGCTGCCAGGAGGAGAATGCGTCCGCCTTCCCTGGCGCACTGCGAAGCCATGTTCAATCCCTTTTGGGCCTGGTAGAGGCAGATGTCCTTGGGAGAGCCGCCGCAGGAGGCAATGACCAGATCGTACGGTTCATCATAAGACAGACCGTAGACCTGCTCCGAGACGGCGGCTCCTGCCATGAGGACAGCCACGGGTTCACCCGCAAAGAGACCAACGACTTGCTTGGAGGGATTGAGGCAAACATTTATGGCAAGGTCGATACCGATGAGCCGGCCGGCTTCGTTCAGATCCAGACGCGCGGGATTGTCCTTGATGTTTCCCACTCGCGCCGCAGGATCAACCATGAAGCTGTGATTGTGCTGGATCATGTCCTTGGAGGCGCAGCCGATGGTCACGCCTTTAGAACCGCCCGTCATTCCCTGGAATTGGTGAGGGTCGATCATGCCCAGCACGATTTTGAATTCCGCCTTGGCAAACTCGGCGTTGATCTCCACAGGCGTGCCCCTGCTCGTACGTCCGAAGGTGGCCATTGCAGAGCTGATGGCGTCATGGGAGACGACTCTGCATCCCTGGATTTCCTGAGGCAGGATACGGGCCAGTTGTGCCTCATCCGGGGCGGGGTGCAATCCGCCGCCCACCACGATGGTCACATCCTGTGGGGTGAGATCGGGCCAGCATTTGAAAAGGCGCGACAGCAACAGCGGCAGCAACGCCTTGAGCGGCGCCGGCCGGGTTTCATCGGGCACGGCAACGGCCACCGATGCCGGCCTGGTTTTCTGCTCCAGAGGCTTAGTCTCTAGGGGGTTGTCCAAAGCGGTTTCCAGAGCTTTTTCCAGGTCGTGCATAACCGGCATTTGCCGTGGTTCAAACACGGTGATGAAAATATCGTCCGGCAAAAGAAGCTGACGGTAATCAGAACCGTATTTTAAGCGAACATCCATTAGTCTATTCTCCGCAAATACAGGGGCAGAGCGTTACTGTGGCCCTGTCAGGAATTCGGGTTTCCATGGTTGCCATTTTGTCGTTGACAAAAGCCAGCATGACTTCGTCAGCGCCAATGCCGAGTTTATCCAGAAGCGCGCCTACGGTTACATCCGGCTCGAGTTCGTAAGCATCGGCATTGGCAGGGGCGAAGCGTGCGAGTATCGCTTCCAGTTGCACCGCGATGTGCAAAACCTGCTTGTTGCCGGAAGGGCTTACGGCAGCCCAATAATTCCAGGCACGGTCCATTGTTTCGGCTCCTGAAACTGTAGTTGTTGTGTTATCGCATCACTGATGCCGCTTATTCGAAAAACTTCCCTAAATCGTTACATCAGATTTTCTGTTCAGCCTTTCCTGGCATCAGTGATGCTTAAACCCTTGTCGTATCCGTATTTCTGCAATGTTTAACTGTTTTAGCTGGCTAAAATTACAGTGTCTTATAATCCTGAGATGCAGGTGTATTTCAATACTGTGTAATCATCGAGCCCGTACTGCGAACCTTCACGTCCGAAACCGCTTTCCTTCACGCCTCCAAAAGGCGCTTCGCAGGTGGAAATAAGGCTTTCATTGACGCCCACCAGTCCGTATTCCAGTGCTTCGGAAACCCGGAACGCGCGGCCCAGATCGCTGGTGTACACGTACCCGGCAAGGCCGTATTCGGTGTCGTTGGCAACGGAGATGGCTTCCTGCTCTTCCTCGAACTTGAAGACCGGAGCCACTGGGCCGAAGATCTCTTCCTTGGCAAAGAGCATGTCCGCGGTGGCGTCGGCTATGATGGTGGGTTCGTAGAAGGTGCCGCCCAGGCTGTGCCGCTTGCCGCCGCGCACGATACGAGCGCCTTTGTTGCGGGCGTCCTCCACATGCGCTTCCATACGCAGCACCGCGCTTTCATCGATCATGGGGCCCTGATTCACGCCTTCCTTCATGCCGTCGCCCACGCTGAAGCCGCCCACGGCCTTGGAAAGCCGCTCGAGGAATTCTTCGTACACGCCGCTTTGGACGAGAAAGCGGTTGGTGCAAATGCAGGTTTGTCCGGTGTTGCGGTATTTGCTGTTGATCGCGCCTTCTATTACCAGGTCCAGATTGGCGTCGTCGAAGACGATGAAGGGGGCGTTGCCGCCCAGTTCCAGGGAAACCTTTTTCACCGTGTCGGCGCATTGCTTGATGAGCAGCTTGCCCACCTGGGTGGAACCGGTGAAGCTGAGTTTGCGTACCATCGGGTTGGAGGTGAGTTCGGTGCCGATTTCTCTGGAAGAGCCGGTGATGACGTTGACCACGCCGGCGGGAACTCCGGCTCGCATGGCCAGTTCCGCCAGAGCGAGAGCGGAAAAGGGCGTCTGGCTGGCCGGCCTGATGATGACCGGGCACCCCACGGCAAGGGCCGGACCCATTTTGCGGCAGATCATGGCCGTGGGAAAATTCCAGGGGGTGATGATGCTCACCACACCAACAGGCTCGCGGGTGACGATCATGCGTTTGTTGCGCCAGGGCGCGGGGATGACGCTGCCGTACGCTCTGCGGCCTTCCTCGGCGAACCAGCGCAGAAAGCTGGCGCCAAAGCCTATTTCGCCCCGGGCTTCCGGAAGGGGTTTGCCTTGTTCCATGGTCATGAGCCGGGCAAGCTCTTCACGTTCTTCCAGCATCAGGTCATGGAGGCGCATGATGATTTCGCAGCGCTCCAGAGCGGTCATGGCCCGCCATTCCGGCCATGCTTCGTATGCGGCGGAAATGGTTCTGGCCGTTTCCGCCCGTCCGCAATCAGGGACAGTCCCTATGCACTCGAGCGTGGCGGGGTTGAGGACGTCTATGGACTTACCCGAATCGGCCTTGACCCACTGACCGTTCAGCATGCAGGCGCCGCGGCTAAGTATGGTATCTTTCGTGTTCATGATGCGTGTTACTCCGTATTTCTGGGTTATCGGTTATCGTCAGTTCCCGTATCCGATGACACTGGGAAGCCAGGTGACGATGTCCGGGACAAAGGTGAAGAGAAGAATGCACAGGATCAGTGTTATCAGGTACGGCACTACGGCTAGGGAAATGCGCTCCACAGAGACGTTGGCGATACGTGAGGCCACGAACAGGTTTACTCCCAGGGGCGGGGTAAGCAGCGCCATTTCATTGGTGACCACCAGAATTACGCCAAAGTGGATGGGGTCGATGCCGAGCAAGTGCAGCATGGGCATCAGCACGGGCACCAGAATGATGATGGTGGAGAGCGTTTCCATGAACATGCCCAGAATGATCAGCACGCCGATGATCATCAGCAGGACCATGTTCGGATCCTGGGATATTTCCAGTACGGCCGCCGCCAGACGCTGGGGGGCCTGTTCGAATGTCAGTATCTTGCCGAACAGTGTGGATGTTCCGACGATAAGCAGTACTGCGCCGCAGATCTGCGCACCTTCGAGCAAGGAGGCGTATACGCTTTTAAGGGTCAGCGTACGGTTGATGACAAAGCCCACGAACAGTGCGTAGGCAATGGCCAGCACTGCCGCCTCCACCGGGGTGCAGAGGCCGGTGTAGATGGAACCGAGGATCACGAAGGGGGTTGCCAGTGAAAAGATGCTCTCCCAGCAGCTTTTCAGGAACGTGCCCAGGTGAAAGGCAGGGATGCTTTTGTCGCCGCCAAAGCCTTTTCTGCGCGCCACCAGCCAGGCCGTGGTGCACATGGAAAGCCCCACCACGAAGCCGGGGAGAAAGCCGGCCGTGAACATGGCGGTCACCGAGACATTGGCCAGGATGGCGTAGATGATCATGGGATTGCTGGGGGGAATCAGCAGTCCGATGGTTCCGCCGGAAGACGAGGTGGCGGCCGCGTAATCCTTGCTGTAACCGCCGCGCAGCATGGCAGGTACGAGGATGGTGCCCACTGCCGCGACCGTGCCCGGTCCGGATCCGGAAATGGCTGCGAAAAAGGTGCAGGCCATGATGGTGGTAATGCCCAGGCCGCCGTGCATGCGACCGACAAGCTGTTTTACCACTCCGACAATCTGGTTGGTGATATTGCCGTATTCCATGAGGGTTCCGGCAATGACGAAACAGGGTATGGCCAGCAGCGGAAAGATATTCAATCCGTCAAAAATTGAGTTGTGTACCACCGACATCGGCAGGTAGCCGCCGTAGGAGAGCGCCACTACCGAGGCTATAGCCAGGCTCATGAAAACGGGCATACCCAGCAGAAATAAGGCTCCCAGGGTGATAAGAACCATTCCCATTACCGAGATTTCCATTTCAGCATTCCTCCCCGTCATGAGGATCATGCATCAGGTCGACCAGTGATTCCTCTTGTTCATGGCATTCCTGCACGAGTTTGAGCAGGGTGCCCTTGCGCCAGCATACGATGTAGCCTTCCACGATACGCCAGCTCATGAGTACGAATCCGAATGGAATGATCATTTCAACATAGCCCCGGACAATGTTCAGGGTGGGGGAAAGTTCGGGAAACAAGAGCCCGGACTGGATTACGTCCCAGCTCAATTTGGCGATATACAGATTCATGATGACCCAGATGCAGTCAGTGAACATCCGGAAAACAAGTCGGGCTTTGGGCGGCATTATCAGATACTGGGCAGTGATTCGAACGTGGGTGCCGTGCTTGGCCACCAGGGCTGCCGCGACAAATACCGTCCACAGAAAGGAATAGCGGCTTAATTCTTCAGTCCATGCAACTCCGTTGCCTGTAATCCAGCGAGCTCCGACTTGAATCATGAGACAGGCAACCATGACGCCCACACAGAGCGCACTGAACGCCTCCTCGAAATTGTCATAGACCTTACGTAACTGACGAAGCATGATTACCTGTCTCCTTGGTTAAAGGTGGAAAGGGTGCCTATTATTTGGAGATAATGCTTACTGCTTCGTCGATCATTTCCTTGCCGCCGACCTGCTCGTAGAACTTGGGCCACAGGGAGCGCGCCTTTTCCTGCCATGCGGGCTCGTCTTCCAGAGTGGCGAGTTCCATTCCGTGGTCCAGGCATTCCTGCAGGGCTATCTGATCCTGCTCAGCGGCCCATTTCCATTCGTACGCGGCGGCTTCACTGGCTGCGCGCTGGATCAAAGCCTTGGTGTCGGCGTCCAGTCCTGCAAACCAGGCTTCGCTGGCCAGCATGGGGCCCACCCAGAGCAGGTAGTGCAGCTCGGTGATGTACTTCTGCACTTCCCAGAATTTCTGGTCGCGGTTGACCGTATGCGGGTTTTCCTGTCCGTCCACGACGCCCTGCTGCAGAGCGTTGAAGGTTTCGGACCAGGCCAGGGGATGCGGTTCGATACCCCAGGATTTGAAGGATTCCAGCTGGATTTCAACAGGGGGAACACGGATCTTCAAACCTTCGAGGTCGCCCATTTTGGTTACGGGGTGCTGCGAGTTGGTCAAATGACGGTAGCCTCCCACCAGCCAGGCCAGGGGCCGAGTGCCACTTTGTTTGGCTATGACATCCGAGGTTTTGTTTACGAAAGCGGTGTCGCCGAGCAGCGAATACGCGCCTTCGATGCTGGGGAATAAATAGGGGAGATAGAAGATGTTGGCCTGGGGCGCGAAGGGAGTCAGGTTGCCCACTGCCAACACGGCAATGTGGATCTCTTTGTTGCGCAGTTGTCGTACGTTGGCTTGTTCGTCACCCATGGAGCCGCCGTAGTAGGTCTGCACCATGATCTTGCCACCCGATTCCTTTTCCACGATCTCCTTGAATTTGTCGATTGCGGTGGTGTGCAGGCTGCCAGGTGGATTGGCCGTGGCCGCCCGGATGGTCATTTTTTTGTAGTCAGCCGCCTGGGCTTGCATGGCGCCGAGAATCAGCGCCAACATCGCTGCGAAAACGATAAGCCTTTTCATGCTTCTACTCCTAACGTTCAAGATTACAGTTCGTGCCGGTTTGTAGGAACCGGCAGTCTTCTTTGCCAAAGACCTCTGTAAACTCCCCGAAACAGCTGGAGAGAACGACTACGACTGGTTAGTCTCCGATAACTTTGATTACCGCGTTGCAATCCTCCTTGCCGTGTCCGGCCTGACTTGCCTGTTTGTAATACTCCAGTGCGGCTTCCATGGATCTGAGGTTCAGATCCCAGGCTCTGGCCATCTCCAGGCCCAGTCGTACATCCTTGAGAGCCAGATCCAGCCCGAAACGAGGGGCGTAATCATCCGCCGCAATCCAGGGACCACGTACGTCCATTTGAAAACTGCGCGCTCCTGTGTCCTGCAGGAGTTCCAGCAGCAGGTCACGCTCTAGACCGGCCTTGTCGCCGACTCTGAAGCCTTCTGCCAGCACGGCCAGATTGGTCATGCCCACCATGTTGGAAATCAGCTTCACGGCGCAGGACGCATCAATGCCGCCCACGTAATTGGGAATGCCGATGACCTTGAACAGCTCGAAATGGGCTTCATAGAGGGCCTTGTCGCCACCGATGAACATGGGTTCCTCGGCCTTTTCCGCATGGCCGGGAGTCTTGCCCAGGGTGCATTGCAGGTAGCCGAGCCCCTTGGCTTTGGCCGCGTCCGCCAGTTCGTTGGCCGTGCCGGGATCGATGGTGGAGAGTTCCACATGCAGGGTGCCTTGTTTGAGCAGGGCGTAGACGCCGTCGTCCCCCAGCACCACGCCTTTGATATGCTGCGGCAGGGGCAGGCTGGTGAAAACAACATCGCAATCCGACAGGGCCTCCAATGAGCCGGCCGCCTTGCCGCTGGTGCCTGCCGCCAGAGTCCGTTGAACCGCTTCCGGGCTCAGGTCGAAAACAAGCACATTTTTGCCTGCCCGGATCAGGTTGCGGGCCAGGGGGCCCCCCATGAGCCCGACTCCAATAAATCCAATCTGCATGTATGCCTCCTTGTTATTGTTGATCAGATCAAATTACCTGCGGCAGAAATCCGATGCCCCGGAGAGCATGTGGTTGATCTTGGATGCTGCAGGTTTTATGCTAAGCTATGTGCGATATGCAGATAGTATTTCAAAGTTTGTGCCAAAGCGCAGCCCAGTTTTTGATGGAGTTTATCTAGCTGAAATAATAATATTTTATCAAATATGGCAAAAATAAAATCTTGACCTGAATGCCCATATGCGGGCATCAAACCCACATATGGATTTGTTTTGGGCACTTGCCCGGCATTTGAAGGAAAGGTGATAATGAAACCCGAAAAAACACTCGATACCGGACCTGTTTCCCAGGCCAGGATTCAGGAAATTTCCAGGAGCATTACCTTCGATCTTCAAAAGGAACTTGAAGTCTCATCTTCCAGAACATCTTTTTTCCAATGTCTTTCCAGGCTGTTGCAGCAGCATCTGGACTTCGACAGGCTGTGTATCAACCTGTACGACCCCAATAGCGAGCTGCTGAGTTTTTTTGCCGCTGCGGAAGGGACGGTGGTGAATGCGCTTTCCCCGGTACGCAAGGCGGAGAAGACGACCGTGGCCGGTCATGTCATTGCCTCACGCAAGCCCGTTGTCATTACGGACATTGCACAGCATTTTGCGGAAAGCCTGCTGCATCCCATGGCTGAAGCCGGACTGACCACAACCATGGCCTTTCCCTTGCTGCTCAACGACAATATTCTGGGGACTCTGCACTGTTCGTTCGTCAAGAAACCCGAGAATCTCTATAACATTATGGAGCTGTTTCTGGAGCTGAGTTCCAGCGTGGCCATCTGCCTTGGTGCGGTGCTTGCCGCGGAAGGCCTGGAACAGGGGCTGGGGCTGAATCCCTTGCAGTGCAGCCTGCATCCTGTGGACAACGATAATTTTATTTTCATCAGCCAGACCATGCGGCGGTTCATCAAGCGCGTGAACATTGTGGCCAAGCTCGATGTGCCCGTGCTCCTGCTGGGCGAAACCGGTACGGGCAAGACCCATCTGGCGCAGTATATCCACTACAACAGCAGGAGAAGCAGCCAGCATTTCGTCAAGGTCAATTGTCCGGCTCTGGCGCCCACGCTTTTTGAAAGCGAACTTTTCGGCCATGCCAAGGGCGCCTTTACCGGCGCTTCCACAAAGCGGCTGGGGCGTTTTGAGATCGCGCACCAGGGCACGCTTTTTATGGACGAGATCGCCGAGTTGAGTGCGGAAATGCAGAGCAAGCTGTTGCACGTTCTCGATGACAGGCGTTTCGAACGCGTGGGCGAGAGTGTGTCTCTGGATGTGGATACTCGCATCATAGCGGCCACCAACGTGCCCGTACACAAGGCCATGCGCGAGGGGCGGCTGCGCAGTGATTTTTACCACAGACTGTCCGTCTGCACTCTCGAAGTGCCGCCATTGCGAGACAGACTTGAGGACATTCCGGTTCTGGCGGAATTTTTCGTCAACAAGCTCGCGGCCACGTATAAATTACCGCGTACGAAATTCAGCCCGGCGATCATATCACGGATGCAGTGTTACCCCTGGCCAGGCAATATTCGCGAATTGCGTAACGTCATCAACAGCCTGCTGCTGCAGAACTGCGTGGCAGGTACGGTGACTGAGCGGGATCTGGATGATGCCCTGCGCAATGAAATGTTGATCAATGCGCAGTGCGCGCCTGACACGGCCTCGTTTCCCCATAATGATCCGCCGTCGGCGACCAGCCTGGAAGAAGTGGAGAAGCAGCACATCGAACTGGCGCTGGAGAGTTGCCGGGGAGTGGTCTCCGGGCCCAATGGCGCCGCGGCTTTGCTGGGGCTGCCGCGTTCCACGCTACAGCACCGTATGCGTAAACTGGGTATCTCCTGCCAGAGAGGATGATCGGAAAGGTTTGAACTGTGCTAGTTGTTCAGGCCGTCCTGCTTGGACACGTTCATCAGTCGCAAGGCCTTGTGTTTCTTTTCTTCCATTTCATAGAGGATACGCAGAATGTCGCCGACTTCGGGCTGAATGCCGATCTGGGCATCCGAGATATCGAATTCAACAAGTGTGTCTGTTTCGAGGCCATAACGGTGGCGCGAGTCGAAATTGGTATCGAATTCGTGGATGACTATGAGTTTCTTATCAAGGTCGATGGAGGTGCATTTACCTTGAAGGACATCTGTGGCGCAGGACACGGACGGTGCCAGACAGAGAGCGATTGTCAGAAGTAAGGGGGCCAATGCGCTTGAACATCTGGGGATATATTTGCAGAAAAGCATGTGTTCGCAACCTCTTCAGTAGTTTTTGCGCGTGCGGTATTCAGCAGCGACCCCCTGGATCATGATTGCGATGACAGACAGGCAGATCAGACTCATTCCGCCGAGAAAAATGATTGTCGCATAATACGGGTATTGCGCCTGTTTCAGACCAATGGAAACCAACCCGCATAAAATGGTTGCTATGACTGTCAGTCTGCGGTTCGTGCTGCTTAAATAGGGAGAGGTGACCGCGCCCATGAGTTCGCCTGCTGTCGAGCTGACAAGTATAACGAGTACGGCCAGGAGTTCGACCCGTCCCCTGAACGCGTAGGTAAAAGCGCCGTACATGCCGGATCCCACGATTTCCACCAGGTCCGTACCCATGACGACCGGGGCGAACAATCCGATGGGATAGGCCAGGGCCGGCAGGAGGAGCATTCCTCCGCCGATGCCGAGAAAACCCGCCGTCATGCCGGTCAGCAGACTGATCAGAATTGTTCCCGGAACCGACCTGCGCAAAACAGAGACGTACAGATAGAGCGCAGGGGGAATTGGCGCGCCGTACAAGGGCGGAAGCTGTCCGGTGACGGGGAGGCGTTGGGATTCCGTCTTTTTTTGAGTGCCACGGCCTGGAAACCGCGCCTGGTCGCGAATGGCAACCATGAGAAACACTACCAGAATAATCAGGTAAGCCCAGCGTACGACGCTGCCGGCCTGGCCGGTACGTTCCAGATGCATGATGATCTGAAGTCCAGCCTCAATGCCAACCACCGCTCCAAGAAGCATGACCAGCCCGAGCTTGTAGTCCGTCCGATTTTCATATTTGGGTTGCCGGAGAGAAAAAATCAGAGACATTCCCGCAATCTGGCAAATGGACGTACCAATGGCGAACGGCATGGAAAAACCGAGGATATTGAGGCCTGGTGCTATGATCCATGCGCCTGCAAGTCCGAAACCGTTCCCATAGATGCCGGTGATCAGACCGATAATAAGCAGTCCCGGCCAGAAAATGGAAACGTCGGATATGGGCATGTACATATACAGCCAGTTGAAACTGCCCAAAAGTAAATTTTCCGTACTCATGGTTTGCATGGCCGGAAAAAATTCGCATCAGATACAGGATGTATGATTGATCGCATTTTTATAAACCTCCGTCATAACGGCAATGCGTTGATATCAAGCCACTGGCGATGTGTGTTACCCGTACTTGTTTTCAAAGCTCGGAAGAATTACGCATTCTTTTGTCCGGTAGTGCCTGTGGGGGCAGTGCGCCCAAGGCCAGGCCCGCAATGCAGCCGCAAACAAGGGTGAGCGCAACCACCCAGATCGCCATCAGGCCGGGATTCGTATTGTACAGGTTGGTGAAGTAGCGCAATATGAATGATGAAACACGGCGCGTATCGGCAACAATGACCAGCCAATCCGCGTTCAGGGCTGAGACCCATAAACCGGCCAGCATGGAAGCCAGAGTTGTGCCGATAAGTATCAGTGCCGCCAGTCTGCGCCATTGTTTCATTTATGGATACCAGCCTTGGCTTTCGCACGTGTTTTTTTTTCAGATTGCCGTATCTCAATTTTCATGCAGGCTTTAAAGCAACAGATATGCCATTGCGAGATGCTTGACGATCTTGCGAGAAAATGACTAGTAAGCGAATAACGTACATGTTTCACGATTATTTGCGTTTTGAAGGATCGACAAACGCAGAGAACAGGTCGCAACAAGCCCATAGAGGTGACCCATGTTTCTTTCCAAGATCCGTCCCTGGCCGCTGGGCCATTCCTTTTTTCCCAAGAAATTGCGGGTCAAGACCCTTGCCAGCCGGTTGCTCATTGCGCTGGTTCCGGCACTCGTGTTGCTTTTGGCTGTTACGGGCTATCTGACATACCGGCTTTCTGCGGATTACATTGCCATAGCCCTGCAACGCAATGTGCGCGTTCAGAATATGGCTCAGGTCGACGCTGTGGGACGCTATCTCGATGAAAGCAAAAAGGCCCTGCTTGTTCTGGCTGAGCGCGAACCGGATAGCCAGCGGATGCGCGATTTTTTACGCCGCGAATCACTGGTGAGCAACAGGAACTATCCCTTTCTCGGATTCATTTCGATCAAAGACGATACGCATTTGTTGTTTGATCAGCATGACCAGAAAATTCTGCAACTTGCACCTGATGTGATTGAACAATGCCAGCCCAATCTTTTCAGCCTGTTCGACAAAATCAAGGAATTGCCCAGGGATACTGCCTGGCTCTCACCCCTGGTCAATGCGCATTATCCTTTTCCCACTTCACAGAATCGTCACAATCGTCTGGAACTGCATGTGCTGCAACTTGTCGTTCCGGTGTATGACCGGGATGACCTGAGCGGCTATCTGGTGCTGGCCTTGGATGCCAAGGATCTGCGCAATATTCTGAGCCTGTACAACTCCAATGAATCGCCGCTCTGGGCCTTTGCAAGAAGTCCGGAGACGCGTTTCAGCTTTTTGTTCAACACGGACGGATGGATTCTGTTTCAATCGGAAAAGCTCGACGAATGGAACAAGGGGCTGGGGACCTACCTCATGCGTTCGCAATGTGATGGCACCATGGGCTTGCCGGAGCAGAAAAGCGCCTTCAGGCCCGGCGCGGAATGCCAATACTTCTGGACAATGGTGGCCGAGGTGCGAGATGGCAAGCAGGGGTTGCTGGAGGTTTCCGGAACCCAGTCAGACGACGTCATGGTCAAGGAACATTCGGTGGCTTATGCGCCGGTGCGCTTTGCACCCGGTTTTACAGGTCAGGGAGAGGTGGTGTTCGGAATAGCCTTTGAGGATCGCAGCCGGTTGACCATGGTTGCGGGCTACAAACAGGTGGATGTGATGTTCGTCATCACAGTGGCGTCCGGCGTACTGGCCACGTTGCTGATTTTTCTGCTCAGCCGGTTTGTCACGCGTCCGCTCAAGCATCTGGCTTTGGCCGTACGTTCGGTCCGGGATTCGGGACGGCTGGAGCCCATAGACATCAGAAACGGAAGCTACGAGATTTCCCTGGTCCAGGATGCGGTCAACGGCATGCTGCAGACCATGAGCAAGCAGCTGGAAGAGATACAGATTCGCGACATGCACATTCATTTGGAAAATCTGCGCGAACCAATAGAAGAGGATGAAGAAAGCTTGAAGTTCGCTGCCAGCCTCAACGCTGACAGTGTGCCGCGGATTATCGGGCTCGGGCCGAAAATGGATACCTTGCGCGAAGAAATACTCAAGGCTGCCAAAGTGGATGTGGATGTGCTGATTGTCGGCGAGACCGGTACGGGCAAGCAGTTGACGGCCGATGCCGTTCATATGTGCAGCAATCGCAAAGACAAACCCATGATATCCATCAATTGCGGCGAGCTGGACGAAAATCTGCTTATGGATACGTTGTTCGGGCACGTCAAAGGCGCTTATACGGAAGCCAAAACAGATCGCAAGGGGTCTTTTCTGGAAGCAAACGGCGGCACGTTGTTTCTGGACGAGATTCAGGTGGCCTCGCCCAGGGTGCAGCAGGCCTTGTTGCGGGCGGTGGCTCTGCGCAAAATCAAACCCCTTGGCAGCGATACGGAACTGGATGTGGACGTACGGGTCATTGCCGCCACCAATGTGGACTTGCAGCACCTCATAGAAGCCAAGGTCTTCCGGGAAGATTTGTATTTCAGGTTGAAGGTCATCACTATCCATACCCCGTCCTTGCGCGAACATAAGGAAAATCTGCTGCTGCTGGCGACGCATTATCTGCGTGAAGGCGAGGTGCTTACTGGCAAGAGCGGCCTGAAGCTCAGCAAAGGCGCGCTGGAGCGTATGAAAGCGTACAACTGGCCTGGAAACATTCGGGAATTGGCGAACTGCGTTACGCGTGCGGCCGTAATGACCGAAAATCAGGTGATCCAGGCCGACGAGCTCTATCTTGATGGTGCGGACATGGTCACTGCTCCCGCGGTCCAGCCGGCGGACTCTGCTGTCACTGAAAACAAAGCCGCTAACCCGTCTCCCGTACGTTCGGAAGAAGGAACGCAGAAAGGGGATGATTCTGAAAGAGAGGAGAAAGTTTCCAGGAAACAAGCTGTCGCTGAAAAAAATACTCCTGTGGAAAGAGATACCAAGGATTCGTTCAATTCCAGGCAACGCAAAGCCTGGCCGGAAATTGCCGCCAAAGGGCGTATTACCAGAGGCGAGTACGAGCAGTTGATGGGAGGCAAAGTTTCGGCTCGTACGGCCAACAATGATCTTCAGGATCTCGTCGCCCAAGGGGTGCTTCACAAAGAAGGGCACGGACCTGCCACCTGTTATGTCGTAAGTGATGACGAGCAGGCCTGATCTGATTCTGTACTAGTATTGATGGGCTGTCTGCTTGCTGTCAGTCTTTTTGTGGAATCCATAATATTTCCCGCGGGTTTGAACAAATTGTTGAGCGGGCGGATGTCCCCTTTTTTCAAGCCTATGACCAAAGCTTGAATCTCCCCTGGATTTCAATTTTCCAGTCCCTACTTATTTGTGATTTCCGTTAGGAAGCTTTATTGCGCAAGATCTCGCAATGGTATGTGATTTGCTTTTCGTAACACACTGCCTGATGGCCAACAGGCCTGTTCCGGCAGGTACCCGTGCTTACAGAAAAGGAGTCGGTACCAATGACCAAGCAGAGCAACTCTTCTGAGACTTTTCAATATGCCAGACGTATGATTTTTCTGGGGATGGTTTTCGTACCTCTGGCCCCCTATCTTTTGGCGATTATTGTAAGCGGTCTATTTTTTCTCAATTTCTTCAAGGAAAGCAGCCTGGAGACCATGAGCCAGGTGGCCGGAGATCATGCCAGATCCATTGAAATCTTTCTGCAGGAACGGGTGAATGATCTGGAATTCATCCTCACTTCTTTTTCTGCGGAAGAACTGACCAGTCCGGGAATGCTGGAAAATCTGCTCAAGTCGTTGCAGACAGAAACCGGATCCTACGTGGATCTGGGCGTGGTGGACGCCTCCGGACGTCATATCGCCTATGTCGGACCGTTTGATCTGCAGGGCAAGGATTATCACAATCATCCCTGGTTTCAGAATACCCGAAAGAAGGGCGTACATATAAGCGACGTCTTCCTGGGGTACCGGGGCGTTCCTCATCTGGTGGTGGCTGTGGAGAAGCCTGGCCCGGAACATCTGATCCTGCGCGCTACCATCGATTCTGACGCTTTCGGACATAAGGTGGAATCCATCCGTATCGGCAAGTCCGGTGAGGCTTTTCTGCTGAACAGGGAAGGGCGTTTTCAGACGCGGCTGAACAACGAGAAAAATCTGCTGGACCCAGATCCTGATTATGGAGCTTACCTAAAGCTCGATACCGCTGTGACAAGTTTTTCCATGCAGGGTGAAGGCGACAAAAATTTCCTGTGCGCCACGAGTCCCATCAATGATGGCCAGTGGCTCCTTGTTGTTCGTCAAAATACGGAAGAATCCTTCAAGAGTATCAAGAAGGTAGGCATCTATATTCTGGCGGTAACCCTTCTTGGCGGCGTATTGACCGTTTCATTGGCCATTGCTGCAAGTCGGAAGATAGGAGCAGCCCTGAAAGATGCCGATGAAACCAAGGATAATCTGCGAGATCGTCTGTCGCGCAGCGTCCGGCTGGCTGAACTTGGCGAAATGACCGCCAGCTTTGCCCATGAGATCAACAATCCTCTGCAGATCATGGAGTCGGAAATTGCAGTAATGCACTTGAATCTTGAGGATTGCTTCAAGGATTTTCAAGAAAACGAACCTCTGCAGGAATCTCTGGAAGATAACATGGACCAGCTCGAACTGCAGATCAAACGTTGCTCGCAGGTTACGCGATCCATCTTGTGGTTCGGGCGTCAGGATCAGGTTCAGGATGCCGAAATACACCTCGGTGGCCTCATGAAAGACGTTGCGGCCATGGTTTCCAAAAAGGCGGAGATGCAGTCCATCGCGTTTCAGGTAACAGAAGAGCCGGATACGCCGGCGATTCGCTGTGATACCGGCAAGCTGCAACAGATCTTTTTAAATCTCTTGAATAACGCCATCTATGCCATTGTGGAGCGCCACGGACAGGCCGGTGGCTGTCTGGAGTTCACTGCGAAACGTCATGGAAACGGATGGGCCATGGTACAGGTCAAGGACAATGGAACAGGGATTCCCAAGGCCGTACTTGCCAACATCTACACCCCGTTTTTCACCACAAAGCCTCCCCGTAAGGGCACAGGGCTTGGGCTTGCCGTGTGCTACGGCCTTATTCAGTCCATGGGAGGATCCATCGAACTGGAAACCCGTGAGAATGAGGGGACAACCTTTACGATTCTCTTGCCTGCCTGCTGATACGTACGCGGAATAACGGGAACCGGCCAGACAGGATTTTCGACAGGTTCCTTTTACCATACCCGCACGTTGCTTTTCATCCTGAAGAGCAACGTGCGGTTTTTTTTTTATATCCGAAGACATGCCTCATCAGAACCGGTTGAAATACATCTGCTCTTTTTCTGTTTCGACACGTTTGCCTCCGGGACGCACCTTTATTTCTTTTTGCGCGAACCGGCCAGGGGGATCGAGAGTCTGAAAATGCCGCGTATATTCACTTATCTTGCAAAAAAAAGCTGAATATTGCGAATGCTAATTTTTGCGCAACTGGTTCTGAAAACATGCGTCCGATTGTGAGGATGAATTGGCTTTTTGCGCTGGAGCATGAATGTTCCGGGACTACTGTTTCTCAATGAAAGCCACATTCCGCTGCTACAACCAGACAGCTGGTTATCGAGGCGATCTTTCCTGGGTTAGTCACATTCAATTAAGAAATTTGTTGCCTGGACTCCGGGACACAAATCTTTGTTTGGCTTTCCAAATAAAGTTTGTTGAAAATTTCACATAATCACTGGCTTACGCTGTGTTTTGCGTGATTATCTGGTTATTTTTCGAGAAAAAAGTCAATTATTTCAATAATTATATTGGCATGTCCTTTGCTTTGTATAACCTGAAAATTTAACTGCGAGAAGCAAGGTGCAGGATCTCCGGCCAGGAACGATTCCTGCGGATCACTGGGTAGGGGTTAGGAGTATGCATGCCGACCACGCCGGAACTTCGGCAGAACAAGGCGACCAATTTTACTGGCAACTTTCTGATACTTGCGCACAACAAACTAGATGAGTTCGGGCAAGATTGCCTAAACCCAAGTTGGAGGAAAAACATGACTGGAATTGAGTGGACACCACAGGTGATAGCTGTCTCTCTGATACTTTTGGCTGCGCTTTACTTTCTGATTTCAGAAAAACTCCCTATCACCGTTACGGCCATCGGAATCGTCGCCGCTTTGGCTTTGTGCGAAACTATTTTCGGCGGGGTTATAAAACACAAAGATATCTCTTCGCATCTTTCGGCAGTCGCGGTCCCCTTGCAGTGGCCATGTTGTTCGTGGTGAGTGCTGCTTTGATACGAACAGGGGCACTATCCTTTGTTGTCAATGCCTTTGTGAAAGTATCCAAAGGCAAGCCATTTCTCTTGATGGTCTGCATGGTGGTAACAGTAATCACACTGTCCGCCTTTTTGAACAACACGCCTGTGGTCATTATCTTTATCTCGATTATTCTGATGCTTTGCGAACGCTTCAGACTGGTTCCTTCC
>CAXXHY010000014.1:0-39439 GCA_963667575.2 Desulfovibrionaceae bacterium | reverse complement strand
GGCAAGCCACCTTGTCCGTGTGGTCGTTGAGCTTGGATCCCGGCTTGTGCGGCTTTTCCGTATGACAGGAAGCGCAGGAAATCCGGGTGATCTGATCGTCGTCCACCAGACTCTTGGAAGGATCCTCACTGGCCGGATGCTTGTAGCAACGGCCGGCGATCTTGTGCGCATTGGTGGTATGACAGCGCACGCAGCTGAAGTTCGCTCCCTCGGCGTTCATGTGCACGTCGAGATTCTTGTCCGGTTTGTTCAGCGAACTGTCCAGATCGCCGTGCTTCACGCCGTCGCCGCCGCCGCCGTTGAAATGGCAGCCACCGCAGTTCTGACGCTGGGGACGGCCGACACTCTGAGCCACCTTTTTCCAATCAGGCGGATAAAAGGTCTTGCCGCCGAACTTCGTTTCCTTGGTGACCGGATTTCCGGCTCCGGGAGGGAACTTCTTGTAGGTGCCGGTCTGGTCGTGGCAGACAAGGCAGTCGATATTTTCCTTGGAGGAAAAAATCGTACTCCTTGTTGAAAAAATTGTAGCCAATATGACAGGACGTGCAACGGGGTTCGTTGGAGGGAACCGCGATACAGAAGTTGTTGACCGTCTCCGCATATTTGCCCATCTGGTGCGACTTGTCGTAGGGGCATTTCCAGGTCCAGTGGATGGTTTTATGAATCTGGCTCGGGGCCTCATTGTGACACCCGATACAGGCCTTGGTCACTTCCGGACCGGACTGGAAATCCGCCTGCAATGCTTCGAATTTGCCGTGATCCGCCGTAATCCAGTGTTTCGCCTCTTTCGTCACCTTGCGAGCTTCGTCTGCGCCATAGGTCTTGAGTTCGTTCTGCTCTTCGGATTCTTCCGCAAACCCCTGGCCACCATCAAGGGCGAAAGCCACAAGGACGGCCAGAAATGAGAGAAAGACGATCGCTAGAGGTCGAATCCTTTGGCTTCTCATACGCTCTCCTTTGCACTTGAGTTGCTCATGCGTCGCAGTACCTGCCAGTATATTCAACGAGCTATGCTCGTTTTCATGGGCATCCCCAAAACAAGGCGGACAAATTCGGGTTCTTTATTCCCAGTATAACAAAAAACACATACTATTTGTCAATGAAAGTGACGAGAAGTTCCACCATCTCTTCCATCTGCTTTTGCTGTGCTTCCAGACTTTCCGCATCGGCTTTTTCAAAACAGGTCAGCATGTAGCGCTTGAGGATTACGGCATTGGCGGACTGCAATGCCGAGCGAACGGCCTTGACCTGAATAAGTATTTCCTCGCAGCGCTTGCCTTCCTCCACCATACGCACCAGTCCGCGTACCTGGCCTTCTATACGCTTCAAACGGGAAATAACGTTCTGTTGCAATTTTTCGGCTGCTTCGTTGTCCAACTCCACCCGACACTCCTTTTCCACGCCGGAAGCGTGTTTCTGTAAAATTCGAAATGCTTGAAAGTACCTTATACCCGTAGGGGGTATTTTGTGTCAATAAAAAAAATATCCATCAACTGATTCGAACAAAAAAGCGCGACCCGCTCATGTATGGTCTACTCCCCTAAGCAGGCCGCGCAAAAAGTGAAACTTCAGAAGACTGCGCAGATGGTCTGGGTGCTCCAAAGTTACCTTACTTATCGACAAATTGGCTGTAGGCTTTAGATGTCAGAAAAAAATACGAAATCCCGCCGAACGCGAAGGGTTTTCCCTTGTCCGATTCAAACGGAAGACGGTCCCCGCACAGGCAGGGGGGCATCTACGGCAATGAAATCATGGCCTGGATCTGCTCGGCGAGGCCGGATTGGCGCATCTCGGAAAACAGTTGCTGGGATTCGTGCCTGATGGCGCGCTCCGTGTTCGAACCGGAATCCATCCGGGCCTGTGTGGCG
This sequence comes from Desulfovibrionaceae bacterium, assembly GCA_963667575.2. Lineage (GTDB taxonomy): Bacteria > Desulfobacterota > Desulfovibrionia > Desulfovibrionales > Desulfovibrionaceae. The sequence continues at coordinate 37,571 of CAXXHY010000014.1, read as the reverse complement.
ATCAAGCTGGCTATCAACAAAGACACGAACACCATTGCCAGGGCTATGATGATACTCTTGGTTCGCGGGCACATGTTAGCATCTCCCTTGCGTCCGGTTATTGGTCGGCATGCCGTACGAGATAGTTTTCGGCAAAACGCTCATTGGCCTCGGTATTGCGGGCCACGCGCAGTGCTTCCGTATTTTTTCCAGGATCAGCTTCCTGATCTCCGGCCATTTCGCAGGATACCTGCACATAAATATCATTGATCAGCAGATGCAGATTGCCGTTGGAAGGTTCCCGATAGGCGGGCACGCTGAGAGTTTTCCACCTGTTCGAAGTCCTTGCGCACGTCGTGCAGGGCTTCGGCCTGGATGGTGAAGAATTTTTCCGGCGTATCCAATGTGGGATTGCCGAACTGCCGGGCAATGCTCTTGTCCACCACCTGAATACGCAGACGGCTGACCCCCTGGGTAGTGCCCGTGGAATCCTGCACCTTGGCCACGTACGAGCAGACCAGACGCGGCGGAATATCATACAGCAGGCTGAAACTGGGCTTGGCAACCGGGTGTTTCAAAAACGATTCCACCGAACTCTGCGGAACCAGCGCACAAGGATTCACCTCGTAATGAAACACGTCGCCGGTATCGGCCGTTACCCTCTTGCCCACAGGTACGGAAGCCACCGTCGCCTTGTCCGCGACAGCCATTACAGTATCTTTCGCCGTACAGAAGGGTCCGAACATCACCAGATAAAAACCCACCGCACCAATGATAAAACAGATAATCAGACGCATGTCTCTCTCCCCGAAAATGAATTTGAACGGCTTGGGGGAGTGTTTGCATCGGATGTGCCAAAATATTTAATTATATTATCTAGGCTGGTTAGATTGATTTTCAGTCTTTTTTGAAAAACAAAGTAACGATATTTCATAATTATATTTTCATTTAATAGCCATATTTCGTAATAATTTACGAAGTGTCAATTTTGATGAAATATCGAGAAAAAATAACAATGGAAAAATTGAGGAATTGAAAAAAATCATGCTGTTTAGCTACTAAACAGCATGCGGATATATAGCCATGCCGCCCCTTCAGGGCTTGAGATGGAAAGGAATCTGCCCCAGGGCTGTGCCCTGGGCTGTAACTATGTCGCCCCGTTGGGGCTCTTTGAAACAAGGAGTGGCGAATGGGGCTGGCAGTTGCAGTTTATTTCACTGATACGGAGCAAAAGCTTCATGGCACCCGGGGCCAGATCGTCATGCGTATCGAGCGTATAGCTTATGGAAATTCTTGACTCCACCAACAAAAGTACTCTTACACAACGCAACCAAACTTTATTTAGCTGCTAAATATATTTATTGAAACCTTCAAGAGATTCCCCAGGAACCCTTTTTAGAGAGTCTTCGCACGTAGAGAGTCTAAAAATCTCTAAAGAATTCCTGGGTCGGCGGAGACATTCAAACCCGCCCCGGACATACCCCCCTCCCCTATTCGTTGCGCAGTACGGGCCAGGCCTTGAGCCCGAGCACCTTGCCCACGCCGAGCAGGCCGGTGATCAGGGTGCAGAGGGTTCCGGCCAGGCACACGGCTATCAGCGGCAGGGGCAGAAAGCGCCACTGCCCCATGGTGGCCTCGGTGATGAATACGTAGGCCGCTGCGCAGCCAAGGGCCGCGGAGAACAGGGCCGTGGTGAACCGAGAATCAGAAACTCCAGGGTCAGGCTGGAGATGATGTCCGAGCGGGTAGCGCCCAGCACCTTGAAGACCACCGCGTCGTAGTATCGGCTCTTGATGTTCACCCGCAGGGTTTCCGATAGCACCAGCAGGCCGATGACCAGGGTCAGCACGGCGGCGCCTTGCACGGCCAAGCCGATGTTGTCCGTGATCCGGGTAACTTCCGCCAGGATGTCCTGCACGTAGATGGCCGCCACAGTGGGAAAAGCCGCGGCCACGCGCCGCGCCAGGGACTGCCCCGAACCATCGTCGCTCCCGGTTCCGGCACGTACGCCGTGTTCGGTGTAGGCAGTAGCGATGAAGCTGTGCGGCGTACGCTCCACAACGCCGGGGGCAAAGATTATGGCATGGTTCAGGGCCAGCGTACGCCAGTCCACGTCGCGCATACAGGCAATACGGGCGGTAATGTCCCGGCCGAGCAGATTGATGGTGATGGAGTCGCCCACGCCGATGCCGAAGCCGTCCGCCAGGCTCTGGGCCAGGCAGATCTCGGGCTCGCCCTTGTAGTTGGCAGGCCACCACTTGCCAGCGGTGAGCTTGACCTTGGCGGGCATGGCGTCCGCATAGGTTATGCCGCGCTCCGAACGCAGAGCCCACCTGGCGTCGGGCGAAACATTGGCCTGATCCGCGGGCACGCCGTTGATCCGTACGATACGCCCGCGGACCGAGGGCACGTACTCCATACGCACCACTCCGGGCGTGGAGGTCACCAGCTTTTCAAATGCGTCTATCTGCTTGGAAGGCACATCCAGAAAAAAATAGGCAGGCGCCTGTTCCGGCAGGTTGTGGCTGAGCATCTGGCGCATGTTGCCGTCGATGAGCACCACGGCGGCCAGGGCGGTGAGTCCGAGCCCCAACGAATAAACCACGCCCTGCGTACGCGCTCCCGGACGGTGCAGGTTGGCAATGGCCTGCCGCAAACGCGGATTGCGCGGATGGGGCAGCCGGGCAGCGACCCGCATGATGGCCCAGGACAGCAGGGCGAACAGCCCGATGCCGACAGCCACTCCGGCGGCGAATCCCAGGACAACGCCCTTGCGTTCGTTGGTCATCAGGGCGATGGCCAGAATGCCGCAGGCCACCAGCGCGGTGACCAGATGGATTCTCCAGGAACGCGGGCGCGGCATGGGATCGGCGTACCCGCGAAACAGCCGGGCCGGACTGATGGCGCAGGCGCTGGAGAGCGGACGCAGGGTGAACACCAGGGTGGTCAGCAGGCCATAACCCGTTGCCACTCCAAGGCTCTGCCAGGAAACAGCGGCCAATACGCCCCCCTTGCTCACGCTGGTGGTGGCCAGCCCGAGCTGCGAGAGCAGCGTATCCCCCAGGGCGAAGGACACGCCAAGCCCGACCACGCATCCGGCCAGACAGCCCAGCGCGGCCAGAAACAGCGTCTGCGTCAGATACACGCCCATGATGGTCCGCCTGGTGGCTCCCAGGCTTTTGAGCGTGGCGATGGTGCCGGTTTTGCCTTCCAGATAGCCCTGCACGCCGTTGGCCACGCCCACGCCGCCCACCAGCAGGGACAGCAGTCCCACCAGGGTCAGGTACATGGCCAGGTTGTCCAGAAAATCCTTGATCCGGCTTCCGGCCTCCGTGTAATCCCGAACGCGTACGCCCTTGGGCTCCAGTCGTTCCTGCAGCTCGGCCTTGATGCGCTGCACTTCCTGCAGGGGCGCGTTGTTGCCCACCCCGCCCAGGCGCAGCTTGTACACGTAGCGGACTATGGTGCCGGGCTGCAGCAGTCCCGTGGCCTTCAGGGAATCCAAAGACATGACCACGCGCGGCCCAAAGCTGAAGCCCGCGGACGCGCGATCCGGCTCGCGCCGGAGTTCGTCGCTGATGCGAAAATCCTGTGTTCCGATGCGTACGACATCGCCCACACGGGCCTGCAACCGCGCCAGCAGCTGCGAATCGCCCACCAGACCGGGCAAACCGTCGCGCGCGGCCAGGGCCTGTTTCAGAGGCTGCCCAGAAGCCAGCAATACGCTGCCGAACAGCGGATAGCCGTCATCAACGGCCTTGATTTCGATCAGGGCCGGGGTGCGGTCCGGATGATCCGGCGTACGCGCCATGGTCCGCAATCCGGCGTACCCTGACACCGCCCCCAGCGACCGCAACAGTTCCAGGTCCGGCGGATCCAGGGGCAGGTGCACGCGTTGGATGCTCAGGTCGCCGCCCTGGATGGTCTTGGCATCGGCTCTGAGGCTGTCTTTGACAAAGCCATTGAGCTGCCCCACGGCGGCTACGGCCGCCACGCCCAGGGCCAGGCAGGTCAAAAATACGTTGAAGCCCTTGAAGGCGCCCCGCAGTTCGCGCCGGGCCAGGGACAAGACAAGCCCCATTCGGTTGGGAGCAGACGCAGCCACCTCAGACACCCTCCGGCTGCTGGCAGCAGGCCGCCGTCGTGAATGGCCACCTGACGGCCGCATTGGGCTGCCAGGTTCAGGTCGTGGGTGATCAGCACCAGGGTGCTGCCCATGGAGCGCTGCAGAGAAAAAAGCAGCTCCACGATCTGGCGGCCCGTATCGCCGTCCAGGTTGCCCGTGGGCTCGTCAGCCAGAAGAATCTGCGGATGCGGACAAAAAGCCCTGGCAATGGCAACCCGCTGCTGTTCGCCGCCGGAAAGCTGCGCCGGGTAATGTCCGGCCCGGTCCGCCAGCCCCACGGAGGCAAGCCCCTGGGCCGCGCGTTCGTAAGCGTCTGGTTCGCCTGCCAGCTCCAGAGGCAGGGCCACGTTTTCCAGCGCGCTCATGCCCGGCACCAGATGAAAGCCCTGAAACACGATGCCCACCCGTCCGCGCCGGAAACGCGCCAGCTCGTCTTCATTTTTGCCTGCCAGATCCTGGCCCGCCACGCGGATGCGCCCGGAAGTCGGCCGTTCGAGTCCGGCCATGAGCATCAGCAAGGTGGTCTTGCCCGAGCCCGAAGGCCCCACAATGCTCACGGTCTCGCCCTGGTCCACGCGCAGATCCACGCCGCGCAGCACATTGACCGGGCCGCTGCCCCCGGATAAGATCAATTCCACCGCATCGAGCTCGATAACCGGCTTGGAAGGAGTTTCTATCATGCGTATGTCCTGTGCAAATACCAGCCGCGTTCTGCGCGCACTGTTTATCTGTCTTTTTTGTAGTGTCTTCTTGTTACACAAAGGAAATATAATGTCTGCATATGCTCAAGAACAACCCGTCACCATTCTGGCCTTTGGCGACAGCCTGACCGCCGGATACGGCCTGAACCCCATGGAAGCCTACCCGGTGCTCCTGGAAAAGGATCTGCGCGACAAGGGGCTCAAGGTCATTGTCACCAACGCCGGCGTTTCCGGCGAAACCACCTCGGACGGTCTGGCCCGCCTGGACTGGCTTCTGGACACTGCGCCTGACATCGTGATCCTGGAATTCGGCGCCAACGACATGCTCCGCGGCCTGCCGCCCGCACAGGCGGAAGCGAACCTGGACGCCATGATCAAGGGTTTCAGGAACAAGGGCACCACCGTGCTGCTTACCGGAATGTACGCACCGCCCAATTACGGGCCGGAATACGCCAAGAAATTCAACGGTATGTACCAGCGTCTGGCGGACAAATACCATGTGACGCTGTATCCGTTTTTTCTGGAAGGCATCTACGGCCATCCCGAATTCAACCAGTTCGACGGTCTGCACCCCAACAACAAGGGCGCGCGGGAGATTGCCTCCCGGCTCCTGCCGCTGGTTGAAAAGCTCGTTCAGCAAGAGCTTGAAGAGTAAAAAATAAGGATTATTGTCCGGGCGTCAATACGGCCACCAGGCACGGCACCGGCTTTTGGGCCTCCTGCCTGGTGGATCGCTGCTCCAGAGACACCAGCTCAAAGCCTGTTCTATCCGCAAGGCCGCGAATATAGGCCTGGCTGTGGGAATACCGGTTGGCTTCGCCCAGCACAAAGCCCTCCCCTTCCTGCAGCTCCTCCACGGTAAACACGAACGCGCCGCCCGGACGCAGATGATCGCGGATGGCCGTGAATACGGGCTGCAGTTCGCCGATGTACACGAACACGTCCCCTGCCGCGGCAACGTCGTACTGCCGGCCGCAGCCATCCAGATACTCCGTGAGATCAGCCACTTCCAGATGGTCGTAGACATTGCGTTCGCGCGCGTTGGCAATCATCTTGGGCGAGAGGTCCACGCCGTCCATACGCCGGGCAAAAGGCCGCAACGCTATGCCGCACAGACCCGTACCGCATCCCAGGTCCAGAATGTCCAGCTCGGCCCCGGCCTGCGTCTCCCGGTGCTCCCCCAGCCATGGATGCAGGGCCGAGAGCACCACTTCGGGCCCCTTGTATTCGAGCTTTTCCACCAGATGCTCGTCAAAGGATCCGGCGTACATATCAAACAGCTGGCGTACGTGGGCGCTGGGCGCCTTGTCCGGCACCTCGCGCAGTCCCAGTCCCGCCAGATACAGGGTCACTCCCAGTTCGTCCGAAGGATCCAGCTCCAGAACCCGGGCGTACTGCTGCTTGGCCTCTTCGATTTGCCCTGCCTGCTGCAGCACGTAGGCCAGCCGCAGCACCGAACGTCCATTTTCCTCCAGCTGCACGCCCTTGCGGGCGGCCTCCACGGCCTTGTCCAGGTCGCCGGTTTTTTCGTAGGCGTTGGCCAGGTTGGTCCAGGCCTCCCAATAGGCGGGATCGGCCGCAATGGCCTGCCGGAAAAATTTGATGGATTCCGCGTATGAACTGGAATCCTTGGCCATGGTCCCCAGATTGTTCAGCGCCACTTTGTGTTTGGGATCGCACTCCAGGGCCTTTTCATAGCAGGCGTTGGCGTCCTTTTCATCGCCCAGCTGCTGACGGATGTAGCCCAGGCGGAACCAGGCGTCCGCGTCGGGGTCCAGTTCGAGGGCCCGCCGGGCCTCCCTCTCCGCACGCCGGAATTTTCCTTCCTTGGAGAGCATATCCGCAAGCCCAAGATGGGCGGCGGCCAGTTCCGGATCCAGCTCCACGGCCTTTTCATATTCCGCCACTGCCGCGTCTATCTCGCCCATTTCCCGCAGCACGCCTGCCAGATTGTTGCGGGTTGACGCGTGGTCGGGATCCCGCTCCAGCACTGCCTCGAAACATTTTCTGGCGCTCTCGAAGGAGACCAGGCTTACGCAGGCGTTGCCCAGATTGTTCAGAGTATCCAGGTCATCGGGCATTTTGGCCAGCACTCTCTTGTAGGCGCGGACAGCGGCTTCATAGGAGCCGCTCAGGCAAAGGCTGTCCCCGAGCACCCGCCAGGCGGCCGTGTACTCCGGGTCGATCTCCACGGCACGCCGGTTATACGCGATGGTCTGCTGCAGATCGCCGGATTTTTCATGGGCCATGGCCAGGTTGTAGCAGGCCATGGCGTTGTCCGGCTCCAGCTCCAGGGCGCGGGTGATCAGCTCAATGGCCTGTTGCAGATCCCCGCGCTGCATGCGTACCACGCCCAGCAGATGCTGCGCCTGCCCGTATCCGGGAGCGGCCAGCACCAGCTCCCGGTACAGTTTTTCCGCTTCCACCAGCTCTCCGGCCTGATGATATTCCAGGGCCTGGGAAAAAAGCTGTTCCAATTGCGGCGTGACCCTGGTTTTCCTGGCCTGATTCCTTTTTTTCTTTTTCATTTTCCCGCCCTCGAGTTTCTTTTCCTGTAACGAAAAACCTGTCACGAGTCCATTTGAACGCATGAAAACAATACGTCTTGCGCCCGCAACAATCCCTCTTTACACTGTATTCGAACATGGACGGTGGAAATGTTACCTCTTTTTTTCAAAATCAGCTGGAGGCCGCATGGTACGTTGTGAAGTCTGCGGAAAGGAAGTCATCGAGGGCTGGATCTGCGGTATGCTGCCGTCCAGTGAGAAGTTCAAACTCGGGCTGTGCCCGCAGCACGACACGCCGCGCAACCGCGAACGCGTCGAACAGCACTGGCAGCAGCTGATGCAAGAGGAAATTTCCAAGACCACCGTCCGCCGGGAAGCGGAAAGCAAAGGACCGGAGACCTTTGTGGTGAAGATCCATTTTGTGGACGGCGGCATCAAGACTCTGGAGTGCAAAAACTACACGATCAACGACGGCAAGGATCTGCTGGTGGTGCAGGATGACGGCGGCGCGGATTTCTACCCTTTGCAGCACATCCGCCATTTCGAGGTCTCGGGGTACTCCCAGAAGGAATAGGTCGTATGGAATCCGGCGTTAAACGTATTTTGCACCTGGACATGGACGCTTTTTTCGCTTCTGTGGAACAGGCCGACAATCCGGAGTTGCGGGGCAAGCCCGTGATCATCGGCGGTCAGGAGCGCGGAGTGGTCTCCACCTGCTCCTACGAAGCGCGCAAATTCGGCGTGCATTCCGCCATGCCCTCTGCCGAAGCGCGCCGGCTCTGTCCGCAGGGCATTTTCGTACACGGCCACATGCATCGCTACAAGGAAGTCTCGGAGCAGATCATGGCCATACTGCAGGACTTTTCCCCCCTGGTGGAACAGGCTTCCGTGGACGAGGCCTATCTGGACGTCACCGGTACGGAGCGCCTGTTCGGCCCGCCGCCGCAGCTGGCCGCAGCCATCAAACAGGCCATTCGCGAGCAGACCCAATTGACCTGTTCCATCGGCATGGCCCCGGTGAAGTTCCTGGCCAAGATCGCCTCGGACTACCGCAAACCCGACGGCCTGTTCATTCTGGAGCCCGCTGACGTGCCGGATTTTCTCAAGACCCTGCCCGTGGGGAAAATCCCGGGCGTGGGTAAACGCGGCCTGGAAAAACTGCGCGAACTGAATATCGTCTACGCCGCGGACATCCAGCGGTTCTCCCGCGAGTTCTGGGTGCAGCAATGCGGCAAATGGGGAGAAGTGCTCTACGCGCGCGGACACGGACAGGGCTCGGACGAGATCGCCACGGAGTACGAGGCCAAGTCCGAAAGCGCGGAAAACACCTTTGAAAAGGACACCGCGGACCGCGAACAACTCTGCCGCTGGCTGCTGCTGCAATCCGAACGGGTGGGCTCCAACCTGCGCCACATGGGCTCGGAAGGCCGGACCATCACCCTGAAGGTGAAATTTTCCGACTTCAAGCAGATCACCCGCAGCAAGACCCTGAGACACCGTACCAACAATACGCAGCGCATTTTCCAGACCGCCTGCGAACTGCTCCAGGCTCTGGACCTGAACAAACCCGTACGGCTGATCGGCGTGGGCGTGTCCAATTTCGAAGCCAAACCCCGACAGCTGTCCCTGTTCGACGACGCTTCTGAAACAGACGAAAAGCTGGACAAACTGGACGCGGCCCTGGACGACATCCGCGACAAGTTCGGCAAGGATTCATTGATCCGCGGACGTTTGTTCGGCTTCAAGCGCCGCTCCTGAACCACACGCAAAACAGGCGCGGACCTGCGCCCGCGCCTGTTTTGCGTTTCATGGTTTCGGATCTTCGCTAGCCCCGGCTCCGGCCTTTGCGGCGGCAAACAATGCCGTAGGCGCCCAGCAGTCCGAGCAGCAGCACGGGCAGGCCCCAGGGGCCCAGCGCGGACACATCGGATGTGGAGCCTCCGTCTCCCCCGCTGTCGCTCTGTGCTAGGTACTGGCTCAGGTACAGATAGTAATTTCTGTTTGCAGAGTTCACTGCCACTTGCATCTGCCAGGCAATCAACGCGCCGCCCGCATCGCTCATGGCTGCGGCAACAGTATGCGGGTCATCTATAATGGAACCATTCAGAGAATCCGCGCTGGAGGCCGGATGCGTCCATGCGCCGTTTCTATATTCACTTTTATAAAAGGAGCTGTATTGAGACCAGACCACCAACGCGTTTCCTTTATTGTCCATGGCCACCGCCAATTCACTAGCACCGTCCCCTGCAAGGCTGAAGATCGTCGCGCTTGTCCAGGCGCTGTTGCGGTATTCTGTTTCGTAAACCCGATTATAACCACTGCTGTCCCGCTGCAGCCAGGCGATTATGGTGTTGCCGTCGGCGTCCATGGCCAGTGCGGGGTCACTGGCGTCATATCCGAGAGGATTGATGATCTCCTGCGTGCCCAGACTGGCGCCGGTCGCGCCTACGCTCCTGTACAGACAATCATTGGTCCCGTCGGACTGGACCCAGGTGACGGTGATTCTGCTGCCGCACATGGCCACCAGAGGCGAGCTTGCGTTGGAGGTGTCGGTGCTGACTGCGGTCGCAGCGCTCCAGCTCCCGCCGCTATTCTCGCTCAAATAGACCCTTTGGTACGTATCGGTAGCCGTCCAGACCACGTCGGTGTTGCCAGACGCGTCCATGGCCAGATCCGGAGACTCATAGCCGCTGCCGCCGCTGGAAAGTACCTGCTGCGCGCCCCAGGAGCTGCCGTCATAGCTGCGTGCATACACATATTTCGAAGTGCTGTACGGCTGCAACCAGGCGATACAGGCCTTGCCGGAGGCGTTCATCACGAGCTTGGCGGAAGTTGTCGCCGCCGAGTTGCTACTGACCTGCGATGCGGTGGACCAGGCGCCGTTGCGGTATTCGCTCATAAAGATTTGCTCATAGCCGCTAACGGTCGCAGACCAGATAATCACGGCATAGCCGTTGTCGGCCATGGCCACCTGCGGGTCACTGGCCGCCGTGCTCCCCTTGCTGATGCTGTCCGCCAGGGAATCAGGTTTGGTCCAGACGCCGTTGCGGTATTCCCGGACATAAACCTGGCTAACGCTGCTGCCGTCATCTTCCGTCCAGGCCACAACCGCGTTGCCGGATGCGTCCATGGCCGCGGAATGATTATGTACTGACTGATCGGCAACATTGAGGTAATCCTGCGCGCTGGAAGGTCCCGTCCAGGCTCCTGCCGCGCGGGCGGGCGCAGGCGCACAGCACAAAGCCACGTACAACAACGGCATGAGCAGCATCCCGAATTTTCTTTTCAACATGTACACTCCCTGATTGTTTGAAAAACGCGCGCCCTTTTTTCATTTATGCACCCGCAACCGCTGCGGTTCGCGCTGTTTTCTCTTGTCGGGTCAGGCAAAAGCAAAACCCGCACCAGACAATCGAGGGAATCAAAAACTTTTGGGGATGAAGTCCTGGCCATGGGCCGGAAAGAATCTCAAAAGGCTGCAATACATATATTATATATTAGATGAGGACAGTTTTAAAAAAAGACGGCCGGTACTGTTTTTCCCCGGCCACTGCCTTCCCCCATAAGCCCATTTTTCAGGCATGCCCATATTTCGGGCAGTCTTTCAGCTTGCCGGACTGCGGATACTGCCCGATTTCCAGGCGCACAGGTTTTCTGGGGAAATTGAAAATGCACCAAGCATACCGCAATCACGAATTTTTTGAATTCCCCGGCAATCCAGACGAAAGATCCTTAGCGGGCAGGGTCGTCAGCGGATGTATCGTGCTGATTTCCATTGACTAAGCCATAATTTCCATGCAATGTTTTGACTTAAACCAGCCTGAATACTTCACAAACGAAACCGCTTTCCGAATATGCCGCTTGTCCCGCCGTCTGGTGGTTTTTCGAGATGTATCTGGAGAAATGCATGATCACAGCCCTTTGTAGGCTCATCGAAACCAATTTTCTGATTATCGCTCTGCTGCTGTCCGGCTCGGCTCTTGTGCAACCCGAATTGTTCCTGTGGATCAAGCCGCACATCGCCGTGGCCCTGGGCATCATCATGTTCGGCATGGGGCTGACTCTGGAATTCAAGGACTTCAAGGGCGTACTGCCGCGCAAAAAGCTGCTTCTGCTGGGAGCGGTGCTGCAATATACGGTTATGCCGCTGTTGGGGCTGGGGGTCGCGACGCTTTTCGGCCTGCCGCCGGAAGCCACGGTGGGGCTGGTTCTGGTGGGCGCCTGTCCGGGGGGTACGGCGTCCAACGTCATCACCTACCTGGCCGGGGGCAATGTGGCTCTGTCCGTGTCCATGACCTTCGTGTCCACCTTGCTCGCCCCGATTCTGACCCCGTCCATTGTCTGGCTGTTTTTCCACCAGCGTATCGACCTGAATTTCACAGCCATGATGCTGTCCGTATTCTGGATCGTGGTGGTTCCGCTACTGGGTGGGCTTGTTTTCAGGCGATTGCTGCGTTCGCATGTCCATGCGCTGGTCAGAATCTTTCCTTCGATTTCCATCCTGGCCATTTCTCTGGTCATCGCCTGTGTGGTGGGATTGAATCAACAGACCATTCTGGCCTGGCCCCTGCTGATCATGGCCGCTGTGGTCTGCCACAATCTGGCGGGATTCGGCATAGGGTACGCGGCCGCGCGGCTGGCGGGCAGCGACGCGCGCGACGCCCGCACCGTGTCCATAGAAGTGGGCATGCAGAATTCTGGACTGGGCGTTGCTCTGGCGCAGGCCTACTTCACCGTGCAAACCGCCCTGCCCGGCGCCCTGTTCAGTCTGGAACAGAATCTCGCGGGCATTGCCCTGGCCCGCTTCTGGAAACGCGGGGACGACCCGGCTACTCTTCCATGATGCCGTGCTCCCGCAGGATGGCGGCAAAGGTTCCGTCATCCTTGATCATCTGCAGACCGCGATTGAAGTCCTCGATGAGCTTCCCGGCCCGGGCATGTTTCTTGGAAACGCAGATGTGATAGTAGTTGCGTTCCAGAGGAGGCTGTACGTAGTCAACAAGATAGGCGTAATCCTTGAACACCGTATCCAGCAAATATTGCAGCCGGGCTTTCTTTTCCACCACCAGATCCAGGCGTCCGGCCAGCAGTTTCTTGATGTTCGGTTCGCTGTCCGTGGCGTATTCCATCTGCAGGTACGTTTCTTCCGCCGCGTCAAATTCCTTGCTGACCTTGCTGCTTCTGATGCTTCCGATCTTGTAGGGTTTGAGGTCTTCTATTTTTTCATAGCTGATGTCCCTTTTTTTCAGTTTCAGCAGCACCACCTCCGAGGAACCTATGGGTTTCGAATATAGCAGACTCCTGGCTCGCTCCTCCGTATAGTAGGCCCCCAGCAACACGTCGTACTGCCCGGAAATGGTTCCTGAAAGCGCTCTGACCCAGGGCATCAGGGCGTATCCGGGCTCATACCCGGCCCGTTTGAATGCAGCGTCGGTTATTTCCAGCAGGTAACTGCCCTTTTTTTCCTCATCCCCGGCAATGAGCAGTTTGTTGTCCTGTGCGCAGACGCCATTGAAAGCGCCAAGCACTACAACAACCAGCAACGCGACAGTAATGATTTCATAAAATTTTCTCACGCCAGCCTCCTTTACAGACAGTCCGCCGGATCAAACCGCGTCCTTGTGCTCCACGTTGCCGGCGGGCAGCCGGATGGTGAACAATGCGCCCTTGCCGCGACTGGAGACCACTTCCAGTTCTCCGCGATATTTTTCCTTGATGATGAAACTGGCCACCGAGAGTCCCAGCCCGGTGCCGACGCCCACCGGCTTTGTCGTGAAAAAGGGTTCGAATGCGCGCTTGATGGTCTTGTCATCCATGCCGATGCCGTTGTCCTGGACTTCCACAACAATCTGCTGATTCTCCAACCGCGTACGCAGAATGAGGCGCAGTTGCAGACTGCTCTGCTGTTTGGCCCGCTCGGCCATGGCATGGGAAGCGTTTTTGATGAGGTTGAACAGCACCTGTTCGAGCTCGTTGGGCGCGCAGTTCACCAGGGGCAGGCCGTCCGTCAATTCCCTGGTGACCTCCACGCTCCAATAGGAAAAACGCGTATTGATATCGTAATCCTTGGCGGCAAGATCCAGAGCCTTTTGCACGATTTCATTGATGTCATGACCGGAAGCCGGGGCATCGGTCTTGCGCGTATATTCCAGCATACGGTAGACGGTTTCGGCAGCCCGCTTGCCCTGTTCGTGCAGCACCTGGAGCATGTAGTCGATCTTGCGCTCCCTGACGTAGTCCAGCATACGGTCGAATTCCAGCCCCAGGGAATCGGCCAGCGTACGGTTGTGCTCCTTTTCGGGATCCAGCCGTATCAAGACATTCTGGGCATTGCCCAGAACAGCGGTCAGGCTGTTGTTGATCTCATGAGCCATGCCCCCGGTCATGCCCCCGAGGCTCATGATCTTTTCATTCTGCACCATCAGTTCGCGCATCTGTTTGAGTTCGGTGGTATCCACCACGAAGCCCTGGATACAGCGGGTTGTGTCCTGCTCCTCACAGGCTATGGGCCAGCCCGACACAGCGGCCCAGATGAGATCGCCGTCCTTTTTGCGCAATTGCATTTCCATGCCCCTGACCTCGCCTTTTTCTTCCATGGCACGGTGAAACGCGGCATAGTCTTCTGGGCGAACGCAGAGCTGGGTGGCTATGTCGCTGATGGCGGACAGCAGTTCCTCCGGGCTGTCATAGCCCAGGATTCTGGTCAGGGAAGGACTGACACGGAGGGGCTTTCCTTTGCTGTTGCTCTGAAAAATGCCCTCCATGGCATTTTCGAAAATATCCCGGTACTTTTTCTCGCTTTCCTTAAGCTGGTCATGGGCCTGACGCAGATGCTCGGTCTTTTCCGCCACCCGCTGTTCCAGATCCTGATTCAGTTCGTGGAGTTTCGCGCTCAATTCCAGACGCTGGTCCATTTCGCGTTTCAACTTCAGGGCCACGTCCACGCGCGCCCGTACTATGGGCATGCTGAAGGGTTTGAGGATGAAATCCACTGCACCGAGGTCCAGCCCCTTGGTCTCGTCCTCTTCCTGACTCATGGCAGTCAGAAAAATCACGGGAATGTCGCAGGAACGCGAATCGGCCTTGAGCCTGGAGCAGACCTCGTAGCCATCCATGCCGGGCATCATGATGTCCAGCAGAATCAAATCCGGCCTGTCTTCGGAGAACACTATCTCCAGGGCCCTGAATCCGCTGGTGGCGAACAGCACGTCATAGTCGTCCTCGAGATTCTCCATGAGCAGGTGGATGTTCTCCACATTGTCGTCCACCACAAGCAGACTCTGCCTGCCTTCCCCCGTTGCCTTGGGCGGATTGAGCAGTCGGTCGTATTTGGACTCGGAAGAAGACAGAACCCGCTGCAATCGGTCCACTTCCCGTATTTTTTGATTCAGTTCCTCTTCCAGCAGACTGTTCAGCTCGGCGTACTTTTCCCGCATCAGAAACAGACGCTGTTCAATGCCTTTGTAAATATCTATCAAGGACCGGATTCTGGCCTTTGCCACAGCCAGCCTGACCGGCTTGGTCATATATCCCTGCGCACCGCATTCGAAGCCCTTTATTTCATCCTCTTCCGTGACCTTGGACGTCAGAAACACCACGGGAATATCCCTGGTCCGGCTGTTGGCGCGAAGTCTTTCCAGCACCTCGTATCCGTCCATTTCGGGCATGATGATATCCAACAGAATAAGCTCGGGCATTTCCTCGGCCGCAATGGTCAGAGCCCTGCGGCCGTCCGAAGCGGTAAACACCGCGTAGTCCGACTCCAGTTCCTGAACCAGCGGCCAGACAGCCTCCGGCGTATCATCCACAACAAGAATTTTTTCCATGACCTTTGTGTTCACTTGCTATCCTTCCCTGGCAACGAGAGATTCAGCTTGCGCGCGAGGGCGTACAGCGCCTCCAGTGCCTTGTCCGTGTCGAGTCTGAAAATGGATTCCTCCAGCTGCTGGACTTCCTGCGCGTAATCAAGATGCCCCTGCAGCAGGCGCCGGAGTTCATTGCTCGAATGCCGGGCCTTGGAACTGCTTTTTTTGAGCTCCTGTTCCAGTCTGGTCATCAGCGTCAGCAACGCTTCGGGCTCAATGGCCATTGCAGGCGGCATTTCCTTCCGCGGCTCCTGGGGTTCCAGGCTGGCAATGGCCTGCAGCACCTTTTCCATGGCCTGGGCAAAGGTATCCAGCAGTTCGCCAAGCTTTTCGGAGGCCCCTGTTTTCAGCGTATTGTCCAGTGAAACAGACGCGTCATACAGCTCGCCCAATCCCAGGTTGCCGGAAATGCCCTTGAGCGAATGGACGCGTTTCTCCGCTTCTGTGTGCTCCCCTGCGTCGATCAACTCCTGGATTTCCCGTGCGGCCTCTCTGTTGCTTTCCAGAAAATGGTTCAGCATGTTGAAGTAGACCTGCATGTTCCCCTTGAAGCGCTCCAGCCCGGCTGTGATGTCCAGGCCTTTGTCCCTGGCCATACGCGCCTGCGGAGTCTCGGCCAGATCCGGGGCGGGCGGATCCGGAGGCAGATCGGTACGCCTGGCTTGGGGTTTGATCCAGCGCAGCAGAACCTGAAACAGGACCTCTTCTTCAATGGGTTTGGAAACGAAATCATTCATGCCCGCATCCAGGCAGGCTTCCCGATCTCCCTTGAGCGCATGGGCGGTCATGGCGATAATGGGAAGATCGCTGAAGCGCTGGTCCTTTCTGAGGGTTCCGGTGGCTTCGTAGCCGTCCATCTCGGGCATCTGAACATCCATGAGCACCGCATCATACCATTCGCGATCCGTAGGGTTCAAGGCCATGAGCCTTTCCACGGCGACCTTGCCGTTGGAGGCGATGTCCACTTCCAGTCCGACTCCTTTGAGAATGATGGTGGCCACTTCCTGATTTATCAGATTATCCTCCACCAGAAGAATCCTGGCTCCGGAAAGAGCGACGATCTCGGAGCTGAGATTCTGGTCCATGGTGTGCTTTCTGCGCGGAACCACGGCTTCCCAACTGCCGAATTTTTCCATGATGGCATTGAACAGTTCGGAGGAATTCAAGGGTTTGTGCAGCAATCCGTCTATGGATTTCTCTTCCTTGGCCATACGCTGGAAAAAGGCGTCCCGTCCGTACATCGTGGTGAGCAGAATAATGGGCTGCTTCCCCAGCCTGTCCGTCATGCCGCGGATCTTCTGGGCGGTTTCGATGCCGTTCATGCCCTCCATCCGCCAGTCCAGCAGTACGAGGTCAAAGGGATCCCCCTGTTCCTGGGCCGTCAGAAGCGTCTCTATGGCAGCGGAGCCGGATTCGGCCACTGCCTGGCGCAACAGGAAAGACTCGACCATTTCGGCATAGATCAAGCGGGCGGCTTCATTGTCGTCCACTATCAGCGCCCGTTTGTTCTGCAAGCTCACCGGGGGAGTCAGGGTACGCTGTTCGTGCTCCTGCTGCAGCCCAAGGAGCACGGTAAAGGAAAAGGTGCTGCCCTTGCCGGGAACGCTCTCCACACGGACTTCACCGCCCATCAAGGAGACCAGTCTTTTACTGATGGACAACCCCAGTCCGGTACCGCCGAAACGGCGGGTCATGGCGCCTTCCACCTGGGTGAAAGGCGAAAACAGCTGTTGCTGCTGCTCTTCGCTGATGCCTATGCCCGTATCTTTTACGGAAAAACGCAGTTTTACCCCATCGCTGTCCGGACTGTTTCCTTCGAAATCCAGACTGACCTTGAGAGAGACACTGCCCTGTTCGGTGAACTTGACGGCATTGCCGATGAGGTTGATGAGCACCTGACGCAACCGCATGGCATCGCCGACCAGAGCCAGCGGCACGGTGTTGGGAATCATCAATGAAAATTCGATCTGCTTTTCCGCGGCCCTGGCCTCGAACATGTCTCCCAGTTCGTCAAAAAGCTGGTTGAGCATGAACCCGGCCGGAGCCAGGGTGAACTTGCCGGCCTCGATCTTGGAAAAATCCAGAATATCATTGATGATATCCAGCAGATGATTGGCCGAATCCCGGACCTTGAACAGATAATTGCGCTGCGTGTCGTTCAATTGCGTCTTCAGCGCCAGGTTGGTCAGGCCTATGACGGCATTCATGGGCGTACGGATTTCATGACTCATCCGGGCCAGAAATTCGCTTTTGGCCTTGTTGGCGAGGTCGGCTCGGTCCATGGCCTTTTGCAACTCATGATTGGCCTGTTCCAGATCCGCCGTGCGTTCCTGAATGCGCTCTTCCAGATTCTTGTTGAGGCGGGCCAGTTCCTCCTGGGCGTTCTTGCGCTCGGTTATATCCGTGGCCAGCCCTTCTACAATGGCCTTGTCGCCTTCACTCGTGACCAGACGGGCATTGACCAGAAACCAGACAATGTGCCCGTCCTTGTGGTAAAAGGCGATTTCCTTATCAATGACTTCCCCTTTTTCCTGCAGGGTCTTGATGGACCATTGAATCTGTTCGTCAAAAACAAGATAGTCCCAGGCATTGGACGAATGATTGAGCAGTTCGCTCGAATCCTTGAAACCGAGAATCCGGCACATGGCCGTGTTGAGCCTGAGAATCTCGCCGTCCTGGGAAAAGCGGTAGATCCCTTCCAGAGCGTTCTCGAACAACGAGCGATATTCGTACTCGGCCTTGCGCAGCCCTGCGACCATGGCATCCAAAGCATTCAGAGTGGTCCACAGTTCGCGCGAGAGGGTTACATGGCCGGACTCCGTGGTCTGTTTTCCCAGGCTGACATTGTCGGCATAGCGTTCCACGAATTGCAGCGGCTTGATGACGCTTCTGCGAATGACCAGAAACAGCACGGCCAGCAAAATGGAATTCAGGACCAGTATGGCCGTCACATTGGTCAGCAGCGTACGCTCCAGAGCCTGTTGCATGAACCTGGTGCTCATCACCAGGCTGACCGAGCCGATTTCTTCGCCTTCGTGCAGGATAGGACGTTTCCTGGAGATAAGCTGCGGACCTTCGGGCAATGCATCTCCCTGAATCACCATCCATCGCGGCCCCCGGCGCCAGATCTGGTGGGGAGAGACATAGTCGCTGGCGACCCACAATTCTATGGCGTAAATGCGCTGATTGAGCATGGTATCGCGGACGATGTCGTCCTGCAGACGGGAATCCAGCTGCCAGACCGGCATGGTGAGATAGCCGGCGAGCTGCGACGATATGAAGTCAAGATCTTCGTAGAGTTGTTCGTGGAGTTCGGCGCGCTGCCGGTAGTAGTTGACGGCGCCAAAGACCAACAGCACCAGTGTGGTCACCAGTGCCAGGGAAACAATGATGTTGGTGCTTATGCTGCGGTATTTTTCGGGCAAAATGGCTCCATTCGCAATCGGTACGCATGGTCCGTAGCTCCAAGGCGCCTGTGTCCTTGCGCCCCCCTAAACAACCAGACCAACGGCTTGAAAAGCTGATGGTATTCCTATTACTTTATACCACCATTGGTCCGACGCAGTCAAACAGGATCCCTTTTTTGCCCGCCAATAAAGGGGTCACAGTCGTGAAAAATGCCGAGGGTTGCGTACCGGATGGCAAACCGGATCAACCGCCCGCCCATGCCCGTATCAGCTATTCGCGAGACAGGCTGCGCAGATGGCGTACGCGCTGCAGCAAAGGCGGATGCGAATAATGCAGAGCCACATCGAACGGATGGGGCGTGAGATTGGAAAGGCTGCTGCGAGTCAGCTTTTTCAGACCGCTGATGAGCTCATCGCCCGTGCCTGTGCTCTGCGCGGCAAAGGTGTCGGCCTCGTATTCGAACTTGCGTGACAGCCTGTTCATGGGCAGGGCCAGCAGCAGGGACAGGGGAGAAAACAGCAGAAAAAAGATCACCAGCCCCGTATATACGGCCGGAGTCTGAATCTGCAGCGCCTGGTAGAGCCCCTCCGTACGCAGTGCCAGGGACATGGCGAACAGCAGGGCTCCGGTCTTGGCGATGCTCAGGAAAAGTAGCTTGAGCGTATGCCCGCGTTTGTAATGGCCGGTTTCATGGGCCAGCACCGCCAGAATCTCCCGGCTGCTCAGTTGTTCGAGCAACGTATCGAACAGGGCAATGCGTTTGCGTTTGCCGAATCCGATGAAAAAGGCATTGGCCTTTGCCGAACGTTTGGAGCCATCCATGACGAAGATGCCTGTCAGGTCAAAGCCCACTTTCCGGGCGTATTCCGAGAGCAGGCTCCGCAATTCGCCTTCTTCCAGGGGGGTGAATTTGTTGAAAAGCGGCAGAATCCAGGTGGGCGCCACGTACTGCAGCACCAGGGACACCAGGGTTATGAAAGCCCATGCCAGCAGCCAGGCCCAGTTGCCCGCCAGCTGAAAAAAAGCCAGCACCCCGGCGAGCAGTGGTCCGCCGATGAGAATGCCCAGGGCATAGCCCTTGATGCGGTCCAGCACGAAGGTCCGGGGAGTCGTACGGTTGAAGCCGAAACGCTCCTCCAGCACGAACGTATTGTAGATGTCGAAGGGGACGGATACAATGTCGCCGATGAGCCCCACGGCGCCGATGAACAGCAGTCCGTTGACCAGGTCGCCGAACCCGAACCCGCGGATGAAGACATCGAGCAGGTCGAACCACCCGGCCACAATGCAGACCAGCAGCAGCAGGAGGCCGAGACTGCTTTCCAGAAATCCGACGCGGTCCTTGGCGCGCGTATATTCCTGCGACCGCCTGTAGGCGTCCGGATCATACACGTCGGCCAGTTCCTCCGGGGGCGTATCGCCCAGCATCCGGAGGGTGAGCAAAGAAGAAAGGCTTTCCACGCACCAGGCGGCAACAAGCAGGACCACGAGCAACATGAGATAGAAATTCATAAGAACCCCGTATACGGGTTTACGGTTCGAAGGAGGACAAAGTGTCCGGCAATACGGCCATTCTGCGTTTTCACGGCTCGCTCAGGGAGCTGCTCAAACCGCGATTTCGCGCCCACGGTCAGGTGCACTTCGCGGCGAAACGCCGGGCCTCGGTCAAGGATGTCATTGAATCCCAGGGCCCGCCGCATACGGAGATCGGGCGGATCGTCTCCGACCAAGGCGAGCAGAATTTCGATCTGCTGCTTGCGGGCGGAGAAACCCTGGACATTCTGCCGGTGGAGCCGCCCATGGATGTCCGACGAGCCTGCGCGCTGCGGCCTGTTCCCCTGCCGGAAGTCCGCTTCGTGGTGGACGTCAATGCCGGCAAGCTGGCCACCCTGCTGCGGTTGCTGGGGTTCGACACTGCCTACGGCAATGCTCTGGAAGACGCCGAAGTGGCGGCTCTGGCCGCTGACGAGCAACGCATCGTGCTCAGCAAGGACCGCGGCCTGCTCAAGCGCAAGGCCATAAGCCACGGACGGCTGATCCGCAATGAAGATCCGGAACTACAGCTGGCGGAGACCCTGCATTTTTTCGGACTGCACCCGCCCTACGCGCCTTTTTCGCGCTGCCTGCGCTGCAACACGCCGTTGCACCCCGTGGCCAAGGAAAAAATCATCCACAGGCTGCTTCCTCTGACCAAAAAATATTTCAACGAATTCCACATCTGCCCGGACTGCCGGCGAATCTACTGGCCGGGGTCGCACCACGACCAGATGCTCGCCAGGCTCAGGACCTGGGAAAGATAGCGTTCGGGGATTTTCCGGACCGTTGCGCCGGAATCACGGAGCCGAGGCGGTCTTTTTACTGATCGTCACTTTCGCGCTGGTAGCCTGTTTTCCGGCCGCGTGTTTGTCCAGTTCGAAGCGGTTGCCCACCTTGTCCAGTATGGCGTTGCCAAGCAGGTAGTAGCCGGTCATGGTAAAATGAACGCCATCCTTGCCGCGCAGCGTCTTGGGAGCGCCGCCGATGTTCTTCTCGCGGGTAAACGCACCCTTGTCGTCGGAAAACAGGGGCCAGACATCGACATATTCGCAGTCTGAGGTCTTGGAGCAGGCATTTTTTATGGCCTGGTTGGCCACCCTGGCGCGCTCCGAATAATCCTCTTTGCCCATGGGCGGCAGGCCGACAAGATACACGGGCACGCCGTATTTCACGGCGGAGGCGAGGAAATCGCCCATTTTCGATTCATAGGATCTGGCCCAGGATTCCGACCCCGAACCATTATGCGCGTCGTTTCCGCTGATCATCACCACCAGGGCGTCCGGATTGTCCCCTTTCAGGTATTCCGGAAGCTTTTCCTGCCAGTTGTAGAACTTGGTGGAATTCAGACCGCTGGAAGTCTTGCCCTTGGCGTAGAGGGCAATATCGTCATAGGATTTCAGCAGCTTGGACAGGGACATGCCGATGCCCACAGCAAAGGAATCCCCCACCACCAACACGGAACGCAGGCGATACTTGCCGGAGGGCAGCTTTTCCGGAACCGGGGCCACCGGAGGTTTGGAAGGCGTGAGCATGGCCACCTCGGGCTGGCGTTCCACCTGCGCGGGATGATCCTTGTCCAGGGGTTTGGGCGGTGCGTATACCGTGGTATAGGGAGTATCGGTGTCCTTGGAGGCCAGATTGCTGTCCGGATGTGCCGGTTGCAAATCCGGCTTCTTGTCCTGGCTGAACATTTGGCAGCCGCTGAGAATGGCAAGAAGCAAAACCAGAAGAATAAAACGCATCGAATATTTCATTGATTAACCCCGCATACGCAAGAGGATATAAATCTATAAATTATCGCACACTGTTTGGCAAGGGCACGGGTGGAGCCGCGCTGCTTTTTGCACGAATAAAATCATAGCATAACGGTACGTTAAAGCATACTGACGGGCCGAGACTGTCCATTTGCCTGCTGTTTCAGCTCACGCTGAAATAAATGAGGCTGTCGGACCCTTCGGTGATTTCCTGCCCCAGGCTGATGCAGCCCTCCCCAAGCAACCAGATCTCATCGCGATGGACGAACAGATTTTTCTCGTCCTTGATGGTCACATAGGACCCATTGGTACTCTGGTCGATAAAAATGAACTTGCCGTCCCGAAAACGCAGCATGGCATGCTCGCGCGAAACGCACTGGTCCGCCACCTGGAGATCGCACTCCTTGCTTCTGCCCATGAGCAACAAAGGGCGCACCCGGCTCAGATCCAGATGGGTGCCCTGGTATTCGAGGCGCAGAAAAGAGACCAGGGTCTCGTTTTTCATGTCCAGAATGTTGATCTGCGAGGTGATTTCCGTGGGATCGTCCTGCCAGAGAACCTCGAAAAATTCGATTTTTTCCGCCTTGCCCTTGACGCGAATCCGGGCAATGGAGCGGACCATGGTGGGATCCAGGTCGGGAACGGCTTCTATGGTTTCGGCCGTGGTGATGATTTCCTCGGCGCTGGCCAGCCCCGCCGCCCTGGCCGAGACATTGACCGCATCGCCGAAAACATCACCGAGCTGCTCGATGACAGCTCCGTGATGCAGGCCGATGCGGATGGAGAGCTTGGCCGCCATGAGTTTGGGATCGCTGCTCACGGCGTGCTGCATGTCGCAGACAGCCATGATGGCCCGCTCGGGCTGGTTGAAGCAGCAGAACAGCTCGTCTCCGATGGTCTTCACCACGCGTCCGCCATGCTTTTTGGTCTGCTTTTCCATCAGGGTCAGCGCGTGCAGCACCAGATCGTAGGCCTCATGGTCGCCAAAGCGCTCATACAGACGCGTACTCTGGCAGACATCGGCGAACACTATGCTGCGCTCCACTTCACCTTCCGGAACGGTGGTCAAATTCTCATCCATGACAAGTCAATCCCGCACAATGTTTTCGGATACTAATTTCTTATACGTTATTCCATGGCTGCAACTTTTTTGCAAGCAAGACGCCTTGTCAGCTCTGGACTTGCACCATTCCAATCCGCCTGCCCCCTAAAGGCATGCAGGCTGTTTTGACTGATCCGGCAGTGGAAAACATCCTTCTGAAGCGATCAAGCTATTGCGTTGCGACCGAAAATCTGATTTGTTCGTTCTGAGTCACGCCCATGCGTGACCAAATCCCTCAGGAGTTGTGCCTTGGAAAAAGTATTGATCCGTCTGGCTCGTCAGCTGAACGCCTATGATGAAGCCTCTTTGATGTCCCTTTGGGAACGCTATGCCACCATAGTGCAGCAGTTCGAACCGACCAAACGCTGGGAAGAATCCGCGCTGGTTTTCGGTTTGATCCAGGCCTTGCGCTGGAAAAATCAGCTTTTCAACTACAATTGGGCCCTGGAAACACGCCCGAAATCCGGAGATCTGCACGATGTCATGAGCGAAAGCGACACCGAAGTGGATCCTCTGGTGGAACAGACCTTCTTTTCCGTCACGGAAAAAGAGAACCTCAGGGACGCATCAAAAAACGCTTCCAAGGGCAAGCAATCGTCTTCCCACAAGCGGACCAAGGTGCTCCGCTTCCGGCCTCGAGAGGGAGATGAGACCTCGTAGAATGTAGTAATAATAACGTATATTATCCACAAACTGCACGGCCTCCTGTCCGCGGCAGGAGCCGTAGCGGACCTGGGCTGCGTATTGCTGCTTCTGCAGTTTCGGGTAGACGAACTTCAGATCCGCCCAGGTGCCGGCGCTGCGCCCCAGCTTGACTGCAAGGCTCATGGCGTCGGACAAATGCCCTCTTCCCTGGTTGTAGCTTGCAAGCGCGAAGAACCAGCGGTTCCAATGCGACAGTCCGAATCCATCCAGGCTTTTCCAGAGCATTTTCAAATAATCCGCTCCCGCCCGGATGCTGTCCGAACTGTTCATGGGATTGTTCAGGCCGAAGTACGAAGCCGCGGCGCTGGTGAACTGCAGCAACCCCCGTGCGCCCGTGTTGCTCACGGCCTTGGGGTCGAACTGGGATTCCTGATAGATAAGAGCCACGTACAATAAGGGATCTATGCCGCAGCGACGCGCCTCATGGATGATCTTGCTGCGGTATTTGGGCATTTCATGAGCCAGAGTCTCCAGAAAATGCGCCACTACCGCCCCATCGCTCTTTTCGGGCAGAAATCCGTAATACTTTTCCTTGAGTATCTGCAGCCTGTCCCTGGTGGAAGGAGCCTTCCAGAAGTAGTTCAAAGTCACGGCCAGATCCCTGCGCTGCGTACGCCAGTACCAACGATAGGCGATGGGTTCGGACAAGGTCCGCTCCGTTCGCAGTTCCGGGAAAAACGGGCGCCAGAGGCGCAGCTTGCCGGAATCCACCAGCGCGTAGGAGGCCTGTCCTCCCTGCACGCTGTCCAGAATGAGCTCCAGGCTGGAGCGCGTGTTGACCCGGGTGATCGCTCCTTTTTCAAGCCAGGGAGCCTCGGTACGGATTCTTTTTTCAAGCGTCTTGTCGGCCCGCATCAAAAAAGGATTCGAATCGAACTGTTTCCAGCGGGTTCCCACAGCCCCCTTGATGAAAAGCTGTTTGGCGTTTTCGCCCCGCAGAATCACTGGAAGATGGGTGCCGTAGGCCGGCCCCGCACTGCAGGCCTGTTTGAGATCCGCCGGTGGTTCGTATCCCGAACCGATAAAAAGATCGGCCTTTCCCTGGGCGAGCATCTCCCAGGCTTCCCGCACGGTTTTGGCTTGCAGCACATCGAGATGATAGCCGCAGGCTTTTGAAAATGCATCCAGCAGTTCGCTGTCGAACCCTGGTCCATATGGTGAAAGTGCGTCCAGCGCCTGCGAATGCGGCGGCAACACAACGCGTACGAGCAAAGGATCATTCTTGGCCTGAACCTGGGGGGAAACCGGCTTCAGGGGGGGAACGGTAAGCAGCGCGTACAATATTCCCAGCAGCAGCAGAGCGAAAAAATGCTCGCGCCGAATGGGACTTTTCGGTTTTCTAACCTCTTTTAGCAAAATTGCCTCCTTGCGGAGATATTTCTTTTGTAACCTGAACCACGAGCAGGACCCTCAACGCATGTCCGACTCGTCCGCACCGCCCCGGAACGCCGTCGACGTTGGGCAGTGTCTGTCGAAGCAAAAAAAATAAAACATTTTTCGCTACGGGCAAGGTTATGGTGTGGATTACTATGATGTGCGGCAGTTGGCGCAAGCAGCAAGCTTCGTTAGTCCCTGAAGAAAGCCCTGCTTGCCTTTTTCTAAAATTGACGATGTGAAAATAATGGCGTACTCAATTAAGTCTTTTGCGTACGGGTATCCGGCGCATCAAGACGGGAATCCAAGATTATCCCAAAAGGAGAGCTTGATGTCAAATATTGTCGTCTTTGGCGCCCAGTGGGGCGACGAAGGCAAAGGAAAAATCGTTGATCTTCTGACCAAAGAAGTGGATGTGGTCGCTCGTTTTCAGGGCGGCAACAATGCCGGTCATACCCTTGTCACTGCAGGCAAAAAAACCATTCTGCACCTGATTCCTTCGGGCATCCTGTACCCCGACAAAATCTGCCTGATCGGCAATGGCGTTGTTCTTGATCCGGAAGTTTTCTGGAAAGAAATCGAGAACCTGGCAGGACAAGGCATTTCCGTGGGGCCGGACAGACTGATGATCAGCAACAAGACCCACCTGATCATGCCCTACCACAAAGAAATCGACGTTG
The DNA here is from genome assembly GCA_963667575.2 of Desulfovibrionaceae bacterium. GTDB lineage: Bacteria > Desulfobacterota > Desulfovibrionia > Desulfovibrionales > Desulfovibrionaceae. The sequence continues at coordinate 11,834 of CAXXHY010000014.1, read as the reverse complement.
CCCGCGAGGCCTACAAGTCCAAGGATAGCAAAATCGGCACCACCGGCCGCGGTATCGGCCCCTGCTACGAAGACAAGATGAACCGTTGCGGCATCCGCGCGGCAGACCTCGCCAATCCCGATCTGTTGAAAGAAAAGATCAAACGCTCGCTGGTGGAAAAGAACGTTCTTTTCGAAAAACTCTATTCCCACGCAGCCATGGACGCAGAAGAAATTTTCGGGTCCATCATGGAACTGGCGCCCAAGCTGCTGCCCTACCTGGGCGACGTATCCTCCGCCATTCAGGCCGCCGGGAACCAGGGCAAACATGTCCTGTTCGAAGGAGCCCAGGGGACGCTGCTGGATATCGACCACGGCACCTACCCCTTTGTGACCTCGTCCAATACCGTATCCGGCAACGCCTCCATCGGTGCTGGTTTTTCTCCGCGCAAGCTCGACCGGATCGTGGCAGTGGTCAAGGCCTACACCACCCGTGTCGGCTCCGGACCTTTTCCCACCGAACTGTTTGACGCCGACGGCGACCACCTGCAGCAGACCGGCGCGGAATTCGGCGCCACCACCGGCCGCAAAAGACGGTGCGGCTGGCTGGATATCGCGGCTCTCAAAGAAGCCATGCGCCTCAATGACCCCACTGATATCGCCATCACCAAACTCGACGTGCTCAGCGGACTGGCCACCATCAAAATCTGCGTAGGCTACGAACACAGGGGCAACCCCATCCAGTACCCGCCGCAGGAAGAAAACGGTCTGGCCGATGTGACCCCCATTTTCGAAACCTGCCCCGGCTGGAAAGAAGACATCACCGGATGCACCAGCTTCGATCAGCTGCCCCAGGCTGCCAAAGATTACATCAAGACCCTGGAAAAACTGCTTGAAAGACCCATTACCCTGATTTCCGTCGGCCCGGATCGCGATCAGACTCTGAGCCACTGACTAGAGGACCATTAGCGCCGCCCTGTGCGGCGCTTTTTTTATCCTTTTTAACTAAGGGACAGACAAAATAACCTAATTAATAAAAACAATAAATGATATCTCTTTTACGATTTTTCTGAAATACAGGTATCGTTATTTTTTTAAATTCACCTAAACTATCACTTCACTTTTACTGATGCATATCCTAAGCTGCGCTTTAGAAAAATACTGTTTATGGTGTGCCACTGGCCGTATCGGCATGCCCGCATTCAGAACCAATGCACGGAGACAGCCATGGACGAAGCGGCTTTCGAATGTCCGTTTTGTACGTATGACGACCTTGAAACGGCCATCAAAGGAGCGGAACTGCCTGTTTTGGGCATTTTCCTGCACAAAAAAATCTCCATACAGGAACAGATGCTCGGCGTCAGAGGGCTCTGTCGCTGTTATTGCAACAACATCCTGATACTGGGCATCACGGTGGACACCTACGGCATCGAACGCGTCCGCTTCAACATCTGCAATTACCCGACCTATATCCTTTTCAACGAAGGCCATGAGGTGGGCCGCGCGGCAGGAGCCGTTACCAAGCCTGAATTCGAAGATCTGATGCGGCAGGCGGGCGTTTGCGCCCATGCTGCAGGCGTGGCCTAGCCAGTTCCTGTCAGTCCAATTCTTCCAGAAGATGCACCAGACTCTGCGCAGTGATCTGCGTACGCGGTGCGTATTGATGGGCGGGATTTCCGTTGAGAATGTAATCGGCCAGATGTCCCTGGGCGCTTTTGACCATATGCCAGCAGCCATTCTGTCCGCCATCGGCATTGCCTTCGCTTTCCACCAGCCAGGAAACGACCATTTCCCACTCCTGCGGATCCGTGGCCGGGCCTCTGGTCAGTACCACCCTGCTGCCGTCCGACGAGCGTACCAGGGTGTAGCCCACGCCGCCATTGTGATTTTTGAGAAAGGATAGCAACGCGGACCTGCTGTTTGCCAGGCCTTCGGCCGGCTGCAGTTCGATGATCCAGGGCAGTCGCGACTGGCCTTCCATATCCGGCTGCATTTTTCCTGACTTGCAAAAAGCAATGGAACCTATCCCGGATGCGACGGTATTGTCGCAGTCGCCTGCGGCAATGACTTTCTCCAGTTCGCGATAGACACGGGCATAGCCCAGATCGCCCAGGATACGTGCCTCCCAGAGCGGAAAGAGTATGCGCTGGCCGATTTCCTCTCCCCAGTATTCCAGACACAGTCCGGCAAGATAAGGCATCACCAGAAGCTGCCAGGGCTCTTCCTGTCCGTCCTGGCCGCATCGCAGGTTGCTCAGGCTGCCGTCCGGATGCTTGATGCGCAGCTTGGCGCCCTTGAATCCGCAGACATTTCTTTTGAGCCGGTTGAAGGCATACGAAAAATCCTCGTCATCGCGCAGACGCGTATGGGACGCATACCAGTTCAACGAGGATATCAGCGGCTCGCGCCAGTAGGCTGCGTTCATGAAGCGCTTTTTTTCTGCCAGGGCGCAGGCCAGTGCGGCTATGCAGCCTTCCACCAGGGCCTGCTTCCATAAAGGAAGAATATCCTCCGCACCGCCACCGTAAGCCGGATTATCCAGAAACAGAAACTCGGCTTCATGCAGCCGCTTGATGTAATTGCCCAGGTGTTTGAAATGGGCCTGGCCGTAGGCGTCTATATGGTCTGTTTCCTTGCATATCTGAAACAGCGCCCTGGAAATTCCCTGACTGCCGTACAGCTGCTCCTTGACCAGCATGGTGACCGAATTGGCCTCACGGCTCTGCCCCGGCTTGTTGTGTTCGTCAAAAACAAGCAGGCCGCGTGCGCCGCCCGTATGCGTGCCCCCCATGCCGAAAATGGCGCTGCTGGGCCAGGTGGCCTTTGCTTCGGCGTCGTTGTCCACGGAACGCAAGACGATCTCCCCCACAGGAAGGCTCCAGCGGTTTTCCGGCAGCGCTGCCTTGAACAACAGCATGGCCACGTACTCGTCCAGATGCGGATGCTTGTGCGTCAGCAAACGCTGCACATCAAGCGCACCGTCCGGCAATTGCGCTTCTGCCGGGTCCAGCAGATCGCGTACGACGCGAACCGCCGCACGGGATATGGCTCCGGCTCCGCTCCCGGCTTCCTGAAAATCCTGGGGAGAAATCTTGATCATCCGTCAGTCCCGCTCTTTGTTTTCCAGCGTTGATACACTCGTATCACCTTATCTCACTGTGTCCTATAGCCTCACGCAAAGTTTCTCAAGGCGTTTCTTTTTTTGAGGAAAGAATAGCACGCCGACCTGTCCGGGAACCTTCCCGCATCGGGGCAGCATGCAGCGTATGGCGTAGCCTAACCAAGGACAGCCCCAGGGCTGTTGGAGCAGATCAGATCTTCTCAACTGCCCGCATACAACTTTTTCATATCAGTCTACTCAAACACAATATTTATTGTAAAGCGCACGATGCCGTACGCAGATTCCCGTTCAATGCACTGCAATGACCCATTTTCCTGTCCCCTGTCATACCGCGGCAAAATACACGCGGATTCCAGCTGCACATACCGTCTACCGTCCTGCACGGATGGGAGGCTAAAATCTGATCACAGCGTGAAATACGTATCGATTCGTAAAGAGTTTTTGAGGACACATTGGGGAAATCATGGTACAAATGGCCAAAAATCCCAAATGCGCTATACCCTCATGCCTCCGAAACCGTAGGTAACCGGGGCAGAGGTTCTCTGACTGGAGTAGTTGCAGTGCATGTTTTACCCAATCGATCCGCCAGCCGCGAAAAAGGCTTTAAAATACTCATATCCGTGTTGTTCGGACTTGTCGGCTTCGCGCTGAACTTTCATACGCTGATCTTCCCTTTCGGCCCGTACAAAATAGCCATTCTGGTGGGTCTGCTGTTTCCCTTGCTTGTTGCTCTGAGCTGGGGGTGGCGTTACGGCCTGCTTTCGGCGCTGGCAGGCGGGAGCCAGAGCATGTGGTGGATTTGGGGACCGTCCAACGGGTATGCGGTGATCCCCGCGGCCATTCCATTTACCCTTTGGATCGTCTGGCATGGCTGGGTTGCCGACCAAAGGAAAAAAAACCGTCGCCGGCGCCTCTGGATGAATCTGTATATCGCGGAAATCTGCTTCCGCATCTTCGCCACCATTCTCCTGTTCACCGTCACCAGATGGGTCATCGCTCTCAATCCGCCGCCCTGGGCATGGGCGGCCAATGCGCCCGATTACATTCCCTGGAGCGTTTCCGCATTTGTGGCCTGCAAGCAGGTAGTCATCGCTCTTTTGCTGGTGCTGTTGGCCGACCTCTGTCTGCACATTCAGCCAGTCAGAACTTTTTTCCGGTTAAAACGCCTTGAAAATACGGAAAAAACAACCATTGTCATTGGATTTTTCCTGTTACTCGGATGCGTCTGGTGGATATTTGACAGCATCATCAGCTTTTACATCTTCAATATCGGAAATTCACTGATAGAATTGCTTGCTACAGACATCCCCCCTCGCTGTCTCTTCAACAGAATGGGATTTTTCATTTTCTGCATGATCGCAGGAATATACTCCTCTCATATTCTGCAGAAGCAAAAACACGGAGAGAATGCCATCATCAAAGCCAAGGAGGCGGCCGAGGCGGTCAATCAGAAAAAGATCAAAACGCTGCAGAATCTGATCGAAGAAACCATACGCAGAAAATCACTGATGGAACTCTCCCTGGATGGAATAGTCATTTTTGATAAAAACCTGAAAATCTTCGAAGCCAATTCCAGTTTTTGCAACATGCTCGGTTATTCGCAGGAGGCTGTTCCGACCCTTCACTTTCAGGAGATCGCCAACGGCTATACTGAAGAAAAAATACAGCGACAATTCAAAGATATTGAAAAAATGAAGACCGTTTTCGAAGCGGAATTCCGCAGAAAAGACGGCAGTACGTTCGACGCGGAAGTGAGCGCGGCAGGCGCACTCTCGGGAAGTGAACCGGTTGTCATAATGATCAGCCGGGACATCAGCGAGCGAAAACAGGCCCAATTGCGTCTGGCCAATCAGAAAATGCGCCTGGATTACATCATCCAGGGCACCAATGTCGGAACCTGGGAATGGAACGTGCAAACCGGCGAAACCATTTTCAACGAACGCTGGGCCGAAATCATCGGCTATACGCTGGAAGAACTGTCGCCCGTCTCCCTGGATACCTGGATACGCTTTTGCCATCCGGACGACTTTGAAGCTTCGAACTCCCTGCTTCAGGATTGTTTTGAGGGCCGGTCGGAATTTTATGAATTCGAAGGCCGTATGCGACACAGGGACAGCCGCTGGGTCTGGATCCTGGATCGGGGAAAAGTGGCGACCTGGACGGACGACGGCAGGCCCCAATGGATGTACGGTACGCATCAGGACATCACCCTGCGCAAACAGATGGAAAAGGAACTCCAGGAATTGCAGCGCATGGTGGGTCTGGGCAGCTGGAGGTGGGACATCCAGACCGGCAAGGTCGAATGGTCTGAGGAAGTGTATCGAATTTTCGGAATGAGCCCCGAGACCTTTACGCCTGACATCGACTCCATACTAGCCCTGTCCGCATCCTGGCCGGAAGATCAGGCCCGAGGAAAAGAGCTTATCCGCATAGCCCTCTCCTCCCGCGAACAGGGGAAATACGACCAGAAATTCCTCCGGCCGGACGGAAGCGTGGGCCATTACCATTCCACATTTCAAGGTGAATATTCCGAGCAGGGAGAATTGGTAGCCCTCAAAGGAGCCGTGCTGGATGTCACCGAACGCAAAACAGCCCTGGAGCAGGCGGAATCCGCCAACCGGGCCAAATCAGAATTTCTCGCCAACATGAGCCACGAAATCCGCACCCCTCTGAACGGGCTGGTGGGCATGCTGCAACTCATCAACCTCACTCCCCTGGATGCGGAACAAAAGGAACTCCTCGAACACGCGCTCAGCTCCAGTAAACGCCTCAACAGGCTTTTGACCGACATCCTGGATCTTTCACGGGTGGAAGCGGGTAAAATGCCCATTGTCCGGGAACCTTTCGACTTCCCGGACGCCATGGACGCCATTGTGCAGCTGTTCTCTCCCACAGCCAGAGCAGCCGGGCTCGAACTGCAGCTGGAACTCGATCCGGATATCCCGAAAATTCTCATCGGAGATGTGGCGCGCCTGCAGCAGATTTTGGGGAATCTGGTCGGCAATGCGCTCAAATTCACGAACCAGGGCCATGTGAAAATTCAAGCCCAGGAGATACACCAGCCGGACAAGGCCACCTGTCGGGTGCTGATCACGGTCTCCGACTCGGGCATAGGCATCCCGGACAACCTGCAGGACAAACTGTTCAGCGCCTTCACACAGGTGGAAACCCACTACCAGCGGCGTTACCAGGGCGCCGGACTCGGGCTGGCCATCTCCAAACGTCTCACGGATCTGCTGGGCGGAACCATTGCTCTCGAAAGCGTGGACGGCCAGGGATCACACTTTCATATCTGCATCCCCTTTAAGCGCGTCACTTCCGAAACTTTTGGAATGCAGCACGAAACGCAGGCCTTCAAAGGGCTCCATCTGAGCATTCTTCTGGCCGATGACGACGCCACTTCCAGGCTCGCCACCAGCCGACTGCTCGAAAAACACGGGCACAGCGTCAAATCCGTGGGGGATGGCAATGAAGTTCTGGCGGAACTCGCCGCCGGACAGTACGACCTGATCCTGATGGACATACAGATGCCCAACCTGGACGGCATGGAAGCCACCCAGGCCATTCGACGCGGCCAGGCCGGGCAGCACAACGTCCGCATTCCCATCATCGCCATGACCGCCTACGCCATGAGCGGAGACAAAGAGACCTTTCTGACAGGCGGCATGGACGGATACGTGTCCAAACCCGTGGACCTGAACCAACTGCTCGAAGCCTTGCAGTCGGCCCTCAAGCAAAAATACGGGATTGACCGTTGATGGCGACCGACTGGTAGCGTGCCATCCATAGGCATCCCCCAAGCACTTTCACCGCTTTCAGCCGATCACTACGGAACAAATTCAGTCGCAGGGAGTCGGATATATCCCGGAGCCAGCCGGCCCAAAGGGAAAAAATCAATCCGCTGGCGAACTTCCCTGGCTCTTGTAAAAAAATAATTTTTTGCGTAATAATCAGGCAAATCTCTAAGAATTATTCGGTACGTCATCAGGCAACCTCAAACAAAAAAGCAGCAACCAATGCGAGGTATTTGCGAATGGCAAATGACAAACCTAAAATGACCACCAACGATGCCGGCATCCCCGTGGCCAGCGACGAATTCTCACTGAGCGTCGGTGCCGACGGTCCTATTCTGCTCCACGACCATTATCTCATGGAGCAGATGGCCAACTTCAACCGTGAAATGATCCCGGATCGCCAGCCCCATGCCAAGGGCTCGGGCGCTTTCGGCAAGTTCGAAACCACCAGAGACGTCAGCGCCTGGACCCGTGCCGCCCTGTTTCAGCCCGGCGTGCATACCGATGTGCTGGCGCGCTTTTCCACAGTGGCCGGGGAAAGCGGCAGTCCGGACACCTGGCGGGACGTCCGCGGCTTCGCCCTCAAATTCTACACCACCGAGGGCAATTACGACATGGTGGGCAACAATACCCCCGTGTTCTTCATCCGCGATCCCATGAAATTCCACCACTTCATCCACTCGCAGAAACGCCGGGCCGACAGCGGCCTGCGCGATGCGGACATGCAATGGGATTTCTGGACCCTTTCCCCCGAATCCGCTCATCAGGTAACCATCCTCATGAGCGACCGGGGCGTGCCCAAAAGCTACCGCCACATGCACGGCTACACCAGCCATACGTATATGTGGGTCAATGCCAAGGGTGTAAAATACTGGGTCAAATACCACTTCAAGACCGACCAGGGCATTGCCAACATGACCCAGGAGGAGGCGGACCGCATTGCCGGTACGGATGCCGACTACCACCGCCGCGACCTCTTCGACGCCATTGCCCGGGGCGAGTTTCCGAGCTGGACTCTGAAAGTCCAGGTCATGCCCTTTGAGGAGGCCAAGACCTACCGCTTAAACCCCTTTGACCTGACCAAGGTCTGGCCCCAGAAAGATTATCCGCTGCACGAGGTGGGCAAGCTGACTTTGAACCGCAACCCCACGGACTTTCAGGCGGAAATCGAACAGGCTGCCTTTGAGCCCAACAACCTGGTCCCCGGCATCGGGCCCAGCCCGGACAAGATGCTGCTGGCCCGGCTCATCTCCTATGCCGACGCACACCGCGCGCGCCTCGGCGTCAATTACAAGCAGATCCCGGTCAACCGCCCCATTGTTCCGGTAAACAACTACAGCAAAGGCGGCACCATGCGTATCGACAAGGCCTCGGACCCGGTCTACGCGCCCAACTCCAAGGGCGGCCCCACGCCTGATGCGAAAAAATACCCCGAACAGGCCATATGGAGTGCGGACGGCGAATTCATGCGCGCCGCCTACACCCTGCGCAAGGATGACGACGACTTCAGCCAGGCCGGAGTCCTGGTCCGCGAGGTCATGAACGACGCCCAGCGCGACTCTCTGGTCAACAACGTCATCGGCAGCCTTGGCGGCGTGTCCGGCCCCGTACTGGAGCGCGTTTTCGAGTACTGGCGCAACATCGACAAAACCATCGGCGACCGTATCGCCCAGGGCTGCAAAAAGTCCTGATTCCATAAAAGACTAGCCGGCTCCCCGTTTCCAAGAGATACGGGGGCCGGCTTTTTGCCTGCCGGAGACCAGAGAGATGCCAGTCTTACCGCCTAATTCGCGAACAGATATCCGGCGGTCATGTCGAGATAGTTCATCCCTGCATAGTTCGGATATGCCTTTTTCATCTGCTCGACAAAATCCTTTCTGTCCTTGCTTTTTGCGGCAATAGTCCTGACGTTTTCCACATAAGCTATCTTAGTGTCCACATCCGCAAGGGTTTCCGGTGCGTGGTGGGCGGAAAGGACCAGCCGGCATTTTCTGGCCTTCATGTCTCTCAGAGAGGCGAGCACGGACTTGATGTGCTCCTCCCCGGCAAGAATGGAATGGCTGTCTGCGCCGAGCATATGGATGTAAAGGATGTTGATCGCCGGGACAAAGATTTCATACCCGTCGCCTGCTTCGATAATCTCGAGGTCGATGCCGCCGATGGTGTTTTTTTCCTGCGGACAGAACCGAATCAATTTCGGCGATGTCCGTATTGAAACCCTTGCCGAATGTTTCACCCAGGGACAGTGCCAGTTTCCTGGTGCTCCCAGAGGCAATGGCTTGCCGGGCGCCCTCTGTGGCGTGGCTGGTCGCGTTCCCGTACCATTTGCCACCTGTGGGATGAGAAGCGATCAGAATATCCGTCAACGGTTTGTTCAACGCGCCTGTGTATGCCTTCCATTCGGAAATGCTGTCATCGAATGCCGGAGATTCGACAGCCACGAGATTGTGCGGGGTTTCCAGCAGGAAACACACGTCTCCGAGCGGATCCATGGTTTCGTAGCTGTGGAGCTTGATGACGCCGAAGTCCCGCACCTGCACCTTGCCTACCCCCAGTTTTTTCTCGAACAAGGGGCCCTGTTCACCGGCAAAGGCGGTTTCGGCGCACACCGCCACACGCAACAACGCCATCAGCGCTACAAACAGTTTGAATCTTTTCATATCAACCTCATTTTTTATATTGTTAAGGAGACTATTTTATGCCTCCGGTTACTCTTTCCGGTGCGTTCTTCACGAGTTGCCGCTCTCGCTCGGACAGGCTGCATCCCCGCTCCTGTTCTGCCCATAATGTACCTGTCACTATATTTCGTCAGCTATGGGGCATGGGGGAGCGGTCGGTTTATTTCTATTGACCGCCAAGAAACGAGATAAGATCCGACGTGAATTTACCGGGATTTTTAAAAGCCAGAAAATGATCACCCTGTTCTTCTTTCGAATACACGAAGAGCCTCGAACCCGTTATCACGGAATGGATCCAGCGCTGAGCATCCAGAGAATCACTGTATGTGCCGGTAAAAATGGCCGTTGGAATGTTGATTTTCTTTTGAATGACATCCCGCCAGTCGTTCATCACATGGTCAAAGAGAATCAGGCTCAGGGCCTGTGCGTCGTTATGTATGAATTCCCGTGAGAATTTTTCCGAATTCTCGAAAAAAGGCGAATCCATGGCGGCAAAATGCTCATTCAGATGGCTACTCATAATAAGCTGGTTGGTAGGATCCCCACTTGTAAAAGACGCGATCATTCGTTCCGGCGACATGGTCAATCCGCCATAATGCAATCGCTCCTGTTCCGACCAATCCTTATGGCAGTATATGGACGGAGATTCGTCTATGATAGACGATTTTTTTGATGGAGTCGGTCCCGAACAGATCGATATAACTCCACAAAACAGAGGCACCCATGGACCAGCCGCAGTAGCTGGCCTTCAGGATTCCCTCATGCTCGGCAAACTCCTTCACGTCCATGGCCAGCCGACTGATACGCATTCCAAAATCCACACGCTGCAAAAGCCCTTGATTGCGAGGGTCGAGGACTAAAACATGGTAGCGCCGCTGCAGCAGATACATGATATTGACGTATTCCGCTCCATTGGCGGACCACCCGGGGATAAAGATCAGGGGCTCTCCGCTCCCGGCCTCCCAGTAGGTAAGCTCAACGTTGTCCGAGGTCTTGAACTTATTGATCTTGAGTCCGGTGAAGTCTGACAACTTCTTGGGAAAACCTTCAATGGAGTTAGGAAAAGTATAATCTTTGCCAAGGACGGACAACGCCGATGCCGCGTTCGCCCTGTTTACGTTGATTGAAAGTGTGATGATGCACATAAATACGATAAGAATGCTGCGCATTGTTTCCTCCAAAAGGACTTGAAATACCGGTGTCGCAGGACCTGCCTGGAGATGCACGCTGGTAATCCGCCAATCTCCATGGGGCGGTTCAACGACTTCCGGCTGTTGTGTTTCATTGTAGTTAGACAGATATTTAACCTTATGGAAGTACGCACTTTTTTGTTCATTAGGTACTTTTTGGTGCGTTTTGCGGAAAATCGCCCGGTTGCGCTAAAAATTTTTTTTCCTTGCCTGAAATGATGTGCCATCTTCTGCGCTCGCGTACCGGATCTGTTTGCAGAGAGAACCCCGTAATGCTACTATTGCCCAAGTGGGAGGTACGTTATGATCGTCAAAAAGGATTTGCCCGCCTGCCCTGTTGCCACGACGGTGGGCCTGATCGGCAACAAATGGAAGCTGCTCATCTTGCGCGATATTCTCACCGGGCCCAAGCGTACGAACGAGTTGCTCAAAAGCCTTGACGGGATAAGTCAGAAAGTGCTGACGGAAAACCTGCGCGCTCTCGAAGAGGATGGCATTCTCGACCGTAAAGCATACCCCGAAGTCCCTCCGCGGGTGGAATACAGCCTCACAGAGTTGGGAGAATCAATGCGCCAGATTTTCAAACACCTGGAAGAATGGGGACTGAACTACAAAAAAACTGTTGCGGATCTGTAAGCCGCCAGAGTCAAAAACATCGGCGACCGTATCGCCCAGGGCTGCAAAAAGTCCTGATTCCATAAAAGACAAGCCGGCTCCCCGTTTCCAAGAGATACGGGGACCGGCTTTTTCACTTTCCTTTTGCAAATATACGGGAAAAATGACAGGGCACTGTTTCGGGTCATCCTCCCGAACTTTGCCAGTGGATTTCCTGTGCATGATCTCTTGCAGGCAAATCTCAAACTTATTTTTTTCTCTTTGCCGCCTTTGCCAGAACCTCGAGCAAGCGCTCGCTCTCCATGGGTTTGGGCAGGTAACCATCCATGCCCGCGGCAAGAAATTTTTCCTTATCGCCGGTCATTGCATACGCAGTCATCGCGACGATGGGCAACTTCCTGTTCCGCTCACCAGCCTCTCCCTGGCGGATGCGCATGGTCGCTTCCACGCCATCCATT
>CAXXHY010000013.1:0-41481 GCA_963667575.2 Desulfovibrionaceae bacterium | reverse complement strand
CAGGGCCAGGGAGCTGTTGGCGCTTGTTTTTTGCGGATCCGCGGACTCCGCAATGATGGAAGAGCGACCCGCAGAGTGTTTCCGTGACCAGCTGTTCGATGGTCAGTCCGGCGCCGGCCGCCTGCGGCGCCGGCGTATCGTTGCTTTGAGGGGCTATCTGCTCCAGAGTTATATCCGGCGTAGGGAGTTGCTGCTGCCCGGGCTGCCAGCTCGCGGCAAGATTCTGGGCAAAGGCGATCCGCTCCGGGGCAAGTTCCTGCTTTACGTTTTCCCGGTTGCGCAGGGCATTTATATTGCCGTGCTCTGCTGCGATTTCGAACCACATATAGGCCCGTTCCAGGTCCTTTGGCCCGCCGTTTCCCTGTTTCAGCAGCAGTCCGAGGTTGTTCTGCGCATTGGTATGGCCCTGGTTCGCCGCCAGTCCGTACCATTGGCGGGCTTTTGCATAGTCCTGCGGGAGATAATTGCCCTGGGCGTAGAGCAGCCCGAGGCAGTATTGCGCACGCCTGTCTCCCTGCCTTGCCATGGGGGCGAGGATGGCGAATCCGACCTGATAGTCTCCATTTCTTAGAGCTTGCAGACCTGTCTGAAAGTTTCTTTCCGCAATGGTCATGGGCGCGCCTGAGGACATAGTAGGGGAGAAAAGAGTCGAAAGCAGCAGGCAGAGAATCCCCGTGACGATTATCCGGCGTATGCCTTGAATATGTGCTTGTGAAATCATAGCCTGAATCTACTGCAGCTGTTTGCCGGATGTAAAGTCAGGGAAAGAGTAAATTTGATACTGCGGCCATGATGGGCTAGAAGAAAGACTACAGAAAAAAGTAATTCCCTTTGGCAGGGATATGGAGGCTGTCATGATTTTTTGAACAAACGTATGAAGAAGCTGGCTACCTGGTTGATTATTGGAACATTCGTGCTTTTGGGAGCGTGCCGTCCGCAGATACCGCAACCTCTGCCGCCCCTTCCTCCAGACCAGCCCTCGTACCGCATGGAAACAGTGACTGCCGACGCACTCCACGTCCGCCGGTCCCCGAGCAACCAGGGGAGATTCTTACCATTCTGGAAAAGGGCAGCACGGTGCAGATTGTCGGGCGGGATGGAGACTGGATTCAGATCCTGACTCCCAGAAGGCAGTACGGCTGGGTCTACGGCGCCTATCTCACCGGTTTCGACGATATCAAAAAACGCCGTTCCAGCAACGACAGGATTCAGTCACGTCCGGCCATACCACAAGGCGTACGCAATTCGGGGGATCAGTTGCAGACGAATCCGTCATATCCGGTGGGGACATCCACAGAGGGCACTGATACGTCCACGCCTGCGGAAAACACCATCCAGGGCGATGATTTTCAGTCCGGATTCGAGGGCGCTGCGCAATAAGCGCCCCGATCCGGAATTTGTGGATTATTCGGCAGGCGCCTGGGAATCAGGCGCGGCTCCCAGCTTTTTTACGGCCTGGATGTAACTGGTCCTGACGTTGTCCATGTATTCTTTATCAATGGGACCTTTCCAGGTGGTGATTTCGGAGTAGCGCTTGGGAATTTTGACATTCTCGGGATTGTAGCCGCATTGAAATTTCAGCTGCCAGCGTTTGCGCCGGATATTTTCGCTTGCGACTTCGAGTTGCTCGGCCAAAGGCGTATCTCCGATGGACTCCAGAGCGTTTTCCAGACGTTCCTGCGTATAGACCCCACGGGCGAACAGACAGGCCACCATGCAGGTCAGCATGACACGGCCGTGTTCGTCCTTGAGCATATGGGCAACAGCGGCGTCCACATCCTTGTCCTTGGCTTTCTGATCGTAGGAATACCCGCCGCTGTCCAGATGCGAATGTCTGAATCCCTGTGACTGGGAAACAAAGAAGACTTCCCCTGTGCCGTAACCGGCCATTTCCTGCCCCAGGACACAGGCGAAATCCTGGCCTCCGTATTTTTCCGCGGCTTTGAGAGCACCCTGAGCCAAAGTGGTGTAGAACTCGTTGGTCCCATGTCCGAGGTGCGAGATGGCCCGCCGGTAGTTGTCCACGTTGTCGAATTCCAGGGGGACGATGGATTCATGTTCGCTGATGAGTCCCTTCTGGAAGGCTTCGGTGGCCCATGCCAGGGCAATGCCTGCGCCGATGCCGTCCAGGCCCATTTTTTCCGTTTCGTCCAATATGGCGAGCATGTCCATGGAATTACTCATGCCGAGCATGGCTCCATGGGCAAACACGGTTTCATGGTCGTAGGCTACCTGGCGGTAGATATAATCGTGTTTTTTTCCTACCAGCTGCCGAACCAGCCCGATGTGGATGCACCCCACAGGACATCCGGAACAGGCGGCCTGGCGCAAAAGCAGATCGTTGGCCAGCACCTCGCCCGACAGGGTCTTGATTTTCTCGCTGCTGGTGGCCTGCATGTTGTTCCAGGGCAGGGCATGCAGTTCGTTCAGTGCGGCCATGTTCACCGGAGTGCCGAGATCGTAATACTTCGACATCATTTCCGTCTTGGTCAGCAGCTGGTGAATTTCCTTGAAATACCGGGCGTACTCTTTGCCCTCGGGAGCCGGCATTCCCGAGTCGCCCTTGACCACCACGGCCTTGAGCATTTTGCTGCCTAATACGGCACCACAGCCCAGGCGACCGAAATGGCGGTAGGTGTCTACATTGATGCAGGCCATGGGCGAAAGATTTTCACCTGCCGGACCGATACGCATGGTGGAACGATGGCCGGAGGCGTCTTTGCCGAAGCGTCTGAAATATTTTCCCGAAGCCAGGGCTTCCAATCCGGCAAGGTACGGAATCTCATGAAAACGTATTGCCCGCGAGCCGATTTCCATACAGGTAAGGGTACGGGCTTTGCCGGTAAACATGATGGCGTCCAGCCCGGAGAAACGTATGGAAAGACCAAGGCGGCCGCCCGCATGACTTTCCGCGTATTGCTCGTTGTAGGGGGATTTGAAGCCGCAGACCACCTTGCTCATCAGGGGAAAATAGCCGGTAAGTGGTCCTACGGCAAAAATAATGGGCTGGCAGGGGTCCAGGGCCGGGGCCGAGACATTGCCGTATTCCTCGTATAATGCAGCTGCCAGGCCACTTCCGCCCAAATGAGCGGCACGATCGCCAAAGTCGATGATTTTTCCGTGTTCTGTATTCAGATCCACATGCAGTACGCGAAACGCTGGTTTATCAAGCATCGCTTTCCTCCATCATTTCGTCGGAATCTGCATCGTTTCTGTTCTTTTCCTTGAGGGTCAGGCAATCCTGGGGGCAGAATTCCACACAACGTCCGCAGTGGATGCAGACATAAGGCATGCCGTTTTCCGGATCCATGTAGATGGCGTCCACAGGGCAGGCCAGAGCGCACTGTCCACATCTGATGCACAGCTTGAGCTTGGGAATAACCCCGCCTTCCTTGCGGGGAACCAGTGCCTGAGTGGGGCAAACTTCAGCACAGGGTGGGGGATCGCAGGCCAGACAATATCTGGCCTCGAATCCAGTGCTCATACCACCCAATGAATTGATATGAATCCCGGCCCGAAGCCAGGATATTTCTTTGTGTACCAATCGCGCGCAGGCCAACGAACAGGAATGACAGCCTATGCAGCGTTCGATTCTGTTCGCGCGAAGAACTTTCATTTACGACTCCTTGGTGAAACAAAAAAATCGCGCGGCACCAGGATCAGATACTTGTCTCGAAATCCGGCGCCATTTCGCGAATCCACTCCAGTAAAGGTTTTTCTACTATATTTCGCAGCTCTTGCAAACGGTTTTCGGTTTCCGCTTCAAAACGTAACACCAGGACCGGCTGCGTATTTGACGCGCGCAGCAAGGCCCAGCCGTCTTCCAGGGTGATCCGTACGCCGTCCACGTCGATGACGGGGTAGCGTTCTTTGAAATATTCGACGGCACGTTCCACCAGTGCAAATTTGATCTGCTCGGGGCACTCCATACGGATTTCCGGAGTCGCGGCAGTGGCGGGCCAGTCGGAAAGATAGGTCGAGAGTGGTTTATTGGGAGCTGAAGCCAGAATTTCAACGATTCTCAAAGCTGCGTACAGTCCGTCATCCACTCCGTAAAAACGATCGTTGAAAAACAGATGCCCGCTCATTTCTCCGGCCAGTTCTGCGCCGGTTTCCCTAAGTTTGGCTTTCATGAAGGAGTGCCCAGTGACGGCCATCTGGGCTTTTCCGCCATGTTGTTCGACATCCTTGAACAACAAATGCGTACATTTGACATCCGCCAGGAACAAAGCTCCAGGCTTGCGGGACAGAATTTCCCTGGCCAGAATGGCAGTTAAGCGTTCGCCTGTAACCATATTCCCCAGTTCGTCCACGACACCAATACGATCGCCGTCTCCATCGAGTCCTATGCCGCAGTCCGCACCGGTTTCTTTGACTTTTTCCTTGAGCTGCAGGATATTTTTTTCAACCACCGGATCAGGATGATGGTTGGGAAAGTTTCCATCCGGTTCGCAGAACAGCTTGATGACATTGGCGCCCGCGCGCGTGAGCAGCTCGGCACAGAGTTCTCCAGCCGCACCGTTTCCTCCGTCCACAACCACTGTGGGGGAAGATTTGAGTGCTACTTTTGCAGCAAGGTCTTCCAGATACCCAGGCCGGATATCGTGCTCGGAACAGACGCCTTTTCCTTTGGAAAAATTTCCATCGTGCATGATTTGCCAGATTTGTTGAATTTCCTCCGGTTCCATTGTGGATTCTCCGGACCAGAGTTTAAATCCGTTGTATTCCTTTGGGTTATGACTGGCGGTAACCATTATGCCCGCTTTGCGGTCTAATACTTTTACGGCATAGTAGAAAACCGGGGTAGGGACCATGCCAAGGCAAAGGACGTCGACGCCGGACTGGTTGAGGCCTGAACAAAGCGCGTCAGCATAATCCGGAGAAGAATGGCGGCAATCACGCCCGATAATCACATTGGAGAAACCCTTGTTTTTGAAAAAGGTACCACATGCGCGGCCAAGTTCCAGAACCCATTCCTGGTCAAAATCCTTATCGACAATGCCCCGAATATCGTAGGCTCTGAAAATATTTTGCGAAACAGGCTTCATAAACGTACTCCGATCCAGATAGATAAAAAATCAAGTTAACCGTCAGGGTAGCAATTATAAATGAAAACCACACAAATTCCAGCTTAGATTATTTTCGTGTAATCTGTCATCCTGGGTTTTATACCATTTTAGTATGAAAAATATGCCAATTATGTCGAACCTATGATTTTTGCTGTAGATCTTGACCAGAACTGACAAAAGGCCTATTAGTAGGGAATTATGAATTGGGATTGGGATAAATTACAAGAAAAGCGGCAGCGGCAATCGGGTAACCAGAGTACTGGTGGCCCGAACAAACCCGAATTCGACCAGTTTGGCGAAGGCCTTAAAAAACTGAAAGGTATCAAATTTCCTTTCGGACGCCTTGTCATAGTCGTCGTGGTCATTCTATGGTTGCTTTCCGGTATCTATATAGTTGAACCAGCCGAATTAGGGCTTGTGATGCGTTTCGGAGAGTTCAATCGTACGACTCAGCCGGGACCGCATTACCATTGGCCTTTCCCCATTGAAAGTGTGCTTACGCCGGATGTTGCTCAGATCAGACGTATCGAGGTCGGATTTCGCAGCCTGAGCAGGGAGCGCAATTTTCAGCAGGGACAGCTTCGGTTGGTCCCTGAAGAATCTTTGATGCTCACCGGTGATGAAAATATCGTGGATGTGCAATTCATCGTTCAGTATCAAATCAAAGATCCCGTAAAATTTCTTTTCAACGTCAGTGATCAGGTCGAAACCGTCAAAAGCGCGGCAGAAGCGGCAATGCGCGAGGTGGTGGGCGACAACAACATAGATTCCGTACTGACCACCGGAAAGCTGGAAATTCAAAACGGCACCCGCAAGCTTCTCCAGGACATGCTCGGAATGTACGACGCCGGTGTACGAATCGTGGCCGTACAGCTTCAGGACGTGCATCCGCCCAAGGAAGTTGTCGAAGCATTCAAGGATGTGGCAAGTGCGCGTGAAGATAAAAGCAAGATCATCAATCAGGCTGAAGCCTATCGCAATGATCTGCTTCCGCGTGCGCGAGGATCCGCAGCCAAGATAGTCAACCAGGCCGAAGCCTACAAAGAGGCTCAGATCCTCAGTGCACAGGGTGAAGCTTCCCGTTTTCTTTCCATTCTCGCCGAGTACAACCAGGCCAAAGACGTGACGCGTGAACGTTTATATCTGGAGACCATGGAAAAAATCTTCTCCAATCCCAACCTTGAGAAGCTGGTTTTGAGCGACGAAGCGTTGAAAGGAGCCATGCCTTTTCTTCCCCTCGGCCCGGTAACAGGTTCCCAAAAGACTAAATCCGCGTCAGGATCGGACAAATCGATTCAGATGCCGGGAAAAGAGGGAGGAGAGTAACCATGAAAAAAACAGCCCCTCTGCTGATTTTGGTTTTTATATTGCTCGTTGGCGGATCCCAGGCCTTTTTTACTGTCTATCAGACTCAGAAAGCCCTTATTCTGCAACTTGGTAAGCCTATAGGAGAGCCAAGAGGACCCGGCCTTCATTTTAAGATTCCATTCGTACAAAATGTAATCTATTTCGATTCGCGCTTGCTGGAGTATGATGCCGAGCCTGCCGAGGTTCTTACCAGCGACAAAAAGAATCTCGTTGTGGATAACTATTCAAAATGGCGTATTGTGAATCCGCTTAAATTTTATCGTACTGTACAGACCATTCCACAGGCTCAGGCTCGCCTGGATGATATCATTTATTCACAATTGCGGGTGGCCTTGGGAAGATATACCCTGACTGAGATTGTTTCCACTAAGCGTTCGGAAATAATGTCTAAAGTGACTGCAAAATCTTCGGAGCTGATTCAGGAATTTGGCATCCAGGTTGTTGATGTACGCATCAAACGTACGGATCTTCCTTCGGAAAATGAAAAGGCCATTTTTAACAGAATGCGCGCCGAGCGTGAAAGACAGGCCATGAAATATCGGTCCGAAGGTCAGGAGCGGGCGTCTGTCATCAAATCGGGTGCCGACAGGGAACGAGTTGTCATTCTTGCGGAAGCCGATAAGAAATCCAATGAGATTCGTGGTCAGGGCGATGCAGAGGCAACCAAGATCTACGCTCAGGCCGTAAGCCAATCGCCGGAGTTCTTTGCTTTTAAGCGGAGCCTTGATGCCTATGGGAAGAGCTTTAAGGATAATGCTCGGATAATTCTCACCCCGAACAACCATTTTCTCAAGTTTATCCAATAGATCAACCAGGCTACGCACTGACAGCTACCACTATGCAACACTGTCTTCTCTGCCCTTCTGTTACACATATGTGTCACATGTGTAACGTTTAAACGTTACACATGTGTACCATTTTATGTGAGTATCCCCTAGGTCAAAAAGATATTACCACCTTGTTTCCAATAATATGTTGTAATGGCTAACGCCTAGAACATATTAGAAGTTTGCCTGGTGTATGGCACATTTTTTGTAATAATTTAACTGTTTTTAACAATTAACCGTGTTTTTTGGTCTAGAAATTGATATGAGTTATTGTTTGAAGAATGTTCTTTTTTTCATAATGTAATAAAATAATACTGGCCCTTTTTTTACAGGGTATGGTATGATTCCATAAAAAAAGGATTTGTTTTTTTCAGGATACCCCCCATGACCAAATTGGCTGAAAGATTATTTGTTCGGATTGTCGTTTTTTGGATAAGCGCGGCAGTACAGAGTGATTTCAGTAGGGGGATAATTTAAATTTAAATATATGACATACTTTTTGAGTAGATACTTATAGCTCCTGGGTTCTGACTGATCAAAAAAAAGATGTGTCTCTATCACAGCCTTAAAATATCGCGTAGAATAACTATAAATTTTGTAAAAGTAATGTAAATGTTGGTAATTGTTGAATGATTACTTGACATTTTATTGAATCGTGGAATAAAATAGTTAAAGTTAATATATAATTAACGTACTATATTCTGGTATGCTTATATTTCTGTAAATTATTTGTTAACCGCTTTGACGCCTTAGTCGAAGTTTTTCGTAAAAGGATTATATATTGAAAAGGGAGAAAAACATTGTCTACATTTGATCAAGTGTTCGAAAGGATTAAGTTGGCTATCAACACTCGAACGCAGGTTCAGTTGGCTGAAGTGCTGGATATTCGCCAATCCAGTATTTCTGATGCCAAACGTCGGGATTCCGTGCCTGCCGAGTGGTACCTCAAACTCTTTAAAAAATTCGGTCTTAATCCGGATTGGCTGGAAGAGGGCATTGGCCCCTGGTATCTGAAAAACAAGCATGGCGAATATGTCACTGCCGACGGCCCCGCTGATGCTGGTGTCATGGCGCAACTCGGCGACTATGCCGGCGCTGAGAACAAGGGAACCGTCGTGACCGTTCACTCCATGCAGGTGGAAGGCGAAGAACCCAGCAACTGGGCTCCGGTACCCATTGGAAAGCTCAACGTACCTCAGAGCTATGCCAAAACTTCCATTCAGGTCATCAAGATGGGGGCGACCAGTATGGAACCTCTGGTCAAGAAGGGTGCTTATATCGGTGTTGATACATCCAAAAAGCACGTCGAGTCCGGCGAACTGTACATGATTTACATCCCGTACGAAGGGTTGACTCTGAAGCGTGTTTTTCTTGATCTCCAGGGCAGCAAATATATCCTGCGCACGGAAAATTCCGCTCATCCTGAGCAGCATCTTCCTGTGGATAAACGGCAAGACTGCATCTATGGCCGTGCTGTGTGGATTCTCCAGGAACTTTAAACCATATTGTCGTACCAGGGACAATCTTCGGGATTTTCGGGCGAATCGAGATAAGTAATTCGTAGTTACTGTTTCCTCTCCCAAATAATCCCAAAGTCGTATCGAAAGCCGGATGCTAGTGGGGGTCTGGCGTCTTGAGAAAGTCAGACGTATCCATGGGCATCCGGCTTATTTTTGGGGCATTCCGAGCTCGTTTTTTGATGATCGTTTTCAGTATTAACATCTCAACTCCTGCCTGATACTATCGCACGTCGCCCGATTCGGGCCGAAGTGCTATTTGCCGCTACAAAGAGGTTACTTGTGGAACTTGATCTGATCTGGAATGGCTTGGTGTGGCCACTTCTCCGTATTTTGTTTTTTGTTTCAGTGGGCCTGATGATTGCCAATCTCATCGAGGCATTGAACTGGACACATGTAATGGCCCGTTTTGCCACTCCGCTGACACGTATGAGTCATTTGAGAGATGTGAGCGGGGCGAGTTTCTCCATGGCCTTTTTTTCCGGCGTGAGCGCCAATTCCATGCTGGCGGAATATTATGAAAGCGGAAAACTTACCAAAAAAGAATTAATTCTTTCTAATTTATTCAATAGTTTACCTACCTATTTTCTTCATTTGCCTACAGTCTTTTTTATCACGCTTCCTTTTTTGGGGAGCGCGGCAGTCGTCTATGTTCTGCTGACGTTGGGGGCTGCAGTGATGCGTACGGTGTGTACTGTGCTTCTTGGGCGGATTATTCTCCCTAAACCCCAGGAGCAATGCGTGACCTGCGTTCTCGATGAACAAAAAAATCGTACCTGGCGCGAGGCGTTGCGTACCTCCTGGAAACGGTTCAAGCAGCGCATCAAGAAAATAATTTATTTTACTGTGCCGATTTACATTCTCATATTTATTTTCAACCGCATGGGAATGTTCAAGGTTCTCAGCAAATTTCTTGCCGACCATGTGAGCATTCTTTCCTTTCTGTCTCCGGAAGCACTTGGCATCGTCGTTTTTCATGTGGCTGCGGAGTTTACGGCCGGCCTTGCCGCCGCCAGCGCACTTTTACAGAAGGGAGACCTGGGAGCGCGAGAAGTTATTCTTGCGTTGCTGGTGGGCAATATTCTTTCGAGCCCTATTCGCGCCTTTCGGCATCAGTTTCCCTATTATGCCGGAATATTCAAACCACAGGTTGCATTTCGGTTGATTTTTTATAATCAAACACTACGTGCCGTCAGCGTTTTGATCATGGCCGTGCTGTATTACTACGTCAGTATGGTTGTCTGATCTGAATTGATTTGTGCAATGAAAGAGGACCGGCGCATCCGAACACGAAGAGAACCTTAAGCCAGCGAGCGACCAGTGACCGTACTCTTACCTTTATTCATCATTATTTTCGTGGGGTATATCCTGCGGAGAACCAAGGTCCTTTCTCAGGAATTCTGGATAGAGGCCGAACGGGCTACATATTATATCTTTTTCCCCTGTCTTCTTGTGGGCAATCTTGCCATGGCAGACTTCGGGACTTCTCCGGCTTTGCCCATGGCCGGAGCTCTGATATCCGGAGTTCTCGTGATAAGTACTCTGGGACTTTTTCTGCGTCCCCGCCTGCCTTTGTCCGATGCTGCTTTCACCTCTTTTTTTCAGGGCACGATACGTCCGAATACGTATGTAGGCATCGCCGGTGCCATGGCTCTGGCCGGCCCGGAAGGGGTTACTCTGGCGGCAATAGCCATTATCAGCATGGTTCCGCTGGTCAATCTGCTTTGTGTCCCGGTGGTCGCCCATTTCGGGAGCCGCGGACGCAATGGTTTGGGACGTACGCTTCTGGAAATCGTGAAAAATCCGCTGATCCTGGCCTGTCTGCTTGGCATGTTTCTGAATTTTGGCGGTCTGGAACTTCCCACTCAGGTGTACGAGGTAATCCGTCTTTTGGGACGGGCCGCCTTGCCCCTGGGCCTGCTCTCCGTTGGCGCGGGGCTGCAATTCAATAAATTACATGCGAACCTGCTGGGCGTATCCGCAGCCAGCGTGTTCAAACTTCTTCTTCTGCCCGCAGTGACTTCGCTTGCCTGTTATCTGTATCATGTCACAGGCACGCCCGCGGTTGTTGCAGTGCTTTTCGCTTCACTTCCCACCTCGGTATCTTCCTTTATTCTGGCTCGCCAGCTTGGCGGTGACGAGCAATTAATCGCCGTGATCATCACGGTACAGACACTGCTGGCCACGGCAACTTTGCCATTGACCACATATCTGGTTGCCTTGATCCGATGATCAATGACCGTAAACAGCATTTGCAAATCACCTATAATTCGCCGGTAGTATTGACTTTCTCTTTGGTCTGCGTGGCAGTTTGGGCTTTGGGGATCGCTTTTCCCCATTGGAAGATGCTTTATTTTGCCGCATCGCCGTCGATTTCTTTTTCGCACCCCAGGACTCTGCTCGGTCTGCTGACCCATTGCCTTGGACATGCAAACTGGAACCACTTGTTGTCGAACCTGATGTTTATTTTACTGCTGGGTCCGCTGGTCGAGGAAAAATACGGGTCTGTGACATTGCTGCTGCTCATTGCCTGCACCGCGGTGGTCACAGGGCTTTGTAACGCGTTGTTCTTCGATACGGGACTGATGGGGGCCAGCGGGGTGGTTTTCATGTTCATCATGCTGGGAGCCACAGCCAACAGCAGGCAGGGCGAACTGCCGTTGACTTTCCTTCTGGTAGCCTTACTGTTTCTGGGGCAGGAAGTACTGTCCATTTTCAATGAAGATTCCATTTCGCAAAGTGCGCACCTCATAGGGGGACTGTGCGGAGGAATTTTCGGGTTTAGCTTCAGAAAACATACCGAAACCGTCACATCATCTTGAATTTACTTACACATCAGCTAATTGAGGCTTGATTTCATTTCTTTTGAAGTTTCCCAGCAAAGAGCTCGGCAAGAATTGCCGAAAGTGTCCCCTCTGATTTCGTGAATTCAGCGGGAAGCAGGTCTGGTATTGGAATTGCAAAAATATCTGCACCAAGCAGTTATTGTCAAAATGTCGGCTTGATATGGCGGCATTTACTTTTCAATGGGGAGGTCGAACCAATGAGTGGCCAACGTGTAGTGGCTGGCAGCATACATAAATGCCAAAAGTGCGGCAGCAATTTGCGCATACCGCCTGGCGTGGGAGGCCTGGCCATGGTCTGCCCGGAGTGCGGTGAAAGATTTCATACCGTTTTCAGGCTCGGGCCTGTCATGAATCCTTCCGAGGACAGCAATGACTTGCCTCGTCCTGGTATCCGGATTTGCATTTAATGGGGGTAAAAAGAAAAATTACAACTATTGATGCCAAGACTGTTTCGCGGGAAAGTGCTTCCCGCGAAACCCGCGGCGTTTTTTGGTAGACTTTGCCTGAGGAGGGCAAAAAATCGAAATAACGTCGACAGAACTATTCGTAACGAATGGCGGAAACAACTTCCATATGGCTGGCCCGCAACGCGGGGTAGAATCCGGCAACCACTCCCAGAAATAATGAAAACCCCAGGCTGAGAGCGGAATAGCTGAGAAAAAGCATTTCCGAAGCCTGCGTATCCAGAAGCCAGCAGGCTACGGCGATGGCGCCGCGACCAAGCAGAATCCCCAAAATGGCGGCACTGAAACTCAGGGTAACCGCCTCCGTGAGAAACTGGAACAAGATATCTCCGTCTTCAGCGCCCATGGCCTTTTTCAAGCCGATTTCACGGGTTCTGGATTTTACGGAAGTCATCATGCCATTCCAGATGCCGAAACCACCTATGACCAGGGTTGCGCTCACAGACAGGATGATGAAGAGTTCCACCCAGAAAACGATCCGCTTCAAGTGCTTGAGCGGGCCCCAGGGCACATCCATCTGCAGGTCTCCGGGCCCTTGAATATTGATGATGATATTTGGAGTTTTCTCCACCACCCCAGGCACATCATCCCAGGTTTTGCAACGTACGTACATTCTGGTGGGGAAAACGCTTTCCACACGGTCATTGATGGTGGAGAAGGGGATATACGCGCAGTTGGCCTTGTCGCCCGCATTGGCGCCTCCGAGAATTCCGGTTACCCGGTACAGCGAGCGCCTGATGGGAAGGTAGGTGCCCACCACATCGATGGAGCCGAAAATCTTCCGGGCCAGTTCTTCTCCCAGAACGCAGACTCGTTCGCGTTCCTCCACTTCTGTTCCGCCAAAAAAAGTACCCTTGATTGCTTTGACCGTAATGACATCCCAATAATACTGATCAATTCCAAGCAGTGTGTAATCGGAAATTTCATGGTCTTCCCATGTTGAGTATCCCGAGGCCATGGTCAGAATGCTTACGGATGCCACGCCTGGAATTTTACGGACCGCATCCCCACTTTCCTGTGATATTTCCATAGGGGTTTGGATACGCTCATCCGCCGAAAGACCTTGCTGGTACCAGAATTTGACCACAGTGGCCCCACCGAGCAGCTCGAGGTCTTCATTCAACGTCAATTTGACCTTGTCACCCATGGTCAGGATAAGAATTACTCCCGCCATTCCCAAGGCAATGGAAAGAATAATACCAAGGTTGCTTTTACGCTTGCGAAATACCTGGCGGACGCTGATCCGGAACAGGTCCATTCGTTTGAGAAGAAAGTAATGTGTCATACTTCGAGTTGTTCGATCTATTCGGCTGTAATTCTCAGCACTTCGTCAACGCTTGTCTGCCCGTTCCAGGCTTTGAGCATTCCGTCGTCGCGGAGCATCCTGCTTGTTTGTTTGGCGATGCGGCGCATCTCATTTGTCGTGCCACCCGTAAGAATCAAGTCCTGAATTTCCGGAGTCACTTCCACCAGTTCATAAATGCCGATACGACCCTGGTAGCCTGTTCCCTGGCAGGCAGGGCAACCTTTGGGCTGTTTCCAGTTGCCTGGCAGGTCGCGCTGGTCTTCCGGTAGAAAACGCCGGGCAATTTTTTCCATCTCCGGCAATGCCTTGGCAGGCTGCGCACATTTCGGACACAGACGCCGAACCAGACGCTGGGCCATGACCGCACGTACGGGTGTTGCCACAAGAAAAGGTTCAATACCCATATCTATGAGCCGCGTAAAGGCGCTGACGGCATCATTGGTATGCAGGGTCGAGAGGACCATGTGCCCAGTCAAAGAGGCCTGAACGGCAATTTCCGCAGTTTCCTTGTCGCGTATTTCACCGATCATCACGACGTCGGGGTCCTGACGCAGAATGGAACGCAAAGCGCGGCCAAAGGTATAGCCGATTTCCGAATGCGTTTGCAGCTGGGTTATGCCGTCGAGCTGGAATTCCACCGGGTCTTCAACCGTGATGATCTTTGTGGATTTGTCGTTGATGGTTTCCAGGGCCGCGTACAATGTTGTGGATTTACCAGAACCCGTAGGACCCGTAACAAGAATAATTCCGTGGGGTTCGTGGATAAGTCTTTGCAACTGCTCAAAATGATCAGGTGCAAAACCAAGATCTTCCAGGCTGAAAGCCTTTTTTTCCTTGGGGAGCAACCGTAGCACGATGGATTCGCCATGAACTCCAGGGGCCGTGGATACGCGCAGGTCCACTTCCTCACCGCCGAGGCGCAGGCTGATACGGCCGTCCTGGGGCAAACGTCTTTCGGAAATATCCAGCCCGGATATGAGCTTGATGCGTGATGAAATGGCAGGAAAACGATCCTTGGGCAGAGTGAAGCGCGAATACAGTACGCCATCAATCCGGAAGCGGGCTTCCATTTGATGCTCGCCAGGTTCGACATGAACATCGGATGCGCGCTGTTCATACGCCTGAGAGAGCAGATTGTTCACGAATTCGATAACCGGCGCCTCTTCGGCAAGCTCGCGCAGATTTTCGATACTTCCATCCAAACCCGTGTCGCTTCTGCGGGCGCGAGCCACGGCATCCAGTCTGCGTTCGAGCTCATAGCTGCTGATCAGACAGATGACGACATCGCGATCAGCAAAGGTACGGGACAGGAGCTCGTACAGGCTGTTGCTGAGAAAATCTCTGGCAATACAGCGTATTTCGCCCTTATGTTCCCAGACCAGCGTTTCCTGGTCCAGCCACCAGTCCAGGTCCACTTCGCATTTTTCTATGGCATGGATAAAGATCATGGGATCATCGGGAATATCCTTGCCTTTGAGCAACGGCATATGCAGGAGTTCGGACAGCACCTGGAGCAGGCTGTCTTCTGAAATGGCCCCCAGACGCATCAAAATGGAAGAAAAACGGCCGCCAATACTTTTTTGTACGGCTTCCGCCTTTTGCAGGTCTTTGGGCGTGATCAACCCTTTGTCCAGGAGGTGCTGCCCCAAAAAAGATGCTTGTGACGCTGTTTCCATTCCCGATTCTCCAAAATATCGATCAGCCTTGCCGGATCTCCGAAAGGTGATATCATCACAAATTGAAAGACTTTTTACACAGGATTACAGGATGCGCAACACTGGATGGACGCTTTGGGGGCTAAATGCATGTTTGTGCCCCCATGAAAAGACCGGCAGATACGTGTCTCCACTGAAGATAACGCATCTTAAGTACGCGGGCAATTGCTGAAAGAGCTGAAAATGCAGCCGGCGCGAACGAATTGATCTGCCGCGCCGGATTCACTAGCGTTTGATGTTCAATGCGCTTTGCAGCAGGCTATCCGTGGTTGTGATAACCTTGCCGTTGACCTGGAATCCGCGCTGTGTGGTAATCATTTGAACCATTTGCTCGGCCAAGTCAACGTTGGATTGCTCCAGGGCATATTGGGTCAGCTGGCCAAAATTGGACGTGCCGGGTATTCCTTCGGAAATTGTTCCAACGTCCGGAGTGGTGGAGTAGTGGTTGTTGCCCTCCGAATGCAGACCATGCTCATTGGTGAAATTGTATAAATTGATCTGATACAGTTCAACCGCACGGCCATTGGAATACTGGCCAATGAGCTTGCCGTCCGAATCCACGGTGAGGTTGGTCAGGTACCCTTTAGCATAACCGTTCTGCGTATACTGTACGGTGGCCGACGAACCTGCGTACGCTGTGGAGGCGTTGGTTGCCCGTGTTGATTCGAAACTCGGCACCTGCGATGCCGTTGTTCCTATTGCAGCGGCATTGGATGCGCCTGACCAGCTGGTCGAAGTTGCCGTAAGCCCGAGATCCAGTCCGATGGTCGTGCTTGTGCCGTTGGTAAAGGTTGCCGTAAACGCAGGGTAACCGTTGGAACTGAAGCCCGCTGTTTGCCAGTTTGCGAGGTTTTCGGTGGTGGACCCGTCTGTTCCGTTGAAGGTAAATGCGGATTGGCTCTCAAGCTGGCCTGAACTGGAAAATGTCAGCGTTCCAGCCATCAGCAATCCAGCGCCCGAGGTATTCTGAAAGCCGGATCTTCCCTCATCCGCGGGATCCATTGCAACGACATATTCCCAATAACTTTTGCCGTCGTCGGAGTCGTTGGTTACCTGATCGTAATAAATGGTAACTTCATGGGTTTCCCCATTTTCGTCGTAAATACTGAATGATTGAGACAACTCATACTGCGAACTTCCAAGCGGCCCGCCAGCGTCATTGGCGTCGTATGCCTTGAGAAGAGCGAAAAACGGATTGTCCGTGTCTTTGGTGTGGTCCGAATTGTCGGGTTGCAGGTTCACGTAATTCGTCAGTTGAGTCGTGGCAACCGGATCACTGGTTAACTGTCCGTTTTCATCCGGTGTCAGGCGGATATCACCGGAAGTTCCGGTGGCGTCAGTGCCCAGTGCCGTACCCTGCAGGACGTACCCGTGCGGATCAACAAGGTATCCCTGGTTGTCAAAGCGAAAATTGCCAGCCCTGGTGTACAGATTCTCGCCATTTTGGGCGACTCGGAAAAATCCTTTGCCCCCGATGGCCAGATCGGTCGCGGTGTTGCTCGGATCAAAGGTTCCCTGCGAAAAATCATTTTTAATTCGCTGCAATCCTACGCCGAGTCCGCGCTGCGACATGCCCACGGAGGGGTCCGTGCTGGTGACCACGTTTTGGCTCATCAACGTGCCGAACGTGAACTCCTGCGTTTTGTAGGCAAGCGTACTGGTGTTCGCAATATTGTTGCTGACGACATTCAGGCCTTCCTGGTGGGTTTTTACGCCTGTTGCGCCAATATATATTGAAGAAAACATCGGACCTCCTTGGGATGCTTTCCACGTCCGAATACGCAACCTGGAAGCAGTTTCCCGTTCGGGACAAAAGGAGCAGAGAACATGCCAGAAATATTAAGATTGTCAGGAAATTGAAAAAATGAGCGCAGTATGAAATTTTTAATGTAATTAAAATAGTATGTTGCGATAAAAATAAATCTTAACCTGTCTTAAGATTGAGAACGTCGGGAACAGAATCTTGTACCTGGAGAGGGTTCAGGAAGGAAAAAAATACCTTACTTTTTGATTGCCAGAAGAAAAAATGCCCGGCATACAGAGCGACTTACGCCGCCGGTTGTTTAAAGCCAGGTTCTTTGCGGGCAGACTCTGCCAGCACAACAGGCTCATTCAGGGGGACCACCGAAGGCGCCGTAAGGGCTATTTGAAATGTACCTTGATTCCTGGGGGGAAGGTGGTTGTAATGACTATCTGTTGGGGAGAAAGCATGTAGCCCGAATCCTTATCGCGCTCGTGTATGAGCTTGAGGATGGTCATCAATTTTGTTTCATCAGCGAATTTTTTTTCCAGCTGTTGAAAATTTTCATCGGTGATGGAAATTTTTCCTTGAAAAACCAAGGTGGCAAAGCCCTTGCTTTCCGAATCAAGGATCAATTCGCTCAGTTTGAAGCCCATGGACTCAACGATGAACATGTATTTTTTAATCCGTTCTTCCAGCACATCAGAGAATTGTTTGACTGCGGCCGGGTCCGAGTAGTCATGCAGCTGCATGGAGGATTCCTGGGCACAGAGCGGTTGTGAGTTGAAAACAATACAAATCGAAAGAACGGTAAAAAGGGTCAGGAATCCACGCATATTCGCTCTCCGAGGTGGCTACGGTCCGGAACGGTCCGATTTCAGTAATAAATTTTAGAGATTATTTACAAAATAAAAGGGGGAGAAATCAAGCCCGTACGAGTTACAACTTTGCAATCTGGCAGACGGGGTTACAGTTGCATCTTGGCTTTTATGATCTTATCATACCCCTCAATTGGAGCCCGAAGGAATGACTCGAAAAATTATTCATCTGCCTGGAACCAACTGTACCCATTTCCTCGAGGGGCATTGTTTGCTGGAAGAGTGGCGCAACCCGGGGTTGCATCGCGAATGGCAATGCAAAATGCTGCGAGCATGGGAAAACGAATACGATAAATTTTTAAACCAGGCAGAGAATTTCAACCTGGACATGGGGACGGCCACCCGGATTTGGGAGCAACGACTTGGCGGCATGATGTCCGGTCCGTCTCCCTGCGAAGCGTACGCACCTGTATGCACTGCCTGCAAGGAGGGAGAGGTGGCCGACGAAGAGATTTTCTGCCGCCATGTGTGGCTGAATATCTGTATTCTCGAGCTTCCCGTATGCTCCGGGATCTGCCAGCACTATTTGCCTAAAACGGAAAAGGATGAAAAGGCCTAGGGCCAGGGTCGTAACAATAATCACAGGACAAGGATGCGATATGGAAAATGCAGCACCTCGGGAGACTGACGATCCCAATGATCTTCCAAAGTCTTTATTGCTGGCAGCGCCGCTTTTACACGCTGCCTTGTTACCTTCCTGGGCTCCAGCCGGTACGCGCTGTTTCAACCCGGGAATCCTTTCTCCAAAAGAAATGGCCTCGGAAGCGGCTCAGTATTTCACTTCCCCCGAACTTCCTCTGACGCAGCAACAGGCACGAGCGCAATTGCAGGATCTGCTCGACTATGCCTCTATGCACAATAAGCCCGGCGAGTTGTCCAGTATCATGGCTTCCGGTACGGACAGGCCCTTTGCCTCTTCTACGTTTGATTTTAAAAATGAACTCGTTGACGTCGCAAAGATTTCCGGCAAAGCACTTCCCCCCGACATCAAGGCCGCACAAGAAGAAAAAGAGGATCCGGACCCGGAACTGGTCCGTTCGCAGCTGACTCTTCTTCTTGCCTGGATGCAGGAAGAGCGTCTCATGGAGCTTGGTCATCTGACTCAAAAGCTCAACCAGGCCTGGGAAAATTTTGATCAGACGCTGGGGCTTGAACGAACAGATGCCTCCGGCATTGCGGAACTTGGCGCAGACGCGTATGACCGTTCTTTCAATGAAGACAGCCCGGCGAATACGCAGTCACTGCCCTGGAAGATCATTTTGCAGCATATGCTGCAGTTTGTTCCTTCAGGCACATGGCTTCTTTTTTTCGATACAACAGTGCAAACTGTGTTTGAAGAGGGCGGTATCACCTTTGAGCCCGCCACGAACGAAGCTACAAAGGGAGCTTTCCCGCAGGGGAGCGTGTCCGGGCAACTTGCGCATGTGACTGCGGCAGAGCTTCTTGGAAAAAAGATGACGGCCGATGCCGCCTTGGCATCGAAATCTATAAAGGTTTTTTTTCCCGCAGGGCCAGCCAGCCTCGTCAGTTAAAGACAGCAGGGTAAACTGACCGTCAACGGAGAGTACGGTGATTATCAGTTCGCATTTGTTCTCAGCAGATAAAATCGCCCCATTCAAAGGACTTATATTTGATTGCGACGGGGTATTGCTGGATTCATTTCAATCCAACATCTATTATTACAACGCCATCCTTGACCGACTCGGGCTGGGACCGATGACGGAAGAACAGAGCCATTATGTTCATATCAGTACGGCTACCGAAGCAGTGCAGTATATTGTTCCGAAAGATCGCTGGGATGAAATTGACGCAGCGTGCAAGGCAGTGGACTACTATAAGGATGTCCTGCCGCATTTGAAGGTAATCCCAGGGCTTTTTCAGATTCTGGAAAGGCTGCGCGCCGCAGGATACAAACTGTCCATTTGCACGAACCGTACGACAACCATGGACCGCGTCAGCGCACATTTTGGTTTTTCCCGATACTTTTATCCGATTATGACTGCGGGCAAGGCTGTGGCCAAGCCACATCCGGAAAGCGTATATATGATTCTGTCCGCCTGGAATTATACTCCTGACGATGTCGTGTTCATAGGCGACTCATCGGTGGATCAACGAACTGCCCAGAATGCCGGAGTCCGCTTCTGGTCCTACGGAGATCCCGATCTGGAGTCGGAGTTGTACATACCTGATTTCTGGTCTCTGGGGGCTGCATTGGGACTTCCTCCCGCAGGCATGGAAAAGAGTACGGACAACGAGCATGAGTGGCCTTTCTGGATGTGATCGTCTCCGTTGCGTGATCTGCGACGTGAACATGGAAGCCTCGTTTTGCCGCCGGCAAACGAATAAGGATTGACAAATTTAACGCAACTCATTCAAAACAATCTGAGACAACTGTTTTCCACAGGGTAGTTGCAGCATCTAAATTTGACAAAAGGCATGACTTAGCGGGACAAAAAATAAGGTAACGGAGGAGGGTAAATGTTCGTATTTGGAAATTTCGTAGGGGCAATAGCCCAGATTTTAAATATCGTTCTGACGCTGTACATGTGGATTGTAATCATATCGGCTCTTTTGTCCTGGGTTAACCCGGATCCTTACAACCCCATTGTCCGGGCCCTTCGAAATATGACCGAGCCGATTTTTTATTTTATCAGACGAAAACTGCCGTTCGTATTCATCGGCGGGTTGGACCTGTCTCCGATACTTGTGTTACTTGTTATTTATTTCCTGAAAGGTTTTGTCGTAACTTCATTGATGCAGATGGCCTATTCCATGAATAGTCCCATGCAGCCAATGTAGTATATATATTTGGAGGCCACACCAGCCATGGGGTACCCGGAATATATCAGCGAGCACTGCAAAGGCGAATGGAAATTGCGGGTTCGTGTTCAGCCGGGTGCCAGAAAAAATGAGCTGGTAGGAGTGTATAACGATCGGTTGAAACTGAAAATTGCCGCTCCGGCAGTGGATAACAAGGCAAACAAGGCTCTTGTCCAATATCTGGCTGAGGTACTCGACTTGCGAAAAAGCCAGATATCACTGACTGCAGGTACTACCAGCCGTGACAAGACCCTTGCAATAGTGTGCTCCAGCACTCCCGATTGGGACAAAGTGCGGGTGTGAGACCTACATAACTTATTAAACAGGAGGCGCCTCCATGGAACAGCGTGATCTCGAGTTGCTTAACAAGTACTGCGACCAGGATGCGGAGCTGAAAACGCTATGGGCAGAGCACCTATTCTACGAGCAGCAGCTCGACAAATTGGATAGAAAACCATTTCTGACGCCGGACGAAGAGCGTGTGGCCAAAGAACTCAAAAAGAAAAAATTGAGCGGTAAAACGAAAATCCAGGCAAAATTGGACAGGATAAAACAAACGGAGGCGTGAGATGCAGTTAACTGGGGCCCAGATCCTGCTTGAAAGTTTGGTTAGAGAAGGTGTCAAAGTCATCTTTGGTTTTCCAGGGGGCGCTGTCATCGATATCTATGATCAACTGCCGAACTACGACCTGAAACACATTCTAGTACGGCACGAGCAGGGTGCGGTGCATGCCGCAGAAGGGTTGGCCAGAGCTTCCGGTAAAGTGGGAGTCGCTTTGGTGACATCCGGTCCCGGTGCCACGAATACTGTCACCGGTATCGCCAATGCCTACTGCGATTCCATACCTTTGGTTGTTTTTACAGGGCAGGTGCCCACGCCGCTGATCGGAAACGACGCTTTTCAGGAAGTGGATATCGTGGGCATCACTCGCCCTTGCACCAAGCACAATTTTTTGGTCAAGGACATCACCAAGTTGGCGAGAACCATCAAAGAGGCCTTTTATCTGGCCAGTTCGGGCCGCCCAGGACCGGTTTTGGTGGACCTGCCCAAAGATGTGCTGCAGACCAAGACAACCTACGACTATCCCGAGTCCATCTCCATGCGGAGCTACAACCCGACGGTGCAGCCCAATCTGCAGCAGCTTCGAAAAGCCGTTGACCTGATGCTCAAGGCAGAGCGTCCGCTGTTCTACGTTGGTGGCGGTGTCATCAACTCCAATGGTCATGAAGAACTGACCTGGTTGGTTCGCAATCTCCATATTCCGACAACGGCTACACTCATGGGCCTTGGCGCTTATCCGGGCAATGATCCGCTTTTTCTCGGAATGTTGGGCATGCACGGTACCTACGCAGCCAATATGGCCATCAATAATTGCGATCTGATGCTGGCCGTGGGTGCGCGGTTCGACGACAGGGTGACCGGCAAACTCAGCACTTTCGCCCCTCATGCCAAGATTGTCCATTTCGACGTCGATCCCACCTCCATCCGCAAGAATGTCCAGGTTGACGTCCCCGTGGTTGGAGATTGCCGCGAAGCCTTGAAGGGGCTCAAGAAAGTTGTTGAAAGCCGCATGGAAGAAAAAGACTGGGCTGTTGCGCACGACTCCTGGCTCACGCAGGTGCAAAGCTGGAAAGGCGCGCATCCGTTGAGCTACGGCGAGTCCATGGTTGATGCCGACAAGCGTATCAAGCCACAGTACGTTGTTGAAAAGATTTATGAACTCACAGACGGCGACGCGATTATCTCCACGGAAGTGGGGCAGAATCAGATGTGGACCGCTCAGTTCTACAAATTCCATAAACCCAGGACATTGCTTACGTCAGGCGGTCTCGGCACCATGGGCTACGGGTTCCCCGCGGCCATAGGCGCACAGATGGCGTTTCCTGACAAGCTGGTTATCGATATCGCTGGTGATGGGTCCATCCAGATGAACATTCAGGAACTGATCACTGCCGTATGTAATAATTTGCCAGTAAAGGTAGTTATCCTGAACAATGGTTATCTCGGGATGGTACGCCAATGGCAGGAGCTGTTTTACGCGCGCAACTATTGCGCCACCTGCATGGATGCTCAGCCGGATTTCGTCAAATTGGCCGAAGCGTACGGAGCACTCGGGTTCCGCGTCAAGGAATTGTCCCAGGTTGAGCCTGTGCTCAAAGAGGCTTTTGCCACTCCTAAGACCTGCATTATCGACGTACATGTGTCCCAGGAGGAAAATGTCTACCCCATGGTTCCGGCCGGCGCTTCGTTGACCGAAATGTTGCTTGTCTAGGAGATGGAGGTTTTTGCCATGCGTCACACCCTTTCCGTACTGGTAGAGAACGAACCCGGCGTGCTTTCCCGTATTTCTGGGCTTTTTAGCGGCCGTGGTTTCAATATTGAAACTCTTAATGTCGGCCCGACGCTGGAGGATGGGGTCTCCTTGATGACCATCACCACCCTGGGTGACGAACAGATTATCGAACAAATCATCAAGCAGTTGCGCAAGCTGGTCACCGTGATCAAAGTTGTGGATTTCACGGAAGTGAAAGCTGTGGAACGTGAAATGCTGCTGATCAAGGTGAGTGCAGAAGGAACCAAACGCGCGGAAATTCTGCGAATCGTGGATATTTTCCGCTGCAAAGTAGTGGACGTCAGTGTCGAAGAGCTCATCATCGAAGTCACCGGCGATCATGGAAAACTCAAAGCCCTTGTAAGTTTGCTGCAGCGTTACGGCATCAAAGAGCTTGCCAGAAGCGGTTCCGTGGCTTTAAAGCGTTCCATGCAGCTGTTCGATTAAGGTTTTTCGGCGAGTCATCTCGCCGTTATTTCTACGTATATCCTAATTTATTGAGGAGTTCTCATGAAAGTCTATTATGAACAGGATGCCGATCTTTCCTTACTGAAAGGCAAAACCGTGGCCATCATCGGTTACGGTAGTCAGGGCCATGCCCATGCGCAGAACCTGAAAGATTCCGGCGTAAATGTTATTGTTGGTCAGCGCCCCGGTGGCAAGAACTACGAACTGGCCAAAGAACACGGTTTCGAACCGATGAGCGCAGCAGAAGCCGCAGAAAAAGCGGATTGCATTATGATTTTGATTCCGGATCAGCACCAGGCTGCTCTGTACAAAAATGATATTGCTCCTCATCTGAAACCCGGCAAAACGCTGTTTTTTGCTCACGGCTTCAATATTCACTACTGCCAGATCGAACCGCCCAAGGATGTCGACGTTGTCATGGTTGCTCCTAAAGGCCCGGGTCATCTCGTACGCCGCGTATTCACCGAAGGCGCCGGCGTGCCTTGCCTGGTAGCCATTCATCAGGACGCCAGCGGAAAGGCCCTGGACACTGCTCTTGCCTATGCCAAGGGTATCGGCGGCACACGCAGCGGTGTTATTGAAACCACTTTTGCCGAAGAAACCGAGACCGACCTTTTTGGCGAACAGGTTGTTCTGTGCGGTGGTCTCGCCGCCCTGATTCAGGCCGGTTTCGAGACTCTGGTTGAAGGTGGCTACAAGCCCGAAATGGCCTATTTCGAATGCCTGCACGAAGTAAAGCTCATTGTGGATCTGATCTATGAAGGCGGCCTGGCCAAAATGCGCTACTCCATCAGTGATACTGCGGAATACGGCGATTACACGCGCGGTCCCCGTATCATCACCGATGAGACCAAAAAGGCCATGAAAGATATTCTGACTGAAATCCAGGACGGTACCTTTGCCAAAGAATTCATTCTGGAGAACCAGTCCGGTTGCGCGTACTTTAAATCCGTACGCCGCCGTCAGGCAGCGCATCCTGTGGAGCAGGTAGGTGCAAAGCTCCGCGACATGATGTCCTGGCTGAAAAAATAATTGTTTCTTTTTATGCTATGCATTACGATAAAGCCGCATCTTTAGCCGATGCGGCTTTTTTTTATTGTTTTTCCACGGCAATGACCTTTGCTCCAAATACCAGAAATCACCTTTGGGGGGTGGCATTTTGAAGGAAGATTTTGAAGCACATGAGGCAATTTTTGTCGCGCGGCAGCCAATATTCGACCGCAATAACGATATCTGGGGTTATGAACTTTTATTCCGGCATAGCCCTGACTCCAAATATGCACAAATTGACGATGACAATGTAGCCACATCACAAATCATTGTTGACGGTTTTGCTTTGGCTTCGCAGGATGCGGAACCCGGCCGCCGCATGTTGATCAACTTTCCGTCCAAATTGATCCTGGATGGGGTGGCTCAAGCGCTTCCAAAAGACATTTGCGTCATTGAGATGCTGGAAACGATTTCCCCGACGCCTGACGTGCTTCAAGCCATTCAGGTACTGAAAGATGAAGGTTACACCCTTGCCCTGGATGATTATGTGGGGCAACCAGGCTTCGAACCTCTCATAGAAGCTGCCGATATTTTAAAAATTGATGTTCTGGAGTTGTCAGACGAAGAAGTCTTCGCACTGGCCAATAAGTACAGATCCTCCGGGTTGAAACTGCTTGCAGAAAAGGTCGAAGATCAGGCCCGCTACGACTTGACCCGCAAGCTAGGCTTTTCCTTTTTTCAAGGCTATTTCTTCAGCAAGCCCGTCATCGTGCCGGGCAAAAAAATTCCTGCCGGTGTAGTGGCGAAAATGCAGCTCATGGAAAAATTGAGCAACCCGGATACTGAATTCAGCGAATTGAGCAAGATCATCGAGCAGGATATATCGTTGAGCTATCGATTGTTGAAATTCATCAATTCCAGCGCATTCGCGCTTCGCAGTACGGTCAACTCCATTGCCCAGGCCATCAATCTGCTGGGACAGCAACCCCTGAAGCGCTGGGCCATGGTCGTGCTGCTTTCGGATATGGATTCCAGCCCCAAAGGGCAGGAGATTGCCTATATCAGCCTTGTCAGGGCCCGTTTTCTGGAACAGCTTTTCAGTGAATCCAACAACGCGGCGTACAAGGCCGACACCATGTTCCTGCTGGGATTGCTTTCCAAGCTAGACACACTCCTCGGGCAGCCCATGGGGGAAATTCTTGCAGCCATGCCTTTGCAGGAAGAATTCAAGCAAGCGCTTGTCGGACAAAGTACTGGTCCCAAAGTCTGGCTCAACATGCTGGAAAATGTAGAAAAAGGTAATTGGGATCCTGTGCTTTCTTTTCTTGTAGACCAGAAGCTCGAAAGTAATAAATGCGCAATGTGTTTCATGCGCGCTTCTCGATGGGCCAATGAAACGTTGTCCATCGCCAGCGCGGCCTAGTCTGGACACCCTCTGCCCCGCCAATGTGCCGGGGCAGATTAAACCCGATCCGCACTAGCAACAGCTCTTGTTTTTTATGCGATAGCATCATTTTTGTCGAAAAAAATCAGACTTCAATCGGATAACAATCCGACTTCTCAACATATCCAATCCATTTTGTTTAATCTGTCAGGTTATGTATAATAGTGGTAAACAACCTTCAATCAGGTTATTCAAGCGATTTGCTCCTCTGTTTCCGGCAACTAGAGGCCTATGAACACAAAGCAACTTTTGGATAAATTCATGACAATGAACCCTGCACCAAAAGGGCAAACATTGTTCGCATTTCGTGCAGGTCTTTGTATGTTCGTGCCAGTTGCATTGGGACATGCATTGGGCGATCTTGGGGCAGGAATGGTGGCCTCCATGGGAGGTTTTACCGCATTATACGGCAGAGATTTTCCTTATGGTCGTCGTCGCGCCCTTCATTTGCTTTGGATAGCCCTTGGATTGACGGTTGCGGTAACTCTTGGGCGTGCAGTATCGACAGACGGTTTTTGGATTATTCCAATTGTGGCATTATTTGCCATGGCGACAACCGCCGCATGCCATACCTTTGATATCCCTCCTCCCGGTTCCTATATGTTCTTAT
Source organism: Desulfovibrionaceae bacterium (assembly GCA_963667575.2). Lineage (GTDB taxonomy): Bacteria > Desulfobacterota > Desulfovibrionia > Desulfovibrionales > Desulfovibrionaceae. Next base: position 15,085 of record CAXXHY010000013.1, on the reverse strand, counting down.
TGACCTGTGCGGCCGCCAGCGGCATGCCTGATCCCGCATTAACACCGACTGTTGCCGCATCTTTGGTTGCAGGAGGTGCAATATTCGCATGGCTGATCCAAATGTCAGGCATACTGTCCTCCACGGCCCGAGCCAGAACCCGCGAGGGGGAATTATCCGCATGTAAAAAAACATCCTCAGATTTACGCAAACGAATCAAAGATACTTTTACTGCTGAAAAAACTACATCGTATGTGATACTGCGGGTGGGTATCGCGGCGTTTTTATCAGGGGCTATCGCTTCTTTGCTGGGAATCCAGCGTATTTACTGGGCCATTGCAGTTGCGGTAGTGGTGCTGAATAAAGACATTGCCTGGGAGGACACGTTATTACGCAGCCTTGAACGTGCACTGGGAACCTGGCTGGGAATTATTCTGGCATGCGGGATTTTACTTAAATTTCCCCAAGGGTATTGGTTGGCATTGCTGATTGGCGTATTGCAGTTCGTGATTGAATTACTGGTTCCGCGCCGCTATCTGTTAGCTGTTATCTTCATTACCTGTGCCGGGGTTACCCTGGGAACCGGAGGCGAGCCCCCGAGCGATGTTTTTTCCTATGCCTTGGCGCGAGGTTTCGATACTTTGATTGGGGCTGTGGTAGCCGTGTTTGTATATAAAATGATACCAGCTGATAGAGAGAAAAAATTGCTTTAGAATATTTCACAAGAGTAATCATGAATGTAATCTGGGTCGACTATCTATGGCTAAGGACCAGACTTTTCGGAAGATTGAAAAAACAGAAAATTTGGTTGAATAATTCGTCAATTGCCCATCTCTTCGGTTGCTTGATTAGTTTCCCGGACAGGTAGCCGATAGGCGGGGACAAATCGGATATTTACAGGGTAACGGACAAAGACATGATTTTTGACATGATCGGCAAGAATATCCAAGTAAACTGGATTATCAACACAAGACGATTTTATCCAACTGCCCTCAATCGTTATTGTAGTAAATAATGGATGCAGCTGCCATTCGGACATCGAAATTTTGCCCCAGGCGTGTGTTCCTTTTCAGTTATGCCTCCCTGAAATAACTGTGGAGTACCCCCGTGAAATATGGTACTAATTTCCAAGAGGTATTGGCGGAAGTTGGAATATTTGCATTGGTCAGTGACTTGCGTAATATTTCCGGTCTGCCTTTAAGAGGAATGTTATTCCCCTGCTCGGTAAAGGAAACCGTCTGATTTTCTTACCGAATTGATAATGCGACAGAGGAATGGTCAACAGGTAAAAGTGCGAGTGTTGTTTTGGTGCAACGCTGATGATACGCTCATTGTCCAAGGAGGCAGTTGATGCGAAAAGTGCATGTTCTTTCTATTGGTTTGGCATTATTCGGCTTGCTGATGTTCTGCAGTACCCTCTGTGCTTCAGGTGGCTACGATCAACTTTATTGGATTGATGCAAAAGGGTACATGATGCATGCAACTCCTGATCAAGGGAACGTTGTCACAAGCTTCATCCGTTATCGCCAATATTCACAGGAAGGGGACAAGGTCAAACCTGGGTATTTCCAGTGCATTCGCAATGGAATGGAAATGCAGATTTCAGTGTACGACATAAAACAAATACGTTTGAAAAATTCGTACAATAGCTTCCAGATAATGCTTGGAGACAATAAGCTGAAAGAACTTGTTGTCATCCTGCGCGATGGGCGTTCCTTCGATGTTTCGGTAACCGATAATATGGGGACAAGCCTGGCAAATCATCCGTATATCGAATTGAAGTACTATAATCCGGTTACCCAGAAGTACGAATTCGGCGGATTTGCCGGTGATACCATTCGGGAAATAAACTTCGATTAGCAGAAGATTCATCGTCCGGGAACGGTGAATCTACAGATGCGGCTGGACCTCGTGTTACAGCTGCAGTTCCATATACCGCGCTCCTTTCAAAGGATTGTGGCAATATGCTGGTATGTCTTTGAACCCGGATGAGAGATAGAGCCTGTTGGCTGCGGACATGCTCTCGAGGGTATCCAGCCGGATTCGTTCGTAACTCAGTTCGCGTCCTTTGGCGATGATCTGTTGCACCAGCCCTTTTCCCAGTCCGCAGTGTCTGTATTCGGGCCGAACATACAAACGTTTCATTTCAGCGATGTTCGGCTCCAAGAGCCTGAGCCCCACACAACCCGCTGGCTGTCTATCCACCATTCCCAGGAGCAGGAAGCCTGTGGGTAACGCGTATTTCCCCGGCAAATGTTCCATTTCCTGATGAAAGCCTTGAAATTCGAGAGACAGTCCCAGTTCGGATATGTATTCCTCGCAAAGAAGTTTGACTTCCTGGATGTGGGACGGACTGTATGCCTCAACGATTGTGTACGAAGTTGACGAAAAGGTGGTCATGTCTATGCTCCTGGCTATTGAAGCCAGCTGTTCAAAGTGCAAATGCTCCAGATGAGACGGTGAAGGTCCAAACCAGAAGATTCGAGTTTTTTCAGATTGTCACGCAGGTTGTTCTGAAACAAGGGGGAGGGCTGTTCGAGCATGGTGTTTTTCCACTCCCGCAACTCTTTTTCCAGTATGGACCGTATGGGCGGTGTAAATCCCTGTTTGATCGGATTGCCGGATTGATTGTCCGTGAGCGCCTTGATTTTCGTGTTCGCGAGCATTTTTAGGCAATGCTTGGTTTGTCTTCCCTGCAGCATTAATGATGTGGAAGTAGCCAGGCTGAGGTCCAGAACTTCATTGTCCAGCAAGGGCAGCCTGTTTTCGAGACTCGAACGCATGCATTGACGTTCCATTTTGGGAATTGTCCCGGAAAGCAGAAACGTACGCAGGTCCAGCAGGCAGAGTTTTCTGATGTCGTCTCCCGGTAGTTGACGCGCCAAAGAGGTCCAGTCCGCGGGAGACTGATGGCAATCCCCCAGTTTGCCGAGGATGTCATCATTCAGAATCTGCGCGACAAAGGTATCGTGCAAAAAATTCTTGATGGAAAAATGCGCGTCGGTCAAAGGCCTTTTCCAGGCGTAGCCCAATTGTTGCAACTGCAGTGTCAGCGGCATGTAGCCCTGGGCATCGCAAAAATACGAGGTCAGCTTGCGCCCCAAGGAGAATGCTACGGATGGTATCAATCCGAAATGCTTCAAAAGGGCGGGCAGACGATAGGTCGGATAGCCTGCGAATAGTTCGTCACCTCCATCTCCCCCCAACACTACGCGGTAATCCGAAGCAGTGGCCTTTGCCAGACAATAGGCCGCAGGGGTGGAAGTATCTCCTATGGGTTGGGCCGCATTGGCGGCAAGATCCGGGATGCAATCCGCCAGGGTATTGCGGTCCAGGGGTACACGGACGACGTCAATCCCCAGAGCACGCCCCAGATTGGCTGCATAGGCATATTCATCAAAGGATTCGCTGTCTGTAAAACTCCCCGTATACGCCTGGCTGATGCCGTTTTCCGCAGCCGCATAGATGGCGAGAATGGAGGAATCCACACCTCCGCTCAGAAACAGGGTAACCGGAACATCACTGAGCAGGTGTCGCTTTACTGCGCGTTCCAATACGGAATCCGCATGTTCCATCCAGAGGATGGGCTCGGTGATCTGCTCTGTGGGCACTGGTGACCAGAATTGGCATATGCTGTCTTCAGAAGCCGATATCAGGCGTACGGTGCCTGGATCGATAGTTCGCACTTCTTCAAAAATACTGCGAGGTTCGAAAACATATCCCAAAGACAAAAACTGCCGCAAGCCTTGGACATCTATGCTTTCGGAGTCCAGATACGGGCGCATGGCCCGCAGTTCGGAACAGAAAAAAATTCCACGGGAGGTATGGGACACGAAAAGTGGCTTTTGCCCGCAGCGATCCCGCCCGAGCAACAGCCTGCGGCGCCTGCGGTCAAAAAGAGCAAAGGCAAACATGCCGTTGAGTTCGTCCGCCAGGTGTATTCCGGATTCTTCATACAAATGTACAAGAATTTCAGTGTCGGTTTTTGTAGCAAAAGTGTGCCCCTTTTCTTCAAGACGCGTACGCAATTCCGGGGCATTGTATATTTCGCCGTTGTAGACGACTACGACATTCCTGTCTTCGTTGTAAATGGGCTGATTGCTTCTTGGAGAAACGTCCTGGATGGACAGGCGGACATTCCCCATGGTCAGTTCATTTTCGGTAAAAATTCCCAAATGGTCAGGCCCGCGGTAACGAATGGATTGCAACACGCTTTGCAACGCATCCTGATCCGCGATTTCCTGTGATTTGAAATTGAAAAAACCAGCTATTCCGCACATGAGCTGATCACTCGTTGTCTATGGAGGTATAACAGCTGGCATGCATGATTTGCTTGAGCAAAACAGCCAGCAGACCGATACCGAACATCAAAAATGCCAGAAGGATGGAGCCAATTCCCACCAGATAACCGATTCGCAGTCCCAGAAAAGCGGATATGCAGAAACCGGGTATGGAAATCAAAAAGAGCAGCCCGGAAAATACCATGAAAATTTTGAGCGGATTATAATAAATTGTCGCTTCGACAAGAAACTGCAAGGTACGCAGGGAATCACGGACAAGCCTTACTTTGGTGGTGCCCACGCGTTCGTGGTAATCAATGGGAATGTATTTGACGAAGTGGGATGTCATCATCAAAGCCAAAGTCATTGAAGTGGTGAAGCTGAACGTATCGCACAACCGCGGAAAAAAAGGCAAAACGGTTTTGCGGGAAAACACGCGCAACCCCGAATTGATATCCGGAATGACGCGTCCGGAGATGAATTCCACCATCCAGCGCAGTATCTGGCGCAGTCTCTTCTTGAGAAAAGACTGATGGTAGTGCTTTCCCTGTCTGGCACCAACCACCATATGGAAACCTTCCGCATAGGCCGTCAACAGTTCGGGGATGGCGTCAATGGGATAGGTTCCGTCCGCATCGCAAATGACTATTGTATCATTTTTTGCCGAGCGTATGCCGTCCTTCAAAGAAGCTCCATAACCCACGTTATGCGGATGATTGATGACCCGGGCCCCGGCTTTTTGTGCATTGGCTGCGGTTGCATCGCTTGAACCGTCATTGACTACAATGATTTCAGGTAGTTCCAACCCGTTTTGTGCAAAAAGGTTGAAAATGGAGGAAACAGTTTTCCCGACTTCTTTTTCCTCGTTCAAAGCTGGAATGACAATACTGACAGAAGAGTTGTGTCCCATTAAGAGTGACCTTTTGTTGTACCATGATGAATTCGACCACATCCCAGCACTTTGGCAATACCGATGATGATGAGCAACTGCATGCTTATGGCGGTATAAAAGGTATAGCGGTCCATTGTTGGCTCGACCAGGGCTACAGCAACAATGTTGGTTACATGCAATAATACGATTACCAATGCGAATGTTGGAAAACCTTGAGGTTTGCGTATGAAACCAATACAGACGATAAGGCAGAGTGCAGCAAGTAAAGGCAGATCCTGAGCGCCATTTTTAATGTTTTGGATCAAAAAGACAAACCACCGGAGAAAATTGCCGCGCAATAAGGTTATCGTCATCTCTTTGAACGTCTGGTCGAGGGCTCTGGCTGCGACAAAGGTGCTGGCTTGCGGATGATCAGACATATAATTCGACAATGCCTGCGTATAGAGTATTTGCCAACTTATTCCATTGTAACATTGTGTAAAATGATAGACGTGACGTGAAACTGCGGGAGAGAAAAAATCGTTCCCAAGTTTTCTTTGCTGTATTTTTGAATAAACCTGCTGAAAAAGTTTTCGCTGATCTGATTTTTCAAATAATTGTGCATCTGAAGCTTTTGAAAGGTACAGAGGTGCGACAAGTGTTTGTTGAAAAGTGGTGGGAGGGGAAGCAAAAATACCGTAGGAGACATAGTTGTTCGCTTTTATGATGACATTGGACAATATGAAAGCGGAAATCAGAAGTACAAACAGTCCGGCAGCCTGCTTTTTAAGGTTGCCGGCAAATGCAAAATAGCCAATGCAGAAGATGCTGACAGGCAGAAAAATTAAAAATTGCGAACGGAGGAGTAAAAGTAAGGTCAGAACATAAATATATGCGACGAATGCCTTGGTATCAGCGTCGGCAAGACTGACAAACAGAAAGCGGAGAGCAAGCAAAAAAAGAGGATACGTAGCCCCCTCGCTTTGAATGGTGTTGCCGATTTTTCCAGTATATTCGGAAAGGTATGGCACAAGACAAACGAGCAGGCACAGACAGAACAGCCAATAGGGCAGTTCGAAACGCTGACGTAAAAAAGAACACAGGGCGTACGCACAGAGCACGCCGGCCAATTGTTGGAGCACGACCAGCAAATGGGCGTAACCTGGCCCGGCCAGGGTCAGGCACATCTGAATCAGAAACGGATAACCGGGTTCTCTGAAGAAATGACCTTCCAGATAACTGCCGGTATCGGGAGTCAATACGGGGCTCAAGCCAGCGCATAGAATCACCAATGACATGGCTGCCACCAGAACGAAAAAATCCCGGAGACCGGGCAAGTTTGCCAAGAAACGTGTCATATGATCAGGCAGTATTTGTTTGTTGAAAACAACTTGCGAACCCTACACGTAAAAGGAAGAAAAATGAAGAGATGCCATGCCGCATCCGATAGCGGAAAACAGATTGCACATGTTTTACGAACAACACAGTTCGTACGCATCTGAAGGCCGGATCTATGCCGGATCTGGCGGATTTTTTCGGGAAGCGCGAAGGGCACCGCGCCACATCAGCACTACAATGACCATGGACAGAAGAGCGCAAATCCCGCCAGCCAGAAACACGGACGCATATCCGACCGCACCGGCCAGCATGCCGGCCAGCGGATTGGTGACCAGATAGGAAAAATCCATAAACGCAGAAAAACATCCCATGGCAGTTCCATGCATCTGTGAGGGAACGCGCCTGATAATTTCCACCCCCAGCGCAGGGAATACCAATGAAGATCCGGCGCCCGTGAGCGCACAGCCCAACCAGGCCATTTCACCGCTGGATGCTGTCCATAGCACAATCTGACCGGATATTTCTATCAGCAGCGAGATGAGGGCAACTCTCGTTCCCCCCAGTTTATCTGGCAGATTTCCCCAGAACACGCGTACAAGAACAAAACTGCCGCCAAAAAAGCTCATGGCTATGCCGGCATGGGCCCAGTCATTGTCGTAAAAAAACAGTGAGATGAACGTACCAATCACGACAAAACCAACGGTTTGCAGCGCCATGGCCGTCCCGGGTTTCCAGACCATTCCGATCACGCTCAGGAACGATAAACGCTTTCCCGGATGCGGTGGCACCTTTTCCACCGTGGAGTCCAGGAGAAATGCCAGTAACGGACACAGGATGGTCAATACACCTACGGTGATGAATCCCCATTCTTCGTAAAAAACAAGGCCGAGTGGGGCGCCTATGGCCATGGCGGAAAAAATGGCCATACCGTTCCAGGACATGACGCGCCCGGATTTTTGCGGCCCCAACAGGGCGATGCCCCAGGCCAGCGTACCTGTAAGCAATTGGCTTTCTCCAAAACCCATCATCAGCCGGGATATCAGCAAGAAAACGAATTTTACCGAAACCGAAGCAGGAAGCAGAACCGGTGCCAGATAAATTACCCCGGCAATGGAACAGGAGATCATTCCTTGCATCACCGAACGTTTAGCCCCGCATTCGTCCGCGATTTTTCCAGCATACCCGCGGGTGAAGATCGTGGCCAGAAATTGAATGCCGATAACGATACCAACCATGGTGTCGTTCAGGCCAAGTTCATGCCGTACGTACAGCGGAATGACGGGCAAGGGGATTCCTATGGCCAGAAACATGATGAACATGGCGCCGGCCAGGCGGCAAAGTCGCTTTGTATCTTCAGATAAATTTAATGAAATCATGGTGATGGATCCAGTGGAGGAGTAGAGGCCGTTACTTTCTTTCAAAAGAGCGTACGCGTCAAGACCGAAAATGGAATTATCAAAGGCAGTTTGGAAAATATCTTCTTGAGATGAAATTATCGCTGTGTTTTCAGGGCGTTCTCAATAGTTTTGAGAAGATCTTTCATGGCGACAGGTTTTGCTATGTAGTCGTTGAGACCGGAAGAAAGAAAGGCTTCCTTGTCACCTTCCATGGCGTACGCGGTCAGGGCGATAATCGGTACGTTGGAACGGTTGCCGATATGTTTGACGGCCCTGATCCGGCGAGTCACTTCAACACCGTTCATCAGGGGCATCTGGATATCCATCAGTACGCAGTCGAAATTTTCTTTTTCCATGGCGCGCAGCGCATCCAGGCCATTGCTGACACAAAAAACCTCGAGGCCCTTTTTTTCCAGAAAACGCTGCACCGCAATCCGGTTGACCGCGTCATCCTCCGCCAGAAGTACGCGCCCGGTGAGGTGGTTTGAGCAGGCATCGTTTTCCACTGCATTCTGGTTCATGCTGGAAAGTGTCTTGAAATCCAGTACGCAATTGAAGGTTGTTCCCATCCCGACCTTACTGTCCACGACTATTTCTCCGCCCAGCAAATCCACGAGGCGTTTCACCAGTTGCAATCCCAGCCCCATGCCCTGGACTTTCTGCGTATAGGCGGTCTCTATTTGCATGAACGAATCAAAAATTGAATCCACCTTGTGCTCGGGGATGCCAATGCCCGTATCAGATACGGTGAACAATATCCGGATGTTGTCGGTTGTGGAGGATTCTCTGCAATACGCGCCCAGGCTTACTTTGCCTTTTTCCGTAAACTTGACGGCATTGCCCACCAGATTTTGTAAAAGCTGCAGAACCCGCAATTGATCCCCGATCAGTTGTTCGGGAATATTCGGATCCTCATACACCTGCAGTTTGATGCCTTTGCGCTTTGCGATTTCGCTGTAGGCGTCTTTCAGTTCGTGCAGCGTATCATGGACAGAAAAAGCATCCTCAGAAAGGCTGATCTCACCAGATTCTGCACGGGACAGGTCGAGAATATCGCTGAGCAGTCTGGTCAGGTTTCTGCCTGATGCCAGTGCAGCGCGGACGAAGTGGGCCTGTTCGTCAGTCAGGATCGTGGCATCCAATACCTGAAGCATACCCAGAATGCTTTGCAGAGGCATTCGGACTTCATGGCTCATGTCGGCCAGAAAATCATTTTTGGCTTTGTTGGCTTCTTCGGCAATTTCCTTGGCGCGCAGCAATTCCTGTTCGGCTCTTTGACGCTCGGTGATATCCACGCCCAGACACAAAATTTCGATATGATCTCTCGGATGATATTTGTTGGTCACATTGTACCAGGAAATCATCAATTCTTCGCCCCGCCTGGTGACGATTCGGCTATAATAGGACGGCACCTGGTTCAGGCTTCTTTCGGAAAAGGATTTGTCAAAGGCAATGCGGATAATTTTTTTATCCGAAGGCGCTACAAAAGTATTCACCCAGTTTTTTTCCAGGACCTCTTCGCGCGTCCACCCGGTCAAAGCCAGAAAAAAATCATTGGCAAAGATGATTTTTCCATTCTGATCGAGTGTTATGGCGATCAGCGGAATATCCTGAAGGATGGAGCTGAAACGACGCCTGGCCCGCAACAGGGCGTCTTCCGAATGTTTGAATTTGGTCCTGTCGCTCACACCAGCGAATATGCCAGAGGGCAGAGAGGGCAGGTCTGCCCGAAATCTGCTCCACATGGCTTCAAAGGCGGACCCGTCGCTACGACGCATCGGTACTCCAACCTGGGTTATTTCATATATGGGAGGGAACGTTTCTGAATATCCAGTGGCTTGCTTGAATTGTTTACCGTTTTCAAAGCTGGATTGAAGCTGCTCCAGGTTGATTTTCTCCCCATCGAATCCGAGCATGGTAGCAAATTGCCTGTTGTGCCAGATCAGTTTTTCCGGGGTGAAAAAAATGAGACCGATGGGAGCGGCATCGAGGATTTGAAAAAGTACTTCAGCTTGTTGAAAAGCAGGTTGGGATTGAAGATGTTCGTTCTTATCCAGCGTAAGAAGGCAATAGTTTCTTTGGTCATGACAAAAACGGCTTGCCGTGCAGGTCACAGGCAGGGCGGTTCCATTCCTGCAAGTGAGACTCGTATCGATCGGCCCGTGGCTGTTTTCAAGAAGTTGGAGAGATTGAAATACAGGACCACTAAGCAGTGCTTCCAGCGAAAGAATGGTCGCTTCTCCGGCACTTATTCCAGAAAGAGATTCAAAGGCTTTATTAACAGTCAGAAGTTCGAGTCCGGAGCCCACCAGCAACATGGGAACCGGGGCAACACCAAAAACCGTCTGAAAAAAAGAATCAAACGACTGCTCGCAACAAGGAACTTGTAGGTTGATTTTTTCAGAATCCGTTTTTTGCCCGGAATGGGAAGAATGGGTGCAAAGGGTAGGATCCGATAGGTCCGCCAGGCTTTTTTTCATATCGCCATCGCGTTTGATCATCTTTCCTCCAGCAAATACTTGAGCAAACGCCTACCATAAACCTCGGCGATAGCCCAGCACCAAGTATGCACAATAAAGCATAAAATCAGCTTAAGGAAATGATAACACGAAAAAATACTTGCTTTTTGCCGAGACAACACATAATAAAACTTTTTTCCACTTCCGATCTTTATCACATGCGGAGAGGTAGCGAAGTCCGGCCGTAACGCGCTCGACTCGAAATCGAGTTACGGGTTAATAGCCCGTACGTGGGTTCGAATCCCACCCTCTCCGCCATTTACCCCTCCAAGTACATCCAAATTAGTCCACAAGACCTCATAAAACCTCAATAAATTAGTCATAGATAGTCCTATGGTGTCCGGTAAGGACCGTTGACAACCGGACATTCGACCGGATAAAATACCGGACAAATGGGGCTCAACCGGATATGTTGTTGCATTTTGTGTCCGGTTTGAAATTATCCTCAAATAAATGCGCATGTTCCGAACGATTCCGACGATAAGCGCGGTACCTGGGTTCGGGCTCCCAACTGTACAGGGGTTCGAATCCCGAAAGAAAAGGAGCGGTTAGCATGACTTTGACGGACACCGCCATACGGCAGGCAAAACCCAAAGAAAAGGCCTATTCCCTCAAAGACGAAAACGGTCTTTACCTCCAAATCACGCCCAAAGGTTCAAAACTCTGGCGGCTGCGATACTGGATCCAGAACAAGGAAAATCGCATCAGCCTTGGCAAGTATCCCGAGGTCAGCCTGCGGGATGCCCGCGACCGCCGCGACGAATACCGCAAGCTTATTGCAGACGGCCAGGACCCGAGCACGGTCAGGAAGGCCGACAAAGAGCAGGAGCGGCTGGACTCCATTACCTTCGAAATACTTGCCCGCGAATGGCATGAAAAATTTTCTCCAAGTTGGACAGAGAATACCATTGAAGCGAATATTTCCCGCCTGAGTAATAATGTTTTTCCCTTCCTTGGCTCAAAATCCGTAAATAGTATCACGGCTCCCATGCTTTTGACCGTTGTTCGACGCATCGAAGAGCGGGGCGCTAAAGAGGTTGCCAAGCGAGTGCTGCAACTCTGCGGGCAAGTATTCCGCTATGGCGTTGCTACCGGCCAGTGTGAACGAGATCCGAGCGGAGACTTGAAAGGGGCTCTTGCTCCCCATACTCCCAAGCCTCAAGCCGCTATCACAGACAAACGGGAGGTTGCCAAACTTTTGAGAAGCTTCGACGAATTCAAGGGCAGCTTCGTTGTTTTATGCGCTTTGAAATTCAGCGCGTACACTTTCTGCAGGCCGGGAGAGATCAGAAAAGCGGAGTGGGCGGAATTCAACCTGGAAGAGGCGATCTGGGATATCCCCGCTCCAAAAATGAAAATGAAGAAACCGCATAGGGTCCCATTATCCCGGCAGGTGGTAGAATTACTTCAAAATCTGCATCTGTTCACAGGAACCGGGCAATATGTTTTCCCCTCGAACCGGACTCAGGCCCGGCCAATGTCGGAAAATACCGTCACTGCAGCTATTAGGCGTCTTGGATACGGACAAGATGAGATGTGCGCACATGGATTCCGGTCAATGGCCAGCAGTTTGTTGCATGAATCCGGATGGAACAGCGACATCATCGAGAGACAGCTTGCACACCTTGAGCGCAACAGCGTCAAGGCAGCGTATGACAGATCCATGCACCTGGAAGAGCGGACAAAAATGATGCAGTGGTGGGCGGACTACCTCGACGCACTGAAGGCTGGAGCCAAGGTAACCCCAATCGGGACAAATTTAAAAAGTCAAAACGGAGAGTAAGCAGACCGCTTGACTGTAACCCAAAAATGACTACACTATAATCATGACATGGACTGTCGAGTTCACTAGAAGCGCGGCCAGGACAAGGGACAAGCTTCCTCAAAGGATCAAAGATCGATTGGATGCCTTGGTTGTCTCTCTCCAACTCGATGGCCCTATACAGACATCAATGCCTCATTTTGGCAAACTCAAGGGGTGGCCAGGAGATTTTTACCACTGCCATCTGAATAAGGGCCGCCCGACGTACGTTGCCGTCTGGCAGGTCAAAGATAACGTCGCTGTACTTCTGGAGGTGACATATGTTGGAACTCACGAGAGAGCCCCGTACTGACGGGTTCGTCAAAATTACTGCGGTTGTTCCGGAAAGCCGTCTACAAGATGTAGAACTCGCCATTCAGGAGGCCGCTGAACCTAACGTATCCGCGTCCGAAGTGCTCAAGGACACTACTCCCGGCACCATTCTACGCGGTGCGCGTGGTTTGCGAGAATTATCTCAAGCCCAGTTGGCTGAAAAAATCGGAGTCCATAAATCCCACATCTCAGGCATGGAGCGCGGCGTTCGCTCCATCGGGAAAGCCATGGCGAAACGCCTTGGGGATGCGCTGGAGATGAACTACAAGATGTTTCTGTGATGTTGGGATAGTCTTAATCATAAATCCAATTTGAGCTTTTCCATATTATCAACACAAAAAACGGGCTGGCGAATGCTGGCCCGTTTCACTTCCCCCGTTGAACCGCAGGTGAATAAGTTTTTAAATGAAGTAGTTTCGACTAGATCTGACATTTCCTCTTGAAAATAAAGAGGTTCTCCCTTTTGATGGGTTAGCACAATCCACCAAACCGAGCACCATGCTCAGGAGAACCTCATGGAAAGTTTCAATCAGAATACGATAAAACACAAGATGGGCCTGCTCAACCTCGCCGAGGAACTCAACAACGTCTCGAAGGCCTGCAAAATGATGGGCTTTTCGCGAGACACGTTTTACCGCTACAAGACTGCGAAGGAACAAGGCGGAGTTGAAGCCCTCTTCGATCGGAGCCGACGTAAACCCAACCTGAAGAATAGGGTTGAAGCTGATATTGAAGAGGCTGTCATTGCCTACGCCACAGATTTCCCCGCGCATGGTCAGGCACGTTCCAGCAACGAACTGCGGAAACGCGGCATATTTGTTTCGCCTTCAGGTGTTCGTTCAATCTGGCTGCGCCATGGGCTGCATAACTTCAAGCTGCGTTTAAAAGCATTGGAAAAGATCTCCGCCGATCAGGGAGTTGTTCTTACAGAATCCCAAGTCCAAGCACTTGAGAAGAAGAAGGATGATGACCAGGCGCATGGCGAGATTGAGACTGCCCATCCCGGTTATCTGGGCAGCCAGGACACTTTTTACGTAGGCACAATTAAGGGTGTCGGGCGTATTTATCAGCAGACCTTTGTGGATACGTACTCCAAATGGGCTGCCGCAAAGCTATACACAACGAAAACACCCATTACCGCAGCTGACCTACTCAACGACCGGGTGCTGCCTTTTTTTGAAGAGCAGGAAATGGGGATATTGCGCATCCTCACTGATCGGGGAACCGAATATTGTGGCCGAGCAGAGACACATGATTATCAGCTCTTTCTTGGCATTTGTGGCATCGAACACACCAAGACCAAAGCGCGACATCCGCAGACAAACGGTATTTGTGAGCGCTTCCACAAAACGATATTGAATGAATTTTACCAGGTTGCCTTCAGGAAAAAGATCTTCCATTCATTGGAGGAATTGCAAACGGACTTAGACGCTTGGCTGGCCTATTACAACACCGAGCGTACTCATCAGGGAAAAATGTGTTGCGGTCGAACGCCAATGGAAACTATGATTGATGGCAAGACCATCTGGCAGGAAAAGGTTACAAGTTTGAACTAAACTGACAATTACAAACCCATCAAAAGGTGACTGTCAGATCAAGTCTGAACCACTACATTTTAGCTGTTGGTTCCACATAACCACCAAGCTCCATAAGTAGCTTTACAGACAGTCGCTGTAGCGGTTGATGAAGGTATTGCTTGATTCTGGACTCATCAAGTTTGCGGTAATTGATGGTGTTGTATACTTCCGGGTTGGTTATTACATCAAACACTCTGTTTAAAACTGTAACTCTCTTTTCAGTTTTTTTTGCTTGCTGGTCCATTCTGGTGGCCCTTTTCAATAGAGGTGAGTGTCGAAGCCTAAAATTGAAACTATTGAGTCGTTTTATTTACCATGGAATCCATCTCGGGCCATGATTCATATTGAGCATTAAGCTCAGAACATACTACGAAGCCAGCTTTTTTTTGTGACGAAAGTTACTTTCCCAAATTTAATGACGTATGCTGTCTCTTTTAAGCCAGTATATGCACCATATAAGTTTTTGCCATTAGCTTTTAAACATACAATCCAACCTTCATCAATGATAGCGTTCCCCATCTTTGGGTTCGATATTGACACATCTCTTAAGGAGTGGGGATCATAGAAGGTTTTTTGAATACATTCCTTTATGATAACTTTGTAGTTCTCTGGTTTTGGACCAAAAGTTCTAGGGTCAGATTGATATGTATTTGCAGAATGATACACCGCTCCACGAGAGCAGCCGATGAGCGTTAGACATAAAAGGGGCACTATAATTAATCTTTTCATCTCAATACCTATTGTTGTGGGCTAAATCTCTATGGAACTTTAGTCCTCTTCATATGGTTCATTTTCTTCAATTCGTCCATTTAGACGCTTGAGTTCACTATCAACAGACTTCATGGTGTCCATGTGCTCCTTAAATAAAACAAGGAATTCATTGATCTTGAAATACCAGCAGACAACTTCACGGCAGATAAAGAAAATCCCGACTATCACCACAATTAAACCACCAAAGATTCTAATGCCTTCAATAAATTCGTAGGGGGT
>CAXXHY010000012.1:0-55023 GCA_963667575.2 Desulfovibrionaceae bacterium | reverse complement strand
CAAATCCATATACAGAGACACGGCCGAATCCTTTAAGAGTGTGGCAGGTCCGCTGGAATCCGAAACCACCTATTATATTCGCGCCTACGCCACCCAGGGCGAGGTGCCCTATTACGGCGAACAGGTCAGCGTCACCACCTCCGCTCTGAGCGATACGCATTCCATACTTCTGCACAACCCGTCGGACGGCAATGTCATCTGGTGGAAAATCAACTCCGGCAACAAGCTTATCAGCAAGGAAGAAGGCACGGGCTGGGGGCGCGGTTACGGATAATACGGAATTTACGGACGGCTGGCGGATCATGGGCTCGGTGGGATTTGTCTACAACAACATGATCATCTGGCACGACCAGGACAACGGCGGACTGGTCCCGCTGGTGGCGCCTTAACAACAAGACCAACAGAATGACCACCACCAGCGATGGCCAGGGCGTGGTATCCGAAACCATGGAAATGGGCCCGGAATGGAAACTCGGCGGCGTGTGCAAAATCGTGGACAACGCCCTGATCTGGCACAACACCTCCACGGGGCAAGTCGTCTGGTGGAAGATCCTGTATGATGGCTCGCTGCTGAGTGAAAAACAGGGACTCGGCTGGAATTACGTCAATGAGGGACAGAGCGTGCCCTCGTACTGGAGCCTTGTGGGCACCATGGACCGCAACGACGAGCATATTCTGTTCTGGCAAAGCCAGGCCGATGGCAAGGTCGCCTGGTGGAAACTGAGCGAGTCCGGATCGATCATGGACACCACGCAGGATTCCGGCTGGGGCTTTGTTTCGGAAAACGTCACGGTTCCCGGCGCCTGGAAACTCATTGAGGTTGTGGGAAAACGACGAGTTGCCCGTGCTCATCTGGCACAACCAGAACAACGGCAAGGTCGTCTGGTGGCGGTTGAACAATGAAAACAGGCTGATGGATGAAAGTGAAGACGGCGGCTGGGGTTTCGTGTCAAAATCCGTCACCGTGTCCAGCAACTGGAGACTTTTCAAGGTGCTGCTTCAGAGCTCCCAAAACACCCTGCTCTGGCAGAACGAGAACAACGGAAAGATGGTCTGGTGGAAAACCAACAGCTCCTGGTACCTGCGCAGCGAGGATCAGGAAAGCGGCTGGGGGTTCGTCTCCGACTACACGACTCCGTCAGGATACCTTGCCGGCGAAGTGTTCGATTGATCTGAACAGCTCTGTCTAATCATCCTCGCACGTACACTCGATGCGATTTCTGCCCGAGCGTTTGGCGGTATACAGGGCGCAGTCCGCCAGCTCGATGAGCTTCGAAGGCTCTTGTTCGGAGGTGGGGTACATGGAATGGACCCCGATGCTGACCGTCACCTGCTGGGATACGGTTGACGCACTGTGGACCACGCCCATCTTTTCCACCTCGCAATGGATGTCCTGGGCGATTTTCATGGCGCCTTCCATTTCCGTATTGGGGCAGGAGCACCGCAAATTCCTCGCCGCCGTAACGCGCCATGCAGTCACCCCGGACGTCTGAGACAGGAGCTGATGGCCTTGGCGACTATCTTCAGACACTTGTCCCCTTCCAAATGACCATAGGTATCGTTGAAGGCCTTGAAAAAATCAATGTCGATCATCAGAAACGCCAGAGCCTTGCTGTCGCGTACGCATCTGCGCCATTCGCTGGAAAAGGTTTCCTCAAAATACCGTCGGTTGGGCACTCCTGTCAGGCCGTCCTGATTGGAAAGCTGCTGCAGCCGGTTGGTCATTTTTTCCAGCTCGCGTTCGCGCACCTTGCGTCTGTCGATCTCCTGCTTCAGCCGTAGTACGGACCGGACCCTGGCCTGCAAGCTCCAGCCTGCTGACCGGTTTGTGGATGTAATCCATTGCCCCGGCTTCGAATGCTTCGTGCAGGTTCGCTTCATCATCGCTCACAGTCACCATGATGATGGGGATGTCGCTGAACAGAGGATCGGACTTGAACAGCTTGATGGCCTGCAGCCCGTTGATGTCGGGCATGTTCAAATCCATGAGGATCAGATCCACTTCAGGTTCGTTGTATTCGTTCACATGGGCGCGCACCTGCTCAAGGGCGGCATTGGCCGAATCAATACAAACCAGGTCTTCATATCCTGAAGCCTTGAGAATGGTCTGCAACAACAACCTGGAGGTTTCCGAATCGTCTACAATAAGAATCTTCATATAGATTTGAACTATTAGCAGAACTTTATAACTGCGTCCATCCTGTTTTCAAAAAGTCCCTGCCAAAAGTCAAAATGACGTATGAAGTCAATCTGCTACAGAGCTAATTTTCTCCTGCCCCAGGCAGCCTGTCCCAGCGAAATGCACCCGTCGTTGGGGGGGAACTTCCTTGTGCAGCAACGGTATCAGACCACGACGCGCAAGCTCCTCCGGCAACCCCAGAGTCAGAGTCCGGTTCTGCATGACCCCGCCCGAAAGCGCGATCTCCCGAATGCCGGTTCGGGAGGAAAAATATCCGGCCAGCTCTGCCAGTCCCTGAATCAGTCCCCAGATGGAAACGACGCGCAATACGCGCGCAGCTGACGCCCTGCGCCCAGTCCTTGTAAACCTGCAGAAACAGCTCCTGCGTATCCAGTACGGCCGGATCCGTATCCGTACGCAAAGGGCAGCCGTACCCTTTCGCCCTCGCTCATGTCCTGCAGATCTTCGAGCAGGATGGCGGCCTGCCCTTCATAGCTGATACGCAGCGCGCAAACCCAGCAGCGCGGCCACTGCGTCGAACAGCCTGCCGCAGCTGGTGCTTGCCGGACAATTCAGGCCCCGTTCCAGCAGTTTGGGCAGCAGCGCGCTTTCCGCCGCTTTGGCCTCCAGCCAGGGCCAGGGCCGGTTGCCGGGCTCCACAATGCCCGCGGACCATAAACAGCTCTGGGCGATGCGCCAGGGTTCGATGATGGCGGCCTCTCCGCCGGGCAGCCGTAACGGAGAGAAATGAGCCAGCCGTTGGTGCTCCAGCGTAGCGCTGTTCACCAGCAGGGCTTCGCCGCCCCAGAGGCTGCCGTCGTCGCCATAGCCGGTACCGTCCAGAGCCAGGCCAATGGCCGGACCCTGATGCCGGTGTTCGGCAAGCACCGCGTGAATGTGCGCGTAGTGATGCTGCAGAGCCAGCACAGGGAGTTCGCTTTGCTCCAGCGCGTACTGGGTGCTCAGGTAATCCGGATGCATGTCCCTGATCAGGGCCTGGGGTTTGGTCTGCAGAATCAATTGCAGATGGTCCGCGATTTCCTGATAGAATCCAAAGGTCTCGAGATTCTTCAGATCCCCGATATGCTGGCTGACAAAGGCCTGGTCATCCTTGGTGAGACAAAGCGTATTCTTCAGCTCGGGCCCCAGGCCCATCACGGACGGGCCCGTACCCGCCAAAAACACGGGCCGGGGGGTGTAACCGCGGGCCCCGACGAAAAAAACTGGGTTTGCCCGGCAGGCAGGGTCCGCACCACGGAATCATCCGTACGGATCAGAATATCCCTGTTGTGCAGCAGAAACAGGTCGGCGATCCCCTGCAACCGCTCCAGGGCTTCACGATTACCCAGGGCGATGGGCTCGTGGCTCATGTTGCCCGAGGTCATCACCAGGGCCGGGAGCGTATCCGCGGGCAGCACCTCCTGGAGCGCCATGAACAGTACGTAATGCAAGCGGCGTATAGGGCAGCATCAGCCCCAGATAGTCCGTATCGGGCGAAACATCCGGACTGAGGGCATCCTGTCCGGGCCCCGGCTGCTTGCGGAAAAGCACAATGGGGCGCTCGGTTCCGCTGAGGAGCGCCGCATCCGCATCGCTTACAACACCCAGCGTACGGGCGCGGTCCAGATCCGGGAGCATCAGGGCCAGAGGCTTGTGGGGGCGGTGCTTGCGGCGGCGCAGTTCGGCCACGGCCGAATGTCCGAGCTCCCCTCCCGCCAGGCAGGAGAAAGATGGAAACCGCCCAAGCCCTTGAGTGCGAGAATTTTTCCCTGGGCCAGTTGCCTGGCCGCTTCTTTTACCGCGTCCTGGTCCGGGCAGAGTTTTTCCCCCTGGGGCGTGGTCAGCCAGACGTGCGGACCGCAGACAGGACAGGCATTGGGCTGGGCATGGAACCGCCTGTCCAGCGGATCATGGTATTCGCGCCCGCATTCCGGACAAAGCGGAAAACAGGCCATGGAAGTGTACGGACGGTCATAGGGAATGGAACGGGTGATGGTGTAGCGCGGGCCGCAGTTGGTGCAATTGGTAAAGGGATAGAGATAGCGACGGTTGCCCGGCGTGGTCATGTCCGCCAGGCAGTCCGGACAGGTGGCGGTATCCGGGCTTATCAGAACATTGTGCCCGTGTCCGGCCGTGCTCTCGAGGATCTCGAAGCCGCTTTCCTCTTCCAGCAACGCGAGGTCTTCTTCGTCGCAGCGTACGATCTGTGCCAGCGGCGGCAGTTTTTCCCGCAGATCCCGGCCGAAACCGGCCACGGATGCGGGTATGCCCTGCACCTCGATGCGTACGCCCTGTGGCGTATTGCGTACGAAGCCGGTCACCTGGACTTGGGTAGCCAGGCGATACACAAAGGGACGAAAACCAACCCCCTGCACCTGACCGCTAACCGTAAACCCCCGTCTTTGTATCATTTCGCTGTCATTGTTTGCCATGTTCACAGGGTAGCCCATATAGGGCCTCAGGAAAAGCGAAAGATGGAGGCATCACGCCCAGCTTCCCATTCCGCCCATGGGCATGCGACGGAGAAAATGCTCTCAGCGGCCTCAGGCCGCCACTGCAGCTTCAGGCAGATCTGGCCGGGGAAGGCGGATCATCATGGAGAGGATCAGCGAGCACCCCGCCATCACTGCGCCGGCCACAAAGGGAATGCGGTAATCCAGCATCCAGAGCCAGCCTCCCAGTATGGGAACCACCACGGCGGCGATGTGGTTGATGGTGATGCTCACGGCCATGGAGGGCGCTATGTCGGACGGATCGCAGATCTTCTGGAAAAACGTCCGGATGGCGATGGTAAACCCGAAAACCACATGATCCAAGATGTACAACAGGACCATTACCGCCTTGCTGTCGATATAGGCATAGGCCAGGAAGATCAGCACCAGGCTGGAATATTCGACAACCAGCATCCGCCGTTCGCCGTAGCGGTTTATGGCCCTGCCTATCCAGGGGCTGATGAACCAGTTGATGATGTTGTTGACCACGAACAGTACGGTGATCTCGCGGATGGTGAACCCGAAATGCTGCACCATCAGGAACAGGGCGAATGCGGTAAAGACCATCCGCCTGGCTCCCGCGAAAAAGGTCAGCGCATAAAACAGCCAGTAGCGCTTGCGAAAGACCATGCCCTTGCGTTGGGGAACGCTGTTGGTCGGACGCGGGTCCTTTGACCAGGCCCAAAGGCCGATCAGACAGACAACGATTCCCAGCAGCATGAACAGCCCTTTGTAGTCCAGGGCTCCGGCCAGCACGAATATCAGCCCACCTACGACCAGGTTGGCTCCGGCCTGCAAGCCTTTGAGCCGGCCGGCAACCAGCGGCGCTGTCAGCTTGTCGAAATACTGGAGGGTCATGGACGAATTCACGGTCTCGAAAAAGTGGAAACCCACGGAAAAAACAATTGTGGTGCAGAGCAGACCGGGCAGGCTCGGGAAAAATCCGGTCAGGCTGATGCCCAGGCCCAGCAGCATGGTTGAAATTGCGGCCAGGTGGTGTTCGGTCATTATCAACAGCACGTAGACCGCCAGAAGCGCCAGCAGACCAGGCACTTCGCGTACGGATTGGATAAGGCCCATGTCAAAGCCGGTGATATGCCCGACTTCCACTGCGAAATTGTTGAAAAGCGTGCGCCAGCCTTGCAACCCGAATGCCATGGCCACGTTCAGCACAACCAGATATATGTATAAATATTTTCTGTCTTGAGGGATGTTCATGGAAAGGGGTTGTAGGACCGAGCCCCGGCAAAGGCAAGCACGGGAATCTTTTTTTTAACAATTTTTATCCATTTTCCACAGCATGCGGTTTTTTTCAAGAGATTCCGCAGCAGCCTCTTGCTCTTCCATACGCCAGAGTCTACTATTCGACAAAGGCCCTACCAGGGTTTCAGGGAGCTGCGTTATGCCGGATTATGAACGAATCGGATTCGGAATCATCGGGACGGGCATGGCCGCGGAGCTGCATCGCCGGGCCATTCTGGCCAATGCCCCGCGCGGGGCGGAACTGCGTATCATTGGTACGCGTGATCCTTCCAGGCCCGAGGCCGCCCGCCAGTTTCAGGCCCAATTCCGCTCCGTGGACGCCCTGTACGCATCCGACGATGTGGACGTGATCTGCATCTGCTCCCCCAGCGGGTACCATGCGGAGCAGGCCCTGGCCGCCTTGAAGGCCGGCAAACACGTTCTGGTGGAAAAACCCCTGACCCTCACCCTGGACGACTGCGACGCCCTCATCGAAGCTTCGGACAAGGCGGGCCTGCTGCTCGGCGTGGCCCTGCAACGACGTACCGATCCTCTTTACCAGCGCGTCCGCCAGGCCATCACGTCCGGAGACCTTGGAAAACTGGTGGCCGGAAACCTGCTGATGCCCTACATGCGCACCCCGGCCTACTATGAGAGCGGTCTCTGGCGCGGGGACCTGGGCCCCTGGACGGCGGCGGTGCCCTGATGAACCAGGGTATCCACCTGCTGGATCTGCTGCTCTGGTTCATGGGCGACCCGGACAGCGTCCGCGCGCAGGGAGGAACCGTACACCATACCATAGAGGTGGAGGACACCATCGGCGCGCTCCTCCATTTTCCTGACAACGCCTATGCCACAGTGCTGGCCACCACGGCAGCTGCACCAGGTTTTCCGCACCGCATTTCCATTTACGGCAGCAAGGGCGGCATCGAAATCGAAGGCGAGCGCATCCGGCGCTGGGATCTGGCCGTGCCCGAAGAGGCCAGCGTCCCCCCGGAGACCGGCGCAGAATCCTATCATGCCGGCGCGGGCGCATCCCCCGCGGGCGTTGGCGAAAAAGGCCATGTCCGGCTCATCGCAAATTTCATCGAAACCCTGCGCGGCCACGAAACACTGGCTGCGGACGGCAGAGAAGGTCGGCGCAGTCTGGCGCTAATTCTGGAAATATACAGACAGGCCGGTTTGCTCGGCGGAAACCGTTGACCGGCCCGCAACACAAAGGAGCCTTCATGACACTGATCAACAATTGGGAAACACTGAGCTGGATAGACATCGAACCCGGAGCGCGGCGCAAGGTGGTTCAGGCCGAGACCTGCACTGTCGCCCTTGTGGAACTGAGCCCCGGAGCCCCCATCGGCCTGCACAGCCACCCGCACGAGCAGCTTTCCACCATCCAATCAGGCAACGCCGAGTTCATTCTTGGTGGAGGAACCTATTCCGTCCGGGCCGGAGACGTGATCCGGATTCCTGCGGACTTGAAACACGGGGTCCGGGTTCTTGGCGATGAGCCCGTGGTCATTGTGGATTTCTTCACTCCCAGACGCGATGACTTCGTGGCTTCGGAAACCGCTTTGATCCAAAGCGCCGCCATCATAACCTCTACCTATAGTGCATGAGGTTTCCGGCGACTTTTCTCCGAAAAATTCCTGTTTTGGCACAAAAAATAAAAATTCCTCCTGTTCCTTGGGAAACAGGAGGAATTGTCTTTTATGCAAACCAGGCCCATACGGGCGGTCGCGGCAAGAGGAATCAATCAGGCTGCGGGCGTTTTTCGCGGCTTCCTGGATGCGTTCCGCCACATAACTCACCAGGACGGCGTCTTCCTCACCGATGTCGAAGCAACGGGCGTCCTTGCCATTGAGGCCTTCGGGAACCCAGTCGCCGATGTCCTTGGGGTCCGTGACCTGCGCATCGTAAAAGCATACGGACAACCAGCGCGCTTCCGGGTCGTCGTCCACCACGTCGATCATGACGAACAATCCATCATCCCCGTTCAGGCTTCCGCGCAGGGAATAACTCACACCAGGACGCATTTTGAAAGAAAGTTGGGCTTTGTCGCATCCTTCAACGCAGGACTTGAGTTGTAAAAAAAGCGGGTTTCACATGCAGCGGATCCTCGATCCAGCTTTCCAGAAATGTGGCGCACTCTTTCATGGGAATTCTCCTCAGGTTAAACCGGAATCTATGGGAATGAGAATAAATACGGCTAATTGTATTTGCCTGACGGCAAAACCCCTACTACAACGTCTCGAATGCAAAGTAAATGCAACTTGTTGAAATATATATATCAGCCTATTTTCATCGGACTTAATCATATTGCGTCTCCGCTCACTATTCCAATCCCCGCAGGACTCGACACCCGGCCCCATTCCCGCTAAAAAGCAGGCATGAACAAACAAAACTGCCGCGATCTGGAGATCCTGGATTTGAAGCCCTGTTGTGCGGGCCGGGATTCCGGAAATTTTTTCGAACTTTTGCTGGAAAATCCGGGCTGGGAACAATGGGCGCCTGGACAATTCGTGATGATCCGCCCCACCCGATCCGACAATGTCCTGACCTGGGGCAGGCCCATTTCCATCTGTACCGTGGATGCCGACGGGCTTCGCCTGTTCATCCAGGTGGCCGGCCGGGGCACGGAAGAACTTTTCAAGCTGCGCAAGGGCGACAAAGTCACGACCTGGGGGCCCCTGGGCAACGGGTTCGCCATGGAATTCGACACGCCCACCCTGCTGCTGGCCGGCGGCGTCGGCCTGGCGCCCTTCGTGGGCTACGCCAACGCCCACCCCGCCCCTGAAAAGCTGGAACTCCTTTTCGGCCATCGTCCGGACCTGGAGTGCTACCCCTATGCCGAACTGTCCGCAAAAATCCGCTCCGAAGCCTTTCAGGATCATAGCCGCGAAGATATCGCAAAATTCGGCGACATGATCGTTCAGCGCATGAAAGCGCACGCCCAGGGCCTGGTGCTGGCATGCGGTCCGCTGCCTTTTCTGCGTGTGGTGCAGCGTACGGCCAAGGAGCTTTCCGTACGGACGCAGCTTTCCCTTGAAAACCGCATGGCTTGCGGCGTGGGCGCCTGCCTGGGGTGCGTGACCAAAAGCAGCCAGGGCTGGCCCATTCAGGTCTGCACACGCGGCCCCATCTTCTGGGCCGACGCAGTTGTTCTGCAAGAGGAGGCCCGGTCATGAGCGCGAATCTTTCCGTCTCTCTCCCCGGTCTGACGCTGAAGAACCCCATAATTCCGGCTTCCGGCACCTTTGGCTATGGTCTGGAGTTCGCACCCTACGGGGACCTCACCGAACTGGGGGCCATCGTGGTCAAGGGGCTTTCGCTCAAACAGCGCGAGGGCAATCCCATGCCCCGGGTCGCCGAAACCCCTTGCGGCATGCTCAACGCCATCGGCATCCAGAACATCGGCGCCGAAGCCTTTGTCTCCACCAAGCTTTCCAAACTGCCGCACAAGGAATTGCCGGTCATCGCCAATCTCTACGCCTGCGATGCCGAGGAGTTCGGCGAACTGGCCGCCTTTCTGGCCGCAGCGGACGGACTGGCAGCACTGGAAGTGAATATTTCCTGCCCCAACGTACGCTCGGGCGGCGTGCTTTTCGGCCAGAATCCGGACATGGCCGCCAAGGTGGCCGCGTCGGTCAAGAAAAACGCCGGCAAGCTGCCCGTGATCCTCAAGCTCAGCCCCAATGTCGCCAACATCGCCGACATCGCCAAAGCCGTACAGGATGCCGGTGCGGACATGATCTCCTGCATCAACACCCTCACGGGCATGGCCGTGGATCTGCGTACGCGCAACCCCAGGCTTGCCAATGTCGTGGGCGGACTGTCAGGTCCGGCCATAAAGCCCGTGGCCCTGCGCTGCGTGCATCAGGTCTGCCAGGCCGTGGATATCCCGGTCATCGGCATGGGCGGCATTGCCAGTGCCGAAGATGTTCTGGAGTTCATTCTGGTGGGAGCGCACGCCGTACAGGTGGGAACCGCCAATTTCTACCGTCCGGACTTCAGCTTCCGACTGGTGCGGGAAGTAGCGGCACTCATGGACGAACTCGGCATTCCGGATCTGGACAGTCTGCGCGGTACGCTGCGTCTGCCGTAAATTCTGGACTGCTACTGGGAAGCACCCGGACTTTCAGGCGTCTGCCCTTTTTCCGGGGCGTCTGGCTGATCTTCATCCGTGTTTTGCGTCGTGCTTTCCGCCGTACTATCTGTCGTACTTTCCGTTGTCCGTTCCTGATACAGTTCGAAGGTCCGGGAAAACTGCACTTTGCCGGATAGCAGGATTTCAAAGGTATAGGCCCCTGGAACGAAAAGGGGGCTGTCCGTTATCCGCAGTCCCTCGAAATACAACTGTCCGGGTTGCAGCGTACGGGTATGCGTATAGGACTGGATCGCGCCGCTCTCCGTTTCGGGAGTGCCGGTCTTGTCCTCTTTCTTGTCATTCGCTCCCATGGGCAGCGCCTGTGCGGGATGGGAAATGCGTACGGCCACGGCCAGTTCATCCACATCCGCCACAGGCACGAACCGAATGCCGAACAGCTCACCTGGTTTGAGAGGCACGCGGGTAGGTCTTTTTCTGCAGCTCGATGTCCGCGGCCACCGGCAACGACGCGGACACGTCAGCCCTGTAGATTCCATAATCCGCCAGCAGCAACCCCGCGTCCGGATGCGCTGTTCTCCTGCTTTGCAGTCTGCGCGTCAGTCTGCGCAGGCTGCGCATATCCCGGGCCGCACAAGGCAGCCAGGACCAGGCAGCTCATCAGGAAAACGGCGCAGCTACAAACTTTGCGCCGGCACGAATTCAGAAGCCTTTTGTTCGAGGCTCTGGGAGTTAAGATCTGATTTCGCCATTCTGCCATACAGTGTCTCGGGCATGGTTGTTATGAGTTCTTCAAGGATGGAACGCCATTTGCGCATATCCGCCAGCTTCTTGTACAACTGGGCCATGCGGTAGCGCAATGCCGGCCAGTCCGGATCGTTGCGGTTCACGTAGCGCGAATATTCGATGGCCCATTTCAGGGCTTCCCTGGTACGGCCCGCGGTGTCCGTAATATCTATCAGCAGTGCCAGCAGATCCTTGATCTTCTGTTCGTCCGTACGATTCTGAAGAAAGAAATCCAGGCTTTGCTGCGCCAGATTGTAGGCATTCTTGTACTCGCCCTTGTCCCTGGCGTTCTGGGCCATGAAATACAGGATGTAGGCTTCCTGCTTGGGGTCGGAATCGCCTGAATCGGCCAGTTTCTTCCAAAGGTCCGCGCTTTTGTCGGTCTCGCCCTGGTTTTCATAGGCCAGGGCCATGTTGTAGTCCAGTTCGTAGCGCGTCTTGGGGTCCAGATCCCAAAGCTCGACTTTTTGTCCCAAATCCAGAATCCGTTTCCAGTCCTTTTGCTGCAAAGCCATGTTCAGAGCCAGCAGCAAGGCGTTCTGGGCCTGTTCCGGCATGGCCGCGTTGAGGAAAAACGGATCCAGCAAAGAGGCTGCCTTGTCGGGCTGGTTCTGCTTCCAGAAACAGGTCGCCAGTTCGACACGGGCCTTTGGCGTCAGGTTGGCCTCATTGGACTGCAATACCGGGCTGTCGTTCCAGACCGAAACCGCGGCCTGGTAGTTTTCTTCCGGAATATACAGTTCGAGCAGCTTGTCAAAAGCCTTTGTGCCCACTTCGCGCGCACTGTCCATCAGTTTGTCTTTGGGGAACTTCTTCTGAAAATCGTTCACATCATCGATAGAGGCCTTGTATTCCCTGTTCCAGAGGTGCCACATGGCGAGCTTGACCTGAGCCAGGGGCGCCAGCGGGCTGTCCGGGAACTTGTCCACGATCATGGTGTAGACCTGGGAAGGCTTGAGCGTGTAGGGCCGGTCGAAAATGCTGAACATCTGCTGGATGGTCGGCTTGTCATAGACGCCCTGCTCGGCCAGACGCATCTGTGAAATAAGTCCGCCTTCCTTGTTGGGAAACTCCGCCGCGGCCTGCTCGTAAACCTTGACTGCCGTGTCCTTGTGATCGGTCTGCAGATAAATGTCTCCCAGACGGGCCAGAATCACATCGGATTCGTCGCCCTTGGGATCCAGGTTGTAGTAGGTCCAGTAACTGGCCTTGGAGCGTTCCAGCTCGCCCATGCGGTAGAACACGTCCCCCATGAGCTTCAGCACGGGAGGATACTGCGTATAATACCGCGGCCAGCGTTTCTGAATGTAATCCACGATCTTGTACGCGGCTTCATCCAGGCCCAGTTCGTTGAGGCTGCGGGCCAGAAAAATCGAGGCGGGCAGAGTGACCTTGTTGTCCGGATACTTCTGCACCACATACTGAAATTCGTCAGCGGCTTTGCGAAAGTCCTTGTTTTCAAAATAATACTGACCCCATTGGAAGTAGATCATGGGGATCTGCGGGTCATCCGGATATTTGTCTTTGAGGATGTTAAAATAGGCTTCCGCCTCGCGCGCGTTGCCCACTTTCAGATTGGCCACGCCCATATGATACAGAGCCTGGGAGGCCTTGATGGAATCGGGATCATAGTTGAGCGCTTCATTGTAGGCGCTCATGATCTTGCTGAAATTTTCCTCCATGTTGTTCTGGCTCAGGGAGAACAGCGCATCGGCATTCAGGTAGAGAATTTCCTTGCGCAAATTGGCCGGCAACTGCGGATGTTTCAGCAGACCATCGAAAATGTCGTGGGCATTCTGGTAATCCTCGTTGGCCATGGCGGCCTTTCCAGTGAGCAGAATCTGCGGAAAATCCGGGGGCTGGTCTTCCGGATTGCCTTCCTGGCCGGGCTTTTCCTGCTGCGCCTGCTGGTTTTCGGATTCACGGGCGGTCTTGTAGGGGTTGTCCAGATTCTCCATCTCCGCAGTGGTGGGAACCTTGCTCTCGGCAGCAGTTGCGGTTGCCGGATCCTGAGAGTCAGATGTCGCGGCCTGGTCGTCAACTCCAGGCACCGGAAGGACTGTTTCGTTTTCCCCCTGTGGTGCCGCCGCCTGTTGCGTCTCTGGCTGCTGCGCCGCAGGCTGCTGTGTTTCCGGCTCAGGAGAAGTCCGGACCACAGGCGGCCGAATGCGTTGCGGTTCGGTCAGAGCGGGCTGTGATTCCTGAGGCTGCGTAGCGGATGGGCTCTGCTCCGCGGCGACTGCAGGGGCGGACTCCTGGTTGAGCGGCATGGCGAGCTGCTGCTCTCCGCTCCAGGGTACGCCCTGGGCAGGCGGGCTGGCTGGCGCTGGAATGGCCTGCGCCGGTGTTGTTTCCTGCTGTGCCTGCTGAGCGGGCTGTTGCTGCGGCGGTGCGATACGGCCCGTGACAGATGGCGCGGCAGGCGTGGTTGCGGCCTGCGGGGGCTGCGCTTCGGGGGAGACAGGTTTCACGTTCAGGGCGTCGCGGGACAAAGGCCCGCCGCTCTCCTCGCCGGGACGCTGAATCCTGCTGCGTACGGCATAGGGCGTGTCTGCGGCCTGAGAGTTCTGCGGTGCCGGTGCTGGCGTATCCGCGGTTTGTGTTTGCGGTTGAACTGGTTTTTCGCTCTCCATGTAGGCCGTTGTTTCGGGCAGCGGATTGGGCGGCTCGGGACTGGCGGCCGGAGTGGGAGCCGGGGCAGCCTGTTCGGGCTGCTGATCGCTGGAGGAAGGAGTTGGCTGTGGATCTCCGGATGTTCCGGAAGGAGGGGAAATACGTTTTCGGATGGTATAGGTTTCTTGTTCCGGATTGGTGGCCTGATTCTGGGCAAGCAACTGCTGTGGCGGTGGATGAATCTCCGCGGCAATGGCCGTGCCTATGGGAAAATTAGAGAAAAAAGACTGCGGCTTGGAACTCGGCAACTGCTGCTCGGGTGTTTGCGGAGCGACCTGTTGCGGAGAGGACTTCGAACCTGGATCACGGTGAAACGGCGTGCTGTCTTTGTCTATGGGCGCGCGGTACGAATAAGGTACCGTATAAAACGGCTGCCTGGTCTGCCCTGTGGATCTGTGGGCACTGGCTTTTTCCTCAGGAAGCTCGATGACCGGCGGTGTCGGCACTTTCACGCCGGTTTCAGCCTGCGTACCGGCTCCGGGCCCTTTGGCCGGTTGGGAGCTGTTTTCTTCCGCAGGAGAGGATTTCTGCGTGGGTTCAGGCAGAGATATGGCCTGCCCGGCCGGTTTTTCCGGCTTGGACTCACTGCCGAAACCAGGCCTGGGCTCGGGTTTGACCGCGGCCTTGACCGCTGGCTCCGGCTTTGCGCCGCCCTTGGTCTGCGGCCCGGCAGATTCCATGATTTTGACAGGAGCGGGCGCAACCGCGGACTTTGCTTCAGTCTGCGAAGATTTTTCAGAGTCCGGCAGATCTATCTGAGGAAAGGGCACGGATGAAGACGGCTGCACTTCCTCTGGGCCTGTTACGGAAACGGACGGCTGCCCGTTAGTAGTTTTTGTCGTGGCTGCAGGAGTTGAAGGCTGCGGGGCTGGAGGTTGGACAGCTGACTTAACGGCAGGATTGACGACAGGCTGAGCTGCCGGCTCGGGCTTTACGCTTTCCGGTGCCGCCTGTTCAGGTTTTTTTTCTTCTTTTTTCGGTGTTACGGCCCCTTTGAACGTGGGCTGCGAAACAACGGGCTTTTTCTTCTCTTCCGCTTTCTTGGGCGCGGGCGGTTCTTTTAAGGGTATTTTCGGGGCAATGGCTGCACCGGAAGGTTTCCATTTGGCGCCGATGGGGTCCGGAAAAACATCCACCACCAGTTTGCCGCGGTCGTTGAGCGGAAACTGAATGTAGCCGAATGCAGCGTTCTTGACCTGTATCTCCAGGCCGTCGCGCAGGATTTTGACTCGTTTCAACAGGCTGGCGGACGCGAAATTGGCAGGCTCGGGCTTGGGCTCATTGTCCCAATAATCTTCCGGAAGCCCTACCTCGATGGTGGTACGCCCTGTTCTGGTAACGGAATACGGTGGAATCTTATCGGGGAAAACAAGGACAAGACGTTCCTTGTCCGGATGGCGGCCCCAGTAATAGGTCAGGGCCAGCGCTTCCGAAGGCGCCAGTTGCAGCAGAACGCTTGCAAGAAGAAGCCAGACGAATCCGGCGAAGGATTTTTTTATCATTCAGAAATTTTTTAAGCAAAAACCGTGCTATGTTGCATGTTCCCGCTCCCGAATCCGGCAGTCCTCCCCCCTTTCGGGCCCCACACCACAGGACCGTTTATTCGAGATTTTTCTTTTTTATCTTTTCTATCAAGGTCGTTCGCTTGATGCCCAGTATCTCGGCAGCCTGATTCTTGACGCCCCCTGCCAGCTCCAGGGCCTCGCGCAGCAAACGCTCCTCGATTTCATCCAGAAAATCCTTCAAGGCCTGATTGTTGTCCTGCATGTCCTTGAGCCGGGGCCAGGCAAAACCACGGGCTTCTTCCGCAATGACCGGAGCGGGACGTTCCACTCCCAGCTCCGTATGAATCTTGGTAGGCAGATCGTCCGGCGTAATGTGCGGTTCGTCGCAAAGTATGCTCAGACGCTCCATGAAATTTTCCAGCTCCCGGACATTGCCCGGCCAGGAATAGGCGATGAGCATGCCGTTGGCTTCCGGGGATATGGTCATGCGTTCGCGGTTTTTCGCCGAGCAGAACTTTTTGAGAAAAAATTCCGCCAGAAGTAGCACGTCATCCCCGCGTTCGCGCAGAGGCGGCAAGTGCACCGGGATGACATTGAGCCGGTAGAACAGATCCTCCCGAAAACGGCCTTCGGCGACTTCCTTTTCCAGGTCGCGGTTGGTGGCAGCCACAACGCGGACATCCACCTTCTTGGGCTGGCTGCCGCCGACCCGTTCGAACTCGCGCTCCTGCACCACGCGCAGAATCTTGACCTGCAGGCTCAGGTCCAGTTCGCCGATTTCATCCAGAAAAATGGTGCCGCCCTCGGCCAGCTCAAAACGGCCGGGACGCGAACGAATGGCGTGGGTAAAGGCCCCTTTTTCATGGCCGAAGAGTTCGGATTCCAGCAGATCTTTGGGAATGGCGCCGCAGTTGACGGGAATGAAAGGCCTTTCGCCACGCAGGCTGTTGTTGTGAAGAGCGCGAACCAGCAGTTCCTTGCCCGTGCCTGATTCCCCTGTCACCAGCACGGTGCTGTCGGTGGGCGCGACCTTCTCAAGGACCTTGAAGACTTCCTTGAGAACGCGGCTTTGACCGATTATGTTATCCTTTATCAGGCCCATCTCCTCTCCCAACCGTTTCATCCGCCCGACCAACCGGTTTTTTTTTCATTGCTGTCAATTTAATGACGGGATGTCAATAGCTTTTAGCAAAAAATCTAGATATTTTCTATTTTTTTGAGAGTCTACTATCTCAAGCCGTTAAAATCCATTCATCAGCGCGTAAATTGTCCATTTTCATAAATGACGACGTGGCTGCCATCCGCAAGTTTGGCCGTAACCGTCTTTTCTTCCGTATTCACCAGATCCCAATGAACCAGCGAGGCATTGAGTCCGAGTTTCTGAAAACTTTCCAGGGTCAGCTCTCCGGGGTCTCCTTTCACGGTCTGCATCAGGGACTGCCCCAGGGCGATATGACAGCTCCCGTTTTCGCCGCCGATGTTCTCATCC
This sequence comes from Desulfovibrionaceae bacterium, assembly GCA_963667575.2. Taxonomy (GTDB): domain Bacteria; phylum Desulfobacterota; class Desulfovibrionia; order Desulfovibrionales; family Desulfovibrionaceae. Next base: position 38,555 of record CAXXHY010000012.1, on the reverse strand, counting down.
AGTATTGGATGGTACAGGGGCCGTTCAATGGGCGTGAAACGCTTGTCCACCAAAGAAAATTCACCAACCCGGTTGGCGCCGGAATCGATGCGCATGCTTTCCACGGCAATGGTCTCGCCCCGCTGCGCGCGGACTCTCTGCACCTGGCCCATGCGAAAGAACAGCTTCATGTCCTCGACCCGGTGCCCCATGCGATACGACGGCAGATTGGCGTAATACTCGCCTTCGCTTGTCCGACTGTCGGGAGACACGTAGATTTCGTAACTGGGCACGTTTCTGCCGCTGGCGCACACCCATTTGCGCGAGGGCCCCAGCGGAAGCAGCAGATCCATGCTTTCGCTGCGGACGCGCACGCTGACGATTTCCAGTTCATTGAGCCATTCCGCAATGGATTGCATCTTGCCGCGCAGCAGCTTCCAGTTGGTCAGAGGCGTGCCGTACTGCAGCAGGCAGGCGTTGACTATCTGGCGTCCGTAGTTTTCCAGGGGCATGCCCGCCAACTGCGCCAGGGCCCTGGTGGGGTACACCGCGCTGGTCATGCCGAGCTCTCCCTGAAGCAGCCGCGCCGTACGGATGTTACGCAGGCCAAGCAGCCCTTTTTCGCGCAGGATCTGCTGGGCTGGATCCACTTCGGCAAGATGGGTTATGGCCGTGGGTGCGAAAATTCTGATGCTGCCGGACAGATTCTGGGCCAGCTCCCTGTCTCCCGGGATCTCCATGCCCAAGCGCTTGTTGTTGGCCTTTTTCAGAAAGAAATGTTCCATGTTGGGGCTGGGCGCGGGTCTGGGTACGGGCACCTGGCCGTGCTCGTTGAGCAGATAGGCCAGAGCCTCGGCCAGGGGCTGGGCCGGCAGATCATAGCGGATCTCCACCAGATCACTTTTGGCAAGCGGGCGCGTACGCGACAGATTTACGGACCAGAGCAGCAACTCAGCGTATTTTTCCAGGACCACGTCGTCCATGCCGTAGGCCTCGGGCGGCAGGTCCGCACCTGTACCGCTTTGCAATAAGGGCATGCATCCATCCTCAATTTCGGGTTTGATCATCATTCAGGCAGTAATGCTCTTGCAGAGGCGCTTTCCGGACAGACTCCGACAACTCTCTTTGGAGTGACAACTGCGTTCCATTTGTACTACTATTATAGAACATGTCGCAGTAAAGACAATATGGCCGATTCCGGCCATGCAGCCTGCTGGAGATGGAAATATGAAAATACGCATCTGGGGTGCGCGCGGCTCGATTCCTGTATCCGGACCGGAGTATGTCACTTTCGGGGGGGATACCACCTGCCTGGAATTACGGGGAGCAAACGACGAGATTCTGATAGTCGACGCCGGATCCGGCATACGCAGACTGGGGAACTGGCTCATGCAGGAAGGTCGCCGGGATTTCACCATGATTTTCACCCATTCCCACTGGGACCATATCCTCGGCTTTCCCTTTTTCAAACCTCTGCACGAACCGGACACCTGCATACGCCTGTACGGTTGCCCCATGGAACAGGGCAACATGCAGAGCCTGATTTCCAAGACCATGGCCGGGCCATACTTTCCGGTTCCCTATGAAGCCATCCAGGGCCGCATTGATTTTCAAACCACCTGCATGACCAACGAATGGCGGGAAATTGCCGGGCTGGAAATAGCCACCATTCCACTGAGCCACCCCAACATGGGGCTGGGATACAAATTCCGGGATGCGAACAACGCCACCGTTGTCCTGCTTACGGACAACGAACTGCGCCATACGCATCGCGGCGGTAAAAGTTTTGAGGAATATGTGGAGTTCTGCCGCAATGCCGACCTGATGATCCACGACGCCGAATATACGGAGGCCGAATATTCCCAGACCAAAGGCTGGGGGCACTCCACCTTTCAGGATGCCCTGGACCTGGCGGTGGCCGCAGAGGTCAAACGCTTCTGCCTCTTTCATCACAACCAGGACCGCCATGATTCGCAACTGCTGCAGATCGTAATGAAATGCCGGCAGATAATTTCGGAACTGGGTGCCGACATACGCTGCTTCGCCGCCACCCAGGAAACGGAACTGGAAATTTGAAATCAGGCAGCGCATTCCGTACCACCCCTGCCGACTCCGGGGCAGTACAATCCTGAAATCCCCGGCAATTCGTACGGCGTATGCAGCCCGACTGTCGTACGCTTGCTAAATCAACGCGATAAGTGCGAGCAGCAGCATGGCTGCCGGGTAATAGCTGGCGCGGTTGAACAGCACGGACGTGTCCCGGCGATCCAGACTGCGCCAGACCTTGAGACCTGGAAGCAGACAGAGCCAGATGCCGACGACCAGAGCCACCAGGGCCAGCCAGAGAGGCACATGCAGCGGTGCTGCCAGGAACAGGATGAAATTGAGCACCAGACTCATGGCCAGGCTGCCTACCAGCAGGCGGGCGGCTTTTTCCTTGCCCAGCGCCACGGGTATGGTCCGGGCATTCTGATCGCTGTCCATCTCGATGTCGTACCAGTCCGCGGCGATGTTCTGCCCGCCGATCTCCCAGAAAAACACCCACAAGAACACCAGCGCCAGGTACCAGGAGGCCGGATGGGGATCCACGGCCAACACCGCGGCCAGAGGGCCAAGGGTTTTGACCACGCCGTTGATCATGGCCCGCCAGTAGGTCACGGTGAGCAGCTTGCAATAGATGGTTTCCAGCACCACGCCCAGCACGAACAGTCCGGCACAGACCGGGTTGAGAATCCAGGCTCCGGCCAGAGCCGCCAGACTCCAGAAAGCCGCCCAGCACACGGCCTGCCACATGCGCAAATGGCCCTGTGCCAGCGGATGGCGAATAAAAATGGCGTCCAGGTAGCCTTCGCCGGTCTGCTCGTTGGCGGCATCGGCGTTTTTCTGATCCGTACGGAAATCCACGATGTCATTGACGGCGTAGACGGCCGTGTATCCGGCGAATACCGTGAACAGGCCTACGCAAACCACCCAGAAAGGAGGAAAACCACCCAGCCAGAGCAGCATGGTCAGAAAAGGAGTGGCCAGATCCAATATGCCATGCGGAGTACGGGACAAAGCAAGATACAACCGGAGATTGGAAAAAGACAAGGACTGGGGGAAAGTCGAACGCATGCTTCTGCTCCTGGAAAAAACGTCTGCGAAATGGTGAATTTCAAAAATATCAGCTGTTTTGCTCCGGTCCAGTATCAATGCGGGCAGGAACGGGTTGTCGCCCATGGTACGCGCCAGGCTCAAGCCTCCTTACGGGCTACACCAACAAGGCCAAACCTGGATTCCTTGAAGCCGGGTTGCAGCCGAAGCCCCGCCGCCACCAGCGTTTTTTTGAACTCCGGGCCGTAAAAACGGTTTTCCGTGGGGTGCAACACCAGCCGCTTCATGATGGCGTTTGCATACAGCGGCGGAAAGATCTCCTCAAAATAAAACGCTCCGCCCGGTTTGAGCACTCGGCCTATTTCATGGATGCCCTTGGCCCAGTCCTCCAGATGGTGGATTATTCCAAAATTGAACAGCACATCCGCTTTGTTGCTCTGAATAGGGAAATACTGCGCGTCGGCCTGCAGAAACTGTACGGGACAGCCGGGAGTCAGACGCTTTCTGGCCAGGGCCAGCATGGCCGGATCCGTATCAAAGGCAAACATTGCGCGCGGTTTGAACCTTCTGGCCAGCATCATGGCTCCGGCGCCGTTGCCGCAGCCGATTTCGACAAACACACCATTTGCGGGAACGCCGCCCAGGGAAGCCCAGTAGGCCACCTCGCGCCGTTGCACCACTCGCCGCAAAAAACTGTTGCACCACAGCCGTTCGGGAAAATTGACATTCATAAGCTATTCCAGATTCATCACAACCAAAAGAGACACATTAAGAGTATAAGACGAACATCAACAATCGGGCAATGCTTTATTTTTTGATGCCGGTAAATATTTTGGCAACACCATAGGTCAGATTGGTACAGCCTTCGGGCGTAAAGCCTGCCTCGGACATCTCATTGAGAAACTCCTGATCGCCCGGAAAGGCATCCACGGATTCGACAAGATACGAATACGCGAAGTTTGTTTTGGAGAGCATGTTGCCCACGGGCGGCAGAATATGATCGAAATAGAATCGATACAAACGCTTCATGACGAAATTATCAGGGATACCGAATTCCATGATATGCAGTTTACCGCCGGGACGCAGTACGCGAAAGATTTCCTTCAAGGCAAGATGCCGCTCTTCGATGTTACGCAATCCGAAAGCCATGGTGGTGCACTGCACCGTGTTGTCCTGCAAGGGAATACGGCGGCAGTCCCCACAAAGCAGATCAAAACGGCGGGTGAACCGCAGCGGTTTTTTCAAAGCGGCCTTTTCCAGCATGCCCTGGGAAAAATCCACGCCGACAACCCGGATACCGGACCGCTGCCGCAAGATCTCGAGAGCGACTTCGCCGGTTCCCACTGCCGCGTCCAGGATGACATCCCCTGGTTTCACATCCAGCATGCGGGCGAGCTTCTTCCTCCAGCCGACATCCTGTCTCATGGACAACGCGCTGTTCTGGAAGTCATACGAAAAAGCAATTCGGTTGAACATATCTTTGACCTGCTGGTCTTTCATACGCACTCCTTATTATATGGTGACAAGGGTATAGCTCGAACCGCCGGGCAGGTCCAGAGCTCCGGGGCAAAGCTTTTCCAGGGATGCGGACACACTCCTGACACACCGTCATACAGCAGTTCGGCCATGGTACATTCCATGACCATAGTAAAATGTCTTTGCAATGCGCCAGAACCGCATGAGTTTGCCGTCTCCAGAACCAGAATCCAGTGGTCGTACGAAGGAAACACGACCACCAGTCTACGTTGCTCCGATTTACAAAACACAGTATTCTTTTGTCCGGAATATTTTGTTCGACGTCATACAGATACGTGGAAAAAAGCTGAAGTGCTCAGACAAGGCTGCTTCCAATGCTCTTTTTAATTATCGATATTCAACTTTGGAAATGCCATCAAAAAAGCTGTCTTTCAATCAACTAAATGAAGCAGAGGGCCTGATCCGTAAAATTCGATTTTTTTTAGGCAACACTGCGTCGTCACACTCACTTTCAGCAGGAAAATGAAGAGGTCTCGAATTCAAAATCTGTTGACTTTCACCGAAAGAAGGTGCACAAGATTTCAGAATGTTATTTTTCAGACTTTGGCCTAAAAAATACCATCAAGTTGGCAAAGCTTGGCTCTGTTCGTGTCGAGATGGAATTGGTCCCAGGGGCCTGGAGATTCTATCAAAACATTGGGCAAAAACAGGAAAAAAGGCTTTTTTGGGTTGACAGCTTTCCGTCTATGGGACTATATATCCAATATCGTGATCGGGGCGGTAGAGCAAAGCTTAGGTTTGAAAGGAAACTATTTCAACAAAAAAAGGAGCAGCAAATGATTATGATGAAGCAGTTTGGTAAAATCGTAGCACTTTGCGCCGTAGTGGCCATGACCGTAGTGCTTTTGGGGCAAGAATCCAAAGCAGCCGCCGGCACCATGGACATTTACTGGCAAAAACAGACCACCGGTAAGAGCGCTTTCTGGAAGTTGAACTCCAATGGCAAGCTCGCTAACCGCACCGTAGACAGCGGCTGGGCCTGGACTGATACCAATTCCATCGGCACCGCTTGGCGCGCTGAGATGCTGCACGACAATCCTGGCAACAGCCAGAGACAGATCCTGTACCACAACTCCACCAACGGTAAAGTTGCTTACTGGGTTCTGAACTCCAATGGCAACCTGAAAGACCGCACCCAGGGTAGCGGTTGGGGTTACATCAGCGATCAGACCATGAACACCGGTTGGTCCATGGTTCAGATCATGAGCAGCAGCTACATCAAGGGCGGCAACGACGGCATGGATCGTCTGTTGTGGTTCCGTTCCGCCAACGGCAAGATCGCTTACTGGAACCTGAACTCCAACGGTACCCTCATGAACCGCACTCAGGACAGCGGTTGGGGTTATGTTGACGACGTTCAGACTCTGTCCAACTGGCGTTACGTCCAGGCTGTTGAGCACGTAGGTGCCGCAGTTAACTAAGCAAACGTATTCACGTACGATTGCCTGAGTAATCACAGGGGCCGTCTTCGGACGGCCCTTTTTTTTTGCTTTTGTTCTCATCCTTTTTCCGACATACTCCCTTCGCACTTGAGATCGAAAACACACCGCAGACAGTCCGAGAAGCTATCAGATGACACCCGTATTCAACAAATCACAAAGCCTGAGACTGGCAGCCGCTCTTATGGCGTTGAGCATTCTGCTGTCACGCTTCATGGGGCTTATCCGCGACAAGGTTATCTCCTATTACTATGGAGCGTCGCTGGAGTCAGACATCTATTTTGTCTCCTTTGTAGTCCCGGACTTCATCAATTACCTGCTCGCCGGGGGATACTTTTCCATAACACTGATACCACTGCTGTCGGACTATTTTGAAAGGGACGAAAACGACGCCTGGCGCTTCTTTTCCACGGTACTCACCTGGTGCGGCCTGCTCATAACCTTTCTGACTGCTTGCGCCATGGTGCTGGCCCCGCAGCTGGCCCATCTGATCGCACCTGGATTCACCGAGGAAGCCACACTGCGGCTCGCCTATTTTCTGCGTATCATTCTGCCTGCCCAGATCTGCTTTCTCCTCGGGTCCTGCTTTACAGCGTTGCTGTACCTGCGCAAGCAATTCCTTGTTCCCGCATTGATGCCGCTCATCTATAATGGATGCATCATCATCGGCGGACTGTTGATGATCTCCAAAGGAATGGAAGGCTTTTGCTGGGGAGTGCTGATCGGTTCGTTTCTGGGCAACTTTCTGCTGCCCATGGTGGCGGCGATTAAGGGAGCCAAAGGCTTCAACTTTCGTCTGGTTTTCCGGCATCCGGGATTGAAGCTCTTTATTCTGCTGGCTTTGCCGCTGATGATCGGACAGTCCGTGGTGGTTCTGGACGAACAGTTCCTGCGCTTTTTCGGTTCCATGACCACGGAAGGCGCGGTAAGCTGGCTCAATTACGCGCGCAGGATCATGCTCGTGCCCGTCGGAGTCGTGGCCCAGGCCGCGGGCGTGGCCTCCTACCCTTTTCTGGCCAGACTGGTGGCCCAGGGCAAGGAAACCGAGTTCAACGATACGCTCCAGTCAGCGCTGTGCGCCACTGTTGCTTTTCTGTTGCCACTCTCCATCTGGATGATCGCGGCCGCTGATCCCATCATCCAGTTCATTTTCGAGCAGGGACGTTTTTCCGCACTGGCCACCGAACAAACAGCCATCTGTCTGCAGATCATGCTCCTCGGCGTATTCTGCTGGGGCATTCAGCAGATCGTGGGAAGGGCCTATTACGCGCGCAAGGACACGCTCACCCCTGCACTGATAGGTACGGGCGCAACATTGCTGACGCTCCCCGTATACTATACGCTGACGCATCTCTGGGGCGCTTTCGGCATTGCCGGCGCCAGCGCGTTTTCAGTCGTATTCTATACGCTGACATTGAGCTGGTTCTGGTGGCGCAAATGGGGCTCTGGAGGATTTACCGGTCTGGGACGTACTCTTGTGGCTGCAACAACTGTTTCAGTCATTGCAGTAATCCCCTCCTGGTATGTAATGCAGTACGCAAAGCATTTGCCCGTACAGCATCCGTTGCTTGGCGCATTGTTCGCCATCTGCTGCGGATTTTTGTGTTTCGCACTGATATTTCAATTGGCAGGACGCCTGCTGGCGCGCAGAACCCTGGCACCGGTTCTCGATGCCCTGGGCCCTATCAAACAACGATTAAAAAGCAAATTCGGACTTTCCCAACATGACTGAACACACCGTATCCGCTCCTGGCGATTTCTCCATTCTGGCCACTGACGGCGCTGCCCGTCTAGGCGAGTTGATGACCGCCCACGGCGTCGTGCCCACCCCCATATTCATGCCCGTAGGTACGCAGGCCAGCGTCAAATCACTGGATCCTCGGGACCTGCACGAACTGGGCGCCAAGATTGTCCTGGGCAACACCTACCATCTGCATCTGCGCCCCGGTGACGAGCTGATCTCCGATATGGGCGGACTGCACGGGTTCGCTTCCCTGGACCTCCCCTTTCTCACGGATAGCGGCGGATTTCAGGTCTTCAGCCTGGCGCAATTGCGTACGGTCACGGACCAGGGAGTCACGTTCCGATCCCACATCGACGGTTCGAAGCATTTCTTCGATCCCGAGGGTGTGGTCAGGATCCAGCGTAATCTCAACTCGGATATCATGATGGTCCTGGACGAATGCGTGGCCTTTGGATCGAGCTTCGACTACACGGAAAAATCCGTGGCGTTGACCACCCGTTGGGCTGAACGCAGCCGCGAGGCCTATCCCAAGGGCGCCGGGCCGGGGCTGCTGTTCGGTATTGTTCAGGGAGGCTTCTATCCGGAGCTGCGTGAACGCAGCGCCAAGGAAATCTGTGCCATCCCCTTTGACGGCATTGCCATCGGCGGTCTCAGCGTTGGGGAAAAGACAGGCGAGATGCGGCGCATACTGGGCATGACCACTCCCCTGCTGCCACAGGAAAAGCCCCGTTATCTCATGGGCGTGGGCACCCCCACGGACATTCTGGACGGCGTATCCAAGGGCGTGGACATGTTCGACTGCGTACTGCCTACACGCAACGCCCGTACGGGCACGCTGTTCACCTCACAGGGCAAGATCAACATCAAACGCGCCGAATACCGTGACGACAAAGAGCCGCTGGATCCCGAATGCAACTGCTACACCTGCCGGACCTTCTCGCGCTCCTATCTGCGCCACCTGTATGTCTCGCGCGAACTGCTTTCCTACAGGCTCAACACCATCCACAACATCTCCTTTTACCTGGAAATGATGCGCGGCGTACGCCAGGCCATCAGCGAAGGACGGTTTGCGGAATTCAAGCAGCGCTACGACGCCATCTTCGAACAACCGGAAGAGGAAGAGAGCCAGGTCGAGAAATAGCATTAGTGGAGAGTGCTCCGGCCCACTGGAGCACTCTCCGTGTGGAATTCGGGTTTTCGGATGCATCTTTATGCATGTCTGCTGTAGTTGTCCGTGTCCGAAACCCGTTGCACTGAAGTAGGTGCCAGAACAATGCCAATTATCTCGCCCCCCCTGAGACGCCGCAATCCGGGCAAAAAAAGTCAACAGATCAGAATAGCGTTGTTCGTTTCCGATACGCTGCGTACGAACTTCGAACGCTTCGCAGAAAACAAAACGGCCCGGACAATACCGGGCCGTCTTCCGTACCATCAGGCGTACTACGCTGGTTACAGCGAAACACCCGATATTTTCTCATAAAACCGGATCAGGGCACTGTGATCGGCCTCGCCCAGGTCTTCGGTCATAAGACTCTGCATCATTTCCATGACCTGCGAAACCATGGGCATGGGCATGTTGATGCCGTGGCCTGTTTCCTGGACGTTCTTCAGATCCTTGAGATGCAAATGCAGCTTGAAGCCGGGAGTGGTGTTGTGCGCGATCATCATAGGAGCTTTGGCTTCCATGATCTTGGAACCGGCCAGCCCGCCGCGGATGGCCTGGAAGACCACCTCGGGATCGGCACCTGCCTTGGCGGCCATGGTCAGGGCCTCGGCCAGAGCCGCAATGTTCACGGCTACAATGGTCTGATTGGCCAGTTTGGCGACATTGCCCGCGCCGATGTCACCCACACGGGTCACGGTGGCGGCCATTTTTTCCAAGATGGGTTTGACCTCGTCGAAATCAGCCTGCGTTCCACCCGCCATGACGGAAAGGGTTCCGTTGATGGCTCCGGCTTCGCCACCGCTGACAGGCGCATCCACCATACGGATGCCTTTTGCGGAAAGCTTTTCGCTGATCTCCTTGCTTGCCAGAGGGGCTATGGAACTCATGTCCACGAGAATGGTTCCTGACGCGGCGTTTTCCAGAATACCGCCCGTTCCCAGGGCCACTTCCATGACCTCGGGGGAGTCAGGCACAATGGTGATGATGACCTGGCTTTGTTTGGCAAGCTCGGCAATGGAATCGGCTCCGGTTGCACCGGCAGCCACCACGTCCTCCATTTTGGAACGCGTACGGTTGAAACAGATCACATCGTATCCGGCCTTGAGCAGATTCTTGCACATGGGCTTGCCCATGATTCCCAAACCAATAAAACCAATACGCATGGCGTATCCTCCTGGGTACTATTCGTGTTTGCGAGCGATTCAGATGCCACCGAGGGAAGCAAGCCAGCTCAGGCCGGCGCGCGTATCCGCGGCTGGAATGTATTCGCAGCCGATGAATCCCGCGTATTGCATCGAATCGACCAGTTCAAAAATGAACTTGTAATCCAGTTCACTGCTGTCGGGTTCGTGCCTTTCCGGCACCCCGGCCAGCTGACAATGGCCAATCAGGGGGAAATATTCCTTGAACTTAAGGGAAACACAGCCTTCTTCCATCTGCACATGAAAAAAATCAAACTGCAGTTTCAGATTGGGCCTGTTGATTTCGTTGATGTAGCCTGCGGCCTGCTGCAGCGTCCGCAGATAATAGCCCGGCATACTGCGCTGGTTGATGGCCTCCATGGCCACCGTGACCCCATGGGGTTGGAAAAAATCCGCCGCGCGCAGCAGGTTGTTCCTGTAAACGGCTTCCATCTGATCCGGGTTTCCGTTTTCCGGCACAAGCCCGGCCATGGCATGTACGATGGAGCAGCCCGTGGCCTGGCAATAGGCCAGCGCGCGATCCAGACTCTCGGCAAATTCGCCCTCCCGCCCTGGTTGGGCAGCGAGTCCCCGGTCTCCCTGTTCCCAGTTACCGGCAGGCAGATTGAACAGCACCATCTGCAGCCCGTTTTCATCCAGCAGGGCTTTTACGGACTCGGGAGAAATAACGTAGGGAAACATGCATTCGACCGCTTTGAAGCCGCACTGTGCGGCCGCGGCAAAACGTTTTTCAAAGGGCTCTTCCGTAAACATCGTGGACAAGTTGGCAGCAAACTGCGGCATGCGGGGCCTCCTGTTGCGTTTTGAATCCGATCTTCCACATCGGACATGAATATCGAGGAATGATCAGGAGAATCTTTTATTTTATCAACATTTGGAACTTGATGTTCCGTATTTAAAACTTATAACATTTTTATTCATAATACCTCTGATACAGTTAATAGTCCAGAGATGAATCTTTTCTATATTGGCTCTTTATTTACATTTGATCTATCCAAAAAATTCTCTACAATAAACAATACAGCAATAATTTTATAAAATAATTATCTATCATATGCTGATTATAAATAAATATTACTGTTTACATTACTCTTTTATCACACAATTCAGATAGCGAAGCACCAGATGCAGCAATACTGATTCTCCGGATCACTGTTCAGAATACCGGATTACTGCGCGTTTAATAATTTTTCCTTTTGTAAAAAATACGTACGCGGCATTGAAGACATCTGTCCGCGTTATGGTTTTATTCCAGCAGCAATTTCGAACAGGCTACTCCATAACCCTTGTAAAAATCAATTCTGGAAACGGGTTACCTTGTTTTCCCAGAGAAAAACAGCTCACGGATCTGTGTTCTCAATATCGAATCAGGCCAGCTCCCTGCGGGCGATGAAAACTATCCGGCTTTAGAAGGGCCAAAAGCACTTTTGCCATCCCCCAGCAACTCTTCTGTCCGACTGTATTCTGGAAATTTCTTGTTTTGATTCCACTGGTTCATATTGCTTTCTCCAGGTGACCGTTCCATGATATTCTTTTAACTGGAACAATAGTCCCTTCCAGGGCTCTGTTCCAACAAACTATTCCAGTATCACGCCATACAAGGAGTCGTACAATGGATAGGCGTTTATTTCTCAAAGCAGCGGCATTGACCACTGCCGGAGTCGGCCTGCTCAACTCGGTCCCTGCCCAGGCGCGGGGCATTCCCGCATCCGACTTCCCCAATCTCCCCAAGGGAACATGCTATGCGGGCCCTCCAGCCGGACGCATCAGCACGTCCATCACCGATCTTTTCAAGGTTGGCCCCGGTCCATCCAGTTCGCACACTCTGGCTCCGCTGCGCATAGCAAGCAACTTCCGCGCCCTGCTGGCCGAGGAAAACAAGGCCACGCTCGACGCTGGATCGGCCATCAAGGCACACCTATACGGCAGTCTGTCTTCCACAGGCAAAGGACACCGGACGGACAGGGCCATCCTGGCCGGGCTTCTCGGACAAAGCCCCGAGACCTGTGATCCCAAAGTGATGGATGACCTGGCTGATGAAAACAAGACGCATACGATAACCATCAAGGGCAAGAAGTTCGCAGTAAGCCATCCGGACACGGTTGTCTGGGACAAGGTCGAGCATGACTATCCCTTCAGCAATACGCTGGTAATGCAACTGGTGGACAAGCAGGGCAAAGTGCTGGTGGAACGCGAGTACTATTCCACGGGCGGCGGCTTTTATTCCTGGAACGGACAGCCAGAGGAAAAGCGCGGTGATCCTGCCCACGTATACGGCAGCATGACAGCTTTCCGTGCGCTGGCCGAAAAACACAACAAACAACTGCATGAAATCATGCTTGAAAATGAAATGGCCATCATGGGCAGCAACGAAACCAGTATCAACGCCCACCTGGACCTCGTACTGAATACCATGCTCGACGGCATAGATCTGGGACTCAAGGAAGAAGGGCTGCTGCCCGCACCTTTCGAGTTCCATCGCAAGGCCAGGCACATTTATGAACAGGCGCAGAAAATGGGCCCTCAGGACGGCTTTATGCAACTGGTGAGCAGCTATGCGCTGGCCGTGTCCGAAGGCAACGCCGCCGGACGTCTGGCCGTCACGTCCCCCACCCTGGGGTCGGCCGGAACCATGCCCCCTCTGGTACGCATCATGAAAGAGCACCTCAAGCTTTCGCGCGAAAACATGCGCAAAGGGCTGCTGGCCGCGGCCCTGGTCGGTTTTCTCTGCAAAAACAACGCGAGTGTGGCAGGTGCGGAAGTAGGCTGTCAGGGGGAAATCGGCGTTGCCTCCTCCATGGCCGCGGCCATGACCGCGTACGGCTCCGGAGCATCGCTTGCGGTCACAGAAGTGGCCGCCACCATCGCTCTCGAACACCACCTGGGCATGTCCTGCGATCCGGTGGGCGGCTTCGTACTGATCCCCTGCATCGAACGCAACGCCTTTGGCGCGCTCAAGGCCTACAACGCCTTTCTCATGGCCAAAAACGAAATCATCTCCCAGCACTGGGAGGATCTGGACCGCGTGATCATGGCCATGCTCCAGACCGGCAAAGCCCTGCCCCAGCCTTTCAAGGAAATGGGCACAGCCGGACTCGGCATGACCATGGTCGATTGCTGAGCTGAAACCGCATTGCTGCCCCTAGCATCCCTCGCCGTGCCGACGGCCAGGGATGCTTTTTTTGCTTCGCAGCATCCGCTGGTGCGCCATCAGGACGCGCTATTTCTATTTCCATGAAACTTACTCAGACAAAACTTGTCGGCCGTTAAAAAATACACCACAACAAAGGAGGTCGGCACGACCATGTCGGCTTTGCCTGTACATGAATAACCGCGCCCGACCGAAGCACGATCTTGAAACAAATCCAACAACAGCACTGCGACGAAAAAATCAGCGAACTCCTGGAGCTCTGCCAGGGGATTGTGGAAGACAATCTACTCGGACCAGAGGATCTGGACAGGCTCACGGACTGGCTCGCGGACAACGCCCCTGCCGTGAAACACGCCCTTCTTGACGATTTCGCAAACAGGATCAACACCTTCTGCAACAATCACTGGGACTGCGGACAGGATCCCTTTGCCCCGGAGAACTGCTCCAAACTGCTGCCGGTGGTGGCCGGTCTGGTTGGTTTTACAGGCGTCTGCGACTACAACGATTATTCCGCCAGCCTGATGCTGAATGACCCCGGAGGAGCGATCCCCATACACGGTACGGTATTCTGTCCCACAGGGCATTTCGCCTCGGGCAGCAGGTCATCCTGGCTGATTCCCCGAATCAGACGTCTGGGGGGACTGATAGCATCCTTTCCCTCGGGCAAAACCGATTATGTGGTGGTGGGCGCCATGGCCAGCCCAAGCTGGAAGTTCCGGACCTTCGGACGGAAAATTGAAAAAGCAATGGATCTTCGTGCCAAGGGGTATGATCTGCTCATCATCTCGGAAGCCACTCTGTTGACCGCTCTGGACGCTGCAGAACAAACCCAAGCTTTCCATTGTGACAGGGAACCTGCGGGTTGATGCACAGCTACACCTTTCCCACCTTTCATTATTTCTGATACTAATCTGTTATTTCTTATTCGTGTAATACTGTCATTTTCTGCGAACAACAGTTTATTCTTTTGTACTATTAATTTTTATCATTTAAAGCTGCAAACGGTAAATACAATACGAATCAATTCGAACATTAAACAAATTTGTTCATAATGTTGAGAATGTAAGTTTCAAGAGACATCCAGTAGTTCTTTTTCCTGACACAAATACCAGTCAATATCAGTAAATGAACATTACTATTGTAATGTAACATTTTCGCCCTCATTCTGTTACCTCCTCTCTTCTATCTAAGCGGGAATTTTGGGAGGAAATGCATGACTCTGAAAAATACACCTATTTCGCTAATTGTAAATTTTATCCTTGTATTTTTCCTGACTTTTTTCTTGGGAATCCTGGGCATCTACAACTACGCGGGCACACGCGCCAGCATGGAGGAAACGCTGAACCAATCCACTTCCAACGCTGTTGAACGGTTACAGCTCAATCTCTCGGGCGCGTTGTGGAACATCGACATCGAGCTTGCGATCCCGGTGCTTTCCAGCGAGATTTCCGACCAGAACATCAAGGGCATAGCTGTATGGGAAGGTGTCGAAAAACAATCCTTTTTTGCCGGAATCACACGCGACAAAAATTGGAAGCCCGTTCCCGTACGCAAAGACTGGTCCGCCCCGGACCATGGGCAACCCATTGTTGCGGACATTCTGAAGGGAGACAAAAAACTCGGAACCCTGGAAGTATATACCACGGACCGTTTTCTGAAAGAACGACTCAACGCGCTGATGTGGCAGACCATCCTTGCCGTACTGCTCATTGACTGCATCATGCTGACAGGCATTTATCTCGCTTTTCGCAAAGTACTGGTGGTTCCGTTGAACAAGTTGGAAATCCTGGCATCAAAAGCGGGCAACGGCGATCTCGCCTGCAGCGAGCCGGCAGGCCTTTTCTGCGGGGAGCTCGCCACACTCAGGACAACGCTGGTCCAGATGATCTGCAACCTGAGTGAGACCATTGCCGAAGTACGCCAGAAGGAACAGGAAGCCCAGGACAATGCCCAAAAGGCCGAACACCAGCGAAAACAGGCGGAAATTGCCAGGGAAGAAGCCTTTCGTTCCAGAAAAGAGGGCATGGTTCAGGCAGCCGACACGCTGGAAGACATGGTGCGCAGAATCACCTCGTTCACCCAGGAGCTTGCCCATCAGGTCGACGGCGTCAAAGATGGCACGGAACAACAGCGCCGCAGCATTACCGGTGCTGTCGCCTCTCTGAACGAAATGAACTCCACGGTCATGGAAGTGGCCAAAAGCTCGCATCAGGCCTCGGAGCAGGCTCAGGAAACCAGCAGCCAGGCCACCACGGGTCACGACGTGGTCAACGAGTCCGTACTGGCCATCCGTACGGTCAACGACAGGGCGCTGGAGCTCGAGGCGAACATGCAGCGGCTTCAGGGCAAGGCGGGCGACATCGGCAGCGTCATCAACGTCATTAACGACATCGCCGACCAGACGAACCTGCTGGCGCTCAATGCCGCCATAGAAGCCGCCCGTGCGGGCGAAGCGGGAAGAGGATTCGCCGTTGTTGCCGACGAAGTGCGCAAACTGGCCGAAAAAACCATGAGCGCCACCAAGGACGTTTCCAGATCCATCACGGACATTCAGAAGGAAACCAACCGCAGCTTGAACATTACCGGAGATGTGGCCAAGGCCGTTCTCCAGGCAACAGAACTCTCCTCTCACACCAGCGAATCCCTGGACGGCATCAGGCAGGTCGCCGCCGTCACTTCGGATCAGATTCGTCATATTGCCGCGGCAGCGGAAGAGCAATCCGTGGCCGCGGAAGAGATCGCCTCTTCAGTGGAGGAGATCAATCGCGTGGCACGGGAAAATGCCGACGGTATGAACGAAGCCGTCAGCGCTCTCGACGAACTCACCGGACTGACTACGAGTCTGAACCGTCTCGTATCGGACCTGAAAAACACCTAACTTCAAAGGAACACACATGATCAAGCATCTCATCCGTTGTCTTGCCGTCATGGTATTATTAAGTACGGCCAGCATGGCGCAGGCGCAGAGTTTCACTGTGGGCGTGGAGAATATCGACTACTATCCGCTCTATGCCGGGGCCGATGGCGAATACAAAGGATATGCCCGAGATCTGCTGGATGCCTTTGCCAAAAGCAAAGGTTACACCTTCACCTACACCGCCCTGCCCATCAACCGCCTTTTCAAGTCTTTTGTGGACGGCGAGCTGGATTTCAAATTTCCCGACAATCCGTATTGGAGCGCCGACGTCCGCAAGGGCAAGACCATCGTCTACTCCGAGTCGGTCAATGCCTACATTGACGGCGTGCTCGTCACCCCCGAACACAAGGGCATGGACAAATCCCAGCTCAAAACCCTCGGACTGATAACCGGCTTCACTCCCTGGGAATATCTCGGCGACGTCAAGGCCGGCAAAATCACTCTGGAAGAAAACGACAACTATCAGGCGCTGCTCAAAAAAACCGCGCTCGGCCGCGTGGACGGCGCATATTCCAACGTTGCCGTGGCCAACTATCAGATCGGACAGGTTCTCAACATGACAGGCAAACTGGAATTCGATCCCAACCTGCCCCACACGAAATCCGACTATTTCCTTTCCACCATCAAGCACCCGCAGATAATCCAGGAACTGAATGCATTCATGCAGGAGAATAAACAACTCGTGGACGAACTACAGGCCAAGTACCAGGTAAACAATTTCTAGCACCGGCCTTGCTCCCAAAAAAGAGGCCTGGCCGGCGTACTTGCCGGGCCTCGCATTTTCAACCTGCTTACCCCTGCGTACGTTCATGCCCGTAGATTGTTTTTCCGCCTGCGAGTATCCGTTTCAATGCGTTTTTTTCCCTTGCCTTTCAACCTCCGAATACCTCTGTTCAACTGTTTCAGGCCGCACCAGCCAGCAGAATCAGCTTGACTCTATCCATAATTGCATCTAAAAAATATGTATTCATTTGTACAAATGAATACTCATATACCCAGTAAGTTTACATCCCTACTAAGAAGCAACTGCCTGCTGCGTGTCCTGGACTCCGGCTCATCCTGCTTCATCGTTGTTGTTATAGGTGTTTATAGTCAACGGATGCTTTCAATATAGATAATCTTCATATAATAGCTTTTCCAGCGTCACCATATTTTAACAAACCATGACATATAAAATACTTTTTGCCTGCTAACGCGTTACAAGCGTCTTCGTAAAATCAAATTCTCTGTTTATGTCATAGGGGGATACAGCATGGACATGAACAAGGTTTATGATGCGATCATCATCGGTGGGGGGCCGGCGGGTCTTGCCGTTGGTTCGGAACTCTCCGCAGACAAAGACATTCTGCTCATCGAAAAAAATCAAACCGGAAAAACCACAAAAAGCTGGTTTGTTCCGTACAATGTCGTGGACAAAAAGGTTCTGCCCTTCACCTACAACGGCGTAACCAGATTCATGACCAAAACCAACGCCTCCCACCTGGATTGGGAAGCCAAGCTTTTTGACCGCTATCCGTACGTTGACGAACACGCGGTTCTCTCCCATTGGGCCGACGTCATCAGACAAAACGGCTGCAGCATCATGGAACAATGCTCCTACCAGGATCATTCCCTGGGCAACGGCATTGTCAGCGTCAAAACCTCCCAGGGCACCGTTCGTACGCGACTTCTCATCGATGCGTCAGGCTATAATTCACCTGTTCTGCAAAAATACGACATTAACCGTTCCAACGACTACTGGTGGTCCGTATACGGCAGCGTGGGAACCCATCCCAATGGACTGGGAGACATGAAGGTCGGCGACTACATGCTCTGGCAAACCTTCAAGGACCCCGGCATGGCCCCGGACGCGTCCATGTCCAGCGGCAGGCCTGTTTTCGAATATGAAATCCTCGACGAATCCAGTTCCTTTTCTTTTGTGTTTTACCTGCGCAAAGAACGCATGCCCCTGGATGTCATGGAAAAGGAATACATGAAGGTCATCCGGCAGGAACCATCCACGACTAATTTTCACGACATGGAAATCAAGGAACTCAAGCACGGCTGGTATCCGTCAGGGTCCATCGAATCCCAGCGCATAGCGGAAGATCATGTCGTATTCATCGGAGACGCGGGCTGCTGGACTACGCCCTGCGGCTGGGGAATGACATTCATTCTGGAAAACTACCAGTTTTTTTCCGGACAGATCAGCGAACTGCTCAGAAGCGACACCCTGGACAAGGAAAGCCTCTGTTCCGTGCCCCATTACCGCGAGCATGAAAAATTCGAAGTGCTTCTCGATGCCATTGTCACCCATTTCCTTTCCAATGCCACGGCATCCGAACTGGACCGCTTCATCAATTTGTTCCAGGGCCCGGACGGCCTGGACAAAATCCTCTGCGAAAAAGTCTTTACCCTGTGCGTAACCCGTGAAGAGCTGGGAACCATGGCCAAGGCCATGCTCAAGGAATTCGATCCGCTGGAACTCGTACGGGTGCTGAAAAAGGACGACTATATCCTGCTGGTGGAGGTCGCAGGCTCCATTGTGGAAAACTCCATCATCGACAAGCTGCACGAGGCCTTTCACCACCATCACGGATGCAGCATTGAAGATTATGTCAACAGAGGATTCGACATTGACTGAATTTGCGAACCAGATGCGGTTTGCACAAAAATAATTCAATATTGAGCAGTAAAGGAAGCAAGATGAGCAAACTTGTTTTTAAAGAATCAGACAGCAGCAAGCCACTTCAAGATTCAGAAAGCAAGAAAAGTTACAAGGTAATAATCGCTGATGATGAAGAAGACGTTCATGTCGTCACAAAATACGTACTGCGAAACTTCGAATTCAACGGGCAGAAGCTCGAATTTCTCAGCGCCTATTCCGCGGAAGAAGCCAAAAAGCTGCTCAGGGAAAATCCGGACGCGTCCCTGATTCTGCTGGACATCGTCATGGAAGAAGACGACTCCGGCCTTTCCGTCGCCGAGTTCATCCGTGAAGATCTCTGCAACAAGCTCATGCGCATCATCCTGCGTACCGGACAGCCCGGGCTTGCTCCGGAAGAAGAGATCATCACCAAGTACGACATCAACGACTACAAGGAAAAAACCGAACTGACGAGCCTGAAGTTCAAAACCGCCATGACCATGGCGCTGCGGGCTTATACCGACATCCTCACCATTGACTCCTTCCGGATGATTCTCGAACAGGAAGTCCGCGACCGTACGGCCGAACTGGAGGAAAAAAACCGCGAACTCGCCCGGCTCAACAAGGAGCTGGAAAAACGCGCCTCCACCGACGCTTTGACGGGCATTTACAACCGGGTGAAGTTCAACGATACGCTGGAATCCGAAATAGGGCGTTCCAAGCGCTACAACCACCCCATTTCTCTGGCCATGTTCGACATCGACTATTTCAAGAACATCAACGACACCTACGGCCACCATGCCGGGGACTGCGTTCTGCAAGAACTGGCAGCCCTTGTGTCCGACAACATCAGGGAATGCGACACGCTTGCCAGGTGGGGAGGAGAAGAATTCGTCATCCTGTTCCCCGAGACCTCCCTGGAAAACTGCCTGAAGATCTCGGAAAAACTGCGCGAACAGATCGAATGCGCCTGTTTCGACTGCATCGGCACGCTGACCTGCAGTTTCGGCGTCACGGAATTCTGCCAGGAAGACGACCTTGAAAGCCTGAACAGACGCATCGACGATGCCATGTACGAAGCCAAGAGAAAAGGCAGAAACACCGTAGTCTGCAAATAAACGGACTTCCCAAAGGATGGAAGAAAGGACTCCCCGAAGGACTTTATGACGCAAGAACTCGCCGGAATCGACATTCAGGACAAATTGTTCGAAAGCCAGCGCACCGTGATCTATCGCGGTGTCCGACGCAGCGACGGCAAACTGGTGGCCGTCAAACTACCCAATTCCCCCTATCCGCTGCATGTGGACATGATACGTATCAAATACGAGTACGATGTCCTGTCGCAATTGCAGGTGGACGGCATTTCGCGTGTCTGCTCGCTGGAAAATTACCAGGACGGCTTTGCCCTGGTACTGGAATACTTCGAAGGCGTGACCCTGCACCAGATCAGCCGGAAGTCCGCCATCGGCCTGCGGCAATTTCTGGAGTACGCCATAGCCCTGGCCACCATCATCGGCAAGGTGCACGAATCCGGCATCATCCACAAGGACGTGAATCCCAACAACATCCTGGTCAATCAAAACAGCAACGAACTCCGGCTCATCGACTTTCACCTGGCCTCCTTTCTGGAGCAGCAAAAGCAGGAAGCCGTCAGCCCCGGCTCTCTGGAAGGCTCCTTTCCCTACATGTCTCCGGAACAGACCGGACGCATGAACCGCGGCATCGATTTCCGGACAGACTATTATTCGCTGGGCGTCACCCTGTACGAAGTGCTCAGCGGATCCCATCCGTTCGAGGCCGAAGACGCCATTGGCTGGGTGCACTGCCACATAGCCAAGACTCCGCCCTCCATTCGCAGTCTGCGGCGGGACGTGCCCCCTGTCATTGAAAACATCATTTTCAAGCTCATGGCCAAGGTCGCCGAAGACCGCTACAACAGCATCGGCGGACTGCTCTGGGACCTGGACAGCTGCCGCAAGCAACTCGCCAAAACCGGCGATATCGAATCCTTCCCCGTGGGCAGCTGCGACTATTCGGTCAAGTTTCAGATTCCGCAAAAACTGTACGGACGCGAAGAAGAAACCCGCATTCTGGAGGACTGCTTTGCGCGCATCGTGGACGGCGGCGCGGAAATGTTCATGGTGGCCGGGGTATTCGGGCATCGGCAAATCAGCCCTGGTCAACGAAATCCACAAGCCCCTGGTGGAAAAATACGGGTTCTTCATCTCGGGCAAGTTCGACCAGTTCCAGCGGGACATCCCCTACTCCGCCATCTGCGGCGCCTTTCAGGGGCTCTTCCGGCAATTGCTCATGGGGGACGCAGGAGGAACTGGCCGCCTGGAAGGAAAAACTCCTGGAAGCCCTGGGGCCCAACGGCCAGGTGATCATCGACGTGATCCCGGAAGTGGAAAAGATCACCGGTCCGCAGCCTCCCGTTCCCAACCTCGGCACCGAGGAAAACCAGAACCGCTTCAATACCGTCTTTCTCCAGTTTCTCAGGGTTTTTCTGCGCAAGGAGCATCCGCTGGTCATCTTCCTGGACGACCTGCAGTGGGCGGACATCGCCACCCTGAACCTCATCAACACCCTGATGCGTTCGGAAGGCAACCATTACCTCATGCTCATGGGCGCCTACCGGGACAACGAAGTAGACCATACGCACCCCTTCATCATCTCCATGGAGGAGTTGCGCAAGGCCGGCATTCAGGTGCACACGCTCATCCTTTCCGCCCTGGACGTTCCGCACCTCAACCAGCTTATCTCCGAAACCGTACATTCGGAGCCGGAATCCGTGGAACCCCTGTCCCGGCTGGTCATGGAAAAGACCGGAGGCAATCCCTTTTTCGTCATCCAGTTTCTGAAAAATCTCCACTACGAAAAATTGTTCGTCTATGATGCCCCCAACCATTGCTGGACCTGGGACGTGGACCAGATCAGGGCCCAGGAGATCACCGACAACGTTGTGGAATTCATGGTCAAAAAGCTGAAGACCCTGCCCGACGCCACCCAGCATCTGCTGCGTCTGGCAGCCTGCATCGGCAACAGTTTCGACCTGAACACCCTGGCCATCATCGCCGAAGAACCGGCCGAATCCGTGGCCAAGAACCTCTGGCCCGCGGTGACAGAAGGTTTGCTCATGCCCCAGGGCGACGGCCATCTCCAGCTCAAGACCCTTGACGAACGGCTGGCTCTTTCCAGAGAAAAACACCCCGAAGCCATAGACCGCTTCCTCCATGACCGCGTACAGCAAGCCGCCTATTCGCTCATCGAAGAAAGCCGCAAGCAATCCACGCACCTCACCATTGCCCGGCTGCTGCTCAAATCCGCCCAGGACCAGGACCTCGACGCCATGGCCTTCAGCGTGCTCGAGCACTACAACAAATCCATTTCACTGGTGACGGATCCGCAGGAACGGCGTGTAGTGGCTTCCCTCAATGCGCATGTGGGCAAGCGCGCCAAGGAATCCACGGCCTATTCTCCGGCCCTGCATTATTTTACCGTGGCCGCGGACAATATGCAGCCAAGCGCCTGGGAGAACGACCACGAGCTGATGTTCGCCATCCACAAGGGGCTCACGGAAACCCTGTTTCTTACCGGCAAATTCAAGGAGGGCATCGCCAGCGCGGACCAGGTGCTGAAACGCTGCGCCACCAGGGAGGAACAGGTCGAGATCAACAACATCCTGATCCTCTACTACGGCGGCGACGGCCAGATGGACAAGGCCGTGGACATCGCCATCGACTCCCTGTCCCTCTACAACGAACATCTGCCGCGCAAGTGCAGCCGCATGCGTCTGCTCCTGGAACTGGTCTCCACCAAGTTCACCGAATTCGGCAAAAATGCCGACTATCTCCTGGCCCTGCCCCAGACCAGGGACCCCGACGTACTGAGCATCCTGAGTCTGCTCAAGGAACTGGTGGCCCCCACCTATCTGCAGGGCCTGCTGCTGCTGCCTTTTGTCATCCTGCGTATGAATAAGCTGACCATGCAGCACGGCAACAGTTCCATCTCCTCCTTCATCTATTCGGGCTACGGCCTGCTGTGGTCCAAGCTGGGCGTTCCCGGCTCCGCCTACAAATACGGCAAGCTGGCCATGGAATATCTCAAATACGTTGACAATCCGCCCATGGAAGCGCGCACCTATTTCATGGTCACCAGTTTTGCCATGTTCTGGAAACAGCCCCTGGCAGATACGCTGGAACCACGCAAGATCGGCTTGCAGAAGCTGGCCAATACGGGCGAGAATTTCTGGGCGTCCTACATCTACATGTTCGGTTTCTGGCAGGAAGTCGTACTCTCCAAAAACATCGCCGACGTCATCGCCATGGCGGACCGCGAAGTCCGCTTTGCCAAAAAAGTCGTGCAGATCGAGCCCTATCACATCCACGAACTCCACCTCGCGTTGTTCAAGAACCTCTCCGGCGCCATCAAGCAGCCCGACTGCCTGGACTACAACGGCCATGAGGAACGCGTGGCCAAAGCCTATTTCGACTCCAACGTATCGTCCACCTGCGGCTATTTCTACCACGCCACCACCAGGGTGGTGCTGCACTATTTTCATGAAAACTACCGCGCGGCCGTGGAAGCGGCCACCGGTCCGGAAGTGAACTCCGACGTCATCGCGGATCCGACCTACAACCTCAGCATCTATACGCTGTTCACCAACCTGGCCATCCTCGCGGCCATGGACGAATTCTCCCCCAAGGAAAGAAGGCGTTATAAACGCATCCTGGCCTCGGGAAAACGCAAAATAAAAAAATGGGCCAAATGCGGTCCGCAGAATTTTACCGTGATGCTGCTGCTGTACCGGGCGGAAGAAGCCAGATACCGCAAGCGCCACGACATCGCCATCAGCTCCTACGCGCAGGCCAGGGAAGAGGCGCAGCATATGCAGTCCCTGTTTCTGGAAGGGCTGTGCTGCGAATGCTTTGCCAAATATTTCATGAAACTGGGCAATGACCGCGTGGCCAGCGGCTACATGCAGGAAGCCGTCTACCTCTACGACCAGTGGGGGGCCAAGGCCAAGGTGCTCAGCCTGGAACAACGCTACCCGAAACTGCTGCAGTCCTCGCGCATCGAAAAATACTATTCCGAACGCAGTTCCAGCTCCACATCGCTTTCCGCCCAGCTGGACGTGGCCACAGTGGTCAAGGCCTCCCAGGCCATTTCCAGCGAGATTGTCCTGGGCAAACTGCTCGAAAAGCTCATGAGCATCCTGCTGGAAAGCGCCGGAGCGCGCCGGGGAGCGGTCCTGCTCAAGCAGGAAGGCGAAATCATCGTCCAGGCCGAAGGCGACGCCCAGACCAACCAGATCCGGACACTGCAGGGACTGGAAATGGACAGGGCGCCCTTTCTGCCCCTTTCCATCATCCGCTACGTGGTCCGGACCAAGGAAACCGTGGTCCTGGGCGATGCCGCCAACGAAGGCGCCTTTACCAGCGATACGGACGTCAAAACCAGACAGCTCAAATCCCTGCTGGTCATGCCCATCCTCAATTACGGCAAACTGCTCGGCATTCTCTACCTGGAAAACGACCTCATCGAAGGCATGTTCACACCGGAGCGGCTCGAACTGCTCACCGTCCTGGCATCCCAGGTGGCCATTTCCATCGAAAACGCGCAGTTTTACAACATCATGGAAAAAAAGGTCGACGAACGGACCGCCGAACTGCAGGAGGCCCTGGCCACCCTCAAACGCAGCCAGCAGCAGATCATCGAATCCGCCAAAATGGCTGCGCTCGGACAACTCATCGCCGGTGTGGGACACGAGGTGAACACACCGCTGGGCGCCATCAAATCCTCCATCGGCAACATCGAGACCTCACTGCACGATACGCTCTCCCAACTTCCCCTGCTGTTCCAGGTGCTTACTCCGGAGCAGCAGAACGAATTCATGGAGCTTCTGAACCATGCATTCAAGCATCAGGTGTTCCTGACCACCCGGGAGGAACGCAAAATACGCAAGGGACTGGAGGAAAAGCTCGCGGACATCGGCCTGGAAAATACGCGCAACATGGCGAACATCTTCATCAAGCTTGGCATCCTGGACGACCCTTCACCCTATTTTCCTCTGTTGCGGACCGAACATGCCGAGATGATTTTCAATGTGGCCTACAAACTGGCGGACCTGAACTCCAATGCCTCCAACATCTCCCTGGCCGTGGAAAAAGCCAGCAAGGTCATTTTTGCCCTGAAAAACTTCGCCCGCTTCGACATGGCCGACAGGGCCGTCAAGTTCTCGCTCAAGGACGGTCTGGAAACCGTTCTGACCATTTACCACAACCAGATCAAACGCAGCATCAGCCTGACCACGGAATACGAGGATCTGGCCGAAATCTACTGCTATCCGGACGAATTGAACCAGGTCTGGACCAACCTGATCCACAATGCGCTGCAGGCCATGGAATACAAGGGCGACCTGAAGATCCTCCTCAGCCAGAGCAACGGCTTTCAGCGGGTGCAGATACAGGACAGCGGTCCGGGTATTCCCGACGACCTGCTCGGCAAAATATTTACGCCCTTTTCACCACCAAAAAGACAGGAGAAGGCAGCGGATTGGGACTCGATATCGTGAAAAAAATTGTGGAAAAACATCAAGGCAAGATAGAAGTGGACAGCAAACCCGGTCAAGGCGCGACTTTCTCGGTCTATATACCGGCAGTAACCCAACCCAAGGAAAAGGAAGGTGCAGTGAATGAGCACTAATCAGGTCATTTTATGCGTCGATGACGAGCCGGTTGTGCTCAATTCATTGGAAAGTCAGCTGGTACATGCATTCGGTTCGCAGTTTCTCGTGGAACTGTCGGAAGGCGGACCAGAGGCGCTGGAGCTTCTGGACGAGTTGAGCGAGGAAGGATACCGGACGCTGGTGATCATTTCCGACTGGCTGATGCCGGAAATGAAGGGAGACGACTTTCTGATCAAGGCCCATTCCAAATTTCCCCATGTCCTGACTCTGATGCTGACCGGGCAGGCGGACAATGACGCTGTCGAACGCACCAGAAACCAGGCCAATCTTTACAAACTCATCCACAAACCATGGGAGGCTTCCGACCTGATCGACGCCATCAGGACCGGACTACATGAATTTGGCAATATCTGAAAATGACCTTCTTTACCCAGGGAAGCATGCCATGAATCGCAAAGTCATTTTATGTGTCGATGATGAAAAAATCGTTCTGGAAAGCCTGCGCAGCGAGCTGGAGAGCCATTTCAGCGCCGGATACGACCTTGAATTCGCCGAAAGCGGCGCCGAGGCCCTGGAGGTCATCGGCGATCTTGTGGCGAACAACGACAAGCTGGCGCTGATCATCACGGACTATCTCATGCCCGGAATCAAGGGGGATGAGATCCTCGCCAGAATATTCCAGGAACAGCCCGACTCCAAGCAGATCATGCTTACGGGCCAGGCCAATCTGGAGGGTATTACCAACGCCATCAACAATGCCAAATTGTACCGGTATATCTCCAAACCCTGGGAGAAAAGCGACCTGCTCCTGACCATTGCGGAAGCCGTGAAAAGTTATGAGCAGGAAATGCAGATCAAACAGCACCACGTCATCCTCGAGGAAACCGTAAAGGCCCGTACCCAGGAGCTGGAAAACACCCTCATGGACCTGAAAAGCAGTCAGGAACAATTGGTCGCCGCGGAAAAAATGGCTGTTCTGGGCAGCCTGGTGGCCGGTATCGCCCACGAGATAAACACCCCGCTGGGAGTCGGCGTCACGGCCGCCTCGCATCTGGAATCCCAGCTGCGCAGCGTCGTGGATCTGTATCAGAGGTCCGAATTGACCAGGGAAGAGTACGAGAGTTTCCTGGACAACGCCGTGGAGGGCATCCACATCCTGCTGCGCAACCTGGAAGCCGCGGCCAACCTGGTGAGCAGTTTCAAACTCGTGGCCGTGGACCAGTCCAGCGAGGCCCTGCGCGAGTTCAATTTCAAGGAATATGTGAAATCCATTCTGCTGAGCCTGCAGCCAGAACTCAAACAGACATCCATTCGCATCGAGGTGGACTGTCCGGAGGACCTGGTAATCACCAGCTATCCAGGGGATTTTTCACAGATTCTCACAAATCTGATCATGAACTCCATTCTGCACGGCTTTGACGACGGCAAGACCCCCGGCACCATCAGCATTGGTGTGAGCAGGCAGAACGACCGCATCCGCCTGATCTACACCGATACGGGCAAAGGGATTCCGGGCGAGCTCATTCCCAAGATTTTCAACCCTTTTTTCACCACCAACCGGCAGTCGGGTCGCAGCGGCCTGGGCATGCACATTGTTTTCAACATTGTCGCCCATCACCTCAAAGGAACCATCGTCTGCGAAGACACCCAGGAAAAAGGAGCGCGGTTCGTTATCTCTTTTCCGCTGCACATCCAGGGAAACGACTGAAGCGAATGCGCCCGCTAAAAGCTTTATCGATCTGCCGGGCTCTTGCGTGAAATGTAGTCCGCCATCATCAGATCCAGGTGCGCGCCGCCTCCGTTCTTGAACACGGTAATTTCCGCCGCGGACTGACGCCCCTGGGCCTTGTCCGCGATCAGATCGTAGAAATCCCCTTTGACCGCGTCTTCGGTAATCACGCCCCTGGCCATGGGAATGGCCAGCTCGCCGATATGGCCGATGGTGGTCTCCCGGCTGTCCACAAAAAGCGATCCGCCGGCAATGAGCGCATCATCGGCTTCACGCATGTCGGCCTTGTAGGCGCCTATCAGGTCCACATGGGTTCCGGGACGCAGCCATACGCCCTGCAGCACCGGCTCCGTGGCCATGGTGGCCGTGGAAATCACATCCGCCTCTGCCGCTGCTTCGGGCAGACTGATTGCCGCGCTGATCCCCACCCCCTGGTGCTGTCCGGCGCAGGCTTTCGCCAGGGCCAGGGCCTGTTCGGGACGCCGCGACCAGATAGCGATACGCTCTAATTGCGGAAATACCGAACTGTAAGCCCCCACCAGGCTGCGCGCCACGGTCCCCGCCCCCACGATCAGCAGATTCCTGCTCTCCGGCCGCATCAGCAGCGAGGCTCCCAGTACTGAGTCCGCGGCTGTCTTGAGTTCGGTGATCAGACGACTTTCGATAATCGCCCGCAAGCGTCCGTAATCCGGACCGAACACCAGCATGGCGCCCTGCACCGTGGGCAGACCATGCTGCTTGTTGGCCGCAAATACCGAGGTGGACTTTACCCCGTACCCGAGCCCCTGGATAAAAGCCCCGCGCGTCAGCAGCGTTCCTTCCGCAGGGCCGAGAAAAATGTCCTTTATCTGGGCTTTGGGGAGCATATGACCGTCGCGCAAAGCCGCCACTGCCTCCGGCCAGGTCAGGGCATCCCTGGCCGCTTCATATGTAATCATGGTTGTTTCCATGCTATCCCTCTCTTTCCTTCCGGCATGCGCATGTGTACGCCAGCTGTGTTTGCAGAACTATGCTCACATACTCTGTCTGCAATTTGAAGAGGCAAGAGACCTCCTCAACGTCGATATTCTATTCATGCTGTTTGGCACCCAGTCAAATCTCGAATTAACATCCACCAAAAAACTCGGATAATTTTGTTGACATCTTCCGCGGACAGGTTCAAAAAATCATTTTCAGAACTGACCAGTCAGTTTTCCAAAATTGTATATACTGCCAGACGCGTAGGTGAGACATGAGCGGCCCCACCTCCAGCGCAACCGCTGAGACAGACATGAACAGTAACGACGACAAGAAAACTCGTATTCTGAATACGGCAGCCGAGTTCTTCGCCAGGCTCCCGTACCATAAAGTATTGCTGAGCGAAGTGGCCAGCGAGGCCTCCGTGGGCAAAGGGACTCTGTATCTGTATTTCAAGAGCAAGGACGATCTCTATTACGCCGTGCTCTTCCAGGGGTTCCGTACCATGGTCGAAAAAATGCGGCATTTCATCGAGACTGAAGACCTGCCTGCGGATCAGCTGTTGACCGGGGTCATCCGGATCATCATCAACCGCCTCTACAGCAAGTCCATCAATACGGAAATGCTTGGCGGAACCATGGCCTGCCCGGTGACCAATGAATGGAACGACATGCGCTTCGAACTCTGGGGGATCATGGAAACCATTCTCCGGCGTGGGGTGGAGCAAGATATTTTTGAGGATGCCAACCCGCGGCTGACCGCACAATACATTCCCTCGATCCTCCGCTCCATCTGTCTGTTCAAACCGGCCGGGGCGGACATCGAATCCATTTACAACCACACCTGCAACTTTGTTTTGCGGGCTTTGGCCAAGAAAGCGTAAAGGCAGCCGACTTCTTCGAAACACTGTTGAACATTTTTCCGAGAGCGTGATGAACAACGAAACCCAACCAGACGATACGACGCAGCAGCACGAACCTCCCGCCTCATCCGGACGCGGCAAAAGAAAAAGCAAAAAAGCCCTGACGGCAGCCGGCATCGTGGTGTGCTTTGTCCTGGCCTATTTCGGATACCATACGTATCTGAATTTCATTTCCCATGAATCCACCGACGACGCCTTTGTGGAAGCCCACGTCGTGGCCATCAGCCCCAAAGTCGCGGGTCATATGGCGCGCGTTCTGGTAAAGGACAATCAGCGCGTCAAACAGGGCGAACTCCTGGTGGAAGTGGATCCCAGGGATTTTCAGGTTGCCCTGGATATTGCCAAAGCCCAGCTGCAGTCGGCCCAGGCCACCCAAAAACAGGCCGAAGCCGAAGTCGCTGTGGCCAGGAACACCCTGGCCCAGAAAAAGGCTTCTCTGAACTCCGCTCTGGCCACCCTGGCCCAGGAAGAAGCAGGCGTGGACGAGGAAAAGGCCAATCACGAGCGTTACCAGCAGGACCTCGAACGCTCCAAGAAAATGGCGGATGTGGGAGCTGTCAGCCGGCAGGAATACGACCATGCCAGAGCCGAGGCGTCCATGAGTCTGGCCCAGCTCAATTCCGCCCATAAACAGGTGGATACGGCAAAGGCCCAGATCGTCCAGGCCAAGGCCGCCGTGAGCGGCGCCGAAAACGAACTGCAGCAGGCCGAAGCCGAAGTTGACGTAAAGACTTCGGAACTCAAGGAAGCCGAAGCCGAGGTCGAACAGGCCACGTTGAACCTTTCCTACACGCGCATCACTGCTCCCATGAACGGTTATGTGACCAAGAAATCCATAGAGCCCGGCGCGTACGTGCAGGTGGGGCAACAATTGATGTCCATTGTGGGCGACGACTCCTGGGTGGTCGCCAACTTCAAGGAAACCCAGATTGCCCGGATGCGCCGCGGACAGACAGTCGCCATCGAGGTAGATGCCTACCCGGATGCGATTTTCTCGGGAACCATCGACTCCATCCAGCGGGGCACTGGTTCGCGCTTCACCCTGCTGCCTCCGGAAAATGCCAGCGGCAATTACATCAAGGTGGTACAGCGCGTTCCGGTAAAAATCCTGATCCAGCGAGGCAAGGATGCGTCCGACTATCTGCTGGCCCCAGGCATGTCCGTCATTCCCACCGTGGATATCAGCCATGTCCACGACTCCGATCAACTGAATGCCGGACTCGACAACAACGTCAAAGCCGCATCCGCCCAGTAGAAAGCAACCATGTCTGCGTACAAAAGCTCTGAGGAAATGTCCCCGGCCGAACGCTGGACCATAGCATTCGCAGTGGTCTTCGGCGCTTTCATCGCCGTCATGGACACCAGCGTGGTCAACGTATCCATGCCGCACATGATGGGCAGCTTCGGCACGGACCTTTCGTCCATCACCTGGGTTGCCACCAGCTACAGCATCGCCGAGATCATCATGGTCACCATGACCGGGTGGTGGAGCGCCCTTCTGGGACGCAAAAACTTCTACCTGGCCTCCTACGTGCTGTTCACAATCGGATCCATCCTCTGCGGCACGGCCACAAGCTTTTCCCAGATGATCATCTACCGGATCATCCAGGGCATCGGGGGCGGCGCGCTCATTCCCATTTCCCTGGCCATTCTGCGCGAAACCTTTCCGCCCAAGCAGCAGGGCATGGCCATGGCCCTCTACGGCATGGGCGTGGTCCTGGCTCCGGCCCTGGGGCCCGTATGCGGCGGCTGGCTCACGGACAGCTGGGGCTGGCCCTGGATTTTCTACATCAACATACCCGTTTGCGCCGGCGGCATTCTGCTGACCATGAAAATCATCCATGATCCGCCCTACCTGCGGCGGGGCATCCAGTCCGTGGACTGGGTGGGCATCATCTTGCTCTCCATCTTCCTTACCGGCATGCAGTACGTGCTGGAACGCGGACAGGACAAGCAATGGTTCGATTCCTCCCTGATCATCTACTGGACCATCGCCACGATCCTTTCGCTGATTTTGCTCATCATCTGTGAAATGCGTTCGTCCGAGCCGGTGGTCAACTTCCGGGTGCTCAAGAACAAGAACCTGGTTCTGGGCTCCACCATGGGCCTCATCTTCGGCATATCCCTGTTCGGGACGACCTTTATTCTGCCCCAGTTCACGCAGGAAATTCTAGGGTACACGGCGTTGGAGTCCGGGCTGGCTCTGATGCCCAGAGCCATGGCCCTGATGATCATCATGCCCATTGTCGGATGGCTGTATCCGCGTCTGGGGGCCAGGCCCCTGGTGCTGACCGGCATCGCCATCATCATGTGGTCGTACTACGATCTGACGCAACTGAGCGTTCTGGCGGGCTATTCCGACCTGGTACCTGCACTGCTGATCATGGGCATCGGCATGCCGGCCATGTTCATTCCCCTGAGCACCGTGTCCATGAGCACTGTGGACAGAAGGCTCATGACGGACGCCTCCAGCCTGTACACACTGGCCAGACGCATCGGCGGCAATATCGGCTACAGCGTCGTGGCGGTGCTGCTGGACCGCGGCGTCACCATCCACCGCGTACGACTTGCGGAACATATCAGCCTGCTGGACCCGACCACCCAGCACTACCTGGCCAGCACCATCAGCGCCCTCAAGGTGCTGGGAGTAAAAGCCGTCTACACCACCAAGCTGGCGTACGCGCTGCTGGAGCAGATACTGGTGAAACAGGCGACCATGCTCGCCTATAATGACATTTCCTTTGTTTTCGGCTGTCTGTTTTTCGTGCTGATTCCTTTTGCGTTCATGCTGCCGCGCCGCCCCGCCAGGCAGCTGGCTGCAAAAGCAGAAAAAGCCAAAACCGGATAAGCCCTGTTAACAGAAACGAATCTGCTGTACTGCACTCCTTTTCACCGCTGCTTCCGGGGTCCTAGCTGCTCCCCCCGATCACGGAAGCCTTGAGTGAAAAACAATATGGGAAGCCTCCGGGCTTCCCATACTGTTTTTTCGGGCAAGGGATGACGGCTGCGAACGCTGCCGCCTTTGTTTTTACGTATTGCGCAGATCCTTGGCCACGACCTTGAGCCTGTCGATCATGTCCACCATCTCGGAGACGGCTCCGAGCGCGTCGCTCATGGCATTGGCCGTGGAGGTTGAAATGTCCGTGACCTCATGGGCTTTGTCGCTCACTTCGCGGCTGGAGGAGAGCTGCTTTTCATTGGCGTGGGAAATTTCCTGAACCTTGTGCGTCGTGGATTCCACAATGGCATTGATGGATTCCAGGGCATCCCCGGCTTCACGCGCCAGCTCCGCCCCCTGATTCACTCTGTCCGTGGTCTGTTTGATGCCCTCCAGACTGTCCTCGGCCCCGGCCTTGATGGCTCTGACAGTGGATTCCACCCGGTTGGTGGCCTGCAGGGTTTTTTCCGCGAGCTTTTTCACTTCGTCCGCAACCACGGCAAAGCCCCTGCCCGCCTCACCCGCCCGAGCGGCTTCGATGGCGGCGTTGAGCGCCAGCAGGTTGGTCTGATCCGCCACTTCGCGGATAAGTCCGATGACCTCGCCGATATCCTGGGTCTGTTTGCCCAGGCGTCCGAGCTTTTCATTCATGACATCGGTTTCCGCCTGAATGCCGCCGATGCTTTCGATAACCTTTTCCACCACATTGACGCCGTTGAGCGCTCTTTCAATGGCGTCCTCCGCCTTGGAAGACGTATCCCGTACCGCGTGGGTCACATGTTCGGTATTGCTGCTTATGGCCGTCATGGCCATGGCGATTTCTTCCATGCGTTTTTGCTGGCGCTCCGCGCCCACATTGGATTTTTCGAACTGCTCCACCATGTCTTCGGAAAGCGCTGAAAGCTGCGCCACCACTTCGTTGACCTTTCCTCCGGCGCTTGCCGCGCGATTGTACGCGGCCTCGGCATTGTCCTTGGCTTCCTGGGCGCTTTTGAGCGAAACCTGGGCCTCCTGAGAGCTGCGTTCGGCCTCCTGGGTCTTGAGCTGGGCAGTCTGCACGTTTTGCATGATGGCGGAAAGCATGTTCTGAAAGGTCTGCTTGAGAATGCTCAACTCCACGGACTTGGGCTCGGTGCAGGTGGTGCAATTGTAATCGCCTTCAGCCACCTGCTTGGCCATGGTCACCAATCCTTTGATGGAACTGATTATTTCCCTCACCAGCAACCAGCCTATGCCCGTGAGCAGCAACGCGGTGATGATGCCGGCAACGAGAATCTGAACCACCACTGTTTTGGCGCTGGCAAAAACCTCGTCTTCCTCGATGAGCAGGGCGATCTTCCAGCCGCTGTAAGCGCACCTATGTGTAAGCGCCAGCATCTTCTTCCCGTCCACAATGCCCTGCTGTACGCCCGGACCAGCTGTTGCCAGGCTGCTGATGAAAGCGTCCTTGGCCTCACCGACCTTTTTGAAACTGAGTTCCGGATGCTTGGGATCACTCAAAATGGTGCTGTCGTCCTCGATGAGCATCAGATAGCCCGTATCGCCGATGCTGAAATTAGAGATAAAATCCGTGAGGTCGGAAAGATTGACGTCGAAACCAATGGCTCCGATATTGTTGCCTTCCGGGTCCGAGACTTTGACAAGAATGGAACTGACGGGTTTGCCTGTGGTGGATACGTAGGCCGAGGTGATGGCATAGCCTGTGGGAGACTGCATGATATCCGGCCACCACGGACGCTTGCGCGGATCGTATCCGCTTTTTACCTTAGTGTCCGGGTAATGCAGAAAACCGCCGTCCTGCACGCCGAAAAAGGCGTTGGTGTATCCCTTGTTCGCACTCAGCGAGCGCTTCATGCTGCGTACGAGCCGTTTGACCTCCTCGGGCGACGAATCATCGGTGGAGGGCGCGGCCGGTCCGTCAACAAAGGACTTCAACTCGCCAATGGCGTTTTTGGCGCCCGGATGCTCGGCAAGCTGTTCCGCATTGCGTACGCCTTCACTCAGATATTGGGTGAAATATTTGTCTATCTGGTCCAGAACAATGGCATGCGAATTTTTGAAATCCTTGTAGGCCAGATCCTGAATTTCGGTATATGCGAATACGCCCGTGATAACGCACCCGATGCAGACGGAGACGAATATTGCCGAAAGCAGCCTGTTTTTAATTCTATATTTCATGGGGGTACTCGTTTGTTAAAAGGCTATACCAACAGTTCTTCCTCAGCGCACTGTCCGACCTTTCAGCTTCCCCTGCGGGAAACGTGCAACGCAACACGCCTTGAATAATGCATTGATCGATATTGATCAGCTAGCCCGTTCGCCTTGCCTTTTCAACAAACTTGTCAAAGATGGCGCTGTACAAACAGCTTCCATTTGCTGACACAGATTCAAACGTCCTTCCAAGTACCCGATTGCATGCAATAATCCCTGAACGCCCGAGAAAACGGACTTGGGGTGGTTTTTCAAGCAGGATGAAATTGATTTCCTACTCAAGATTGTCCCTATGACCTGCTTAGGCCGAAAGAGAGCTTTTGCGTGGAACTTAGATAGAAGGGATGGATGAAAATTACTGTACTATTTCAGGAGATTCAGAAAAAAACATCAAAAGACTGCATACAGGTCTTTTGTTGCAGACCCGACAGGGGATTAAACTGCTCTCTAAGACAAAAAATATTGAGCATGTAAGGTTTGTACTTCAGCTATATAAAGACATAAAGCACCCACATGACAATGGGTACGACGATGTCGGCGTAAAACACGGCTCCGGCATTGCCGGGGTTGCGATTGCCCGTACGCTTCTGCTCCCCGACATGCACCGTGAAAGCCCCGACAAGAAAGATGGTTCCGAACAACATGGTGGCCAGCCAGAAGCCCGTGCCGGAGAACAGGCAGCATACGCCGCACACCCCGAGCGCCAGGTTGGCGAAGGCGATTTCCTTTTGAAAGGGATTTCCAGCGGGCCAGCCTATGTAGCTGGCAATCTCATCGGATTTGAAATAATGCCCCAGAAAGGCCCAGAGTGCGCCGCAACCGAGTTGGATGGTCAGAATCCACTTCAGAAACGAGGCGGCCACGCCACCGCCCAGCAGGATGTTGGCAAAGGCGGCAAGCAACGTGGCGGCTGCAAGATAGAGAATGTACATCCGAGCACCTCCCGGGTGAAATAGCGGAATTTTGCTGCTTCGGGTCACGGCAAAGCCGGTACGCACTATTGGTTGAGATACACGTGCTCATCAGAACAGATTTTGAATCTTGTGTCCAGAAAAGGTGATTTTGAGGCTTAAGGCAGGCAAAAAAGGGCCGCTTAAGCGGCCCTATGTCTTCTCAATTACTGACGGCGTTTCCTGCTTCGGTACCAGATGCCCGTACCGAACAGCAGAAAAACCAGCACAAACCAGCCCTTGTCATCCACGGAGGACCCGCCGCCGCCACCGTCGGATGAAGTGGTGAAACTTTTCGAACTGCCATAGCCGGTGCCCTGGCTGTTGGTGGCGTAGGCCGCCACATAGTAGGTGGTGGACGGACTCAGCCCCGTGATGGAACTGGTGAAACTGCCCGTGCCCGTACCGTCGCTGGTGCAGCCGATATTGCTGCTGAGAGTGGGATTGGTGCTGGTGTTCCAGCAGACGCCCCGGGCCGTGACTGAAAAACCGCCATCCGAATTTACGTTGCCGCCTACAGTGGCCGTGCTGCTTGTAATGCTCGAGGCCGCCGTGGAGGTCACCGACGGCGTGTACGGGACTGCGAAAACCGCCGTGGGGTTGACGCTGGAGCCATGGGAATACACTGCGGACTTGCTGGCATTGGTACCAGTGAGATCATAGGATACGATATACTGATTGAGATACACGGCGTACAGCTTGTTATCCCACGCTGCCACAGTTACGCCAGTAAAACTGCTTCCCGTATCAAATGACTGCTGGTTTGATCCGTCGATGTCGCATTTGTAAATCGTGGAGCTAGCTCTTGCGGTGAAAAATATCTTCCCGTTGGTGGTATCCACCGCAATACCATTGTATGGTTCATTACCGAGACTCGTCGTATACAACGAAGTCAAGCCGCCGTTGGTTCCGGAACCATCGAGGTTGAACGAATAGGCGCCGCCAACCGCACCAGAAGCGGCGTAGTCAATGACGTAACCTTTCCCGTTGCCGACATCCAAAGAAAGGGCTCCTGCCCCGGTCATCCCCGTGACAATGGCCGTGGCGCTGCTGCCGTCGAGATTGGCCTTGTATATATTCCCCGCAGAACAGTCTGAAAAGTAGAGAGAAGAATTCGTTTCATCGACAGCAACACCGCATGCGGGACTGCTGAAAATCTTCACGGTGTTTGATCCGTCCGGATCCATGTAGCTCAAGCCTGTGGCACTGGTGGCGTCCTGGTCGGCCCAGTAGACCTTCTTGTTGGTCCGGTCATAATAGATATCCACAATCGTCGAATTGGCTACAGACTTGGCAGTCACGGCCGCCGTACCGTCGGAATCCGTATACGCGATCTGGTCCGGCGAACCTGCAACCTCTGCAAACCAGAGTTGTGTTGTGGCGGCATGTCCTGTTGTCGCAACAAGAAGACATGCCAAGACAACCTGTACGATTACACTTTTCGTCCCCAAAAGCCTTCTTCCCCAGCCAGTAGACATCCTTGAACAACAATCCATCTG
This sequence comes from Desulfovibrionaceae bacterium, assembly GCA_963667575.2. GTDB lineage: Bacteria > Desulfobacterota > Desulfovibrionia > Desulfovibrionales > Desulfovibrionaceae. Next base: position 1,809 of record CAXXHY010000012.1, on the reverse strand, counting down.
GAAAATCCTCATTTTTCTGCCTCATAATAATGTTTCCAACGGCCACTGAAAGCATTGATTACGCTGCGCTTCCATGTTTGCAGTGATCACACAACGAACATACATCCTCTTGCAAAATTGCTTTTTTCCTCAGTTCTTTGTTGCAGCGAACACATGGCAAATCAAAAAACTCCGAAAGAGCACCCAAAAGCGAAGCTGAACTTTTGCACACTTATATTGTAGTCTTATTTAGTAGGAAATCAACGTAAAATCTAATTTTTATTATCTATTCCAGGATATTATAATAAGAAGCGAGTAGGCTTTAAATAACTCTTATCAACAAATAATATTCATTATTAAAATATGTTGATATAGCTTAAGCACACTTAAGTTAATATTAATTATACATATTAACTATAAATATACATACAACATATATAAAAAATATAATATAGAGATCTTCATAATTTTAATTTTTGCTAAAAAATGAATCCTACCCGACCTGCTATTCCCAACAGCCTAGTACGGAACTCTCTCTGAACAGCGCAGGTCTGTTCCGAAACGGATAGTTTTCAAGCAACTTCCCAAAAAAGCAGGGCATGCTACTTGTAGCCCTATGTGTCCCTTTTGCGGTCAATGGATATTTTTGAGCCGATCATTCGGCAGGAGTGGCACAAATCAACATTCGGCAAGACCGCTCAGTCGCCCGAATTTTTTATGAAGTCACATCTAACATCCGAGGAAATGTCTTATGAATAGTCTGCTGGATCCTTTCACCTTAAAAAGCGTCACGTTGCGCAACCGCATTGCCGTTCCCCCCATGTGCCAATACTCGGCCAACGAGGGAATCCCCAACGACTGGCATCTTGCCCACTATGCTGAGCTCGCGCGCGGAGGTGCCGGACTCGTGGTGGTGGAAGCCACGGCGGTTTCCCCGGACGGCCGCATCACCCCGGCCTGTCTCGGCTTGTGGAACGACGAGCAGGCAGCCGTACACGCGGAGATCGTAGCCGAGATACGCAAGGCCGGTGCCGTGCCCGGCATCCAGATCGGCCATGCCGGAATGAAAGCGAGCGCCAACAAACCCTGGGAAGGCGATGACCACCTCCCGGCCACTCATCCGGACGCCTGGGAAACCATAGCCCCCTCTGCCGTGCCCTTTGGGACCGACGCGCTCAACCGCATCCCCCGCCCCATGACCCAGGAAGACATCGACCGGGTCAAAAGCGATTTCGTTGCCGCGGCCAAACGGGCTTTGGACGTGCGATACGAATGGCTGGAGCTGCACTTTGCCCATGGCTATCTGGCGCAAAGCTTTTTCTCGCGCCATACCAATCAACGCACCGACGCGTACGGAGGTTCCGCGGAAAATCGCGGACGTTTTCTGCTGGAGACACTCCAGGCAGTGCGCGAAGTCTGGCCGGAAAGCCTGCCGTTTACCGCCCGTTTCGGGGTGCTGGAATTTGACGGACACGATGAGGAGACTCTGCAGGAAGCCATCGAGCTGACCAGAAAATTCAAGGAAAACGGGCTTGATTTCCTGAGCGTGTCCATGGGATTTACCACGCCGCACGCCAGCATCCCCTGGGGTCCTGCGTTTCTGGCCCCCTATGCCAGGCGCGTACGGGATATGGCGGGCATTCCCGTGGGCTCGGCCTGGGGATTCGATACGCCCTCACTGGCCGACGCTTCGGTGCGCAACGGCGACCTGGACATTGCTTTCGTGGGACGCGCCCACCTGCAGGACCCGCACTGGGCCTACCGGGCGGCGCTTGAACTGGGGCATAAAAGCCCCGAGGATTTTCTGCCGGACCAGTACAAATTCTGGCT
>CAXXHY010000011.1:0-194056 GCA_963667575.2 Desulfovibrionaceae bacterium | reverse complement strand
TTGAGACACTGGGAAGAGACCCGCAGGCGGTTCCAGCCGCCGAACATGGCGGTTTTGGGACGGCCGAGGTCGTCGCGGTTGAGGTTGGCGGGGGGGTAGCTGGTCAGGGCGTGTATCTGGGTAAAAGTCGTCATGGTCGTTCCTCCATGGTGTTTGCTGTGTCGGATCAGGATTTCGGCGCGTTGCTGAAGTATTCGAAAGCCCAGTTGCGGCGCTCGCGGCCGTTTCCGGATTTCCAGTAGCAAATGCTTTTGGCCAGTTGTTTCACATCCGCCTGGTTGTCCAGGATGCGCAGAACGCGGATGAGCATGGGATAGAGCTCGTCCAGTTCCTCGCAGGCCAGCAACCGCCGGAAACGCGCTTCGCTGACAGGCGCGGACGCGCCGCCTTCCCTGGGCAGTGCCATGGCCACGGCCGGATGCACGTCGTTGTCCCGGCGCACATGGGCCAGCACTCCGGCCACCGCTCCCAGGCGTTGCAGTTCGTAGTCCTTGTGCTCTTTGGGCAGCAGTCTGTTGGCCAGACCAATGCCCTGGGGCACGAAAAGCGCTTCCAAAGGGCTCGCGGCCCGGCGCAATTCCGCGCACGCTCGCCTGTTGTCGCGCATGCTTTCCCACCAGTCATAGACATCATCCCACTGTGTCCGCTTGTTTTCATTGGTATCCGGCATGAAAACCCCCTATGATGCTGATTTCTGTTTGGATTTCTTCTTTTTTTCCTCGAGCGGCAGGCCCAGTGCTTTGCGCAGCTTGTTGTTGTGCGAATTGGCGAACTGCCGCATGTCCTTCCAGGCAGCGGCCTGTCGGCGCAGATCATCCTCGGCCGAGAACTGCCACTGCCAGACCGCGTCCTGAAAAATGGTCCGGACCTGTTTGCACAGGCTGTCCAGCCAGTCTTCGCGCAAAGGAATGAGGGCTTGCTCGTTATCCGGATCATCACGCAGGCTGTCCCGCAAGCGCTGCGACAGCGCATAGAAACCAGCCTCGCTGTTCTGCCAGAAACGGCTGATATGGGCTCCCAGCAGCGTATTGTCGGGCTTGAGCTCTACCTTGGGATCAACCAGGGCCGTACGCAGGGCTGTGCGCAGGGTGGAGCCAAGCTCTTCGGCGGCGGCGATGCATTGGGCCATGAGCGCCGCATAGTCCTGTCGCTGCTCCTCGGGCACTTCGTAGACAGGTATGGCGCCCTGGTTCCAGGCTCTGGGTTTCATGTTTTCCATGTCGTAACCACGGGCCAGAATACGGAACTCCGCACTGCTGGCGGAATGCCGGCGGTAGGTGGAGACCACCAGAGCAGGTTCGCGGCGGATCTTGCCCTGGTCCCCCATGTTCACCAGGCCGAGCCAGTTGCGATAACGCACGCCAACGGGCGAACCATGGACATGATAGGGGTCCTTGCCGGTTTCATGCACGGTGGGCGAAAGCGGATGGCAAAAGCCGCCCTCATAATTGTACCCACGCGGCAGGGTGGCGTATTCGGCGATCATCAGCGCATCAGACGTCCGGCAGACATCGCAGGTCTTGGCCCTGGGATTTTCCTGGCTGATGAGCCGAAAACGCCGGGGCATGCCCCAATACATGTGCAGCGGGTGCACGTTGGCGGGCATTGTGGGCCGTTTGCCCTGTTCGCTGGTCTCGGTGGGGGCCAGCCAGGGGAACACGCCGCCTTTCCAGTCCTTTTGCGTATCTCCCAGCCCCTGCAGCAACTCCATGGGCAGTACATTGCGCCAGACGCTTTGCCAGAGCGTTGACCCCATGATGGTGGTGGAAAGCGGTCCGCCGCCGCGCAGGGACGTACGGTGTCCTTGCCCGCCGGAGGGGGCGAAGGCCTGCATGGTGAACAGGGCCGCTGCGGCGCAGGCCGGACAGACCTGGTTGATTCTGCCCCGCTTGACGAAAAAGTCCGCGTTGTCGTTGATGGCGTTGGCTCCGCAGGAATCAATGAACAGGGAGGCAACGGGCACCACCTTGCCGCTTTGCTCCCCCAGCATTTCCAGATCCTGCATGAAGCAGGGACCGGGGCCGAACAGCTCGAAGGCCTCCGCATGTTCGTTCATGGCCTTTTGCAAATCGTCGGCCTCGGGCGGCGTTCCATCCTGGGCCTTCCACAACCGCTTGTTTTTGGGAGCCGCGCAGGTCTGCACCAGTCCGATCAGAAACTCGAGCACCCCCGCGGCCAGGTCCGGACGCGTATAGTCCAGAACAACAGGCGGATCATCCGCGGGTCCTGCCAGCTGCCAGGGAGCAATACGCTCGCGTTTGCCTGATTTGCGGACAACCGGTATCCAGGGCGAATTGATGAGATTCACTGATATTCCTCCTGCATATAAGATAGTAAAATAAAAAGTTTATCTATATTAATAGTCATAGAACAGTAACAAGAAACTCAGCATTTCTTTCGCCGGGCCATGTCAATGGCCCGGCAGCTTACATATTTGGTTATAAAACGATGAGGATAATAACTATCTTCTCATCTTGAATAATGAGAAAAAGACAGCCCCGTGTCACACGGACAGGAATGACAGTTGTCATTTAAGTCTCCTTTTTCAGTAAGACCTTGACCAAACCGCCAATTGCGAGATATGATTTGATTGTGATTCAAACCGCAATAGCGGTGGACCATATCGTGTCTTTTTCCGTTATGGCCCTAGAAGATGCCGGGAGCACCACCTCTCGGCATCTTTTTTAATGATATTTAATCATATCAAAATTACTCTTATATTTTACACTATGTTCGGTTTCATGTCAAGTAGTCCAAAACAAAAAGGCCCCAACTACTGAACAAAAGTTGAGGCCTATTATCCCCGCAAAGCGAGGAACTTACCGGATCATCGAATAATCATTTCAAATTTACGCGGTTCATCCCCAAAAATTGGGGAACATAATTTTTATATTTATTTTTTAAAACCTAGTCAATGATGATGAAATAGTACTAATCAGCTTCTTCTTGAAAAAAACCCAGGACCGGGCTGTACGACCATTTGCGGACCTTCCCCTTGTCATCGGCCACCAGGCCGCTCCAGAGCTGGTCGGATTCGCGTTGCAGGGGCAGGAGCAGGGAGTATTTTCCCTTGTCCGGGAGGCTGCCCCGGAGGGTTTCCAAGGCTTCGCTCAATGCGGGATCTGTGGGGGCGAGCTCTTTGGCCAGGTAGGCGGGAAGCGAGACCTCGCTGAGGTTCCAGCCATTGCGGCCTTCCGCCCAGGGGCGCAGCAGGCCATTTTCCCAGCGGGCCAGGCGCAGGGTGGTACGCGCTTCGCCCAGGCGGGTGGGCGTGTGGATGTCATCGGTCCAGCCGGTCTGGACAGCGTCATAGCCCAGGTCCGCATCAAGGGCATTGCGCCAGGCCGCGGAGATGTGCGCGTATTTTTCCCCTTCGGGATTTTCATCATGCTGCTCGAGCGCTTGCGGGACCTCGGCCTGCCCGTCATAGACATATTCGATGAGCTCCCGCGACTGTTCGGGCAGGGCAATACGGCCCAGGGCATCCAGCTTGCGGGCCGTGAGCCAGAGCTGCGCATGGAATGGGTACACATACGCGGCTTTGGGAAATACCGACTTGTACCAGGTTGCGGACGGATCCGAATCCACCGGCGGGGCAAGCACCAGGCAGCGCAGAGTTTCAAAGCCGTCCGGACGGAGGCGCTCGTGGCGCTGGCAGCGGCCGAAACGCTGCAACAGCAGATCCATGGGCGCGAGGTCCGTGGCCAGGAGATCGAAATCCACATCCAGTGATTGCTCGATAACCTGCGAAGCGAGCACGATGTATCCGGCGCGCTCCTTTGCCGTTTCCTTGCCGAAACGGTCCAGGATTTCCTGCTCAATACGCAGCCTGTCGCCCAGGGCGAAACGGGCGTGAAACACAATGATTTTATCCGCCGGGTGGAGTTCAGCCAGGAGTTCGCGCGCCCGCAGCACGTCGAACACCGTGTTGCGTATCCAGCAGGCGCAGCCGCCCTTTTTCGCGGCCCGAACAAGCTCCTGGGCCAGCTTCTGCTCATCATGCAGCAGCTCCACAGAAACGGTACGCTCGGTGCCTTTGCGGTGCGCCACGGGCTGCTCAAGGGCCCCTGCGGCGCTGACATGGGTGACCAGCGGGTACCCTGTTTCCCGGAGTTCAGGGATAGCGGCGTTTTCCAGGCCCTGCGAAAAGGCCTCGGCAAGCTCCTGGCGTTTTTTGAGCGGCAGCGTGGCCGAGAGCAGGATGGCGCTACGTCCGAGCATGGCCTGAAATTGCAACAACCGGCGCAGCAGTTCGTGCATATACGTATCGTAGGCGTGCACCTCGTCCACAACCAGCACCTGGCGGGCCAGTCCGAAGAGGCGCAGGCTCTGGTGTCGGGCCGGGAGCACGGCCATGAGCGCCTGGTCCACGGTGCCTACCCCCACGGCTGCAAGCAGGGCCTTTTTGCGGTTATCCGCCAGCCAGGCCGCGCACTGGGCCCCACCGTCCTCGTCGGGCAGATTATCCGAAGGGGCTATTCTCAGGGATGCGCGGAACTTTTCCGAAAGATGGCGGGCGCCATGGGCGAGGATCAGGGAAGGATGCGCGTTTTCCTGAAACAACCGGTCGCAGGCCTGAGACAAACGCGCGTACATGGCGTTGCTGGTGGCCATGGTGGGCAGGGCCATGAACAGCCCCTGGGCCTGGCCACCGGACATGAGCCGGTGCGCCGCGCACAGGGCCGCCTCGGTCTTGCCGCTGCCGGTCATGTCCTCGATGATGACAAGCTGCGGACCGCTGGCCAGGGGCATGCTGTCCGCATAGCGCTGCACAGGCGAAGGCGTGGCTATCCTGGGGAAGAGCCCGGCAAAGCCCTGGCTCGCGGCTGCCGGGGGAATGCTGATGCCGCAGCTCTCCACGGCGATTGCAGCTTGCGGCAGGGCCCGCTCCTGCCAGTATTGGTGCAGGTTCCCCGAATAGTTCGGCTGTGGCGGAAAATACGTATTGTTGGAACCTATCCAGTCGCTCAGGACCATGAGTCCGGCCAGCAGGAAGGACGCCTGGCGGTAGTGCTTTTCGCGGTCGTCGTCATAAGCTGGTATTTCCGGCTGCAGCAGCCGCAGCAGATCGCGTACGCATTCCTTGGCCGCCTGCTGCTCTTCCTGCCGGAAAAAGGTCTTGAGCGAACGTTCGGCATAGGAGATCCGGATGGGCTGTCCGTGATGGCCGAAAACCGCCTGCCGCAGGCAGTCATTTTCCAGGATGCCTTCATCAAGAAGATCCAGTTCCTGCAGCCACCCGGCCAGGCCTTCTTCCCACAAACGCAATCCCAGATAGGTATGGTGCTCCTCGGCGCTTATCATTGACGCATCCAACGGGCGCCCGAGAATTTCACAGGCCTCCGGCTCCCTGGTCTGAAAGCAGGTGGAAAACTTGCCCAGATCATGCAGCGCGAGCAGAAAGGTGATCAAGGGAATGACGGCCTGGCGGCTGCAGCCAAACCTGCGGGCGAACCATTGCTGCAGTCCGGGCTCCCGCAGCAGGATTTCCCTGCCCACGGCCGCCACCTCCAGCAGATGGAACGCCAGGGGATGCACCTGATTATTGTGGTATTTTCCCCAGAATTTTAAAATTGTATATAAATCTGCAATCATTGTTTCGAATTACAAAATTATACTTTTTCAACACATATAAATTCAAATAATTGTTAATGAATATATTTCACATTTTTTTATTGATCAAGCCGAAAAGACGGCAAAAATACCCCTATTTCCCCTTTTGCATCCTGCCCATGGAGCAGAAAATACCCAAAAAGCAGATAACGGCAAAAACCACCATGCCCCTGTGCATGGTGCTCATAAAGGCCTGTTGTGTCTCGGCATTTATGACAGAGTGCCCCATGAAATATTCGATCAGCCAGGTTGAGATGCCCATGCCGGCCAACATGCCCAGGGAGCGGGCAATGGCGGAAAGGCTGGAGGCCATTCCATACAGAAACTGGGGTACGGAGTTCATGATCAGGGTTGTATTGGGGGGGGAGAACAGCGCAAAGCCGATCCCCATGACCACAAAAATCGCCAGAATGAAGATCAGCGAGCTGTTGGCATCGATACGACCGGCCAGCAACAGGGCTACGCCGCAGAGTCCCATGCCAATGGTCGCCAGCTTTCCGGGGTAGATGCGGTCCGCGAGTTTGCCTGCCCAGGGGAAAGCACGCATTGGATCAGGGTCTGTACCATCAGGAACAGTCCGGCTTCTTGGGCGGAAAACCCCCGTACGCTCTGCAGATACAGACTGAAATAGAAAATAATGTTGTAGCTGGCCGCGTAATTGAGCAAGGCGGCCAATATGCTGAGTGAAAAGGGCCGGTTTGTGCGGAGAATCCCCACCGGCAGCACCGGTGATGCCGCCTTTCTCTCGAACACGATAAACAATACCGCCACGACCACACTTGCCAGCAGAAACACCCGGGTAAGCGAACCAAGCCATTCCTTGCCGGTGATTCCCATGGTCAGCAGCGCCAGGGCCAGAGCAAAGAACAGACTGCCGACAACATCGAACTTCTGCTTCCGGTCCCCCCACCATTCGCCCTGCAGGGCTTTTTTCCCCAGAGCAAGGCACAGTATTCCCAGAACCGAGGCAAGATAGAATATCGCTTTCCAGTTGATTGACGAGACCAGCACACCTCCCAGAACAGGCCCCGCGGACAACCCCGCATAGGTGAAGGCAATGACGATACCCATGCTTTTTCCTCTTCGTTCCGCTGGTACGATGGAGGAAAGAATCGCGAATGAGGCCGTGCTGATGAGCGCCAAGGACAACCCCTGGACAACCCGTAATCCGAGAAATATCTCCATGCTGGGACTGAAGGTAATGAGCAGGCTGCTCAAAATATAAAAAAGGAGCCCTAAGAAGAATATCTTCTTGCGGCCAAAAAGATCGGCAAGCTGGCCGGACGGAAGCAGCATCATGCCCAGCCCGAGCAGGTAGAGCATGGAGACCAGACTGAGCTGAAAGGTGGTTGCCTGATAATACCGCCCTATGGCCGGCAGCGCGATGTTGATTCCCGACGCCAGGAAAGGAGTGATAAACTGGACCGTACAGATGACACATAGTGCCAAGAACTGTTTTTCTGATTGTTTTTTTTCAATATTCATTTCTATAGTTATATTCGTATGTACAAATAGCGGGTAAAAGGTTCTCCGAAAGTGGTATGCCCGTTATTGCTTTGGCCGTACTTCTATTAATGGGAGCAGTTACAATGTAATGCTCTTTTTATTGGGAGTCTGCTCCCATGGAGCGTTTTTCCCTTCAGGTGGGACAAGGGAAGGCGCGGACCGTCTCGAAGCGTTCCGCTTGCGGCAACCTAACCACTACTCTTTTATGCCATCCCCCACAAACTGCGCACAGCGACATCCGTCCTTTTTTGAGACACCTGTGCCATTTTGGACGTCCACGAGCCATAAGGCACTCTTTTACGAGCGTGCTGCTGACATACATATCCTTTCTATTCAGCTAGTTATCTAAGAAAAACGCTTGTGATTTTTATAACAAGCTGGAATGTTTTTTGCATTCCTCACACTGCATGCGCCTTGTTTTTTGAGAAATATTCACCATAAGATACCGAGATTAAGAGACAAACAGCCATCCCGGCCCTGGCGCGACATAAACAGACAGCAGTCGTTCCTCTGTAACCATACAGGGAGCCTGTTTTGCCCATATCTATCCATCATCCTTTTCCACCATGCCATCACCTTGTCCGCATTCGCACGAGGTGCCAGAAAAATGCACTCCACTACCGCGCGTATACTATCATTTTATCTATCTGGATCGCATCCACATCAATAAAAACGCATCAATTACATCTTGCTTCCTTTATTAGCCAACTTTTTTTTCACGCATACAACAGTACAGAAAAAATCATTCTGCAATTACAGATGAAAATAAGGATATCATTATGAAAAATACTCATATTACGGAATGCGGCAATTCAGAAAACTGGGGCAGCAGATTTGGATTCATAATGGCCACAGCCGGGTTCGCCATCGGCCTGGGAAACATCTGGCGTTTTCCCTATCTTACCGGAATGGATGGAGGAGGGGCCTTTTTACTGGTCTATGTCGCCATCTGCCTCTGCATCAGCGCACCTCTGCTGATGGCGGAAATTAGCCTTGGGAGAAAAACCCAATGCAATCCCATAACCGGAATGCGCCGGCTGACACGCAAAGGAAGCCCCTGGGTCCTGATCGGATGGTTCGGTGGCCTGGCCTCGTTACTGATAATGTCCTATTACCTGATGATCATCGGATGGATTGTCGCCTATATCTTCAAGATCGCCGGAGGGGCGTTCAACACCGCCACTTCCGACCAGATCGCCCAGACCTACACCGCCCTGATTTCAAACCCGGCAGAGGCCCTTGCCTACACTTTGCCGCCCGCGATTTTCATCGGCCTGGTTGTTACGCGCGGTCTGGCCAACGGCATCGAAAAATGCTGCAAGATCATGATGCCGCTTCTGTTCCTGCTGCTGATCATCTTGGCCGTACGGTCCGTGACCCTGCCCGGGAGCATGGCCGGACTGGAATGGTATCTGCGCCCTGACTTCAGCAAAATCACCGGAAAAACCCTGCTCGACGCGCTCGGGCAAAGCTTTTTTTCCATTGGCGTCGGATTCGCCGCCGCATTCACCTACGGGAGCTATCTGGATCCCAAAAATTCCTCCATCCCCAATGATGCGGCCCTGGTCGTCCTGTTCGACACCCTGATCGCCTTCATTGCCGGGCTGGTGATTTTTCCCGCCCTGTTTTCGTTCAACATGTCTCCAGATGCGGGCCCCGGACTGATCTTTCTGACCATGCCCAAGCTCTTCGTACAGATCCCCGGCGGCATTTTCTTCGGGCTGGCGTTTTTCATTCTGCTGTTGCTGGCTGCACTGAGTACGGGGGTCGGACTGCTGGAAGCCGTGGTGGCCATCGTGCTGGGGCTTACCCCCCTGAAAAGGAAAGCTGCGGTCTGGCTTGTGGTTCTGCTGATGGTTCTGCTGGCCATCCCTTCCATTCTGTCCCAGGGGCCATGGTCCGGCCTGCTGCTCTGCGGAAAAAACTGTTTTGACCTTGCGGACTTTGTTTCCGGCAGCATCCTGTTGCCCGGGGGCGCCTTGCTGCTGGCTCTGTACACCGCGTATGTCTGGAAATTCCATGCCTTCAGAAATGAAACCAACGCCTATGCCAGCGGCTTGAAAATCGCCTCCTGGCTCCAGCCCCTGGTGTGCTATCTCATCCCCGCAGCCGTAACCGTCATCCTGATTGCCGGACTGTTCTGACACCCGAAAAGGGGTGGCTCCTTCCGGAGCGGAGCCATCCCTTGATTTCCCTCGTACCTTCCCCTTGCTTTCGCCCCCCGCAGTCATCCGTCCGTGTTCCTGCTCCTTGTCCAGTCTCCCGCACTCCATGCGATTCCCCTCCCCTGTCCTTTCCAGAGGCCAGTGCCGGGCCCTGCATGCATCACCGTTTTTGCAGCTGTCCACCCAGAGCGTCCATTCTGGCACACCTGTGCCAGAATGGATGTTCATCAGCCTCCATCAATGCTTTTTAGCTTACGCATCAAATAAAAATATTCATTTATATCAGTATATTATATTTTTATTTTTGGCTTGTGATTTTTTTAACGATTTGGCACGGGCTTTGCCTTTATCCCAGTAACGGACGGCCGCAAAGGTGGTTCGTGAAGCGTAACAGCTTACTACTGGAGGACAACATCGTGGCTAACATCTACAGACTTCCGCTCAAGCAGCACATAGGGGCCGTGGACCAGGCTCTGGTCAGGACAAACGACACGGTAAAGCGCGGCGCCTTGATTGCCCGCCCCGAAGGATTGGGCGCCAATCTGCACGCCAGTGTCGACGGCACCATTTCCGCTGTGACGGACGACTATATCGAAATCACGGGTGATGCGCCTGTGCAGGATACATTCGAACCGATTCCCGATGAGGGCGGCATCATTGAAAAGGTCAAGGCCGCAGGAGTCGTGGGCATGGGTGGTGCCGGATTTCCGACCCATATCAAGCTTTCCACCGACCTGGCGGGCGGAACCCTCATTGCAAACGGCGTGGAATGCGAACCATTGCTCGCCCACAACATCCTGCAGCTCACGGAAGACCCCGGCTGCATTTACAGAGGGATGAAGTACGCAATGGAGGCAACCAAGGCCGGACGGGGTATCCTGGCCATCAAGACAAAGAACCAGACAGCCATCGAGGCTTTTCGCCAGGTGATCGAACCCGGCGACAACATCACCGTGCACCCCCTCCCGGACATGTATCCCATGGGTGAGGAAAGGGCCATTGTCCGCGAATGTCTGGGGACATTGCTCGGTCCTGATCAGCTCCCGTCCGCAGCAGACGCCGTGGTCATCAATGTGGAAACCCTTTCGCGCGTGACTGAAGCCGTAGAACAACGCCGCCCGGTCATTTCAAAAAACATAACCGTGGTGGGGAAAGTCGGGAAAGGACACGCCCCGCTGGTGATCAAGGATGTTCCCCTCGGCACGTCCGTACGCACGCTCATCGAGCAGGCCGGCGGTATCGACGGGGAATGTGGCGAGATCATCATGGGCGGTCCTTTCACGGGACATGCGGCCGGTCTGGACGACGTGGTTGTCAAAACCACGGGTGGCATAATCGTCACCATGGAATTTTTGCGGGAAAACCGGCCTTTGGGCCTCCTTGTGTGCGCTTGCGGCGCAACGGAAGTCCGCATGCGGGATATCGCGGACAAAATGCAGGCCAGGGTAGTGGCCGTGCAGCGCTGCAAGCAAGCACAAGAGGTGAAAGGCGCTCTGAAGTGCGAAAACCCCGGAAACTGTCCGGGACAGGCTGAAAAAATCCTGGAGCTCAAGAAAAACGGCGCCCAGGCGCTCCTGGTGGGCAACTGTAGTGATTGCACAAACACCGTGATGTGCGTGGCTCCCAAGCTGAGCATGCCCGTATACCACATCACCGACCATGTAATGCGGACGGTGAATCATCCGCTCATCAGAAGGCTAAAAATGGAATCATAGTGCAATTCCGACAGGTTACTTGAAACTAATTTCACAAAAATCCACGGAGGAACGGTATGTCAATTACGAGCGAACTAGCAAAACAGTACAAGGATTCCCCTGCCATCGTGTGTTGCCGTACGACCAAGGGAACGGTCATCGCCCCTTCCGACCTGGAGGATCCGAGTATTTTTTCGGACATGGAAGATTCGGGATTGATCAAGGTCACGCCCGAAACCCTGACCATAGGCCAGGTTGTGGGAGCGACACTGCTCCAGGATATCGACGGCCTGACCAATCTGACGCCGGATCTTTTGGAAGGCGTACAACAAAATGCAGCCCCGAAGCCTTCGGGAGGAGGAACAGTCGTGAGTACGAGCACAATCCCAGGCGTTTTCCATATTGAAGCGGACCAGGTTACCGGACTGAATTTGACGCTGCCCTTGGGCGCATTCAATGGCGGAAGCGTCATGCAGGTCGCGGAAGGCGCAGCCCCCAAAATCGAGGATGAAGTTGTCGGCAGCCTCGTGACACGCGAATACGCGGTCAAGGAAATCAAGCTCGGCAAGACCACGAGCCTGGAAAACGGCGTTCTGACCATCCGGGAAAATCTCTGCAAGGAAGCGTTGAAAGCTTCCCCGCTGGTCAAGAAGGTGGAGATCGACATCATTCCGCCCAATGCCCGCCACGTCTACTCCGACACCATTATGGATGTCATCCCCGTGGCCACCAAGGCCGAAGGCAACCTGGGCGAAGGCATCACCCATATCCTCAACGACATGGTGTTCATCCTCACCGGCAAGGACGAATCGGGCGTTCAGGTCCACGAGTTCGGTTCCTGCGAAGGCTACCTGGATGAAAAGATCATCTACGGCCGCCCTGGTTGTCCGGATCCCCAGGACATCATGGTCCGCGTGCAGACCGTGATTCAGGAAAAGACCGGCATGGAACGGCGTGGCCCCTATGCCGCCCACAAGGCCTGCGACGTCATCATCCAGGAAATTCGCGAAGTCCTGAAGTCCAAGAGCGCTGCCGAAGCCACCAAGGTGGAGACCTTCGAACAGATCAAGCGCCATGGCCGTCCGCGCGTACTGCTGGTCAAGGAAATCATGGGCCAGGGCGCCATGCATGACAATGTCATGCTGCCCACCGAGCCCGCAGGCGTTCCCGGCGGACGTCAGAACGTGGACCTGGGCAACGTGCCCATCATCCTGTCCACCAACGAAGTGCGGGATGGCGGCATTCACGCCCTGACCTGCATCGGCCCCGCATCCAAGGAAGTCACCCGCCACTACTTCCGCGAGCCCATCCTGGAAGCTCTGGCAGCGGATCCCGAGCTGGATCTCGTGGGCGTGGCCTTTATCGGCAGCCCGCAGGTAAATGACGAAAAGACCTTTGTTTCCAAGCGTCTGGGCGCCATGGCCTACACCATGGACATCGAAGGCGCCATCGTCACCACCGAGGGCTTCGGCAACAACCACATCGACTTCTCCCTGAACATCCAGGAGATCGGCCAGCACGGCATCAATGTCGTGGGCGTCACCTACGCCGCCTACCAGGGCCAGCTCGTGGTGGGCAACAAGTACATGGACGCCATGATCGAGGTGAACAAGGACAAGGGTGGTTTTGAATCCGAGCTTCTCGGGGAAAACACCATCACTCCCGAAGACGCCAGGCGTGCGGTTCTGATGCTGAAGAACAAGCTGGCAGGCGTGCCCATCGCGCCGGCGGACAACAAATGGAATCAGGAAGTCATCGACGCCAACCAGAAGATTGCTGACTCCATCGGGTAAGCGCCATGGTCATGCCACTAGCGCCCAAACTGTTAACCGGAAAGATCGTGCAGCTCACTGAAATGAGCGCGAAAATCGAGCTAAAGGGGAAAATGGGCATTGTGCATCTACCATTACGGTCCTTCTTCACGGACCACCCCATGGCCGAAGGCGATCTTGTAGAAATATACATCAGCTATGCCAACGTACTGCCAAAGCAGGAAAACGAGGAGAAATAGACATGCAACTCACAACCGCACCCGGAATGAAGTCAGAGGTTTTCGCCCCCACAACGCCTCCCCCAGTATGGGCGCCGCTGACCAAGCCTTTGAATAAGTGCAAAGTTGGATTCGCCACTGCCGGCGGCATCCATATCAACACCCAGACACCCTTTAACACGGCCGGTGATTTCACATTCCGTGAGATCCCCATCGATACGCCTTCTTCCCAGTTGATGGTTACGCACGGTGGTTTCGACAACAGCGACATCAACAAGGACGTCAACGCCATGCTGCCCATCGACCGCCTGCATGAGCTGGTGAAAGAAGGATTTATTGGAGACCTGTCGCCGGTACTCATCGGTTTCATGGGCGGCGGTGGCAACGTCAACAAGTTCAGAAGCGAAACAGGTCCGGCCATTGCCAAGATCTTCAAGGACAACGACGTGGATATCGTCCTGCTGACCGGAGGCTGCGGCACCTGTCACCGTTCCGCCACCATTGTCCAGCGTGCGATTGAAGAAGTGGGCATTTCCACCATCATCATCGCGGCCCTGCCTCCCATCGCCAAGCAGCAGGGCGCACCCCGTATCGCCGCAGCGCACGTACCGATCGGTTCCAACGCAGGCGAGCCCAACAACAAGGTCATGCAGACAGCGATTCTAAAAGATTCACTGAATTGCATCGTGGAAATGACTCACTTTGGAGAGATGAAGCTTCTTCCGTACGAATACCGCCACAACGTGTAGTGTGTAGTGCGCAATGAAGCCCACCGGGCCATCCTGTGAATGGCCCGGTGGCAACTTCAGCTGCACCATGGCGCGCAGGTTTATCTGAAACGGAGTTTTACAGGGCCTGGTGTGCAGATGTTTGATAACCACCCTTAACACTGGGAGTAGCATCATGGGCATGGGACCTTCCAGCAGGGAAACCACCCTACATCACTTCCGTGATCCGCTCACTGAAGTGCTCGCTGCCGATACGGAAATCGATTTTACCGGCATCGTGCTCCAGGGAACCCCGGAAGTGTGCGACAACAAGCAGTTCATCGCCAGGCGTACGGGCGTGCTGATGGAAAACATGCGTATCGATGGTGCCGTGGTATCCATTGACAGCTGGGGAAACAGCCATGTGGATTTCACCTCCGTGCTGGAGGCCCTGGGTGAGCGGCATATCCCCCTGGTGGGAATGAGCTTTGTGGGTACCCAGGCGGCCTTTGTCGTCACCAATCCCTACATGGACACCATCATCGACTTCAACAAGACGAACTCGGGCATCGAGACGTCTGTGGTGGCCGAAAACTCCGTGGCCCTGACAGATGCGGTCAAGGCGGACGTCCTGCTCAAAAACAAAATCCGCAAACAGGTTTCCGACTGCCGGAGCAGCGCCCTGAAGGAAAAGATCCTGCGCTCGCTCTGCATCCGCCACTTTGCCGTGGATACGGTCCGTTTTGGCGATGCAACGGCCTACGCAGACGGAAAGCTGACCCTCAGATCCGGCATGGAACCAGCCATTCTCGCCCGGTATCCCGGGTTGCGTTCCATGCGTGTCTCCATTGTGGAACCCGGCAAGCATGACTTTCCGGTAAATTCCATTCTGGATTTCTGCCCCATTGCCACCAAAACCCAGGGCAGGCCGGGCCAAGGATTCACCCATGTTTTCGACGGCGCGTACGTCATGCTGACCGGAGTGGAGAAATGCGGCGTACAGCCTGCCAATATCGGATGCGCCACAGGCATTCTGCGCGACACCGTCAAACTCGGCATGCGCGGCACTCCTGACAAAACAGACTCCATCCTCCACGTCGATGTCACTTTCGAGGATGGCTTTGGCAGGACACGGGAAGGCATCTTTGCGGCCCACTACGCAGCAGATGAAGTCATGCAGGAAATACGGGCGGTGCTGCGCAGTACGGTCGGCTCGTATGCCACCGCGAAAGCAACCTTTCATGACACGGCCCGTCCGGGGCTTCCAAGGGTCGTATTGATAAAGCTCATCTCCGGACTGGGCTGGATGTACGATACGGGGGTTTTTCCCCATGAGCCCTGCGGGGCCATCGGGATCAGGCCCATACTTTCACTTGCGAATATGCAGGTGGCGATTACGCCCAATGAGTACCGCGACGGTGTCGTCTGTTGCCTGTGACACCATAACCAGCTGCTTTTACGGCAGCGCGTATTGATCAGGTGATTTGAAATGCAGTTGAAACAGACGTTCCATGCAGAATTTTCGAGAACCGCGAGGATTTTTTCAGATTCAGGAATGTGATTTTTTTCACAACTTGTATTAGATAGAGCACAATCAACCTGTGAGGGTACAGAGATGCAAGCTTTCATGCTACCTATTCTGCAAGCCGCATTGGGACTGTTTACCTTGGCCTTTGTCTTTGTTTTTGGCAAAGACATAGCCACCCACAAGGAGAAGATACAGGACAGCGGTACGAGCTGGGGGTCGCTGGGGATCGCCGGTGCCGTGATCAATTTTTTCGATACACTCGGCATCGGGAGCTACGCTCCGTCCACAGCCGTGTTCAAATTCTTCAAGATGGTGCCGGACAGAATCATTCCAGGCACCCTGAATGTCAGCATGACCATTCCGGTCGTGGTTGAAGCCTTTATCTTCACGACAATCATTTCCGTAGAGCCCATTACCCTGATTTCCATGATCGTGGCCTCGGTGGTGGGCGCGGTGTTCGGCGCCGGCATCGTGGCGCATCTGCCCGAGAAAAAAATCCAGCTGGGCATGGGCATCGCCCTGATCATCGTGGCCCTGACTTTCGTGGCCGGACTGCTCGGCTTTATGCCCGTTGGCGGCGAAGCCGTGGGCCTGGAAGGACAGACCCTGATCATCGGCATCGTCGGAAACCTTATCCTCGGCGCATTGATGACCATCGGCATCGGGCTGTACGCCCCCTGCATGGCGCTGGTCTACGCCCTGGGCATGAGCCCGCGTGTCGCCTTCCCCATCATGATGGCCTCCTGCGCCTTTCTCATGCCCGCCGCCAGCATCAAGTTCGTCAAGGAACAGGCCTACGACATGAAGTCCTCGATCATGTTTTCCTTTGCCGGCGTCGTGGGCGTGCTCATCGCCGCCTATCTGGTCAAGGAACTTCCCCTTACCATCCTGAAGTGGATGGTTGTCGCGGTCATTATCTACACGTCCTTCACCATGATCCGTTCGGCCCTCAAGCCCGCGGAACAGCCGAAAAAGCAAGGCATGGCTGAAACACCGGCAACGCAACATTAGGAGGCCGTATGCGACTCAACCGCTACTATGCGCCGACCCTGAAGGAAACTCCGGCCGAAGCCGAGGTTCTGAGCCACAAGCTGCTGCTGCGCGCCGGCTATATCAGAAAGCTCACCGCCGGAGTGTACACCTACCTGCCCCTCGCATTGCGGACGCTGAACAAGATCTCAACGATCATCCGCGAGGAAATGGACCGGGCGGGCGCTCATGAAATCCTCATGCCAGCCGTGCAACCGGCGGATCTCTGGAAGGAATCCGGACGCTGGGATCATTACGGCAAGGAACTGCTCCGCTTTGTGGACCGGCACAACCGCTCATCCTGCCTGGGGCCGACCCACGAAGAGGTCGTCACCGACCTCATACGGCACGAAGTCCGCTCCTATCGGCAGTTGCCGCTCAACCTGTACCAGATCCAGACCAAGTTCCGTGATGAAATACGGCCCCGTTTCGGACTTATGCGCGGACGCGAATTCATCATGAAGGACGGCTATTCGTTCGACATGGATGATGCCGGCGCCGATAACAGCTACTGGAAAATGTACGATGCCTACGTACGCATCTTCACCCGGCTCGGGCTCAAGTTCAGGGCAGTGGCCGCCGACTCCGGTTCCATAGGCGGGTCCTTTTCCCATGAATTCATGGTTCTGGCCGAAACCGGCGAAGACATCCTCGTGGCCTGTGATGAATGCAGCTACGGGGCCAACCTGGAAAAAGCAGAAACACCCTGCCCGCAACAGGTCAAAACAGCGTCCTGTCCCGGTGCCGAAAGCTTTCAGACACCCGGAATACGCACCATCCAAGAAATGGCGACGTATCTGGACGTTCCCCTGACGCGGATCATCAAGACGGCCTTCTACATTGCCGACGGCAGCCCTGTGGCAGCGCTGGTGCGCGGCGACCGCGATCTGAACGAAGTGAAGCTCAAGAACGCGATCAACGCCACGGATCTGCGTCTGGCATCCGCGGAAGAAGTGGAAACGCTCATAGGAACAACCGAAACCTACGGCGGTCCGGTCAGACTCGCCGCAGCCAAATGTATTGCGGACCACGAACTCCTGGCCGCATCCGACTGGTTTGCCGGAGCCAACGAACAGGACACGTACCTGAGGCACATCGATCTGGACAGGGACGCCGACATCACGGGCTTTGTGGACCTGCGCCAGGTTGCGCCGGGGGACATCTGCCCCAACTGCGGCGGCAGGCTCACGTTCACCAAGGGAATCGAGATCGGCCATGTCTTCAAGCTCGGGACCAAGTACTCCCAGGCCATGAACGCGTCGTTTCTGGATGAAAGCGGCAAGGAACAACCCTTTGTCATGGGCTGCTACGGAATCGGCGTTTCGCGCATTCTGGCGGCCTGCATCGAGCAGAACAACGATGCGGCAGGGATCGTCTTTCCTCCGCCCATAGCCCCCTTCGAGGTCGTTCTGCTCAACCTGAATCCCACGGACAGGCACGTCCGTTCGAAGGCCGAAAGCATCTACAATGAATTGACCAGCCTGGGCGTCGAGGTGCTGCTCGACGACCGGGACGAACGTATCGGCGTCAAATTCAACGAGGCCGATTTATGGGGATTCCCCCTGCAGCTGGTTCTTGGATCCAACGAACTCAAGAACGGTCTCATAGGCACAAAGGACCGCCGCACCGGTGAAAAAGCCGTGCTGCCTTTGGAAGACTTCATGACCGCTTTCATGTCCTGGAGATCCTCCGTACGTACCGGCTGGGGGATTAAGAAATAGAGGCATCAGGGGGCCGGGGCGGATGTTCCGGCTCCCTTTTGCACGAAAATAGAGTCCCCGAAGAAACAGCATGAGGAACACACCTATTAATCCCTGGAGGCGATTACAATGAGATTTGCACGCATGGTCGTTGCGATAGATTCGCACACAATGGGAGAGCCCACCCGTATCGTTGTCGGAGGGATTCCCAATATTCCCGGTGCAACCATGGCCGAAAAAAAGAGCTACCTCGAGGAGAATCTGGACCACATCCGCACGGCCCTGATGCGCGAACCGCGCGGCCATAGAGACATGTTCGGATCCATCCTGACAAATGCGATTTCGCCCGAGGCGGATTACGGCATTGTTTTCATGGATGGCGGCGGCTACCTCAATATGTGCGGACACGGTTCCATAGGCGCTGTCACGGCGGCCATTGAAACAGGAATAGTGGAATGCCACGAACCTGAAACCATCGTGAAATTCGACGCACCAGCCGGTTTCATCACGGCCAAGGCGGTTGTTCAGGACCGCAACGTCAAATCCGTGACCATCCGCAATGTGCCCGCCTTTCTCTACAAGCCCAATGCCGTGGTCACGGTTCCGGACCTGGGGCCAATAGAACTGGACATCTCCTTTGGAGGAAGCTTTTTCGCCATTGTCAGCGCCCAGAAACTCGGGGTCACTGTCACCCCGGACAATATCGACCTGCTGATCAAATACGGCAAGGCCATTCGCAAGGCCGCAAACGAGCAGATTCAGGTGCAGCATCCGGAGCTGCCCCATATCAAGACGGTGGATCTCGTAGAAATCTTCGACAAGCCGTCCAATTCCGAAGTCGACTACAAGAACGTGGTCATTTTCGGGGACGGCCAGGCAGACCGCTCTCCCTGCGGAACCGGAACCTGCGCCAAAATGGCAACGCTCTACGCAAAGGGAGAACTGGGGCTCAACCAGGATTTTGTCTACGAAAGCATCATTGGAACGACCTTCAAGGGACGCCTCGTGGCAACGACCAAAGTGGGTGATTACGACGCGGTGATTCCCGAAATCACCGGGGCGGCCTATATCACCGGATTCAATCAGTTCGCCATCGACCCTGCGGATCCTCTGAAATACGGATTCGCCCTGGGGTAGGACAAAAAGGCGGCCATTGGAGGCCATTGGAGGCAGGATTCAACAGGATTTCAGGCCATTGCCGGCATTCATCTCCTTCCTCGCCGGGCGCTGCGGATGGCAAAGGTTCCGGCTGTTCCGCAGCGCTTTTTTTAACCAATGGCCAGCCCGGCATGTCATATTCTAACGCTTTTTGATTTGCGGCGTACAAAGGAGAGAGACCATGGCTCTGCGAGGAAAATTGACAAGCGCAATAATCGCACCTGCGATCATTTCCGTTGCGATAGTTTCGGTAGTCACATCGCTGCAAATAAATACGGCCATCAAAGAGCTGATGCAGGATGCCACCACCGAAAGCCTGAAACTGACGGATCAATACATCAATGAAATCATAAACTCCGCCAGAAACACCACAAAATTCATGGCCAGTTTGCAGGAAGTGCGAACAGCCATGGGAAAATGGACAAGATACTTCGAACAGAAAGTCCCCACAAAACCGGGATCCGTGGCCACGGACCCGTCCGAAAAAATGCTCTACCAGCTTACGAACAAAATGAAGGATTCCCATCCGGACTTTGCCTATGTGTACATCGGGCTGGAAGACGGAGGATACGTCCAGCAGGGCGAGGAAACCATCAATACGGATTATGACCCCAGAAAACGCCCCTGGTACCAGGACGGCAAAAACGCGGCAACGGACACACTACTGCAAAACGCCTACATGACCACCATGGGGCATCCCAATCTTGCCGTATCCACAAAGGTTTATGATGACGGGGGCACACTCATAGGCGTTTCTACCGTGGACATCAGCCTGGCCAGACTGACGGACATCATCAAGAATCTCTCTGTGGGCAACACCGGATACGTCATGTTGCTCCAGGGAGACGGCACGATCATCTCCGATCCGAAATTTCCCGATCACAATTTCAAAAAGCTGTCCGATCTCAACCTGCCGGACTACGACCGGATCGGCAATACCACGCAAGGCACACTGTACGGAGTGGATATCGCCGGCACAATCTACGGCTGCAAGGTGGAAACATCCGCGAAAACAGGCTGGAAACTTGTCGCGCTCATCGAGGAACAGGAACTCCATGCCGCGTCCGGCAAGATCATCACCCATATCCTGGTCATCGCCGTGAGCGTCCTGCTGGTATCCGCTTTCCTGGGCAGCCTCTTCGTCACCAGAGGCGTGATCAGGCCCATCAACGCGCTGGTCAGCATGACACAGGACATCTCTGCAGGGAAATACGACGCCATTCCCCGCCAGGCCGCGTTCAAGTCCGAATTCAAGATCCTTTTCGACAATATGAAACTCATGGTCGAAAAACTGGTCAGCACCATTGCATCCAATGAAAAAAAGACACTGGAAGCCGACGAGAAAACCCTTCAGGCCACCACTGCGCTCGCTGAAGCGGCCGAAGCCAGAAAGCAGGCGGAGCATGCCCGGGCAGAAGGCATGCTGCAGGCGGCCCAACAGCTCGAAGGAATCGTGAAACAGGTCACCTCCATCTCCGAGACAATGCAAGGCGACTCGCAGACCATTCGCCGCGGCGCAGAGGTACAGAGCGAGCGTATTCAGTCCACTGCCTCGGCCATGGAAGAAATGACCGCCACAATCCTGGAAGTGGCCAGAAATTCCACCCTTGCCGTTTCCATAGCCAATGAAGCCAAACAGGTGGCCCAGCAGGGGCAGGATGTGGTTCAGAATACCATCGACGCCATGCAGGCCACTCATGAGCAGACGGAAAAGCTCAACGTCAACATGCACCTCCTGGGCGAAAAAACAGAGGCCATAGGAGTGATCATAACCGTGATTGAAGACATCGCGGACCAGACCAACCTCCTGGCCCTCAATGCGGCAATAGAGGCTGCACGGGCGGGCGAGGCAGGTCGCGGCTTTGCCGTTGTGGCCGATGAAGTGAGAAAACTGGCCGAAAAAACCATGGGCGCCACCAAAGAGGTCGGCAGTTCCATTAAAGCAATACAACAGGGTGCGCAGCAGAACATACACACCGTGGAAAAAGCCTCCGGCGACCTCGACAAGGCGCTCAAATACTCCAGCAATTCCGGAGAGATCCTGACGAAAATCGTCAATGGGGCAGCAAACTCCGCCGATCAGATCCAGTCAATCGCCACGGCTTCCGAGGAACAATCCGCGGCAACTGAGGAAATCAACCATTCTGTGGAAGATGTGAACCGCATAGCTTCCGAAACAGTGTCCGAAGTCGAGGGAATGGTGGGGTCACTGAATAGTCTGACAATGCAGTTGGATACGCTGAACATACTGATCAACGATCTGAAAAGCGACTCCAACGGGCACAAGACGATTGTTTCCCCAAAAGCATGATGCTTTTGTTTGTAAAAATGAACCTTCTTCACTTGAATCCAAGGTATTTCATCCGCCACTGTATTCCATGGCACTCACCTCAGGCCACGCCAATGGCGTGGCCTCCTTCTATTTTCGTACCAGACATTGGAGACTGTTCACTCTTGAAAGCTTCAATAAGCGCTCTGATCTCATTTTTTACAAAACTACAATCAATCCAGAAACGCTTTTACACAATTTTAGCAAATCAACCTTATTTTTGTATTCCTGAAAGTATCATTTACTCTCATAAAAACAATTAATTGCACATTATGTATTTACAGTGCATTGCAAATGAATATAAATTGGAAGACGTGTAATATGGCAGTCATATGAACAGGAGTCATAAAAATCATACGTACGCACTGACCATTCAACCCCCGACGTATACACAAGGGAGCAAGCTATGAGTAATGCCCTCAATGAATTAGCCGGCTCTAGCCCCATAGACGTTACCTGCAAAGAAAATATCAAAGCCATAGTCGACTGTATTTATGAAGCAATTTGTGTCCTTGACGCCAAAGGCACCGTTATAATCTGGAACAAGGGCGCGGAAAAACTGTATGATGTGTCTGCATCTGATATAATAAACCATAATATAAATGATTTTTTCCCTGATGCTCTTGTAGAAAAAGTCCGCAAATCAAAAAAAGCGGAAGAAAACACCTCCCATTATCCCAGAAAGGGATCCCATATTTTTGCAAGCGCCCGGCCGCTCTATATCAATGGTAAATTCTGCGGCGCCGTATCCAGCGACAGAGACCATGCGGAAGTCACCCATCTGTACGCTGAGCTGGAAAATGTGGAATCCCGCATGCTGTTCCTCGAGACCGAACTCAAGGCCATTTCAGACCAGGGAAGCAACTTCATTGGCTCCACCCCGAACATCGTCAAGCTGCGCGAACTGGTACGCCAGATAGCGCCGAGCAACACCAGCGTCATGATCACCGGAGAATCCGGTACGGGCAAGGAGGTCTTTGCCAGAAAAATTCATAAGCTCAGCGCACGGGAAGGCTTGTTCGTTCCAATCAACTGCAGCGCCATTCCTTCCGAACTGTTCGAAAGCGAATTTTTCGGGTATTCGCCAGGGGCCTTTACCGGCGCGAGCCGCAAAGGGAAAAGGGGCTATTTCGAGCTGGCCCACAAGGGAACGATCTTCCTGGATGAAATTGGCGATATGCCGCTGTACATGCAGGCAAAGTTGCTGCGCGCCCTGCAGGAACGCGAATTTCTCCGTGTGGGCGGACAAAAGCCCGTAAAGGTCGATTTGCGGGTCATTTCCGCCACCAACAAACATCTGAGAGAGCTGGTGGATGAGGAAAAATTTCGGGAAGATCTTTTTTACCGGCTCAATGTCGTGGAAATCAATCTGCCGCCCCTTCGAAGCAGAAAGGAAGACATTCCTTTGTTCATCAACCAGTTCATCAAGGACTTCTCCTCCAAGAACAACAAGAAGATCAAAGGAGTACAACGCGAGGTCATTGACCTGCTCACCCAGTACGACTGGCCGGGCAATATCCGCGAACTGATGAACGTGGTTGAAAACATTGTGGTCACCACCCCGGGCAATCTTATTCAAAAGGACAACATCTCCGGATTTCTGCTGGACAAACTGCACAATTCGCACCCCAAGCAATGCTTTCTCGGCGCCTACTTTGCCGCAAAACAAGACATGGAGCTGGATGCTATCACCAAGGCCCTGAAACTTGCGGACAACAACAAAGCCGAAGCAGCCAGGCTCCTGGGAATCCCCCGGTCCACACTCTATCGCCGGCTGAAGGAATACGGAATGCTCCACTCACGGGAGAAAGAAAAGATCTCGGCCTGAAAAGGATCACGGACCTGTTTCTGCTGACAGTGCAGGCCAACTTTCAGGTGGAATGCGTTGGCGGACATTCCCGCCTCGCTACTCGTCCAGGCGAAACCTCATGGGAATTTTAACCCATACGCTTACGGGGCGGTTATTGCGGATTGCCGGTTTAAATCGGGATTTCAGGGCTGCCTGCCGGGCAGGAGCCGCAAACAGCGTATCGCTGCTTTGGAGAACCACGGCCCGTGTCGCATGTCCGCGGTCATCGATGAACACCCGCAGCAGTACCTGCCCCTCCAGGCCCTGGCGGCGCGCCTGTTTGGGGTACACGGGGCGGATAAAATGAACGCAGCGCGGCGGCGTATCCCAGGAACTTCCCTCCGAGTCCGCCCCTTGCCCTTTTGCGGCCGTACCACTTGCTCCAGGCCCCGCCTGATCCGGATGCCCCGGTCCCGGAGCTTCCATGCCCGCCCGTTCCTGCCGCTCGGGTAGAAACAGAAGCACCCGGCCCTGCCCGCGAGGGGGATTCCAGGGTGTTTTCCGAAGTATTCCCTGAAGATTCCACTGCGGGAGCACCGGCGCTGTGACGTACGGTCGCCGCAGCAGCCATTTTTGCTCTTTTTTCCGCGACCACCGGCCTGCTTTTGTTACGCTCGCGCGCTTTCTTTTTTTGTGATTTCCTTTTCAGGACCACCTGATGCGCGGCCGGTCTGGCCCGAGTCTCCCTGCGAATCTGTTGCGAATCTTCCCTTTGCGGCTGTTTCGAGAGCGGTTTCGGAGATTCCTTTGGCGCCGGCTTTGATGAAGGAGAATCTGTGGAAAGAACAGAAGCCTTTGCTTTGTCCGAAACTGCGGCAGACAGCTTCGAAGACGCGCTGCCGCCTGTATTTCCGGATGAAAGACGTGCGAACGACAAGGTAAGATACGCGCTGCCCTGATCTCCCGCCCGCCCGCCGGCTGCCCTGGGCTGCCCCCAGCGGCAGGCGCACCAGAAACAGCAACAGGGCAAGGATGCAGCCCCATGGAAGCAGTCAGGCAGCAGGCGGTACGGCTTTTCATTGATGAACCACGGACTGCACATGGATAC
Organism: Desulfovibrionaceae bacterium; assembly: GCA_963667575.2. Classification (GTDB taxonomy): domain Bacteria; phylum Desulfobacterota; class Desulfovibrionia; order Desulfovibrionales; family Desulfovibrionaceae. The sequence goes on along the minus strand of CAXXHY010000011.1, from coordinate 169,740 downwards.
GCAGCGATTGATTGCTCTTCCCGGCGCACTTCGGCCCGGCACGCCGTAGGGTCCCGCAGTCGCAGCAGTTTCCGCAGTGAGCACTTCATGAGGGGCTCCAGTCTGCTGCCAATTGCCCCCGGCTGAGGAGACACAGCATGTCGCTGAAGCGCGCCGCCAGTTCGAGATCATGCTCGGCTGCCACGACCAGGCGTTTTTCCTTTCCTTGGCACAGGGAATTGAGCAAGGAGTAAATTTCCAGCTGATAGCGGATATCCAGTCCGCTCACCGGTTCGTCCAGAAGCAGCACCGGCGCATCCTGGGCCAGAGCCCGGGCCAGAAAGACCTTCTGGCGTTCGCCCCCGGACAACTCCTCCAGGGAGCGCCAACGGCATTCCCACAAGTCCAGCCGTTTCAGAGCCTTGTCCACGGCCTCGCGATCCCTGGCCTGGGGCATGAAACGCATATGCGGCGTACGCCCCGTGAGCACCACTTCATACGCAGACAGTGAAACCGGCGGCGAATACTGCGGCACATAGGCCACCAGACGCGCCAGTTGCGTTCGGGAAAAACTCCGCATCGGCCGTCCGTCCGCGGTCAGGGTCCCCTGCCAGGGACGGCAGCACGCCTGCCAGAGTTCGCAGCAGTGTGGACTTGCCCGAACCATTGGGCCCCAGCAGACAGACCAGCGTACCGGAGGCAAAGGACAGATTGAGCTCCGGAAAACACGCCCCCCGGGCATGGCCCCAGACAAGATTTTGCGCTGTAATGATCATTGCCACCAGTCCTTGCGTCGTCGCAACAGTTGCAAAAGGAAAAAAGGGCCTCCCACCAGGGCCGTAATCACGCCAACGGGAATTTCCTGGGGCCAGGTAAGCATCCGGGCCAGGGTGTCCGTCACCAGCAGCAGCAATGCGCCTGTAAGCAGCGAACCAGGCAGCAGCCATTTGTTGTCCGTTCCGAAAGCCGAGCGGGCCATGTGCGGCGCCACAAGCCCGATGAACCCGATGGCGCCTGTCACAGAAATAATGGTGGCGCACAACAGCGACACCAGACACAGGGTCGCCAGACGGACCATCTTGACGTTGACGCCCACAGCGGCTGCGTTTTCCTCTCCCATGGCCAGGGCATTGAAACTTTTGGCCATGGCCATGAGCAGCACTCCACCGGTCAGAACCGTTGCCCCCAGAAAGGGGAGCTGCTCGGGCTCCGCGGACCAGAGACTGCCCATGCTCCAGAAAATGATTGCCCGCAGATCCTGCCAGGGAGCCAGATATTGCAGCATTGCCGTGCATCCGGAAAAGATGAAGCTCACGGCAACACCCGCAAGGATGATGGTTTCCTGGGAAGCCCTGTATACGGAGGCCAGCGCGTACGTCAGACTGACGGCCAGAATTGCGGAACAGAAGGCCGCTCCCATCAGCACCGACGACGGCAATGCGGTGTGCAGGCTGTGTTGCAGAAAAATAGCCAGAGCAGCGCCGAATGCCGCGCCGGAGGAAACGCCGAGGATGGAAGGCGAAACCAGCGGATTGCAGAGCACGGCCTGGGCTCCGGCCCCTGCCATGGCCAGTCCGGCGCCTGCGATCAGGGCCAGTAAAACGCGCGGCAGCCGCACATCCAGCAGAATGGACAAGGCCCCGTCCGGCGGATTGGTCCCGAAAGCGGAAAGCAGCGTAATGTCCGGAAGCCCCAGGGACATCGCAACGAAAACGGCACCAAGCACAGCCAGAAGCAGCAGGACCAGCAGAAGCGGCCTTTTGAGATTCCGCTCCGAATCGTCGGAAAGTGGTCTCTTTTTCAAGGATATATGCACCATTGTCTTGAATTTTCTCCAACATCCAGATGAAAAAATCGTTGGCAGAACTCCCGGTACACCTGGTCGGGATCAATCTGCGCCATACGCCGCGGATACACTGTCCTGGCCAGGAACAACCGCCCGAAAAACTGCCTCAGGCCATAGGTGAACGGTCCGTTCATCACCAGTACCCGGGTTGCGGACCCGGTACGTACGAAACCACGCAGCGGACTTTTGGCGAACTCTTCATAGACCTGGCCGAGCCAGCCCCTGTCCGTGTTTTCCAGCTGTTCATCCGGCACCAGCAGCAGGACATCCGGGGTGGAGCGCAGAATCCACTCTCTGTTCAAAAAGGGATAGGCGGCCCGCATGGGCCCGCAGATGTTCAGCAGCCCGCTTTTTTGCAAAAAGAACCTGCCGCTGTTGTCCGAAAAGGAAAAATAGGAGTTGGTTCCTGCAAGCATGAGGCAGCGCAGCCGTTGGTCAGCAGGCAGCGTACGCAGTGGCTCATCCAGCATACGAAAAATTGCTGACAGCTGCTCCACGCATTCCTCTGCCCGTTTCTGCCTCCCCAGCAGGGCGCCCAGCTTGCGTATGGCCGGAATAACGGAATCCCCCGTATAGGCGCTGAACAGTTCCACCCGAATGCCATAGGGCGCGAGTTTTTCACGCATGCCCGCGTAGTGGGCGTCGGCCAGCACAATGCTGGGGTGCAGATGCAGCAGCACCTCCAGATTGGGCGAAGCCGGCGCCCCCACATGGGGAAGCCCCCGTACCGCCGGGGGCCAGTTGGTCCAGGCGGTACGGGCGACAAGGCTGTCTTCCAGCCCCAGGAGGCAGACTATTTCCGTTGCCGGTCCTCCCAGGGCCACAATGCGCTGTTCCCCGCAACAGGAAATTCCGGGCAGGCCGCAGATAAGACAGCAGGCTAGCAAGCCGCTCAGCAGTCCCCGGAATCCCTGTGCTCGCATTATGCGGATCATAGGGAGAAACGGACTCCGAGCATGAAATTGGTTCCGGGCATTGCGTACCCTTCCATGGTGTAGTCCGTGTTCAGCAGGTTGTTCACCTTGCCGAAGACGCTGAAGTAGTCCGTGACCTTGAAGTCCGCGGCCAGGTCCATCAGCACGAAGTCGTCTTCCTCGTATTTGTTGTCTGGAGCCCCGTACAAATAGATGATCCGCGAATCTTCCCAGGTCAGGGAGGAGGACAGGGTCAGTTTCTCGATGGGCCGCCAGATGGCCTTGGCGCCGATCTTGTTGACGGGCGTATTGTACTGGCGGTTCCAGTCGGGTTCGTTGTCCTCCTTGTAGCGTGAAATCACATGCGTGAAGTTCACGTCAAACTGCAAATTATCCAGCGGATTGAAAGTGGCGCCCAGTTCGTAGCCTTCGGCGTCCGCCTCTTCGGCGTTGACGTAGCCGGGGCCTCCGTCGGGTTTGGTGTCGTAGATGATCAGGTCGTCATACAGGGTTTTGAACAACGCGGCGCTGAGCTTGATCTTCTTGTTCCAGAGGCTTTGTTCGACACCGACCTGATAGGTGATGGAGGTTTCGGGATCCAGGTCCGGATTGCCTATGAGCAGCATGGACGGCGTGTAGGTGGGGGAATAATAGCCCCAGGCGTCATAGTAGAGTCCGTATGTTTCGTACAACGAAGGCGTCCGGTAGCCTGTGGCCACATTGGCGAAGACTTTGGTGTCTGTTTCGAACAGATAGGCCGCTCCCACATCCCAAGTGGCATGTCCGTCGTAATCCGTATGATAGTTGTACCGTCCGCCCAGGTTCACGGTCAGTCTGTCGTCCAGGGCGGTGAGCTGCAGTTTCATGAACGCCGCGTAGTTGGCGGCGTCCTCGTCCACCTTGTAGGCGGGCGTATCGTAGGCCGAACCATACGCCGACTGGTAATAGTCGGAGTCGATGATCATGTTCATGTACGTGTATTCGAGGCCTGCGATGATTTTCAGCCAGTCCAGGGCCTGGTAATCATTAAGCCATTCACCGTACACGGACCGTCCGCGGTAGTCGCTGTTGATGTTATCCGAGGTCCGGTAATCGTATTTGCGGTTCGTGGTGGTGTAGGCGACTTTCAACCTGGACTGAAAATCACGGGAGAAATCATGGGTCAGCGTCAGACCGCCCAGGATGATGTCGCTGTGGATCTTGTCGTCCCCGGATTTCTGCTGTTCCTCAAGCTCGCCGTTGACGTAGGTGGGGCCGGCTGAATAGGCGTAGGACTGGGTGCCGCCCAGAGAGGACAGCTCCAGGGTGGTGTTTTCCCCCAGCTTGACCCCTGCGCCCAGGGTATAGCCTTTTTTCCGGTACCACAGGTGGTTGTAGCCGTCCGTGGTGTAGCCCATGGGCGTAATATGCAAATAGGCCCTGTCGTTGCTGGTGACCACGTCCGCGGAAACTTCCCCTGTGGAGAGATTTCCGCCGCTGGCGCTGATGCTCGCGTGGGTGCCGCTATCCCAGTTGTGCGTGGGGTACATGCTGACAACGCCGCCCATGGCGCTGCTGCCGTAGAGCGTGCTTTCCGTTCCCATGAGCACCTCGATGCGGTCCAGTGAGCCTCTTCCGAAAAACAGGTTGCCGGATTGATAGGTAAAGGACTGCTGCGTATCGGACATGTCCTGCAGAGGAAAGTCGTCAAAGCGGTACTGCGTATGCTGTACGCCGGACCCGCGAATGAAAATCTTGGACGTCTGCCCCTTGCCCCCGAGTGTGGAGGTAAAGGCGCCGGCCATGCTGTTCACGGCCTCCTGCACCGTATCTATCTGCAAGGCCTCCATCTCGTCCTTTGTTATCACGTCCACGGACTGGCTGACATGCGAATCCGCAGTGGCGAACTTGGAGGCGGAGATCACCATCTCCTGAAGGGTTGCGTCGTCTGTACTCTGTGAACTATCCGGTACGGAATCATCTGAAAAGGCGGTGGTAGTGCAGGCGAAAATGAACAACAAAAGCAATAAAAACTGTTTCATGACCAGACATTCCTATCGATTGATATCGAATTGAAGTTGTAGGAAAGAACGTCTTGTTTGCGGTCGTTACAATGGCAATAAAAAAGGGATAGTGAATTGCGCGCAATTCAACATCCCGTTTCTCCCATATCTGCGTAACGTCCATCACCCGGAACGTAAGCTTCGTATTGTACAGGCAGGTCTTCCGACTTCCGGATCATTCTACTTGCCACGCCTTCCCACTCAAAAGAGCAGTGGCCTCTGTGGCTTTCGTCCCCGGTCACGGCGGCGGGTCCGTGCCGGACTTGCACCGGCTTCCCTAGATAGTGTAATCCTGTAAATAGTTTTTTTATTTTTCCGTTGGCAGTCTCCTTGTTATTGCCGAACCAAAGCAGTTTGGATCGCGGCAGCGCAATCACTACACCTTTATGCCGATCATCACAAATTGTGCACAGCTGGCCATTCCAACGGCCGCATGGTTTACAAAGCGGTTTGCCGCATCCGTAACTCTGCAGTGGGAGCAGTTCGTAACAGGAGCGTCCCCTTTATGATCATCCGGGAGAACCTTAGTCGGGGAACTCTCCATGAAACAACCTGAAAAACCAATCATAAGTTCTATGCTGCAGTAACTTGCTACTAAAAAGTCGGCGTGCTAACAAAGGTCAGAATATATATTTACCAATCCGCCGCTGCTATTCAAAAAGTTGCAGTGTGCCCTACCGGACGGCTGTGTTGACAGCTGGCGGACTCTTCCTCTTTTTTTATATATAGCATATTCATTTTTATGTTTTTATAATTTACGTAGAGCGCTATGCAGAAATTTAGTGAATAGGCTTTTTTACTTCAACACAGGCATGTCACATAGACTATTGTCATGAAAAAATCATTATAAACTGTTATTTAATACAAAGTAACAGATCCATGGAATTTCACTATTCATGAAAAAATTTTTTCAATGGTCCATACTGCTAGCATTTCTGTCCATAATATTAGTTATTATTTTATATGCATTTGAAGCTTACTTAAAGTTCACAGATCCATTCATAAACGATCTTCCTTTTGATAGTAACTATTTTGCTACAAACTTCAGATTTTATGATAATTATATAATACCACCAGAGACATTATTAACCTGGGGACGCCCTATCAATTACAATTCTGATAAGATGCGTGAACGGGATTTCAAGGAATTCAGTAATACAAAAAATATTATTGTACTTGGTGATTCTTTGACCTTTGGAGTTGGTCTTACCGAACAAGAACGATATTCACGAATCCTTGAAGATTATTTAAGAAAAGAATTTGATGATAATTATCGTGTTATCAATCTGGGTATTTCAGGAGGACCAACAATAACTGAGCGTGATGTCCTGACAAACTACATTGACAAATTAACCCCAGCATTAGTTCTAATCGGATTCTGTTTCAATGATGTTCAACCAAAATCCCAATCGTATACTCCAGAGCGACAATTATTTTCAGACAAATATGGTGGAATTATAACATCAATAAGTAATATTTTTGTTAAAGCGCATCTCCCTCTTATTGGAATGCTGATTCAAAATGCAATCAATGATACTGTTGGCTTACTAGGAATCATTCCTTCCTGGGAGGAAGGTCTCGACAGAGTGTATAAAACAGACTCCAATGAATGGAAGATGTTCACTGAAGCTCTTGATGATATTTATACAATGTCAAATACTAAAAAATTACCACCTCCTATCTTTGCAGTTCTGAATTCTGGTGACCCAAGTCCTGAATATAAAAACACTACAAAAGTTGATAGTTCTGTAGTGCTGATATATAAGTGGTATCATCAGGCTGAAGATGCTGCTTCAAAAGCAGGATTTACAACTCTGAATTTTGAAAAAGCGATCCATGAAGCCAATATGAATTCTACAGAAATGCGGGTTAATTGTCTTGATGGTCACCCTTCGAAAAAATTGAACCAGATTTACGCCGATAATATCTACAAAGTAATCAAAAAGTATATTGAAGATGGCAAACTATGAAACTGATAATTCCGGCTCCGGGTTCATCGTGAAAATAACCAGCCTGGGCATGGATTCTCCTTTGCTTAGGCGCCGATAAAGTAGGCACGTCATCATTACCATTGGCAATGGACGGGACCTGGTCAAGAGAATCATATGCAGAAAAATCCTTCTCTGCTTATGGTTGCAGAACGCAAATCACAGGTATTGAGCCAGCCCTCACTGCCCTGCCTTTCGCGCTTTCATACAATTAGCCTGACTGCAGGATGCCCTTATGCCTGCCGGTATTGCTATGCCAGGAGCTTTCGATCAAATCCCGGCCCCGGCAAGGTACTGTTTTATGCCAATACGTACGAGCTGCTTTGCAACCAACTGCCTCGCAAGCGAAAAAAGCCCGAACTGGTATATTTCAGCACTGCATGCGAACCCTTTGCCCCATTTCCGCAGGTGCTGGAAACGCTGTATCGGGTAATGAAGTTGTTGCTGGAGCACAACGTCTCTTTGCTGATTTCCACAAAGTCCAACCCGCCAAAACAATTCCTGGGTCTTTTTGCCCGCTTCCCCGGCAAAGTGCATGTTCAAGTAGGGTTGACCACTCTCGACGACCACGTACGCTCTGTGTTGGAGTCCAGGGCAAACACTGTTGCGGAACGCTTGCACGCATTACGTGCTCTTGTGGAAAGAGGAATCTCCATCGAAGTAAGATCCGACCCGCTGATTCCCGATTTGACGGACAATGAGGAATCTTTCGACGCTCCGTATACAGAACTCAGCCGCTGCGGAATCACGCGCGCAGCCGCGTCCTATCTGTTATTGCGCCCCGGAAACGCCGCCGCCATGGACGTCTCAATAGCCGGATGGCGGTTCAGTGAAATGGCCGCACGGATCTATACGCAAGAGGTATCAAAATATTGCGGCAACAATACGATTCGTATCCCCGGCACCGCGTACCGGCAGCAAAAACTCGAACGCTTGAAGCAAATCGCAGCCAGCCATGGTATCCAACTGCAACTCTGCGGGTGCAAAAATCCGGACATCACCACGGACTGCTGCCATCCCCTTCCTCCAGTGAAGAAACGGATGCAGCAGGGATCTTTTTTTGAATAAAAGGATCTGAATCATGTATAAAGAACTTCCCCTGAATGTGTTGGTTCCTAATCGAAATAGAGCTAACCGCGTGCCCCGTATGTACGCCAAAAAACTTCGGCACAATATCGAACGCATCGGTTTCTATGAGCCGCTTACGGTACGACCTCATCCCAAATTGGAAGGTCGGTTTGAAATCTTAAACGGACATGCGCGCTTTGAAGTACTTCGAGCCTTGGGTGCCTCTTCAGTCAAATGCGACATTTGGGAGGTCAATGAGATCGAATCACGCCTTTTTTTGGCCGTTCTTAATAAACTTCGTGGAGAAGATATTGCTGAACTCAGGATGGGTCTTTTGTTTGACCTGTTACAAGAGATTCCCCAAGAAGAACTTGCTGCTCATGTCCCTGAAACTTCAAGCTATTTAAAAAAGCTAGAAGCATTGAGGGGAGGGGCAATTGACCACAGAGATAAAAAATTGCCCAAAAATCGAGGAACTATTGCATTGAGTTTTTACATTGAAGAAAATCAGCAGCGAGTTATTTCCACAGCTCTTGATGATATTGCCCACAGATATGGTTTGTCTCATTCGGATACCCGCCTTGCAAAGATGGCACAATTGTATCTTGAGAATGTGCAAGATGCTCATTATGAAAGCTGGCAGTAACCAGACCGATGGTACTTCCAGGGACAGATCTATGCGACACTCTGATCCTGCCACATTTTTTTGTAGAGGCTGTTAAGCTACATCCTGATATTTCGTTTGCTGTTCATATTCTGCCGGAGACTTCCAGGAATTTGAGGAATGACGTCTCCTGCGATTATAGTAGACCTCGATATATTGAAACAGGGCCAACTCTGCTGCTTCACGAGTCGCGAGAGTGTGGTGTCGGATATACTGCGTTTTCAACGTGTGAAAAAAGGATTCCGCCACAGCATTATCCCAGCAATTTCCTTTACGGCTCTGCTGCCGCCTTCAATTTCAGAAAGTGGATGCGGAAATTGGTTCATTTTTTGGCCCTATTTGCGACATGGCTCTGTTTGTGGACTTTGCCCCGGCAAAAACACCATTCAGCTGTTGTGGCTTAAAAGTCGTTTTTTCAGGGACGACTGATTAAACAGAACCTCAAGATCAAGCATTTCGTAGGGACATCTAAAAACGCTGTGCTGTCGCAAATCTACGTAGCCATGATCATGTATTTGCTGGTCGCTTATCTGAAGTTCACATCCAGAATCGGCTGGTCCATTCAGGAGATGATGCAGTTGCTACAGTTGAACGTATTCAAACGTACTGACCTGCAATCTTTTTTCAAAACGCCAGATAAATTGTCTAAGATCGAAAATAGTTATCCGTTGTTTGCCATGCTCGGCTAACAGGACAGGAATGACTTGATCCTAAATCTCTTCATTAAAGTACAGTTCATCAAGTAACACACTAACATATTTGATTATATAATTTTTATCTAATTTTTTGCGATCTCCTGCAGGAAATAACAAAGCGGTAAGCGCAATACCTGCGAGTAAAGAAAAGCTTAGTACTGTTTTTGTCTCTTTATTGTCTCCATGCATAAGTTTATTTTGTGATTCACTTTGCTGTAAAAAAAATTCAGATACTATATCAGATACGTCTGAATCCATGGCGGCAAAAAGTATCAACCGAACTTCTTCCTTTCTTGGATTCTCTTCTTCAGATAAAAAATCCATAATAGCCGCGAGCGAATGCTCTTTTGCCATGCCAAGAGAATCTGAAAAACCTCCCAATGACATAACCACTTCTTTAAACAATTGTTTTTTAGAACCAAAATATCGATTGATAAGGGTCAGGTTCACACCTGCCTCTACAGCTATTTCTCGCGTTCCAATCTTACTGTAGATATCCTTTGAAAACAGCCTTTTTGCCGCATAAAAAATACGTTGCTTCGTTTCTGCGGCGTTGCGCGGAAATTGCTCAGATGGAGTTATCTCAGCTGCATTTTTTTTCTTTGCTACGGTCATATATTGCTTCCTTTTTATCTTGACAAAGATATCATACCTCTCTAATGAGATGTAATCAACTGATTACATCTTTCAAAAATCCCCACATACCGCTGCCAAAGCTGAAAGAGTACACCCGGCTATCCATGCGTACATTTTTGGGGATGTACTTACGGGAAAAAAGTAATCACTTGTATACATGATTCCTAATCAGTTCTCCTCCCCGGTCTAAGGTCGGCACACCTCGATTGCTTTTCACCGAGGAAGAAGGGAATGCGTTCCCTCCAGTTTTGGCCCAAAACATCAACCAAGAAGAGGCTTATATCCTGTAAGTAATCAACTGCATACATAACTCAAAATAATTTTCCCCTCCTCCGGGAAGATTTGGCGCGGATTGATTGTATTCCACCACGAAAGGTGGAAAAGCAAAAATGAGGCTCACTCCAACCAACTGGATAAACTAACAAAATTTACAAGGAGTTTTCAATGCGACATACACGGACCATTCGAATGATTATGCTCGGAATCACTGTACTATTGTTAAGTGCCTGCGCAAGTGTAACCCCGGTTCCTTATAAGGAAATAGGTTCGTCATCTTATTTGCGCCCAGATTCGAAAGACAAAAAGGTGCCTTACCGGTATACAACACAAACGAATTGGCGGAAGTATCGCAACATCATCATCGAACCAGTGATGATTTACCAGGGTAGCGACAATAATTTTGGCGATATGAGCAGGGAGGATCAAACGGAGCTGGCTAATTATATGTACGCTACGTTTTCCCAAAAACTTCGAGCCAGTTTCAGGCTTGTGAAAGATCCCGCCCCGGATACGCTTATACTCAAATTGACTCTAACTGGTGCAGATACCAACGTCCCTGTTCTTTCAACAATTTCACACTTCGACATCGCCGGCGGACTTTACAACACCTACCAATCTGCCTCCGGCGGAGAAGGTTCGTTTACCGGCTTTGTCATTTATACGGTAGAACTCTTTGATTCCACATCATCCCGCTTACTCTCCGCTTATGTGACTAAGCAATACCCGAACGCCTGGAATCTTGGTGCGGGCATCGGAGGCTTGTCAGCGGCGAAAGTTGGACTAGACAAAGGAGCGGACGCTTTGATTGAACAACTTAACTGAGCTGCCCTTTATAGTTATCTCTCAACGGGAACTGAGAGGCTTGCTGACAAGCGATCCCCTCAGTTCTCCGTTATCTTGATCTTTTCTTGAGAAAAGCCTTCCAGACACGCTTGCTTCGAAATGGCTCACCAGTCTTCCACATCGGTCTCCAAATTGCTGTGTAACACCATTATTCCCCCAATATTTTGGATAATTTTACACCTTCGACTGCGAATTCGCATCCATCCTCCCCACCGCTTCGACAAAGGGATACTGCCAGGGTGTTCATGGAGATACCTTCGGATTCGGGCACACGAGCCGGCATGACATGCAGTCGTTTGGGGCTCGCAAGTTGACCCCCGATACGCCGCCACAACCGGGAGTGGGGAGTTCGCGCCCGTCTTCCTGATGTACGGCTATCACAGCCTCCAACGCTTCTCTGAACCGGAGAAATCTGGAAAAACAATCAGCCATCCACCGCCGTCTTCTTCGGGCACAGGGGAAAGTGTGAAGGGATACCCATGAAATTCCATATTTGCTACTCCTCCATGGCATCCCCAGTAACGCCGCGAACTGTGTAATATACACGGTTGATAGGCCTTTGAGCAGGGATGGAAAATTCCTGACCGCCCGGACGGCGCTCAGTCAAAACATAGTCCCTGGCGATACTTAACACATCATCAAACCGCAACTCTCGCGGATTGTTCCTAATTTGGGCCGTCTCCTTTCTCGTTTAGTCATGGTATAGATAGTCGTTCCTGAAAAACATTCAAGCAGTTAAAATGTCTTAAAGTTTTCTCTTGGATAATGTATCATCTTTAACCAGGAAATGTAGCAATACAACAAAAAAGCGGTCGTAAAACTACAGAATCTGGAGCTGAGATGCAGGCGAAACCCAAGCAGAATGACCAGGTGAATTTCCTCTACCAAGATCTCATTGACCAGCTGAATCCTACGCATCCGTTACTCAAGCTGGCCGATAAAATTCCCTGGCAAATCTTCGAAGACGAATTCAACCAGCTCTACTGTGGCGCGGGACGACCCGCAAAGCGTGTACGGCTCATGGTAGGCCTTTGCTCCTCAAACAACTTGAGAATTTGAGCGACGAACGTGTAGTCGAGGCCTGGGTCCAGAATCCGTATTTTCAGGCTTTTTGCGGTGAGATCCACTTCCAGTGGCAATTTCCCTGTGATCCCACCGAACTCGTCTATTTCCGCAAACAGATCGGAGAGAACGGGGTACGTTTGATTTTTGAATTCTCGGTGGACATTTATGGCTCGGACGCCAAAGAGACGTAAGTTCTGGTAGATACGACGGTGCAGGAAAAGAACATCACTTTTCCGACGGATGTGAAGCTTCTGACAAAAATTATTCAGAAATGCGGAAAGATAGCTGAGGCAGAAGGCATACAGCTGCGACGCAGTTTCAGACGGGAATTGCCGCAGCTGTTGCGCAAACGCTCCAAACGCCGCAAGGAAGACAAGCGAATCAGAACAATCGCTGGCGTGCTCATTCGGGAACTCGAACGCAAGCTTACCCGTGAAGCCCTGACACGCCACAGGAAAAAATAGAGCTTTTTCGACAGGTTCACAAACAAAAGCGGACGGACAAACATAAAATCTACAGCTTGCATGAGCCCGATCTGCCGTGTATCGGCAAAGGCAAAGCCCACAAAAAATATGAATTCGGACGTAAAGCTTCCATTGTTGTGACCAAAACCAGCGGAATCATTGTGGGAGCGATGTCCTTTGAAAAGAACATTTACGACGGGCACACGCTGCCGGAAGTTCTGGAGCAGACATGGCAAATAACGGGAACCTGTCCGGAGTGCGCCATCTGTGATCGCAGGTACAAAGGGTACAAACAGGTTGGAGACACGAAAATCCTGACTCCGGGCTGTCCGAAAAAGGACGACACCGCACATCAACGCCGTAAAGCCCGCAACCGCTTCCGGCGCAGAGCCGGTATCGAACCCGTGATCGGGCATCTGAAGCAAGACTTCCGCATGGCGCGTAACTCCCTGAAAGGAGCAATCGGCGATGCAATCAACCTGTTCATGGCTGCTGCTGCCTTCAATTTCAGAAAGTGGATGCGGAAATTGGTTCATTTTTTGGCCCTATTTGCGACATGGCTCTGTTTGTGGACTTTGCCCCGGCAAAAACACCATTCAGCTGTTGTGGCTTAAAAGTCGTTTTTTCAGGGACGACTAGATCGCACCTGAGAGGGCGATGAAATCTATGTCGGCATAATTTGAGGGAATTCTCTGCAATGCTGCAAATAGTCAAGAGCTGTTACATTTGAGATCAGAACCTTCTCTCATCACCCGTATGCCCTAACTTGCTTTTCAGGCCAATCGTGTCCGTATATGGCCCCGCCCCGGAGTCAAGCAAGAATTTTGAAACAAAGCTCATCGGATGCAAACGTATATCCGACGTCATACCTATCTGGCAGCGCCCTGATGGAGTATCCGCACTTTCGGTCCTTATCGGTTAATCGGCTTTTTCAGCCCCGGACACGATTGATCCGCCAATTATCATAAAAGTGGGGAGAGAATGGGGAGAGAATTTATCTTGAAAGAAAAAGGAGTCAACGAAGATTTTCGCTAACTCCTTGATTTTCCTTGGTACCCGGGGCCGGACTTGAACCGGCACGATATTGCTATCGAGGGATTTTAAGTCTGGAACAAGCCTCAATTATACCAATATGTTATGAGTAAAAAATCAACAATTTTGGCCAATTATATATACTCACATATTCAGGAATATTTACCCTTTTCCACTCGAGGTGGAGCAAAATTGGAGCAAACTTTCGGCTTGTTTTGGGGGCGATTGGGGCTATTTTATCGATCTGAAAATTTTTTTTGTGAGGTTGCTCGTGCGTTCACTGCTCCACCGGAGGCCATAGCCGGGACGTATGAACAAGCGCCAGAATCCACACGGCGTCTTGATGGAGTTCGTACACCAGGCGGTAGCTTTTATGCGGGATGAGCTCGCGGGTGCCCTCAATCAGGCCGGATTTTCCCAACAGCGGATAATCCGACAACCGTGTCGCAGCCTGGCTGAAGAGTTCGTCCAGACGGGCGGCAGCAACCGGGTCATCCTGCGCGACATGCTCCCAGATGTCGGTACGATCCTGGACCGCTTCCGGTGACCAGACAACCCTCATACGTTTTTCAGCACTTCAGCGCGGCGGGCGGCAAATGCGGCTTCCACATCGTCATTCGCCACTCCCTGGCCCGAAAGCATGGAAGCGCGTCCGGCATCCACCTTGCGCCGCAAAAACTCCTCATATTCGCGCGCTTCCTTTTGCCGCTTGATATATTCGCGCATGAGTTCGCGCATCACTTGCGATGCCGGACGGTGATCCGCCTTGGCTTCGGCCATGAACGCGTCACGCAATTCCGGCTCCAGCTTCATGGTAAATATGGCTTGCTTGGACATGGGTGCTCCTTTGCTGTGGTACATACAGAGTATATACGCCGTCATTACTGTTGGCAAGTTTTGCTATGTTGCCGTATCTACTCTGCCGCTTGATATTTAATTTTATATACACACATGCAAACTCAAATTGATTTTAATTTTTACAAATTCCTCATTAAATTAGCTAGTTGTGTCACTTTTGCTTCCCAACAAAACACTCTCTGGAAACATTTCATGCTCACTATTGACCGCATAAGGTGCTCTACTCATCCCATCACACCAACACTGAAAATACGCATCAAGATAAATCATCAGCATTATCTGTGGTCAGACTATAAACGATTATTTAGTTCATTGTAGCTGAGAAATTCTGAGGGATAAATATGAGACAACAAGCAAAACACATAACTACGCATAGTCAAAATAATAAATTTGATGCTTACATTCTCAAAACATATTGGAGAATGAAGTTATATCGTACGCCTCACGAACCACTATTGATCACAGAAGTTATAGATACTGGCGATTCGTTTTCATTTACATCTATATCATTTGACGACTACTGGAACGACGTACATGTCTCATTAAATAATTATATTCGAGAATTGAAAATATCCTGGTTTAGTTACATAAATTCAGATTTTTACAATGTAGAACCTTATTGCAATGCCTACTTGCGCTTAATTAATAAGTTGCCATTTGTTAAAACATTATCCCAGGAGCAAGATAAATTTATATTAGAGCGTGCACTGGGATTTGAAAATTTTGTTTTTAGAAAAAAGGGAAACGCATCTGCATTTGCTGCTGCAACAACAAGTTTTCGAAATCCAGTCTTTCTTTCGCTACAGCAAAGAGGATTACGTCAACAAATCCAAAATGTGCCTTCCTTACTTCCACTGATAGTAGCTCTTGACAAAGGAAAATCTTCACTTTTCTATCATTATAGAAAACAAAGAATTATCAAAAATAGTGACCACTCACTTCTCTTTTTCCCAACTGTGGAACTTAATCGGAGATCTGCAAGTTTCAGCGGCCTTGAAGGACTGACACAACGTCTGGTGGATCAATGGGATTCTCGAGTTCCACAACGGGCTCGTTTGCTCGCAAAAAAAGTCATTGTCCCATTACTCGATAATATGAGCAACGAGAATAACACGTTGAATATACTCGATATTGGATCTGGGGCTGGTCACTTAACAAGCAGCCTCATCACTAATATTATACAATCGGGCTGCCTTCGGGATGCTAAAATTGAACTCTCTCTTTTAGATAAGCTTTCGGTAAGATGTTTAAAACGTTTTTCTTCAGAAACGTTTCGTGCGGGCATTTCAAGTATCGAATATATTTCAGACGACTATCAAAAATGGCTCAGCAATCCTTTATTCAGAGTAAAAAAGTATGACTTTATATTTCTTTTCAGAGTACTCCACAATTTGAGTGAGTTTAAAATAGGCACTCACTTCAAGCAGCATAATAGCAAAGCAGCAGAGATTATCGAGCAAAGAAGATATATTGATTTTTATCACCTTTCAAATTATTATAAGCTAATGCATTTTATTTTTCCAAACTTATCAAATGCTAAAGCGCAACACGCACAAGAAACGCCTATTTTTGCTCCACAGCGATTTTTTAATCCTGAATGCTTAAAAGTCACCAACAACGAAAGTTTAATCGATAAGTTAACTGGTATTGCGCATCACTTGCTCATCGAAGACGGAGATTTGGGGCCAATGTCTCTTTTAAAGCATATGGACGAATATGGCCTTCATCACATTATGGTTTATGACTTATCCAAAAACTTAAAACTTTCTGTAAATCATATTTATTGTATTACACAATCTGATAGTGGATCACCATGGCCTGGAGCTCAAATATGGCCCTGCTGACAGAAATAGAACGAAAGTCACAGGTCTTGGGCCAGCCTTCGCTGCCGTGTCTTTCGCGTTTTCATACAATCAACCTGACTGCCGGGTGCCCCTATGCCTGCCGGTATTGCTATGCCAGGAGTTTTCGATCAAATCCCGGCCCCGGCAAGGTACTGTTTTATGCCAATACGTACGAGCTGCTTTGCAACCAACTGCCTCGCAAGCGAAAAAAGCCCGAACTGGTGTATTTCAGCACGGCATGCGAACCCTTTGCCCCATTTCCGCAGGTGCTGGAAACGCTGTACCGGGTGATGAAGTTATTGTTGGAGCACGAGATCTCTTTGCTGATTTCCACTAAATCAAACCCGCCTGAACCGTTCTTGGATCTTTTTGCCCGGTTTCCTGGCAAAGTGCATGTTCAAGTAGGGTTGACCACTCTCGACGACCACGTACGCTCTGTGTTGGAGCCCAGGGCAAACACTGTTGCAGAACGACTGCACGCGCTGCGTGCTCTTGTGGAAAAAGGAATCCCCACCGAAGTCAGGTCCGACCCGCTGATTCCCGAATTGACGGACAATGAGGAGTCTTTCGACGCTCTGTATACAAAACTCAGACGCTGCGGAATCACGCGCGGAGCCGCGTCCTATCTGTTCTTGCGCCCCGGAAACGCTGCCGCCATGGACGTCTCCATAGCCGGATGGCGGTTCAGTGAAATGGCCGAACGAATCTATACGCAGAAGGTATCAAAATATTGCGGCAACAATACGATTCGTATTCCCGGCACAGCGTACCGGCAGCAAAAACTCGAACGATTGAAGCAAATTGCAGCCCGTCATGGTATCCAACTGCAACTCTGCAGGTGCAAAAATCCGGACATCACCACGGACTGCTGCCACCCGCTTCCTCCAGTGAAGAAACGGATGCAGCAGGGAACTCTTTTTGAATAAAAGGATCTGAATCATGTATAAAGAACTTCCCCTGGATGTGTTGGTTCCTAATCGAAATAGAGCTAACCGCGTGCCCCGCATGTACGCCAAAAAACTTCGGCACAATATCGAGCGCATCGGTTTCTATGAGCCGCTTACGGTACGACCCCATCCCAAATTGGAAGGTCGGTTTGAAATCTTAAACGGACATGCGCGCTTTGAAGTACTTCGAGCCTTGGGTGCCTCTTCAGTCAAATGCGACATTTGGGAGGTCAATGAGATCGAATCACGCCTTTTTTTGGCCGTTCTTAATAAACTTCGTGGAGAAGATATTGCTGAACTCAGGATGGGTCTTTTGTTTGACCTGTTGCAAGAAATTCCCCAAGAAGAACTCGCTGCTCATGTCCCTGAAACTTCAAGTTATTTAAAAAAGCTAGAAGCATTGATGGGAGGGGCAATTGACCACAGAGATGAAAAATTGCCAAAAAATCGAGGAACTATTGCAATGAGTTTTTACATTGAAGAAAATCAGCAGCGAGTTATTTCCACAGCTCTTAATGATATTGCCCACAGATATGGTTTGTCTCATTCGGATACCCGCCTCGCAAAGATGGCACAATTGTATCTTGAGAATGTGCAAAATGCTCATCATGAAAGCTGGCAGTAACCAGACCGATGGTACTTCCAGGGACAGATCTATGCGACACTCTAGCGAAGGCTACAGGTCAGACGTTGTGCCTTTTTAGCTCACTTCTTCTTCCGCCCCGCCCCCGCACGTTTGCCGCCGTGCTCGCACTCGGCCTCTAAGAGCATCCACGCTTCTGCGCGGGCGAGAGTGGGATAGTATTCGTGGTAATAGAATTCAAAATCCTTGTAATACCTGTCTCTGAAAGATTCCAGGCTCGGGTCGTTCAATGGGGATGGAGTTTCAAGCCCTTTCACGACTTCGGGTATTGAAGTCAGCTCTACATTCTTTTCAAGTAGATATTGCTGCACAAGCGGGAGGGCCAAAAAGACGAGGCCTGGAGCGAATATTCTGAGATTGTCCCAGGCTTCGACAAGTTTGTGTTTGTGATAATCAAACAGATCAATGTAATACGTGTAGTCTTCCCCTTGCTGGATCTCTCCCCACTCCGCCCCTTTGAGCCTTTTTAAAATGATAGCTGAATAGTGCTTGATTTTATTTTCTCCACTTTTAGTCTTTTTATTTTGTAGTCCTTTGAGTCGAATGTACTCCGAAGATCGACAATACAAATTATGTTCATGGCAATAATATTGGGATGGATTCGGACCAGAGACAGGAACTGACCGCCAGCAAAACTGACAAAAATCCATTCTATAGATCTTGGTTGGATCAGGATTTTCCTGTTGCTTAAATCGTTGCAAAGCCTTGCGGGACCTAGTGCCTGGATTCGCCTGAAGTTCATACGCGATGTAGCGCATATGATCCCAAAAAGTTAGCGCGTCAAAATCATCCTTCACATAGCTCGCAGCTCTCTTGAGGCTGTCATCAAGCTCCAGCCAGGAGTTTACCTTCAATTTGAGGGTATCCTGCGCACAATAACGGTCAAGATCTATACGCCCAGAAAGCGGGAACTCAAATTTTCCAAAGAAATAAGAGACAAACTCCTCGCGCATGGCATCCGCGACCTGATGTGGGATCATCCCTTTCCATGATTCAACAAATTTCGCCTTCTCTTTTCCCACAATATTAACAAGTTGGGCCATATATTTTTTATCAATTTTCAAGTTTCGCATTACGTACCTAGAATGAGTAATTAAAGATGTGACACACTTATTCGTAAATAGCCATGGAGGCACACATGAAAAAACGAATATACTATATTTCTGATCTAGCCGCAATTTTAGGCTGCACTGTCGCGTCAATCCAAGGACACCTTGCCCGTAAAAACTACGCAGCCGTACCTATCCCGATAAAAATCGGACGGCGGTTGGCTTGGCCGGACACGGTGGTTGACGACTGGCTAGATGAAAAAATCGTGGATGCGCAAAACAGCATTCCGAGTCCGGAGAGTCCGAGACCTCGCGGCAGACCTCGGAAAACCGACAGACGCCGGGGATAAGCGGTATGGATTCCCGTTTTTCCAATGAACAGCCTGACGTGCACCCTGGCGGACAAATAGGCAGCCAACCCTGCGTGCATCCGTGCAACCTGACGTACATTCTGGGGTGCAGCCTGGCATGCAGGCAACCTGCCGTACAACCTGAAGCGCAGCCTGAAACACAAGCTGGCGAACAGGCTGGCATGTACCTTGATCCCAAAAGTGTGCAATGCGAGTACGGGTTTTCATTCGTGCAAATTAACCTGCTCGCTTTGCTGCTGGGCAGGCGCGATAAAGTTATCTCGTACGACAGGCTCGCACAGCGGATTTATGCCTACTTCCGCCAGGCCGTAACCCGTGATTCCGTACGGGGGGCCGTAATGCGTTTGCAGAAAAGGAACATCGTCTCCAGCCGTCAGGCGCGGGAAGGAACCTTGCACGGCGCAATTCATACAGTCCGGGTCGACCGGATTTGTCCCCATATTCGGGAAGTCACTCTGCCAATGCAACCTGTCGTGCAGGCTGGCGCACAACCTGGCGTGCATCCTCAGCAACAGCCCGGACACTCTTTAGATCAGATAGATAAAGAATCTTCTATCTATCTAATCGGGCAGCCGCAAAAAACGAACACAATCAGGGCGCTCAGCGAGGAGGATATCGCTTTTCACTGGCCCAACCTTGCCAAAGCAGGCTTCGGCACCAGTCAAATCCAGCAGATCCTTGAGAAGCTGCAGCAAATAAACAAATCACCCGACCACCTTATTGACGGACTCAACTACGCCGAATGGGAACTCGAGCATGGAAACATGCTTGATTCGAAAGGCAATCCAGTTGCCAGCCCTCTGAAGTGGGTGTTCATCAGCCTGAGCCGAAACGGAAGCTACAGAAAGCCGACCGACTACGTCTCCCCTGAAGAGCAGTATGAGAAGGATAAAATCGAGGAGGCCGCTCAATTGAAAGCCGCACAAGAGCAGCGCATGGAAGTGGACTTCGAGGTCTGGCGTTCCAAACTTGCACCCGAAGAGATCAACACCATTCTTGGAGGAAAAGGTCGGTTCATAGGAGTTCATGCGCAACAGGCCTTTCTGAAAAACCATTACAAAACCCAAATCTGGCCGGACAAAATCGCTGCGGAAAGGGACGAACCGTCCTCACGTATTCCGGAGAGCCAGCCTACCCTTCGTGGGCACACCCACTCAGGAGCTGGCCAGGGGCCTCGCCCCTTGGATCCCCGTAACGACTACGGACAAAAGAGTACGTCATGAGCCGTGATCAGTGGATCAAATTCCGCGTTACGCGGGAGGAAAAGGCTTGCTTTGAAGCCAAAGCCTCACTTGCGGGAATGACCGTTGCCGACCTGATCCGCCACCGCATTTTACGCTTTCGCATCAGAAAAAACGCGTACGAGCAGGAACGCATCAGAATGCTCGCCCGTATCGGCAATAACCTCAACCAGCTTGCCCGCTGGGCAAACAGCTACAAAGGCGGACTGGACACGGTCCGGGTCGTGAGCAGGCTGGAAACCATCCTGCGCGAACTACGCAAGGAGCCCTGATGTACATGAAAGTATTCCCGCATGGAAAAGGCGCGGGCAGCGGTCCGATTAACTATCTCATCCGGATGGACTACCCCGGACGTGATGAAGATCCGCCTGCGGTCTTGCGCGGAGATCCGGACACCACGCGCGAATTGATTGATTCGCAGGATCGCACCTGGAAGTTTACTGCCGGAGTCCTGTCCTGGGCTCCTGGAGAGGAAATTACTCCAGAAAAGGAAAAAGCGGTGATGGATTCGTTCGAATCCGTGGCCTTCGCCGGACTGCAGCCGGATCAGTACGACATCCTATGGGTACGGCATACGCACGCCGACCACCACGAACTGCATTTTGTCATCCCGCGTACGGAACTGCACACTGGCAAGGCCTTCAATCCGTGTCCGCCGGGATGGCAAAAACATTTCGACGTATTCCGTGACCTTTTCAACTGGCGCGAAGGCTGGGCCAAGCCGGATGATCCGGAACGCGCGCGGGCCTATACGCCTGCCCACACTGATTTGCATCAAGCGCGAATGATACGCTGGGGCAAGGCGAGCAAAGAGGACGCCAAGGAAGATCCGCGCCAGCTCATTCACACCTACGTCACCCAACGCATCGAAGCAGGGCTCGTCACCAACAGGACCGAACTTGTCAATGCCCTCTACGAGGCTGGGCTTGAAACGCCCCGCCTGGGCAAGAACTATCTGACTGTCATGGATCCGGACTCGGGCGACCGTATCCGCATGAAAGGAGCAATCTACTGTGAGCATTGGCGACTTGAGCAGCAAACTCAAAGAGAAAATCGACCAGGACCGGCAGAATCTGGAGAGGATCGCGCAAGAAGAATTCGAGACCTTTCAAACGAGCTTGAACGCGTTATTGCAAAACGCGCTGGATACAACCGCGAACGCTATAAATGCGCAACTCCAGCCTTGGAATCAGAAAATTTCTGGCCAGCTCCAGGAACTGGAGAACAGGAATGCGCTGTTCCGCAAGACCATAGCTCGGAGCTTTTTCCAGACAGCCATGCTCGGCCTATGCCTGATGCTGGGCATAACCTTCGGCGCATGGGGTATGACCGAGTTGATGGCCATCCGGGTCAGGGAGTTGGCAACAGAGCAGGAACGCCTGAGGAACAGCATCGCGATACTCAAGGAAAAAACCTGGGGCCTCGAATTGTTGGAAGAGGAGAACGGCAGATTCATCCTGCTGCCCAAAGGAATGACTGTCAAAACCGACTGGACCTATCACAATCAGAAAGTTCTCAAACTGGAGTAAACCATGAGCATGACCGAACTCGAACGCCACTTGCTGGAAGGATTGGAAAAGCTGGACCAGGAACTCCGGACCAGACAAACCCAGCAGGACCAGGCCATCCAACAACTGACAGCAACCATGCACCAACACACAGCCGAAATCCAGCAGCTCAGCGCATTCTACAAGGACTTGGAGCCGCTATTGCAGCGCTTGAACGCTATTTTGGAGAACGTGAAATTGCGTTTAGGCGCATGCGGCTGGAGAGAAGTAGGGGGAGAGATGATGGGTTTGGATTATGAAATCCGATAGTTCTGACAGATAGCTCTCGTTAATCTTGAATTTTGAAATTATTGATTAAAGAGCTTGTCGTGTTTTCCCTTGCAAACGCTTAACGCCTGGGCATAGAATTACGGTAAGTCGAAACAGAGACCAAAAGCAAGAAGTAGCAAAGGGAAAGATATGCCGAACAATACGCTTTCAGCCACTGCCGCCGTGGTTGTCGCCCTGAATGTTTCCTATAAGGACGCCATAGACGAGCAAACCCTTGTTCGGATTTTTAAAGAACAGAACGCCAACCTGTTGGAGTCATGGCGTTACCACCTGCGGGCATTTTTCTCAGAATTGCCAGTTGATTACCTCGTTGATTTTATGAAAGAAAACCATCTCACTCCCGAAATGCTCGAGCAGATTCACTCCCAATTACCCGAAGTACATCAATCCAAAAAATTTATCGAGTTGCTGCATGGACAATTGGAAATGGCTCTTTCATAAAGCCATGATGCAAATTCAGAGCACCAAGATTCCGGATACTTCCTGGAGCTTCGGTGGGGGGACGTCTCTGATGCTGCAATTCAACCATCGCGAAAGTAAAGACATCGATATTTTCATAAAGGATGCCCAAATTTTGACCTATCTTTCTCCACGCGTAAACGACGCGGTTGAAGATTCAGTCCACCGGTATGCCGAACAAGCCAATTACATCCGTCTGACATTCAAAGACCGGGGCGAGGTTGATTTTATCTGCGCCGGGCAGGTTTCTTCCTGCAAAGCCTCGCGTAGGGAAATATGCGGATACAGTGTATTCGTGGAAGATCCCATCGAGACCATTGCCAAGAAAATACATTATCGGGGCGAAGAATTTACAGCCAGAGACGTTTTTGATCTTGCGACGGTATACAAAGTTCAAAGGCAAGCTTTGCTGGATGAGTATAAATGCATGATGCCGCACCGTGAAGCTTTAATAGCACGAATCCACAAACTTCATAACTCAGGCGAGTTGGAGAGGGAGTGTGAGCAGCTTGCCATATTACCTGGAGGAAGAGATCTTCGTGGCAAAGAGATGGTTTTTGTTAAAAGTTTTCTTAGTGGACTGCGTGAGTCTCTTACTATATTGAAGTAGAAGGCTTCTTCTTACTCGCTATATCGTTACAAATATTCTATACACTTTAGTAGCATAATAGGATTTAATAATGTCACTCTTCTTTATACCTGATGAGAACTCGTTCAATAACTTACCTCTTGCTTGTCTCGTTATAGACCTTATAAAAAAAAATGAGATCAGTCTGAAACTAGGAACTACACATGTTTTTCTTGATTTCCCAATATTTAATACAACTGAAGGCGATATCGTTAGATCAAAACTTCTTGTTGTATCACAAAATCGGGGAGTTTTTCTTATAGGGCTGTCAGACGCACGAAAGGATTGTGAGGACATTGAAAACGAACTTGAACAGTTAGATATTCTCTACAACCATATATACTCTAAACTTGTCAGAGAAAAAGACCTAAAAATCGGGCGTAAAAAATTGCGATTTGACGTAGAGGCAGTGCTATTTTGTCCGAACATGGAAGTGGAGTGCAATAATATTGAGACAGAAACTCTAATTGCTCGCACAAATCATATGCTAATCGAGTCATTTAATGATGGATCGGCCTCCATAGATGATGAAACCTATAATAGACTGATAGGAACAATCGACGGTGCTAATGTTTTAGTGAGAGTTAAGCCACGCAAAGGAGTTGAATCTGGGTCAAGGGGAGATATCGCAAATAAACTAGAAGCAGAAATAACTAAATTTGATAACCAACAACGCCATGGATACATGATCTCAAAGAAAGGGGTTCAAAGAATTCGAGGGCTAGCTGGATCTGGAAAAACAGTGATACTGGCAATGAAGGCTGCCCTAACCCATATTGAAAATCCACATGCAAAAATCCTTTTTACCTTTCATACTAAGAGCCTATATCAGCACGTACAACGACTTATCACTAGATTTTATAGACAATTTTCAGATGGCAGTCCGGATTTTGAGAATGGCATCAAAGTAATGCATTCTTGGGGAGGGCGTGCAGCTCCCGGTGTATATTACGAAGCATGCTTGGCAAACGGAGTTACCCCATTGACACTCTCTCAAGCACGAGAATTGGGAGGGAATCCTTTTGATGAAATTTGCAAAACATTTTTAAAGGAGAAACCAGACCCGTCCATTACTTATGACTATTCTTTTATTGATGAAGGGCAAGATTTTCCTAATGCTTTTGTGAGACTTGTTGCAAAATCAACAAAATATAATAGAACCACTTGGGCGTATGATGAACTGCAAAATATCTTTCAAACATTTCTTCCTTCAATGCAAGAAGTTGTTGGTAATGACATAGAAAGCTCAGAAGACGACATAGTCCTTTATAAGTGTTATAGAAACCCACGAGAGATTATAGTTTGTGCACATGCTCTGGGATTTGGACTCTATAGTGGTGGAAGAATTGCTCAAATGCTTGAAACCAAAGAAAGATGGGAAAGCATGGGATATGAAGTTCATAAAGGAAACTTCAAAGTTGGTGATTCGATGGTTATATTTCGCCCCGAAGAAAACAGCCTCAAGTCTGTATCAGAATCCCAAACTTGCGATGAAATAATCTCTGTAAAAACTTTTGAAAATTCAGATAGTGAGATTAAGCACGTTGTAAGCAGGATACAAAAAGATTTAGCGTCAGGGCTGCGTCCAGATGATATTTTAGTCGTATCATTAGACAACAGACATGCAAAAATGTACCTAAATAGAATGGCTGAGGAGCTTCTCGACAAAGGCATACAAAGCAACAATAATCACCAAGATACTTATGGCGTTCGGGACTTCGAGCAGGAAGGAAAGGTTACTCTTTCAACTATAAACAAAGCTAAGGGGAATGAATCGTATTCAGTGTATGTGCTGGGAGTTGATGCAGTCTCTGGTAATTATGCCCGCAAAAGCGACCGTAATATGATATTTACTGCCCTTACACGAGCCAAAGGCTGGGTACACATTACTGGAATTAGAGATAATGCTACTTTTTTCGAGGAAGAGGTTGATAGAGCTAAATCTTTTTTTCCTAACATGGAATTCACCTATACTGACCCCGTAAATATGATCAAAGATGATATGGAATTAGATAAATATTCTGATATTGAAGCAGAGAAAGAATTTGAAAAGCTTGCCAGCCAGATAGGCATTGATAAAATTCGTGAATTAGTAGAGAGCCGAAATCGAGAGAAAGGGCGAAAAAAATGAAAAAATCGCTCTACCATGCACAGTTAAATGAATGCAGTACCTTTTTGAAAAACATCGGGATTCTAAAGGAGTATAATCGAAATCAGGCGAACCCAAAAAATCCTGGGGCATTTTTCAGAAATTTGGATTACGAGGAGCACTGGAAAATAGTTTTCCAAAATCATTTCTATACATTCATTTTCGAAGATAACTCTATGATTTGTTTTGAAAATAAGATTTTAAATGTTGAAGATTATGTCTGTTTTTCTTACCTAGAGTGTCCATACTATAGTTTGACTTACCAAAACTATCTTTCTGATTTAGATTTTTGTTACGAAGAGGTAGGTGACGCTTTCTTACAAGAATATGAGCAGTATCTATACGAACAGGGAGCAAAGGAACATGTTACTCCGATACGGTATGAATATAGACCTGACCAGCACAATCCAGGCATACACCCTGCTTCTCACTTGCACATTGGATACAAAAATGACCTTAGACTAGGTTGTGGAGTACTATTTACACCAGTTATGTTTGTTCTTTTCATTTTAAGACAGCTATATCCAGCTCTATGGCAAGGATTGATAAACGCTGAAATAGCCCCCATTATACGAAGAGAATGCAAAAACCTTCCCGTTGTAAATCCATGTTATTTACATGAAATCGACAAGTTCGAGCCATATCTTTTTCCTCACTGAAGTATTATTAAAAATTTTTACTTCTTACCTCCCCTTCCCAGCCAACCTATCCGCCAGCCTCCCTGCCCGTAAATGACTATACCGCGCCAGCATCTGCATGGACTTGTGCCCGGATATTGCCCGGATTTCCATCACATCCAGGTCCGTGTTTTCGAACAAACGGCTTACGGCCTCGTGCCTCAGATCGTGAAATCGAAAATCTTCGATTTCAGCCTTTCTGGTGGCTATAAGCATATGACGGGTGATCTGGGCTTTGCTCATGCCGAAGACCGAACCCGAAATAGAGCGGGAGAGAGAATGGAGAATGTCGAGTGCGGCAGGTGACAGCGGCACGGTTCGGGATTCGCCGTTTTTGGTGCGTGGCAGGAGGACAGAACGATTTTTCAGGTCCACCTGAGTCCAGTCCATGGTGGCTATCTCTTCGCGGCGCATGGCCGTTTCCAGGGCGAATCTGACCACAAGGGCAAAACGCGGATCGCATACGGGCAGAAGGCGTTCCTCTTCGTCGTCCTCCAGCCGGCGTGACCGTCCTGCGGGCAATTTGGGCTTGTTGGCGCGTTTGACCGGGTTGGCCAGGCTTTCCATGCCCCAGTCTGTGGCCGCTATCTCGAACAGCTTGGAAAGTAGCGCCAGATCGAGCCGGATGGTATTGGGGCCGACGCCTTCGTCCTGGCGGACTTTGATGAATGCGGCAATGTCTTTGGCTTTGATGGTGGCCATGAACCGAGAGGCCAACGGACGACGCTGAATGGCCCGCGCACGGTCTTCCTCACGCTTGGAATCGGAGAGCTTAGGCGCGTGTTCCTCGATGTAACGGTCAAGGGCTTCGAAAAGCGTGGTGGACTCGGCTTCCACCCTGGAGACAAAGATGCCCCGGTCCATTTCAGACTCGATTTCGCGAGCCCACTTTGTAGCATCGTATTTTGTCGTGAAAGTTTGCAAGTTACAGGCCAACCGCGCTTACGAATACGCGCTTCCCACTGTGACGCACCTCGTTTTCGTATCGTTGCCATGGTCGCTCCTTCACTGGCTTTTCCAGTCTAAGTGGAGCAAAATTGGAGCAAAAAAGCAAGAAAAAGAAAAAGGGCTAAACTCATTTTGAGCTTAACCCTTTGATTTTCCTTGGTACCCGGGGCCGGACTTGAACCGGCACGATATTGCTATCGAGGGATTTTAAGTCCCTTGCGTCTACCAATTCCGCCACCCGGGCAGGTTTGGGGCGTATACACCTTTCTCGGGCAGGCCGTCAATGTGGAAATGGCGGGCGGGCCGGCGAAAGGGGGGGGTCAGCCGTCCAGGAGGGACGGGATTTTTCTGCAGGCCTGTTGCCATTTGCCGGGCTGCAGGCGGACTACGCAGACTTCTTCCAGATGTTTGTCAAAGCAGAAGACACGGCCCTTGAGATTGTCCGCGAGCACTTCCGCCATGTCGTTGAAAACAGTGTTGAGGGTTTGCGCGTCGTATTCGGCGAAAGCGCACTGAAACTGCAGGCAGTCTCCGTCGCCCCAGAAATCGAGGTGGTCCGCCTGATTGTCTTCGAGCACTTCCTGAATCTTCTCGATCAGATCATTTTCGACTTCATACAGTTCGTCATAGGAAAGCTCCTGGCTGTACTGCACAATGCCAAAAAGCTCGCACTCAAACCTGGCCATTCTGCCTCGCTTGCTTTTTGTTTTCAGTGGATGTGTACGTTAGCATACATAGCCTGTGGAAAGGAGGTCGGTCAAAGATCCTTTTTTCGGCCAGGAAACCCGGCCGCCTGATGAAGCGGCTGATCAAGTATCGGCAAAAGCCACTTCCACGACGAGATTCCCTTCATCCATGGAGAATGGAATGGCGAGAATGGGAGCCGCCGTAATATGGTCGATGGAATGCCCCTTGCCCCTGACCACGGTGGGCGTTGAGGCGTCAAAACTCATGCCCTGCTGCGAAAGCTGCGCACGGGCCTGCCCGGCGATCATATTGGTCAGCTCGCCCACGGCGTCCACGATGTCGTCGTTTATTTCCGTATAACTTTCAAAAAGCATATTGTTGACGATCTTGACTATGGCGCCCTCGGAAAGCGTCAGAGAAATGGTGCCCTCGGTATATCCGGAAATGGCGATGACGCCGGTTACGTCTCCAACTGCAGTCCGCGTTTTGTTTATATAGGGCGCAGCGGGTTTTGCATCCACATGCGCCATAGTGGAAAGAACATGCAAAACCGCATTGAGAAACGGATTGATAAAGTTAACGTCGTATTTGATTTTGCCCATGATTTCTACATCAACTAATGGTTTATACTCGGGCTGTTATACATGATTAAAGCAAACAAGTACAGGACAAGAAAAGTCCATACCGCAACTCGCAGCATGGACTTAACTATTTAAAATGATAATTCATTCCTAACCACTGAACAGGGCCGTAATGGAATCGATGGATTTGTCGTGAATCTGCATCAATATGCCCATTTTCTGCTCATCCAGCCCCAGGAGTTCCCAGGCTTCGGAAGACATGCCCGGCAGCACGTACATCCAACCGCCGGAGATGGCCGCGGCATTGGCCAGGTTGTCCGCCAGCTGAACCAGGGCCGCGCTTCGGGGATCCTTTGCTTCCATGGGGTTGTGGTGGCAGGCCACCATCATCCGCAATTCTTCGGGAAAGTCCCATTGCGACAAGAGCTTGTCGGCCACAACGGTGTGATCGAACCCGAGGATTTCCTGTTCCGCTTCCACCAGAGGCACTCCGTTGCCCCGGGCGTAGAGCAGGGACTGCACGGACGCGTACGGGAGATTCTTGTACATGATCAGCCTGCCCGCATCATGCAGCAACCCTCCGGTAAACAATCTTTCCGCCGGCATTTTGAGTTCTCCCCCCAAAAGCTTTGCGAACATGGCGCAGGACAGTGAATGGCGCCAGAAGGCCTTCATGTCGATAAGCTCCGGAGGAATGCCCTTGAAAAAATTGACCGTGGAAATGCCCAGGGCCAGGGTGGAAATTTCCTCGGTTCCCACCAGGGAAACCGCATGGGGAATGGAATCCACCTTTGTTTCGAAACTGTAGATGGGGCTGTTAACCAGTTTGAGCAGTTTGCTGCTCATGCCGGGGTCCATGCTCACCACTTCGGCTATGTCGTCCGCCGAACTGCTGGGCGAATCCAGCACCTGTTTTACACGTACGTAGAGGTCCGGAAACGAGGACAGCGAGGTCTCGTGCTTGACCAGTTCATCCACCGATGCGCGGTCCTTGAAAAAGATGTCCCGCAGGTGCTCCACGGAATTGGCTGCCAGATCGCTCGCACAGGGCAGATCCCAGCCCTGCGCCACAGCATCCCAGGTCCGCTGCATGACCAGCTGAAACAGTTTTTCAAAAGCCGGACAGTCAGGATCCACATATTCAAAAAATCTGCGAACATAGGCGGTTACCCGCTCCATGAGCAAGTCTTCATCCGTTTCAGGGCTGTCGGTAATGTATACGTGACCCGCACCAAGGGTCTCCAATGCGTCCAGAAGGGATTCTTCTACGACTGTGCCGGCGGCGACGGCAGTCTTTCCGTCCGGGCCTTTCACATCTTTAGCGACAACCATGCCCGGTTCCAGGTATTCCAAGCAAATTTTTTTCACGCCATTAGCTCCGTTTGTTTCGGGCAGTTCAACATGAGTATTCAAACAGGCGGTTATTCCTGTTTTTGATAAACAATGCCGCCTATCTTAACGATAGGTTTGAATGCTCGGGTCAACTGGTGGATGCTTTCCGAATGGCCGAGCACAAGATAGCCCCCCGGAACCAGGTTGTCATAGAACGCACTCAGAACGCGTTTCTTCATGTCATCGTCAAAGTAGATGATCACGTTGCGGCAAAAAACGATTTGCGACTTGGGAACGCGTTTCAAAGCCATCTGGTTGTTCAGATTGATCAAACCGAAGTTGCACAGCTTCTGAACCTTCGGGTGGATCTTGTAGCCGTTGGTCTCCTCGGTGAAGTACTTCTGGATCATATCTTTGGGTGTGGTCTTGAAGGCGTACTGCCCGTAAAGGCCGCGCTTCGCCTTGATGACCATGGCCGGAGAAAGATCGTTGGCCGTGATGGCGATCCTCCACCCCATGACCGAGACCTTGAGCACCTCATGCAGTATCATGGAG
This sequence comes from Desulfovibrionaceae bacterium, assembly GCA_963667575.2. Taxonomy (GTDB): domain Bacteria; phylum Desulfobacterota; class Desulfovibrionia; order Desulfovibrionales; family Desulfovibrionaceae. The sequence continues at coordinate 139,418 of CAXXHY010000011.1, read as the reverse complement.
AGCGTATAGGGCTCTTCCCCGGAGGAACAGCCCGCGGACCAGATGTTCAATTCCTTCTTGCCGGCCTGGGTCTGCTTCTTGATCCATTCGTCCAGCACGAAATTCTTGAAAACATCCAGCTGGCGCTGGTCTCTGAAAAAGCTCGTTTCATTGGTGGTGATCTTCTCATAGAGCTTGCTCAGTTCCCTTTCCTTATCCTTGGAGAACTTGAGCAGTTTGTAATACTCGCCGAAATTCTTGAGCTTCAAGTCGGTGAGCCGCTGTCCCAGGCGGTTCTCTATGAGGTACTTTCGTTTCGCCGGTATATCGATACCCGTCTGCGAATAAATGAATTCCCGTAATTCACTGAACTCCGCATCTGATATCTTCGGCGTCTGACGCAGACTAAGAGAGCTGAAAGACTTGTTTGTCGTCATCTATCCATCCTGGTGACTTATATCTCGTTCGTACCAACAAAATTCCAACACGGGCCGCGGTGCACCTGCAATATACAAGGTTTCTGCGACATTATTATGTCGGATGATCAAACGACAGGTAACGTATCTTTAATGATAGCATAAAATGCCCTCATTGTGTCAAGAAATCAGTCAAGAAAAGACTGGCACAGGCTATAGCGTACTTTTTTTCGTATGCGGAATACCTGATGTGTTTTTCGATAGGAGTTTTCAAAACTAGGCTTGATTTTATGAGCACTCTTCACCAAAATGCCTCTTCTACGGACAAACCGTACGCAGTGTACGGTGCATGTACAGGACACTCGTAACAAGGGGCAGACTGTGGATATACTGGACGGTTTTCACGATCCTGAATTATGCCGGGGTGTTTTGAATAAAATTCGCCAGGAACTCACCAGACCGTTCCGGTTCATGGAAGTTTGCGGAACGCACACGGTGGCGATTTTTCAAAGCGGACTGCACTCCCTGCTGCCGGAGGAAATCATACATGTTTCGGGGCCGGGCTGCCCTGTTTGCGTGACCCACGAAAGCGAAGTGGCCGCTTTTCTGCAAGTGGCCTCCCAGCCGGGCGTCATCCTGGCCACTTTTGGAGACCTGATGCGCGTACCGGGCCCCAAGGGCGCGACACTGAAATCCGCCCAGGCCGAAGGCGCGCGTATCGAGGTGATCTATTCGCCTTTTGACGCGCTGAAGCTTGCCGCGGACAACCCCGACGGCAAGGTGGTCTTCATAGGCGTGGGTTTTGAAACCACAGCCCCGACCATTGCCGCCACCATCAAGATGGCCGCCCAGCAGGGACTTGAGAATTTTTTCGTGCTTTCCTTCCACAAGCTGGTCCCGCCGGCATTACGGGTCCTGCTTGAGGATCCGGACACCGAAGTGGACGCCTTTCTGCTGCCTGGTCATGTTTCCACGGTCATCGGACTGGAGCCCTACACCTTTTTGACCGAAACCTACGATACGCCCGCCGTAGTGACCGGCTTCGAACCTTTGGACATTCTGCGCGCCCTGCTCGAAGTCACGGAACAGATCCGCGACGGTCGCTCCGCTCTGGTCAACGCCTATACCAGGGCCGTATCCGATACGGGCAACGCCAAGGCACGGGAGATAATGTACGAAGTCTTCGAGCCGGCGGACGCGCTCTGGCGCGGCCTGGGCAAGATTCCCGGCAGCGGGCTGGTTTTCACCCCCGCGTATGCGCGCTTCGACGCACTGCAGACTCTGGATATCACCGTGCCCGAGGCAGCGCCCCTGCCCGGCTGCCGCTGCGGCGACGTGCTCAAGGGCAAACTGCGCCCGGACCAGTGCCCGCTGTTCAAAAAGGCCTGCACGCCGTCCAGCCCGGTGGGGCCGTGCATGGTGTCCACCGAGGGCAGTTGCGCCGCATATTTCAAATACCATCTGGAGGCCTGATAATGGATATATCCGACACGCGCGTACTGCTGGATTACGGCAGCGGTGGCCGCGCTTCGCACAGACTGATCAACGGTTTGTTCGTCAAACATTTCGACAATCCCATTCTTTCGGCCGGAGACGACGCCGCGCGGCTGGAGATCACCGGACCGCTGTCCATGAGCACGGACTCCTATACCGTTGACCCGATCTTTTTTCCCGGAGGCGATATCGGTTCTCTGGCGGTGCACGGCACGGTCAACGACGTCTCCATGCTGGGCGCCCGTCCGCGTTACCTGAGCTGCGGATTCATCATCGAAGAGGGACTGCCCTTTGCGGACCTGGAAAAAGTGGTGGCGTCCATGGCGGAAGCCGCCCGTCATGCCGAGGTCAACATCGTGACCGGCGACACCAAAGTCGTGCCCAAAGGCGCTGTGGACAAGCTCTTCATCAACACCACCGGCATCGGCGAACTGATCATGGATCCGCCCCCAAGCGGATCGAGCGCCAGGCCGGGGGATGTGGTCCTGGTCAGCGGCACCATGGGGGACCACGGCCTGACCATCCTCTCCACCCGCGAAGGCCTGAACTTCGCCAGCGACATCCGCAGCGATTCGGCCGCCCTGCACAAGCTCGTCCAGCGCCTGCTGCTGGAAGTGGGCGACATCCATGTGCTGCGCGACCCCACACGCGGCGGTCTGGCAACAACGCTGAACGAAATCGCCGAACAATCCGGCGTGGTCATCCAGGTGGAAGAAGGCTCCATTCCTGTCCGCAAAAGCGTCACCGACGGCTGTTCCTTTCTCGGACTGGATCCTCTGTACCTGGCCAACGAAGGGAAATTGATCTGCATCCTGCCCAAGGAAAAGGCGGAAGCTGCCCTGGCCCTGTGCAAGGCCGATCCCCTGGGCGTGGACGCCGCCGTGGTGGGCGAGGTCCAGGATCCTGCGGACAAGGGCCCCGGACAGGCAGGTCAGGTTGTATTGCGTACGCGCCTGGGCGGACACCGTTTGCTGCATATGCTGGAAGGCGAACAACTGCCCAGAATCTGCTGATTTCCGGTTTTCCGATTACTTACAGAAAAAAACAATCCCCCGAAGCAGGAGCTTCGGGGGATTGATGAATATCTTTATGCCGGGACCACTTCCGGTTCCCTTTGAAAATATGCCGTTACACCGGCTGCAGCTTGTCCCCCAGCCGTTCTTCGATCAAAACCTTGGCCTTGGTGGCCAGGGATGTGACCTCGGGTTTGGATACCTGCTCATCTGCGCCCACGGATTCGCCCTTGTGGCGCAGCTTGTCCGTGATAATGGAGGAAAACAGTATGACCGGCAGCTCCTTGAGCAAGGGGTCCGATTTGATGCGCTTGGTCAGGTTGTGGCCGTCCATGCTGGGCATTTCAATGTCCGAGACCACCACCTGGATATAGTCGGAGACCTGGCGTTTTTCCTCTTCTGCGGCAGCCTTGATTTCCTTGAGCTTTTCCCAGGCATCGCGGCCGTTGGTAAAGGCTTCCACCTGAAAATTGGCTTTCTGGAGCATGTCTTTGAGCATGGCGCGAATCAGGCCGGAGTCTTCCGCGATGATGGCGCGGTAGGTACGGTTAGCGCTCCAGTCAATGGCTTCGTCCAGTTTGAGCCCCAGTGCCGGATTGAGATCCGCAACGATTTTTTCCAGATCGAGCAGAAATACGATGCGGCCTTCGAGCTTGACCACACCTGTTACGGAATTGGAGCAAATGGAAGCGACATACGTACTGGGTGGTTCGACCTGTTCCCAGCTGATGCGGTGGATGCGGGTCACTCCGGTGACCATGAAGGCCGTGGTCACGTTGTTGAACTCGGTGACAATAACCTTGGGAGGCTCTTTTTCAATACGCCGCTTACCCAGCCAGACGCTCAGGTCGACTATGGGAATGATATGTGAACGTTGATTGAACGCCCCAAGCACCGATGGATGATTCACCTCCGGCATGCCGGTAATCTTGGGCATACGGATGATTTCCAGCACTTTTGCGACGTTTACGCCATAGTATCCTTTATAAGGAGCTTCGCCTTCCTCTTCAGCTTCCTCTTCCAAATAGAACTCCACTATCTCGAGTTCGTTGGTTCCAGCTTCAAGAAGGATATTGGTCTGGTCCATCAGGCTGCCTCCATAGGGGCTTCAGGTCATTTGCAAAAAGGCACTGATACAGTCTACCCTTGAAATAGAATTTCTTCAATATCGTCAATAACTTTTTTTGGCGTAGATGCTCCTGCCGTCAAACCGACCTCGGAATAGCCGCGCAAAGAATCCATTGGCAGTTGATCACCCGTTTCCACATGCACGCAGAAAATTCCCTGATCAGCTGCCACAGACGCCAGACGACGGGTGTTTCCGCTTTCAAACCCTCCCACGACCACCATGGCTTTGACATGCTGCGCCAGCTTCAAGGCTTCCTGCTGGCGCTCCTTGGTGGCATCGCAGATGGTATTCAATACGGGTGTTTCCTTGCCGAAACGTGCGAGCATTTTGTGCTTGAGAGATTCGAATTCCTGCCTGTCCTGGGTTGTCTGGGCAGCCAGAAAGCAGGGAGTATTTTCGGGAAGCCCCAGGCGGTCGAAGGACTCGGCCGAATCAAAGACCAGATTATTCGGAAAGGCGTAACTGCGCAATCCGAGGACTTCGGGGTGATCTTCCTCGCCGTACAAAAGCAGAAAGCGCCCCTTGTCAGCCTGTTCCTTGATGAGAATCTGCGCCCGTTTCACTTTGGGGCAGGTTGCATCCACTATCTGCACATCACGCTCGCGCAACTGGGCTTCCTTGTGCATGGGAATGCCATGGGCCCGGATAACCGCTTTGCTGCCGGGGGGAATCTCCTCCACCGACGAAGCCCGGTGAACCCCGCGCCGCTCATAGTCCTCAAGCACCTGCGGGTTGTGGATAATGGGACCCAGGGTGTATATGGGGCCATGGTTTTCTTCCACGACCTTGTCCAGCTTGCGGAGTGCCAGGTCCACCCCCATGCAGAACCCGGCGGTTCGCGCGCGTATAACTTTCATAATTCTGTCCCTGTTTCGGACGGATCGTCCAGTTGTTCCTGAAAAAGCGCTTTTAGCGCATTCCAATCCTTACATGACACCACCCGTTTACGCAATGCGCGCGCATCGGCCACATGGCGCAGATATCGCGGCGCAAAAAAGCGCATTTTAAGAAAGGCGGTGTATGGATTGCCATGACTATGCGACAGTTCGCAATGCCGCAAAAACAAATCCAGAAGGGCCTTGCGATCCCGAAGTCCGGTATTGTCTTCCGGTTGCTGTCTGTTGTGCATGCGGTCCAGAAAACGGTTGAAAATTGCCGGATCCGTCAAGGCTCCCCGGGCGAACATCAGTCCGTCCACGCCGGTCTGTTCCAGGCAGCGGACACCGTCCTCGGCGCTGAACAGATCGCCGCTGGCAATAATGGGCACCCCCACGGTCTTTTTGAGCGCCTTCAGGCGATCCCAGTGGGCCTGCCCGGAAAATCCCTGTTTGGCATAGCGAGGATGCAGCGTGAGCCAGGCAACGCCCAGGTTTTCCAGTTCCGAGGCAACCTCGAGGTAGCAGTCCTGATCCATTGCCCAGCCTAGCCGCAGCTTGACGCCCACAGCGCCCCTGCCCGCCTGGGCCACAATGGTCCGGACAATTGCGTACAGCACCTCCGGCGTACGCAGCATGGCCGCGCCGCAGCCGGTTTTGCACACCTTGGGAACGGAACAGCCCACATTGAGGTCGAACCAGCGGAATCCCCGCCGCAGCAATTCTTCCATGGCCTGCGCCATGATTTCGGGCTCCGAACCGTATACCTGGCAGACCAGGGGAGCATCCTCCGGACAGGTCCCCAGCAGGGCTTCGGTGCCCGGGCTTTTGTGCGTCAGGCCTCTGGCGCTGATCATCTCGGTACAGGCGCAGGCCGCGCCGTACTCGCGGCACAGCATACGGAAGGCCAGGTCCGAATACCCGGCCAAGGGCGCCAGCCATGGTTTGTCCGGCCCGATTGGCGGGCCTGATTGATGTGATTCAGATGTAGTATTCATACGAAGGAAAGGCATAGGCACGGTATGCGGGGAAGTCAATTCCCCCGGACAAGACAAGACGGCCGTACCGGATGCTTTGTCCGATGCGGCCGCAGGGGCAAGGTGCCTGGACTACAGGAAAAATCAGCGAAACCCGCCGCATCTGTTACGACATACAACGCACCCTGCGAGCAACAGGGCGAGCAGGAGCATCGTCAAAGAACCTCCGACTCGCAGCTGCCCGGAAGGTGAACCTCTTTCCGGGCAGCTTTGATTGTTCTGGTGCCGGCCTGCGGCCGCTATGTCTAGCTTTTCATTTCTTCGATTATCAGCCGCAAACGTTCGGACAGTTCGGCCAGGGCTTCTATGGCCACGGCAGACTGGGACATGGCGTCGGCTGTTTCGTTGGCAATGGTGTTTATCTCGTCGGTACCCCGGTTGATCTCTTCCGACGTTGCGGACTGTTCCTCTGCGGCCGTGGCAATGGCCTGCACCTGGTCCACGGTGCCGTCGATGATTTCGATAATCCTGCCGAGCGCTCCCCCTGCCTCCTGGGTGAGATCCGTACTGGTGGCGACCATCTCGGAGGTATGCTTCATGGAGTCGATGCTTTTGCTGGTGCTGTTCTGAATGGCCTTGATAGCACTGCCCACCTGCTGTGTCGCGGTCATGGTCTTTTCCGCGAGTTTTCTGACTTCATCCGCGACCACGGCAAATCCCCGGCCCGCTTCGCCCGCACGGGCCGCTTCAATGGCCGCGTTCAGGGCGAGAAGATTGGTTTGATCCGCAATGTCGCTGATTACGGTCATAATCTGCCCAATGGACTGCGCCTGCTCGCCGAGTTCCGTCATTTCCGTATTCAGCTTGGTTGTTTCGTGATTCAACTTCTCGATGGAAGTGGTCACATTCTGGACAATCGTACCGCCCTCTGCAGCCTGCATCCTGGCCTGCTCGGCATTATCCGCGGCCTGTGAGGCATTATTGGCGATTTCCAGCACAGTGGCGTTCATTTCCTCCATGGCTGTTGCTGTTTCGGATGTCCGCTCGCGCTGCACTTCCGAACCCTTTCTGGACTCCTGAATCTGCGAATTGAGTTCCTCGGAGGCCGAAGCGATCTGCGCCACAATCTGTTCGAGGTTTTCCGCTGCCTGCAGCATGCCTTCCTGTTTGGCGCGCTCGGCCTTGTGCTGGGCTTCCTCGGCTCTGTGGGTGGCTTCCATGGCTTCCTCGGCCTTGTGCCTGGCCATGGCGCTCTGCTCCGTTATTTCGTCAATCTTGATGCGCAGGTTCTCGGCCATCTTCTCGAATGCGCGCGAAAGCTCCCCGATTTCATCCTGCTTGCGCGCCATGGATTCCGGCACATCAATGTTCGTATCGCCGGCGGCAATCCTGGAAGCATTGGCCACGGTGATTTCTATGGCACGCGTTATCCGGCGAACCACAAGAAAGATGATTCCCACGGCAATGGCGATGATGATGCAGGCCCCTGCTATGGCCATGTTGCGCATGGTTTTCAAGGGGGCCAGCAATTCGTCCAGTGGAGCGGAAACCGCAATATGCCAGTGGGGCACTTCGGCTTCCCCAAAAGCCATCAGCTTCCATTCATTCAGTTCCTTGTAATAGTATTTTTCCATGCCCGACTTTTGAGTGAGCATGGACTTGCCGTAACTCTCCTGGGCTATGGATTTCTGCATCACCTGTTCCGCCACGGGGTGACCGACAACCAGGCCGGTGTCGTCAACGGCGAACGCATACCCGCTTTTGCCGATCTTCACCGGTGCGAGCATATCTTCATACAGTGCGGTAAAAGTCATAACCACCAGCAACACGCCGCGTACTGTTCCGGTTTTGTCTTTGACAGGCGCGGAAATGGCCACCACGGGAACGCCGGTTCTTTTGGAAAGCAACGGCTGCGAAATATACACCTCTCCTCCCATGGAGGCCTTGAAGTACGGGCGATCAGAAAGGTCGATAGTGTTGTCGTCCGGCGAGGTCCCCGCTGGAATTCTCCCTTCCGAATTGACCAGTTCCATATCAAGAAACGACGGGAAATCCTTGATCACGGTCTGAACAAAATCCTCAACGCTCTTTCTGGCTTCTTCATCTCCTTCCAGGGTTCTGATGAACTTCTTTTCCCTGCTCCAGTTCAGAACCTGCACGGAAGTTTTCTGAAACCAGGCGTTGACGCTGCGCACAGCCGCATCCCGATCTCTGCTGATTGCATCTTCAATTTCATTTTCCAGAATATCAGACGATTCCAGATAGGTAAAAATTTGTAATGACGCTATTCCAAGAATCATTACACACAACACCGGTAGTAAAAGTTGCCCCTGAAGCTTGATTTTCAACATTCCTCCCCCCTTATTGTTCTTATATATAACAAAATGCATTCTCTAAATTACTGATAATAAACAGCATACAATCACATTACTTTAATTATATACTGTTACTATCATGGATATTTTACTGCGCAGTACAAATATATCAATTGGTACTACTTTTATATGGATATACTTTACAATTTTTTATTATTTACAATTTCGTTCAGACAAAAGACATCTCTATATCAAAGTTGTTCTCAATAATCGTACGGGGCACCAAAAATCTCTATCGCCAATGACAAGCTTATTAATACCCGCAAAGAGAGAACCGAATTGGACAATGCTGCCAACAACTCAGGTTGCACTACAGAAAAGTCGCATTACTATCAGCACAAAAAAGAGAATTGCAGACTAGTATATCACAAATAAAGGAAAAGTCCAGATAATCGGACAAGTGTGAGGTCTCAATAACAAAAGGGAACGTGACGAGCGGCTGTCACTTTTTAACTCTTTGGAATATTTACGATATAAGTAATAAAAGGTTTTTTGATTACAATCGACGCTTTTGTATCGAGCAAATGAATACTTCCGTGTATCCCTGATCACTGTCACATTTTTCTTGTCTGTCGTGACAGTTATGTACTGGCATGGGCGAAAAAAAAGGCGCCTTGCGGCGCCTCGTAGAATGCTTTTCCTGCAGACCTGGTACTACTGAACCATTTCGGCCTTGGTGATGACAACGGGCTCGGTGGGAACATTCTCATGAAATCCCTTGGTGCCTGTGGCCACGCTCTTGATGGCGTCCACAACATCCTGCCCGGCGACTACCTTGCCGAAAACCGCGTATCCCCAGCCCTGCGGGGTGGGTGCGCGAAAATCCAGGAAGGCATTGTCTTTCACATTGATGAAAAACTGCGAGCTGGCCGAATGCGGATCCATGGTCCGGGCCATGGCAATGGTGTACTTTTCGTTCTTCAGACCATTGTCCGCCTCATTCTTGATGGGCTCGCGCGTGGTTTTTTCATTCATATCCTTGTCCATGCCGCCACCCTGGATCATGAAACCATCAATGACCCGGTGAAAAATAGTCCCGTCGTAAAAACCGTCTTTGACGTATGTGATGAAATTCTGAACGGTTTCCGGGGCCTTGTCCGTATACAGCTCAATGTCGATGACACCTTTGGTGGTTTCCAGTCTGGCCACGGGATTGGCGCCTTCGGCAGCATTGGCCTTGGCAGGCAACGCGCAGTGGATGGTAAACAGAGTTGCGCAGACAAGTCCGATACAAACGAACTGAGTGATCATTCCAAAAAAACTCCTTCCCGTCTCGTGGAGGGGTTAACTGTCAAAGCTCCGGACAAACAGCTCTTCAATGGCCTTGCGGCCGTTTTCTTCCAAAAAGCGTGTGCCCGTACCCGTAAAATGAAAATGGGTAATCACAGGAGCGTCCTGTTTTTCCCAAAAATCCTTGGCCCATTTGAACCAGCAGTCCTTGTTCTGATCAAAGACATACAGAGATTTATTGCAAATCTTGGCGAATTCAGCGCCCCAGCCGGTGCCGCCCCTGACCGTGTCATCGGCCTGGATGGTACCGACAACAAAAATCTCAACGCCGTTGTCGATCTGGTACATGATGCTCTGCAAGATACGCCGCATCAAGGGGGCGTTGGTAAACTTGCGGTGCAGCAGTCTGCTCACATAAGTAAGGCTGACATCTTTTTTGGCAAGTTCTTCAAAAGTAAGGCTGCGTAATCCGCGTGACCTGAGTGATTCATGACCTTCGAAAGTGTAGTTGATTTCCTGCAGGCCGTATTTTTCGGCCAGTTCGCCAAATGCCGCTTCCGCACCTTTGGCGCCGCCGCTGAACAGAGTGAATGCCTTGGGATCGCGCATCGATGACTCCTTTGCTCCATGTGGTTGGCGATGAAAGCAATGCTATAGCCTGTTCGGGCGCGGGAGACAATTATTTAATCGGCGTTTTCCCTGGAGCCGGCACGGATTTTCTTTTTCCGACTTACCCAGAACACATGGTCCCCCTTGTTTTTCCACTGGAAAATACTCCGCAACCACCAGAAAAATATTCCTGCCGTGTTGCTGTACGCACCCGGATGCGTTACCTTATACCAAAAACAAATATTCTCATGCGGGAGGCGCCATGAAAACCATCATTCTCGGAGGAACCGGCTTCATCGGAAGGCTGCTCGTCACTTCGCTTTTGAATTCCGGCCATGAGGTGGTGGTTGTGGGACGCAGCCCGAAACGGGCGGAACGACGTTTTGTCGCGGAAAAATCCGAGCGGCTGCGCTTTGCCGGATGGGATGGCAAAACAGCCTCGGGCTGGGGCGAGGAAGTGGACGGCGCGGACGCAGTGGTCAACCTGGCCGGAGAAAACATTGCCGCCGGACGCTGGTCCCCGGACCAGAAAAAACGCATCGTGGACAGTCGGGTCCAGGCTGGCCAGGCAGTCTGCCAGACCATTCGGGAAGCCGCGGACAGGCCCAAAGCGCTGATCCAGGCCTCGGCCGTGGGTTTTTACGGATTGCGCGAGGACGAACTACTCACCGAAGACAGCGCTCCCAAGAGCGGCAGTTTTCTGGCGGAAACCGCCGCGGCATGGGAACAAAGCACCGAAGAAGTCCTTTCCTTGGGCGTACGCCGGGTGGTGGTGCGTACGGGCCTTGTTCTGGGGCGCAATGGTGGCGCGCTGCCCAGAATGCTCATGCCTTTCAAATTCTTCGTAGGTGGCTCCCTGGGCAGCGGCAGACAGTGGGTTTCCTGGATTCACCTGCGCGATGAAGTGGGCGCCATCATGCACCTGCTGCAGCAGGATACGGCAGCAGGCCCGTACAATCTGGTGGCCCCCAATCCGCTGATCATGAAACACTTTGCCCAGGCCATCGGCAAGGCCATGGGACGTCCGGCACTGTTCACCGCGCCGACCTACGCGCTGCGCATGGCCCTGGGGCGCATGGCGGACGAACTGCTGCTCTCCGGACAGCGCGTTTCCTGCCAGCGTTTGCTGGATAGCGGCTATGTCTTTGCTTTTCCCGTCATCGACCAGGCTCTGGGGGATCTGCTATGAGCACAGACCTTGAAAAAACAGATGCGCCACGGTCCGGCTCCAGATTTTTCTCCACCTCCGACCAAAAAAGCAATGCGGACATCCTGTTGCTCGTTGCCGAAGACGAAAAACTCCTTTCCATCGAAATCCGTCGACGCCTGGAAAAACTCGGATTCTCCAAACTGATCATCGTCTCCACTGGCGAGGAAGCCGTGGAAATAAGTCTCAGCAAGCCCATCGACCTGATTCTGATGGACATTTTTCTGGACGGCCCCATGGACGGCATAGACGCCGCATCCGCCATACGGGAAAAAAAGAAGATACCCGTCATCTATCTCACCGGGCACGCGGACCAGGAAACCATCAAACGCGCCAAACTGACCGAACCCTTCGGTTACGTCATCAAACCATTTCAGGACCTCGAACTGCTGACCAGCATTGAAATGGCGGTGTACAAGCACCAGATGGAACTGACCATGCGCGACCAGGAGCGCTGGCAGGCAACCACCCTGGAGAACCTGGGGGAAGCCGTGGTCTCCACGGACGGCCAGGGCTGCATCCGCTACATCAACCAGTACGCCGAACGCTTGCTCGGATTGCAGGCCGAAGCCGCCCTGGGCATGCGCATCACGGATGCGGTGCATCTGTCCACCGAAAACGGCAAGTCCCGAACCATGGAGTTCGTCCTCGAAGCCCTGCGCCTGCAGGGTGGAAAATCCCTGAAACAGCAGGCCACGCTCTACGGCGCCCACGGCATGGCCATCCCCGTGGATGTTTCCATGGCCGCCATGCACAACGATGACGACAAGGTGGCGGGCGTTGTCCTGGCCATCCGCAACATCACCAGCACCAAGGTGGCTGAGCTGCGCCTGAAGCAAAGCATGTCCGACCTGCGCCGGACCTTTGAGGAAACCGTCTCGGCCCTGGCCAGAACAGCGGAAAAACGCGATCCTTACACCGCGGGCCATCAGCAGCGGGTCACCCAGCTGGCCACGGCCATGGCCAGACATATGCAGATGCCGGAAGATGCGGTCGAAGGGCTGCGCGTGGCTGCCCTGCTGCACGACATCGGCAAAATCTACGTTCCGGCAGAAATTCTTTCAAAACCCGGCATGCTGACGAACATCGAGATGAGCATCATGAAAACCCACAGCGAAGTGGGCTACGAAATTCTGCACCCCATCACCTTTCCCTGGCCTGTTGCGGAAATCGTCTACCAGCACCACGAGCGTATCGACGGTACGGGCTACCCCCGTGGCCTGGCCGGAGACCAGGTGCTGCCGGAAGCCAGAATTCTGATGGTGGCGGATGTTGTGGAAGCCATGTCCTCGCACAGACCCTACCGCGCCGCCCTGGGCATTTCCATGGCCCTGGACGAAATCAACCGTTTCCGCGGCAAACGCTATGCACCCGACGTGGCAGACGCCTGTTTCGGAGTTTTTCAGGACGGGTTTATGTTCTGAGCGGATGCGAAAATCCAGCTCGTGGCCTGTTGGAACAGTCCAATTTCGGCAATAAGAACTTTTGTAAATATTGATCGTGCCAGATCGATGTATTGCGAATTTAGGGAAGCGTTCCTATTACCTCCCATCTAGTTCCCGTTGTCATACTCCCTTGGAATGCCCGTAGCATGCTTGTAACTACATGGTGGGCTACTGCACCAGGGAGTATGAGAATTGGTAACATATCGACCTCTCCGGCTATGCCGGAGCCGATTCGCAGTCGCCAACGTACAGCGCCTCCTGGAACGAACCCCAAATTTTCCAGAGTCCCCTGAGAAGATCTAATTATAGTTCCTCTAGGCATTAATAGATTGCCATATGTTAAACGACTAATAAGATTCCTCCCGGCACTCCGACGGACAACATTATAAACAGGAGGATGACCTCCTGCACGTGTATCTGTCTCGTTTAAAGGCATTGTCCACCATCCCATATTAAAATAGCATCAACGATTAAATCAATATATCCTATACCATTATATTAAACGTATTATAATTGCAATATTTATATAAAAATAAAAAAATATATTATGTTATACTAATTAAATTTTTTATAACCCAGCATAGTAATGATATATTTCAATGCCTGCACAGGTGTGTTTCATCGAAAACCATTGACTATCCATCTTTGCCGCTCGAGCCCCAACGGGGGCGACTTACAACAGCCCAGGGTGCAACCCTGGGTCCGACATGCCCACAAAATCAAGCCCTGAAAGGGCGGCATGGCAGAAACCGGTACATTGCCATGCCGCCCCTTCAGGGCTCATTAAAAATCCCCCGCCATACCCAGGGCGTTGCCCTGGGCTATAAATATGCCGCCCCGTTGGGGCTTTGTGGCGATGCGATGCCGCATGTCCTTTTATTCCTCGTCTGTAAATCCCTGCCAAGAAGACAACTACATGGCCCGGCGCCCTTTGTCGGGGCCTTCACGCCGCATTTGCCTGCGCGCCATGCGGGTCGAGTTGCGTTTGCTTCAAAACAACACCGGCGCCCCACTTTCTCCAGGCCCCCCGGCTTTGCCGCTCGAGCCCCAACAGGGCGACTTACAACAGCCCAGGGTGCAACCCTGGGTCCGAATGCCCATAAAAGCGAGCCCTGTAAGGGCGGCATGACGGACTCCAGTAGCATTGCCATGCCGCCCCTTCAGGGCTCATTAAAAATCCCCCGCCATACCCAGGGCGTTGCCCTGGGCTATAAATATGCCGCCCCCTTGGGGCTTTGTGGCGGTGCGATGCCGCATGTCCTTTTATTCCCCGTCTGTAAATCCCTGCCAAGAAGACAACTACATGGCCCGACGCCCTTTGTCGGGGCCTTCACGCCGCATTTGCCTGCGCGCCATGCGGGTCGAGTTGCGTTTGCCTCAAAATAACACCGGCGTCCCACTTTCTCCGGGCCCCCCGGCTTTGCCGCTCGAGCCCCAACAGGGCGACTTACAACAGCCCAGGGTGCAACCCTGGGTCCGAATGCCCATAAAAGCGAGCCCTGTAAGGGCGGCATGACGGACTCCAGTAGCATTGCCATGCCGCCCCTTCAGGGCTCATTAAAAATCCCCCGCCATACCCAGGGCGTTGCCCTGGGCTATAAATATGCCGCCCCCTTGGGGCTTTGTGGCGGTGAGATGCCGCATGTCCTTTTATTCCTCGTCTGTAAATCCCTGCCAAGAAGACAACTACATGGCCCGGCGCCCTTTGTCGGGGCCTTCACGCCGCATTTGCCTGCGCGCCATGCGGGTCGAGTTGCGTTTGCCTCAAAACAACACCGGCGTCCCACTTTCTCCGGGCCCCCCGGCTTTGCCGCTCGAGCCCCAACGGGGCGACTTACAACAGCCCAGGGTGCAACCCTGGGTCCGACATGCCCACAAAATCAAGCCCTGAAAGGGCGGCATGGCAGAAATCGGTGCATTGCCATGCCGCCCTTCAGGGCTCATTAAAAATCCCCCGCCATACCCAGGGCGTTGCCCTGGGCTATAAATATGCCGCCCCCTTGGGGCTTTGTGGCGGTGCGATGCCGCATGTCCTTTTATTCCTCGTCTGTAAATCCCTGCCAAGAAGACAACTACATGGCCCGACGCCCTTTGTCGGGGCCTTCACGCCGCATTTGCCTTCGCGCCATGCGGGTCGATTTGCGTTTGCCTCAAAACAACACCGGCGCCCCACTTTCTCCGGGCCCCCCGGCTTTGCCGCTCGAGCCCCAACAGGGCGACTTACAACAGCCCAGGGTGCAACCCTGGGTCCGACATGCCCACAAAATACAAGCCCTGAAAGGGCGGTATGGCAGAAACCGGCACATTGCCATACCGCCCCTTCAGGGCTCATTAAAAATCCCCCGCCATACCCAGGGCGTTGCCCTGGGCTATAAATATGCCGCCCCATTGGGGCTTTGTGGCGGTGCGATGCCGCATGTCCTTTTATTCCTCGTCTGTAAATCCCTGCCAAGAAGACAACTACATGGCCCGACGCCCTTTGTCGGGGCCTTCACGCCGCATTTGCCTTCGCGCCATGCGGGTCGATTTGCGTTTGCCTCAAAACAACACCGGCGCCCCACTTTCTCCGGGCCCCCCGGCTTTGCCGCTCGAGCCCCAACAGGGCGACTTACAACAGCCCAGGGTGCAACCCTGGGTCCGACATGCCCACAAAATACAAGCCCTGAAAGGGCGGTATGGCAGAAACCGGCACATTGCCATACCGCCCCTTCAGGGCTCATTAAAAATCCCCCGCCATACCCAGGGCGTTGCCCTGGGCTATAAATATGCCGCCCCATTGGGGCTTTGTGGCGGTGCGATGCCGCATGTCCGGTCTTTTCCCCATATCCTCCTGCAAAGATCAGATACATAAAAACGCATGCTATCCTTGCAACCGCTCCCGACGCCCTTCCGGCGTTGACGTCACCTCATGGCGTGCGTATCGTGAGGGCTTTGAACAGAACCTATCAATCACCGTTTACCCGTGGCGAGGTACCCCATGCCGCTTTGTTCCATAGAAGAAGCCATAGAAGAAATCCGCCAGGGCCGTATGGTCATCCTGACGGACGATGAAGACCGCGAAAACGAGGGCGACCTGACCATCGCGGCCGAGTTCGCGACGCCCGAAGCCATTAATTTCATGGCAAAATACGGCCGCGGACTGATCTGCCTGCCCATGGCCGGAGAACTCATCGACCGGCTCGAGCTGCCCATGATGACAGCCAAAAACGAATCCGGATTCAACACGCCGTTCACGGTTTCCATAGAAGCCCGCAGCGGTGTGACCACCGGCATTTCGGCCCAGGACAGGTCCACCACCATCCAGACCGCCATCAACGACGAAGTCTGCCCCCACGACATTGTCTGCCCAGGCCATGTCTTTCCCTTGCGCGCCAACCCCAGCGGGGTTCTCGGCCGTACGGGCCAGACCGAAGGCGGAGTGGATCTGGCCATTCTGGCCGGGCTCAAGCCTGCAGCCGTTATCTGCGAAATCATGCGCGAGGACGGCGAAATGGCCCGTATGCCGGACCTGGAAAAATTCGCTGAAAAGCACAACCTGAAAATCACCACTGTGGCGGAAATCATCCGCTACCGCATGAAATACGGCAACATGCTGCTGGACAAGACTTCCGAATCGGACATTCCCACGGAATTCGGCCAGTTTCATCTGGCCGCCTACAGGTCCAAGGACGGCGGTTCGGATTTTCTGGTGCTGACCAAAGGGAAAATCACTCCGGACAAACCCGTGCTCGTACGGGTGCACCGCCAATGTTCCAGCGGCGACGTCTTCGGTTCCACCGGCTGCGACTGCGGCCAGCTGCTCAAGGGCTCCATGAAACTCATCAGCGAGGAAGGCGCGGGCGTAATTCTCTACCTGCACAATACGGGCGATGACATCGGCGCCTGCATCCGGACCCGCACCGGCGACGCCTGCAAGATCGGAACCCAGGCCGCCACCAGAAACCTGCGTACCTATGGTCTGGGCGCACAGATTCTGGCCTCCCTTGGAGCCAAGAAACTGCGTCTGATTTCCAACAGCCCCAAAAAATTA
Source organism: Desulfovibrionaceae bacterium (assembly GCA_963667575.2). Taxonomy (GTDB): domain Bacteria; phylum Desulfobacterota; class Desulfovibrionia; order Desulfovibrionales; family Desulfovibrionaceae. Next base: position 122,639 of record CAXXHY010000011.1, on the reverse strand, counting down.
GTGGGACTGGAAGGTTTCGGCCTGGAGATAACCGAACAGATTCATATAGAAACCACCTGCTAAAACACCCTGCGGGCCTTGGTTCCAGCCGGACACAAGGCCCGCAGTTTTTTCAAAACAGCCGGCTGCAGTTCATTTCTTACAGAATTTTTACATCTCCAGACTTTTTTCTTCATGATCAACAGGGTATAGTAGTATACAATACAAGCGAAAGGGACTCGGGAGCGTCGTATCTCCTGCCCCGCAGGGCAGCTATTTTCAAAATATCCCGGACGCCCTTTTTTCATATCTCAAGGAGAAGTTTTTTTCATGAATACCAACAGGCTCCCCGCTGCATACGCCAGACGCCTGGCTGAAGCCGCCGGAGTATCCATGCCGCCGTTGCCGGACGTCCGGACTGCGGAGTTCGAATCCATTACATTTGAGGAATGCGTGACGCTGCATCCGGTGCAGGTGGCGGAACGTTCGCGTACGGTCCGTGCGTCCCTGGACTATCTGCACCGGACCATCGAATCCATCCACGCGCCCGAAGTCCGGCGCATGATCGCGGACATCTACGACAACCCCAACCCCTCGTTCATGAAGCGCATCGATCCGGAAGTGCGCAAGGAACTCTATGCCGAACTGCGCGCCAGAGGTCTGGTGGATACGGGCGCGGATGTGTTTCTGCCGCCCATTGAAGACGCGGACATCGCCCCGCAGCCCTTTCATTCGTCCGCCGGATCCCACTACCACGGGCACAATGCCTACCCTGGCGGACTGGTAACGCACATCTCCATCAACGTGATGACTTCCCTGGCGCTGTACGAAGGCTACAAGCTGCTGTATCGCGCCCCCCTGGACCTGGACGTAATCGCCGCCGCGCAACTGCTGCACGACCATCAGAAACCCTGGGTGCTGCTTTGGGACGAAGACTGCGCTGCCAGAAAGGAAAACCATATGGCGGGTTCGGCGGAGCACCATCCGCTGGGGCTGGCGGAAAGCATCTATCGCAGCTTTCCTCCCGAAATCGTCATTGCCCAGGCCTGCACGCACCGCCATCCGCTCACGGAAAGAGAGGAAACCGACGCAGTGCGCTATCTCCAGGCGGGCAGCATTCTGGCGGGCGTGGACCCCGTGGACTACGGGCTGCTGCAAAAGAGCAGCACCGGGTACACTCTGCCCCATCCGCAGCTCATGGAGTGTTTTCTGACGCATATGGGCGACCAGAACTGGGCCGTGACCCTGCACGCCATGCGCAGCGCCCTGCCGGCCCTGCGGCGTGTGGCCCAGGAGCATTACGGACTCAAGGAATCCGACCTGCGCGGCAAGACCTTCAATTGCCTGCGCAATTATGTCTTTTCCCAGCTCACTGTCATGGGCCTGTACGATATTTATCTGTACGAAGGAGAGGAGGCCATGGTCCGAATGGTGCTGTCGCTGGTACGTCCCTGAGCAAGGTCTTCGGGTTTTGCTTCTGCTTCAGCTCCGGCCGGAAACGGGCAGTGTAAAGAAAAAGGTGGACCCCACGCCGTATTCGCTCTCGACCCAGATCCGCCCGTTGTAGTGTTCGACAATCTCGCGGCAAATGGCCAGGCCCAGCCCGGTGCCCTTGCCCTGCTCCGGAATGGTATCCCCCGACCCCACCTGGTGGAATTTCTGGAAAACCTTGGGCAGGTGTTCTTTGGGAATGCCCACGCCCGTGTCGCGGACCGAAAGACACATGAAACCGTCCTCCAGCGCTTGGGCCGAAATGGTGACGGATCCCTTGAAGACATGTTTGGCCGCGTTGTTCAGCAGGTTTATCAGCACCTGCATGACCCGGTCGCTATCGGCGTGGATTCGCGGCACTCCCGCTTCGATGTCCACCAGCAGACCGACCTCCGGATGCAGGGCGAATTCACCGCGCACGGAATCCAGGGCCTGGTTGAAGAGCATTTCGATGTCCAGGTCCTGATCGCGCCAGACAAGCTGCCCGGATTCGATTTTCGCCAGGTCGAGCATATCGTTGATCAGGCGGGTCAGCCGCTCGCTCTCCTTGTCGATGATGGCCAGGTTGTCTTCTATCTTGGCGGCCTTGTCCTGCAGCTTCCCGGAATCCCCGGCCAGGGGGCGGAAGTGCGTATTGAATGTCTTGCCGATCAATTTAATGAAGCCCCGGATGGAAGTCAGCGGCGTGCGCAAGTCATGGGAAACGCTGGAAATCATGGCCGATTTGTCAGAATCGAGCTTTTTCAGCCGGTCGTTGGCCGCCTGGAGTTCCAGAGCCTGGCTGGCCAGCGCCTCGGTGCGTTCCCAGACCTTGTTTTCCAGTTCGAAATTCAAGTCCTCCAGCGCCATTTCGGCTTGCTTGCGGTCGGTGATGTCGTCCACGATGAACAATACGCCGCGGCTCAGGTCCGGGGGCTGGCTTCTGGAAAGAGTCCTCCCGGCGATCATGGTCCAGATTTCCCGCCCATCGCGCCGTCTGAGTTTGTATTCGGTTTTTACGGCCTCGCCACTACGCAGGCTTTCCAGATGCTCTTCATCGAATTTTTCATAACTCTCCTGGGAAATATGAAAATCACGGCTGTACAGGCCGATGACCTCTTCGGGCCGTTGAAAGCCAAACAATTCGGCCAGGCGCTGATTGCAGCGCAGAACAGTTCGATCCGTCCCCAAAAGCAGCATGCCTGCCTGGGTGTTGTCGAAAATGACCCTCAGCTCGTCCAGGGCGGCTGCAAGTGCGTGTTGCGCCCTTCTGCGCTGCAGAATATTGATGCCCATGAAAATGACCATGAGGGTCAAGGCGAACAGGGCGCCCAGAACCACCCAGATCTGAACCTTGTATTTTGAATAGAACGACACCGGACGGTGGAGAATGATGCTTCCCTCCGGAAGCATGGCCGGACGGACTCCGGCCTTGATCAGGGCCGGATAATCAAACATCAGCTTGTTGGGGCTGTCGGAAATCTGGGGAATGGAATTCACGCTTTCGCCGGAAAGAATGCGGGAGGCCAGTTCGCCCGCGGCCAGTCCCTGATAATAGCTGCTCATGATCACGCCGCCCACCGGACCTTTGCCCAGAAGCAGGTCCGTTGCGCAATACACCGGCACCTTTGCGGACTCCATGAGTTTTTGCACCACAAAATTATTGTCGTAATACACCCCTGCGGCATCGCGGAAAAAGGCCAGGTACATGATCAAAGCGTTTTTGCCCAGTCCGCCGGCTGTTTTGAGCATTGCATCGAGGCTCAAAGACTCCGCATAGCGGAAGGTAATCCCCTTGAACTGCGGCTTGATGGCATCCAGAGCCTTCTGCAGTTTCTGCCCCGTGGGCGTCTTGTCGAAGACGAAAAAGATCTGGTCCACGTCCGGATGCAATTTCAAAGCGAGGTTGATGCCTGCGGCAACGTCGACCCACTCCCGGATCCCGACCATATTGGGGAATCCGGCGATATCATAGAGACTGACATAATTGGCCCCGCAGAACACCGTGGGCACGTCCGGAAAGAGCTCCTCGCCATGGGCCTTGATGAAATTCAGCGCATTGTCGTCCGAGGTGATGATCAGCGAAAGGGAAATGTCGGCGTATTTTTTCTTGATAACTTCGTAGAAAAGCCCGGAATATTCTTTGGGAGGAAAGCGTTTCGAATCCATGAATTCGATATACAGATCCAGGTCCTTTATATTTTCCAGACCTTTTCTGATTCCCTCGGTCAGATTGGTCGTCCATTCAATACCTTCATGATAGGAGGAAAGATAAAGAACATTTCTCAATGGATGCTGAAGAGCGTACGCATCGGCAGAAAATGCAGTATCCTGTTGCGAAAAAAGGAAGCTGCCTGCCAAAACAACGTATAACACTATATTTATGACGCATGTCTTGCTTGTTCGCTTCATGCGAACAAAAAAATGTGTCTGTCTTCCGGAATGCACTCGATAGTCCTCGTACATGATAGGAGCCGCACTCAGGCCATCCTGGTTAAGTAGTACGCCGGGTAATAGTGTTCCAACATCATCATGGAGCCAATAACTCTTTCACCATACAAAATTTAACTAAATTTCAAGTATTATACCAGCATTTATCATAGGAATGAAAAGAACTGTCAAATCCAGGAACAGAGCGCACCGGCATGCTTGCCAATGGTATGGGCGGATCAGAAAACCTTGCGGCCGTCACGCCAGACCGCCTTGATCACGGGCGTCTCTCCCTGCAACTGAACGCGCAGAAAATCCGCCCGCCTGCCGGGCGCGACCATACCCACCTCCGGCAGAAACAGAGCTCGGGCGGGATTGGCGGACACCAGCCGTACGGCCCCGGCTAGGTCGCACCCATGCTGCCTGTTCAGGCGAAAAACCGCGGACAGCAGACTTTCCGGAGCATAATCAGAGGAAAGAATGTCCAGCAGTCCGGCCTGAAACACTTCCAATGCCGAGACATTGCCCGAATGGGATCCGCCCAGCATGATGTTCGGGGCGCCCATGACTACGGACAAACCGCGTAACCCGGCCTGTTGGGCGGCCCCAAGCGTGGTGGGAAATTCGCAGATACGCACGCCTTCGGCCCAGGCCTGGTCCACATGCTCCGTACTGGCGTCGTCATGGCTTGCCAGCACGATGTTTCTGGCCTGGGTCTTTTCCAGAATAACCTTGCGATGCGGGCCGGAATACTGCTCCTGGTTGGATTTGCAGCGGGCCAGCACTGAGGAAAACTCCTCATCGGTCCAGCCCTCCGAACCGTAATAGGCGCGAAAATGGTTCACGTCCCGATACTGCCGCTGCCCTGGCGTATGATCCATGAGGGATACGAGTTTGAGCAGCGGGCTGCAGTCCGTGCTTTCATACAAGCCCAGCACTTCCGGGTCCGCGGTTTCGCAGCGTACGTGCAGATAATGGCGGCCCCGCAACATGTCCTGCCCGTGCCCCTGGTGCAGCGCGGCGATGGAGTCGTGAAACAGACGGATGCGCGCTTCCTCCTGAGGAAAAGCCTCGGCACAGACCGAATCCAGGATGGTGGTCACACCTGCAGCCACCATGCGCGCGTCATGGGCCAGAAAAGCGGCCAGCGGGTCCGGCCAGTAGACACCAGGACGGGGCCGGAAATGTCGCTCCAGATTGTCCGTATGCAGATCCACCAGTCCGGGCAGCAGATAATCCCCTGCGAAATCCAGAGTATGGACGTCCGATACGTCCCTGTTCCGCAGCAAGTCCGGCCGTATATCCAGCTCTCCGAACCGCTCGCCCTCCACGGCCAGCGCGCCCGTGAACATGCTGTTTTCCGTCACCACCCTGGCATTGGTCACAAACCAGGCGTCACCTTTCTGCATACGAATATCCTTCTGTTTTCAATGATCAAACACCAGTCGTATGGTCTGTTTGTCTCCATTGGACGTGCATTTGATGTCATTGCAATAATGTCTGATGATCTGCCAGGAAAACATTTCCAGCTGGCAGGCGGGGTCCTGCGGATCCACGCCCTCCGGCGTCTTGTCCGGCATCCGGATCTGTTGGCCATCGTACTGCATCTCCGACACGAGCTTGTATTCGTCGAACTGCAGGTTCAGACGCAGCTTGTCCCCCTGCATGACCTTGGGAACAAGGCATTCGCCAAGTTCGCAAAGCACGGCGGAAGCCGCGGAAAAGACTTCCTTGCGGGCTCCCCATTTTGCTCCCTGGCTGTCCATGAAATTGAAAATCTTCTCGGCCGCGTGCGCCGGAGAGTGCAGCTCGAGCACGGCCTTGTCGGCAATGCCGATGCGAAAAATCAGGTTCAGCACCACCGCGGAAATGGCCGCAACGGACAGGGAAGAGGAAAAGGCCACTTCCAGCACCCCGGGGATTCCTTCGAGCGCGTGGGGGATTTCGTCCACAATCAGTCCGAGAATCATGGAAATACCCACCACAAAGGTTTTTCTGCTGTCCATCATCCGCGACATGATGATCTGAAACCCGGCCACGATCATGAAACTCAAGCTGAACAGCAGAGTGGCGCCGATAATCGGCTTGGGCATGATGGCGAACAAGGCGGCGAACTTGGGACAAAAAGCCAGGATGATGAGGATGCCCCCCATGAACCAGGCAATGCGGCGGCTGGTTACTCCTGTGGCAATACTCAGCCCGATGTTCGACGAGGAGGTGGACTGGCCGTATCCACCGAAAATACCCGAGGATAAACAGCCCAGCCCGTCGGCCAGAATACCCTTGCCGATGTTCTCCATGTCCGGGCGTTTCCATTCGCTGTCGTTGATCTTCTGGCAGGTGGTCAGATCGCCCACGCTTTTGAGCGACGAACAGAGCATGGCGATGAGAAACGGCAGTATCAGATGGGCGTCGAAACTCCACCCCGGATGGTGCGAAAAAGGCATCCAGAACAGCGGACGCCGGGCAAGTTCGCCCCAGTGCGCACCGGTGAGCAGCCCCATGTACGCGGCGACCAGATAACCGACGGCCAGACCGATGAGGATGCAAAACAAACGAAGTTTGCCTTTGGTCCAGACATTGAGGCCGATCATCACTGCCAGGGTAATGCCTCCGGTGATGGCGGAATCCACGTCGGGAGGGGTGCTGAGATCACTGACGCCCATGAAATTGAGTCCGGCAATCTTGACCACGGTCACGCCCACCATGGCCACGATGAGCCCGGTGACTTCCGGTGGAAAAAGGAACCGCAGCCTTTTGATCAACCGTGAAAAAAACGCCTCGAACAGACCGGCGATCATGGTCATGCCCAGCAAAAGGGACAGACCGCCTGTCTTGGCGGCAAGCACAGAAGCGGTCAGAAACGACGGGCCGCATAGCTGCGGACACAGATAGCCCGAGCCCGCCGGTCCTTTGGGCAGGGCTTGCAGAATCACCCCCACGCCTCCGGCAAGCAAAGACATGCTGACCAGAAAGGTCGCGTCCTGCGTGCTCCCGCCCATTGCCCGGATCACCAATATGGGAAAAACAAGGCCTATCATGCACAGGCAGGTGTGCTGCAACCCCATGATGATGGAGATGGCGGGATTAGGCGTATCTTGGAGTCCGTAAACCAGGTTGGATGGTTTCATATAACACCTCCCGTTGTCGTATCAATTCCAGTAAAAGCAATCAGTCATTCTTGGTCCAGTGCCGGATGAGACAACCTGTGGATCACGGTCGAATAAATCAGCCTATACATTATGTCCAGGTAATGAACTTGCTGCCAGATACTCAGAACATCAGGAAAAATTTCGTTTTGGGCAGACCGAGGCAATACCGGCCATTCTCCCGCCCGAGCGGGCCTGACGGTACACGGCAATGAATGGTTCCAGTTCATTGCCATGGAAATTTAACGTATTTGTGTCGTTTTCGTAACATAATCACCGGGTTCCGTTTTAATACATAACAAAACGGGTAGGCCCAGCATGCTCAATAAAGAATCGGAAACGCCTCTGTGGCGACAGATCCACGACAGTTTGCTCAAGGAAATTACGGACGGAAATCTGGCCGCTGGTAGAGTGTTGCCCTCGGAAAAGGAACTGGCCGAACGCTTCGACGTGAACCGTCACACGGTACGCAGGGCGCTCAAGGAGCTCAATGCCAGCGGCTGGCTGCGCACCGAGCGCGGCCGGGGTACGCTGGTTCTGGAACAATCCCTGGAATATCAGCTTTCCCAGCGGACGCGCTTTACCGCCAACATGGCCCAGAACAAACGCAGCGCCCGCAGCCATTTTCTCTACGGCGACGTGATCTTTGCCGGGGAAGCCCTGGCGCGGCAGCTGCGAATCCCGCAGCATACGCCGGTTGTCTATATCGAATCCTTTGGCGAGGCCGGGGGCAAACGCATCTTCGTCTCCTCCCAATACGTTCCGGAAGAACGCATGCCGCAGCTCATAGATGTTTTCCGTCACACCGGCTCCCTGACAAAATCCTTCCGCGCCTTTGGCGTAAAAGACTACTTCCGGGCCAGCAGCCGCATCAGCACGCGACTCGCAACCCCCTTGGAAAGCGAACAATTGTCCATTTCCATCCGGGAGCCCGTACTGGTGATGGAATATGTCAACGTGGATGAAAAAGGCGTGCCCATCGAATGCGGCATCACCCGCTTTTCCGGGGACAAGCTGCAGGTGGTGGTGCCGGGTTTTTCGTCATACGGCGACCTGCAATCGTAACGAACATGTCACACGGAGCCTAGACAAGTTGCCGCCCTTGTCTATTCAACGCCTCCCTTGCCCCGGGTATACCCACATCATCACGTAATTTTCTACATCGGCCCAAAAGCAGGCACATGCCGCGGGCACTCACAAAGCAACCAACCGGGAGATATCCAAGATGAAAACACTGTTCCGTATGTTCGCATTGAGCCTGATCATGGTTCTGGGCATCAGCAGCTATGCCGCCGCCGAAGAACTGCTGGTCTACACGGCCCTGGAAGACGACGAGATTCCGGGCTACCTCGAACTGTTCAAAAAGGCCCATCCCGACATCGACGTCAAGATCGTCCGCGATTCCACGGGCATCATCACCGCCAAGATCCTCGCTGAAAAGGACAACCCCCAGGCCGACGTAATCTGGGGCACCGCCGCCACCAGCCTGATGCTCGCCGACCAGGCCGGCATCATCGAACCTTACGCCCCCAAGGGCTTGGACAAGGTGCGCCCCAAGATGCGTGACGCCGCCACTCCGCCCCACTGGGTCGGCATCAAGGCCTGGATGACCGGTTTCTGCGTCAACACCATCGAAACCAAGGCCGCCAACATCCCCACCCCCAAGAGCTTCGAAGACCTGATCAAGCCCGAATACAAAGACGCCCTGATCATGCCCAACCCGGCTTCTTCCGGCACCGGCTTCCTGACCGTTTCCGCCATTCTGCAGATGATGGGCGAGAAAAAGGGCTGGGAATACCTGGACAAGCTGGACAAGAACGTAACCCGCTACACCCACTCCGGCTCCAAGCCCTGCAAGCTCGCGGGCTCCGGCGAAACTCCCATCGGCATCTCCTTCGGCTACCGTGGTTTCATCCAGAAGCAGAAGGGCGAACCCATTGTGACCGTATTCCCTTCCGAAGGCTCGGGCTGGGATGTGGAAGCCAACGGTCTGGTCAAGAAGGCCAAGATCAAGGACGCCGCCAAAGTATTTCTGGACTGGGCCATCAGCCCGGATGTCATGAAGGCCTACGCCAAGGTCTACCCTGTTACCGCCTATGATGTGGGCGCTCCCATTCCCGACGGCTACCCCAAGAATCCGGAAGCCCAGCTCTGCCCCAACGACTTTCAATGGGCCGCCAAAAACCGCGCCAAGATCCTCGAAGAATGGACCAAACGCTACGACGGCAAGAGCGATCCCAAATAACCCCGAAACCAACGCCGCAAGCAATGCTCCGGTCCGTACGCGGGCCGGGGCTACTTTGAAGGAAGGAAACATGTCCTACGACAACCAGGCCTATTTAGAAGTCATCGACGTATCCAAACAGTTCGGTTCCTTTGTCGCGTTGAAAAACGTCAGTTTTACCGCGGGAAAGGGCGAATTCATCTCCATTCTGGGCCCCAGCGGCTGCGGCAAGACCACCATGCTGCGGCTCATTGCCGGACTGGATCCCCAGAGTTCGGGCCTGGTGCGTATCGAAGGACAGGATGTCTCGCGCCTGCCCGTATCCAAACGCAACGTGGGCATAGTGTTTCAGAGCTACGCGCTGTTTCCCAATCTCAGCGCCGCTCAGAACGTGGCCTACGGCCTTTCGGGCAAGGGCATGCAGCGCGAAAGAATCCAGCAGCGGGTGCACGAACTCATGAAACTGGTGGGACTGGCCGGCATGGGCGAGAAATTCCCCACCCAGCTTTCCGGCGGCCAGCAGCAACGCGTCGCCCTGGCCCGGGCCATGGCCCTGTCGCCCAACCTGCTGCTTCTGGACGAGCCCCTCTCGGCCCTGGACGCCAAGGTCCGCGTCAAGCTGCGTACCGAAATCCGCGACCTGCAGCGCCGCCTGGGCGTCACCACCATCATGGTCACCCATGATCAGGAAGAGGCTCTGACCATGGCCGACCGCATTCTGGTGATGGACCAGGGCGTGCTCGTACAGAACGGCACTCCCCACGAAATCTACGATACGCCGGCCACTCCCTTTGTGGCCTCGTTCATCGGCTCCATGAATTTCATTTCCGGCGCCACCAAGGACGGCGACGGCCAGCTGCGGCTGGGTGCGTCGCGGCTGGTGGCCGCGCAGGCGGAAAAAATCCCCCACGGAGGCCAGGCCCTGGTGGCCATCCGTCCGGAAGACGTACGCATCAATCCCAATGGTTCGGCCGGGCCCAACGCCTTTCATGCCAGCATTCTGGACATGGAATTCAAGGGCGCCAGCATCCGCGTCCGTTTCAAGCCCACCGAACTGGATACCCGGCCCATCATCGAGGCCGAAGTGCCCACAGGCCAGGTCCGCCACCTGCAGCTCGCGGCCGGGAAAGCGGCAACCATCGACCTCCCCGCAGACCGTATCAGGGTCTACCCCGTACGGGAGGGTGCGTAATGACTCAGGCCGCTGTTGCAGCACAACCGGTGCGTAGTGGCTTCCTGGAAACCCTGGATACGGAGGCCTGGATCAGGCGCGGCCTGATCGCACTGCTCTGCCTCTGGATGCTCGCCGTGGTGGTGCTGCCCCTGCTCACCCTGCTTTCCAAAAGCTTCATGGATCAGAACGACCAGTTTGTGGGACTGGCCAATTTCATCCATTATTTCAACACGCCAGCGCTTTCCAGCTCTCTCGGCAACAGCCTCCATGTGGCCGTGGTCACCACCATCATCTCCGTGGTGCTCGGCTTTGCCTTTGCCTATGCCCTGACCCGTACGTGTTTGCCAGCCAAGGGATTTTTCAAGAGCGTAGCCCTGGCGCCCATTTTCGCGCCAACACTGCTCAACGGCATTGCCCTGGTCTATCTGTTCGGACGCAAGGGCTTGATCACCCGCGGCTTTTTCGGCGCCATCCCCGGACTGAACATCGACCTTTACGGCCCGGTGGGCATCATCATTTCCGAGGTCATCTTCACCTTTCCCCAGGCCGTGCTGATCCTCAGCATCGCCCTGGCAATGACCGACGCGCGCCTGTACGAGGCCTCCGAATCCCTCGGCGCCTCCAGATTCCGCACCTTTTTCACCGTGACCATCCCATCGGTAAAATACGGGCTGATCAGCGCTGTGTTTGTCTGCTTTATCCTGGCGTTCACGGACTTCGGCGCTCCCAAGGTAGTGGGCGGCAACTTCAACATTCTGGCCACGGACATCTACAAGCAGGTCATCGGCCAGCAGAATTTCGTCATGGGCGCGGTGGTCAGCGTGGTGCTGCTGGTGCCCACCATCCTGGCCTTCATCGCGGACCGTATCGTGCAAAGACGCCAGGTCTCCATGCTGCAGGCCAAATCCGTGCCCCTGATTCCCAGGTCCGAGCCCCTGCGCGACCGGCTGTTCCTGGGCTTTTGCAGCCTGATCTCCTTTTTGATCATCGCTTTTTACAGCACCTCGCTGTTCGCCTCCCTGGTCAAGGTCTGGCCCTACGACCTCTCGCTGGGATTTTCCAATTACGTGTTCTCCGGCACGGGCGGCGGCGGATACGGGGCCTTTTTCAACTCCATCCGCATGGCAGCCTACTCGGCAGTCATCGGCGTATGTTTGACCTTTACCAGCGCCTATCTGATCGAAAAAACACGCGGACTGCGTACGCTGCGTTTCGTGGCCTATTTCCTGTCCATTCTGCCCCTGGCCCTGCCCGGACTGGTCATCGGCCTGGCCTACATCTTTTTCTTCAACGCGCCCGGCTGGACCATCTGGGGCATCACCATCCCCAACCCCCTGAACTTTCTCTACGGCACCATGGGCATTTTGGTCATGAGCAACATCGTCCATTTCTACACGGTCAGCTTTCTCACGGCCACAACCGCGCTCAAGCAGCTGGACAAGGAGTTCGAGACCGTTTCCGAATCCATGGGCGTGCCCTTTTACAAGACCTTTTTCCGGGTCACGGTGCCGGTCTGTCTGCCGGCCATTCTGGAAATCTGCATGTATTATTTCGTCAACTCCATGGCCACGGTCTCTGCGGTGATCTTCCTGTACTCCGCGGACACCAAACTGGCCTCCGTGGCCGTGGCCAACATGGACGACGCCGGAGATATCGCCCCGGCCTGCGCCATGGCCATCCTGATCATCCTGGCAAATATACTGGTGCGTCTCGGCTACTCCTGGGGCACCAGGGGACTGCGTACGAAAGCACAGGCCTGGACCTCCCGCTAGGCCCTGCGCACCGTTTCAAGGAACAAAGGGAGAGCTGTTTTTTCTCAGGTTACGATTCCGTGCCGACTGAAACCGTTTTGCAACAATCAAAGGAGTCATTTCATGGATATTTTCATCAGAAACAAACAGTACACCGGAAATGTGCAGGCCCTGGTGCTGGACTGGGCCGGAACCGCCGTGGATTACGGCTGCCTCGGACCGGTTGCCGTTTTTCTGGAAGTTTTCGCCAAACAGGGCGTGGAAACCAGTCTGGCAGAAGCCAGGGCATTCATGGGGCTAATGAAAAAAGACCACATCCGCGGCATGTGCAACACGCCCTCGGTGATTGAAAAATGGCAGGCCGTGCACGGCCGCAAGCCGGATGAAAGCGACGTGGACCTGATGTACGCCGACACCGAGCCCATGATGGTGGCCATTCTGAACCGCTTTGCCGACCCCATTCCCGGACTGCTGGAAAGCATCGCGCACTTTCGCGACATGGACCTGAAAATAGGCTCCAGCACCGGCTACACCGGACCCATGATGGACGTGCTCGTACCCGAGGCCGCTAAAAAGGGCTACGCCCCGGACTCCATTGTCTGCTCCTCCGACGTGCCCGCCGGACGCCCCTACCCCTGGATGTGCTACCAGAACACCCTGAACCTCCAGGTCTACCCAATGGAAGCCATGGTCAAGATCGGCGACACCGTCACCGACATCCAGGAAGGGCTCAACGCCGGCATGTGGACCATCGGCCTGACCCGCTCGGGCAACGAACTCGGACTGTCCAAAGAAGAAGCCGACAGCCTGCCAGCCGATGTGCTCAACGAAAAACTGGACAAGATCGGCCAGCGCTTTCTGGACGCCGGTGCCCATTTCGTGGCCCCGGATATCACCCACTGCGCCCGGATCATCGACGAAATCAACGACCGCCTCTCCCAGGGCGCCGTACCTTTGGCGTAACCGGGGAGCGGAAAAGGGGGAAGAATGTATGCCTCCGGCGGCTCAGGGACCTTTTTGAAAAAAGGTCCCTGAGAACCCCCAAAAACTTTTGGCTGAACGCAGGGGGGCCTCTCCCAACTCCCTGTCCGGGTCCAGGGCCGCTGCCCTGGCGGGGGTGTGGGGCGAGCAGCCCCACGACGTTACGTCTTTTTGTTTCAAGGGAAGAATGTATGCCTCCGGCGGCTCAGGGACCTTTTTGGAAAAAGGTCCCTGAGAACCCCCAAAAACTTTTAACTGAACGCAGGGGGGCCTCTCCCAACTCCCTGTCCGGGTCCAGGGCCGCTGCCCTGGCGGGGGTGTGGGGCGAGCAGCCCCACGACGTTACGTCTTTTGCTTTATGGAGTTTCTATGCCGTTTGAAAAAAAAGTTCCTGTAGACCGTACGGAAGGTGATGTGAATCTGTCGCCCAGGCGCAAAGCCTGGCTGGACGGTCGCAGTGAGGAGACCCGTGACTGGCTGCGGGCGGATGCGGAGTATTTCCTGCATCAGTCCTTGTCCACCCCCTGCCTGGACGTACTCGAGAGCGCGGGCGGCAGCGGATTCGGGGACTTGGCCGGCAATACCTTTCTGGATTTCCACGGCAACAGCGTCCATCAGGTGGGCTACGGCCATCCCAGGGTGATCCGGGCCATCAAGGAGCAGCTGGACCAGCTGCCTTTTTGTCCGCGCCGCTACACCAACAAGATGGCGGTGGAGCTGGCGGCCCGGCTGTCCGGGCTGGCCGCACCAGGGCTGGGCGCTCCGGGCAAGGTGCTGCTGGCGCCCGGCGGCACCACTGCCGTGGGCATGGCCCTGAAGCTCGCACGTTTGGTTACCGGACGCTTCAAGACCATCTCCATGTGGGATTCGTTCCACGGCGCTTCCCTGGACGCGGTGTCCGTGGGCGGCGAAGCCCTGTTCCGCAGCAACATCGGTCCGCTCCTTCCGGGCACGGAGCATGTTCCTCCGGCAGAGCCCTTTCGCTGCATCTGGAATCCGGGCGGAAACTGCGCAGCCTGCGACCTGCGCTGCGCCAAATACGTGGCATACGTGCTGGAACGCGAACGGGATGTGGCCGCGGTGATTGCCGAACCCATGCGCTGCACCACCATAAATCCGCCGCCTCCGGGCTACTGGCAGCTGATACGCCAGGCCTGCGACCGCTTTGGCGCGTTGTTGATTTTCGACGAAACCGCGCTCTGCCTCGGACGTACGGGCCGGATGTTCGCCTTTGAGCATTTCGACGTACATCCGGACATCGTCACCCTGGGCAAGGGGCTGGGCGGAGGCGTGTTTCCCCTGGCCGCCATCATTACCCGTGCCGACCTGGACCAGGGCAAACACATCGCGCTGGGGCATTATACGCATGAAAAAAACCCTGTGGCCTGCGCCGCCGCACTGGCAACCCTGGATGTCATCGAGGGGGAACACCTGCTCCAGCGTTCGGAAACACTGGGGAAACAAACGCTGTCCGTACTTGAAGGCTTTTCCGAATCGTACGCCCTGGCCGGACCAGCCAGGGGGCTCGGGCTGGCCATGGGTCTGGAGGTGGTGGAAAACAACACCCCCTCCCCGGACAAGGCCGAGGCCGTACTGTACGCATGCCTGGAACAGGGGCTGAGCTTCAAGGTTTCCGGGGGCAGTTTCCTGACCCTTACGCCGCCCCTGAACATCACGGACGCGGAAATGGACCAGGCCCTGCGGATTCTGCGCGGCGCTTTTCATAAAACAGAACAGGAATAACACCCTTCATTACAATACAATCTTGGGAATCGTAGAGGATAGAGACATGAACGACGAACTGTTGCCCGACAATCCGTACTTTTTGCTGACACCCGGACCGCTTTCCACCACCAAGAGCGTCAAGGCCGTGATGCTGCGCGACTGGTGTACGTGGGACCAGGAATACAACGACATCGTGCAGAGCATCCGTACGCGCCTGTCCGCGCTGGCCACCAGCCGGGCCGATGCGGATTACAGCGCGGTGCTCATGCAGGGCAGCGGCACCTTTGCCGTGGAGGCCACCCTGGGCACGGCCGTACCGCGTGACGGCAAGCTGCTGGTGCTGGCCAACGGACATTACGGCGTACGTATGGGAGAAATCGCCAGACGGCTGGAAATCCCGTACGTGCTGCACAACGCGGGCGAAACCGGCAGGCCGGACCTGCAGCTGCTTGAGGAAACCCTGGAAAAGGACTCGGACATCACCCACGTGGCCGTGGTCCATTGCGAAACCACCACGGGCATGCTCAACCCCATCGAAGCGGTGGGAGAAATCGTACGCAAGGCCGGGCGCTGCTACATTGTGGACGCCATGAGCAGTTTTGGCGGCATTCCCATGGATGCCGCGGCCATCGGGGCTGATTTCGTGGTCTCCAGCGCCAACAAATGCATCCAGGGCGTTCCGGGATTCGGGTTCATCGTAGCCAGAAAAGGAGCGCTGGAACAGTGCGCCGGCCGGGCCCGTTCGCTGAGTCTGGATCTGTATGATCAATGGTACGAGATGGAGCACAAGGGCGGAAAATGGCGTTTCACCTCGCCCACCCACGTGGTCCGGGCCTTTGACCAGGCCCTGACCGAGCTGGAGGCCGAAGGCGGCGTGGCGGCGCGGTACGCGCGGTACAGCGAGAACCACAGGATTCTGGTGCAGGGCATGCGCGAACTGGGATTTCAATGTCTGCTGCCGGATGACTGGCAGTCGCCCATCATCACGTCATTCTACAACCCGGAGAACCCGGCCTACGACTTTGGCATTTTCTACGCCAGGCTCAAGGAAAAGGGCTTCGTGATATACCCGGGCAAGGTCACAGGCGCGGACAGCTTCCGGATCGGCAATATCGGCCATGTGTTTCCGGAGGACATCCGCAAGCTGCTTCAGGCCGTGGAGCAGTGCATGTTCTGGAACACGGTGACGGCCTGAGTGCAGCCGGGCATCAGATCATGTCCCTGACCAGCTCGCCCAGCAGGCCGACGTAATCCTCGTACTGCTGGTTCCAGAGGCCGTCGCTGCTCAGGCGAATGTAATTGTTGAAGGTATTGGAAAAGGACAGGATGCTGCCCGGAACCACGTAAATGCCCTGCTGCAGGGCCTTGAAAAAAAGTTCGCTGGAATCCACCCCCTCGGGGAGTCTGAGCCAGAGGTTCATGCTCCCCGAAGGGCGGCTGGCGCAGGTTCCTTCCGGGAAATACTGGCCGATGCTGCAGTACAACGCGGACATGGCCCGTGAAAGCCGCTGGCGCATGGGCTTGAGATGGCGTTCGTACTCGCCCTTGCGCATGAATTCGCCCATGGCCATCTGTGCCGGAGTGGAAGGCACGATGCCGGTCATGTCCCGGACCTGGCGCACCTGGTCCATGTATTTCCCGGGGATGATCCAGCCGATACGGTAGCCCGGAGAAACGGTCTTGGAAAAGGACGAACAGGTCGCCACCAGCCCTTCCCTATCGAAATTCTTGCACAAAGTGGGACGCCGCTCGCCAAAGAACAGATTGCCGTAGACGTCGTCCTCGATCAATGGAATCCGCTTCTTGTGCAGCAGTTCCACCAGTTCCTGCTTTTTGTCGTCCGACATCAGGCTGCCGTCCACATGGTAGTTGGTGATGAACAGACAAGCCCGGATATCGTAATCGCTGATGGCCTTGGCCACCAGGTCCACGGAAATGCCCTCCTGCGAACAGGAAGGAATCTCAATGGCCCGCAGCCCCATCAGTTCGACCATCTGCAGGTAAACCATGAAGGTAGGGGACTGCACCAGAATGGCGTCGCCCGGACGGGTGAGTACGCGCAGCAGCAGCGAGATGCTTTCCATGGCGCCCGAGGTGATCATGATGTCGTCGGGCGCCACAACCGCACCGACTTCCATGCAGCGGATGGAGATCTGCCGACGCAGCTCCCTGTTGCCCAGCGGATCGTCCAGAAGCACGGACTCCTGCGGACTTTCGTGTACAGTGGCGCGCAGCACCTTGGACAGGCAGCGGGCGGCCAGCAGGCTCTTGTCCGGACACGGATAGACGAAAGGACCGCTGTTCTTGCGCTGACAGATGTCCACCGTGGCCTTGAGCACGCCCGGACGGCTCAGGTCGATCTCCTCGGGCCGGGCATTGGGGCACAGACTCGGAGCCGGCAGCGCATTGTATTCGGTCCGGACGAAAAATCCCGAACGTTCGCGCGCCTCCAGCACTCCCTGCCTTTCCAGTTCCGCGTAGGCCTGCGCAGCAGTGGGTACGCTGACCCCCAGCCTTTTGCTGATCTTCCTCAATGACGGCAGCTTGTCGCCCGGCTGCAGCTGCCCGGAATCAATCATCTCCAGCAAGTGCTTCTCGATACGCGCATACCGAAACTCAGACGTCTCATCGAATGGTTTGATCGCCATAACTGTTACACTCGAAGTCAACTGTTTAGGGAACAATTTAAAAAATCTGTATCTGTTAAAATAACAGTTCAGTGGGTAAGAGTAAAGCCAGGATACAAATTCAAGCAGGAGGATAGATACATGTATCTTTGGCGCGGCCCGCAAAATATCGGCAAAGGATCTTTGCAGCGCCTGATTTTTCTTTTCGCAATGGTGCTGCTGCTGAGCGCGTGCACTTCCGCGACCCCCTTCAAACCCGAGGTGCTTATGACAGGGCTTTCGAATCCCTGCGCCCTCGTATTCGACAATTTCAGCCATCTGTACGTGGCGGAGTCCGGCACGGGGCGCATTCTGGCCTTGCAGCCCCACAACAAGGAAAAATGGGTTCTGCAGGATGGCTTCAAAGGCCTCTCGGGCCTTGCCATCGATCGCGACAACATTCTGTATGTGGCCGCCAGAGGCCATTCCGGACAAAACTGCGTGTATGCCCTCACCCCCAAAGGCAATCGCAATTTATATTGTGATAATCTGGATTCGAACTACGGTTTAACCGTGGACCGTCACGGACGGGTACTGATCACGGAAAGCGATTCCGGCAGGATACTGCGTGTTCGGGGAAACGGTGGAGTGGAAGTGTTCAAACAGAACCTGCCCGATCCCAAGCAGGTGATGGACATTCACGGCATGCTTGTTTTCGTCTGCGCCTGCGGCCTGTACACGGATATTACAGACAACGGACGTTACGGTTCATTCAGCCATATCCCCGGCACGTACGCGGGCATTTCCGCAAGCGCAAAAGACGGTACGGTCTATGTGCTGGATTCGGCACGCAACCGTCTGCAATGTTTTGACGGCAACGGCGCACTGCTTGCGGTGTACGATTGCGGCAAAAGGGGATTGACGAACATCACGGCACTTGCCTGCGACCGGGACGGCGCACTGTACGCGGCAACGGCTTCGGGTGAGATCGTCTACTTCGAGACCGGTCTTTTCAGGGGCTTGCAGGCGGCTGCTTCCGCGACGACTCGATGAAAACCCGGGTGATGGTGTCGATCAGTTCCCTGAATTCCACAGGCTTGGTCAGAACTTCATTGACTCCGGCAGCCATGATGGACTCCTTGTCGCCCCCCTGGGTGTGGGCGGAAAGGACAATTACCGGCACCTGGCTTTTATCGTTGAATTCCGGCGACGTGCGTATGGCTTCCGTGGTTTCCAGACCGTTGATGCCGGGCAACTGAATGTCCATGAGAATCAGATCGAACACATTGTTGTAAAGCAGGTCCAGGCCCTCTTCGCCGTCCGAAGCGGCCTGGACCAAAAAATGTTCCTTTTCGAGAAATTCCTGCAGCACCAGACGATTGACCGGATCATCCTCCACAAGGAGGATCCGCAGATTCTCCGGAAGTTCCCCGGACAATTGCTCTTCCGCTGTTTCCTGTTCCTGGCCGAAAGGCAGGAACAAGGGCACGCTGACATATATGGTGGTGCCAGTGCCTTCCTCGCTCTCTATGGTCATGGAGCCCCCCATCAGCCCCAGGAGTCTTTTGACTATGCTCAACCCCAGTCCGGCGCCCTGGTACTGGCGCGAATAGACATCTCCGTTCTGGGTGAAAATCTCGAATATATAGTCGAGCCTGCTGTCGGGGATGCCGATGCCCGTATCGGTGATGGTGAACAGCATCCAGCGGATATCCCCTTTGGCGGTGGGCAGCAGATCCGCCTCCAGCGAAACGAATCCCTTTTTCGTGAACTTGAGGGAATTGCCCACAAGATTCACCAGCACCTGCTGCAAGCGCTGGACATCTCCCAGCAAACGCTCGGGAACAGCCTCGTCGCAGCGTACGGTAAGCCCGATTCCGGCTTCCAGTGCGTTATGGCGAAACAGATCCTGTACGGATGCGATCAGGTCCCGGGGCTGAAAGGGTTCTTTCTGCAGGGCCACCCTGTCCGCTTCGAGTCTGGAAAGGTCAATCAGATCCCCCAGCAGCCGGGCCAGCCGTTTGCAGGATAGCACGGCCGTATCGATGTAGGAATTCTGTTCCCGGCTGAGGTTCGTATCCTGGATGAGCTGCAGCATTCCCATGATGCCGTTCAAAGGCGTCCTGAGCTCGTGGCTCATATTGGCCAGAAACTGGGATTTGCTCTGGTTGGCCATTTCCGCCTGTTCCTTGGCCTGTCGCAATTCCTCCTCCGCCCTTTTGCGCTCGGTGATATTCAATGACGACACAAGCACCAGGTCTTCGGGAATATAGGCGAAATGGCATTCTATATCATTTTCCATCCCTGTTTTCGGATGAATAAGGCGCATCTCCTCATGGGCCCGCCCCTTGGTATGAAAAACCATGCGCAACTGGTCCTCGAAGGACAATCCATCGGAAGCCACAATCTTGGCATTGGAGCCCAGAGCATTGACCTTACCGTCCATGACGATCTTGCCCGCCTCATTGTTCATATCCGCCAGAAAGAATTCCCCGTTCCTGTGCTGCCAGATGTAAATCTCCACAGGGTTGTTTTCAAAAAGCGTCCGGAAACGGTCTTCGCTGGCTTGCAGCGCCTCCATGTTTTTATTGTACTCCGTGACGTCGTCGATCAGGGCCAGCAGATAGGATTTCGAATGCAGCCGGACCAGACTGCCCTTTACGTATACGTCCCGGAACTCTCCATTTTTTGTTTTCACTCTGGAATTAAAGGTACTATGAGATTCGGCCAGTACCTGATCCATGCGTTTTCGTATTTCTTCCGGGGTGAGGGCTCCTTCCAGAGCAAAAATATTCAGGTCCTTGAACTCGGTTTCCGTGAACCCGAAAAGCCCGTACGCCTGCCTGTTGCCCTCGATAATCCCACCGTCCTCCGGGTCAATCAACAGTATCGCGTCGGCAGCCTGTTCGAAAATGGCCCGGAACTTCTGTTCGCTGTCACTCAGCCTTTCTTCTGTTTCCTTGCGTTCGCTGATTTCCCATTCCAGCTGTTCGTTGCTCACCCGCAGTGCTTCGGTCCGATCCTGAACCCGCTGTTCCAGCAATTCCTGAGCTTTGGTCAGGGCGGTTTCCGCCCTCTGCCGTATGGCGACCTCATGGGCCAGCTTGCGGTTCCAATAGAACAACAGAACCAGAAACAGCAGCATCCCGCTGCCCACCAGAGCCGCATTGAAAAACCACTTGTCCCAATCGATGGTGCTTTCCTGCATGGAAGCCCATTTGGTGACGATTCTGTCCCACCTGCTGTGGGGCACGGATTGAATAAATCTGTTCAATAGGCTGACCAGCCGCCTGTGGCTCTTGTCCGCGACCAGGCAGACGCTGAGTTCGGGCTCTTTGAGCGAAGCAGCGACCCGCAGGTTGATGAGCTTGTTCTTCTGAACTTCGTATACGGACGTGGGAAGGGGGCCCAGGTAATCTTCGGCAACGTTTTCACTCACCGCACGCAAGGCCTGACCATGGGTTTCCGCCAGCAGGAGCGCCATGTCCGGATAGTTCCGGCGCAGGTATCTTTCCGCAACAGAGCCTCGTTTAACCGCAACAATCTCCAGTTTTATCGGGTCAAGATCCGCAAGAAATTTGGATCCTACGCGGTTCACGACAACGTAAGGCAAAAGCAACAATGGATGCGTTTTAAGATCCCCGGTCTTGGCTTTCTGCTCTTCGGCCTGAACGACTACTTCCATATCATACGACTGACCGGACGCGGCGGACACCATGCGCAGGGGGATGCCCGAAAAAGAGGACAGCAAGGCCAGGGCATCGGGGATCATGCCCCGGATTTCATCCTTGCGGAAATCCGACCTGAAACACAGGGGGGGATCGTTTTCCGGCACCCGCACGTTAATGGAGCCATGCTCCTGCAGCCATTTTTTGTCCTCTTCGGAAATACGCAGCTTCTGGGAAAAATGGCTGTAAAACTTCTGGGCCGGATCCTGAATCCAGCGGTCTTCGATTTCCGCCAATTCCGCATTGTTCATGGCGTCGAAACCCTGGTCGATCAGTTTCAGCAATTTTTTGTTGTCCAGCCGGACAGCCGCGTGAAACAGCTGGCTGCTTTCGGCTTTGCTGGAAAAGTGAAATTCTCCGTTCAGGCCCAGTTCATTGAGAAAGAGTCTCGTGGTGACCGGATCGCTCAAAATGCCGTCCACCTCGCCCCTGGCTGCAGCCAGAATGGACGCGCGATGGCTGGGGTAGGACACGGGCTCGATCTGGGGGTAATTTTTCTGAAGATAGTGGCCGATAAAGGAGCCTTCCGCATACCCGACCTTTTTCCCGGCCAGATCTTTCAGCTCGTATACATCCGTAAGTCTGTTGGGAATCAGGACATAGGAATCAAGGCCGTAATAGGGCAACGAGAAGGCAAATTTTTCCTTTCGTTCCGGAGAAACGAACATTCCGCTGTGCACATGGGCCGCGCCGCTTTCCACATTGCGCAGACTCTCGGTCCAGGAAGACGGCAGAAAGGAAATGGGCTGGCCGGTTTTCTTGCTCCACAGCCGCCAGATATCGGCCATCAGGCCGGCCGGGCGTCCTTCCACATCCAGAAACATGCGGGGGGGCAGATCATAAGGCATGGCAACGATCAGACGATCGCCGCCGTTTTCCGGCCTGTCACCCGTCCATTTGGCCAGCAGAGCACTTTTGTCCTGGTCGGAAATCTTTTCCATGCCCTCCCGGACCAGCTCCGCTGTTTCCGCATCTCCCTTGCGTACGGCCGCCTTCATGAAATGGACGAAAAGAGGCGCGCTGGGGTCAAAAAGATAGGTGCCCAGCTGATCCTGCTGCTTCATCTGCCAGAGGGCTTTTTCTCCTGCCTCGACAAAAACCAGAACATCCTTTTTCGCCGCACCCTCGAGCAGTTCCTGCTCCGACGCGTATTCCCTGCAGTCCACGTTGGGCGCATACCGGGCGAGAAACTCCGCCGTGGCGCTGTTTTTTACCACCCCCACCCGAAAGGCGGACAAAAGCGACATGACAAAGGAAGGACGCACTTGCTTGTCATAAAACGCATAATAGGGAATCTTCAATACGCGCGCGGGAAAATCGAAACGGGCCTGGTTTTCCTTTGTGGAAAACATGCCGGCATGTACGCGGGCCTCGCCCTTTTCCACGAGTTCAGGAGCCAGAACTTCAGAAACCGGTATAAATCGCAGGGCATGTCCGCTGCGTTCGGACCATAATCGCCACAGATCCACGAGCATGCCCTGAGGTTGTCCCTTGTCGTCCACAAAAGCGTACGGCGCGACATCATCAGGAAGTGCCACGGTAAGTGCAGCCTGGTTTTCCTGCGCCAACACTCCGGCCGCTCCTCCAGGAAGCGCCGTTACGCTGAGTAGTGCGAGGACCAACAAGCTAACAACTCGAAGCACATATTCTCCAATACTAACTACTCGTTATAATCTGCACGGGGTAATAATTCGGTTATTCATCTTAGTAAGGAAAACCTTGCTTGGCAAGAAAACATTAATTTTCAGTCGGATATTTTTCCTGCTCTTGCCAATAAACTCCATAGGTTCCGAAAATACCCGGTACCGGTATAGTTTTTTCAAGTAGTATTATACCTACATTATATATTTTTCTTAATACCTGATATGCTATCATCACATGGCTCGTACATCAGCTCTGACAGAATAGACTCCTCCAGCTTGTGTCATCCGCCCGCTTTGGTTTATACGGTCTGTAAACCTTTGATCGCGATCTGATATTTATGCAGGAAAACACCCCACAAAAACCCAAGCCCGGAGCACACCTGGCCCTTTCTGTATTCGCTGGCCATGCCCGGATTCGGCGAATATCGTCTGGGGGCGCGTTTCCCGCGGCCTGCTGCTCATGGCGCTCGTGCTGCTCTTTTTCGGCTGGTTCTGCTGGCTGCTTGTGGACATCATCAACAGCCTCTTCGCCCTTGAAGCTCCGGAAATGTCGCTGTACCTGCAGATGGCGGGTTCCCTGACCGGTATCCTGTTCATCTGGTACTGGGGCATGATCGCGGCCGTGGATGTGGCCGTGCAGCGGGGACTGCGACGTCCGGACGAACACAGCGCGTTCTGGGCCGTACTGATGTCCTGGCTGTGTCCGGGGTCGGGCCAGGTGTATACTGGATCACGCGGATTCGGATTCGGCCTGTTCGCCTGCTACCTTGCCACAACCCTGCTGCTCTTTCCGGCCTACAAACACGAAATCGACGTCATCCGGTCGCTGCTCAGCCCCACCACCATGCAATTTTCGCCTTACACGGCTCTCACCGTCATTCAGGAAGCCTCGTTCCGACTGGACTACGGCCCCGCCCAACTGGCTGTCATGGCCGTGGAGTCCGCATCCATGATTCTGGCTGCAGTGGCTATGCGCCCCACATGGTACGCAAGTTTTCAGAAGGCCCGGCTGCGGCGGTTGCAGCGCGACCCGGACGGCAAGGCGCCAAGCGACCGCAATCTGCCCTTTGCAGAGCGTACGGAGGCCCGGGTTCTGAGCATCCTTGCCCTGGGCTGGATATGCCCCGGCTCCAGCCAGCTGCTGCTGCAACAGACCGTCCTGGGCTGGTCCCTGTTCTGCCTGTACGTGGGAGGGAAAATCGGCATCGGACTCCTGTTGACCTCCGACATCATCACCTACGCCACGGCCCAGTCCTGGTCCTGGATTCCATCCCTGGCCATGGTCATCTCCATGGTGGCCGGACTGGTTTCCGTCACGGCCAGGCCCAAACCATCCGCAGCAGGAACACCACTATGAAACACGGACGTTTCGGCGGCATCCTCGCCAAGATTCTGCTCTATTTCATCGTGGTCATTCTGCTTGTCGGCGGCGCGCTGGTGTACGTGGCCCGGAATTTCGAGCCCAAGGATTTCAACCTGGATGTGGAGGCCATGCTCAGCCGCTACCTGGGCAGGCAGTGCAAAATCAACGGCCCCATGCACTACAGCTACTTTCCCTGGCTCGGCGTGGAAGCCAACGACGTGGTGGTCGCCCAGCCCAAGGGCTACGGGGACATCCCCTTCCTGCGCGTCAAACGGCTGGAAATCCGCATCAGGCTCATGCCTCTGATCACCGAACGCAAGATCAAACCTGGGTCGCCTGGTGCTGGAAGAGCCCAGCCTGTTGCTGATCAAGAACAAGGAAGGCAAGGGCAACTGGATGGACTGGGCCTTTTTGCAGAACTCCGGAGTCCCTGCCAAAGACGATGCGAGAGAACCGCAAGCTCTGGAATCCCTGACCGCCAACGGCGTCGACGTTCTCAACGGCAGGGTTGTCTGGGACAGCCGGACCACCGGCAATTATTACGACATCACCAACATCGAGCTGCGTACGGATGCGGGACTGCGTTTCGATTACAAACTTTTCTGCAAGTACTCCAGCAAGCGGGACCATACGCAGGGCATTCTCAAGGCCAGGGGGAAGGCCTGGCCCGTCCGGAACTGCATGAACTCGAACTGCAGAACAGCGACATGGAATTCACCGCCCAGGTGCAGAGCGACAAAAAGGACAAAAGCGTCCGCAACTACCTGCTCAAAGGACACGGGAGCATGCTGGTGCTCAGCGAGGTGGCCAACCTGGACAATGTGCTTCTCAAACTTGATGAAGCCACCCTGGAAGGCAGCCTGCAGGGCAGCAAGGTCTTTTCCGACGATATCGCCATCAGCGGCAAGGTCCGGGGGCATGATCCCGACCTCAAGGTCCTGCTGGGATCGGATCCGGCTCCCGCGGCCGTTACCCTGCTGCAAAAGGCCACGGCCAGCGCCAATTACAGCCTAAAGGACAATATCCTGACCCTGGCGGACGTGGATGCGGATCTTTCCGGCACGCATGTTACGGGGATGCTGACCCTGGATATCGGGAAACCCGACGATCCGCTGCGCTGGAAAGCCGAGTGTGCTACGGGCTCCCTTGATCTGGACCGTCTGTTCCCGAAAAAAAAGCAAAGCCCTTCTTCCGCCTCGGCCACGGATCAGCCCGTGCTGCCCGGAGAAACCCTGGAAGAACTGCGTACGCTGGAAATGGACCTGAAGCTGCGTGCAAAAAAGCTGGTCTGGCGAAAAAGAAACCTTACGGATGCCGACCTGCACCTGAAGACCGGACAAGGCCGTGTGAATCTGAAGGCCGACGCCAAAAATTTCTGCCAGGGCTCCCTGAAGGCCGGATTCCAGTCCGACAAGACAAAACGTTCGCTGCAGCTGACCCTCGGCGGCGTGAACAGCGCCGAACTGCTGCAGCTTCTCGAGGCCGACCCCTTGCTGACCGGCAGCGGCGATGTCACGCTGGACGCGAATTTCTCCGGCAACACCCTGGGGCAGATCGCGGAATCCCTGCAGGCCGGGCTGCACTCCAGCCTGACCAGCGGCAGCTTCTCCCCCGATGCCTCGGGAACCACCATCTGGCCTTTTTCCAAACTCAAATACGACCTGGAAGCCAGCGCCCAGCACAGCGACAAGAACGTGGTCCGGCCCTTCGCCATCAGGACGAAGGTGAACTACAAAGGACTGCCCCCCTGGCTGCAGGCTCCGCGCAAAAATCCCAAAGACCCCAAGGAAGCTGTCCTGCCCGTGCTGGAAGGCACTCCCGAAGCCAGCCTGAACGCGGACATCAAGGGCAATGCCAGATTCAGCCTGGCGGACCTGGCCCTGCGCAACCTGGACAACGCCTCCACGCGCGTCTCCTACAAAGGGCTCTCCGGAAACGAGCTCAATTACCGCGAAATCGCCACGGACGGATCCTGCGTCCTGAATTACGACGTGCTGTTCGATACGCTGGACCTTAAAAAAATCGCTTTTTCCGCCCTGGGATTCGACATTCGGGGAGACACGCACTGCACCGGACTGTCGGGTCCGGAAAAGAAACGGATCTTTACCGGCAATCTTTCTTTGAGCGCCGCCAAACCCCGTGTGGCCCTGCGTACGTTTCTGATAGAGCTCCCCATTCCGCGCTCCCCCGGAGTGTACCGCGACTGGAGCCTGCAGACGGCCTACCAGCTGGATGAAGACGCCCTGCAGTGCGACAACCTGCTGCTGCATCTGGACAAATCCACCCTGAAAGGCAAATTCGGCGTTTTCGGGCTGAGCAAAAAGAACACGCCGCCATTTGTGACCTTCGACATCGTTGCGGACAAACTGCCTCTGGACGATTACCGACCGCTGGAAAAGAAACTGGCGCCCGGAGTAACGCCCAAAGAGGAAAACTGGGATCCCGAGCAAATCAGAAAACTCAATCTGGACGGAAAACTGTTCGCTTCGGATCTGGAGCTGTACGGACTCAGGGCCGACAACCTGCGCGCCAGAATCAACGCATCCAAAGGCAAGCTGGAGGTCCGCTCGCTCAAAAGCCGCTTCTACAATGGAGATCTGGACGGATCCCTCAGCGTGGAGGCCCCGCAGCAGAGCAGCAAGCTGGTCTTCACTGCCCAAGGCAAGGCTTCGGCCTTCCAGGTCGGCCCCATGCTCAATGCCCTTGGCGCAAACAATGAGGTCACAGGCACGGCCAACCTGCAAACCAGTCTCGCCGGAGCCGGTCTCAACTCCAAGCAGGCCCTGGCCACCCTGGGCGGCCAGGTGGCCTTCAACGTTCGCAACGGCAGCGTGGTCATAAAAAGAAACAGCCAGACAACGCCGACACCCACAACCAGAGGCAAGAGACGGCGCCGGGAGCCCCTGTTCAATCCCAAGCCCTCGGGCAACACTCCGCAAAAGACCACACGAGCCTCTTTCGATTCGGCCCAGGGCGTCTTCGACATTTCCCAGGGCATCATGCGCAACAAGAATTTTCTGATGCAGAGCACCCTTGTCCAGGCCCGTGGAGAAGGCCAGGTAAACCTGCCGCGCGAGCAGATAGACTACACCATCACCGTCCAGATGACAGGCGCGCCCTCCATCCCCATCCGTATCAGCGGCCCGCTCAAGGATCCCGGCATCACCGTGACCAGCGGCATTATCACGGACACGGCCGAACGCATCGGCGGTTCCATCTTCGACGTGTTTGAAGGCATTTACACGCTGCCCTTCAAGGCCTACGAACTGCTCCGCTGAACCCCTGCCATCACCCTGTATTCCTGATAAGATTTATCAGTCCCAACGCCTCGACATTCTCCCGATTCCCTTTATAATAGGGCAAATGCAGTGGAGGAGATTCCGTTCATGTCCAAAACCAAATTCATTCGCCTGGATGCAGTCGAAGCTTCCCTTGTTGAAGTCAGCGAATGTTTCGATGACATCAACAACCAGCTGATTTCGCGCAGAGAACCGCTTTCACCGCAGATCATCGCCAACCTGATGCAGGCCTATGACTATCTCAATGATCTGCTGGAGCAGAACATTCCGTTGTTCGAGCGCAAATACTTCGATCACATCATCGAGCTGAACCACCTGGTTCTGTGCGGCGACGACCCCAAGGTCCGGCTCGAGTACGCCGCGCACATCCGTGAAACCCAGCGCTATTTTTCCAATAATATCGGGAGAATAAAACAATGGTACAAGACCCACAGAAACTCGTCGCCCTACAAGCTGGCGGCGGGCATCTTCGTCATCACGGTCAGCCAGCCGCAGCTCTTCTTTGAAGGCAACCACCGGACGGGTTCGCTCATGGCCAGCTATGTGCTGCTCGAGGCCGGCAAGGCCCCCTTTGTGCTGACCCCCAAAAATGCCATTGCCTTTTTCAACCCCGCCACCCTGATAAAATCCAAAGACAAGCAGAAACTTCTGGATCACCACTATTATTTAAAAAAATACGTCAAATACTTTACCAAGTACCTGGAAAGTTCGCTGGAAAAGAAATATCGTGTAAAGGAGAAGGATCTGGAAAAACTGGACGACATGGAGCCGCGCCTGGCCTCCATGACTCAAGTTTCTTCGGAACCGGCCGAATATGTCTGAAGGGAGTGAATACAAAAACAAGGGCTGAACCGGTCCATCAAGCATAAGGAGAAGGCACCGTGTCTGAACGGAGGGCTAACCGAGCGCTGGCTGGAGAAATGGAAATACTGCGACCTGCAAATCTGTTTCTGATCCTTGGAGCCCTGCTCTGGCTGTCCATGGTTCAGGGCTGTGCGGCCACGGCCAGACCCGGCGCTGCCGCAGCACCAGGGACGCAGGCCGGACAGACCCAGGCCGCCTTGCCGGACGCAGACAAGGACGGCGTGGCCGACTCCTGCGACGAATGCCCCAACACTCCGACCTCGGCCGCGGTGGATTCCTTTGGTTGCCCCCTCTCCCTGTATCTCCATCTGCGCGTCTCGGATTCGGGGCAGGATTTTCAACAGGACGGCCCCCTGCTAGACCGTCTGCAGAAACTCTCCGCCATTCTCCGCGCCAATCCCAGGGCCATACTGTTCATAGAAGCGCACACGGACAACAGCAGTACGCGCACCGTGCAGCAGAATGTTTCGCAGCAGCGCGCGGATGACCTTGCCGCCCTGCTCGCCGCAAAACTGAACGTCCGCCCCGAACAGATCAAGACCGTGGGCTACGGCGGGAGCCGTCCGCTGGTTTCCAACGCCACGGCCGAAGGACGCGAACGCAACAAACGGCTGGAACTGGTGGTCAAGGGCTTTTACCAGCGCGGCGGACAAGGCGCTTCCACCAGGGTCGCGACCCCGTCGTCTCCGGCAGCTCCGGTCGCTTCACCCGCTTCCCCAGCTTCACCCGCTCCAAAGGACGTGCACACCACCGCCCCCACCAAATTTCCCGAACCCTTGACGCTCAGGTTCGCAAGCGGAAGCGTTGCCGCCAACAGTCCGGACGACCAGGCCCTGAGCCGTGTGGCCCGTTTTCTCCAGCAGCATCCCCAGACAGCCCTGCTGATCGAAGGCCATACGGACAGCGTCGGCTCCAGCCAGTCCAATCTGAGCCTTTCCGAACAACGGGCCCGCCAGATATACCGTACGCTCGTGGACAATCACGGGGCTCCTGCCGGTCAGATCACCATCCGCGGCTACGGCGAAGAACGGCCCGTGGCCGACAACGCCACGATAGAGGGTCGCAGCCAGAACCGCCGGGTGCGCCTGGTGCTCTTCTCCCAGCAGCCCCCGGCCGGGACGCCCACGGCCTATACTCCCCTGACCATGCCGCCGTCCGCGGCTTCTTCCGAAACGGCCTCGGCGGATACCCCGCAAATGGCCA
Source organism: Desulfovibrionaceae bacterium (assembly GCA_963667575.2). GTDB lineage: Bacteria > Desulfobacterota > Desulfovibrionia > Desulfovibrionales > Desulfovibrionaceae. The sequence continues at coordinate 93,050 of CAXXHY010000011.1, read as the reverse complement.
GAAAAACGCCCGCGCCCCAATCGCGCATCCCCAAAACCAAACTCTCCTCCAGGAGCAGCTACGAAATCAAGGTCAGCGTGAACAAGCGCCGCCTCTGGCTCTATGAACTGGGAGCAAACGGCAAGAGAGTCCTTGTCCGAACCTATGTGGTTGCCACGCCGCGCCCGGGCAAGCCTGTGCCCTGGGGAGAAGGCGAGATCACGCGGATCGAGTTCGACCCCTGGTGGTATCCCACGCCCAGCATCAAGCAGGACTATCTGAAGCGCAAGGGAGTGCACCTGCCGGATTCGGTTCCGCCCGGTCGCAAATCCAATCCCATGGGCAAATTCAAGATTTATCTCTCCCATGGCGAGGGCTTCCGGATTCACGGCACCAACGCGCCGTCGCAGATCGGCCGCCGCGTATCGTCCGGATGCATTCGCATGCACAATTCCGACGGGCTCGAGATGGCGCATGCCCTGGCTGTGGGAACCAAGGTCACCGTTGTCCGCTGATGACGGCGCGCCCCTGTCCCTGACTGTTCGTTTCACCTCCGGAGAAGACGGATGCCGGGCTCGCGCAACTATGCCATAGAATCCTTTCGCAAGCTCGTCTGTACGGTCTTTCCAACCAATGACGCCCTGCCCAAGGTACTTTTATCCGGTTCGCTCAAGGACTCCTGGCAGAAACTGCAGAGCCTTTCCGGGGCCACAGCTCCGGTTTTTGCCCGGACGCTGGCCGAAGGCGCCGCGATCCCCCTGGCAGAGACACTGAAAACCACTCCGGAAATCATCTCCAGACTGCCCGCGGACATGATGCGCAAAGGCTTGTTTCTGCCCCTCGAGCTGGAGGATGGAGTTCTCCAGGTTGCCGCCGCCAACCCGGTGGATGAAGACCTGACCGAGGAAATCCGCCTTTACGTCAAGCATCCTGTCCGGCTACTGCTGGCCACGCCAGAAGATATCGAGGAAGGGCTGTTCATTGCGCTCGCGCCTCCGGGCGAAACACAGCAGCACTCCAAAGGAATCATCAACGCGGAGAATCTGGACGAATCCGAGGAACTTGCCCCCACCGACGACGAGACCATCTCCAAACTGGCCAAGCAGCTCCTGGCGAAATCCATTGAAATGCGCGCTTCGGACCTGCACCTGCAGCCTTTTCTGGGAGGTGGCGTGGCACGGGCGCGGGTGGACGGCATGCTGCGGCGCGTGGCCCTGCTGCAGGAAAATGTCTACAACCGCCTGAGCCGCTACTGCAAGGTCCAGGGCGGCATGGACCCGGCCAATACGCGTACGCCCCAGGACGGGAGGGTCTCCTTTTCCTACAAGGACGCCAAATTCGACCTGCGCATCTCCGCTCTCCCGGCCCATGGCGGCGAACGCATCGTGATCCGTTTTCTCGACCAAAGCCGCCGTTTCAACCTTTCGCACAACGGATTTTCCCTGGCTGAAATCCAGGCCTTGCGGCGTCTTATCGGCAATGCGTCCGGGCTGGTGGTGGTCACCGGGCCCACCGGTTCGGGCAAAACCTCCACCTTGTACGCGTTGCTGGGCGAACTCAATGCCTCGCATCGCAACATCATCACCGTGGAAAATCCCGTGGAATATCTTCTTCCCGGAATCTCGCAGGTGGAGGTCAACGAAAAAACCGGCCTGTCCTTTTCCAGCGTATTGCGCAGCACCCTGCGCCAGGACCCGGACGTCATCCTCATCGGCGAAATCCGGGACAGGGAAACTGCGGAAATCGCTTTTCAGGCAGCCCTTACCGGCCATCTGGTACTCTCCACCCTGCATACCAACGACGCTTTTTCCGCCATCCCCCGCCTGCTGGACCTGGGGATACGCCCGGCCGTGCTTGCCGACTCTCTGGTAGGCATCGTGGCGCAGCGTCTGTGCCGGCGGCTCTGCGTGGCCTGCCGCACAGCCTCGAAAGAGCCCCTGAATACGGAAGAAGAAACCTTCAAGGCTGTGACGCGTATTGTCCCTCCCTATCGTCCGGGCGGGTGCGAAGCCTGCGGATTCACCGGCTACAGGGGGCGCGTTCCCATTACGGAAATCATCGAGCCCTCGACCTGCCTGCGCGATGCGATTTTCGGCAAGGAAACGACCACGGAGTGCGCATCACCCCTGAGCATGCTCAAGCTGGCCACGCTGGCGTCATCTGCCGCGCGCCATGTGGGCTCCGGCAACACCACCGTGAAGGATGCGGTACGAGTCTTGGGCCGGGCTTTCTGGTCCGCCCTGTGCGAAGAACATGACGCAGAAATGCCCGAGTCGGTGTTTCTGCTCGAACAGCCCGAGGAGTCCAAGGCGCCCGGTATTTTGCTGCTGGGTCCGGAGACGCCCCAAAACGAAGCTTTATCCGGCGAACTCGAACATGCCTGGTTCGCCGTATTCAGAGCGCAGTCCCCTGAAGAGGCCAAAGCGCAGCTGGAAGAGCACGACAACATCGTGCAGGTGGTGGTGGATCTTGATGAGAATTTGAAGGACACGGAAATACTGGATTTTGTGCAGCAGGCCCGTACCGCCCTGTACTGGTCGCGGCTGCCCGCCCTGCTGCTGTTGCCGCCCGGTCGCGACAAGCTGGAGGAACGGCTGGTGGCTGACGGTGCAAAGTCTCCGTGCCTGGTCAGGCCCTTGCCCCCCGGAGAAGTGTTGCAACGGGTGCGTCTGGCGCTTTCCGGCAGCAGGAAATGACCGCCGGACGTCCGGATCAGTTGTCCATGATGTAGAACAGCGGATTCACGAGCTTGCCGTTCTTGTGCACTTCGTAGTGCAGATGCGAAGCAACGCTGCGCCCCGTATTGCCTATGAGCGCCACAAGATCGCCCCGTACCACTTTTTGCCCGAGTTTGACCTTGATTTTACTTAAGTGGGCGTAACGGGTGACAAATCCGCTGCGATGGGTGATTTCCAGAGTGCGGCCATAGGAGGTGAACCAGTCGGCGTAGGTGACCACCCCTGCCGCGGGCGCGTGCACCGGCGTGCCCGTGGGAGCCGCGATATCGACGCCCTTGTGGAACTGCCGCCTGTGGGTAAAGGGGTTGCGCCGCCAGCCAAAGGGTGAGGAAAAGCGTCCGCGCGCCGGCCAGATGGAAGGAATACGGGTCAGGGTTTCACGCTGGGAAACCAGCTCCTTCTGAATCTGCTGCTGGCGGATTTCCGCGATGTGCATTTCCTCTTCCAGTTCGTCGCTGAGACGGTGGATGAAACGGATGCGGTTGACCTGGTTCATCAATGCCGGCGGAGAAAGCTTGAGTGCAGGGCCCCCCACGTTTTCCGTGGCTTCCGGTTCCGTGGTGGCGTCCTCCAGCCCGAGCATGACCGACAACTTGAAATTCAGATCCTTGATACGGGAAAAATCGTCGGCAACTTCGAAAAAATCATGCACATTGGCGAAAAGCTCTGTTCTGTCCTCCCGGCTCACGGCTTCATTCTGCTTCAATTCCGCCATCATGGGGCCGAATGAGGAAAAATAATAGCACAATGCGGCATTGGAAAGCGCCAGGACGATCAGCACCAGGGGAATCAGCAACGGTACGAATCCCCAGATTCTGTATGTCCGCCCCATTCTGCCGTCGGGCTTGAAAATCAAGACATTATATTTTTTGAAAACAAAACCCAGCATGAAAGTTCGAATCTGCTCTTTTACGGTTGGGCGCAGTTGCACTGCGCGTTTGCTGCACGTTACAGTTGTTTGAAGATGGCGGCATTGTCAAGAACAAGCTGCTGCTTCAAACATACTGGCAGGATGGAGTTTTCTTCTCAGTACTCGGAATTAGCTAAACAAAGATATGGTTAACTGAATAGCCATGATAGCCTTTAAGTACAGACGTTGCCGACAATTTTTTTACTGCTCCACGGCTCCTGTTCGCTCTGGACAATCCTGCAGCTAGAAGCTATCGAAAAATATTTTCTAGTTCCACATAATCTGATAAGAAAAGCGGACGTCCTAGCCGCATAAATAGAGATGGAGTTTTATGGAAATTGTAACCAAACCCGAACATATTCGTGCTATTTCCTGGAACTGGCGAAGTGAAAGACTGCGTGTGGCGCTTGTTCCCACCATGGGGTACTTCCATGAAGGGCACCTCTCCTTGATGCACATGGCCAAAAAGATGGCCGACAAGGTTGTGGTCAGTCTTTTTGTGAACCCCACGCAATTCGGTCCCAACGAGGACCTCTCCAGCTACCCAAGGGATCTCGAACGCGACAGCAACTTTGCGGCGGAAAACGGTGCGGACGTCCTGTTTACGCCGGACGCTGCAGCCATGTACCCCCCAGGAAGCTGCACCAGCGTACAGGTTCCGGACCTGGCCGGTGGCCTGTGCGGGGTAACCAGGCCCATCCATTTTCAGGGCGTCGCCACAGTGGTCAGCAAACTCCTGATACTCACAATGCCCCATGTGGCCGTATTTGGCGAAAAGGACTGGCAACAGCTCGTAATCATCCGCCGCATGGTGAAAGACCTTTGGTTACCGGTGGAGATCATCGGTCATCCTACAGTACGCGAATCTGACGGGCTTGCATTGAGTTCACGAAATGTTTACCTCTCAAAAGCGGAACGGGCTCAGGCACCGCATATCAAGAAAGGCCTTGATCTTGCTGCGGAGATGCTGCGTTGTGGCGAAAAGTCTGCGCAGGTACTTGTAAATGCGGTTCGTCAGTATTATACGGCGAACATGCCGTTGGCTGAAATCGACTATATTGAAATAGTAGGTTCCGAGAATTTAAAAAAACAAACCATACTGGTAGAAGATGCCAGAATTGCAGTGGCAGTACGTTTTGACAGTGCAAGGCTCATTGATAACAGGGACCTTACTTTCTCGGAAAAAACCTGTAGTTAGAAATTTTCGAAGCTACGTCCGTAAACTCTTGAATCGACCTTCGAGGAGGCATTAGTAGATGATTCCCAATAAAGGCAGATACCACTTTACTTCCGAATCAGTCACTGAAGGACATCCCGACAAAGTTGCCGACCAGATTTCCGATGGCATTTTGGATGCATTGTTGGAACAGGATCCAAACTCCCGTGTTGCCTGTGAAACTCTGGTGACTACTGGCATGGCCTTCATTGCCGGGGAAATCACCACCAACGGCTTTGTCGAATTCCCCGAAGTGGTTCGCCAGACCATCAAAGAAATCGGCTATGAGCATTCCGATATGGGCTTTGACTGGAAGACCTGCGCCGTTATTTCTTCCATCGACAAGCAGTCCTCGGATATCGCCCAGGGTGTCGACAGAACAGCTCCGGAAGAACAGGGCGCCGGCGACCAGGGCATGATGTTCGGTTATGCCTGCGATGAAACCGAAACCCTGATGCCCGCACCCATTTACTGGGCACACAAACTTTCCCGTCGCCTGACCTACGTCCGCAAGGAAGGCATCCTCGACTTTCTCCGTCCTGACGGAAAAACCGAAGTATCTTTCGAGTATGTCGACGGCAAGCCCCGGCGCATCGACACCGTTGTCATCGCCACCCAGCACAGCGAAAATATTTCTCACCACGACCTCTGCGATGCGGTGCGTGAAGAAGTCATCATGAAAACGCTGCCCGCTGAGTACATCTCCGACGACATGCGCGTGTACATCAACACCACCGGCCGTTTCGTCATCGGCGGTCCCATGGGCGACTGCGGACTCACCGGCCGCAAAATCATTCAGGACACCTACGGCGGCATGGGTGCCCACGGCGGCGGCGCCTTTTCCGGAAAAGACCCCTCCAAGGTCGACCGCTCCGGAGCCTACATGGCGCGCTACATTGCCAAAAACGTCGTAGCCGCTGGCCTGGCCCCCCGTTGCGAAGTGCAGATCGCCTACGTCATCGGCGTTGCCGAACCGGTTTCCGTACTCGTGACCTCTCAGGGCACCGGCTCCATCCCGGACGAAATCCTGACCGACGCGGTCAAGGAAGTTTTCGACATGCGCCCGTACTATATCTCCAAGCGCCTGGACCTCAAGCGCCCCATTTACAAACCCACTTCCTGCTACGGCCACTTCGGCCGCCAGCGCCCCGAGTTTACCTGGGAGCAGACCGACGCGGTCAGCGATCTCAGAACCGCGGCCAAAGTCTAATTAATCAAAACGGCAGGGGAGACACACTTCCCTGCCGTTTTTTTTCAAAAAATCCCAACAACACAGCCTGTTATGAAATATAACGGGCCAGATCCACTTCTTTGGCGTGGAAAAAGCGCTTCAGCTTCACCCGCAATACGGCGCAGTCAGGGTCGGAAGCCAGCTTTTCCAGGCGCGGATCCTTGGCAAGAAGCCTTTCCCTGAGACTGCTCACTGTCTCCTCGTATACTGGCAGGCTTTCGCCTTCCACTGTAAAAGCCTCCACCCTGCTATCGTCGCCGCACTCCATTAGCTCGCGCGTATCGAACAACAGGCTCACGTAGGGCACCTGCTGCATGTTCTGATATTTTTTGGAAGTGGTCCGGGCCAGCATATACACCTCGTCCACCTCCTCATCAAAAACAAAGGCCATCAACGAACAGTGCGGTCGGGTCCCGGAAGTCGTACCCAGTACGCAATGTCTGAGCTTGTGTAATAAAGCGTATACGTCCTGCATGAAAACTCCATAAAACTACATGATACTGGTTAGCTGCGTTTGAACCAATAAGGCAAGGAACAGGTCGGAACCAATGGAAACATGAAAAAATCCGGCGGCCTCTCCGGTACGCGGCTGGCCTGCAATGCGGCGCACGTTTCCGGATTTCATAATAACTCCATGTTGCCGCTTTGTGTCAACAATCGCGAGAAATCTGGCATCACGGAAAATGTCGAAAAAAAGCTTTCTAAACGGGGAAAAAATATGTCGATTCCCTAAAGCTTGCACCAAATATTCCGATATAGTTTTTACGGTTAATCCATGTAGTAAGACTTTGTCGGAGAGGACCCATGGAAATTCAAGGATATTCAGCGTACGGCATTGGATCGTTCACAGGGCTTTTCAACTCGGAAAGCTCTTCCGGCGTGAGCCTGAACACCCAGGTCGATACGGATAACGACGCCACCAGCGCGTTAGCACAGGATATCATCCTCAGGCTCCAGAGCCAGGACAGCTCGGAAAGCGACAGCAGCTATGCCCTGTCCGATGACGCGGAGCTCCTCTCCAATGCCGGCGCTCTTCAGAACCTGCAGCAGGAAGAACAGGGAACCGACGCGGAAGACCTGGCCAATTCGCTGGCCCGTGCCGTTGATTATATCCGGGAAAACTACGGGGATGAAGCCGCCACCGCCACCATGGGACTGATCTACCAGAACATAGGGGACGGGACCATAACCGAGGACAACCTGGGGGACGGACTTGTCAACGCCGTCAAGCTCATCGACAGCAATTTCGGCTTTGCAGCCGGCGACCAGGTTATGAGTTTCTTCAACAGCGACATCAATGACGCCATGAACTCATATTTTGACAACGGGTTGATGGAAGAATTCTACGCCTCCACCTCCGGCACTTCCGGAAGCTCCTCCGGCAGCACATTGCCGCAGGCCATCACCACGGCCATCGGCCAGGTGGCTGAAGACACGGACGAGGAGACGGCCTCCTCGATCATGGAAATTCTCACTTCCAGCCTGGAAGAAAACGGCAAAAGCCTGGACTCCATGAAATCCGCCCTGGAAGAAACGCAGAGCTACCTGAATGAAAACTTCGATGCGGAAACAGCCGCCAGCATCGGTTCCACACTCTCGCAAGGACTCGCCCAGAGCCTGCCGGATTCGCCCATGTTCCAGAACATGAGCCAGGGAGCGCTCCTGGACATCACGGTCTGATCAGACCGGCTCTCCCGCCACCATTGCCCGCATCCGCCTGATAAAGGTATGGAGATGCGCTCCGGGCTGTTCGCGCCCGTTGCGCTCCAGATGATGCAGTACCACCACGGCATTGCCTTTTGGCGTTGTGGAGGCTTCCAGATGCAGCACGTACAGCATCGGACGGATCACCTGGGTCTGCTCGGCACGCAAAATCCAGCCGCCGGCCACCGATTCCCAGCTGAGGTTGAAATGTTGCGGAGGCTGGAAGCTTTTCCAGAATAGCGCGAACAGATCATTGAGGCTGAACGCGCCTTCGGAACGGCCTGCAATGCCGAGATAATCGCCGCCGCCGGAACGAATGACCAGGGGGGCGTCCAGAAACGCCACCGAAGGAGTCGGTTCCGTACCGCTGGCAGAAGCGTCCTTATTTTCCGCGGATGCCGAAGTTCCGGCCCGTTCGGTTCGTTCGTTCCGTTCGGCCGGCCGCTGGAACACATAGCGCGTCGCGTCTCCATAGCTGTTCCGGACCAGCACGCTTTTCTCTTCCAGAGGCAGGGGCATGGCATTCCGCAGTTCTTCCAATCCGCTGCCCATTTCCTGCGCCAGAGCCAGCAAAGCGGAATCCGAATGCTCGAGATGGTTTTCCAGATGGGAGCCCAGGTCATCCAGTCCGCGTCCTATCAAATCTTCGCGAGCCAGAAACAAGGACAAAAAATCCGCAAAGGATTCCTGGAGTTTGAGCAATCTCAGATTGGTTTCCTGCTGGGCTTCGGCAAGCGTCGAGCACTTATCGATAAGCGTTTCAAAAAGCGTACGCTGCTCTTGCCAGGCAGTGGATAAAGAGTGCAGGACAGCCTCCGGAACAGAATCCTGCCTGGTGGGAGGCTCACGATCTGACGAACTCTGCGGCCCTTTGGCAGACCGACCGTTTTTTTTGGCGCCGAGATGAGGGAATTCCTCTTTCAGCAACGCGAGAATCTCAGCCACGGAAAGATCCTGCTCAAAGCATTGGCGGATCCGCATGCAGACATCAGCAGATTCCGGAGCAAAACGCAGGGGCTTGCCGTGACTGCGCAAGGGAATAAAGCCCGCGAATTTGCGCCGGTAGCTTTTGATGGTTGTTTCCGACACACCGGTAAGGGTGGACAAATCCTTGTGCGTCAAACTATCGTCAGGCATCGTCTTCACCAGAAATTCAGGTTATCGCTATAATCGTCACTTATCGATAGCAACGACATCAGCACCTGTCAATCCGATTTTCACACATACGGCAAGACTGAAGCACGGGACTAAGCAGGCTGACATGACGTCAATCCTCCCCCTTGCCCCCAAACCGCTTCAACAAGCCGACAAAGTAATCGTCACCTATTGATAACTCATCTATTTTTACGTTAATTACCTATGACAATGAACATAATTAAAAAACATATTCAACCTAGCTTATCAATACGACTTTTACTGCGCTTCCCAGGATCGCCCGGCAGATCCGTACTCTTCCCTGTCTGTCCGCGACTTGTCAATTCTTGATATTTCATTGTAATAATAAACAAGTTTCAAAAAAAATTTCCATTGCGTCAGCTCAGACGCCAACAGGCAAGGAGCCTCCATGAAAGCCATCCATTTTACCGGCAGCAGCCTCGAAATGGTCGACCGCCCCATGCCGGCCGTACCCGCAGGTGAAGCCCTGCTCAAGACGCGCTGTGCCGGCATCTGCAACACCGATCTCGAACTGTTTCGCGGCTATTACGGATTCAAGGGAATCGCGGGCCACGAATTCGTGGCGGAAGTCGTCCAGGCCCAAGGGCATCCGGAACTCCTGGGCAAACGGGTGGTGGGGGACATCAACTGCGCCTGCCGTACGTGCGCCTGGTGTCTCAGCGGACGGCATCGGCATTGTCCCAACCGGACGACCCTCGGCATAGTGGCCCGGGACGGCTGCTTTGCCGAATACCTGACCCTGCCCATTGTCAATCTGCTCCAGGTTCCCGATACGCTCGACGACCGCAAGGCCGTGTTCTGCGAACTGCTGGCCGCGGCTCTGGAGCCCGGACAACAGATTCCCATCACCAACCAGGACAGGGTGCTGGTGCTGGGGGATGGCAAACTCGGCCTGCTCATCGCCATGGGACTGCGCTTTCTGGCCCCCGGCCTGATACTTGCCGGCAAGCATGAAGACAAACTCGCCATTGCATCCGCTCAAGGCGTCCGGACCATGCTTTCCAGCAGCCTGGAACATGCCGATCTGCGTTCCTTTGACGTGGTCGTCGAAGCCACGGGCAAGGAGGACGGACCGGTAAAAGCCATGCAATACGTGCGTCCGGAAGGTACCCTTGTCCTCAAGACAACCTCCCACAAGCTCACCGAACTGGACATCGCCCAGGTGGTGGTGGATGAAATCAATATCGTGGGTTCGCGCTGCGGCGACATGGACCTTGGTCTGCGCTATCTGGCCAACGGCTGGGTGGATCCTTCCCCCTTGATCGAGGCTGCCTATGATTTCGACGCCTTTCCAGAGGCCTTCGCCCACGCGCAACGTCCCGGAGCCAGAAAAGTGCTTGTCACCTTTGCTCCCTGAACCGCCAGGAGTCCGGCATGCAGACAGAAACTGAAGTCCTCGGCCACATTCTGCTGGTTGAGGATGACGCGATCAACTCCGAACTGTACGGAATGACCCTGGAACGGGGAGGCTACTCCGTACGCTACGCATCCAATGGCGAAAGCGCTCTGGAAGCCCTGTGCGAAGAACGTTTTGACTGCGTGCTCATGGATATCGAGATGAGCGTACTCAATGGTCTCGAAGCCACACGCATGATCCGCGACGGCAAGGCCGGCCCGGACAACCGTTCCATTCCCATCATCGGCATGTCCGCCCACGAGGGAGACCTGGTCTCCCAGTTCGTCAACGCGGGCATCAATATCTTCCTGCACAAGCCGGTTGAACTGGAGCTTCTCGAAAATACCGTGGCGGAAGCCCTCAGAGGCGGCTCGCTGAAAAAGACCGTTGTCCAGAATACGACTCCCAGAGCCCGTGCAAGCTCCACCCTCGACAGGGAAGGCGCCCTGAAGCGGCTCAAGAACAACAGCAAATTGCTCGACAAAATCACCATCCAGGTTCTCGAGGAGGCCGACCCCCTGCTGCAGGGTCTGCGTCTCAACCTGTCCGAAGGAGATTACGAATCCCTGAGCGCCACGGCCCACCGCTATGCGGGTTCGCTGGCCAGCATCGGCGCCATGACCGGCTCCCTGATCTGCCGGGAAATCATGACCCTGTCCAGGCGAGGATTCATACGCCATATCGGTCCGCTGCTGGACAGGCTGCAAAAGGAAATCGCCGACATCCGGCTTCTGGTAAAGCCATTTTGATTCCCATTGACCCTGTACCGGCTAATGAGTATTATTTCATGGTAGAACAGTGCACACAACATCCCACAGGAGAAGACGGGCACAATGAGACAACTTCGTATTCTGATCACCGATGACGACGTGACCACACGGGCGATCCTGCGCGAGTCTCTGAGCGAGTATGGCAGTTGCGAACTGTGCGTCAACGGACAGGAAGCCATTGACACATTCAAGGCGGCCTGGGAGGAAGGCGCGCCTTTCGACCTGATTATAATCGATATGAAAATGCCCGTCATGGACGGTGCGGACGCATTGGCGCACATCCGGGAATATGAAACCGAAAAGGGCGTCAACCAGGTGGATGAGACCAAGGCCCTGGTGCTTTCCATAGAAAACGCCCCCAGCCGCATCATGGACGCCTACTACCGCGGCGGAGCCACCAAGTACCTGCTCAAGCCGGTGGATATCAACGAACTGTTCGCGGCCATAGAGGACTTCGGGTTCGAAATGGCATGACCCCGGACTCTTTTGGCCCCTTTTTCACACTGCGGCCCCCGGATTGCTCCCCTGATTTGCTGTTTCATACCTCTAACGGCAAATTAACACTGGACAAGGGGCGGTCCTTTTGGATAGATAACCCTTTTTAAAATTTTTTTCAGGAGTAGTAACCATGAGCAGACATAAGAAAATCGAACGGAAGAAAGAGCTCGATCGCAGACGTAAGCGCCGGAAAGAAAGACTGAAGGAACGTGTAAAAGAAGCCAAGGTCGCTGCCAAAGCCTAGCGGCGCCTTGCGTCTTTTTTTGCTCCCAGGGTTTGCCGGCCGTATCAGCGCACCGCGTTTCACGTTTTGCTTGTAATCAAACGTCGTAGCCTGCTGCTGCATTGACTTTCACTCACGCACTCCCTACTGTCAGCTTACTCGTTGAACCGCGTTTCAACAGAACAGCCATGGCTCACGATCGTACAGACGCCCGGTAGTACAGGTGCGCCCGGCGCTCGGGGCCTGTTGTTTTGTCGGCAGTTAAGCCGTTTCCTATCTTCATAAACACTTTTCCAGGTACACAGACATGATTGATCGCTATACCAGACTGGCCATGGGCAAACTTTGGTCGCTGGAAAACAAGTTCAGGGTCTGGCTGGAGGTCGAACTGGCCGTATGCGAGGCCTGGCACCAGCTTGGAGTTATTGAAGCTTCCGACATGGAGGCCATTCGCAGCAAGGCCGATTTCGACCTGGACCGCATCCTCGAAATCGAGGAACAGACCCGCCACGACGTAATCGCCTTCCTTACCGCGGTGGAGGAAAAAGTCGGACCGTCGGCCCGGTTCATTCACCTGGGCTGCACTTCTTCCGACATTGTCGACACCGCCAACGGCGTTCTTCTGTCTCGTGCCGGAAAAATTCTCGACGAAGCCTTTCAGCGCATTCTTTCGGTGCTGGAAAAGCTGGCCCATGACAACCAGGGCCGCCTGGCCATGGGCCGCACCCATGGCGTGCATGCCGAACCCACCAGCTTTGGCCTGAAAATGGCCAACTTCTACGCCGAATTCCAGCGCCATTACCAGCAGTTCAAAATTGCGCTGGACAGCGTGAGCGTGGGCAAGATCTCCGGCGCCGTGGGCACCTACGCGCACCTCGAACCGGAAGTCGAGGAAATCGCCTGCAAGCTGCTCGGCCTGCACAGGGACCCCATTTCCACCCAGATCGTCCAGCGCGATCGCCATGCGCGCTTCTTCACTTCCCTGGCCCTGGCCGCGGGCGGTGTGGAACGCCTGGCCGTGGAACTGCGCCACCTGCAGCGTACGGAAGTGCTGGAGGTAGAGGAAGGTTTCCGCAAAGGGCAGAAAGGCTCTTCCGCCATGCCCCACAAGAAGAACCCCATTTCCGCGGAAAACATCACGGGCCTCTGCCGCCTGATACGCACCAATTCTCTGGCATCCATGGAAAACATGGCGCTCTGGCACGAACGCGACATCAGCCACTCTTCGGTTGAACGCGTGATCATGCCCGACTCCACCATCCTCATGGATTACGTGCTGCACCGCCTCGCCAACCTGCTGGAAGGCCTGCGGATCATTCCGGAAAACATGGACCGCAACCTCAACGCCTCCTACGGGCTGTTCTTTTCCCAGCGCATTCTTCTGGGCCTCATCGAAGCCGGAATGGGCCGCCAGGATGCCTATGTCATGGTCCAGGCCGTGGCCATGCGCAGCTGGAACGAACGCCGTTCGTTCCAGGAACTGGTCATGGAGGATCCGCAGATCACCGCCAAGCTGGCTCCGGAAAAACTGCAGGAACTCTTTGATTTGTCCTATTACCTGCGCTACGAAAAAGACATTTTCGACCGCGTATTCGCTGATTCCGAAACCATGCTCAAGCGCCGTCTGGCCAGACTGCTGCTGGAAAAATCCTACCGCGAGGGCGACTTCACTCTGACCTCCGGCAAAAAGAGCGACTACTACTTCGACTGCAAGCAGACGGCTCTGCACCCTGCTGGCGGCGAACTGATCGGCAAACTTTTTCTCAAGATACTGGAAAGCGAAAACGTGGCCGGAATCGGCGGCATGACCCTCGGCGCCGACCCCCTGGTGAGCGCGGTGAGCGTCCTTTCCCAGGCCGGAACGCATCCCATGCCCGCTTTCATTATCCGAAAAAAGTCCAAGGGACACGGAACAAACCAGTTTCTTGAAGGGCTCTCCAACTTCAAGCCCGGAGATACCGTTGCGCTGCTGGAAGACGTTGTCACCACCGGCGGCACACTGATCACCTCCTGCCAGCGCGTTGAAGAAGCCGGTCTCAAGGTCGGCTGCGTGCTCTGCGTTCTGGACCGCGAAGAAGGCGGACGCGAAAACCTGGCCAATGCCGGGTTCACACTGCGCTCCATCTTCACACGGCACGAACTGTTGGAAGCCGGAAAAAAGTAATTAAACAAGCCCGGATACGTTAATTTGACGTACCGGGCTTGCAATGCAAAATTTGTTGCTTAATTTTTTTCTTAAAAAATGTTAGAAACCCCTTCGTACGTGCTGTGATTTCTTCAGTGTTGTTTGCGTAAGATAAAGACGACACTTGAAGCAGTGGACAAAGCTGAGTCGAATCGAGTAGTGAATACGAGCGTCAACACAAGGGGACGCCAGGACAATCTAACGTAAAGCCGGGCGCTTTCGTATTCTTCGGAGTCACAACCTATGCCAGTGAATGTCATTTGCCGACATACTGCTTCTTCTTGCAGCGTGGGCCTGTTTTTTTCTGGCACTGCTGGGAGTGATCCTTTTGTCCGCTTCTCCGGCCCGGTCCGCGGAAGAAAAAAACAGCCAGGCCCAAAGCAACTGGCAGGTGCAACTCATCGGCCACAAGTACGGCCCCGAAGAATTTCTCGCCATCAACAAAAAGCAACAGCGGCTGCTCATGTTCAAACAGCGCAGCCCGCTGGCCCTGCAAGACCAGTTTTTCTGCTCCACCGGCGCCAATGTTGGCGACAAGCTGACCGAAGGGGACAAGAGAACCCCCGAGGGCGTCTACTTCGTGCAACGGCGCCTGGATTCGGGCCTGGACCCCGACCTGTACGGCAACCTGGCCTTTCCGCTGGATTATCCCAACCCCGTGGACAAGCTCAAGGGCAAGACCGGACACGGCATCTGGATCCACGGTCGCGGCCATGAACTGGTTCCGCGCGAGACCCAGGGCTGCATGGCGCTTTCCAATGACAACATGAAAAAGATCGACCAGCGGATCAAGGTCGGGACCCCGGTGGTCATTGCCAAGGATCTGAGCTGGACCAGCGGCTATATCGACGGCGAGATGCACGAAAAGATCGCCCACGCCGTCTACGACTGGGCCAATGCCTGGCGCAGCCGCGACGAATCCTTTTTCTCCTTTTACGACGCGGACAAGTTTTCCAAAACCAATGAAAAGACTTTTGCGGCCTTCAAGGCGCACAAGGAAGGCCTTTTCAAGCGCAATCCCTGGCTGATGGTCATGGTGGACGACGTCAAGGTCATTGCCGGCCCGGACTACTGGGTAACCTACTTCGGACAGTATTACCGCTCTCCCACCTTTACCAGCGAAGGCATCAAACGCCTCTACTGGCAGCTGGACGACAACGGTGATCCCCGCATCGTGGGCAACGAATGGGCAGAAGGCAAGCTTGATCTCGAAGCCACCTTCGAACGCAATCTGCGCCAGGAAGTCACCTCCCTCATCGAGTCCTGGCGGGCCTCCTGGGAAAAGGCGGACATCAGCAAATACATGGCCTTTTACGACAAGGACGCCAAACAGGGCAACCGTCGCGGGCTTGATGCCATTGAGGAGCAGAAGCACACCATCTGGAAGCAGAAGCCGCCCAAGCTCGTCGGCATCGAAGATCTGCAGGTGGACCTGGATTCGAAAGGACTGAAAGTCACGTTTGTGCAGGACTACAAAGCAGGCAAAGGCTTCCACGACACCGGTTACAAAACCCTCTACCTGCGCCCGGAAGGGGATGGCTGGCTCATCACCCGCGAAGACTGGAGCGCCCTGTGATTCATGGCTGTTAACAGATACAGCGTAATCCTGATGCGTGACGACCAGTCGGTCAGGCATTACCATTTTCGATCCCTCTGGCTGCGTCTGCTTATTTTCTCCATTCTTTTCATCCTGGCCGCTTCCATTCTTTTCGGGTACGTCTCCGTCAAACTCTGGCTCAAGACCAACCATCTCAACGACCGCATCACGCTTCAGAACGTGGAGTTGCAGAAAAAACAGGTTCGTCTGAACAGGCTTGAAAACATAGAAAAAGTAGTGGCCTACCGCGACCCGGACCAGCTGGAAAAACTTATCACCGGCCAACTCACAGACCTCTACAACCCGGATGCGCCTCCCAAAGTGCAGCTGCGGGATTATTATGACACCATTGACAGCGAAGGCTTCTCCATCGAAAATATCAGCGCAAAGCCTTTGAACAAAAAGGCCTTGAACCTGCGTTTCGACCTCAAAAACACCCAGGACGACGCAATGGTGCGCGGCAAAGCCGATGTCAGCCTTCTGACCAACAACGCCAGGGTCATCGAACACACCCTGAGCCCAAACAACCAGATTTTTCAGATAAAACACTACAAAACATTTTCAATTCGACCATACACCTCCCGGACGGTACGAGTACCGAGGATATTTTTGCACTGCGTATTATCATTAGCGGGCCGCAGGGAAAAATATACTTTGGTAAAACATACCGCCTCGACGATATCATTCCCTGACCCCGCTGATCACCTCCAAGGAGGTATCTTATAAAATGTTATTCGTTAATCTTCCCTTGCGTTATATATTGGACGACAACCACTACCTGCAGCTGCTGCTGGCCCACACGGACCCGGATACGGCATCCTCGAAACTCGCTTTCCGGCTTGGTCCCGAACTCGGGCTGGACGCCCGGGTGCTCGAACAGGACCGCAGCTGGTTCGAGGCCCTGGCCGAAAAACTGCATGCCAAATCCATCTGCTGCACCGTGCATCTGCCGTTCTTCGACCTCAGGGTCGGCAGTCCGGACAGAATGATCAGAGAGGCCTCCCAAAAACGCTTGGAAATGGCCCTGGAAATCACTTCGTTGTTCGCTCCCAAACGGCTCATCGCCCATCCGAACTATCTGGCCCGCCTCGACGGCAACTACACTCAGGGCTGGCTCGGGAATTCAGTGGATATCTGGTCCGCGCTGATCGAAAAGCTCCCTCCAGACGCACAGCTCTGCCTGGAAAACACCCATGAACTTTCACCAGAGCCCCTCGTGGCTCTGGCCGCCGAACTGGATCCCGCAAAATGCGGCATCTGCTTTGACGTGGGCCACTGGTTCAGCTTTGCCAACGGTCGGCAGCGCAACAACCTCGAACTCTGGCTGGAAGCACTGGCGCCTTATCTCAAGCACCTGCACCTGCACGACAACGACGGCTCAGACGACCAGCACAAAGGACTGGGCCAGGGGGATATTCCCTGGAAACTCGTATTCAATACGCTGCGCGGTCTGGGTCTGACTCCCACGGCCACCATGGAGCCCCATACCGAAGAGGCCTTTATGCAGAGCGTGACCTTTCTGCAAAACCACCAGGAAATTCTCGAGTCCATTGCCTCTCCCGGAGGCTGCAATGCTTGAGCCCTCTTTTCCCGTGGTCGTCCTCCGCGGCGAGGGCTTCGAGCGGGGGCAGACCCTGGGCAAGGCCCTAGCCCCGCAGATCCGGGAAAACGCTTCCCTGTACGTCGAACTGATCGGGCGCAGAACCCGCCGGGATACGCCCACGCTCGTCCAGGCGGCCCGCCGTTTCATACCATCCATCCGCCAATACGCTCCCGGTCAGCTGGATGTGCTGGAAGGCATGGCCCAGGCCGTGGGCCTGCCCATGGAGCATTTGCTGATCATCAACGTACGTACGGAATTGATGGCGGACAGGCATGCGGAGTGCACCACCATCGGGGTGGAAGCCTCGCGTTCCTCCTCGGGCACGCCTCTGGCGGCCCAGAACTGGGACTGGCTGACTGAAATTCGGGACCGCTGCGCCATCTATCGGGTACAGCCAGAACACGGACCACGCATGGTCCATTTCTGCGAGGCCGGACAGGTGGCCAAGCTGGGCATGAACGAATACGGCCTCAGCGTTCTCCTGAACATCCTGATGATCTCCGAACCTCCGGACGAACGCCATATCAGCGGCCTGCCCGTGCATTTTTTTCTCAGGCGGCTTCTGGAAGCACAAGACGTGGACGAAGCCACGGAGCTGGCAAACACCATTCCCGTGGCCGGAGCCAGCCACATCCTGGTGGCCGACGAACAGAAAATACGGGGTTTCGAATTCAGCAGCCGAGGCGCTCCCCAGATTCTCGAGCCTGAAAACGGCCTGCTGTGCCACACCAACCACTGTGTTTCCGAACAGCTGGCCCCTCTGGACAAAGGTCCGCGCAAAATTCCGGACACCCTCACCAGGCTGGAACGACTGCGCACTCTGGCCGGAACAGACACGCTTCTGCGGCTCGAAGATCTGCAGGACATTCTCCGCGACCACGAAGGACACCCCAACTCCATCTGCCGCCATGCCCTTCCGGATCCGCGCTACCGCCACCCATGGGAGACAGTGGCCTCCCTGCTCATGGACCCGGCGGCCAGAACCATGGCCATCAGCCACGGGCACCCCTGCAGCAACGGCTACCAGACCTTTACGTTCGGATTCTGAGACAGGGGAAGCCCGCAGGGTTCCACAGAGGGTTAGTCTTCAGTATACAACGGCTCAAAGGGCAGACGCACCGTGACCGTACAGCCTTCGGGAAGCGAATCGGACATGTCCAGGCTGCCGCCCAGTTTGCTGCCAACGACATTGCGGGCTATTTGCAGCTCATCCAGACCATTGGCCATTTTTCCTGGCTCCAGCGGGTACTCCGGACATTTCAGGACGCAGGAATGGCCTCCGATGCTCTGCAGGGAAATCAGGGCATAATCACCCTCCGCACGGCTGCGTACGCGGATGCGGCCACGTTCCCCGTTCTGGGCTTTCCGGATCTCTTTTGACGCATGCACCAGCAGGTTCAGCAGAACCTGGTTGAAATCGCTGAGTCGGCAATTCACCAGAGGCAGCCTTGGATCCAGATCAGTGGTCACTTCGGCCAGATGCTCCCATTCGCTCCGGGAAACCATCACCGTGTTTTCAATGGCGGCGTTCAGATCCGCTGGCTGTGCGGTTTCCGATGCCCCGCCGGAAAACTTCGTCAGACCATGAATTGTTTCCGCCAGCCTTCCAAGCCCTTCGGCAGACCGACGCAAGGCCTCGGGAATATCGTTCCGGCAGGCGTCCGGACTCAGAGTGCGCAACGCATCCTGCACCTCGCTCCAGGCAGGCGCCAACGCTGCGGAAGGATTGGCCATAACCACCTGGTGTTCCATGAGCAGGGCTTCAAACAGGGTCATCAAAGCCGTATGCGCCTTGAGCGCCACATAGATGTTCTCCCCGACATCATGGATTGGGGAGTCTATTTCGTGGGCTATGCCCGAGGCCAGATGCCCGATGGATTCGAGCTTCTGCGTATAGATGAGCTGCTGTTCCAAAGCCTTGTGCTCGGTGAGGTCAAAGGCGATTTCCACCAGATGGCGGCGCCCCTTGAGGCTGACGGGCAGCACCGAACGCAGCACGGGCACGGAACGACCGTCCGGACGCAGGAGCGTGTCTTCGACGTTCAGCAGCACGCTGTCCTTTTCATACGGACAGAAACATTGCTTGCTCCTGGTCGAACAATGGGGGCAATGAGCCAGTCCGGCCAGCAGCTGGTCGCATTTTTCGCCGAGCAGTTCCTGCATCTTGAGGCCCGTCAATTTTTCCGCATTGCGGTTGGCATCCACTATTTCCAGAGTTTCCGCATCCACGAGGATCATGGCGGTCTGGATGCTGTCCAGCACCACCTGCAGAAATTCGGCGTTTTCTCGCAGCGTTTCCTCTGTCTGCTTGCGATCCGTAATGTCCACGATCACGCCCACGATTCCGGTGGGATTGTTGGAGTATTTGCCGTAGGTCGCCTTGTAGAAAAGCACTTCGCGCACTTCGTTATCGGCACAACGTACGCTGGATTCGTAAATCTGAACGCCGGGTTTTTTGAGCAGCTCCTTGTCTCGTGTCACGTAGTGGTCGGCCAGATCCTTGGGCGCGATGTCATAGGCGGTCTTTCCAACTAGATCCGCGGCCTTCAATTGCAAAAATTCTTCGTACGCCCGGTTGCATCCCAGATAAACGCCGTTGGCGTCCTTGTAGAAAATGGGATTGGGCACAGCGTTTATCAGGGTCTGAATGAAGTCCAGCCGCTCGGACAAGGCTGACTGAATCTGCTTCTGATGGGTTATTTCGCGAATCAGCATCACCACTTCGGCATCCAGGCCGCTGTCGCTGATGGGATAGCCGTGGACTTCGAACCAGCGCTCCCCCTCCCCCGGATAGACAATCCTGTGCTCCGAACGTTCGACCTTGCGGTTCACATAGGCTTTCTGCACAGGGCAGAACTCCTTGGGCACGTACATTCCCGCCAGCGCATCGTAGAGATCGCGCCCCATGATGGAGGCTTCCAGGCGCATCAGCCGGGCAAAGGTCACATTGGTACGCAGAACGCGCAGCCCCTTGCCCACCAGGCACAACCCCACGTCGATGGTGTCGAAGATCTGCTGGATCATCAGCTGATTCTGCACCAGGCGCTGCTCTGCCAGCACGCGGTCCGTGATGTCGTAGAACAAGGCGTAGACCCGGCGCTCCGTGCTTCTGGGAACATCCACGGCACGCAGCGAGTTGGTGGCATGCAGCAGGGTGCCGTCCTTGCGCACGAACCGCCTGTCCGTGAGCGTGCCCCCGTCCCTGCTGTTCAGGGTCTTGTCAAACTCCCGCAAGGCCGCCAGCATGTCCGCGGGATGGATGATTTCCGACCAGGTCATGAACTGCAGCTCTTCGGCCGAATAGCCCAGCATTTCGCAGAGTCGCTGGTTGACCTCGACCCAGCGTTTTTCCAGAGGATCTATGATGGCCATGCCGATGAGACCGAGCTCGAACAGTTCCCGGTACGAACGTTCGTGCTCCTTGGCGCGCTCCTCGGATTCCAGGCGTTCCAGATGCACACCCAGCCGCCGCGCCAGTTCGTCCAGAAGTTCGCGTTCCCCATGCAGAAACGGCCCTTCATCCATTTCCGGCCGCTTCTCGCTGTAAAACACTTCCAGTTCACCAAAGGATTCGTCGAAAATCTTGATGGGGCTGCTCTGTTTCCAGGGACTTTCCTGAAAGCCCTCACTGCAGACATCGCCTCCAGCAAAACGTATCCGCGCGCATGTGGATGCCGGGTATTGCCAGGATGGCGGTATGGCGTCCACAACGCCCTTGAAAATTTCAGTCCGGCTCAGGTTTCTGTCTTCGAACAAACGGGAAATGGAATACAGTCCGTGCAGTTCCTTGACGCGCTCGCCAAGTTCATAGCGCCGGACGCGCAAGCGCTCCTGGAGATTCGCCTGTTTTTTCTGCTCTTCCTGAAGCAGGCTGCTCAGACGACGCTGCTCGGACTGGCTTTTGGCCAGATTCCCGGCCAAAGCATCGGCACGTTCGTGTTCCTGGGCAAGTTCCGCTTCCAGTTCGGCCACACGATCCACCGCCAGATCGTTCAGCTTGCCGAAAGTTCGAGATGTTTCCTTCATACGCGCTCCACCAAACGTAGCACCGCCCAAACGCGTCGGAGTTTGCCGAGGCGCACATGACGGAATATATTATCCCCGTATTCAGGGTAGCAAACTGTATGGGAAAAGGGAACACATCAAAAAAGAAAAGCGAAAGATAACTGCGCGGGTGAATCAATCAGCCCAGAGTCAGCACCGTGCTCTGGCTGGGCCCCACGGCCATGCCCCTGGCGTTGGACTGCATACCTGCGGCGTTCTGGCCGGAAATGCTGGTCACGCGCTGGGCAGGCGCGCCATCGATGAGGACCGTGCTGCAGCCGCCGGTAAACAGACAGCGTCCGCCCACTTCAGCCGAAACAACCCCCTTGAGCCGGCCGGCCTCGTTGCCCGTGCCCACCTGCCCCTGGGAAAGCTGGTTCAGGGCCGGTGCCCCCTCCACAATCACCTGCTCCGCCACAGGCGCGCTGGTGGCCGTGCGTACGGTGTTGGGATAAGCCACCGCCGTTCCAACAGGGGGCGTACGGCAGACATCGGGAAAAGCCGCCACCGTTCCCGGTCCTGTGGTGAGCATGAACATGGTGCGAGCGCCTCCGGCGGTACGAAAGTGTTTTTGAAAGATTGCTCCGGCCATTGCCTTCGCAGTCCGATCCGAGCAAACGTCATGATCCTAGCAGATTCTAGGCAGGTTTCCAACGCTCGGCTTCCAGCAGGTCGTGGTCCTTGGGCTGCAGGGCCAGTCTTTTGGCCAGGGCCAGGCGGGTTTCCTTGTCCAGCACCTCGTGCAGGTTGGCCATGTCCAGATCCGCGCCCCGAAAATCCGCGCCGGAAATATCGGCGTGGCTGAAATCCGCATAGCTGCTGTCCGTGCCCACAAACCGGGCGCAGCGGCAGCTGGCCGCGTCAAAACGGGTCTGGCGCAGGTTGGCCTCGGTAAAGTCCGCAAAGGCCGCGTCGCAGCCGCTGAACACGGCCTGCCCCAGGTCGGCCTGGGCAAAAATGGTCTCCCCAAGGCGCGCGCCGGAAAAACTGCTGTTGGCAGCGTTGCAATTGCTGAAATCCGCCTGGTACAGATCAGACCCGGAAAAATTGCACATGCGCACGTCCGCACCGGCAAAGACCGTACCCCGCAGATTGGCCTGATCCAATTGCACGCAGAACAGCCGCATGTTGCTGAAATCCTGCTCCTCCAGATTGCAGCCGCGCATAAAGACCTTCTGAAAATCCGCCTTCCGGAAGCTGGTCCCGGCAAAAGGCGTCTTTTTGAAGGCCACGCGATCCAGCCGGGCCTGACGAAAGTCCGCCTCGCTGCAGTCGCAATCCTGCAAAATGCACTTTTCAAAGTCTGCCCGCACAAACACCGCTTCGCGCAGATCCACCCGCTGCAGTTGCGACCAGCCCACCCGCGCGTCCGTAAAATCCGCGCCCCGCAGGTCGCTGTCATTGGCCAGGGTCATATGCAGGACGGCACGCTTGAACACCGCACCGGCCAGGCAGCTTTCCCGCAGATCAGCCTTGGTCAGATCACAGCCCTCAAAAAGCGCCCGGGCGCATTCGCAGCGAAAAAAACGGGCCCTGGACAGCCGCGCTCCGCTCAGATTGGCCCCAACCAGCGAACAGTCCGCAAACCGCGCATTGCTCAGGTCCGCGCCTCGCAGGTCCAAGCCGGACAAGTCCTGATTTTCCACGCTGCCCTGTTGGGCCAGAATGGCCAGCAGTTCATTTCGCGTCGGACTTTTTGGCGTCTGGTTATTCGACGACATCAAGCAACTCCGTACGCCCCTGCAACAGCGTCCGTTTGAGGTTGGCGAACTTGAACACGCTGCCGCTGACCACGGCCTTGTAAAAATCCACGCCAAAGAGGTTGGAACCACCCAGATTGGTGCGTACGAGCCGCGACTTGCGCAACGAGCCCTGCATCATGTTCATGGCGCGCATGTCGGCGTATTCCAGATCACACAGCGTAAAACGGGTTTTTCTGGCGCTTGAGCGGTAAAAATCACTTTCCACGAGATTGCAGGATTCGAACAGGCTGTCGTCCAGGAGCGCGCCGCGAAACAGGGCGCCGCGCAGATCAGACTCGCGAAAACAGCCCTGCAGCAGTTCCACGCCGGTAAAGTCCGCACCTCGCAGCACGCTGTTGCCCCCCATTCGCGCCTTGGTCAGATCCGCGCCCAGAAAACTGACCCGGCTCCCCCGCACGCCCCAGAACATGGTCTGAAAAGCCCGGGCGCGCCCGAAATCCGCATCGTCCAGCAGCATCCCCCGCAGCAGACTCTTTTGCAGCTGCGCATGGTCGAAACGCGCCCTGACAGCCTTTGCGCCGGTCAGTACGCACATCCGCAGCGTGGCTCGGGAAAAGCCGGCCTGGCTGAGGTCCGCATCCTGCAGCACGGCCATGTCGAAAATCGCTCCTCCGGCGTCCGCGCCGCGCAGATCAGCCTGCTGCAGCAGAGTCCTGGCGCAATGGGCCGTACGCAGGTCCGCCTCGGCAAAACAGGCCTTGCTGAACAGCGCGCGGTCCAGCTTTGCCGCGCGGAACACCGCGCCCCGACAGTCGGCTTCCTGCCCCAGAACCTGGCTCAGGTCCGCATGGTCGAAACGCGCGCCGGACAGATTGGCCCCGCGCAGGTCCGCTCCATGCAGATCACAGCCGGAAAAATTGAAACCGGCCAGGTCCAGCCCGGACATCCGCGCACCGGCCAAAGGCTTTCGCTGTTCCAGGCGCAGGCGCACTTCCTCGCGGCTCAGCTGCCGCATACGCTCCGGATCCAGCCCCTGGGCGGCCAGCCGCTTTGCCAACCCCTGGGCCAGCAGTCTGTTGGTTTCCAGGTCCTTTTTGCCGGCTTCCAGACGCTGCAACTCCCGCCGCAGACCGGCCTCCGCATTGGCTGCCTGCTGGCGGACATCGGCCTCCGCCTTTTGCAGAGCAGCATCCAGCTCGGGCGAAAGTCCGCCGCTGTCCGCCATACGCCGGCGCTGTTCGGCAAGCAGCTCCCCGGCCTGTTCGCCCAGCGCTCCCAACCCCGGCTGCGGCTTCTCCCGAGCAACCCGCAGTACGGACTCCGGATCCCGCCCCTGGGCCGCGAGCAGGGCCGAAGCCTGTTCGAGCATGGCCTTGGCTTCGGCGGCCAGTTGCGCCCGGAGCGGTGCAAAGCGCTCTTTGCCCTGCTCCAGCAGATTCCCGACCTCGGACTTCAGATCCAGCCCCTGGAGCGGATCCGCCACCCTCGACATGCCCTTGGCCGAACACTCGGGCGCCAGATTGTGGCGCTGCGCGAATTCCGGCGAAACCGCCTCCAGACACAGGGCCCGGATGTCCTGCCCCGCCTCCCTGGCCGCGAAAATATCTTTACCCTGGGGCAGTATCAACGCACGCGCATTGTCGAAACGCTCGCGCCAGGGGTCTGCAGCCCGTTTGAGGGTACGCTGGCCGAACAACACCAGCAGAGGGAACTCCTGCGCCGTACTGCGCTCCAGCAGCGCGGATGTTTCCCTGTCCAAGGGCTGCCCGGGGTCATGCATGATCAAAATATGGCAGGCATCGCCGATTTCCTGCTCCAGGAATAGCCCCTGCAGATGCCCGGACACCACGACCACCGGACTGTCTGTTCGGGCAGCGGGCAGCAGACGCGCAGCAAGGTCCGAACCGGGCAGAAGGGTCTCTCCAGCAACATGACCGACAACCAGCCCCGCAACCTCCCTGCCTCGGAACCAGGGCACCACCAGGCCCGCTGGCAGGGTAAACTCCTCACTCACGCTCTCCGGATTCGCGCCATCAGAATTCGCGGCATTCGGATCCTCGGCATCCGGATCCAGCCCCCAATCCGCTCTGCGCAGGGTTTGTTCCCTGGGGTGCAGCCCGAGCCAGCCGTTGCGTACGGACCGGTCAGTGAAGCCAAGAGCGCGTAGCTTTTGCCAGTTATCAGAGTCGGTTTCCAGGGCCCGGCGCGCGTCCGCCGCAAAACCGAACGCCTTGTCCTGCCAGGTCGGTGCAGATTCCGGCGCTGCGATCCGCTCCAGGGCCTTTTGCCGCGTATGCTCGGGCAGCAGTTCCAGCGGGGTCTGGGCCCCAGTCCCCCCAGTCCGCAGTTCCTGCTGCAGTGCGGCAGTCTGGGCGCCCTGCTTTTCCAGCCCTTGCACAGCGCTCTGCATCCGTCCGGCAGCCTGATCGAGCTTTTCCGACACCGACTGCAGAGGCGTCCCCGGCAACGACAGAAAGCCAAACCGCGTCCGCAGATGGCCCGAAGTGGCCTCCAGAGCGTCCAGAACACCCTTTGCGCCCGCCAGGGTGACACCGGCCGTACGCGCGTATTCCTGCGGCGTACGCACCATCACAGGGCTCTGGCCGAGCACTGCGGACTTGATGCGGGCGATCTCCTTGGGCAGATTCCGGGCCTGCTGCATGGCGGCGGCAATGGTCTTTTCGGCCTGTTGCAAGGGCTCCGGATCCAGGGGCACGCTGCGGTCCAGGGACTTTTCCAGCTCCTGCCGGTAATGTTCCCGGCTCTGGGGCTCTGTTTCCAGGCCCTCTTTGGCCAGAAACACGCGCGTCACGTCCTTGTATTCGTCATCCGCAACAGGGCACGTACCGCGCAGCAGCAGCACGCCGCGCAACTGCCCGGGAAAGAGCCAAAGGGTCTCCGCGTGAAGCGGCACTTCCAGGAATTCCTCGTCGAAACCCGGCTGCCACAACTCCTGCCTGCGGGTCAGAAAAGCGCGTACCCTGTAGGGGGGGAAATCAGACAGAATGGTCTGGTGGTCCGGGTGCATGCCGCGGATCTCGATGAGCTCCTCGCCGCTGAAAAAACCGTCGAACTGCTGGTCCGCGGGCGCGGTGTTGTAAAATCCGTAGTCGAAATCATCTGGGGGATTTGGCCAGCGCTGCAGCCGCCAGCGCGTATCGTAAGTGCCCGGATGGGTCTTGCGCTGCGGCCAGGAATCCTCCAGCGGCCCGAATCCCGCGGGCTCCGGACGGTCGTCCGGCGAGCCCATCAGCCGGGCCGGATCTTCGATGTTGGGCAGCGGCCGCAGGCGTCGGCCGTCCGGCAAACCCACAGGCGCGAGCCCCTTGCCGTGAGGATTCCGTTCGAATCCCCTGCCCCCGAATGCGTTGTTCCAGGAGACAGCCATCTGGGTGAACCCCTCCGTACGGATAAGCCCGCCCAGGGGGGTCCAGAAGCGTTCGCCATAGACAAAGAGTTTCTTGTTCTGCCCGGCCACGCCCACCAGCACTTCGGAGGCGGCCACGGGTGTTTCGCCGCGCGGCACATGGCATTTTCCCGCTGCCAGAAACTCGCTGCGGATCTTGGGCATGCCCGCATCCAGCACCGCACCAGGGCCCAGTTCGCTCTCGACCGTACGCCAGAGAGCCTGCTCGTCGTACAGCTGCCAGGGCTCGAGCAGGTCAAAGCACAGCATGGCCGCCACGGCCAGGTAATTGTCTTCCCGTACGCCGAAGGGCCGCAACAGCAGGGCGATGTCTTTGTCTTTGGAAATCTTCATGAAGCAACAGCGTATGGAGGGGAAAACCTCTTGAAAAAGGTTCTTCCCCCCGAGTTCCCCTTTCCGGAACTTTGTAACCTGGGAATACGGATCATGCAGGCTAGAAGCTGGAAGTTACTTTCGCAGCTATTTTCGCAGCTATTTTCGTATCATGCCCAGACCGCGCAGGAGCACGAGCAGGACCACTGCGCCCACCGTGGCGGTGATCAGGCTGCCGAGAAAGCCCGAGGCATGCAGTCCGATGGCGTTGAACAGCCATCTGCCGAGCACGGCGCCCACAACGCCGACCACCATGTTGCCCAGAATTCCAAACCCTTCGCCCCTGAAAAATTTCCCGGCCAGCCATCCGGCCAAACATCCCATGATCAGCGCAATGATAATACCCATAATTGGCTCCTCAACTTGGTCATTCTAAAAGTTTCAGGAGATTCCAGAGAACCTTTTTACAAAAGGGTTCTTGGCCGCCGGAGGCATTCTTCCCTCCACGTTCCTCACATAATCATTTTCATGCCCACGATCTCGGAGGAATCATCGGCAATGCTGGTCTGGTCGCTGCTCATGGACGTACGCGATTCGGACACCTCGGTCCGCTGGTTGTCCATGAACACGGACCTGTCGGAAATTTGCGTCAGGCCGCCGTGCATGGCCGTGGTTTCGCCCTGCATGGTGGTGGCCTTGCCGTGCATGGAAGTGGTCTCTCCGCTCATTTGTACGGACTCTCCGGCCACATGGCGCAGCCCGCCGTAAAGCGAGGTGACGTCCGCGCCCATGCGCGTGGCCTGGGCCGCCACGCTGGTGGATTCGTTGGCCAGGGTGGTTTCCTGACCCTTCATACGCGTATCGCTGCCCAGCAAAGAGGTGTTGGTGGTGGTCATGGAGGTCTTTTCGCCGGTCACGGACGTGGTGGCCGCGCGCACGTTGCGAAACCCCACGGGGTTGAACTCGGTGTTGCCGCCGGTAAGCAGCCGGGTGTCCATGCCCAGTGTGGAGGATACGCTGTTGCCTGCCACGCTCTGCCGGACATTGCCCATGACCGCCAGCGTGCTGTTGCCCATGGTGATGGTTTCGGCGCTGGAGCCTACGTTGAGCAGATAGCTGCCGTCCACGGCCTGGGTGTAGCTCCCGGCTGTGGAAAGACGGACTCCCGCACCGCCCAGGGCCCAGGCCGCCCCGTTCTCGGCTTTCTCCACGGCGGCCGCGGCAGGCGGATCATTGGGATTGCCCATGCGCAGCCAGGTGGAGCCCCCGGCCGCCTGCAGTACGATATGCTCGCCCCCTTCCCTGTCCTGCATGATCAGCTGGTTCTTGCCGCCCGTGCTGATGACACCGCTGCTCTGGTTCCGGCCGGTGACCACGCTGGGGTTCTCCGGGTTGGGCACGGCAGAGGCAATGACCGGACGGTCCGGATCGCCGTTCTCGCAGGTCAGCAGCACCTCCACGCCCTTGCGCAGGGGAAAATGCATGCCGCAGTCGCCCCCGGCAAAGGGCTGCGCCATACGCAGCCAGGCCGAGGCCTTGCCGTCCTTGCGGCCGGAAATGTCCAGGGGAAGAATCACCTTGTAACGCCCCTGCTCGTCCAGCTCGGCGTACTTGCCCGAACCCGCGGCATCGATACGGGCGTTCATGCTGCCCGTGCATTGCGGACGCGGGGTCAAACGCTCGGGCCGGTACTGTACGCGGTCCGGGATGCAGGTGAAGCTGTTGCGGTAGCCCAGGTGCTCGTCCTGGCCCCCCGAGGGCATGCCCATCCGGGCGTGCAGGAAATCCTCCTGACTGCCTTCGTGCTCGACCTCGGTGATCAGATACTCCTGGTTGTATTCGTCGCGAAAATGGCGCTGCAGTCCGAACAGATAGCCCGGACGCAGATAGGGGACGCAACCGCTGCCGTAAAAGAGCTTTTCGCGGCAAAGGATCTCTTCGGCGCGGATGCGCGCCAGCCGGTTGCCCTCGGCCAGGGTGTGGAAATGCTCGGCATAGATATAAACCTCGCCGTGGCCCGTATCGGATACTCGTGCACGGGCCTGCAGGTTCAGGCTGGGCAGCTGCGGGTTGAAATCCTTGAGCAGAACCTGCCTGGGCAGGGCCTGTTGCCGCATCCGGAAGGACTGGACCACCTGCTCCGTACGGTGCAGGTCCAGATTATGGGAGGCCGAATACTCGAGGCTGGAAGCATGGGACGCGGAGGTCCGTGAAATGTCCGAATCCAGGAGAATGAGCTTTTCCAGCTGCTCCCCCTGCTCGAAATAAAAGGACAATCCTTCGCGCTCGAGCCAGCGGCAGAAAAAATCCAGCAGGGATTCCTGGTACTGGCAGACGTAGTCGAGCCGCTCAAACTCGCGCTGCAGCCGGAACTCGAAATCCACCCGCGAAACCAGCTCGCCCTGGCGCAGCACATCGGTGAGAATGGAGGGCAGGCTCTTTTCCAGAAAGATCTGATTCTGGGCGGACAGGCTCAGCCGCCAGAGCCGCGGCACCAGCTCCACCCGGTAGTAATAAAAGGGACCGGCAGCGTGCAGCTGCTCGAACACACGGGGCACGCCGTGAAAGGGAACATCCCCGGCCTGGCCGTGAATGGTAAAGGTGGCCGTGCTGTCCATGGCCGCGGCCAGATCAGGATCCGGATTGCTGGAAAGCAGCATGATATCGAAAGAATAGAGCCGCGAAAGCTGTTCGCTGCCGCTGAAGCGCACCACCTCGAAGGTCCGCGCATCCAGCGCGTCAGATACAAAACTGAACTTCCGCCTCGTCTGTCCGGCCATGAGAACTCCCTCGCGAGTTTGTTGGATTAGTTATTTCCAACTGGCCGGGCAAAGTCAATGGGCGGGTGGGGAAACGAGTTCGTTGTGAACCTGTAGGGCTCCACTTTGCAGCTCAATAAACTCCACAACGGCCGCGTCTCTCCGTATTGTC
Organism: Desulfovibrionaceae bacterium; assembly: GCA_963667575.2. Classification (GTDB taxonomy): domain Bacteria; phylum Desulfobacterota; class Desulfovibrionia; order Desulfovibrionales; family Desulfovibrionaceae. The sequence goes on along the minus strand of CAXXHY010000011.1, from coordinate 63,407 downwards.
AGCCCCGGCGTTTTGTTTTAGTGTTTTGTGCTGGTCAGGAGTATTTTTTCGTCTCACCTTCACCCACATCGAGGGCTTATGTCTGAAACTGCTAAACAGATTGTGCAGGAGCACGCGGAACAGGGGGCTGTTTTGCGGGCCGAGTTTTTCGAGCAGTACACCGGGCTGGTGGTGGAAGTGGGGCGGACCATGGCCGTGACCCTGGCCGAAGGCGGCAAAATCCTGTTCTGCGGAAACGGCGGCAGCGCGGCGGACGCGCAGCATCTGGCCGCCGAGTTCGTGAACCGTTTCATGCTCGAGCGCCCGCCCCTGCCGGCCATTGCGCTCACCACGGACACCTCCGCGCTCACCGCCATCAGCAACGACTACGGGTTTGACCAGGTTTTTGAAAAGCAGGTCCAGGCTTTGGGCAGCAAGGGCGACATGCTGGTGGCCATTTCCACCTCGGGCAACAGCGAAAACATCCTGGCCGCGCTGCGGGCCGCCCGTGACAAGGGCATGATCAGCGTCGGACTCACCGGCAACGCGCCCAACGAGATGACCGGACTCTGCAGCATGTACCTGTCCGTGGCGGGCAAGAACACCGCCCTGATCCAGGAAGTGCACATCGCCGTGGGCCATATGCTCTGCCGGCTGGTGGACTACTTTTTGTTCGAATCCGTACTCGAACTGCAACCCTATCTGGGACAAGGCGGCGCAGCAGAGTAGAGGAATAGTATTTTTTCGAGAGGGAAACCTCTTGAAAGAAGTTCTCCCTCTCGAGCTCTCCCTTCCAGAACTTTTTAATTGTTTATCCGGGGCCAGCCCCTTTAATTGATTCATTATTTTTTTGACAAATCGGACTTCTGAAACTTTTTCTCCAGCCATTGAACCGCCGGAGACGGATGTGCCTCCTGCCCGGTTTGCTTGACGCGTACCAATGGCGTCTTATGTTAGGCGTAAACGATAAACAGAGGAATCGACATGCCAATTTTTGAATACCGCTGTGAAAAGTGCGGTGAAGAATTTGAAGAAGTGGTTTTCAATGAAAACGCGGAAGTGCCCTGCCCGGCCTGCGGCTCGACCCAAACCGGCAAACTGATGTCCTGCTGCCGCCACAAGAACGCGGCCAACGCCCGTACGGGTGCGGCCCTGCCGCGCAGCGGCGGAGGCGGATGCAGCTCCTGTTCCGGGGGCAACTGCTCCACCTGCGGCTAGCTGTTTCCCCGGCTACGGCCCCATTTCTGGTTCCCCCCATGCGGGGAGCCCAACCCGTACCCATACGCTACTCATGAAAAAACTCGTTATTGCAACCAGGGGCAGCAGACTGGCCTTGTGGCAGGCAGAGCACGTCAAAAAACGGCTCGAACAGAACTCGGATGATCTGACCGTCGAAATTCTGAAACTCAAGACCAAGGGCGACAAGATCCTGGATACGCCGCTTGCCAAAATCGGCGGCAAGGGCTTGTTCGTCAAGGAAATCGAAGAGGCCATCATGGACGGCCGGGCCGATCTGGCCGTGCACAGCATGAAGGACGTGCCCGTTGCCCCTGCCCGAAGGGCTGATCATCGGCACCATTCCCGAACGCGAAGACCCCACGGACACGTTCCTGAGCGTGGATTACGACTGCCTGGCGGATCTGCCCGAAGGCGCCCTGGTGGGAACCAGCAGCCTGCGTCGTCAGGCCCAGTTGCTGACCCTGCGTCCGGACCTGCGGGTGGAAAGCCTGCGCGGCAATGTGGACACCCGTCTGGGCAAGCTCATGGACGGAACATTCCAGGCCATCATCATGGCCACCTCCGGCCTGAAACGCCTGGGCGTGGGCGCGCCCAAGTCCGAACTTCTGGCGCCTCCCCGTTTTATGCCCGCCATTGCGCAAGGCGCGCTGGGTATCGAATACGCGGCAGCGCGTCCGGAAGTCGCCAAGCTGCTCGCGCCGCTGGAACATTACGAAACCCGCATCTGCGTGGAAGCCGAACGCGGTTTTCTGACCGGACTGGACGGCGGCTGCCAGGTGCCCATTGCCGGCCACGCCACGCTGGACGGCTCCACCGTGACCCTCACGGGCCTGGTGGCGGATGTCCAGGGCGTACGGGTCATCAGGCGCAGCATCAACGGTCCTGCCGATGAGGCCCGGAAACTGGGACTCACCCTGGCCGAAGAGGTTCTTGCCGCAGGAGGCAAGGCCATTCTGGACGAACTGTACGAGAACTGATCTGCATATTCCTGCGGGCCGGTCAAAAGCCGGCCCGCAATTTCATGAGGAACGCGTACGCCTGGTTTTTTCCTGACAGAACGCCTCATACCAATGTCGTTTGCGCATCTCCCTGTCTGCCGCAACATCCTTTTACATTTCATCCGTTTTCCCCCTTTCGTATGTTTTCCAGCCTGCCGTCACTCCAGCTCATGGGCTGATTCGCATCCGCCTTTTTGACCGTGCTGGGGCTCCTGGCTCTGTTTTTCGGTGTATATGCCTGCCAGCCCTTGATATTTTTACTCATTGGCAAGTCCACCCCCAAGGAATCCCTGGGCAGTGCATCATCCCTGTATATTCTCTTCTGCATAGGCGGGGGCAGCCTATCATCCATGATCCTGGGTCCCATCTGGACTAGCAACGGCTGGGCAGGCATTACTGTGAGCTGCTCAATAGCCCTTTTGATTTCTTTTTTACTGCTGGTAGTTGCTAGAAAAAAACTGCTATAGGCGGAATTTGCACGCGCTCAAGAAACAATATCAGTCAGGTTTCTTTTGAATTTTTGCTCCACTGAAACGTTGCAACAGATGAAATATTTATAATTTATTTTTGAAAAAAATTTCTCAAAACTGATACGTTCTTCTAACCACAGATGAAAAATCATTTTTTATGATCGCTCTTCTGTGTCCATGCTATGAGCATAACCTGCTTATATCTTTACAAGGAATTGATATTCGTATTATTATAGTCTATTTTGCATTGGCTTTTTTACTCTCAATCCTACCTTCCAGGTAGTATTCCCGAAAAACCCCTTGATTCCTGAAACCCTTTCATAGTAAGGGCATAATGAATTACTTTAATTGCTTTTTTTTCATAAGCATCAAGGAGTCAGGAGGAAGAAACGTATGGACCCTTCCTGGGACTGGAGTCCTGGCAAACGGGAAATTCTTGACACGCGGGCAAAAGCTGATGCCTTCGACTGGGTTGAAGAGTATCAGGCAAGTCCGGATGGCGAGAATATAGCCGCCATTGTCAAGATCAAGGATGAGGACGAGGCACTCTTCAGTGTCAATGTCAACGGGGAAACTTGGGAAAACACCTATGAACGCGCATGGTATTTACGCTATGCGCCCAACGGCAAGCTCAACGTCATCGTTTCCGAGGACATGGAGTGGACCGTGGCTACCGACGGCGAATCCTGGGAGGAGCATTTCGACTTCGTCTGGGATATGGAGTTCGGCGCCGGCGGCGATGTGACTTCTGTGGCGATTCAGTCCGGCGGTGAATACGGCATGTGCCTGAACGGCACCACCTGGGAAACGCTTTACGAGAATGCCAACAATTTTGTTCTTTCTCCCTGCGGTACGAAGAGTGCTGCTGTCGTACAGACGGTTTCCGTACCTCAGGCGGACATCGACACATTTCAGAAGGGTGCGTATTCTTTGGCTATTGACGGAGAAGCCTGGGACAAGACATTTGTCAATGTCTGGACCCCGCGCTTTGACGCCAAAGTCGAACACGTGGCTTCCCAGATTCGCCTGACTTTGTATGATTACAGTATCGCCGTGGACGGCACGCCCTGGGACAAGACCTTCCAGAGCGTCTGGGCACCTGTTTTCACTCCCGGCGGCGACGTTGTCGCTCCCGTACGCCAGGGCGGCAAATGGGGCCTGGCGCAGAACGGCCAGATCATCTGGAATCCGCGCTTCTTCCAGTGCTGGCACCATCAGATCGGTCAGGACAACACCATCTGGGCCATCGTTTCTCCGGAATACGGACGCTGGACACTGGCAAAGAACGATTCCCCCTGGAACAGCCGCGTCGGCGGCGCTCTGTTCGACATGATCATGAGCCCCGACGCTTCCCGTGCCGTAGCCATTGGCAAGGAAGGTGAAAAGTACGCCATCATGGCCGACGACCAGATCTGGTCCGGCTGGTATGAGATGGCCTACACGCCCGTTTTCAGCGCCGATTCCAAGCACATTGCCGTGCGTGTGGAACGGCCTGGCAAACGCTTCACCGTAGCTGTTGACGGCAAGGCCTACAAAGAAGATTTTGACATGCTGTGGGATCCGATCTTCAGCCCTGACGGCACGAATATTCTGCTGCGGGCTCTGCAGGATGGCAAATTCTGCCGGATCGTGGTTCCGGTTAACGACATCTAGCGAGGGTAGCTTTATGGAAAGCGTCTACAATTTTGTGGCCGGCCCGTTGGCGTGGGTGTCGTTCATTATCTTTTTTGGCGGTCTCATCTGCAAGTTCATCAACATGGTGAACCTGGCCAAAAACAAAGATCCTTTTATCGGCAACTACTTAAGCCTGCAATACGGACTGCGCTCTATCATCATGTGGTTGATACCGTTCGTTCCCCGTAACAGCAAACTCAACCCGGTCATGACTGTGGCGACCTTTGTGTTCCACATCTGCCTGCTGTTGGCCCCCATCTTCCTGATGGCCCATGTGCTCATGATCGACAATTCCATCGGTCTCAGCTGGGTGACCATCCCTGACAGTGTGGCCGATACCATGACCTTTCTGGTTGTGGCCTGCTGCGTATACTTCGCCATCCGGCGCATGACGCAGATTGAAGCCAAGTACGTGACCACACCGGCCGCATACATGATTCTGCTGGTAGTAGCCCTGCCGTTCATCACAGGGTTTCTGGCCTACCACCAGATTGGCGATTACATGACCATGCTCATCATCCACATACTCTGCGGCGAGCTGATGCTCGTTCTCATTCCGTTCACATGGCTTTCGCACATGCTGTTCTTCCCCATGACTCGCGCCTACATGGGCTCCGAGTTTGGCGGCGTTCGCAATGTGAAGGACTGGTAGGAAGCGGGCAAGGGAGAAATATCCATGCAGCAAGACACGCAAAAACCGGCAATTGTCGATCCAGGGCTTGATCGCGCCGACAATCTCTCTCCCGAGAAGATTGAGAAAACGATCATGGGAGTTCTGGAAACGGAAAACCTGGCACGCCTCAAAGCCTTTACCCAGACCTGCGTTCGCTGCGGTCTGTGTGCCGAGGCCTGCCATTACTATCATTCGCACGATAAAGATCCGAAATACTCGCCCGTGGGCAAGGTGAAAAACACCATCTGGCCCATGATCAAGAACAAGGGCAAGGTTTCGGCTGAATTCATGAAGGAAGCCGCACGCATCGCCCATACGGAGTGCAACCTCTGCCGCCGTTGCGTACAGTATTGCCCCTTCGGCATCGACACTGGCTTCCTGATCGGTACGGTACGCCGTATCGCTCACAAGCTCGGCATTACGCCGCAGTACATTCAGGATACCTGCCACAGCCATTCCGCCACCATGAACCAGATGTGGGTCAAGGATGACGAATGGGTGGACAGCCTGCTCTGGCAGGAAGAGGAAGCACGGGATGAGTTCCCGAAAATCCGCATCCCGCTGGAAAAAGAAGGCGCCGACGTCTTTTATTCGGTCATCGGTCCCGAACCGAAATTCCGGACCCAGCTGATCTACCAGGCTGCGGCCATTTTCCACGAAGCCGACGTCGACTTCACCATGCCCGCCACCACCGGTTGGGACAACAGCGACATGTGCATGTTCACCGGTGACTACGAAATGATGGGCCGTCTGAAAAAAGACCATTACGAAACCGCCCAGCGCCTGCGTTGCAAAAAGATCGTCATGGGCGAATGCGGCCACGCATACCGCTCCGTATACGATACGGGCAACCGCTGGCTGAGCTGGAAGGGGATGCCGGTTACGATCATCCACTCCATCCAGTTCTTCTGGGAACTGCTCAAGGCCGGAAAGATCAAGGTTGAAACCCAGATCGACAAAAAAGCCACGTTCCACGATCCCTGCAACACGGTCCGCGGCATGGGCCTGCATGAAATGGGACGCGAAGTGGCACAGGCCTTCCTGAGCCAGCCCATCACCGAAATGTACCCCAACCGCGAGCACAACTACTGCTGCGCCGCGGGCGGCGGCGTCATCAACTGCGGTCCGCCACACAAGATGACCCGCGTACTCGGTAACAAGGTCAAGGCCGAACAGCTCAAAGCCACTGGCGCCGAGCTGATCATTGCACCGTGCCATAACTGCCACGGCGGTCTCGAAGATATCGTCCACCACTACAAGCTGGATATGGAAATCAAATTCCTTGGGGACATCATCTACGAGCATATGGTCAAAACCAAAGCCGTCTAAGACGCCGGAGAAGAGGTACGCTATGGCTAAATTCCTTTCCATCACCCTCTGTCTTGCCGGAGTTCTCGTGTTTGCCTATCCGGCAATGCGCGCGCTTTCGAGCGAGGCGGCGGAGGATAACGTTTTAAATCGCGCTGCGTTTGAAAATCCGCAGCGTCCCATCGCGGTCTTTGACCACGATGCGCATAATGAAAAGGCCGGACTGGATGAAAAATGCTGGTTCTGCCACCACACGGACGGCGCCAATCCCCAGGAAGGCGAATCTTCCGAGGGTACGCCCTGCGCGGACTGCCATGCAGTGGATCCCGACGACGGAACCACGCCTTTGATGGCTGCCTATCACAAGCAGTGCATCACCTGCCACGAAGAAAAGGGCAAAGGCCCTGTGGCCTGCGGCCAGTGCCACGTTCGTTAAGCCTGACCTGATTCAAACAGCCGAAAAGGGACATTCCTCAAGAATGTCCCTTTTTTTTGCCTGTCCGGATTTTCCTGAAACCATCGCTCTTAACCTCCCCCCTCTTCAGTTGCTGCCACAAATCCCAAAATCCCTCCTCGGAACTTTGCCTTTTGCAAACACCAGCACCATCATACAGGTATTGCCTTGTTTCAGCTGATTGAGGAGCTCGGGATGCAAGCCTTTCCTCTGCTCGCCCACGTACAAATGGTTCTATCAAACGTACGCAAAATTCTATGCGCTTGCCCAGCTCAACCAGACGCGGTATTATCATGAAAAAGGAGAACACCTTATGCTACGCGTATCGTATTCTTTGGTTTTGTTTCTATCACTCTGCAGTCTCCTCTGGCCGGTTGCCCTGGTGCAGGCCGATGACGGCGGACAGTACGTGCATCTGATCGCCAGGCACAGCAACAAATGCGCGGATATTCACGATTCCAGTACGCAATACGCAGCGGTTATCGAACAGCGGACCTGCAATGACTCGGACAGCCAGCTGTGGCGTATCGTGCCGGTCAATGCCAACTGGGTGCTGATCAAATCCAAACACAGCGGCCAATGCCTGGACGTGCCCCAATCCAGCACCGATTCCGGCACCCGGATCATCCAGTGGCCGTGCAGAAAAAATGACAACCTGCTCTGGCACATGGAAAAGAATAAGGACGGATTCAACAGAATTTACGCCAAACATTCGAATCAGTGTCTGGATGTGGTCGGTGGAGGCATGGAGGACGGCACCAAGCTCGTTCAATGGCCCTGCAACGGCAACCTCCGACAACAATGGAAAGTGGAACAGCAGCCCTGAGCCGCTGCCGTGCCGTACCGGATAGCCCATGCCAGGAACTTCACCGCTTCCCTTCATCCAGCGCCAGATACGCGCAGTTCTGCGTACCAAGCAGTATTCCCTGGTCTCAGACGCCCAGTCCATTGTCGAGCAGACGTACGCACTGCTGGCCCTGGAGGATCCGGATAATCCGCTGACCGTCTGCAACCGTTCCGATCTGGCCTACACCACGGCCACCATGCTGGAATCCACCTTTGACAACGCCATGGTCCGCTTCTGCCTGGGCCTGCTCCTGCAATTGGGGCCCAGTGGGGAAATCCTGGCCGCCGCTTATCTGCGCAAAGGAAAAATTTCCCAGGAATCCCTGCGCGTGCTGCTGCGCAACATGCCCTCACGCGAGCAGCTCAAAATGGTCAACCGATTTTTCCTGCGCCCCCTCAAAAGCGAACCCTGGCTGCTCAAGTGGGGGCACGATACGGGACGCGCCCTGCAGGGAGAGGATCCGGACAGCGTGCTGCTGTATCTGGAAGCCCTGCACGAGGAGGCCGACGATCTTTCCAACCCGTTGCAGCGCGAACTGTTGCGCGGACAATTCGGCGTCTGGCTGCAACGGCTCCTGGCTCTGGAGCTGACCGAAGAGCAGCTGGATTTCATGCTTCGTTCGGCCGGAAAACTGGGGTCCCATTTTATCGGAGTCAGCCTTACGCGCCACCTGAAAAACGCCCCTCCGCACCTGTTGGGCCCCATGCTCCAGGTCATCGGTAAAAATGCCCGCAAGCAGGACGCTTATTGCACCAAAGCGGTTCTCCCCTTTCTCAAACATCCGGAAAAGGCGGTCAAACTGAGCGCCCTCAAAGCTCTGGCCACAATGCACGCGCCCCAATACCCCAAGGCGCTGGCCTACGTATACACGGAATATCCGGACCTTCGGCGGCAAATGCTGCTCAATCTTTTCAAAGGCAACGACCTGCAATTCAAACAATTTTTCAAGGTTTTGCCCAAGGGAGAACGCCGGGGGGTCCTGCAGATCATGACAGGCCTTCTGGCCCATGTGGCGCCCGCCTGGATAAGCTCCACAGCCTCCCGATTCGGACCGCGCGACAGTAAGGACAGTGCCGGGTGGAAAACCGTCATTGAAGCCCTGGACACCTTCATCAAACAGATTCCCAGCTGCATCATCGACCCCTACCATACGCCCAGATTGTCCAGAAATGCCGCAGGACTCACCACCGAAAGCACCACCGGATCCAAAGTGGGCGGGCTGGTGGCGGCCATGAAAAAAACTCTCGAAAAACACAAACAGCAGGAAGGCAAGGACAAGGGGCAGGCTTTTCTGGATGAAATAGCTTCTCTGGGGAAAATCGAAAAACGCAGCTACGACAATTTTTCCTGCACCGGACGAAAGATCACCAAAAAAGCCTTCGTTGAGGTGGATTTCGGTAATCTGGATCTCACCGGATCAGATATCAGTTCGGTTTCCTTCACAAACTGCCGCTTCAAACATGTGGAAATGGACGCCTCCCAACTCAACGGCGTTTCTTTCTACAACTGCACTATCTTTGACCTGCGTATCGGGTACGCGCGCCTGCGCAATGTCTCATTCGAAGACTGTAGGCTGGACGGGCTCCACCTGGTCAACAGCCTTACCGGACTTCTGCGTATGGATCGTTGCATGCTGAACGAAAGTTCCCTTGCGGGAGCCAAGCTGGAACAGTTTCAGGTCACCACCAGTTCCTTTGACTGCATTGATTTCAGTTATGCGACCCTCAAGAACTCCCGCTGGGAAGGTCTGGAATGTCAGGACTGTCTTTTCGACCACACCTCCGCATTCGGTTCGGTAATCAAGAGCACCACGCTGCATTCCTGTGATTTCAGAGACTGCCGCTTTGCGGGGCTCAACAGCGAAACACCCGAATTCGTCCAGCAGGAAGTATCCAGCATAGACAAGATACTCCAGGAAAACGGCAGCATGCTGACCATCCCCGAGGCCCCGCCGCAACTGGGCGGCAAGGACGGCCTGCTGCTGCTCTACCAGCTCCTGGATCAGCTTTTTTTCGAACGCGACGTACGCCGTTTCGAAACCCTGTTTCTGCTCAACAACAGCCGCCGCATGGACTGGGCCAACTGCATGATGGGCGAGCCGGCCAATGAGTTCCTGCGTATGCTGCCCGGCATCATCGCTTCCAGGTACTGCTGGTACGGCGGGAAACGGATCACCGCTCCGGGATGTTCCATAACGCACTACACGCCCGACCGGACCGTTCTGGGACTGCTGCAGAAATACGAATTTCTGGACGACCCGTCAGAGCCCCTCACCGGCGAACTGCAGCCCCACGAGATCATCCCTGTCGAGGCCCTCTACACCATCGGCAGCACCGGTACCATCGCCCAGGCGAAATCCTCGGATCTGGATATCTGGGTCTGCTGCGAACACAAGAAAAGCAGCAAGGACCAGCAGAAAACACTGCTCAACAAATTGCGACACATCGAAACCTGGGCGCAGGAACGCTTTGATCTGGAAGTGCATTTTTTTCTGATGGATCTGGATGACATCCGGGACAACAACTTCGGATTCACGGACAAGGAAAGCGCGGGTTCCACCCAGGCGCAGCTTCTCAAAGAGGAATTCTACCGGACCAGCATCTATATTGCGGGCGGAAAACCCTGCTGGTGGTACATGGCGCCCGAAACAGACCAGAAAAACTATCATCGCAATTTCGCGCGCCTGACTCATGCCGTTTCCCTGAAAGGCAGGAAAATTCTCGATCTCGGCAATCTGCATGAAATCCCCAGCGAAGAGTTTTTCGGCGCCTCGCTGTGGCAGATCGTCAAGGCACTGAAAAGCCCCTTCAAATCCGTCATGAAACTGGCTCTCCTGGACAAATACATGCATTACCGGGACGCCGGAATCTTCCTGTGCAACCGCATCAAATACAATTTGTTTCTGGAGGCCCGCGACCTCTGGGATATCGACCCCTATGCCGTGATGTTCAGGGAAATATTCGAATACTACAAGGAAATCGAACAAAAGGACGCCCAGGATATCATGCGCCTGGCATTCCTGCATAAATCCGGAATCTATCTGGCCGCACAAAGCACGGGCAGATTCTACGAACTGCAGGAATACCACTACATGGAATATTTCTTTCCCTACAGCGAATCGGACATCGCAAGCCATGTCGAACCCAGGGGGGCCAAACTCGACAACGAGGACAACTATACGGAAAGCTACACCGCTCTGGTGAAACTGGGCGAAAAGCTGATCCGCTACATGTTCGATACGTACAACACCATCCACGGGCTCTGGGAACGTTTGGACCTGGACACCTACGTCACCCAGGAAGACATGACCAAACTGGGTCGCAAAGTGTTCAGCCATCTGGGCCAGCGTCCGGACAAGATCATGCGCGTTCCTTTCATGGACGCTTCAAAAAACATTTTCCTGGCCCTGGAATTCAGCAGCGAAGGTCTGCAAGGCCGCCCATCCGTCTGGATATCCAAAGGTGAACCTCCAAAGCGCAAGGGTCTGAAGTCCGTAAAAGAGGAAATCAGGCGCGACCTGTGTCTGGAAAGACTGCTGGTCTGGCTTGTGGCAAACGGCGTTTATGCCAACGATGTTTCCCTGCAAAGCGCCAGCATCGAGTTTCCGCTTTCCCTTCCCGACATAGGAGAGCTGCTCAAGGCCTTGTCCGCTTTTTTTCCTTTGGAAGATACGTTCGAGCCGGATATCAGCGAAAACATACGGGCGGAAGAGGTCGTCAAAACCTTTCTCATAGTCAATTTCACAGTTGCACGGGAAGAAAAGCGCTATACCAGCGCGGTCATTGTGTACGCCACGAACTGGGGAGAACTTTTCTGCGTAAAGGATACGAAAAACATCCAGCTCCTCAACACTTCAATCAATGCTTTCATCATGGAAAACGTCCGCCCCAAAGTCAGTTCTCTCATGGACGTGGAAATTTTCCTCCCTTCCCGGGCGCAATGCCCGCCATTATACCTCGAATAATTTTTTCGTTTGGATAAATTGTAAAAATACGGTATACTATCTCAAAATTGTGCAAAGGATCAGGCTGAACCACAAACTGCATGAAAATCCGGGAAAGGCTTGTGGCAGTCTCGTTTGGGGGGCAAACGATAGATCTTTTCATATCGTCAAGGTGAACGTCTGCCGTTCACCCTTGTCTCTGCATCTCAACCGTCAAGGAGCCGGGCATGTTCAAAAATTTGAATACGGGCTGGAAGCTGGGGATCGGTTTTGGAATGCTGCTGTTATTCATAGCCGCCCTGTCAGTCGTCAGTTGGTACAGCCAGAGTTCGTTGATAGATGGTGCCGACAAGTCGCAGCAGGTTGACAACATCGCGGCAGAAATGGATGGCGCAAGATTGCAAGCCATGTATTACACGCATTTCAAGGACGAAAAATACGTAAAGACCTTCAAGGAGCATCTGGCCAATCTGACAAAGATCGCTCAGGAGCTCGAGACACGCTTCGCCAACATTGAAAACAAGAAGCGTATGCAGGAAATGGTACAGATCGCCGGCAAATACGACTCCGGAATGGACGAAATCCGCAGCAAGGACGCGGAACGCAACAAGACGCTCAAGACCGTTGTCGACGCCGCCATGGCCCTGCAAAAAGCCACCATGGAAATGATTACGGAGAGACAGCAGAGACTGCAGCAGCTTGAAGTCTCCTCCACCATGGGCATGGAAAACCAGCTCCTTTCCATCACGAAATCCATCGGCCTGCTTCAGGATATCATGCGGGACTTCCTGCTCTCGCGTATTGAAATGCTCTACTTCCTCTGGAGAGACAACCCGGACAATGTTGAGCAATGCAAAGCCTATCTCGACAAGGTCATTGCCACCAGCACAGTGCTTCAGAAAGAGCTCGGCAATCCGCAGGAAAAGGAAATGGCGCTGCAGCTCGGATCCTATGCGCAGACCTACAAAAATAATGCCGACAGTTTCCGCAAAGTCGCCGAAGAACAGCGTGCGGCCTTACAGGGAATGGCCGAAGTAGCCACAAAGGCCGTCACCCTGTCCCAGGAGAGCGTCAAATACCAGTCCGCCAAAATGAAGGAACAGTCCGCCCAGGCCAACATGCTGATCATCATCGTCGCTGCCATCAGCTTCATCGTGGGCGTGCTCTTCTCCATCCTCATCACCAGGGCCATTCAGGTCGGCATGCGCCAGGCCTCGGCCATCACCGACGCAGTGGCCAAGGGTGATGTTGAACAGGACATCGTCGTGGACCGCAAGGACGAAATCGGAAAGCTGCTGAGCTCCCTGAAAACCCTTGTGGATGCGGAACGCCAGGCAGCCGATCTCGCCACCCGCCTGAGTGTGGGCGAACTGGATGTGGAGGTAAAGGAACGCTCCGACAAGGACGCCCTGATGAAGGCTCTGAAGAATCTCGTCCACGCGGAACGCAATGTGGCCGACGTTGCACAGAAGCTTTCCCTGGGAGACATCGAAGTGACCGTCAAGGAACGCTCCCCCAAGGACGTGCTGCTGCAATCCATGGAAAAACTGGTGGATGCCGAGCAGAACATCGTACAAATCGCTTCCCAGCTCTCTCACGGGGATTTACGGGTAAATCTGAAAGAGCGTTCGGACAAGGATATGCTGATGCAGGCCCTCAATGAAATGGTCTCCCGACTGTCCGAGGTGGTCAGCGAAGTCCAGACCGGAGCGGAAAACGTATCCACCGGCAGCGAAGAAATGAGCTCCAGCTCCGAGGTTCTGTCGCAAGGCGCCTCCGAGCAGGCTTCCGCCATTGAAGAAAGCTCCGCATCCATGGAAGAAATGGGCGCGAGCATCGCCCAGAACGCCGACAACGCCAAGCAGACCGAAGCCATTGCCATCAAGGCGGCCGAAGATGCCAAGGATTCCGGCGAGGCCGTGACCAGCACGGTCCAGGCCATGAAGGACATTGCCGAAAAAATCAAAATCATCGAGGAGATCGCGCGACAAACCGATCTGCTCGCCCTGAACGCGGCTGTGGAAGCAGCCAGGGCCGGAGAACACGGCAAAGGATTCGCGGTTGTGGCCGCAGAAGTCCGCAAGCTCGCGGAACGCAGCCAGCACGCCGCATCGGAAATCATCCACATGTCCTCGTCCAGTCTGGACATCGCCGCCAAGGCCGGAAACCTGCTTGAAAAACTCGTTCCGGATATTCAGAAAACCGCGGAACTGGTGCAGGAAATCGCAGCGGCAAGCGTGGAACAGAACGAGGGCGTACAGCAGGTCAACCAGGCCCTGCAACAACTCGATCAAGTCATCCAGCAGAATGCCAGCGCATCCGAAGAACTGGCTTCCACTTCCGAAGAGCTTGCAGCCCAGGCCGAGCAACTGCAAAGCTCCATTTCATTCTTCACTCTGGATGACCACAGAGGCTCGGGGCGAAACAGAGGCTACTCGCGCGGCAAAGCCGCTCCTCTGCCGTCCGGCAAGGCCAAGGCCAAGCCGCTGGCCTCCAACGGCAAAAAGAAACAGGCGCTTTCCGCGGACGCCGTTGCCATCGATATGGGCGATGGAGTCGAGGAAGATGATGCGGCCAATGACGAACTCGAATTCGAGCGCTATTAAGGCCTGAGCCTCCATCCGAACACATCCGACTGGGGAAGCTGCCCGAAAGGGACGCTTCCCTTTTTTATATCATCTGAGATCCCCGATTTTTCTCCCTGTTGTGACATTTTAATAAATGATTGATTTTCATTCTCAAAAAAAATCATGAAAACACACAATAGTTCTTGATATCTTATACTCGTTATGGTCTATCTATAAACTGAAAAACCTGTCTGAATCTTCAATCCAAGGAGAATGTTTATGGAGACTAAATTCCCCCTGATTGGCGACAAATTCCCTGAAATGGAAGTGAAAACCACCAAGGGAATGATCAAACTTCCGCAGGACATGGCTGGCAAATGGTTCGTGCTGTTCAGCCATCCGGCGGACTATACCCCTGTTTGCACCACGGAATTCGTGGCATTTCAAAAACGCCTGGCCGACTTCAAAGCCCTCAATTGCGAGCTGATCGGCCTGTCCATCGATCAGGTGTTCTCTCACATCAAATGGATCGAATGGATCAAGGAAAAACTGGACGTGGAAATTGAATTCCCCGTCATCGCCGACGACAGAGGCTCCGTGGCCGAATCCATGGGCATGCTGCACCCCGGCAAGGGAACCAACACCGTCCGCGCCGTATTCATTGTGGATGACAAAGGATTCGTACGGATCATTTTCTACTACCCGCAGGAACTGGGCCGCAACATGGATGAGATCCTGCGCGCCGTCAAAGGCATGCAGACCTCCGACGCAAAAGGCGTGGCCATCCCCGCCGGCTGGCCCAACAACGAACTCATACATGACGAAGTCATCGTACCGCCCGCACAGGATGTGGAAACAGCCAAAAAACGCGCCGGCGAATACGAATGCTTTGACTGGTGGTTCTGCCACAAAAAGGCCTGATCTTACAGTTTCTAAACCAACGGGGCCCTTTACGGGCCCTGTTTTCTCATGACTGTCTTACCGAACCAATACCCCGTACATGGCAGAAGAAAAAACCGTCTCCTGTCCTCGTTCCTTCGCAAAGAAGTCCTTTTTTACTCTACCGGACATTTTCCACTGGCTGGTCGGCTTATATAATATAGTAAAATATTATATATTTTTGATGGATAAAAATAGTCCGGCAATTTATCAAGATCTCCTGTTCTGTTTTTCACAAAGAATTTCTGCATCGCTTTCCTGTAATTTGCCACCCTCTCTTGCACCATTTTTCACTGCTTGGTATAGTAATGTATTGAAATACCCTGTTTCAACGAGGACTACGTTATGCGAATGCTCATTAATACGTTTCATATATCTCTGTTTCTGGCCATTTGTCTTGTATTGCAATTTTCATCAGTTGCGTACTCCCAGGATGTCCCCAAAAACAAGACTTCCTATTCGTTTGGAGTGGTGCCGCAATTTGATGCCAGAAGGATCAAGACTGTCTGGCGCCCCATTCTTGATAGAGTGGCTAAGCAGGCCGGAGTATCTTTTGACCTGGAAGGCGCGCCTTCCATTCCCGACTTTGAAAAAGCCTTCGAATCCGGGGTCTATGATTTCGCCTACATGAACCCCTATCACCTGATTGTCGCCAACGATACCCAGGGATATCTGCCCCTGGTCCGCGATTACAGCAATCTGTTGCACGGAATCATCGTGGTCAGAAAAGACAGCCCCATTGAAAACGTCAAACAACTGGACGGCAAGAAAGTGGCGTTCCCCGCACCCAATGCTCTGGGCGCCAGCCTGATTCCCAGGGCCGAATTCAAGCGTACTTTCGGCATCACCGTGGTGCCGGAATACGTTCGCAGCCACACCTCAGTCTACCTCAATGTGTATTTGAAACAGGCCGATGCGGGCGGCGGCGTGCAGAAAACCCTGGACCAGCAAAAACCCGAACTTCAGGAAGGTCTGAGGATTCTGTACCAAACCGTAGGCATTCCGCCGCATCCCATTGCAGCCCACCCGCGAGTTCCCGCCTCCGTACAGCAGGCTGTGACCCAGGCATTCCTGGATCTGGGTAAAAGTCCGGAAGGCAGGGAACTGCTTGCCAAAATACCCATCGATCAGATAGGGGCCACAACTCTGCAGGATTATGAGCTGTTGAAACCCATGCATCTGGAAAATTTTTACGTCCGAAAGTGAGCATTCTGTGAGCTTGCGCATTAAATTGCTTGTGCCTTTCGTGCTCCTTCTGGGGGTTGCGGCGTTGTTTATCCATCTGAGCTGGCTGCCCGGCTATATCGAGGACGAACGCGCCACCCTTGTGCATTTTGAAAAGGCCCACCTCGAGCTCATGAGCCTGGCTCTGGTTCCGGATCTGCTCTCCGGGGACCTGGCGAAAATTTACAGCACGCTGGACATCCTCCAGAAGAATCATCCCGAATGGATAGGGCTCACACTGACCAGCACGGATGGTGCAAGGTTGTATCCGCTGCACCCCCCATTGAAACAGTACCCTAACACAGAGCAGATCAAGCGGGGTATCTACTTTGAAGGCAACGAACTGGGCCGCATTGCTGTGCATATCGACATTCACAAGCTGATCGAACAAAAGACTCAGCGGTTCAAACGGCTGGCGTTGATCCTGTTCGGCGTATTATGCGGCGCTGCCCTGTTGAGTATCCTCTACGGGGAGATCTGGGTGGCAGGGCCGTTGCGAAGCCTGCTCAAGGCCGTCAGGGCCATTGTGGACGGCGATTACGATTTGCGCCTGCCAGAACCCACCAATGATGAAATCGGCGAATTCAACCGCGCATTCAACACCATGCGCGTGGTTCTGCAACGCCGCAAAGAAGAATTGATGCGGCACCAGAAAAATCTCCAGTCCCTTGTTGACGAACGGACATCGGAATTGAATGAAGCCAAGGAAGCAGCCGAGGCAGCCAACCAGGCCAAAAGCAACTTCATGGCCAACATGAGTCACGAGCTGCGCACCCCTCTGAACGCCATCATCGGTCTTACAGGCCTGGCGTTGCGCCAGGATTGCTCTTCCAGGCTCAAGGCTTTTCTGACAACCATCGATACTTCTTCACGCAACCTGCTGCTGCTGATCAATGAAATCCTCGATTTTTCCAAAATCGAAGCCGGCCGCCTCGAACTGGAACATGCGGATCTGGATATCCAGGCCGTTATGGACAAAATGTCCGGAATCTTCGCCTATTCCGCCGCACGAAAAGGTCTGGAACTCGTTTTCAAGATGCATCCCGGCATCTTGCCTCTGCTCAAGGGCGACCAGCTCCGGCTGGAGCAGGTTCTGACCAACCTGCTGGGCAATGCCGTCAAATTCACCCATGAGGGAGAGGTGCTGTTGTCCGTACGGGCCGAAAAGCTGTCCCAAGATACCCTGTATCTGGAATTTGCCGTATCCGATACGGGCATAGGCATTTCTGAAAAGCAAAAAGAGAAGCTCTTCGAGGCCTTTACCCAGGCGGACAGCTCCACCACCCGGCAGTACGGAGGCTCCGGACTCGGACTGACCATTTCCGACCAGCTCATCAAAAAAATGGGCGGCTCCATCAGCGTCCACAGCACACTGGACAGAGGGGAAAACCGGACCACTTTCGAGTTCGGGCTCAAATTCCCCATTGCTCCCGGACAACCTCCACGAAAGATTCCCCCATTACCGGAAGAACTGCGGGGATCACGCATTCTGATCATCGAGGATCACACGGAAGCAGCCCGCACGCTCAATGAGATGCTGGAAGAAATGGGCGGCGCAACACAACTCGCCACCTGTCTGGAACAGGCCCTCGACAGCATCACTCAGGAGCCCGCCGGTACTTTCGGGCTTGTATTTCTGGACCAGACCCTGCCGGATGCCAGCGTGATGGAAGCCCTGCATCAGTTGCACGAATCGGTTCCGGACTGTCCGGTCATCCTGACTGCAATGCCCGTGGATCCCAGTGAAATTGACGAATTTGTCTCCGCCACCCTGTTCAAACCTGTAACCCGGCAGAACCTGCACAAGGTGCTGCGTGACGTTTTTGGACAGGAATCCCAGCAAGGACCGGAATCCACCATGAATCTGTCTTTGGAACAGGCCAGGAGGATGAGCCGCGGACTGCGTATCCTGCTTGTGGAAGACAACCCCATCAACCGCGAAGTCATGCTGGCCATGTTTGAAGGAACAGGCGCGGAGCTGGAAACTGCGGTGAACGGACTCATCGGAGTGGAGAAAGCCCAGACAAACACGTTTGATCTGCTGCTCATGGACCTGCAGATGCCGGTCATGGACGGCCTGGAAGCAACCCGGGCCATACGCGCGGACAGCAGGCTGGTAAAATTGCCCATCATCGCTCTTACCGCCCATGCACGGGAGGAAGACCATCAGCAATGCCTCAACGCCGGCATGAACGACTTCATCATCAAACCCGTGGACGAGCTGGCCTTGTTTCGCAGCATTGCCAGATGGACGGCTTCTGTGTCCTTTGGCAACCACGAGCACGAACAAGAGAACACGGTGCCGTCCGAAGACTTTGAAGAACAGGTCACGGCTTCGCTGCCCGAACCTTTCGAGACCACATCCTTTGACATGGAAACACTGTTTGGAAAGGTGCACGGCAATCTGGACCGCTGCTGCAACATACTGGATCTGTTCTGGCAGACCTACCACCAGGAACAGGCGAACTTCGAAGCCCTTTTCGCATCACAGGATCCACAGGCACGGCTGGATTTCAAGACCAAACTCCACGGGCTCAAAGGCGCCGCCTCCAATCTCGAAGCGGAGAATCTCTGCAATGCGGCAAGCAGACTGGAAGAAGCGCTGCAGAAAAACAGCACTGATACGCAGGACCTGTTTGATTCGCTGATTCTGGAACTGCATCAGGCAATTGCCGCTGCCAGCGGTTTCGTCAAACAATTCCATTGCGCCAACACTCCAACACACTTTTCCGGCAGCAACACCATACGGGCGGCGGACCCGCTGTTGTCCCAACTGCCGGGGCTGTTGCAAAACGCGGATCCGGAGGCCATGCAGATCATCTCGCAACTTGGAAATATCATACAGTCCGACCAGCAAAACGCCCTGTTGGCAGACATGCGCGTTGCAGCGCAACGGTTCGAGTTCCAAACCGCCGACAGGCTTCTGCAGCAGCTGATCCAGATGCGCAACAAGGAGACAGACTCGGATGAAGGCGGCTCCGATGACTGATGCCAAGCCCCGCATTCTGATCATCGACGACGAACAGGTCAATTCGCAGCTGCTCATGGATATCCTGGGCGACGCCTACCGCTACAGCATCGCCCTCAACGGAGAACAGGGCCTGCAGCTGGCACAATCCCTCAAACCGGAGCTCATTCTGCTGGATGTGCTCATGCCAGGGCTGAACGGTTACGATGTCTGCAAACAGCTGCATGACAACAAGCATACGCGGAATATTCCGGTTATCTTCATAACCACCCTTGATCAGCTGGAAAACGAGCTCAAAGCCTTTTCCCTGGGGGCCGTGGATTACATTGCCAAGCCTTTTCGCGTCCCCATTGTCCAGGCCCGGGTAAAAAGCCAGGTGGAGCTGCAGCACGCCCGTGTGGAACTCCAGAAGCAGAATGCCATTCTCTCGGAAAACATGCGTCTGCGCGAAGAAGTCGAACGCATCGTGCACCACGACCTCAAATCGCCGCTGACCACCATTCTCGGGGTTCCGCAGCTGCTCGCGGCAAAACTCGACCTCACCCCTCGCCAGGCCGAATTGATGCAATCCATCGAAGAGGCCGGCATGCTGATCATGAGCATGCTGACCCTGAGCCAGGAAGTCTACAAAATTGAACAGGGTTCCTTTCAATTCTATCCGGAAGACGTGGAGCTGGTCCGGCTGGTCTCCATGATACGCAAGCAGTTGCGCGTCAAATTGATGCGGAAAAACATTCAGATAGAGGAAGATCTGAACGGAGATAGCCTGAAACCAGGGCAGACGTTCGTTATCCGTGGCGAGGAATTGCTCTGGTACGCGCTCATGGACAATCTCATAGGCAACGCCATGGAAGCCTCTCCCCCCAACCAGAGCGTCCGTGTTTCTTACACCACCGGCCAGCAAGCCTCCCTGGTCAGCATTCGCAACAAGGGCGTGGTTCCACCCGCCATACGGGAACGTTTTTTTGAAAAATACGTCACCCACGGCAAGGAAAAAGGCACCGGACTGGGTACCTATGCGGCGAAACTTTTTGTGGAAGCTCAGGGATGCAGCATCGAGATGCGCTCCAGCGAACAGGAAGGGACCATCCTGACCATCCGCATTCCCCAACCGGAGCAGGCGGATGGCCAGAAATGATCAGGCGCAGGGGAAAAATCCCCTTGCTGCCGTTATAATTCTTCGATCTTGTTTTTGCCTTCGTCCTTGTCCTCGTCCTTGGAGCCGAATTTCTTGAGGCCTTCGGCGTATTCCAGCAACTTGGCGTCCACCAGCTGGTTGATGCTGCCCTTGGGGTAGCTTTCGTCCTTTTTGCGTTCCCCGGCCTTTTTGCCGGTCAGAATCTCGATGCCCTCATTGATGTTCTTCACGGCCCAGATGTTGAACTTGCCATCCTTTACCGCGTCGATGACTTCCTGTTTGAGCATCAGATCCTTGAGATTGGGCTCGGGAATCATCACACCCTGTTTGCCCGTGAGTCCGAAGCGCTTGCAGCAGAGGTAAAAGCCCTCGATCTTCTGATTCACGCCGCCGATGGGCTGCACCTCGCCACGCTGGTTCACCGAACCTGTCACGGCTATGCCCTGTTTGATGGGCACCCCGGACAGACTGGAAAGCAGGGCGTACAGTTCGGTGGAAGAGGCGGAATCGCCGTCCACACCGCCGTAGGACTGCTCAAAGGCTATGGAAGCCGCCAGCGTCAGCGGTTTTTTCTGGGCGAAATTGCTGCGCAGATACCCGGACAGAATCAACATGCCCTTGTTGTGCGTGGGGCCCGAAAGATCCGCCTCGCGTTCGATGTTGATGATGCCCTCCCTGCCCATGGAGGTGACGCAGGTTATCCGGCTTGGTTTGCCGAACATGAAATCGCCCAGGCTGTACACTGCCAGACCATTGACCTGTCCGGCCACAGTGTCGTCGACGTCGATGAAGATGGTCCCTCTGTCGATCATCTCCTGGATACGATCTTCCACCTGGCTGGAGCGATAGATCCGCGCCTCCAGGGCCTGGTTCACATGGTCCGCGGAAACCACCGCGGCATCTTCCTTGGAAGCGAAATAATCCGCCTCGCTGATGATGTCCTCCAGCTGCGGAAACGCCGTGGAAAACTTTTCCTGGCGCCCGCTCATGGCCACGGCTTCCTCTGCGAGCGCGGCCACGGCCTCGCGGTGAAAAGGCTTGCACTGCTGCTCGTCAATGACCTTCTTGGCAAAACGGGCGATCTGCTGCACGGACTCGTCGTTCTTATCCATGGAGCTCTCGAAATCCGCACGAACCTTGAAGATCTTGGCCACATCCGGATCGTAGTACTGCAGCATCTGATACAGCCGCGGATCCGCCAGAACCACCACCTTGACTTCCATGGGAATGGGTTCGGGCTTAACGCCGGTGGTGGTGACAAAATAAAAGGGGTCAAAGGTCTGGATTTCGATTTCAGAGGTCTTCAGAGCCCGTTTCAGGGTCTGCCAGACACCGGGTTCCTGAATGGCATCCAGCAGGTTGATGACCAGATACCCGCCATTGGCCTTGATGAACGAACCGGCCTTGATCTTGGTGAAATCCGTATGCCATACGCCTGTCCTGTCCATGACGCGCTCGATGCTGCCGAACAGGTTGCGGTAGGTGGGATAGGATTCGATGATCACCGGCGCGCCTTCCTTTTCGGAATTGTCCACCAGCAGATTGACCTGATAGGGATGGAAAACGATCTCCGGAGGGGGCGCCATGAAAACCATGCCCGGAATCTGCCCTTCCTGGGGGGGTTGCCCCATGATGCGCAAGGAATCCAGATTGTCCACCATATGTTCTAGCATTCCCTTGAAATGACGGGATATTTTTTCGTCAGCAGCATATTTTTCACGCAGAGGCTGCAACTGTTCCTCGGCCATGTTCAAAAACAAATGGCGGTCCAGTTCCTGGTTTTTCTTTTTGACCTCTTTCTGCAGCTCGCGAATATCCAGAAAAATGGCGTCTATTTCCGCTTTCAATTCCTTTTGCGTTTTCTGCAGCTGTTCGAATTCGTCCCGGGGAAAACGCCCCTTGTCCACCCGCTCTTCCAGGTTGAGCATGTGCAAGGGTTCGTCATCGATAAGCGGAACCACTTCCGGACGCTGGGTTTCGCCGACCTTCATGTTCACAAGCACAAAACCGGCTTCCTTGACGCGCTTTTCCAGGGCCACGAAAAATTCCCTGGTCTTGCGCTCGTGGGCTTCCATGATGGCTTTTTTGCGCTGAATATATTCCTGGCTGTCGAATATTTCGCTGATTTCCCGCTTTATGGCCTCGAGGAAATCATTGATATCTTTTTTGAATACGGACCCGGCACCGGCTTCGAAGCGCAAAAGCACCGGAGCCTCGGATGTCTTGAAATTATTGACATAACAAAGATCCCAGGCCCGTTTGTTGGAGGTGGGCAAATCCCGGAGAAGCTTCTTGACCGTACTCAGTCGTCCTGTGCACGGCTGGCCAGTGACAAAAATGTTGTAACCCTTTTTCTGCATGCCGATACCGAAACGCAGCGCTTCCAGAGCGCGATTCTGTCCGACTATGCGATCCAGGGGCTCGATTTGGTCTGTTGTCTCGAAGGCGAGGGTTTCTGGTGCGATGCGCCAGCGTAACTGTTCAATCGGAACTTGGGGATGCGTTATTTCCCTGGCCATCTGATCCTCCATATGATTGCTAACGTATGCTCAGGCGTACGCGTTTGATTTCAGGTTGTTTCAGGCGCGGCAACATGATGGTCAGATTGCCGTTTTCATACGTGGCCTGGGCCTGTTCGGCGTCCACTTTGTACGGCAGGCGAAATTGATTTGAGAAAGAGCGGATCTCCCTGGCCGTGTCTGATTCGCAAACCGTTTTGCCCGACACTTTGAGCGTCTTATCAGTTACATATATATCCAGATCCTCAGGTTTCAACCCGCTGATTGTTCCGCTGACGATAAGACTGTCCCCCGTATCCTGTATGGAGAGGTTGGACGCCGCCCCTGGACCTTCGCATAGGGGCGGCATACCGAACTCCGCGCAGATGTTGTCGAACATGCAGTCCATATCCTGCTTCAGTTTTTTCAATTCCTGGCTTCTCCAAAGCCGCAAATTGGACATGACGAGCCTCCTTGAAACCTCCCCCCGGGCAACAGGATGTCCCCCGGCGGAAGAGGTCGAATGGCGATTGCACTCCATGGAGATTATCTCCAGAGTTGCCGAATATTCCTATTGCTTTTTTAACACAGCTTATTGCCACGATTCAAGCTACAACCTTCTCCATTTCAAACACCGGAAGTATTCCCCATGAAATAGCTCTTGCAAAATTGTAAAGCTCCAAGGCTTTGTCACAGCCATAGCCTGAAAGCGGGTTTGTTATGCTGTTTTTTCATTTTCATCCCAGTCTTCGGCATGAATTCAATGCACTACGCAGTGACTGAGACACAAAATTGTTAATTAGGTCTATATTTAATCAAAAAAACTTCGCATAAAAATACAAAATTGTTATTTATTTTAAAGCACTTTCTTGCTTACATTTTTTAACTAGCTTTAATTATAGATAAAATTTTTTAACCCCATTGCCTTGGCCTGTTTTTTGAAAAGTGCTTTCTCCAAAGACACGGAAAATGATATTTTCTGAATCTTTTTTCTTTTCAAGCCTATGGCTGAAAAGAATCGGTAGAGGTTCAGGTTTCAAGCGGAGAGTCCCTGCTCATTACCCGATCACCTTGAGCCAGGGACGTGAGCCATTCCTGAAAACGCCGGCCTGCCTTGCCATAACGCAGCCTGTTCGCGACGTAGAACAGACCGGCCAACAATACAATTATTCCAGTAGTTTCAGTATGCTGCATATATATATTACACGCTTGCAGAAAGTGCCCCTAACCAATTTCCTCAAACCGTCTTGTGGATTGGTTGCGTCCTCCCAACCAGGGATACGCCAGTCATGAGTTCCGCTGCTCTGCTGACGCAGTTTTCGTCCTCGGTACTCACGGCCCCTCAGGGCGACAAAGGCGAACTTGAGCTTGTTTTCGCCCGTGACGAGCAAGGGGTCGGCATGACCCGCCATGCGCACAAGGGTCCTCTTGTAGTTCAGAAACCCTTTTATCCGGAGGGGAACGACGTCTGTCATGTATGCGTCCTGCATGCCTCGGAATCCCTGTCCGGAACAGATTCGCTGCTTTTGAGCGTCAAAACCGAACCTGACGCCCACGCATTGCTCACTACCCCCCATGCCGTTGCCGTGCATAAAAACCATAAGCATGTTTCCAGCATCCGCAGGGAATTTCTCGTCAATGGTGGTTCGGCCCTGGAGTGGCTTCCGCAGGAGCAGATGGTTTTTGACGGGGCACACTGTTTTTCCAGCAGCAACATCGTCCTGGAAAACGGCGCCAGATTCATCGGCTGGGAAATGGCCAGCCTCGGACTTCCGGCTTCGAACAAGTCCTTCTCCAGCGGATCCTTTGGAATGAAATACAATGTCTGGTATCAGGACCGTCCGCTGCTTCTCGAAAACATCCGTCTGGATGCGGGCGATCCCATGCTCTCCATGCCCTGGGGCATGGACAAAAACACCGTGATTGGAACCATGGCGGCCTTCCCGGGCAACCGCTTTCTGCTGCAGAGCCTGCGTACGCTGCAAAAGGAATACCCGGATGTGCTGTTCGCTCCCACGCTGCTGGACGGTCTGCTGGTCTGCCGCTGTCTTGCCCGTGAGGCCGGACAGGTAAAGGAACTGTTCCATAAGGCCTGGGAACGCCTCAGACCGCAGATCATGAACCGGACTGTTTCCCGGCCACGGGTCTGGAACAACTGATTTTCCCGGCTTTGCTCCGGGCGCATGGTGTAATCGGGCTTACAGACGTTTTTACAATAACTGATCAATTTTTCCGGGAAAACCGCAGTAACCGACTTCCCGGACAGCCGGAGGCTGGAATGAAATTGTCGTCTCGGGAACAGGAAAAACTGCTGATTTTCACGGCCGGACTGGTCGCGGAAAGACGCAAGGCCAAAGGCCTCAAACTGAATCATCCCGAGGCCGTGGCCTATTTGACGTCATCCTTGCTGGAACTGGCCCGCGAAGGAAAAAGCGTGGCCGAAATCATGGAACTGGGCTCGTCCCTGCTGACACGCTCGGACGTCATGGAAGGGGTGCCGGAAATGATCCCCGAACTTCAGGTGGAGGCAACCTTTGCAGACGGAACGCGGCTTGTCACCATCTACAGTCCCATACATTAGGTGACCACCATGATCCCCGGTCAGATTCTCCCCGCAGACAAAGACATCCAGTGCAACGCCGGTCGTCCCGCCATCAGTGTTGTTGTGACCAATACCTCTGAAACCGCCGTACTTGTGGGTTCGCATTTTCATTTTTTTGAGGTCAACAAGGCCCTCACATTCGACCGGAAAGCCTCCAGAGGCTATCGCCTGAACATTCCGGCCGGCACTGCCGTACGCTTCGAACCGGGTCAAGCCCGGACAGTGGAGCTCATTCCATTCGGAGGCAGAAAAACCCTCTACGGATTCAACGCCGCAGTCATGGGCACCCTGTAAGGACATTCCATGGCCGATATTACCCGCAATGCCTACATCGAATTGTATGGTCCTTCCGTAGGAGACAAAATCCGCCTGGCCGACACGGATCTGCTGATCGAGGTCGAACAGGACTTCTGCATTCCGGGCGAAGAAAGCAAATTCGGAAGCGGTCGCGTGCTGCGCGACGGCATGGGCCAAAGCCAGCAGACATCCGTACGTACGGCCGATGCCGTCATCACCAATGTCGTCATCCTGGACCACTGGGGAGTCGTCAAAGCCGACATCGGCATCAAGGACGGCCGGATCATGGCCATAGGCAAATCAGGCAATCCCGACACCCAGAGCGACATCGACATCATCATTGGCCCTGGTACCGAAATCATAGCCGGCGAAGGGCAGATAGCCACTCCCGGAGCTGTTGCCTGCCAATGCCATTTCACCTGTCCGCAACAAATTCACGATGCCCTTGAGTCGGGCGTCACCACCATGCTGGGCGGCGGCACCGGGCCGGCAACCGGCAGCAAATCCGCGGGCTGCACCCCCGGGCCGTGGAACATCCGCCGCATGCTTCAGGCCACGGACGGGCTGCCGGTCAACATCGGGCTGCTGGCCAAAGGCAGCGCCAGCCTGCCCCAGTCCCTGGACGAGCAGCTGTTGTCCGGCGCCATGGGCATGAACATACATCCGGATTGGGGAGTGACCTCTGCGGTGGTGAATACGTGTCTGGAAGTGGCGGAACGCCATGAAGTTCCCGTGGCGCTCCAACTCGACGCGCTGCACGAATCAGGTTTTCCGGGAAGCATTCTGGAAGCTGCCCGTGAACGAACTCTTTTGCTTCACAATACGGGCGGCTGCGGTGAGACGCAGTTGACCGAACTGTTTCAGGCCTGCACCGAGCCGGGCGTTATTCCAGGCACATCCAACACGCTGCCGCCTCTTGCGTACAACAGCACGGACGAACAGCTGGACATGCTCATGGCCGCGCGCCAGCTCAATGCCTCGGTTCCGGAGGATGTTGCCTTTGCGCAATCGCCCCTGCGCCAGGAGTACATCGGCGCCCTGAGCGTACTGCAGGATCTGGGCGCCTTTTCTCTGATCTCGGCCAGCGGTCAGGCCATGGGACGCGCGGGCGAGCTGATTATCCGCGCCTGGCAGACCGCCCACGCCATGAAGCTCCAGGTCGGCCTGCTCGGACAGGACAGAAGCAACGACAACTTCCGGGCCAAACGCTACCTGGCCAAATACACCATCAACCCGGCCCTGGCACACGGCATTGCCCAGGAAGTAGGTTCCCTGGAACCCGGCAAACTGGCGGACATCGTACTCTGGAAACCGGCTTTTTTCGCAGTGAAACCCGAACTGGTGGTCAAAGGCGGCATGATAGCATCCGCGCTGCAGGGCGACTCCAACGCCTCGGTGCCCGGAGCAGAACCCGTACGCTTTCAGCAGCAGTTCGGCTCACTTTGCAAGGCGGCCCAGGCCACAAGCGTCTGCTTCGTGTCCAAGGCGTCCACGGCTGTGGGCAAGCCTCTGGGATTGCACAAGCGCCTGGTCCCCGTGTCCCAGGCTCGCGAAGTGACCAAAAATTCCATGATCCACAACAATTACAGACCATTCATAGAGCTGGATCCGCACTGCGGGCAAATCCGCGCTGATGGTCGGCTGCTGCATTGCGAACCTGTGAACGACCTGCCCCTTTCACAACGATATTTCCTGTTTTAGCCTTGTAACTGCAGCGAGTACGTAATGAATCCGTCTCTTTCCAGTATGCTGCGCCTGCTGCAGCTTGCCAGCCCCACCTTGCCTCCATCTGCTCAGGAAAATGCGGACGGCCTGTGCTGGGCATGTGAAAACAACATGATCACGGACGAAGAAAGCGCCGGTCAGTGGATTTTCGGAAGAATAGGCAGCAGAACGTCGCGGGTGGACATTCCGGTGCTGGCACGGCTGCGACGCGCCTGGCGCCAGGATGAGCCGGATAGTGTGGAGGAATGGAACGCCATATTGTACGCGATGCGCGAAACCGCAAGCCTGCGAAAGGAAGAAGTACGGACCGGCGAATCCCTGGCAAAGACCCTGGTCGCCCTGGACATCCCTCAGGCGGCAGCCTGGGCAGACCGGCCTGACACCACCTTTGCCAACATGTTTGCCCTGGCGTCCGTGGCCTGGGAAATTGGAATCATAGATCTTGCCGCCGCCTACCTCTGGCGGCAGGTCGAACAGCAGGTTGCCGTGGTCTGCAAATGCGTGCCCCTGGACCCCCATGCGGGACAGCGGATTCTTTCCGAAGCGGTGACTTTTATCCCGGAAGCCGTGGATTTCGGACTGAGCCTGGATGACGACGCCATCGGCGGCAACGCCCCCATGCAGACCTACTGCGCCACTCGCCAGGAAAACGGCAACCAGTAATTGATCCGCTCATTGCTCCCCCACCAGCAGAACAAATCCCCTCAAAAAGCCCCATCCCAAGCAAAGCAGTTTACCGCAATGCAGGATACGAAAACTGTTCTGTTATAACTATTTCTTTTGACAGAATATCATCACCAGTAATAGTAATTAACGTAATATTTTTTGCGGTATCAAGGGTAACATCCGCAACAAACAACCCGCAGGCGGACTGGTGCATGGGCTTTTGCCGCAAGGTTGGCGGAGCCGCTCCCGGCCGGACCGGACAGAGGATACGGACCATGCGTGCGCGTGTTTTGACGAACAGATGCACCTGGGAGGAAAGCACGCTTCCTTCAGTGGACGGCGTCCGCACATCGGCAAGGGTCAAAAACTGGCTGGAATTGTTGAAGGCCTGGTGCAGTTGCGCATAATACAGCGGCTGAGCCGCGGAAGCCTCCTGCTGGGGAACTTCGGGGAAATAATCCAGAATCCGCACCTTTTTGCCCGTACGCTGGGCAGCGTATTCGCTCCAGTATTCCGGGGGAGGACACAGTATACGGAAACAGCTGAACAGCGTTGGCGCGGCAATGCGCGTACCTGCTGAAAAATCATGGTAGATGGCCGAGTCAAACAAGGCATTGGCCAGCTCCCAGCGCTGTGCCGCCAGACGCTTGGTACGGGCAATGGAATCATTGGAATAGGCCGTGAGAAAGGTGGCCGCGGCGAGGAAAACCCCCAGCGCGCAGAGCGCCACGGCCCGGATGCGGCGCCATCTGCCGAGCAGGGCGTTGCACAGGGCCGTAAGCAGCACCAGCAACAGGCAGACGCCGTAAAACGAATGATAGGTGAAGGCGTAGGCATAAGTGCCCTCGCTGACCCATTGGCGGTACTTTTCGGTGAGCCCCAGCAGGGCATTGGGCAAAAACAGAATCAGCACTCCGAACACACCGAACAAGCAGTATTTTTTCCAGGACATGCGGACATGCGCGTTCCAGGAAAAAACCACGAATCCGACTCCGGCCAGAATTGCCTGAACCATCCAGGCCGTGTTCCATTGACGGAAGTTGGCCAGCTGGTATTGCAGGCGATCCAGCAGCATGGCGCTGCTGTCCATGGAGAAATAGGGCGCGTATCGGCTCAGAGACAGCCTCTCCTTGAAAAAAACCACCAAAGGCATGGCAGACAGGCTGAACTGCTTCAAAACGGCCCAGTACCCGTTCAGATCGCCCAGACTGGCTTCGGTCCCTCCGTATGCGCTGGGAAAGAGCCGTCTGTACCCCAGGTAGAGCGCCAGATAGAGCACGGCCACGCAGGAGAAGGCAATGGCCGACATCAACAGGCCCCGTCGCGTTCCCGGACCATATTCATTTTCATCCTCCCGCCCTGAACCGCTCAACAAAAACACGATCAAATGCAGAGGAACGAACAGAATAAAGAATTCGTTGCAGCAAAGGGCCAGAAAATAGAGCGCCAGACTCCCTTGGAACCATCTCTGCAGTCCGCGTTGTCTCCAGTTGAGCAGAAAATGCCAGCACAGCAGACAGAACAGCAGGCCCACCTGCCTGCTCAGCGGATAGGAGGTCAGCAGGCTGTGCCCCCAGTGATCCTGCAGCAAGGCAAGAAAAAACAGAGCGAACAGCATCCCAAGGCGGGCTGAAAACAGCCTGCCCAGCAGCAGAGCCGCAAGCAGCACATTGGCGCTGATAGCAACAATATTTATTGCGATTGTAACGGCAGGATTCTGGAAAAAATGAGGCAGGGTGAGCAGCAGAAAAAAGAAATATTTATAGAAACGACCCTGGAATACGGCTTCCTCATGCATGGTCCCCAGCATAGCCTGCCAGGAGGTACCGGCATGAAAAGCGTAATAAGCATCATCATTGGTGGTAAAGCCTGTTCCCATCAAGGGAAAGAACACCAGCAGCCCGAGCAGGAAAAGTATGAAAAAGCCGAACCAGCGTTCAACCTGTTCATAATTCATAGGGCTTTCTCCCTTCTAGTAAGTTGGCAGGGTGCAACCGAGACCGGTCTCGTCGATAAACTCTTCGGACTGTAGGGAAAAAAGGAAAAGAATGCCACACAAACGCTGAATGGATTATTTTTTTTGCGAATAATCCACCGACCGAACTACTGACAGCGTTCGTTGCCTATCCGTTATCGCAACGGTAATGGAAAAGTTGACGGCAAATTGTTGATACCAATGCCGACGCCATGCAGGGGGGATTATTTCATACGATACGTAATGCGTCCGCGTGTCAGGTCATAAGGGGAGAGTTCCACCTTGACCTTGTCACCGGGAAGAATTCTGATGTAATATTTACGCATCTTGCCGGAAATGTGGGCCAGGACATTGTGTCCGTTTTCCAGATCCACCTTGAACATCGCGTTGGGCAATGCTTCCTGGACGATGCCGTCTACTTCGATTGCTTCTTCTTTAGCCATAAAAGCCTCCTCAATTGCAAACAACGCGGAAGAGCAATCACAACCGCATTGCATCCCTTTTTTCATATAAAAAATAATATAGAAAAGCGATAATTCCACACCACCAGAACCTTGTCAAGTGGTTATGGGGCAAGGATTATCATTTTTAACAGTTACTTATAATATATTAGTATTGGACGGTCAGTTTCCGGCGTCACGCTTGTAGGCCAGAAGCATGATTGCTGCGCCCCCGATAATCATGGGCAGACACAGCAGTTGCCCCATTGTCAGCCAGTTGAAGGCGATGTAGCCGAGCTGGATATCGGGTTGGCGGAAAAATTCGACGATAAACCGGAACACGCCGTACCCCAGGCAAAACAGGCCTGAAGCCGCAAAGGACGGGCGTCTTTTGGAAGTGTAGAACCAGAGCACCAGAAACAGGGCTATGCCTTCCAGACCGGCTTCGTACAATTGGGAAGGATGGCGCGGATAGGGTCCGGCATTGGGTCCGGGAAAGACCATTCCAATGGGGGAATCCGTGATGCGTCCCCAGAGTTCGCCATTGATGAAATTGCCGATGCGTCCGGCAAAGAGCCCTGGCGGCACCATGGGTACGAGAAAATCGCAGACCTGGGCAAAGGTCTTGCCCCGACGCCGGGCGAACAGCCAGATGGCCGCGGCGAATCCCAGCACACCGCCGTGAAAGGACATGCCTCCGTTCCAGATCTGATAAATCTGCTCCGGATGATGCAGAAAAAACGGCAGATCATAAAACAACGTATACCCGATACGACCGCCCAGAACCACGCCGAGCACACAGTAGGTGATGACGTCGTCCACCTCCTGGGCCTGCCAGACGCCTCCGGGACCGTTCCAGAGGCCTTTTCTGCTGTTGGCGGCCCGATACCTCCCCAAAAGCCACCCTGTGGCGAACCCCACCAGATACATCAATCCATACCAGCGGACTTTCAACGGCCCGAGAGACAGCGCCACAGGATCCATTTTCGGATAAGTAAGCATTACGACAAGAATCCTTGCACGCTTCCCGGGGGGCAGGAACCCGTTTGAAAGGTCCCTGTCGCCTCCGGAAAACAGTTAACGGAAAGTATTTTCAAACGCACTGCGCAATCAACCGCGCCAGTGGTGCTCTTCGTTACGGGCCAGGCGCAGGATGTTTTCCTTGTGCCGCCAGAACACCATGACCATGGTCGCCAGTGCCAGGGGAATCAGTCCGTAATGTCCGCTCAGCAGCAGATACACCGGGAGCGATGCGGCCAGGCACAGGGACCCGAGGGACATATAGCCGGTTGTTTTCAACACCACTACCAGGGTCAACACGGAAAAGAGCATGGGCCAGAAGGCCAGGGGGATGAATATGCCGATGCTGGTGGCAACGCCCTTGCCTCCCTTGAAATGGAGAAAAACCGAGCAGCAATGGCCAAGCAGAGCGGCAAAGGCCGTACAGGTGATGAAAAACGTCGAATCGCTCACCTGGGTGGCGGCCACCACCGGAATCACTCCCTTGAGCAGATCCAGGGCCAGGGTCAGCACCCCGAACTTCGTGCCGCAACTCCGCCCCACGTTGGTGGCGCCCAGATTGCCGCTCCCCTGCGAACGCGGATCCACGTTGCAGAAAGCACCGGCAATAAACAGTCCGAAGGGAATGGAACCAAGTACATAGGCGAAAAGCACGATAAGGATCTGCATAGCGTCTTACTCCTCCAATGCCTCGAGCACGTGTATCTCGTTATTCAAAGGATCAATACGTCCCAGCCTTAGTTTCAATTGCAATCCGGGGTAGAGTTTTTCGCTGAACATGTTGCGCGGTCCGCGAATCATGATCTGCTCCAGCGGCAGAGCCACCGTGACAAAATTCTGGTTCTCCTCCACCACCACCCCATCGAACAATTTCTTTTTACAGTTCATCTTGAAGTACAGCAACTTCCAATAGCGCGGCCGAAATCGCTGCGCGCGTCCCACGGCCTCGAGCCTGGCATTGAGCGAAGGCAGCATTTCCGCGAGCGTCTGGCGTTCGTATTTGGGCGTTCCCAGCTGCAGAAAACTCACGGTCTGCTCCTGGTTCACAAAATCCGGATAACGCCGCAGAGGCGAGGTTATGGGACTGTACGCCCGTACGCCCAGGCTGGCGTGCGGACGGGTCACGGTTTCCAGCAGCGAACTTCCCAGAACCTTGACTATACGGTGCACATCCGCGGGCTCCCGCCAGATCCCCGCACTGTCCTTGGGCAGGCTCACAGCCTGCGTACGCAGATACAGGGGCACGTCGTTGTTTTCCGCCCAGATGGCCAGCGCGCTGTTGGCCAGGATCATCAGCTCGCTGACCAGTCCCATGGAAACCGGACACTGCTCCTTGGCCTCGATGATCACTTCCGTATGAGCGCCCTCGCCTTTGAGGGTCAGCGTGGGGTCGTCACGTTCGATGATAACAGCCCCGCGTTTCAATCGTGTTTCCTTGAGCAATTCGGAAAGCTCGTACCCCATCCGGAGCTGCTGTTCGTTTTCCCGTACCGTCTCAGAAGGGCCCTCTTCACCAGCAGTCTCCACGAACAGTTTTTCCACGTCCGTGTAGGCAAGATTGGCCTTGAGCCGTACCCAGTCGATACGCGGCTCACAGCTCAGGAACTCGCCTTCGGAATCCAGGGCGATATCCAGAACCAGGGAAGGCCGCACTTCGCCCTGATACAGGCTGAACAGCCCGGTTCCCAGGGCTTCGGGCATCATATGGCTGTTGCCCTCGGGAAGGTAGAGGCTTGTGGCCCTGGCGGACACCGCCTTGCCCAGCCGGGATTCGGAAGCCAGAAACAGGGCCGGACAGGCCAGCGCGATCTGCACGCGCCAGGCTTTGCCCGATTCTTCCGCATCCGGCTCGGATCCGTCTGCGATCCGTTCGATGAAAAAGGCGTCGTCTATGTCCCTGGTGCTCTCGGAATCAATGCTCACGAAAGGCGTTGGCGCGGGCTCCTGCTGTTCGGCTTCGCAGGCCGCCTTGAGAGCAGCCACTTCGCCCGCGTATTGTTCCGACCAGGCATCGCCGGGCTCGTATCCGGCCTGGTCCAGCAGATAGTTGTGATGTTCGGGAACAATGCCCCAGGTCATGGCCAGCAGCAGGGGCATGTGCGGGTCGGGCGGCAGCCCCATGGCGCAACTGCTCCACAAAGCCGCACTCACGGAATCGTCCGGATTGGCCATCCGCATGTGCAGCAGATTCTCCAGCCCCTTGAAGATATCTTCTTCCCTGGGCGGATCAAAGGATTTGGCCTTGCCGCAGCGCAGCGCCCAGAGTTCGTGAAAAAAGCGTTTGCCTTCGGAAATAATGCGTTCGCGCTCTTCCGCCGCCTTTTTTTCCGCCAGCCGGGCCTCCACTTTTTCTTCCGTAAAAATCTCAAAATCAGGAGGCTGAAATTTGAAATGGGTTTTGCAATTCAGCATGGCCCGGCCGATTGCGGCCAGTTTTTCCACATCCCGGGCCTCGTCCTTGTCCCAGAGCAATTCGGCAAACCACTCCACACTGGCCTTGGGCACTTCCCCCTGAGCCAGTTCCCAGATCTCCAGAGGATCAATGGATTGCTCCAGAGCCTCCCGCTGCTCCTGATGGCTGGCAAGGGTGGTAAGAATGTCCTGGCGTGAAAATTCGCCGTTGTATTGCGGTCCGGCCCAGGAAAGCAAACGCGCCCCCTGCAGCTTCATCTCGCGCTTGTTGAGGGTCAGCAAACGATATTTCCCGCTCTGTTCCTCCAACACCCAGGCAAGCTGCGGCTTGTTCCCGTGCATGAACTCCACCACGCACCCCTGCCCGGGGTGGCGCACCGCTTCGCGCATAGCGCCCATACTTCTCCCTTAGTAAAAATTATAACGTCATGGGAGCCGTAGCCCCCCATGCCCCGATCAAACAGACGCGTTTTCAGTGCTGAAAACCGTCCTTATCCCGAAAAAAACGCCATGAAACTAAAATACGCTTCCTGACGTTTGCCGCTGTGCTCCGCTTACAAAAAATAACCTGGTGTCGTGAGCGGATTCGGCACAAGAGGCTCCAGGCTTCTCACAAGCCCGGAGCCTCTCGAAAAAAGGTTTCTGAACCGCAGGAGTCGTTGCTCTCTTAATGTTTGAACGAACGCTGGCCCGTAAAGACCATGGCGACCTGCGGGGTGGCCTCGTTGACAGCCTGAATGACTTCGTAGTCGCGAATGGATCCGCCGGGCTGCGCAATGGCGGCCACGCCCTGCTTCACGGCCAGGTCCACGCCGTCGCGGAAGGGGAAAAATCCGTCCGATACGAGCACGGAACCCGGAATGCCGCCTTTGGCTTCCTTGGTGCTTGCATTGATGGCTGCCAGTCCGGCTGCGTATGTGGTGCCGTTGACGGCTTCGTCCGGAGTGGCCTCGGCCTTGGCCTGCAACTCGTAGAGCGAAAGTCCGAACTGTTCGAAAGCCAGACGGTCCGCGTATTTGACATAGGCTTTGCCGATGGTCAGCTCCACGCATCCCACGCGGTCCTGCTCGCCGGTGCCGATAGCCACACTGCAGCCGTCCTTGACGAAAATCACCGAATTGGAGGTGACTCCGGCTTCCACGGCCCAGGCGAAAAGCAGATCTTCGGCTTCCTGTGCGGAAGGCTTGCGCGCCACATAATTGGCTCCGTCCTTTTCGGTCGCGGCCGGAATGAAATCGCTCTCGGTCAGAATGCGGTTGCGGAAGGAGAACTGCAGCACCATGCCCCCGTCATTGAGGGACTTGATGTCCAGAAAAGGCTCGCCGGTCAGTTTTTCCAGAGAGGCCAGACCCGGAATATGCAAAATCCGCAGGTTTTTGCGGTGTTTGATAATCTCCAGGGCTTCCGGTTCGTAGTCCGGGGCAGCGACAACCTCGAAGTATACGGCGTCAATCTGTTTGGCGGTGGACACGTCCATCTTGCGGTTTATCACCACGGTGCCGCCGAAAGCTGCGATACGGTCAGCCCAGAAAGCGCGTTTCAAAGCTTCCGCTGTTCCCTCGTCGGTCCAGGCAGCGCCGCAAGGATTGTTGTGTTTCAATATCACGCATGCGGGTTTCGCCGTGAGGTACTGCAGCATGTTGATGCCGCTGTCCACATCGGTCATATTGATCTTGCCCGGATGCTTGCCGGCCTGGAGCATGTGCTCCTCGTTGAGACTGGACACCAGACCCTTTCCGGGTCCGCGAAATTTCACACCGTCCAGTTCCAGTCCGCCGCCGGTCAATTCGTACAAGGCCGCGGGCTGGTCCGGATTCTCTCCATACCGCAATCCCTTGACCTCGTCTCCGATGGTCCAGGTTCTTTTACTGAACTGCAGCTCCTGATCCCCGAGCTTGATGCTCATGGATTCCGGAAAAGGATCCTGCTGCAACGCGTGATACATTTTTTTCAGATCTTTACTCATTATTTTCTCCCTGCACTGAAGGCTGAAGCTGACAAGGCGTCAATTCCTGAACATAATATGGTATGAGGCTTTGCATATTTTGGCAAGAATCACAATTCCCGATTCCCTGTGTCCCGCAGGGTCCTGCCAGGGAAATTCACCTTATTCCGGACCGTTTTCCAACCGGAATAACAGCGTGTTGACTTTCCCCCGGGGCACTTCTAAGTAGTGACTTATACTGCGTACCAATAGGATATACTCCGGCATAACCTACTCCGCCTCCGGATTACCGTCTGGTGGGGCACAAAAACGGCTCAATGCGCGAACCAGAACACCAGGCGTTTTCCGGTAAAGTGAAAAAAGGAATCAAGAGTGGCTTTTTCAAAATATTTCAAGCTGAAAAATGAAGACAACCTCTGGGATGCCATTGCATCGAAAAAGACTTTTCTGGACGCTTTTCCCACTCGCGCCGTGTTGCGGACCAATGGCTACTGCAATCTGCCCGGAGAAATCGATGCCTATGATCCGGATTATCACGATATGGACCTCCGCCTGTTGCACAAGATAGCGGAAGAGATTTTCCCCACCTTGCAGTATTACGGGAACGACTTTTTTGTTTCACGCCATCTGGACACCGAACTGCAGTTGTGTTCCTGGTACAATGTCCTGATGCGCCCCATCACCAGGGCCGAATCCCTGTCCGAAGAGCTTTTGGAAAAAATGTCCGGACAGATGGATTTCATCCGCTGCGATGTGACCAGCCAGCTCGCCGATCTTGGCCAGGCCCTTGATGTCGGCTCCAATGCCCTGCCCTCAGGAGCCCTGCTCCAACGTTTGGCGCGCATGCGCGAAAATATGGACCCAAAGCCCTATTTCCGCCTGGGCACCGTGCTGACCAGCCAGAATTTCAGCTCCTTTCCGGATTTTTTCTGCAGGGCTCATGAAGAATTGGGCGTTGATGACGTGGAAATTCTGGGATTCCACCTGGACGACGCGGCCTTTGAAGACGACTGCCGACAATTGC
This sequence comes from Desulfovibrionaceae bacterium, assembly GCA_963667575.2. Lineage (GTDB taxonomy): Bacteria > Desulfobacterota > Desulfovibrionia > Desulfovibrionales > Desulfovibrionaceae. The sequence continues at coordinate 26,382 of CAXXHY010000011.1, read as the reverse complement.
GCGAACTGAACGGTCTGCTGAAGCAGGTCTGCCGCATGGCCATTGCCAAAAAATACAAACTCAGAACCCAGGCGCTGCAGTTGCAGGTCCCAGGAGTGGACAGTTCCTATTACCGAAAGATCAGCGTCAATCTGCAATGTTTGCAGAAACCGCTAGGCTTCATACAGCCCCGGGACCTGGAAAAAATGAGCTACGTGGTACGCAATCCGCGCAACAGCAAGGATTACGGGCACAGCGGCTATGTGTTCAGCAACGACATGAAACGCCGCGACTATTGCGAGGAGGCCTTCACCACCCCGTACATCATGCCAAACGGCAATGTTGAAGTCTGCGGCAACTGCAACACGGTCTTGCTCGGCAATCTCAAGCAATTGAATTTTTCAGAAATATGGAACAATTACATATACCATGACGTCCGCCGCAACATGTTCGAAGAGCACATCAAGTCCAGCTGGTATCCCTGCTGTAATATCTGCTGCCGCATAGGCGCCAGCACTACCTGCAACAAGGCCTACAACTCTGAAAATGCCTATCGTGTCATGGATATCATCGAACACGGCGAGCATCATCTGCCAGTGGAAGAAACCCGTGGCAATGTTTCCTGGCCCAATGACTACGACCTGGAGAAATTCTGCAAACGAGTGGAAGAGGTCAAACCCTACAAAGTGGTTTCACTCAAAAAGAACGTCACCTATCTTTCAGACCTGGATCCCATGGATTCATCTATCATCACCAGAGGATTCGGAACGGACAAGATGGATACCTTTACGCCTATTCTTTTAAGCGGCGTACGCTACATCAAGGGATTGTACACAGAAGCGTACTGCTTGCTTTCCTATCAGGCACCAGACAATGCAAAATCATTTTCAGCGGTCATCGGTCTGTATGATGCGGAGAATCCCAATCGACACATCAATGGGGACTATCCCGGACTGCAGGGAAAAGTGCGTCTGAAAGTCCTGGTCAATGGCAGTGAAGTCTTTGCATCGGAATGTATGGGCGCACGAACTCCTGGTCAGAGCATTACCATTCCACTCGAACCCGGCGACGGCATCACACTTATTTCCGAACTCTGGACCCCTAAAAAACCCGACGCCGGATGGGCTGTCTGGGCCGACGCCCATTTCTGCTGCTGATTCCGTCGGAGTCCCCACCAATACCTCTTTATTTGATCAATAAAACCAAGCTGATGTCAGATGGATTCAGAAAGGTAAAGATCGCTTGGCGGAAGCGAACTTTTCTGATATCAAGACAGTGATTATTGGCTTTTGGTAATCAACTATTTTTACTAAAGTTTCCGTGCTTTTTTTCAGACGGAACAAACAATTTCACCCTGATAATTTCTTGAAAGACGTCCTGCGCCGTCATCTCAGGCAAAATTTTTCGAACACCGAACTTCTGCAATGGTTCGAACCATTGCAAATCGAGAAGTGCGAGCAAGAAAAAAGCCTGGATATTCACTTTCCACACGCCCTGTTTGGGGATTGGTTTGTAAAAAACATTCAGGACATGTTCGAGACCCAGATAAGTATTTTTCTCGGGCCCGGATATTTGATCCGCTACCACAATTGCAACTCGGGCGGAAACGGTGGACAGGAAAAACTCGCCACACGGATCAAACGCACGGATTATCCCTTTGGCCAGCAGCAGACGTTCGAATCGTTTATCAGGAACAACAAGAACTACTTTCCGCTCAGCATGGCGGAAGAGGTTGTCAAACAGAGCGAAGTGCAGTTCAACCCGCTGATCATCTGTGGAGAGAACGGATCGGGTAAATCGCACCTGCTGCGCGCCATAGGAAACGAACTCAGCAGAACCTACGGGGCGGAGAAAATCTTTTTTGGCAACATAAACGATCTTTATCACACCTATATGGGAAAATTTAATGGAAATCTGCACGCCGCACGCCATATGCTCGGTCAGCATTCCTTTCTTTTCCTGGACGATTTTCAGCAGATAAAGCTCGTTCCTGATTTTCAGGAAGAACTTGTCAATGTTTTCAACATGTTTCACGACCAGAAAAAACAAATGATCTTTTGCTGCCTGGACAAACCCGCTGATTACGAATTTCTCGATGTGCCCTTGAAATCAAGGCTCGAGGGAGGCGTGATCATCAATCTGCTCGAACCCGACCTGGATGTTCGTATCAAGTACATCCAGCGGATGTGCAAAACAAAGAAAATCAAGTTCAGCAAGGAGCAGATCCTTGCCCTGGCGCAGCGCTTCAAGGATTTCCGTTTTCTGCAGGGCATTCTTCTTAAATTTTTCGCTTTCAAGAAGACCATGCACAAGAACATCACGGAAAAGGACTTCCAGCAGATCATCAGCCACACGGACAGCAATGCCTCGGAAATCGATCCCAAGCTCATCATCCAGACCGTGGCAGATCACTATGGAGTGCAGTTACGAACATTGTTCGAAAACCGTCGTGACAACGAAACTGTTCAGGCCAGGCAGATGGCCATGTACCTCTGCCGCGTCATGCTTGGTTTTTCCTACCCCGAACTGGGCAGACTCTTTGGCGGGAAAGATCATAGCACGGTCATGTACGCTGTGAAAAAAATCGATAAATTACAGGGTGATGACCACGAAACGAAAAATTTGATAACAAGACTGAAGAAAACATGTCGACAGAATGCCGGCCATTGAGGTCCTGTTCCTAACCAGGATGTTAGGATTCATTTTGAACCAAGCGAATGTTTTTAATTTTTTGTGATATTTCAATGTATTATCCAAGTTAGAAACATAGCGACGCAGCGCTAATACTACTCCAAGGATTTTATATGAAATTAAAAGTATTGAAAGAAGACATCATTGAGGGCCTTCAGAAATCCGCCAACATCATCCCGGCCAAAACCGGAGCTGCGTTTTTACGGACCATCTGGCTCAATGCCAGTGAGTCCCTGCAGATCATGGCTACGGATTCGAACATCGAGTTTTTCGGGGATTATCCCGCCACGGTGGAAAGCGGCGGCCTTGCCGGTGTGCAGGGACGCAGTTTCTACGACCTGGTGAAAAAGCTCCCTCCAGGAGAGATCTTTCTGGAAACCGATGAGAACAACAGCGCCCTGATGGTCAAGCAAGGAAGAAGACACTACAAGCTTCCGCTCAACGATCCGGAGTGGTTCCAGAACTTTTCCCAGTTTCCCGACGACAACGCCGTCAGCCTGTCCGGGGATCAGCTCCAGACCATCATCGACCGAATTTCCTTTTGCATCAGCGATGAAGATACCATGGAAGCCGTGGCCTGCATCAGCTTCAAGCCTCTGGTGGACGATCAGTGCGTGGAAATCTGCGGCATGAACGGTCACCAGTTCGCCATGATCAGGCTGATGAATCCCGAGATTCTCTCCCTGATGCCCGAGGAAGGTATTCTGATTCACAAGAAGTACCTGCTTGAGCTCAAAAAATGGCTCACGGCTCCCGAAGTGAGCATGACCATCGACAACAAGCGGCTGTTCCTGAAGACCGTGGACGGCAAAGAGACCTTCAGCCTGCCGCTTTCGTATTACAATTATCCGGAATACAAGAATTTCTTGTTAAAACTGGAAGACGACGACGTTTCCACCGTGGTGCTCAACCGCTCCGAACTGGTGGATGCGCTGGAACGTCTGTTGATTTTTACCACGGAAAACAACCGCTGCACCTATTTCGAATTCGAAGCCACCCAGCTGTCCCTGACCTCCGAAGGCCAGGAAGTCGGTTCGGCCCAGGAAAGCCTGGAAGTGGAACGCAGTGGTGAAATTCCTAAAATCGCCTTTCCCACACGCAATTTGATCGAAATTCTCAACCATTTCGAGACGGAACAGTTGAACTTCACATTGACAGGCTCGGAAGGCCCCTGCGGCATCCGGGACAGCAATGACGCGAGTTACCTGGTCATCATCATGCCGATGAAAATTGTCGAAGAGGCGTATTACAGCGAGGAAGAAGTCTAAATGGCAGCAGAAAACCATCATGATTACAATGCGGACAGCATTACCATTCTGGAAGGCTTGTCCGCTGTTCGCAAACGTCCTGCCATGTATATCGGCAGCACGGACATCCGCGGCTTGCACCACCTTGTCTACGAAGTCGTGGACAACTCGGTGGATGAAGCCATGGCCGGATCCTGTACGAAGATCACCATAAATCTGCATCTGGACAACAGCGTCACCGTAAGTGACAACGGCCGCGGTATTCCCGTGGACATGCACCCCAAGCAGAAAAAGCCTGCTGTGGAAGTCGTCATGACCGTTCTGCACGCGGGCGGCAAGTTCGACAACGAAACCTACAAGGTGTCCGGCGGATTGCACGGCGTGGGTGTTTCCGTTGTGAACGCCCTTTCCGAATATCTCGAAGTCGTGGTCAAACGCGACGGCAAGCGCTACCACCAGCGCTACGAACGGGGTGTTCCGGTCAAGCAGCTGGAAGAAATCGGCGAAGCCCAGAATACCGGTACCATCATCCGTTTTCGTCCGGATGAGGAGATTTTCGAGACCAACCAGTTTTCCTTCGACATCCTGCGCAAGCGTTTCGAAGAGCTGGCCTATCTCAACAGCGGCCTGGAAATCGAATTCAACGACGAACGCACCAACGAATCCGTCAACTTCAAGTTCGACGGCGGCGTCCGTGAGTTCATCAAGGATCTCAATGAAGGTGAAAATATCGCCCATGAGATCATTTACGGTCTGGACACCGTGGACTCCGTGGCCGTGGAATTCGGCATGCAGTACAACATGGGCTACAAGGAAAATATCCACACCTTTGCCAACAACATCCGCACCAAGGAAGGCGGCACGCACCTGGCCGGTTTTCGTACGGCGCTGACGCGCGCGTTGAATACCTACATCCAGAATGCGGACCTGCCGAAGAAACATAAGCAGAAGATTTCCGGAGATGACGTTCGTGAGGGCCTCACGGCCGTTATAAGCGTAAAATTGCCCATGCCGCAGTTCGAGGGTCAGACCAAGACCAAATTGGGCAACAGCGAGGTCGTGGGCATTGTTTCGAGCATGGTCTACGAACAGCTTTCCACTTTTTTCGGTGAAAATCCCAATGAAGCGAAAAATATCGTGGAAAAGGTCGTGGACACGGCCCGTGCCCGGGAAGCGGCGCGCAAGGCCAAGGATCTGGTCCGGCGCAAGGGCGCTCTTTCCGACAACTCCCTGCCCGGAAAGCTGGCAGACTGCCAGAGCAAGAACCCCGAAGACAGCGAATTGTTCATAGTCGAGGGTGATTCGGCAGGCGGTTCCGCCAAGATGGGGCGCAATCCCGCCCACCAGGCCATCCTTCCTCTGCGCGGCAAGATTCTCAACGTGGAAAAGACCCGCTTCGACAAGATGCTGGAAAACAAGGAAATCAAGGCCCTGATCACGGCCATGGGCGCAAGCATCCAGGACGATCTGAATCTGGACAAGCTGCGTTACCACAAGATCGTGATCATGACCGATGCTGATGTCGACGGCGCCCACATCCGTACGCTTCTGCTGACCTTCTTTTTCCGTCAGTACGAACAGCTCATCGAACGGGGCTACATCTACATCGCCCAGCCGCCCCTGTATTCGGCCAAGGTCAAGAAAAACGAATTCTTCATCAAGGGCGAAGAGGAACTCAGCGAATTCCTGCTGCAGAACATCAGCGGGGAGATCACCCTGCGCTCCGCCAACGACATGACTTTCAGCGGGCCGCAGATCATCGAGCTTCTCAACGGCATCCGGTTTATCGACAAACGCGTACGCGATGCTGAAAATGTCGGCATCAACCGTGATCTGTTTCTCAAGATCCTGTCCTATGAACACCGCCTGAGCGCGGGCATTCTGCAGGATGAGGAAGTTCTCGAGCAGTTCTACGCCTACATGCGCGAGCAGGGTTATTTCTTCGACCATCTGCACGAAGAAGGCGATGTGGAACAGCGTTCCTATCTCATGGCCGAAGACACCAATGGTCACAAGACCCGCTTTGCCGTGGAGTTCTTCAATTCCAAGATGTACAAGGAAGCCTTTGGCGGCCTGGAATTCATCAAGAAATCCTGCGGCGGTTTGGAATTCGTGGTCATCAAAAAGGATCAGGAACAGCAGGTGGACAACATCTTCTCTCTGCTCAACCTGGTTCTGGAAGAAAGCAAAAGCCATATCGAGATCAAGCGCTACAAAGGTCTGGGCGAAATGGACGCCGAACAGCTCTGGGAAACCACCATGGACCCGGACAAGCGGACATTGCTGCAGGTCAATATCGAGGACGCTGTTCAGGCCGATGAGATATTCTCCCGTCTCATGGGCGACAAGGTGGAGCCCAGGCGCAATTTCATCGAGCGCAATGCGCTGCAAGTGACGGATCTCGATATCTAGAAACGTCGAACGTCGTGGGGGCCGGAGCCTCCTTCCCCGGCCCGGGCTGTGGTCCGGGCGCGTACGGGTAAAAAATACAATGTTGCACCGTGCTGGATGCGCTCAGCATCAGTTTTTACAAGGTTTTCGGAAGAATATTCCGCAAGGCTTCAGAACTGTCGGGGCAACAATACTTTTCAGCCATTAGGATATAACCGTGATTGAAACCGTTAATATTGAACATGAAATCAAAAAATCGTACCTGGAGTACTCGCTCAGTGTCATCATCGGGCGCGCCATTCCGGACGTACGTGACGGCCTCAAGCCCGTGCACCGGCGGATTCTGTACGCCATGCACGACCTGAGCAACACCTATAACAGGCCGCACAAGAAATCGGCGCGCGTTGTCGGTGATGTCATCGGTAAATACCACCCCCATGGTGACTCTGCCGTATACGATGCGCTCGTCCGCATGGCCCAGACCTTTTCCATGCGCGACGTGCTGGTGAATGGCCAGGGTAACTTTGGTTCCATCGACGGCGACGCGGCCGCTGCCATGCGTTACACAGAAGTCCGCATGGCTCGGATTACCAGCGAGTTTCTGGCTGACATAGACAAGGAAACCGTGGATTTCCGGCCCAATTACGACAACAGCCTGATGGAACCAGTCGTATTGCCCACCAAGGTGCCGAACCTGCTGCTGAATGGCTCTTCGGGTATCGCCGTTGGTATGGCCACCAATATTCCGCCGCATAACCTGGACGAACTCATCGGTGGTCTGCTGCTGCTGCTGGACGACCCCGAGTGCACCATCCGGGATCTGATGCAGCACATCAAGGCGCCTGATTTTCCCACCGGCGCTTCCCTGTACGCGGGCAAAGGATTGCGGGACGCTTACGAGCACGGCCGCGGCAGCATCAAAATCCGCGGTGTCGTGGAGGTGGAACAGCGCAAGAAAGGCTATGAATCCATCGTCATCAAGGAGATCCCTTACGCGGTCAACAAGTCCAGCATGGTGGAAAAAATCGCCAATCTGGTCAACGACCGCAAGATCGAAGGTGTTTCCGACCTGCGCGACGAATCCGACCGCAAGGGCATCCGGGTCGTCATCGATCTGAAAAAGGGAACCATCCCGGATATCGTCATCAACGCGCTCTACAAGTTCACGCCGCTGGAAGTCAGCTTCGGCATCAACATGATGGCGGTTGTGGACAACAGGCCGGAACTCCTGAATCTCAAGCAGGTCCTGGAACATTTTCTGGACCACCGCAGGGAAATAATCGTCCGCCGGACGCGTTACGACCTGGCCAAGGCCGAAGCACGGGCCCACATTCTGGAAGGCCTGCAAAAAGCCCTGGACAACATCGACGCCATCATCAGCCTGATACGGGCTTCGGCAACTCCCGCGGAAGCCAAGCAGGGCCTGATGGCCGAGTTCGAATTCAGCGAAATTCAGGCCCAGGCCATTCTGGATATGCGCCTGCAGCGTCTGACCAACCTCGAACGTGAGAAACTGCTCGAGGAATATACCGAACTGCTGAAGAAAATCGCCTACTTTCAGAGCATTCTTGCTAATGTGGAAGTGCTCAAGGGAGTTATACGCGAAGAGCTGGAAGAGATGCGCAAGACCTTTGCCACGCCTCGTCGTACGGAAATTCTGGACGAAGAGCCCGAAGGCATCGACATGACGGATCTGATCCCGGACGACAACGTCGTGATCACCCTGTCCAAACGGGGCTACATCAAGCGGACGGCCCTGGATGTATACCAGCAGCAGAAAAGAGGCGGCAAAGGCATAGCCGGCGTACAGACGGCGGACGAGGACATGATCCAGAGCTTCTGCACCACGTCCAACCACCAGTACCTGCTGCTGTTCACCAACCGCGGACGCATGCATCAGCTGCGCGTATACGAGGTGCCGGAAGGCAGCCGTACCGCCAAGGGCGTGCATATCGCCAACCTGCTGCCTCTGGAAAAAGAGGAATTCGTGACCACGGCATTGACGATTCGCGAATTCGCCGCGGAACGGTATTTCCTCTTCGTCACCAAAAAGGGCATGGTCAAGCGTTCGAGCGCCGAACAATACAGCCGTTCCAGAAAGGCCGGGCTTATCGCGGTGGGTCTCAAGGAAGGCGACGAACTGCTCATGGTGCGCGAGGTCAATCCCAAGAACCAGGTCATTCTGGTCACCCAGCAGGGCTTGTCCATCCGCTTCCCCATCAATGACGTACGGGCCATGGGACGCGCCGCTGCCGGTGTAAAGGGCGTTAATCTGCGCCGCAGGGATGAAGTGGCTTCCGCAGTTGTCGTCAACGGCGACGACGGCGCCACCCTGCTGACCATCGCATCCAACGGCTACGGCAAGCGTACGCCTGTTGAGCTCTACCGCCAGCAGTCGCGCGGCGGCAAGGGCATCATCAACATGAAGGTCACTTCCAAGACCGGCCATGTCATCGGCGCCACCATGGTTTTTGACCACGATGAGCTCGTGTTGCTGACTTCAGGCAACAAGATCATCCGTATCGACGTCAGCGAAATCAGTCAGGTCGGACGCGCCACACAGGGCGTACGGCTGGTGAAAGTCGACGATGAGGCCTATGTGGTCGGGTTTGATATAGTGCATGAGCAAGAGCAACCCGAAGAAGAGTAAATTGTCCATGCGCGTATGGCTGGCAATTTTTGTTGTCCTGTGTCTTTTGTGCGGCTGCAACCAGAAACAGAATGATGCAGGGGACATAGACGCGGCACGGGTCGCGTATGCCAATGGAAATTTCACGGAGGCGGAGCGGATCTACGAGAGCTATCTGCAATACAATGCGGATGGCTCTTACCGCTGGGAAGCCTGGAACCGCCTCCTGGATATTTCTCTCAATGTTCTGGGTAATTACGACAAGTCCACCAGCCTTCTGGAGGCCATGAGCCTCGAGTTTTCCCACGATCCGGAGCAGTCCTGGAAACTGAGCGTCAAACTCGCGCAATTGCAGGAAGACGCCAAACAGTGGAATGAAGCCATTGGCACCTGGCAGAGCGCTCTGGAAATCGATGGGCTGGACGACAGCCATTATCCCGAGGTCTATCTGCACATGGCGCGCATCTACCGTCGTCAACATGCCATAGACCTGGCCGAAGAGGCTCTGAAAGCCTGTGAAGCCGATGCGAGCCTTCCGGATACCAGGGCCCTGTGCCTGTATGAACTGGCCCAGACCCTGGAGTACATGCAGCGCCGCATTGAGGCGCAGAGCATAGCCCTGACCCCGGCCCAGGTCCGCGCTTTTGATCCCAAAACAAATCAGGAGCGCATCAAGGAGCTGTTGCTCAAGATCATGAATCTGGAGGGAGTGGAAAGCGAACGCAAAGCTCTGGCTGGTTTCATGCTTGCCGAAGTCTACGAGAATATGAACATGGTCCCCAAGGCCATTGAGCTGCTCCAATCAATCCGCGACATCTACCCCAATCCGAAAGTGGTGGATGTGCGTCTCGACTATCTGAAGAAAAAGACCAAAAAGAAATCCGTACACATGGGCAATCCGGATCAGGCCCGGATCAGTCAGTGACCACGTAGCGTTTCCAGCATGTGGGGCAATGGCCCTGTTCCGGGAATGTTTGCATAAAGGATTTGTAGCTCTCGGAAGATCTGAGCTGCTGTAGTGTGGTTTCCGCCGCCGGTCCGAAATTATATGTTTTGAAGGGCAGTTGTTGTCCGCGAAAAACATGGCGGACATCGCCGGAAACCGGAAGAGCCCCGAATACGCAGGGCATCAATCTGCCGTTGACATCCACCACCATGGCGCTCCGGATATTTTCCGAACATTTGCGTTGCTGCTTGGGCACGATGGTGTGCGTATGGATGTTCACCCCCTGGAACGCAGCGGCCACGGACAGCCCGAACAGTCTCCTGCGCAGGGATTTGATGACCTTTTTGTCGCCTTCATGGATGGGGGCCAGGGTTTCGGATTCCAGCTCCGGGGAACAGACAAGGGATAACGGCGATATGGTCAGCTCGCGTATTTGGGCTTTGGCAAGACGGCTGACCAGGGTTTCCAGGGATGGAAGATGCGAACGCAGCAACAGATACGCGATACGCACTTCCGGCACTGTCGCTCCTTGTTCGGCCTTGATCTGCTTCAACCGTTCGATGCTTCGAAAAACCGTCTCATAAGAGGTGCCGCGGCGGATGCTGTCGTTTTCCTCGGCTGTGGCTCCGGCCAGAGAAAAGGCGATGGAATCCAGCTTTGCGTCCACCAGACGGCGCATGTTGTCTTCTGTGAGGGCCAGTCCGTTGGTGGTGATCGATGCGGAACACCCTGCCTGTTTGACCATCTCCAGCATGGAGAAAAAATCCGGATGCAGCAGGGGCTCGCCCCAGCCCTGCAGATGCACCATGCGGGTATCTTGGAACAAATGGCTGAGTTGGGAGAAGACGGACAGCGGCATGCGTTGATTGCGCCAGTGGTCCGCATAGACCGTATGCGGACAATAGAGGCATGCGGCCTGGCAAATGGTGGAAATTTCGATCTGAAGCCAGTCCAGGGGGGCTGAAGTGCTCTTGGAATTTGAACGGAAGAAGTTGAATAGTCCCATGCGAGCCTCTCTGTTTCAGTTCAGTGTGTCTGAAACAAAGAGGCATGAAAAGTGGTTATGCTACAGCGAGGAATCATCCAGGCCATTCTGCATGGCGAAATTGCTGTCCACTTTCAGATTCTTGTTTTTCAGACGCGCTTCGAATTTGAGGGAATCAGTACGAAAATCAACCATTTCGGCCGTGGTAAGCGAATCGGCACGCGGATTTTTCATGGCTGTGGGATTGATGTATTTGCCGCCTTTCATGACCCGGAAGTCCAGATGCGGACCGGTGGCCAGGCCGCTGCTGCCCACATAGCCGATAACCTGCCCCTGTTTGACCTCGGCGCCTTTTTTGATGCCTCTGCCGAACCGGCTGAGGTGGAGATATTTGCTCTGGTAGCCGTTGATGTGTCGCAGGTGCACGGTACGTCCGCCGCCACGGTTCCAGCCGGCGGACACCACCACGGCGTCTCCGATGGCTTTGACAGGCGTGCCCGTGGGGGCCGCGTAATCAACGCCGAGATGCGGACGGTAAATATGCAGTACGGGATGCAGACGGTTCCAGGAAAAGCGCGAACTGATGCGGGTAAAGGAAAGCGGCACTTTCAGGAAGGCCTTGCGGAGGTTTTTGCCTTCTGCGTTGTAATATCCGGGGCGGCCTTTGGCGTTCTCATAAAAAAAGCCCTCGTGTTCTTCGCCGTTATTGACGAAACGAGCGGCCAGAATGCGACCGTAATCCCGGAATTTTCCCTTGTAGTAGCGTTTTTCCACAATGGCGGAAAAGGAATCGCCGGAGCGGATATCGCGGATGAAGTCGATTTCCCAGGCAAAGATGTCCGCCAGCTTCATGGCCAGTTCCGGACCTTCTCCAATGGATTCCACGGCCGTGAACAGGCTCAGGGCTATTTGACCCTCGATACGGGAAACTTCGACTTTGTAGGGAACGGTTTTTTTATAGACGTCAAAACCGTCTTTTTTCTTTTCTATGATCAGTTTGTTCAGGTTGTTGATCTGGTATTCGAAACGGATGAACTGTCCCTTGCTAGTGACGATGGAAAAGGGCTTGCCTGCCTGAAGTCTGGAAAGCGGGTAGATTTCCTGGGACATGCTTTCCACCTGCTTGATGTCCGAAGGGCTGAGATATTCGGAGAGCAGCGATCCTGCGGTATCTCCGCGTTCCAGTTTGCCCTTGGCGACTTTTTTGTCCGAAGGGGTTGCTTCGGCAGTCGCATTGACGACTGGAGATGCAGGGGATGCGGAATTCAGGACGTTCTGGGGAGTATCTGTCGTGCTGTCTGTAGGAACTGAGGCAATATTAGGCTGTGTTTCGGTGGTTGTATCTGCAGTGCTGTTTTGGATGGGAGTATCGGATTTTTCAGGTGTGTTTTCGGTAATGGCGCCGGGGCTGCCCGTGGCTGGTAGCTCCACGGACGGGGCTGGCTGGCTGGCGGATTCGTTCTTTGCCGAATCCACTCCCAGGGCTTTCATATAGATATTCGGGAAAAATATAAAAGTGGCGACTATGGCCAGAGAGCCAATACCCAGACTTATGAGGATCTGTTTGAAATGCCCGGAGGTCATTAGTGCAGACAGAACTGAAGATTGCTTCATATATGATAGACCTTTCTAAGAGTGGTATTTGTTTGATTGCCACGAACAAGAAGGCGCTACAAGTTAAAATAATTTAAGATTTTTGTCTAGAATTTTTCTAATATCCCGGCTTGTAAAAGCATACCCAATCATATCGTTTCTTTAATTCACTGGAATGTATACCAAAAAGAAATTAAATAGCTTCTTATAAAAAAAGACCCGAAAAATTCGGAATAATGATGGACGTCGGCTTCCGTATTCGTATTTCCTTTGGGTATGCGTAGTTGTCCTTGAAAAAACGCCTTTTTGTTTGCTCGTATCAATGGGCAATAATGTTGGACTGATTATTGATGATGCGAGCAACTGGTTCGAAATGTAGGCAATTTTTTGCATGCCAGCAAACAGTAATTTTCCTGTAAGTTTTTACTGTCAGGGAGTAGAAATGGAGCGAAGCTATATAAAAAGGCAGGAGAGCAGGAAAATCCAATCAGAAGCGGATGTTCGTCATGACTCGTTTCTTGTCGGCTACGTTTGACTATCTGTAAGGTACTTATAAAATATACAATCGTTATGTGCTAAAATACATAACAAAACATCATAATACAAAGATCCGTTACTGATGGAAGAATATTTGATGAGTCGCTGACTTGAATATTCTGCGAGGGAAAATGTTTCCACAGGCCCTGATGAGATGATGAGAACCACCCCGGCTTTTCAATACTTCGATGTGAAGGGTAAGGGATATTTACTGTCTGAAAAAACAGACAATGGAAAAACACCCGTTTTCAGTAGATTTCTTTTGATTAATTACTTTTTTCATATATGATGAAAAATAAGGCGTTTAGAATGATTATTCGAAAGCTGTAACTTTAAGGCGTGTTTTTTGCTTCTGGCTTGCCTGATGATCCAACTGAATCTTTCAAAACAGGCCGTACGCCTATTCAACTCGAATGCCTTGCCGGGGTCGCGGTATGACAAGGAGTAGTTTCTGGCTGGCGCCGATCGTATTGTCGGCGATTATTCTGTTCTCAATGGTTTCCATTGGTCAGTGCCACGAGCGGCCTTCCATTCTGCTTTTGAACTCCTATCATAACGGCTACAAATGGTCGGACAATATTCTGACCGGTATCCGTGCGACCTTTGCAAAACATGGTCTGGATTATCAGCTCTATATTGAATACCTGGATTCAAAACGCGGCGACCAGCCGGGAGTATCCGAAAGTTTTCATCGTCTGATGCTCGAGAAATACGGACCCGGCAAATTCGACGTGGTCATCACCTCTGACAACCGGGCCTTTGATTTCGTGCTCAAGCACCGCAAGGATCTTTTCCCGGACGTGCCCATTGTATTCAGCGGCGTCAACGGCGTGGATCAGGAGCGTCTTGCCGGATTGCCGGTTACGGGCATTGTCGAGAAGGCGGGCATTCGCGAAACCCTGGATCTTGCTTTCAAGCTTCATCCCGGCACGCAACGTATGGTCGTGGTGGGGGACGACACGGTCACGGGCCGGGCCATTCGCCGGCAGGTGGAGGAAGCGGCCGAGCCTTTTGTCGATTCAATTAAATTCGACTATTGGAACGGCTTGTCCCTGGACGTCATCCTGAAGTTGCTGAAGCAGCTGGATTCCCATACGCTGGTGTATTTCATTCCCTCTTTCTATACGCTCAACGGCCATTTTTATGAACCCGGAGAAGTGGTCAAAATGATCTCAGAAGCCAGCCCCAGGCCCCTGTATTCGAGCTGGACCTTTCTGCTGGGCTGGGGAATCGTGGGCGGCCGCATGGCCGACGGCCGCATGAACGGCATAGCAGCGGCCGAACAGGCATTGCGCATTCTCAAGGGAGAGTCCGCCGGATCCATCCCCATAGGGGTGGTGGAAGACAATCCCTATCAGTTCGACTACTTGCAGATGCAGAAATACGGGATCAAACCGGAACAGCTCCCTTCTTCCAGCACCATCATCAATGCGCCGCAGGCTTTTTACAAGGTCAGCAAGGATATACTCTGGACCATGGGGGTGACCTTCGCCCTGGTCACTCTGATGCTGGTGATTGTGAGCATGCATTTCGTGCACCGCAAGCGCATTGCGATCAAAATTCTCAACCAGCTGTCTTTTCAGGAACTGCTGCTGAACACCATTCCCCAGCTGATCTGCTGGAAAGATACCGAGCATCGGTATCTGGGCTCCAACCGTTATTATGCGGATTTTTTCGGGTATGAAGAACCATCCGAACTGATCAACAAGACCGATAACAATATAATGAAACAGGGGAGTTACACCGAATGGTCCCTGGCCACGGACAGTGATGTGCTCCAGAGCAGCAAACCTTTGCTCAGACAGCGTATCAATGTGGATAACAAGTCCGGCGAACAGGTCTGGCTCGAAGTGAACACGGTGCCTCTGCATGATGCGTCCGGGGAGGTTGTGGGCACTCTGTCCACAGCCGAGGACGTCACACGGGAGATCAATCTGGAACGCCAGCTGCTGCAATCCCAGAAAATGGAAGCCATAGGCGCTCTGGCCGGTGGTGTTGCCCATGATTTCAACAATATCCTCACCTCCGTGATCAATTCCACGGAACTGGCCTTGATGGATGTGGATGAAAACTCGGCCACCGGAGAAGATCTGAAGCGCGTACTCAAGGCTTCGGAGCGCGGCAAGCTGCTGGTGGAACAGATCATGTCCTTCAGCAGGCCTTCGCAGGAAGGCTTTCGTACGACCAATCTGGCTGAACTCGTACGCGATACCCTGACCCTGCTCAGTTCGTCTTTGCCGCGCAATATCAGCATAGAGTCCGATATCCGTACCGAAAGCGTGCCGCGTGTGTTCGCGGACCCCACCCAGATTTATCAGGTGCTCATCAACCTCTGCACCAATGCTTTTCAGGCCATGCGCGAATCCGGCGGCGTGCTCCAGGTGGCTCTTGAAGAGGTCAGCCTGGACAGACCCGGCGCGGACATGCTGAATCTCAAGGAAAAAACCTATTTCAGGCTGACAGTGACGGACAATGGGCCTGGCGTGCATCCGGACATCAATGACAAGATTTTCGATCCCTTTTTCACCACCAAGGGCAAGACGGAAGGTACGGGCCTGGGTTTGTCCGTTGTTCTCGGCATTGTGAAAAACCACAAGGGCGCCGTGCATGTATGCAGCGAACACGGCTCCGGCGCGTCCTTCGAAGTGTATTTTCCCGCATATTCCGGCTCGGAGTCCGATGATGAAGTCCAGGCCGGGCGCGGGCCGGCGCAGGGGCAGGGAAGAATTCTGTTTGTGGAAGACGACAAGGACCAGCTGGAGGTGATTCCGCGCGTCCTGCAATCCCTTGGGTACAAAGTAAAAGCTGTTCCAGGAGCCGAACAGGCCATGGAGGTCTTGCAAAAAGACTCTTCCTTTGATTTGATGATCACTGACTACGATATGCCCAAGGTGAACGGACTGGTCCTTGCCAGTTTTGCCGCCCGGCTCAAACCCGAACTGCCGGTCATTCTGGTTTCAGGCCGCAGCCGGGTGATGTCCGCCACCAAGCCCGCGGGCAATATAAGTCATGTTCTTCCTAAACCTTTTACCAAAGCGGATCTTTCAGAAGCCATACGCACCGTATTGCGCTAAAACGAATTGACGCGGCCCAGGGGGCTTTCCCCAATGGCGGGGTTGAAACATATCCTCTCAACAGTAACATGTTTTAATCAAGGAGTATCGGCGGATGCCCCATATTCTTGTTGTTGATGACGACCCCGAAGTACGCGACACCATGGTCAGCCTCATCCGAAGGCACAAAATGAACTGCGTGGCCGTGGCTACCCTCAGGGAAACACGTGAAGCCCTTGCCGCTAACGAATTCGACGTCATGCTGCTGGACGTGCGACTGCCGGATGGGAACGGACTGGATCTGCTTCCTGAAATACGCGCGTTGAACGAACCGCCCGAAGTGGTCATCCTGACCGGAAAAGGCGATCCGGACGGTGCCGAACTGGCTATTCAGGGTGGTGTCTGGGATTATCTGGTCAAACCCGCCTCCATCAAGCAGATCAGCCTGAGCCTCAACCGGGCCTTGAAATACCACTCGGAAAAACGCTGTAAATCAGATCTGCGCGCGTTGGATGTGTCCAAGATGATCGGCAAGGCCCAGGCCATGCGTCCGTGTTTCGATCTTCTGGCCCAGGCCGCCAGTTCCGACGCCAATGTGCTCATCACCGGGGAAACAGGCTCCGGCAAGGAACTCTTTGCCCGAACCATCCATTTGAACAGCCATCGCTCGGACAAGCCTTTTGTGGTGGTGGATTGCGCCGCCCTTACGGACAGCCTGGTAAAAAGTACGCTCTTCGGCCACAAAAAAGGGGCCTATACGGGCGCTGTCTCGGACAGGGAAGGACTGGTGCAGCTGGCCAACAAGGGCGTGCTGTTCCTGGACGAAGTGGGCGAACTGCCCATGAGCATCCAGAAGTCCTTTTTGCGCGTACTGCAGGAACGCCGGTTCCGTCCCATTGGCGAAACCCGCGAGATAAGCAGCGATTTTCGTCTGATATCCGCCACCAACCGGGATCTGGATTCCATGGTGGCCCGTGGGGAATTCCGCAGCGACCTGCTTTACAGACTCAAGACCATCCACGTTCATCTGCCCCCCCTGCGCGACCGTATCGAGGATCTCAAACCCCTGGCCCTGAACCATGTGGAAACTCTCTGTGAAAAGTACGACATGGCGCCCAAGGGCTTTGGCGCTGACTTCTTCGACATGCTCATGGCCTATAACTGGCCGGGCAACATCCGCGAGCTCTTCAATGTTCTCGAGCTGGCCGTAACCGCGGCGGGCAAGGAAAAGACCCTCTACAGCGTGCATCTGCCCCAGGAACTGCGTATCAAGGTGACCAAGGCGCAGCTGCAGTTTTCCGATACTCCCCCTGAGGCCATGCCCGAATCCAGGGAAAGCATGCCCCCCCTGGAAGAGTCCGAAACCGGACTGCCTTCCATCAAGGAATACAAGCACATGGCGG
This sequence comes from Desulfovibrionaceae bacterium, assembly GCA_963667575.2. Taxonomy (GTDB): domain Bacteria; phylum Desulfobacterota; class Desulfovibrionia; order Desulfovibrionales; family Desulfovibrionaceae. The sequence goes on along the minus strand of CAXXHY010000011.1, from coordinate 8,928 downwards.
AAAAGCATTATCTTCAGGAACTTGTCGAACGCTCGGCAGGCGATGTGAACCAGATGCTCGAACTTTCCGGATTGTCCCGTTCGCACCTGTATGCTTTGCTGAAAAAGAACGATATCCCGCTCTGACCGGACACGGTTTTTCCGGACTTAACAGGACCGAGAACTTCGGTTCCCTGTTTGTGCGTGCGGTATTGGTCATACCAATCAGCGTATTGGCAAGTTAAAATTTTCTTAAAAAATATACTAAAATAGTCTGATTTTAAATGTATAATTTTTGTTTTTTTAAGCGCGTAGGGCAGTCTAAAGATGAGGATTATGACGGCCCCAAGGCTTTTGTCTGATTTTTAGGACTGCTGATCGTGTCCGGAATCTGAAAAGTGTATGAAAAATCGGAATTTGAAGGACAAACACGGGCTTTGGCTTGGTTGAAGCGCTTCATAGATTTGTAACATATTAAAAATATGATTAAAAGCTGATTCGGCATGATTCTTGGTATTTTGGTAAAACCACCAGTCGCATTTTTGCTTTGACGCCAGCTTCGTTTCCTCTGGATTACGTAAAAGGCGCAATATTTGTTGTTGCGGGTGGATGGTATTATCACGAGGAATTTTATGCCGAAATCGTTGCACGACTTTTCGAACGTAAATTCGTTTTTTGAAAACCATGTTGGTACGTTGAGCTTTTTCTACGTACTCATGTACTTTCGTGCGCATCTCGGTGGCAATATCCCTTCCAGAAAGTATTCGTCTTCTGATTCACACTCACAACCTCTCAACCCACTTCTCTTATCCTACAGAAATACATCTACGTTTTTGAACGATACAACAGGCCGTGGTGCTCTGTTCAGGCATGCTATCAATGCCATGATGCAGCATCACACCGTAGCTCCTGCATTGCTGTTTTTTGGACATGTAAAAGGAATATGTTCCTCATGTTCGAACTCCAATACAAAAAATGGTATTAATTCAAAGATCGCATCTATTTCCCAAGTGATTGTTGTTGCAGTCCGTTCTTCTGGAAACGGTCGTGAAATGAAATCTGTTTCACGACCGGTCCAGGAGCACAGCAACGACTCGGGAAGCCGGTGCAGGTCTTTTTATCGTTGTATCCCTTCGCCGGCCAGTGCGGGCGGGAGTCTCAAGATTATCGGCTCCTGCAGCGCCAGTGGCAGTCCAAAAACAATTCTTCCAACTGAAAAACGTGCTGTTTGTCCTGAAAGGCTGGCTTTCAGATGTGCGGACAAAGCGTTTCCGGACAAGGGAAGAACTGTCGCCGTCACTTCGACGGCGCAGCGGACTCCGGCCGAATTCGTGGTTCACGTTGTCAGGACGGCATCCAAAGACGGAATGGTTTCTGCGAAATAACAGAGGAACCGGGCAAGGAGAGACTCTTTCCTTTTTTTTTCTTGCAGCAACATCCTTCCGGACGATCCTGCTTCGCCTGCGATGACGGCCGCGCTTGGGAACAGCGTTATACAGTACCTGGCATCCTGCTGATATTTAAATAAATATCAACGGGATTGCCCTCCCGCATATTGGTCCGGATGGCCGATATCACGGGAGCGAATGGCATCAAACATTTGGAGTGCAAAGGAGTCTACAATGCCAATTGGAATGCTGGCCCTCATTGCTGCCGTACCCATCGCCGTGGCCCTGGTTCTCATGGTAGGCCTTCGCTGGCCTGCAACAAAAGCCATGCCCATCGCATGGGCAGCCGCCGCTCTCGGCGCAATTCTGGCCTGGGGTCTGCCGGTCGGTTATGTCATGGCCTTGTCCGTACAGGGCGTGATCACCGCCATCGGTATCTTGATCATTGTATTTGGCGCCATCCTCGTTCTTTACACCCTAACCTACAGCGGCGGTATGGAAACCATACAATGCGGTTTCCAGAATATTTCACCCGACCCGCGGGTGCAGGCCATCATCATCGGCTACCTGTTCGCAGCCTTCATTGAAGGCGCAGCCGGTTTTGGTACCCCTGCCGCTCTGGCTGCTCCGCTGCTTCTGAGCCTCGGCTTTCCGCCTCTGGCCGCAGCAGTCATCTGCCTGGTGTTCAACTCTTTCCCCGTTACGTTCGGCGCAGTGGGCACCCCCGTTGTCCTCGGCCTGAAGTTCCTGAAAGACCTGGTTATGGCCGCGGTCAACGATCCTGCCACCGTGACCAACTTCACCGACATGGAAAGCTTCAACATGCTCGTGGGTCAGTGGGCAACCCTGATGCACCTGGCCATGATTTTCATCCTGCCTATTTTCATGCTTGGTTTCATGACCCGCTTTTTCGGTCAGGAAAAATCCTGGTCCGCCGGCTTCCGCGCCTGGAAGTTCTGCGTATTCGCGGCTGTCGCCTTTACCGTTCCCTACATGTTCACCGCCTGGGTTGTCGGTCCGGAATTCCCCTCTCTGATCGGTGGTCTCATCGGTCTGGGCGTGGTTGTCTGGGGTGCCAAACGCGGCATCTGTGTTCCCAAGGAAACCTGGAGCTGGGGTCCGCAGAGCTCCTGGGACAAGGACTGGGTCGGTTCCGTTCGTCCTGAGGAAGACTGCAAGTTCGAATCCCATATGAGCCAGTTCAAAGCATGGCTGCCTTACATTCTCATCGGCCTGATTCTGGTTATCACCCGTATTCCGGAACTCGGCCTCAAGGGCCTGCTGGCTGGTCAGAAAATATCCTTTACAGACATTCTCGGTTACAAGGGCGTCAACGGCGCCATCGCGTACCTGTACCTGCCCGGTACCATTCCCTTCATCCTGGTTGCCATCATCACCATTGCCCTGCACGGCATGAACGGCACCAAGACCAAGAAGGCCTGGTCCGAATCCATAGCTAAAATGAAGAACCCCACCATCGCCCTGTTCTTTTCCGTGGCCCTGGTGTCCATCTTCCGTGGTTCCGGTGCCGCTGCCGGCGCAATGAACATCCATGACTACCCCTCCATGCCTCTGGCTCTTGCCCAGGCAGTGGCGGGAATTGTCGGTCAGGCCTGGCCCATGTTCGCCTCCTTCATCGGCGGCCTGGGCGCGTTCATCACCGGCTCCAACACCGTTTCCGACCTGCTCTTCGCTGAATTTCAGTGGGGCATGGCCCAGACACTGCATCTGCCGCATCAGATCATCGTTGCGGCCCAGGCAGTCGGCGGCGCCATGGGTAACATGATCTGCATCCACAACATCGTAGCCTGCTGCGCGGTTGTGGGCTTGTCCGGCATGGAAGGCGCAATCCTCAGAAAGACTTTCTGGCCCTTCCTGCTGTACGGTACGGTCGTGGGAATCGTAGCAACACTTATGAGCTTCGTATTCCTTCCGCACCTGTTTTAAAACTGATATTCAAATTGCCGGGCGGAGTCTTTTTCCGCCCGGCTTCATATAACTCCGCAGGAGGAAAAATATGTCCAGCAATGAGGCACTCATCAAGGAATTCGCCGCCATCGTCGGCGAAAAAAATGTCCTTACCGGCGAATCCGAGCGCCATTCGTATTCTTATGATGCAGCCGTTCTCGACCCGAAGGTTCCTTCGGTGGCGGTGCGCCCGTCCAACAGCGAACAGCTGGGCAGGGTGGTCAAGCTCTGTAACGATAATGGTCTCAAACTGACCGTTCGCGGAGCCGGCACCAATCTTTCAGGCGGAACCATTCCAGACGAAGGCGGCATCGTGGTGCTGACCAACGGCATGAACAAGATCCTTGAAATCAACAAGGAAGACCTCTATGCCAGGGTCGAACCCGGTGTTGTAACTGCTCAATTCGCCGCTGCCGTAGCCAAGGAAGGCCTGTTCTATCCGCCGGATCCCGGCTCTCAGGCTGTTTCCACCCTGGGCGGCAACGTGGCCGAAAACGCCGGAGGCCTGCGTGGTCTCAAGTACGGCGTTACCAAAGACTACCTGATGGGCATCACCTTTTTCGATGTCAACGGCGAACTGGTCAAAAGCGGTTCCAGAACCGTCAAATGCGTTACCGGCTACAACCTGCCCGGTCTGATGACCGCATCCGAAGGCACCCTCGGCGTGTTCAACGAGCTGATTCTGAAACTCGTGCCCCCGCCAGCAGCCGCCAAATCCATGCTGGCCGTGTATGACGACATCCAGGCCGCATGCCAGACCGTAGCCGCCATCATCGCCGCCAAGATCGTACCGGCGACCCTCGAATTTCTCGACAACTTCACCATCCGTACGGTGGACAATTTCCGCAAGGCCGGATTGCCCACTGAAGCCGCCGCCCTGCTTCTTATCGAAGTTGACGGCCACCCCGCACAGGTGGAGGAAGACGCTGAAAAAGTCCGTACCATTTGCATGGAGCACAAGGCCACAAGCGTTGATGTCGCCAAAGACAAGGAACAGCGCGACAAGGTCTGGCAGGCCCGCCGCGACGCCCTGCCCGCCCTGGCCAATCTGCGCCCCACCTGCGTGCTGGAAGACGCCACAGTGCCCCGCTCCAAGATTCCTGCCATGATGCAGGCTCTGGACAAGGTCGCCAAGGATTTCAATCTGACCATCGGCACCTTCGGCCATGCCGGAGACGGCAACCTGCACCCGACCATCCTGACCGACAAGCGCGACAAACAGGAGTGGAGCCGTGTGGAAAAGGCCATTGACGCCATTTTCGACGCTGCTCTGGGCCTTGGAGGCACACTCTCTGGCGAACACGGCATTGGCATGGCAAAGAGCAAATACATGGAACTGGAAACCAGCAGAGCAACCATCGAATACTACCGCGCAATGAAGAAAGCCCTGGATCCCAAAGGGATTCTCAATCCCGGCAAAATCTTCAGTTAGGAGGCGATAATGTCCAACATTCACGAACTCGCCACCATGTTGCAGGAGCTTGACGACCTGCTTGTAAACTGCATGAAATGCGGGATGTGCCAGGCTGTTTGTCCGGTATTCGGACAAACCGGCTTCGAGGCCGACGTCACGCGCGGAAAGATCGCCCTGCTCGAACATCTTGCCGCGGAAATGATCAAAGACCCGGATCAGGTCAACGACAAACTCACACGCTGCCTGCTTTGCGGCACTTGCGAAAAGAACTGCCCCAGCGGCGTCAAGATCACGGACATCTTCCTCAAGGCCAGAGCCATCATGACCGGCTATCTGGGCCTGTCTCCGACCAAGAAGGTGGTCTTCCGCCAGTTGCTGACCCATCCCAAGCTGTTCAACAGCCTGATTTCCATGGGATCCAAATTCCAGGGGCTGTTCACCAAACCCGCCAATGATCTTTTGGGAACCTCATGCGCGCGTTTTCAGATGCCTGTCATCGCGGACCGCCATTTTCCCAAGCTCACCGGCGAACCCTTTCACAAGGAAATGCCCTCGCTCAACGAACCCGCGGGCGCTTCCGGCATCACCGTGGCCTTTTATCCGGGCTGCGTGATGGACAAGATCTACCCCCATGTGGCCAAGGCCGTGGTCAAGGTGCTGCGCCACCACGGCGTCGGTATCTGGATGCCCGAAGGTCAGGCCTGCTGCGGCATCCCCGCCCTTTCCAGCGGCGACCGCAAGGGCTTTGAAAAAATGGTCAACATCAATGCCAAGGCCTTCAAGATGGGCACCGGAAGCACGGACTTCCAGTACGTGGTGACGCCCTGCGCCACCTGCACGTCCACCATCAAGGAACTCTGGCCCACCATGGTCGGCAGCGAGGCCTTGAGCGCAACGGTCAAACCCTTCTCCGCCAAGGTCATGGACATCAGCCAGTTCCTCATCGACGTGCTCGGCATCAAGGAACTGGAGACCATGGGCGACAGGACCGTCACCTACCACGATCCCTGCCACCTCAAGAATTCGCTGGGCGTCACCGAACAGCCCCGCAAACTTCTCAAGGCCAGCAAGGGCGTCAAATACGTGGAGATGAACGAAGCCGGCGTCTGCTGCGGCAACGGCGGCAGCTTCAACCTGTTCCACTACGACCTCTCGCAGGAGATCGGTTCCAAAAAGGCCGACAATGTCATAGCCAGCAAAGCGGCCGTGGTAGCGACCAGCTGCCCTGCCTGCATGATGCAGCTTTCGGACATGCTCTCCCAGAAAAACGGCGATGTGGCCGTAAAACATGTCATAGAAATATACGCCGAGACTCTGTAGAGCCGGTCCATTCGTACTTTGCGCGGCGTCCGTTTCGATCCCCGTCGAAACGGGCGCCGTATCAACATAATGAACTTTTGAGCACCTATTGACGTGATCAAAAAGGGAGCGTTGAATGGATGGCAGTGCGCTCTGCCGGTACTCCGGCAAACTCATATACTTCCGTTCAATGCCCATATTTATTTCTGGAACCCTTTGGCCCTTGGTCCGGGCCTCTAGGCAAGGACCCATAAGGAGGAACCATGGTCAATGATCAACTCCTCGCGCTTTTTCAAGAAAAAAGCCGCCTGGTTTCCGCTAAGGTTGAGGAGGTAGCATCTTTGGACGCGGCTTTTGCGTACGTGATCGATCTTTGCGGTAAGAAGGAAGCCTGCCAGCTGCTCATCTCGGGCTGTGGCGAAGCGCTTTCCAAAAAAGCCGAAGATCTCTGTGACACCAAGCAAGCCAAAGTCGTAGCTGCTCCCAATCTTGAAGCCAAACAGTTCGCAAAGCTCCAGAAGCTCTGTGACAAGAACGGCTTTGTCTGCATCGATAGCGGCCTTCGCGAACATCTGGGCGGAATCGACATCGGGTTTACCATTTGCGACGGCGGCATTGCCGATACCGGTACCTTGATCCTTAATTCCAACAGCGAGGAAACCCGTCTCTCCACCATGGTTTCGGAGATTCACGTGGCCTTGCTGCGCAAGTCCGATATTGTGGCCGATTCCTTGGCCGCAGAAGAAAAACTTTCCGGGCTCATGGGGGCAAATCCGTCCTATACGGCTTTCATCACCGGTCCGAGCCGTACGGCGGATATTGAACGGGTGCTGGCGCTCGGGGTGCACGGTCCGCTCGAGTTGCACATTCTGCTCATGGAGGACGCGTAATGCAAGAACGCAAGACACTGAAAGAGTATAAGGAAGAGCTGCAGGGCGCGCTGGACAATGATTTTCTGCGCCAGGCCATGGACAAGTTCGCCGTAGCCTATCCGCAGGGCCGCGCCAACGCGTTTGCCGGGATGGACCCCACGTCGCTGATTGCCGAAATCGCGGCTGCCAAAGACCAGGCCATCGATCACCTCGACGAGTTGTACGAGGAATTCAAGAAGAACGCCGAAGCTGCCGGCGCAACTGTGCATCTGGCCAAGACCGCCAATGAAGCCAACGAGATCATAGCCAATATCGCCAAAAAGGCAGGCTGCAAAAAAATCGTCAAATCCAAGTCCATGACCGCAGAGGAAACCCTGCTCAACCATCACCTCGAAGCCTACGGCATGGAAGTGACGGAAACGGACCTGGGCGAATGGATCATTCAGCTGCGCCACGAAGGCCCCAGCCACATGGTCATGCCCGCCATTCACCTTTCACGGGATCAGGTCGCCGGACTGTTCACCCAGGTAACCGGCAACATGCAGACCAACGACATTGAAAAGCTGGTCAAGGTTGCCCGGCGCGAACTGCGCCAGAAATACGTGGAAGCCGACATGGGCATTTCCGGCGCAAACTTCTGCGTTGCAGAGAACGGCGCCATCGGTATTGTCACCAACGAAGGCAACGCCCGCCTGGTGACCACCCTGCCCCGCGTACATGTGGCCATCGCGGGCATCGATAAACTCACGCCCACGCTCAAGGACGCGCTCAAGGTGCTGAAAGTGCTGCCGCGCAACGCCACGGGCCAGGCTCTGACCTCCTACGTCACCTGGGTCCACGGCGCCAACGAATGCAAGACCGCACCCGACAACACCAAGGAATATCATGTGGTTCTGCTGGACAACGGCCGCCGCATGATGGCCGAGGATCCGGACTTCAAGCAGGTTCTGCGCTGCGTACGCTGCGGCGCCTGCGCCAATGTCTGCCCTGTGTACCGCATGGTGGGCGGCCATGACTTCGGCCATATCTACATCGGCGCCATCGGCCTGATTCTGACCTACTTTCTTCCACGGCCGCGAAAACGCCCGCAACCTCGTACAAAACTGCATCAACTGCCAGGCCTGCAAAAGCGTTTGCGCCGCGGGCATCGACCTGCCCTGGCTCATCAAACGCATTCTGGCCCGCATTCAGGACGAAACCGGCCCCAGCCTGGACAACAAGCTGCTCTCCATGGCCATGCGCAACCGCCGCTTTCTTCCACGGCCTGCTGCGTTCGGCCCGCTTCGCCCAAAAACCCTTTGGCGAGAAAAAAGGCGAAACCGGCGGTTCGTTCATCCGCCATCTGCCCATGATCTTCGCCAAGGACCAGAAGTTCCGCGAACTGCCGCGTATTGCGGATAAACCCTTCCGCGACATCTTCCCGAAGCATCAACAAGACCCGTGGAACAGCCGCGCTATACCGTAGGACATCTTCGCGGGCTGCGCCCAGGATTTCATCTATCCGGAGCAGCTGGAAGCCGGCATGCGTACCTTTGAAGGCCACGACGTCAATGTGGTTTTCCCCGAAGGTCAGAGCTGCTGCGGCCTGCCGCTGATGATGATGGGAGCCAGCGACGCGGAAAAGGAAGTGGCCCTGCAGAATATCCAGGCTTTTGATCCGGCCAACGTGGATTACATCATCAGCCTGTGCCCGTCCTGCGCCAACCACCTGAAGCATTACACCAAGATCTTCCCGCAGGGCGACAAATACGCACTGCTGGCCAAGCGTTTCGCCGACCGGATCATCGACTACTCGAGCTTCATGCAGGATGTGCTCGGCGTGGAATCGAGCGGATTCCGTTCCTCCGCCACCAAGGCGGCCTATCATGCGCCCTGCCACCTCTGCCGCGGCCTGGATGTGCATGAAGCGCCGCGCAAACTGCTGCGTACGGCTGGTTGCGAATACGTGCCCTATGCGGAAGAAGAGGTCTGCTGTGGTTTCGGCGGATCCTATTCCGTCAAGTTCCCTG